>NZ_LFLU01000014.1 GCF_001189965.1 Herbaspirillum rhizosphaerae
GCGGCTGCCGGGCCGCACCCGGCAAGTTTGATCGAAGAAAGAACAACCTCAGTTACCGCAACAAACCAGTCCGAAGAAAACACAAAGTGTCCTCAGTCAAGGCGACGGAGAGCAGGAATCACCCTCCGCCAATCGCCCGAACAACATCCACCCGATCCGCCTCAACCAACACCCGCCCCGCCCACAACTGCGACGGCACCACCTGCCGGTTCACCGCCACCGCCACCGCCTTCCCGGTCAGCTCCAGCGCAGCAATCAGCTGCACCAGATCGGCGCCGTCGGCGATGGCATGCGGCTTCCCATTCAATTCAATCTGCATCGCATTCACCGCAACAATCAGGTCTTGGAATAAATCTCGGCGCCCATCTTCACGAACTCCACCGACTTCACTTCCATGCCCTGCTTCAAGGCGGCGATTTCCGAGATGCCTTCCTTGGCGGCGTAATCGCGCACCTCCTGCGTGATCTTCATCGAGCAGAAATGCGGGCCGCACATGGAGCAGAAATGCGCCACCTTGGCCGAATCCTTGGGCAGGGTTTCGTCATGGAATTCGCGCGCCTTGTCCGGATCGAGGCCGATGTTGAACTGGTCTTCCCAGCGGAATTCGAAACGCGCCTTCGACAAGGCGTTGTCGCGGATCTGCGCGCCCGGATGGCCCTTGGCCAGATCGGCGGCGTGCGCGGCGATCTTGTAGGTGATGATGCCGTCTTTGACGTCGACCTTGTTCGGCAGGCCCAGATGTTCCTTCGGCGTGACGTAGCACAGCATCGCGGTGCCGTACCAGCCGATCTGCGCAGCGCCGATGCCGGAGGTGATGTGGTCGTAGCCCGGCGCAATGTCGGTGGTCAAGGGTCCCAGCGTATAGAACGGCGCTTCGTGGCACTGCTCCAGTTGCAGGTCCATGTTTTCCTTGATCAGGTGCATCGGCACGTGGCCGGGGCCTTCGATCATGACCTGCACATCATGCTTCCAGGCGATCTGCGTCAGTTCGCCCAGGGTCTTCAGTTCGCCCAGTTGCGCTTCGTCGTTGGCGTCGTAGATCGAGCCGGGACGCAAGCCGTCGCCGAGGCTGAAGCTGACGTCGTAGGCCTTCATGATGTCGCAGATGTCTTCGAAGTGCTCATACAAGAAAGACTCTTTGTGATGCGCCAGGCACCATTTCGCCATGATGGAACCACCGCGCGAGACGATGCCCGTCATGCGCTTGGCGGTCAGCGGCACGTATTGCAGGCGCACGCCGGCGTGGATGGTAAAGTAGTCGACGCCCTGCTCGGCCTGCTCGATCAGCGTGTCGCGAAAGATTTCCCAGGTCAGGTCTTCGGCCTTGCCGTTGACCTTTTCCAGCGCCTGGTAAATCGGCACGGTGCCGATTGGCACCGGCGAATTGCGGATGATCCACTCGCGCGTTTCGTGGATGTTCTTGCCGGTCGACAGGTCCATGACGTTGTCGCCGCCCCAGCGGATGGCCCAGGTCATCTTTTCGACTTCTTCGCCGATGGACGAGGTCACGGCCGAGTTGCCGATGTTGGCGTTGATCTTCACCAGGAAGTTGCGGCCGATGATCATCGGTTCGACTTCCGGGTGATTGATGTTGGCGGGGATGATGGCGCGGCCGCGGGCGACTTCGTCGCGCACGAATTCCGGCGTGATCATGGCGGGGATCGAGGCGCCGAAGGATTGGCCCGGATGCTGGCGGCCCATCAGGTCGGCCAGCTTGTTGCCCATCGGGCCGGAGGCTTTCAGTTGCTCCAGGTATTCCTGGCGGCGCAGGTTTTCTCGGATGGCGATGTATTCCATCTCAGGCGTGATGATGCCTTTGCGCGCGTAATGCATCTGCGTGACGTTGCCACTGAGGTTACCGCCGGCCTTGGCGCGGCGCGGCTTGCGATGCAGGTTGAAACGCAGCTCGGCCAGCGCCGGATCGTTGAGGCGCTGCTGGCCGTATTCGGACGTCGGACCGTCGAGTTCTTCGGTGTCGTCGCGCTCCAGGATCCACGGCAAGCGCGGCGTCTCCAGACCGTTGCGGATGTCGATCTTGGCGTCCGGATCGGTGTACGGACCGGAGGTGTCGTAGACGTAGATCGGCGGATTCTTTTCCGAGCCGAACATGGCCGGCGTATCGGACTGGCTGATCTCGCGCATCGGCACGCGGATATCAGGGCGCGAACCGGTGACATAGATCTTGCGGGAATTCGGTAAAGGCTGGACGGCCGCTTCGTCTACCGTGGCGGTAGCGGAGAGGAATTTCGGATTGGCGTTCATTTTGGCTCCTTTGCTTGAAATTACTTGGCTTGGAGCCAGCAAAGGAGGATTCGGAAAGGGACCTGTTGCGTGTTGAAGATGCAATACGGTAGTTCCGGCGCTTCCCTTCGCTGGCATTACCCAGATCAGGTTCAAGGGTATTTCTCACCCGTTTGCCGAACTTGCGTTCGCTGGCATTCAGGACCCCTAGCATTTTGTTTCTCTTACTACGTTCGGTTTCAAACGTCGTGGGCCGGATTCTACTCCAAAAAACAAGTCGCGCAACAACCTCTATCGAAAGGATCTGATACAAAAATAGCGGCAGGTACCCCGCTAGTGTCCGGAAGAGCAGTTGCATTCAATCAATAAAATAATCGAGATCTGGCTATAATCTTAGAATCAAAATCATAGGAATCGCCGCATACGCAGGCAATTCAACTGGGGAATCCGCGCCGTGAGCTCAGACAATTTTTCCTTTTTCGCAGAGCATTCTGCTTTGTTTCTCGAACTGGCGACAGCTGCGGAAAAAGCTTTTACAGGCGATCCCAACACAACACTGGTCAAGCTTCGCCAACTGGGCGAAGCCATGGCCCAGGAATTGGCCAGCCGCGTGGGCATTACCGTTGCCGACCATACCAAACAGAATGACCTGCTCAATCAACTAAAGCGAGAGTTATCGCTTGATCCGCAAATTCTTAGCCTGTTTCACACGCTCCGCATCGAAGGAAACAAGGCGACACATCAATTCCGCACACGACATAAAGACGCTTTGGACGGATTGCGAGTCGCACGCACCATTGCTGTTTGGTATCACCAGTCATTCGGCGAACAAGGAGCATTGTTCAAACCGGGGCCTTTTATTGCGCCGACAGATCCCAGTCATGAACTAACGGAATTGCAGCAACGTATCGCCCAACTGCAAGCGGAATTAGGCGAAACCAAGCAAGCTCTTAGCCAGAATGTCCAACTGAGCAATTTATTATCAGAAGAGAAAGAGCAATACGCAGTACTCGCACAGCAGATGTCTGCCGACGCTCAGGTTTATGAAGAGTTGGCACTGGAACACGAACAAGCACTTGCCGAAGCCAAAGCAAATTTCGACCGGCAGTTGGCGATCTACCAAACGCAACAAGACAAGGCTACGACTCAAGCTGCACGTCAACAAACCGACGCAGCCAGCAAGCAATTAGTCCTTAGTGAAGAGCTCACTCGCATCATCATTGACCAGCAATTGGAGGCTGCCGGATGGGAGGCGGATAGCGAATTGCTCACCTATGCTGCGGGCGCAAGGCCGGAACACGGAAAGAACAAAGCTATTTCTGAATGGCCATGCGCCAATAAACAACGCGCAGATTATGTTCTGTTTCTCGGTTTGATACCGATTGCAGTGGTGGAAGCCAAGAAGCAAAACACCAGCGTCGCGGACAAAATCCCGCAAGCCGAACGATATTCTCGTGCGATCCAGTTCACAACTGATGCCGTCAGCGCCTGGCAGCAAGAAGGACGGAGTGGACCTTGGCCAGACGGCCAGCAAGGTAACTTCCACGTCCCCTTTGTTTATTCATGCAATGGCAGACCTTATTTCAAGCAATTGGCAGAACAAAGCGGCACCTGGTTTCGCGATGTACGCCATACCGCCAATCTGTCCAGAGCGCTGGTGGATTTTCACCGACCGGACGAATTGAGTGATCTGCTTACACGCAGCCGGGAAGCCGCCGAAGCAGCACTCAGCATGGAAGGATTCGCTTACTTGCGGCTGCGCGACTACCAGCAAACTGCTATCCATGCCGTCGAACAAGCGCTGGCGCACAACCAACGCAATGTCTTGTTGGCCATGGCCACCGGAACCGGAAAAACTCGCACCATCATTGGATTGATTTACCGCTTCCTGAAGGCAGAGCGTTTTCGTCGCATCCTGTTCCTGGTAGACCGGACTGCACTAGGCGAACAAGCCATTGGCGCCTTCAATGACGCCGTATTGGAACAAAATCTGCCTCTATCCAAGCACTACAACATCGCAGAGCTCGGTGATATGGCAGCCGAAGCAGAAACTCGTGTCCATGTCGCCACCGTACAAGCCATGGTGAGTCGCGTACTGGCCAATGACAGTCCTCCCGGAGTCGGTGAATACGACTGCATCATCGTCGACGAAGCCCACCGCGGCTACACCCTGGACCAGGAAATGACAGAGGGCGAACAAGCCCTGCGCGATCAGACGCAATACCTTTCACGTTACCGGCAAGTATTGGACTACTTTGATGCCGTACGTATCGGCTTGACGGCAACTCCTGCCAAACACACCGCCGAAATATTCGGCAAGCCTGTCTACACCTATAGCTATCGAGAAGCCGTGGCAGATGACTGGCTGATCGATCACGAGCCTCCGATTCGCTACACCACGTTGCTTGCGCAAAACGGCATCAGCTTCGACAAAGGAAGCGAAGTTGAAGTCATCAACATCGACACCGGAGAAATCGAAAACGAGGTTCTTGCCGACGATATTTCTTTCGACATAGAAGGCTTCAATCGACGCGTTATCAACGAAGACTTCAACAAAGTCATCTGCGAACAATTGGCCAAAGAGATCGATCCCTTGGGAGAAGAGAAGACGCTTATTTTTTGTGCGACCGACAAGCACGCCGACATGGTCAAACGTCTGCTTGAAGATCAGTTCAAAGCGCTCTATGGAGATGACTACAATGCTGCCGCAGTGCAAAAGATCACCGGCCAATCGGACAGACCCAGCCAGTTGATCCGCAATTTCAAGAATGAGCGCTTCCCGAGCGTCGCCATTACCGTCGATCTGCTTACCACCGGCATTGATGTCCCGCGTATCTGCCATCTGGTGTTCATGCGCAGGGTCCGTTCGCGGATTCTGTACGAACAGATGATCGGCCGCGCCACTCGCCGCTGCGACGACATCGGCAAAACCATCTTCCACATCTACGATCCGGTTGACTTGTACGCCACGCTGCAAGATGTCAACACCATGCAACCGCTGGTCAAAGATCCAAATGTCACACTCGATCAATTGATCGGCGAATTGCACCACCCACAGAGCCAACAACTGCCGGGCGGCAGAGACGGCAGCGTACATGCCGACGATCTGCTGGCGCAGATTTGCCAGAAAGTCATGCGGGTGCTGCGCAAGGCCGACAACAAAGCACAACATGATCCTCAACTGCGACAACAATTGGATGAACTGCAACAGCAATGGGGCGTAGCGCCGGCACTGCTGCATCAACACCTGCATCAGCTCGGACCACAAGGCGCCATCGCGTTCTTACGGCAACACAGCCAATTGCTGCCTCAGTTGGATCAGATTCGTCAGCGAGCCGGCACCGACTACCGCCCATTGATTTCGCATCATCATGACGAACTGCTGGTCAGAGAACAAAGCTACGGCGACTATCACAAGCCGGCCGACTATCTTGACAGCTTCCGTCTCTTCATTCGTACACAACTCAATCAGAACGCGGCACTGGCGGTAGTGATCAATCGCCCGCGCGATCTCACTCGCGCACAGTTGAAGGAAGTCCGCCAACTGCTGGACAACAACAAGTTCAGTGAAAGCACGCTCAAAACCGCCTGGCGCAACAGCACCAATCAAGAGATTGCCGCCAGCATCATCGGCTATATCCGTCAGGCAGCGTTGGGAGAAGCGCTGATCCCTTTTGGCCAGCGCGTAGACAACGCGATGCAAAACATTTACACCATGCAAAACTGGACTTCTGTACAACGTCGCTGGCTGGAGCGGCTGGCAAAAATTCTTAAGGACAAGGTCGTGCTGGAACAAGATGACCTCAATGAAGCCTTCCGCGAAAGTGGCGGCGCTAGAGCGCTGGACAAACTGCTGGATCAGCAATTGCAGCCCGTGCTGGACAAGCTGGTTGACGGCTTGTGGCCTGTCGCCGCCTGATCAGACGCAGCGCACATGCCTTACAATATGCGCCACTCTGCGGCCTGACGGCCGCTTTCTTTTTACCGACAATCCACAAGCGACAGTCGGTGCTGACAAGGATTTACCATGAACAACAACGACATCGTCCAAAAGCTATGGGGCTTGTGCGACGTTTTGCGCGATGACGGCATCAACTACAGCGACTACGTCACAGAACTAGTGCTCCTGCTGTTCATCAAGATGGAACACGAAAATACCTCCAGCGGCGTGCTGATGGCGCATAAATTGCCGGAATACGCTCGCTGGAGCGGGCTCACCAAGTTATCCGGTGTGAATCTGCTCAATCACTATCGCAAGACCCTGCTCCAACTGGGACTGGAACAAGATCCGCTGATCTCCGCCATTTATGCCGACGCGCAAACGCGCCTGCGCGAACCACGTCATCTGGAGCAATTGATCAAAGCGCTTGATGGCATCGATTGGTTCTCCGCCAAGAGGGACGGCCTTGGCGATCTGTACGAAGGTTTGCTGGAGAAGAATGCCAGCGAAACCAAGTCCGGCGCCGGACAATATTTCACGCCGCGGCCACTAATTGACAGCATCGTCGCCCTTATCAAGCCACAACCGGGCGAGACCATTCAAGACCCGGCGGCCGGCACGGCCGGCTTTCTGATCGCGGCTGATGCCTATATCAAGAGCAATACTGACGATCTGATCGACCTCTCTGAAAAGCAACGCGCCTTCCAGCGCAAAGAAGCCTATCTCGGCATGGAGCTGGTTTCCGACACGCGCCGACTGGCCTTGATGAATTGCCTCCTGCATGGCATGGAAGGTGATGTCGACGGCGTCGTCCATCTGGGCAATACCCTGGGTAGCGCCGGCAGCGGCCTGCCCAAAGCCCAGATCATGCTCAGTAACCCTCCGTTCGGCACCGCCAAAGGTGGTGGCGGCCCCACGCGCGATGACCTGACCTATAGCACTAGCAACAAACAACTGGCCTTTATGCAACATATTGTGCGCCACCTCAAGGATGGCGGTCGCGCCGCCGTTGTGCTGCCGGATAACGTGTTGTTTGAAGGCGGTGTCGGTGCCGATGTCCGTCGTGACCTGATGAACAAGTGCAACCTGCATACCATCCTGCGCCTGCCTACTGGTATTTTTTATGCTCAAGGCGTCAAAACCAATGTGCTGTTTTTTAGCAAGGTTAGTGACTCAGCTACCGACAGCACCAAGCACGTCTGGGTGTATGACTTGCGTGCGAACATGCCCAAGTTTGGCAAACGCACCCCGTTTACTCGCAACCACTTCTCTGAGTTCGAAGCTCTATACGGTGAGAAGGCCGATGGCGGCAGCCGCCGCAAAGATCAAGGTGAAACGAGTCGATGGCGCGTCTTCACTCGTGAGTGGATACGTGAACGAGAAGATGATCTCAGAATCAGCTGGTTAAAGGATGACAACGTTGAAGATGCAGCTGATTTGCCAGAGCCAGATGTGCTGGCACGTGAGGTAATGAGCGAACTGACGGAAGTATTAGATGAATTAGATGCTTTGCTGATGGAGCTAAACGAAGAAGAGGACGTTGCATGAACAGCCTTCCACGCGGCTGGGCAACGACTAAACTTGGAACAGTAGCAAAATGGGGCTCGGGCGGCACTCCTAGTAGATCGACACCTAGCTTTTACGGCGGTACGATTCCTTGGATAAAGACTGGAGAACTTGGCCCGAAATATGTTTCCAAAACAGCAGAAATGCTCACTCTCTCTGGAATGGAAAATTCCAGTGCCAAGCTCTTCTCAAAAGGATCCGTTGCCTTGGCAATGTATGGCGCAACGATTGGCAAAGTAAGCATTTTAGGTATTGATGCCGCGACTAATCAGGCTTGTGGCGTCGGCAATCCATATTTATTGGTAACGACTACCGACTTTCTATTTCACTATTTGCGCTCTCAGAAAGAAGCCTTTATTGAGGCGGGAAAAGGTGGGGCGCAGCCAAACATTTCTCAGAATGTGATTAAAGAATGGCCCTATCCATTGCCACCACTTGCAGAGCAACAACGTATCGCAGCCAAACTTGACAGCACTCTGGCAAGAGTAAACGCTTGCCGCGATCGCCTTGCTCGTGCCGCCCCCTTACTGAAACGTTTTCGACAATCTGTTCTGACCTCTGCAATAAATGGACGACTAACTGCCAATTGGAGGACCATCTCGTTCGTTGATATAGAACTGCAGTTGACTCAAAATATTGACAGCAAGCGTACTCAAGAAAATGGAGAACTACCTATTAGTTGGCGCAAAATGACATTAGGCGATGTGACCTATGATTTACGCTATGGAACGTCAAAAAAATGCAGTTATTCAGAGGACGGTCATGTTGTCCTTCGCATTCCTAATATAGGAGACAAAGGAAAGATTGATCTTGCCGATATAAAACGTGCTGAATTCACGGCCAGCGAAATCGATGGGCTTCGACTTGAAATAGGTGATTTACTTCTGATTCGCTCTAATGGAAGTGCTGACTTAGTCGGTAAAACTTGTTTGGTAACCAAAAAAGAAGAAGGCCTGCTATTTGCTGGTTATCTGATGCGGCTTAGAGTGTCCACTGAGCTAGCTCTTCCTGCATACGTCGCTCTTACTATGGCCAGCCCGGAATTGAGGGCCGTGATAGAGGCAACGAGCAAATCAACAAGCGGCGTCAACAATATTAATTCCGGCGAAGTTAAAGGGTTACCTCTAAATTTGCCGCCAATACTAGAACAAACCGAAATCATCCGCCGCGTAGAAACCCTCTTCGCCTTCGCAGACCGCATCGAAGCACGTCTTGCCACCGCACAAACGGCAGTCGACAAACTCACACCTGCGCTGCTGGCCAAAGCCTTTCGTGGCGAGCTGGTGCCGCAAGATCCGGCTGATGAACCGGCCAGCGAATTGTTAAAACGTCTGGCGGCTGAGCGTGAGGCCGCACCCAAAACCAAATCCAAGCGTGCCAGCAAGACCGCCTGAGACTGACAACCGGCACATCATCCCGTCCAGGGATCCAGCACTTGCAGATCCGGATGCTGAAAATCCCGCAGATTGCGGGTGATCAGCGTCAGTCCATGCGTCAGCGCGGTGGCGGCCAGCAGGCTATCAATGGCCGGCAAGGGTCTGCCGGCCTGCGCCTGCAAACGTCCCCAACGATCAGCAACGACCAGATCGACTGGGAGAATGCGACCGGCAAAGAACATCGGCAATTCAGTTTCCAGCCAATCGAGCAAGGCCAGTTTGCGCTGGCTGTGCGCCAAAGCATCGATACCCTTGCGTAACTCCCCCAAGGTCAACACGCTCAGATACAAAGTGCCCGCCGGACGCTCGGAAAACCATTGCACTACCCTGGCGTCAGGCTCGCGGCGGCGTAATTCCGACAGGGCATTGGTATCGATCAGATAACTCAAAACTCCACCTCGCGAGTCAAGCTGTCGTTGCGGGTCAACTCCACGTCGTCGGTGTCAAAGAGAGGTGAGCGTCGCATGAATTCGACCAGTGATTGCCCGGCGCCGCTGAGCCGCTCATATTCGGTTTTGGACAGCACCACGGCCACGGCGCGGCCGTGCCAGGTGATTTCTTGTGGACCCTCGCTTTCGGTGTCGCGAACGAGTTCGGAGAAGTGAGCCTTGGCCTCTTGAATTTGCCATGTGCGCATGTGAAACCTCTTAATCTGACCAGTCAGGTCAGATATTAACTCAAAATCTGCAAAACGACATGGCAATCGGCATATTCCGACGCTTAGCAAAGAAGCTATATATCCCTTCAATTCCGGTCCGAAAGCCTGTTTCGGCGGCGACTCCTTTATAATGGACGGTTTCGCAAAAACACACGTCAAATCATGGAATTAGCCAAGTCGTTCGAGCCTGCCGATATCGAAAAATTCTGGCGCGAGGAGTGGGAAAAGCGCGGGTATTTCGCCGCCACCACTGCGCCGGAAAAGCCGTCGTTCAGCATCCAGCTGCCGCCGCCGAATGTAACCGGCACGCTGCACATGGGCCACGCCTTCAATCAGACCATCATGGACGGCCTGACCCGCTACCATCGCATGCGCGGTTTCAATACTGCCTGGATCCCGGGCACCGACCACGCCGGCATCGCCACGCAGATCGTGGTCGAGCGCCAGCTTGATGCGCAAAAGATTTCGCGCCATGACCTGGGCCGCGAGAAGTTCATCGAGAAAGTATGGGAGTGGAAGGAAAAATCCGGCTCCACCATCACCGGCCAGATGCGCCGCATGGGCGCCTCGACCGACTGGGATCGCGAATATTTCACGATGGATCCGAAGATGTCGAACGCGGTCACGGAAGTGTTCGTGCGCCTGTTCGAGCAGGGCCTGATCTATCGCGGCAAGCGCCTGGTGAACTGGGATCCGGTGCTGGGTACGGCCGTGTCCGACCTCGAAGTGGTGTCGGAAGAAGAAGACGGTTCGATGTGGCACATCCACTATCAGCTGGCGGACGGCAGCGGTCACATCACGGTCGCGACCACGCGTCCCGAGACGCTGCTGGGCGACGTCGCTGTAGCGGTCGATCCGACCGACGAGCGCTATGCGCACCTGGTCGGCAAGATGCTCAAGCTGCCGCTGACCGATCGCGAAATCCCGATCATCAAGGACGAATATGTCGACAAGGAATTCGGCACCGGCTGCGTGAAGATCACGCCTGCGCACGACTTCAACGACTATGCCGTCGGCGCACGCCACAACCTGGACAAGATCAGCATCTTCACGCTGGACGCCAAGGTCAATGAAAACGGCCCGGCCAAGTACCAGGGCCTGGACCGCTTCGACGCGCGCAAGCAGATCGTCGCCGACCTCGATGCGCAAGGCCTGCTGGAACTGGTCAAGCCGCACAAGCTGATGGTGCCGCGCGGCGACCGCACCGGCGTCGTGATCGAGCCGATGCTGACCGACCAATGGTTCGTCGCAATGAGCAAGCCGGCGCCGGAAGGCACCTACTTCCCCGGCAAGTCGATCGCCGAAGTGGCGCTGGAGAAAGTCGCCAACGGCGAGATCAAGCTGATTCCGGAAAACTGGAACAACACCTACAACCAGTGGCTCAACAACATCCAGGACTGGTGTATCTCGCGCCAGCTGTGGTGGGGCCATCAAATCCCGGCGTGGTACGACGAAGACGGCAAGATCTACGTTGCACGCTCCGAAGAAGAGGCCAAGGCGCAAGCCGGCGGCAAGACCGTGACGCGCGACAACGACGTGCTGGACACCTGGTTCTCGTCGGCGCTGGTGCCGTTCTCGACGCTGGGCTGGCCGGAAGAAACACCGGACTACAAACTGTTCCTGCCGTCGTCGGTGCTGGTCACCGGTTTCGACATCATCTTCTTCTGGGTGGCGCGCATGGTCATGATGACCACGCATTTCACCGGCCAGGTGCCGTTCAACACCGTCTACGTGCACGGCCTGGTGCGCGACGCCAGCGGCCAGAAGATGTCCAAGTCCAAGGGCAACACGCTCGACCCGATCGACCTGATCGACGGCATCGGCGTGGATGAACTGGTCGCCAAGCGTACCGTCGGCCTGATGAATCCGAAGCAGGCCGCCAGCATCGAAAAGGCAACCCGCAAGGAATTCGCGGACGGCATCCCGGCCTTCGGCACCGATGCGCTGCGCTTCACGTTCGCCTCGCTGGCGACGCTGGGTCGCAACATCAATTTCGACCTGGGCCGCTGCGAAGGCTATCGCAACTTCTGCAACAAGCTGTGGAACGCCACCCGCTTCGTGCTGATGAATACCGAAGGCCACGACTGCGGTTTCGACGGTCACGTCAAGGGAGAGTGCAACAAGGAAAAGCTGCAATTCTCGCAAGCCGACCGCTGGATCGTGTCGCTGCTGCAGCGCGCCGAAGCGGAAGTGGAAAAAGGCTTTGCCGACTACCGTTTCGACAACATCGCCTCGGCCATCTACAAGTTCGTCTGGGATGAATACTGCGACTGGTATCTGGAAGTCGCCAAGGTGCAGGTGCAGACCGGCAACGACGCGCAGCAGCGCGCCACCCGCCGCACCCTGCTGCGCGTGCTGGAAGCGGTGCTGCGCCTGGCGCATCCGGTGCTGCCGTTCGTCACGGAAGCGCTGTGGCAAAGCGTTGCGCCGCTGACCGACAAGAAGCTCGACCCGGCCGGCGACTCGATCATGCGCCAGCCTTATCCGCAAGCCGATCTGGAAAAGATCGACGCCGAAGCCGAAGCCTGGATGACACAGTTGAAGACGCTGACTGATGCTTGCCGCAATCTGCGCGGCGAGATGCAGTTGTCGCCGGCGCTGCGCGTGCCGCTGATCATCGAGACCGCGAATGCGGAGTCGGTGAATTCCTTCCTGCCGTATCTGCAATCGCTGGTGAAGCTGAGCGAAACGCAAGTCGTGACGCAGCTGCCGGAGTCGCCTGCGCCGGTCGCCATCGTCGGCGATCTGAAGCTGATGCTCAAAGTGGAAGTCGATATCGCCGCCGAACGCGAACGCATGACCAAGGAGATCACCCGCATCAGCGGCGAGATCGTCAAGGCCAACGCCAAGCTGTCCAACGAAAGCTTCGTCGCGCGCGCGCCGGAAGCGGTCGTGGCGCAAGAAAAAGAACGTCTCGCCAACTTCACCGCAACACTGGCAAAACTGGAAGAGCAACTGACCAAGCTGAAATAAGCCTGTTCGTTACGCTTCCGACAAGCCGCCGCCCTGCACAGGACGGCGGCTTTTTTATTGCCTCGCCGGTATCACGGGCCGATCTCCGTTTTAATCCTTGCCGGACGCCGCCGGCTTGACTACACTAGCTGAATAAAATTAGAACAACCGTGCTTTTATCAACCCATCCTGGACGGAGACATCATGAAAACTCGCATCATCCTGAGCAGCGCCCTGCTGGCCCTGAGCGCACTGAGCATCCTGACACCCGCAAGCGCCTGGGCCGACGGTTCGCCCGTGGGGCTGTGGAAGAACATCGACGACGCCACCGGCAAACCCAAGGCGCTGATCCGCATTACCGAGAGCGACGGCGAGCTCACCGGCAAGATTGAGAAGCTGTTCCGCCCGGCGGAAGAAGATCAGAATCCCAAGTGCGTAAAGTGCGAAGGCGCGCTGAAAGACCAGCCTGTCATCGGCATGACCATCCTCTCGGGCCTGAAGAAAGACGGCGAGGAATACAACGGCGGCCAGATCCTCGATCCCGCCAACGGCAAGTTGTACAAGAGCAAGCTGACTGTGATCGAAGACGGCAAGAAGCTCAACGTGCGCGGCTACATCGGCATGCCGATGCTGGGCCGCACGCAAACCTGGGTGCGCGAAGAATAGGCCTGCGGCATCCGTATTTCCGAACGACAAGGCGGCTGCGGCCGCCTTTGTTTTTGTGCGAGATTTTTGTTCAGCACGGCTATTTTCTCGTTCTATAATCAAATTCGCTGTCGCTAGAAATCATATAAACAATAAGTGCCTGTCCATGGGACCGGATCTGCTTTCCAGGTTCGTCGGGAGCCTCGCGCTGCCCTGCCATCCCATTTCGCAAAACGTATGACTTTCAGTCTTGGGGGGCGTATGCGGCAAAGGTGGCATAGCTGTTTTGCGCGGCGCATGGTGTACGTGGCGCTGGTGCTGACCCTGGCGGCCCTGCCGACGGCCTCGCATGCAGAGGGCGGTCTGGTCGAACAACCGGTGCGAATCGTGCCGATCGGCTTTGCCGGACCGCTCAGCGAAATCAATGCCAGAAGCGGACGCAATGCCGCAATTCTCGCCATCGAGGAAGTCAACAAAAGCAGCCCGCGCATCAACGGCCAATCGGTGTTCTTTGAATTGATGGAGCAGGACGACAAGGCCGATCCCCGCATCACCGAATATATCGCGCGCTATTTCGTCAACAGCAAGGCGATCGGCGTCGTCGGCCACTGGACCAGCAACGCCACCGTGACTGCCGCCCCCATCTACAACGAGGCGGGGCTGGTGCAAATTTCGCCGGCATCGTGGAGCCGCCGCTTCACGCAGAAATCCTACAGAACCGCCTTCCAGATCCTGGGCAGCGACGACGCCGGCCTGGCGGTAGCGGCGGACTATCTGGTCAGGGAACTGCAACTCAGACGCGTTTTCATACTGGACGATGGGGCCTATCTCGGCACCAGCATGGCGGATTACCTGTCCGCTCACGTCAAGGCAGCCGGCGGCGAGATCGTGTATCGGATGTCCGTCAACGGCAAGACGTCGGACTTCAATGCGCCGCTGCAAAAAGCCCAGCAAGTCAAACCGGACCTGATTTTTTTCAGCGGACGCGTGATCCAGAGCGGCGTCCTGGCCCGCAACCTGCAACGCTTCCAAATGTCGACAAAGTTATTGATCACAGGCACCGTCGTGACCGACAATTTCCTGCAGAATGTCGAGAAAATCGACAGCACCGTGATGGCCATCGTCCCCAGCACGCCGCTGGAGAAACGCCCCGGCATGGCGGCGCTTCAAAAGAAATATGCCGAGCGTTTCAACGCGGAGATGCTGCCGTTTGCGGCCTACGCCTATGACAGCGTGCATCTGCTGATCGCCGCAGCGAAAAAGGCCAACTCTCTGGATCGGGGCAAGCTCATCGATACGCTGCACGACATGAAATACAACGGCGTCACCGGCCCCATTGCGTTCGATGCCAACGGGGCGCTGCTCAAACCCAGCTATACCTTATACGGATTGGAACAGCAGAAGTGGGTGCCGCTGCGCGTCTTTACCGCAAAGTGAGCTGCAAGACGATACGCACTGCTCAGGGCGCAGGCTTGTATTTGGCGACATAACGATCAAGTTGCCGCGCAAACGCACGACCGTCGCTTTGGCTGAATGCCGCCGGCCCGCCGGTTTCCACGCCGCTGCTGCGCAGTTCTTCCATGAAGTTGCGCATGGTCAGATGCTGTTGGATATTGTCGGTGGAATACATCTCGCCGCGCGGATTGAGCACAGCGCCGCCCTTGGCTATGGCCTCTGCCGCGAGCGGAATATCGGCGGTGATGATCAGGTCGCCGGGCTGCGTCAGCCTGACGATCTCCTTGTCGGCGACGTCGAAGCCGGCCGGCACCACGACTGCCTTGATGAAGCGCGACGGCGGCACGCGCAAGAGCTTGTTGGCCACCAGCGTGACCTGGATATGCGTGCGCTCGGCGACGCGAAACAGCATGTCCTTGATCACGCCCGGACAGGCATCGGCATCAACCCAGATTTGCATGATCGGCTCTCAACATCGGCTCTCGAAAAAACATCGGACCGCAACGGGTCCGATGATAAGTACTGCGCTGAAACGAAGCGAAGCAATCAGACAAACGACACCGTCAATCCCGGCAAGGCAACGCCGGAGAATGCCGTGATCCAGGTCTGCCCGGCTTCGATCGGGTAAGCGTCGGTCCAGGTGCCGGTGGTGATGATCTCGCCCGCCGCCAGCGGGGCAAACTGCGGTTGGGTCTTCAGCAACTGATGCAGATGCCACAGCGCATGCAGGGGACTATCGGCTTCATCGTTGAAAAATCCTGCTGCGCGCAGGACGCCGGTATTGTCGGTGCTGCTCGACAGCGAGACGCTGGCGCCGGCCAGGATGTGCGCCAGGTTGTGACGGGTGGAAGACGACAGCACGTGCGGCTCGCCGATGATGAGCGTGCCGTGCAGGCCGAAGGCGGCGATCGCATCGGCGACGGTGAATTCCCAGTTGGCGAAGGGACAGGCGACGATCTCAAAGCCGTGCGCCATCCATTCTATGCATTCGGCCAGCTCGTCGATGGTGGCGTCCGGCGATGGCGCCTGGCCCAGCTTGAAGACGATTTCCGGTTCGATGCGCGGTTGCAATGCGCCTGCCAGGCATTGCTTGCCGTGATTGTCGTCGGCGTAGCGAACGGTGCTGTCGTAGATATGCGCCCAGATCGGAATGCGCACATCGTCCGTCACGCCGTATTTGTCCCAGGTTTTGTGGACGGTAAAACCGATCTTGCGACCGATCGGCTGCTCTCCCTGAGCAACGCGGGTATCCAGCACGCGGCGCGCGATGTCGTAGGCATCGTCGACGGACAGCGGTTCGGAGGAGGACAGGAGCGGCAGCAGGCGTGTGTTTGCACGGGCATCGAGAAGTTGATGCGCATACCTGCTGGCTTGGCTCGACATAAGCATGAGAGGCTTGCCCACAAAGATAGTGATTGGCTATCCATTGTCGATGACGATTAATTTTTGCACAAGTGAAAATAGAGAAATTACAAGAAGATCGCGTGAAATTCTTGGCAAATTTCCAATGAATTGACAATGTGAAGAGATGGACCGCATCACGGAAAGCAATAAGACTTGCAGCCGTGGTCAATTGGTCAGGCCAGCGTCAGTTCGTGGCTGGGCAGGAAAATGTTGCCGCAAGCAAAAGTGTCACTAGTGTACCGGCGATACGTCCGGGACAATTTTTCCACCCGGCATTCAACCGGCCCAGAGATCGCCATTGGGACCGGTGCGCGGCGCGGTCACGCCGAAATGCGTGTAGGCCAGCGGCGTGGCCACCCGGCCGCGCGGCGTGCGTTGCAGATAGCCTTGCTGGATCAGGTAGGGTTCGAGCACGTCTTCGATGGTGTCGCGCTCTTCGCCGATGGCGGCCGCCAGGTTGTCGAGACCGACCGGGCCGCCGTTGAATTTGAACAGCACCGCTTCCAATAGCTTGCGGTCCATCAGGTCGAAGCCGACCGGATCGACATCCAGCATCACCAGTGCGGCATCGGCCATGGCCCGCGTGATCCGGCCGTCGCCCTTCACTTCCGCGTAATCGCGCACGCGGCGCAACAGGCGGTTGGCGATGCGCGGAGTGCCGCGGCTGCGCTTGGCGATTTCCAGCGCGCCTTCTTCGACGATGGGAGCGTTGAGCAAGCCGGCGCTGCGCGTGACGATGCGCGCCAGTTCCGGCGGCGAATAAAACTCCAGGCGCGCGACGATGCCGAAACGGTCGCGCAGCGGATTGGTCAGCATGCCGGCGCGCGTGGTGGCGCCAACCAGTGTGAACGGTTGCAGGTCGAGACGCACCGAGCGCGCGGCCGGGCCTTCGCCGATCATGATGTCGATCTGATAGTCCTCAAGCGCGGGGTAAAGGATTTCTTCCACCACCGGCGACAGCCGATGGATCTCATCGATGAAGAGGACGTCGTTGGCTTCGAGATTGGTCAGCAAGGCGGCCAGATCGCCGGCGCGCTCCAGCACCGGGCCGGAAGTCTGGCGCAGGTTGACGCCCATTTCGCGCGCGATGATGTGCGCCATGGTGGTCTTGCCGAGTCCCGGCGGACCGAACAGCAGCGTGTGGTCGAGCGCTTCGCCGCGCTGGCGCGCCGCCGAGATGAAGATCTCCAGCTGGCCCCGGACTTTTTCCTGGCCGACATATTCATCCAGCTGCTTGGGGCGCAGTGCGCGCTCGATCGCCTCCTCGTTGGCCGAGGCCGGCGTGGCGGCGATGATGCGCTGTTCGGAGAAATCGTCGGTCTGGATGCTCATGGTTGGCTATGAGGTGCTATTTATGCTTTGGACAGCGCCTTGAGGGCGTGCTTGATGCCTTCCGACACGGTCGCGTCAGCCGGCACCTGCTTGATCGCCAGCGTCGCTTCCTTGTCGGAATAGCCGAGCGCCAGCAAGGCGTTGAGGATATCCGAAGTCGTGTCGTGATGCACCACGCCGCCGACTGCGCCGAGATCGGCGCCGAGCTTGCCCTTGAGTTCGAGCAGCAGGCGTTCGGCGGTTTTCTTGCCGATGCCGGGCACCTTGGTCAGGCGGCCGGCTTCCTGCAAGGTCACGGCCTGAGCCAGATCGCTGACCGACATGCCCGACAAGATCGACAAGGCGGTGCGCGCGCCGACGCCGGAAATCTTGATCAGCTCCTTGAAGGTATTGCGCTCTTCGGCGCTGCCGAAGCCGAACAGCACGTGCGCGTCTTCGCGAATCGCCAGATGGGTCAGCAGCACGACCTTCTCGCCCAGGCCGGGAAGATTGTAGAAAGTGCTCATGGGCACGCCGACTTCGTAACCGACGCCGTTGCAATCGACCAGCAATTGCGGGGGATTTTTTTCAAGCAGGATTCCGGAGAGGCGACCGATCATGATGGCTGGGCAAAAAGATGAATGGTGGAATGAGAATGCTGGAATGATACAGTACTGTTCGGATAAACAGTGTATCCGTCGCCACTGAATTGCTCGTCTGACTTATTTGCCAGACTTGTTTGCCAGATTTGCCTAAGCGCCCCCGCTTGGGCTATTGTCTGCCCTGTTTCCCCTCAGCATTTCTCTTCCGCAAAAAAAGGACCTTATGGCCGGCAGCAGCTTTTTCGCATTGATCGACGACATCGCCAGCATCCTCGACGACGTGTCGCTGATGACCAAGGTCGCCGCCAAAAAGACGGCCGGCGTGCTGGGCGACGACCTGGCGCTCAACGCCCAACAGGTCTCCGGCGTGAACGCCGAGCGCGAACTGCCGGTGGTGTGGGCGGTGGCGGTGGGCTCGCTGAAGAACAAGGCGATTCTGGTGCCGGCGGCACTGGCCATCAGCGCCTTTGCGCCATGGGCGGTGACGCCGCTGCTGATGCTGGGCGGGGCCTTTCTGTGCTTTGAAGGATTCGAGAAGCTGGCGCATCAATATCTGCCGCATGAGGAAGAGCAACATGAAGCGGCGGCCGGCGACACCGACGACGCCTCCAGCGAGCAAGACAAGATCAAGGGCGCGATCCGCACCGACTTCGTGCTGTCGGCAGAGATCATCGCCATCACGCTCGGCACCGTCGCCGGTGCGCCTTTGCAGCAGCAAATCATCGTGCTGGTCGGCATCGCGCTGATCATGACTGTCGGCGTGTACGGCGTGGTGGCCGGCATCGTGAAACTCGACGATGGCGGTTTGTATTTATTGCGCACGGGCGGCGCAAGCGGCTTCGGCCAGTTCAAGCAGCGCGTCGGCCGCGCCATTCTGGTCGCGGCGCCTTACATGATGAAGAGCCTCACCGTCATCGGCACGGTGGCGATGTTCATGGTCGGCGGCGGCATCCTGACGCATGGCATTCCGCCGGTGCATCATTGGATTGCGGACATGAGTGCACCGCTTGCGGCGGTGCCTGCGGTGGGCGGCTTGTTGTCGGCGATTACGCCGTCGGTCATCGATGCGGTGTTCGGCGTGATTGCCGGCGGCGTGGTGTTGCTGGCGGTGGAAGCGGTGAAACGCGTACTGAAACTCTTCAGGAAAAACTAGCCGATCAGGCGACCGCCGCGCACGCGCAGTCCCTTCTTCGCCAATCCCGGCGCAAGCGCCCCGAGCGCGCTCAAGGCTTCGCCGCTATGCGCGTGGCAGATCGCCACACCCAGCGCATCGGCAGCATCGGTGCCGGGCAAACCCGGCAGCGCCAGCAAGCGCTGCACCATATCCTGCACCTGCTGTTTCTGCGCCTTGCCGTGCCCGGCCACGGCCTGCTTGACCTGCAGCGCGGTGTATTCCGCCACCGGCAGATCGGCATTCACCAGCGCGCAAATCGCCGCGCCGCGCGCTTGCCCGAGCAGCAGCGTGGATTGCGGATTGACGTTGACGAAGACTTTTTCGATCGCTGCGCAGTCGGGCGCGTAAGTCTTGATGACTTCGCCGACGCTGGAAAGAATGACTTTGAGCCGTTGCGGCAAATCGGCATCCGGCGTCTTGATGGTGCCGGAGGCGATATAGGTGAGCTTGGTGCCCTGCTTGTGGATCACGCCAAAACCGGTGGTCCGCAAGCCGGGGTCGATGCCGAGAATTTTCATGGAGAGAGTCTAAACGATCTCGTCGATTCCCGGCATCCGTTGTTGCGTATGAAGCTTAGGCGATTAATGACGGAAGTGGCGTGTACCTGTGAGCAACATGACCACATCGCGCTCATCCGCAGCATCAATCACTTCCTGATCGCGCATCGAGCCGCCCGGATGGATCACGCAGGTCGCGCCTGCATCCACCACCACGTCCAGACCGTCGCGGAACGGGAAGAAAGCGTCCGACGCCACCGCCGAACCGGCCAGCGTCAGGCCGGCGTTCTGCGCCTTGATCGACGCGATGCGGGCGGAGTCGATGCGGCTCATCTGGCCGGCGCCGACGCCCAGCGTCATGCCGTTGCCGCAGAACACGATGGCGTTGGACTTGACGAACTTGGCGACGCGCCAGGCGAACATCAGGTCTTGCAATTGTTGCGGTGTCGGTTGCTTCTTGCTGACGACCTTGACGTCGGCCAGCAGCACGTTCTTGGCGTCCGGCGATTGCACCAGCAGGCCGCCGCCGACGCGCTTGAAGTCATACGCATTCAAGCCATTGCCCAAGGGGATTTCTAGCAGACGCACGTTTTGCTTGGCGGCGAAAATCTTTTTCGCTTCGGCGCTGAAGGAAGGTGCGATCAGCACTTCGACGAATTGCTTGGCGACCGCTTCGGCGGCTGCGCCGTCGAGTTCGCGGTTGAAGGCGATGATGCCGCCGAAGGCGGAAGTCGGATCGGTCTGCAAGGCCTTGCTGTACGATTCCAGCGGATTGGCGCCAACCGCCACGCCGCATGGATTGGCATGCTTGATGATGACGCAGGCTGCGGTATCGGCAGCGTCGAAGGTCTTGACGCATTCCCACGCGGCATCCGCGTCGGCGATGTTGTTGAACGACAGTTCCTTGCCTTGCAACTGGGTGTAGTTGGCCAGCGCGCCGTCGCTCTTCTTGATGTCGCGGTAGAACGCCGCCGATTGATGCGGGTTTTCGCCGTAGCGCATGTCCTGGACTTTTTCGAAGTGCAGGTTCAGCGTGTCGGGGTAGGCGCTGCGGGTGGTGTGCTGCTTGTCTTCGCCCAGCGAGGTGAAATAATTGGTGATGGCGCCGTCGTATTGCGCGGTGTGCGCGAACACTTTCTTGGCCAGCGCGAAGCGCTTCTCGTACGGCAGGTCGCCGCTTGCCTGCAGATCAGCCAGCACGCCGGCGTAGTCAGTCGGGTCGCAGATGACGACCACGTCCTTGTGATTCTTGGCCGACGAACGCAGCATGGCCGGGCCGCCGATGTCGATGTTTTCGATCGCATCTTCCAGCGAGCACTCTTGCTTGGCCACGGTTTGCTGGAACGGATACAGGTTCACCACCACCATGTCGATGGTCGGGATGCCGTGCTTGTCCAGCGCAGCAACGTGCTCGGGAAAATCGCGGCGCGCCAGGATGCCGCCGTGCACCTTCGGATGCAGCGTCTTGACGCGACCGTCCAGCATTTCCGGGAAACCGGTGTAGTCGGCGACTTCAGTCACCTTGACGCCGTTGTCGGCCAGCAGCTTGGCGGTGCCGCCGGTGGACAGGATGTTGACGCCCATGGCGGACAGCGCGCGTGCAAAGTCGAGCACGCCGGCTTTGTCGGAAACGGAGATGAGTGCTTGTTTGATCATGATGGCATGAAGGTAAATGAAGGAATCCGGTGGTGAGACCGGCGGCGTCTGCAATCAGGGGACGCCGCCGTATGTAAGTGATACATGCAAGCGCTGCATGTACGCGACTACAGCCTGCGGTTACAACAAGCCGTGCTGCTGCAGCTTCTTGCGCAAGGTATTGCGATTGATACCGAGAATTTCTGCGGCCTGGGACTGATTGCCGTCGGCGCGCGCCATCACTGCTTCGAAGATCGGTTTCTCGACCGTCAAAACAACCATGTCATACACATTGGATGGCAATTGCTCGCCCAGATCCTTGAAATACTTGTCAAGGCTCTTCCTGACGACATCCTCGATACTTTCTTTACTCATTACTCAGTGCTTCTATTCTTTTTAGTCTGTTAATCGATAACCTTCAGTCCCGCTCACAGCTAAGCTGCAAGCGCCTGTTCGGCAATCCCGTATTGTAACCGCTCGCCATATGCCGCCTGCGATTCGAAGAAATCGCGTACCGCGTTCCACTGCAGCTGGCAGTCTTCGAGGCGATTCATGCGTTGCCGGAATTCTTCTCCTTCCGGCAGGTCGCGGACATACCATCCGATGTGCTTGCGCGCCGTGCGCACGCCGAGATACTCGCCGTAGAACGCATAGTGCGCCTGCAAATGTTCCAGCATCAGTTCTTGTACCTCGGCCACCATCGGCGCCGGCAGATGCGTGCCGGTGCGCAGGAAGTGGTCGATCTCGCGGAAGATCCACGGCCGCCCTTGCGCCGCGCGGCCGATCATGACGGCATCGGCGCCGGTCACGGCCAGCACGTGCCTGGCGCGCTCGGGCGTGGTGATGTCGCCGTTGGCGACCACCGGAATTTTCACTGCTGCCTTGACGGCGGCGATGGTCTCGTACTCGGCTTCGCCGCTGTAACCGTCGGCGCGCGTGCGGCCGTGCAGCGTCAGCATGGCGATGCCGCTCTGCTCGGCCATGGCGGCGATGCTCAGGGCGTTCTTGTTTTCGCGATTCCAGCCGGTGCGGAATTTCAAGGTCACCGGCACGTCGACCGCCTTCACCACCGCGTCGAGAATCTGGCCGACCAGCTTTTCGTTTTGCAACAGGGCCGAACCGCACCAGCTGTTGCAGACTTTCTTGACCGGGCAGCCCATGTTGATGTCGATGATCTGCGCGCCGCGGTCAACGTTGTGTTTGGCGCAGTCGGCCAGCATAGCCGGATCGGCGCCGGCGATCTGCACCGCTTTCGGCTCCATCTCGCCGTCGTGGTTGGTGCGGCGGGAAGTCTTCTCGCTCTGCCACAGGCGCGGATCCGACGCCGCCATTTCCGAGACGGCATAACCCGCGCCCAACTGCTTGCACAGTTGACGGAAAGGACGATCCGTCACACCCGCCATGGGGGCGACGAAAACCTTATTGCGCAGGGAATGCGGGCCGATATTCACGGATCTCTGGACGCGTGAGCGTGTGGTTGCTGGGGAAGGGCGCTATTTTAGCGCGATTGGCCCTGCGCCCCAACAAGAATCGGTCTTGCAGCGCAATGCTGACGGAGAATTATCCAATAAGCAATATTCCGTCATATCCGGCGCCGCAGAACGCTTTGCCGCGAAACCGGCGCAAGACGAGCACCGCGTCGTCAGCGATCGACTTCGTCGAGCACCTGCGGCGTGAGATGGGCGATATCCGCCCACTGTTTGATGTGGATGCGCTCGCCGTCCCATTGCAGGCGGTTGATGCTGGCGTTGAAGATGTCGAAATCGCGTGCGTGCGCAAAGCCGGTCTGCCTGGCCCAGCGGTAGATGCATTCCAGCACGCCGCCATGGGTGACGATGGCGATCTTGCGGTGGCCGTCGGCAGCAACCTGGCGTGCGATGGCGCTGACGGCGCCGACCGCGCGCACGGAGAATTCGCGCATGGTTTCGGCGATGCGTTCGCCGGCCGGATAGCGCGCATCGAGTTCGCGCGACTTCCACGCGGCAAAATCTTCCGGATAACGCTGCTGGATGTCGTGATGCTGCAAGCCCTCGAAGCCGCCGTAGCAGCGCTCGCGCAAGGCCGGATCGATCTGCACCGCCTTGCCTTGCCGCGTCGCCACCGCCTGCGCCGTGTCGCGCGCACGCTGCAGGTCGCTGGCGTAGATCGCATCCAGCGGCTCGTTTTCGAGCGCGCGCCCGAGCGCCGCGGCCTGCCGCTGCCCCTCGGCGTTAAGAGGAATATCGATGTGCCCTTGCAGGCGTTTATCAACGTTCCAATCGGTTTCGCCGTGGCGGATCAGCAGGATGTCGAGCATGGGTCTTTACTTGATTAATGCAGGGTTCAGTGTGTAGGTGCCGGTGATGCTGGCCTGGGCGAGCACATGGCCTTGCAGGGCGTTGTGCACGTCGGTGCCGGTGAATTTTCCGGTCACTGTCAGTTGCTCCTGATCCACCGCATACAGCGTGAAAACATAGCGGTGCACGATGGCGTCGTTCCATGGCGGACAAGGGCCGTCGTAGCCGAAGTAATCGCCGCTCATGTCGCCGTCGCCGGCAAACCAGCTGGTGTAATCGTTGAGGCCGTGGCGCGCGCCGGACAGCGGATCGCCCGGAATCGCCGGACCGGCCTTGCCGCGTGTGGTGACAGCGCTGCTGAATTGGCCGGCGGCCAGCTCGACGACGCCTGCCGGAATGTCCACCAGGCTCCAGTGGAAGAAGTCGACGCGCGGCAGATCGGCCGGCACGGTCTTGTCTTCCTGGTTGACGTCGTCGCCGCGCGACGGCACGTCGGGGTCATGCACGACCAGCACCAAGGATTTGGCGCCGGACGGCACGTCGCTCCATGCGAGGTGCGGATTTTTGTTGGACGACAACGCTATGTGGCTTTTGGCGTCGGGCACCGCAAAGGCGAATTCGCCCGGGATGGCCGCACCGTCTTGAAAAGAATCGCTCCAGAGTTTCATGTGTGCTCTCCTTTGAAAATCAGCCTGCTATTGAATACTGCGAAATATCGTCAGGCAGTTGCCGGTTTCACCTGCAGCCAGAATGTAACCGGACCGTTGTTGGTCAGCGAAACCTGCATGTCGGCGCCGAAGCGCCCCGTCTGCACCATGCCGTGCCTGGCTTTCGCCTGTGCGACAAAGTGGTCGAACAGCCGCCGGCCGTCTTCCGGCGCGGCGGCCGGTGTGAATGACGGCCGCGTGCCGGAGCGCGTATCGGCCGCCAGTGTGAACTGCGGCACCAGCAGCAGACCGCCCTGCACGTCCGTCACACTGCGGTTCATCTTGCCGGCATCGTCGGCGAACACGCGGTAAGCCAGCAGCTTGCCGAGCAAGAGATCGGCTTCCTTCTCGGTGTCGCCGCGTTCGGCGCAGACCAGTACCATCAGGCCGGCGCCGATCGCGCCGATCTGCTCGCCTTCCACTACGACATCAGCTTTGCTGACTCGTTGCAATAATCCGATCATGCGCGGTAATTATTAAGACAAGGTGACGCGTGCAAATTTGCGCTTGCCGACTTGCACCACGAACACGCCGGCCTCGACCTTCAGGCCCTTGTCGCTGATCACCGTGCCGTCGATACGCACGCCGCCCTGCTCCACCATGCGCAAGGCTTCCGAGGTGGAAGCGCACAGATTAGCCTGCTTGAGCAACTGACCGATACCCAGCGGCGCGCCGGCCAGGCTGACTTCCGGCACGTCGTCCGGAATGCCGCCCTTGGAGCGGTTGACGAAATCGGCCAGCGCGTCTTCGGCAGCTTGCTGCGAATGGAAACGCGCGACGATTTCCTGCGCCAGCGCCACCTTGACGTCGCGCGGGTTCTTGCCGCCTTCGACTTCGGCCTTGAAGCCGGCGATGTCGGCGATCGAACGGAACGACAGCAGCTCGTAGTAACGCCACATCATCACGTCGGAAATGCTCATCACCTTGGCGAACATGGTGTTGGCCGGTTCGGTGATGCCGATGTAATTGTTCTTGGACTTGGACATCTTCTCGACGCCGTCCAGGCCTTCCAGCAGGGGCATGGTCAGGATGCATTGCGGTTCCTGGCCGAAATCCTTTTGCAGCTCGCGACCGACCAGCAGGTTGAACTTCTGGTCGGTGCCGCCCAGCTCCAGGTCGGCCTTGAGCGCGACTGAGTCGTAGCCCTGCATCAGCGGATACAGGAATTCATGCACCGAAATCGGCGTGCCTTCCTTGAAGCGCTTGGTGAAATCGTCGCGCTCCATCATGCGCGCCACGGTGTAGCGCGAGGCCAGCTGGATCATGCCGCGGCTGCCGAGCGGATCGCACCATTCGGAGTTGTAACGGATCTCGGTTTTGGCCGCATCCAACACCAGGCTGGCCTGGGCGAAATAGGTCTTGGCGTTGGTTTCGATCTGCTCGCGCGTGAGCGGCGGACGGGTGGCATTGCGGCCGGACGGGTCGCCGATCATCGAGGTGAAGTCGCCGATCAGGAAGATCACGGTATGGCCGAGATCCTGCAACTGGCGCATCTTGTTCAAGACCACGGTGTGGCCCAGATGCAGGTCGGGAGCGGTCGGGTCCAGGCCCAGCTTGATGCGCAGCGGTTGGCCGCTTTGTTCGGCGCGCGCCAGTTTCTGCGCGAATTCGCTTTCGATGAGCAACTCGTCGACGCCGCGCTTGGCGACGGCGAGCGCCTCCAGGACTTTATCGGACAGAGGCAAGGGGGCTTTGGATGTAGGCTGTTCGGCGTTCATTGATATAACTAAAAAATAGACTTTTGTAGGACAGTACCGGATTGACGCTTTGCTATAATCGCGCTTTCGTCTTTCTGCCGCACGCCATCTAGAAGCGCAATCAGCAGAGAATTAGCATTCATCGCCTGTCAAGAATCTGTAAAAGCGTGCGTCATCGGGGAGTCATTGACGATGCCTGCAGTTGAGCAGCAATACGAGTCGAGTGTCCTGTTGATTATCGGCAAGACAACAAACGGAATGATCCGTCTTCTCTCATTGCTTTTCCTGCAACAGAATTCGGAACAGGCGTAAACGGTAGATTTTAACGTATTGCATGTTCCCTAAAGATAAATTCGCGCGCGCCGCCTCCCTGTACCGCACCGCCCATCTCTACTGCCACGAGAAATTTCACGGTTCTTCCCGCAAGACCAAGATTCTTTCCGCCGGCGCTCTGTTCCTCGGCGCGTTCACCATCGGCGCCGCCGGCTTTGCGCCTGCCGAGCCTGACACCTCCGATGCGCCGGTCCATCCCATCACCAAGGACCTGGCCCTGCCCGATCTGAAGCAACAGATCGCGCAACTGGAAGAACGCAACGACTTTTACGTCAACGAAGAAAAAGTCCGCGCCGGCGACACCCTGGCAACTTTGCTGACCCGTCTCGGCGTCGATGACGACGAAGCCGCCAGCTTCATCAAATCCGATACCCTGGCGCGCACCGTCATGCAGTTGCGCGCCGGCAAGCGCGTCATGGCGCGCACCTCAGAAGACGGCGAACTGCAGCAACTGACCGCCACCCTGAGCGACGGCCGCGACGGCCCGATCAACAATCTGGTGATCGCGCGCGACGGCGACAAGTTCAAGGCAACGACTGCGCCTGCGGTACTGGAACGCCGCGTCGAAATGCGTTCGGGCCAAATCCGCTCGTCGCTGTTCGCCGCCACCGACAACGCCCAGATCCCCGACAGCATCGCGACGCAGATCGTCGACATGTTCGCCACCAACATCAACTTCGCGTCGGACCTGCGCCGCGGCGATCGTTTCAACGTGGTGTACGAGACCTTCTACAACAACGGCGAACCGGTACGCACCGGCCGCGTGCTGGCAGGCGAATTCACCAACGCCGGCAACACCTACCAGGCCGTCTGGTTCGATGAGCCGGGCAGCAAGATCGGCGGCGGTTATTACTCTTTCGACGGCAAGTCGCTGAAGAAAGCCTTTCTCAAGTCGCCGCTGGCCTTTACGCGTATTTCGTCGGGCTTCTCAATGCGTGTGCATCCCATCCTCGGCATCTGGAAGCAACACACCGGCGTCGACTTCGCCGCACCGACCGGCACGCCTATCCATGCGTCCGGCGACGGCGTGGTGGATTTCGTCGGCCAGCAAAACGGCTACGGCAACATCGTCGTGATCAAGCACTGGAGCGGTTATTCCACCGCCTACGGCCACATGAGCCGCTTTGCCTCCGGCCTGCGCAAGGGCGACAAGATTGCCCAGGGCGAAGTGATCGGCTACGTCGGCATGACCGGCTGGGCGACCGGGCCGCATCTGCACTACGAATTCCGCGTCAACAACGTGCCGCGCAATCCGCTGTCGGTGGACGTGCCGAACGCGCAACCGCTGGGCGGCAACCAACTGGCGCGCTTCCGCGGCGTGTCGGCCGACATGAACCGCCGCCTGTCGCTGCTGCGCCCTGCCGACGGCAAGGACGTGACGCTGGCTTCGCGCTAAACGCCCGGACGACGACGCGCGCCGAGCGTACAAAACCGGTGATGGAATCGCTGTAAAATGCAGCGATCCCATCACCGGTTTTTTTATGTCCGCCGATCTCGATCCCCCTCGTTCCGCTTCCTCTTCCCTGTACATCGGTCTGATGTCCGGCACCAGCCTGGACGGCGTCGATGGCGTGCTGGCGTCATTGCCGGCCGACGGATCAGCGATGGCGACACTGGCGACGGCTTACGTGCCTTTTCCCGACGATTTGCGCGCAGCGCTGATGGCGCTGCAGGCCAGCGGCGAAAACGAATTGCAGCGTGAGGCCATGGCCGCCAATCAGCTGGTCGTGTACTACGCGCAATGTGTGGCCGAGCTGCTGGAGAAGAGCGCCATCCCGGCAGCCTATATCCGCGCCGTCGGCGTCCATGGTCAAACCATCCGCCACCGGCCTGAGCTGGGCTACACGCGCCAGACCAATAATCCCTCGCTGCTGGCGGAGTTGTGCGGCATCGACGTGATTGCGGATTTCCGCAGCCGCGACGTCGCCGCCGGCGGCCAGGGCGCACCGCTGGTGCCGGCCTTCCATCAGGCGGTGTTCGGCAACGAAGAACAGGCGCGCGTGGCGGTCAACATCGGCGGCATCAGCAACATCAGCATCCTGCCGGCCGGCACGCAGGAAGCGACCTCCGGCTTCGACACCGGCCCGGGCAATGTGTTGATGGATGCCTGGATCGCGCGCCATCAAGGCCGGAGCTACGACGCCGACGGCGCCTGGGGCGCGTCCGGCAAACCCGATGCAGCCTTGCTGGCGGCCTTGCGCAACGAAGCCTATTTTGCCTTGCCGCCTCCCAAGAGCACCGGGCGCGACCTGTTCCATATCGAATGGCTGGATGCGCAACTGGCCGCCCCGGCCCATGTGCATCTGTCGCCTGCCGACGTGCAGGCGACGCTGACCGCCTTCACCGCCGGCACCATCGCCGATGCAATCCTCAGGCATGCGCCGCAGACCGGCGCCGTGTACGTATGCGGCGGCGGCGCTTACAACGCCTATCTGTTGAGATTACTGGAAGAGACTTTATCGGCCGGCGCAGGACGCGCCATCCCGGTGCTGTCCACCGAAACGCTGGGCATTGCGCCCAACCACGTGGAAGCACTGGCATTCGCCTGGCTGGCGCAACGCTTCTGCCTGCGCTTGCCGGGCAACCTGCCGGCGGTCACCGGCGCACGCGGCCTGCGCGTGCTGGGCGGACTTTATCCGGCACAGTAATTACAGTCATTAATATCGGTACACGCGACCGCCATCAAGGCGGACCCGGTCGCCGACGCGCAAGTTGTCGGTGCTGTCCTGGGCGAAGCTTTGCATGGAGCCGTCGTTCATGCGCACGCGGATGTTGTAGACCTCGCGTCCGCCGTGATTTCTCTGCACCTGATTGCCAACCACACCGCCACCTACGGCGCCGGCGACGGTTGCCGCAGTCCGGCCCGAACCACTGCCGATCTGGTTACCCAATAGCCCGCCTACCACGCCGCCGATGACAGCACCGCCAACACCGCTGCTTTCCTGATGGCTGACTTCAATCTCTTCGATCACGCCGGTATTGGAATTGGAATACGACGGCGGCGCATTGGGGCCGGTTGGCGGCGAACGATAGTCGGGCCCGCCGGCGCAACCGTTGAGCAGCGCGATCATGCTCAAGCCGACGGCGAGCAGGGAGACGTAATGGTGTTTCATGCTGAGATCCTTTTGCGCGCATAAGTGATGCGCTCATTATCAGCCGGGGTGGCGTCCGACAACATCAGCGGAAAACCCAAAGCGCTGTCAGACATTACCCGCACGGCATCGATGGAGTAGCGAGCCGCAGCGAGCGTGACCCACGCAGTAACAAGCGCCGCGAGATGCCGGGCGCAAAGAAAAAAATGCGGATGAAAAGAGCGGGATCTGGATTAATTCAACCAGCCGCGTCGGCGGAAATACCAGAATGGCGCGATCGCCGAGCCGACCATCATCAGGATGGCGAGCGGATAACCGACGATCCAATCCAGTTCCGGCATGACCTTGAAGTTCATGCCGTAGATACTGGCAATCAAGGTCGGCGGCAGGAAGGCGACCGAGGCCACCGAGAAGATCTTGATGATCTTGTTCTGGTTGATGTTGATGAAACCGACGGTAGCGTCCATCAGGAAGTTGATCTTGTCGAACAGGAAGGCGGTGTGGCCGTCCAGCGACTCGATGTCGCGCAGGATCTGGCGCGCATCTTCGAATTGCTCCGAGCTCAACAGGCGGCCGCGCATCAGGAAGCTGACCGCTCGGCGTGTATCCATCATGTTGCGGCGGATGCGGCCGTTCAGATCTTCCTCGTGGGCGATGGTGTTGAGTACCTCGGCGGCGGCCTGGTCGGACAGGCTCTTCTTGAGCACGCTGTGGCTGACGGCTTCGAGCTTCTGGTAAATGCCTTCCAGCGCGTCGGCCGAATACTCGGCGTCGGTTTCATACAGATCGAGCAGTACGTCGCGGTAGTCGCCGATCGAACCGGGCCGCGAACGCGCGCGCATGCGCACCAGGCGAAACACCGGCAAGTCTTCGGCGTGTACGGAAAACAGGATGTTGCGCGCCAGGATGAAAGCCACGGTCATGGTGGCCGAGGCGTCGTCTTCACCTTCGAACAGGAAGTCGGTGCGCAGGTGCAGGTCGCCGTTTTCGGCTTCGAAATAACGTGCGGAGGCTTCGATGTCGCTGAATTCGTCTTCGTCCGGCAGGGTCACGCCGTAGATGCTTTTGACCCAGGCGCGCTCGTCGTCGGTCGGCTCAGTCAGGTCGACCCAGACCGGCACGATATTTTCCAGATCGCTGCGGCTGTCGATATTGACCTGGTTCAGTCGACCATTTTGCAAAACAAAAACATTAATCATGTGATCTCACTGTCAGGGCAAGTCGACTGGACGGACGATGTGGTAACGGCGCTGTAACGGTGCGGTAACAAAGCGGTTTCCGGCCCGCCATAGAACTGGAACGCAAGTGTACGTTCAAGCCTGCCCGCAGGCAAGCGCCGAGAACAGGGGCGATTTCCGGCTATTTTTTTGCGGACGGCCTGGCGTTGGATTTTGCCGGCGGCTTTTCCACCGGCTTCACCGGCGGCAGTTCGGCGGCGCCCATGCGGCGCAGGATCAGGCCGGTGCGATTGGCGAGGTAGGCGGAGCCGGGATTCTTGTCATAGAAGCGCGGGCGCGGCAACATCACCGCCAGCCTTGCCGCCTGGCTCGGCCCCAGGTTGGCCGCGCTGGTTTTGTAGTAGTGCAGCGACGCCGCCTCGGCGCCGAACACGCCGTTGCCCCATTCGACCACGTTGAGGTAGATCTCGAAGATGCGCTGCTTGTCCATCAGGAATTCCAGCATGTAGGTGATGACGAACTCCTGCGCCTTGCGCACATAGCTGCGCTCGCCGGAGAGAAATAAATTCTTCGCCAGTTGCTGGGTAATGGTAGAACCGCCGGCGACGACCTTGCCCTTCTTGTTATTCTTTTCGTAGGCTTTTTGCAGTGCATCCCAGTCCACGCCTTCATGCTCGGAGAAATTGGAATCCTCCGACGCGATGATGGCGCGCTTGAGATTGTTGGAAATGCGGTTGTAGGGCACCCAGCGGAATTGCAGCTGCGCGTTGGGATTTTTTTCCTGCAGGATGGACAACTGCTGGCGCATGAAACTGGTCGAGTCGGGATTGTGATCGACCCACCACCAGATCTGCACGAAGAAATACAGTTGCAGCAGCAACACTAAGGTGAGAGGCAGCACGATCAGCCACAGGAACAGCTTGCGCAAGAGCTTCATTTTTCTGATGTTTGTTATTGATTGATACAGCGCCCGGTGCCGGGTAGTCCTGAAACTACAGCTTCAACTTTGATTCAGTTGCGCGCGCAAGGCGGCAAATACATCGGCTGTTTCCGGCCGCACACCGCGCCACAAGAAGAACGCTTCGGCCGCCTGCTCCACCAGCATGCCCAGACCATCCCGTGCAACGGCGCCGTGACGCGCGGCGAACTCCATGAACACCGTCGGCTGCTTGCCGTACATCATGTCGTAGGCCAGTGTTGTTGCCAATGCAGTGCGCGAGAAAACGCCCGGCGGAATCGGCGGCACATCGGCCGCAAGGCTGGCGGAAGTCGCGTTGATCACCACATCGAAGGCACCACTCAGCTGCGCATATTCGGCCGCTGCCAGATTGCCGTATTCGGCGAACTGCGCCGCCAGCTCCTGCGCCTTGGCGTGGGTGCGGTTAGCCAGCACCAGCTCAGCCGGCTTCTGTTCCAGCAAGGGCAGCAAGGCGCCGCGCGAAGCGCCGCCGGCGCCCAGCAGCAGGACGCGTTTGCCGGCCAGCGCGACGCCGGCGTTGTGGACGATATCCACCACCAGTCCGGCGCCGTCGGTGTTGTCGCCGAGGATGCTGCCGCCTTCAAATTTAAGCGTATTGACCGCCCCCGCCAGGCGCGCACGATCTGTTAAGCGATCAGCCAGCGCATGCGCTTCCAGCTTGAAAGGCACCGTGACGTTGGCGCCTTTGCCGCCGTTGGCGATGAACACCTTGACCGCCGCCTTGAAGCCTTGCAGCGGCGCCAGCAGGCGCTCGTAGCTCAGTTGCTGCGCGGTCTGCGCGGCGAACTGCGCGTGGATCTCGGGCGACTTGCTGTGGGCAATCGGATTGCCGATGACGACGTATGCATCCATTTTCTTATCAGCGTGAGCTGCTCATGTCAGTCTGCAAAGTTTCCTCGTGCGTAAAACGGAAACGCGTGATGATTTCCCAGATGTCGTCTTTGCTGGTGGTGCGCATGTTGTCGGGAAAGCGGCCGAACGGCGCCGAGCGCCGCACGATCGCCAGCGCCGCACTGTCCAGCGCGGCATTGCCGGAGCCGCGCTCAATGCGCGCACCGCCTTCTTTTTCATAAATCGTACCGTCCTGGAAAACCGGGATATAAATCACCAGTTCGCCGTACAGCTTCTTGCCATCCCGCTGCGGAAAGTTCAGCGTGCCGAGCCGTTCGATCTTTTCCTGCATGGCCTTGTAATACAAAGCGTAGCCGGCCTCGCGGGTGCGCGCGGTGATCTGCGTCTTCTTCGGTCGCTTATTGTAATCCTCGATGTTCTTGGCGACTTCGGCTTCCATGCGCGCCACCGCCTTGGCGGTGTCCAGCAAGTCCCTGGCGTTGATCTGCGGCGTGACTTCCTTCGGTTTCTCGCGCTCTGGCGTGGCCACGGTCGGCGTGGCCTTGTTCATCTGCGACAGAATCTTCTGCTGCTGCGCTTCCAGCTCGGCCACCTTGCGCTGCGCCGCCTTGACGCTGTCGCCATTCTCGACCTTGCGCATGTCCGGCAACGGCGACTTGGCGCGGCCTTCATTGGCGTTGCCGCCGCCGTCCAGGTTCGCTTGCGCAATGGCGTCGGCCTTGACCGGCGCCTTGTCGTGCTTGGCGTTGACCAGGATCACTTCCAGCCCCGGATCGGCAGGCTTGAGCCTGAACGCGTCCGGCGCGGCAAAGTGCACGCCCAGCAGGACCGCGTGGATCGCCACGGAGCCGGCCAGAGCGATGGTCAGGAAGCGATTGTCGGCGAAATATTTCACAAGTGCATCACTAGATGGAAAACGCGATTTTACGCCAAAGCCGGGGTCATTCCGCAGCCGGGACAGGGGTGGCGCCGGCAGTCTCGCCACTGCCGGTGCTTTCAGCGTCCTCGGCCGGCTCTCCCGGCTCTTGCGCTTCTTCGGCCGCTGCCTCGGCGTCCTCTACCGCAGCATCTTCCATACCTTGCAGCATGGCTTCGTCTTCGTCGTCCATCGGCTCGGCGTCAGCAGGCTGCTGCGCGCTCGGAATTTCCAGCAGGCGCGCTTCCACGGTCAGATCGACTTCGTCCCAGCGCAACAGATCGAGCTTGACCTGCAAGCCGCGCGCAACCTGCGGCATGCCCGGCAGGCGAATCACCAGCGGTATGTCGACCAGACGCAGGATCTCGTCCTTGAGCACCACGGCGTCGACCTGACGCGCCTGTTCCTGCGCCAGCCAGCGCAGGCACCAGTAGCGCTCCATGCCGGACTGGAAGTCGGCATAGCCGGAGTAAGCCGAATCGAATGCGGAAACGATGGCGAACAAGTCGGCGTCGCGCGGCTTGAACGGCGCCGCCAGCGGCGCGGTGACGCCGTGCTCCAGGCAAGCCAGGATTTGCCACTGATTGACCAGATCGGTATAGCGGCGCAGCGGCGAGGTGCTCCAGGCATATTGATCGACGCCCAGACCCTGGTGCGGCGCGGCGTGCGTGACCATGCGCACTTGCATCTTGGCGGCCCAGCCGCCGGCGCCGCCGCCTTGCGCGCGGTAGATGCCCGGCACGCCATGGTCGGCCATGAATTTGCCCCAGGTGCTGTTGGCGAAGATCATCAGTTCGGCAACGATCTTGTCCAGCGGCGCACCGCGCTTGCGGCGCGTGATCGTGACCACGTCGTTGTCGACGTAGAAGTTGAAATCGACGCGGTTGTTCTGTTCCGGACGCAGCCCGAAACTTTCGCGCTTGGCCATGCGGCCCTGCTCCAGCACTTGCACCCATTGCCACAGCAGGCTGATGTCGTCCTTGTGCGGATACTCGCCGCTGTTGTTCGCCAATGCTTCTTCGGTGACCAAAGCATCCAGATCGTTGTGGCGCAGGTTGGCGGAAATCGGCACGATCTCGGCGCGCGTCTCGGTCGAAATCACCGACCAGTCCGACGGATCGAGCGTGGCGTACAGCGACAATGCCGGGCAGTTCTTGCCTTCGTCGAGCGTGAACGCTTCGACCAACGAGTCGGGCAGCATGGTGATTTTTTCGCCGGGCATGTAAACCGTCGACATGCGCTGGCGCGCCATGGCGTCGAGCGCGTCGTCGCGCTTGATGCCCAGGCCGGGCGCCGCGATGTGGATGCCGACGCGCACCTTGCCGTCGGCCAGTTTGACGACGGACAGCGCATCGTCGATTTCCGTGGTGGTGACGTCGTCGATGGAGAACGCCTGCACGTCGGCCAACGGCAAATCGGCGGGCATGGCAGGAATCTTCACCTCAGGGAAACCGCTGCCCTTGGGGAAGAATTCGAACAGGAACTTGGCGTAGTGCAGATCCTTGGGCGACGCCAGGCCGCCGGTCGACAGCATCAGGCGCTGCGGCGTGGTTTGCAATTCCTTGCAGGCGGTGTCGAGCGCCTTGAATTCGATGCCGTTCTTGTCGGGACGGAACAGCAATTGCAGCGCCATGGTCTTGAACGACTCCGGCAATTTTCCGGCCTTCAGCTCTTCGACATATTGCGCCTGCACCAGCGCCTGCTGCTTTTTCTTTTCGACGCCGGCCAGCGCGGCTTGCAGCGAAGCGATCGGCGCCGCCTTGTAACGGCCCTTGCCCTTGCGGTAAAAATAGATCGGCGCCGAATGCAGGCGCACCAGCAAACCGGCGGCCTCATGCGGCAGCGGCGCATGGCCGAAATATTCGGCGCCCAGCTCGGCAAAGCCGAACTCTTCTTCACCCGCGACTTCCCACAGGAAATCGAGGTCGATGTCCTGCGCGACGGCCTGAGCATCTTCCAGCAACTTGGCCGGGCTCGGCGAGGCGAACTGCAGCATCACGTCCTTGGACTTGACCTTGCTGCGCTTGCCCGACGCCATTTCGACCTGATAGGCCTCGCCTTGCTGCGACAGCACGGCGCCAGCCTTGAAATCGCCGGATTCTTCAAAAAATAAATTCATCGATTGTTGCTTACATATTCAATGCCATCAGCGTACTGAGGGCGGGTAAAAAAACATCGGTCACCAGCATGACGCTGCCGTGACGACGAAACAGAGACCGGCGCGCATACAAAGGCTGCAGCGGCGGCTGAGAGTGAAGATCGAGCGCCTGGCGCACGCGGCGCACCAGCGGATGGCCGGCATGCAGGCGGGCAAATTGAATCGGCGCGCGCGTGACCAGCGGATCGGAAAACAAACTGCCGCCCAGCGGACGATTGCCGAGACGACGAAAAAACGGCCAGGCCGCAGCTGAAGCCAACGGCGTGACGGTATGCCCGAACAACACCGGGTGGCCGTCGCAATGCAGAATCACATCGCGCTCTTCGACCGCTTCGCGCGGCGTCAGTCCGAGCAAGCGGCATTCATCCTGCAAGGCGTTGCCGGGACGCTGGCGCAGACGCTGCACGCGCAGTTCGTCGCAACGCGCCCGCAGCTTGAAGGTCATCGAGCCGGGATCCGCCAGCCATTGCCGCAACAGCGGTCCGGCCTGCACCGCGTTCGGATGATCGAACCAGCGCGCGCGGCCAAGCAGCTTCTCCATCAGCTTAGTGCCTCGTCGCCGGCTTGCAAGCTATTCGGCGGATTCAAAGGGTTGAGCGGCACGATGCCGCAAAACGCCAGCACTTCGTCGGCATAGTCGGCGAATTCGCTGATGCCGTGGTCGCTGCCTTCGATCACGATTTGCTTCGCACCCGGGTAATGCGCCGTCATCTCGCGCCAGTCCAATACTTCGTCGCCGGTGGCGGCGATCAGGAAATAACGTTCGGGACGGGTAATCTTGTCCACGACCAGGGCGCGCAACTCGTCGATGTAGGCATGCTTGAACTCGAACGGCTCGTCGGAGTGATATTGCGTGGTGACGCCGACGTAGGATTCCAGATCGCGCGGCGGCTTGACGGCCGGGTTGAGCAATACTGCGCGGCAACCGAGATGCTCGGCCAGCCAGGTGGCGTAAAAACCGCCCAGCGACGAGCCGACCACCGTCAGTTGCTCCGCAGGAAATTGCTGCGCGTAGCGCAACGCCAAGTTGATCGCTTGCGCCGGCGACGCCGGCAGTTGCGGGCAGTAGTACTCGGGCAGGCGTCCCAGCGCCTGCATGCGTTCGGCCATGTGACGCGCCTTGAACGATTGCGGCGACGAGCGAAAGCCGTGCAGATACAAGATCATGCGAGCGCGTCCAGCAGCTTCTGATGGACGCCGCCGAAACCGCCGTTGCTCATGACCAGTACATGATCGCCCGGGCGTGCCGCTTGTTGAATCGCCTGCACCAGCGCGCCGAGGTCGTCGAAGGCCTGCGCCTTGCCGCCCAGCGGCGACAGCGCTTGCGCCAGGTCCCAACCCAATGCTTCCTTGCCGCTGCCCTTGGCGCCGTAGCCGAACACCAGGTCGGCCTCGGTCAGGCTGGCGGGCAATGCATCTTTCATGGTGCCCAGCTTCATGGTGTTCGAACGCGGTTCGAGTACGGCGAGGATGCGCGCCGATCCGATTTTTTTGCGCAAGCCGGCGACCGTAGTAGCAATCGCGGTCGGGTGATGGGCGAAATCGTCGTAGACGGCGATGTTGTTGACCGTGCCGCGCAACTCCATGCGGCGTTTGACGTTTTCGAATTTCTCCAGGGCAGCGATGGCTTGCGCTGCCGGCACACCGACGTGACGCGCAGCGGCAATTGCGGCCAGCGCATTCATGCGGTTGTGCTCGCCGGTCAGCGACCAGCGCACGGTGCCTTGCTGTTCGCCGTTGAAGGCGATGTCGAAACTGCCGTCGTCGTGGGTCTTGAGCGACCAGCCGGCCTGACCTGCATCGACGCCGAAATTCTCGTGCTCGCTCCAGCACCCGCGCGCAATCACGCGCTCCAATGCAGGTTCGCGTCCATTGACGACGAGGCGGCCAATGCCCGGCACGGTGCGCACCAGATGGTGGAATTGCGTTTCGATGGCGGCCAGATCCGGGAAGATGTCGGCGTGATCGTATTCGAGGTTGTTCAGAATCGCGGTCTTGGCATGGTAGTGCACGAACTTGCTGCGCTTGTCGAAGAAGGCGGTGTCGTATTCATCGGCTTCGATGACGAAGAAGATCGAGTCTTCCTTTTTGCCGTTTTTCTCACCCGACAGACGCGCCGAGATGCCGAAATTCATCGGCACGCCGCCGATCAGGAAGCCTGGTGCATAGCCGCAGTCTTCCAGTATCCAGGCCAGCATGGCTGACGTCGTGGTCTTGCCGTGCGTGCCGGCCACCGCCAGCACCCATTTGTCCTGCAGGATGTGATTGCCCATCCATTCCGGCCCCGACACGTAAGGCAGGCCGCGGTTGAGGATTTCTTCCATCAGCGGATTGCCGCGCGAGACTACATTGCCGATGACGAACAGATCGGGCTGCAACTTGACTTGCTCGGGGTCGAACCCCTGGATCAATTCGATGCCCTGAGCTTCCAGCTGCGTGCTCATGGGCGGATAGACATTGGCGTCGCATCCGGTGACCTTGTGACCGGCTTCTTTCGCCAGTACCGCCAGGCCGCCCATGAAGGTGCCGCAAATGCCGAGGATATGAATATGCATAGTGAATCTTGATAAGGAATCCCGAGATTTTACCTGAGCGGAGGGCCTCCTCGGGCGATAACTACAAGCTCAGAGTATTATTGCGGCCATGCATCAGACCGACATCGAACTCTTACGCTCAGAAATCGCCGCCGCGGCCGCCCGCATGATTGCCGAGGACGGGGCCGACTACGCCACCGCCAAGCGCAAGGCGGCGCGCCAGATCCTGGGCGACAGCAAGACGCGCGGCGACATTCTGCCGGATAACGCACAGATCGAAGAAGAAGTCCGCCTGTATAACGAACTGTTCTTCGGCGAAACCCAGCCCGCTCGTTTATTGCATTTGCGCCAACTGGCCGTGCAATTAATGGAGGAACTCGCGCGCTTCAATCCTTATCTGACCGGGGCGGTGCTCAATGGCACGGCCGGCGAACACTCCGATATCCATTTGCAATTATTTACATCGAGCGCGAAGGATGTCGAAATTTATCTGTTGAACAAGAATATCAACTTCGACGTCAGCGAAAGCACGCATTTCAAAGGCCGGCATGAGCCTGTCGAAACGCTGAGCTATCTGCTGCCGCAACGGGGCGCCGCGCCGGAAGGCGTGCATCTGGCGGTGTATGATGTCGACGACTTGCGCGGCGGCATCAGGACCGCGCCCGGCAAACGCGCCGAACGTGCCGATATCGATGCGGTACGCCGCCTGATCATGGAAGAAAGCTGATGAAGACGCGAAACATATTGCTGTTTATTCTGGTCGCCGCCATCGCCGCGGGCGTCGGCATGTACACCAGCCACAAGCAAAACCAGCCTGTACCGCAAACGCCCGAGGCGAAAGCCGTCGCCAACCTGTTCGCGCAGACCATGCCCGACGTCGCCGGCAAACCGCAGGCCTTGTCGCAATGGAAAGGCAAGCCGGTCATCATCAACTTCTGGGCCACCTGGTGTGCGCCGTGCGTGGAAGAAATGCCGGAACTGGCGGCGCTGCAGGCGGAAGTCGCACCGGTGCAAATTATCGGCATCGGCGTCGATTCCCAGGAGAACATCGCCCAGTTTGCAGAAAAATTCCATATCTATTATCCTCTCTACGTTGCCGGGACCGGCGCCACCGATTTGCTGCGGCAATTCGGCAATCAAGCCGGCGGCCTCCCCTTCACCGTTCTGGTGGGACTGGACGGAAACCTCAAAAAGGTCTATCTTGGGCGCCTGAATTTCGATGAGCTGCGCCGCGACCTGGCCTCCCTCAAAAACATGTAATTAAAGTTTTTCTTGCCAAATGAAGGCATTTGACGGCAAAATGCGCGCATCGTCGTCAAACGGAGCCTTATCTCCATGGCAATAAACCTTCTCCTCCTCAATGGACCCAACCTGAATTTGCTGGGCACCCGGGAGCCTGAAGTCTACGGATCCACCACCCTGGCAGACATCGAGCAGCGCGCGGCCTTGCAGGCCGGCAAAGCCGGCGCCACGCTCAACGCATTCCAAAGCAATCATGAAGGCGCGCTGATCGACCGCATTCATGCCGCGAGGAAAGAAGGCGTCGACGCCATCGTGATCAACCCAGGCGGCCTGACCCACACCAGCGTGGCCTTGCGCGATGCGCTGGCCGGCGTGGCGATACCGTTCGTGGAAGTGCATATATCCAATATTCATCAGCGCGAAGAGTTTCGCCATTTTTCATACCTGTCCGGTATTGCCAAGGCCGTGCTGTGCGGCTTCGGCGTCGACGGCTACCGTCTGGCAATTGATCATCTGCTCCAGCAGCCATAAGGACACCACCCCGATTTTCCGGCCGGCATCGCCGCGTGGCATTCAACGCAGGACGTTGAACATGAGACGATGCCGGCCTGTTTAACTTGTTATAGCTGTTTTGTTATATCTACTATTACTACTGAGGAATTCACATGGATTTACGGAAACTCAAAACCTTGATCGATCTGGTCGCTGAATCGGATATCGAGGAACTGGAAGTCACCGAAGGCGAGAGCAAGGTTCGCATCGTCAAATCGTCGGCGACGCCGCAAAATCAGGTCGTGATGATGCAGCCGCAAGCTGCTTACCCGCAAACCATCCAGGCCGGCGCCGCACCTGCGCCTGTCGCGGCACCGGTTGCCGCCGCTCCGGCCGCTCCGGAAGGCCACATCGTCAAATCGCCGATGGTCGGCACCTTCTACCGCTCCTCCGCTCCGGGCGCTCCGGCGTTCGTCGAAGTCGGCAAGGAAGTCAAGGAAGGCGACACCATCTGCATCATCGAAGCAATGAAGCTGCTGAACGAAATCGACGCCGACAAAGCCGGCGTGATCAAGCAAATCCTGGTTGAAAACGGCCAACCGGTCGAATTCGGTCAACCTCTGTTCGTAATCGGCTAAATCCTGCCAGAATGCGGATGGACGGCCTGTAGTTTCACTGAGCCCGGCAATAATTGATGGCGCTCAACTGCAGGCCCGCACTGGAATTGCTTCCATGTGCTCCATCCATGGCGGATCTGGTTACCTGTATGTAAACGCTTGACTCTTGGCGACGCACATTTCCTCTTATGTTTGAAAAAATCCTTATCGCCAATCGTGGCGAAATCGCTCTCCGTATCCAGCGCGCATGCCGTGAAATGGGCATCAAGACCGTGGTCGTGCACTCCGAGGCGGACCGCGAGGCGAAATACGTGAAGCTGGCGGACGAATCGGTCTGTATCGGACCGGCTCCTTCCGCGCTCAGCTACCTGAACATGCCGGCGATCATCAGCGCCGCCGAAGTCACCGACGCGCAAGCGATCCACCCGGGCTACGGCTTCCTGTCCGAGAACGCCGACTTCGCGGAACGCGTCGAGAAATCCGGCTTCGTCTTCATCGGCCCGCGTCCGGAAAACATCCGCATGATGGGCGACAAGGTCTCGGCCAAGCAGGCGATGATCCGCGCCGGCGTGCCTTGCGTGCCGGGTTCGGAAGGCGCATTGCCGGACAATCCCAAGGAAATCGTGCAGATCGCGCGCAAGATCGGCTACCCGGTCATCATCAAGGCGGCAGGCGGCGGCGGTGGCCGCGGCATGCGCGTGGTGCATACCGAAGCGGCGCTGATCAACGCCGTGACCATGACCAAGACGGAAGCCGGCGCAGCCTTCGGCAATCCGGAAGTCTATATGGAGAAGTACCTGGAAAATCCGCGCCACGTGGAAATCCAGATCCTCGCCGACGAACACAAGCAAGCCATCTGGCTGGGCGAACGCGATTGCTCCATGCAGCGCCGCCACCAGAAGGTCATCGAAGAAGCGCCGGCGCCGGGCATCCCGCGCAAGATCATCGAGAAGATCGGTGAGCGTTGCGCCGAAGCCTGCCGCAAGATGAACTACCGCGGCGCCGGCACCTTCGAATTCCTGTACGAAAACGAAGAGTTCTACTTCATCGAAATGAACACCCGCGTGCAGGTCGAACATCCGGTCACCGAAATGATCACCGGCGTCGACATCGTGCAGGAACAGATCCGCATCGCCTTCGGCGAAAAGCTGCGTTATCGCCAGCGCGATATCGAGCTGAAGGGTCACGCGATCGAATGCCGCATCAATGCGGAAGACCCGTTCAAGTTCACCCCGTCGCCGGGCCGCCTGACGGCATGGCACGTACCGGGCGGCCCCGGCATCCGCGTCGATTCGCACGCTTATGCCGGTTACTTCGTCCCGCCCAACTACGATTCGATGGTCGGCAAGGTGATCTCTTACGGTTCGACCCGCGAGCAAGCCATCCGCCGCATGCAGATCGCGCTGTCGGAAATGGTGGTCGAAGGCATTTCGACCAACATCCCGCTGCATCGAGAACTGATGGTAGATGCCCGCTTCATCGAAGGCGGCACCAACATCCATTATCTTGAGCACAAACTGGCGGAGCGCCCAACTGCACCTCCGGCAGAAAAGCCGGCGAAGAAGTAAAGGCGAAGAAACCGATGGGCTGGACCGAAATTGTTATTCAAGTCACGCGCGATCAGGCTGAGGCATTGTCCGACGCCCTGATGGAAGCAGGCGCGTTGTCGGTGTCGGTGGAAGACGCCGACGAAGGCACGATCGACGAGCAACCGCTGTTCGGCGAGCCGGGAATGGAACCGGCCGAGGCTGCATGGGAACGCAGCCGCGTGGTGGCATTGGCCGATGTCGACGCCAACCACGCGACCATCGTCACCGACGCCGCCAAGGCCATCGGCCTGGACTACGCCCTGCCGTTCGCCTTGCGTTCGGTGGAGGAGCAGGACTGGGTGCGCCTGACGCAATCGCAATTCGATCCTATCCATATCGGCAAACGTATCTGGGTCGTGCCCAGCTGGCACGACGCCCCGGAACCGGACGCCCTGGTGCTGGAGCTGGACCCCGGCCTGGCGTTCGGCACCGGCAGCCATCCCACCACGCGACTGTGCATGGAGTGGCTGGAAGAACATGCCGCCAATGCCCCGAGCGTGCTTGATTACGGCTGCGGCTCCGGCATTCTGGCGCTGGTCGCCAGGAAGCTCGGCGCACAGCAAGTCATCGGCGTCGACATCGACCCGCAGGCGCTGGAATCGGCGCGCTTCAACAGCGAACGCAATGCTTGCGAGATCGAGTACCACCTGCCGGAAGCCTTCGTCCGCATCTATCCGGAAAACCAAACCTTCGCCATCGTGGTCGCCAATATTCTGGCCGGCCCGCTGCAACTGATGGCGCCGATGCTGGCCGGTCGCGTCGCGCCGGGCGGTTCGCTGGTGCTGTCGGGCGTGCTGGACCGCCAGGCAGACGAAGTGATTGCCGCTTACGCGCCGTACATCGCCCTGAGCGTCTGGGCCGAGCACGAAGGCTGGGTCGCACTGGCCGGCCAAGCGCCGACGGAGTAAGCATGTCGCGCCGGATCGTCCTTCGCCATGTCGGCAATACCGGAGCGGGGCTTGTCCTGCTCCCGCATGGTGTTGAACCGCGCGAGGTACGCTGATGGCGTTGGCGACCCAATGTCCTTTCTGCCAGACGACATTCCGCGTCGCTCAAGACCAGCTTAAACTGCGCGGCGGCCTGGTCCGCTGCGGCAGCTGCAAGGAAGTTTTCAACGGCAACGAGCATCTGGTGTCGCCCGACATCGCCCAGCAACTCGTCGCCACGCCTTCCAACAACACCACGCCGACAGAAAATCGCGCCGCACCGACGGCATGGCCGACGCTGCCGGGTAATGCGACTGCGGCGCCTGCTGCTTCGCCATCTGCTCCAACACCATCAGCCCCGCCTCGCCCGCCGGTAGATTTGTCAGCGGCCTTCGCTAGCATCGCCGCGGAAACCAATGACGCGCCCTGGGGTACACAGTCGGACAGCGCGCCATCGCGGCCTGATTCGCCGGCGCGGGAAGAAGCCGCTTCGCCGTCCTTTCCCCTGCCGGGCGCGCCGGCCAGGTCGGCCGGAACATCCGCTACCGCCGCGCCGCTGGACCAGGCTGAACAGGCTGCGATCAATACCTTGACGCAGGAATTGTCTTATCCGGTTCCCCTGACCTCCTCGGCACGCCAGGAAAACATGGCGCCCGCCGCCGAGACAAAAGAAACGTCAGAAGACAGCGAAGCTGAGAGCGAAGAAGAAGAGTTCGAAGAGGAATACGAAGAAGACGCCGACGCGCCCGCCTTCGTACAAAAAGCCGAACGCCGCGAACGCCTGCGCCGCATCAGCCGCATCGTCATGAGCGTCGGCGCAGTATTGCTGAGCATCGCCCTGCTGCTGCAAGCGACTTATATCTGGCGCAATACCATCTCCGCCTGGCTGCCGGCGACGCGGCCGCTGCTGTCATCGGTCTGCGCCGCGCTGCATTGCTCGGTCGGACTGCCGACCAATATCGACGAGTTGTCGCTGGAGTCGAGCGAGCTGCAACTGGTGCCGCCCAACCAGAACATCTATACCCTGACGGTGCTGCTGCGCAACCGCGGCTACAGCACGCAAGCCTGGCCGTACATGGAGCTGACGCTCAACGACGGCGACGAAAAAGCCATCACCCGGCGCGTCTTCACCCCGCGCGAATACCTCGGCTCGACGCAAATGATCGACGACGGCCTGGCCGGCGAAGGCGAACAGCAAGTCAAACTGACGTTCGAACTGGCGCAGCCGGCGGCATCCGGCTATCGCATCTATCTGTTTTATCCCTGAGCCATCGCTCGGCGCCTCCCACGCTGCCGCTGAATACAGCCGGCAGCCTCCGGCACGAAAATCCGCAAAACCGGCGGGATTCTTCTACAATGCAGCATTCTTCAACTTTCTCAGACATTCGCCATGAGTTCACTTATCTGCGGCTCGCTTGCTTACGACAACATCATGCAATACGAAGGCCGCTTCGCCGACGCGCTGCTGGCTGATCAATTGCACAAGATCAACGTGTCTTTCCTGGTGCCGTCGATGCGCCGCGAATTCGGCGGCTGCGCCGGCAACATCGCCTACAACCTGAAACTGCTCGGCGGCGAACCGGTCATCATGGCGACCGTCGGCCAGGACAGCGCGCCGTACATGGAGCGCTTCCAGAATCTCGGCATCTCCACCAGGAGCATTCGCGTGATCGACAACGCGTTCACGGCACAATGCTTCATCACTACCGATGCCGGCGGCAATCAGATCACCGCCTTCCACCCGGGCGCGATGAGCTATTCGCATGAGAACAAGGTCGCCGACGCCGGTCCGGTCAAGCTGTCCATCGTGGCGCCGGACGGCCGCGACGGTATGCTGCAACACGCCGAGCACAGTGCTGCGCAGGGCATCCCGCTGATCTTCGATCCGGGCCAGGGCATGCCGATGTTCAGCGGCGATGATCTGAAACACTTCATCGACCTGGCGACCTATGTCGCCGTGAACGACTACGAAGCCGAATTGCTGACCGCCCGCACCGGTCTGAGCCTGCAAGACATCGCCGGACAAGTCTCGGCGCTGATCGTCACGCGCGGCGAGCTGGGCGCGGAGATCTTCACCGGCGGCCAGAAGATCGACATCCCTTGCGTACCGGCAGACGCCATCGCCGACCCGACCGGCTGCGGCGACGCGTTCCGCGCGGGCATGCTGTTCGGCCTGACCAAGGGCATGGACTGGGCCACCACCGGCCGCCTGTCCAGCCTGATGGGTTCGATCAAGATCGCCTCGCAAGGTCCGCAAAACCATGCGCCGACACTGGCTGAAATCGACGATCGTTTCCACAAGGCCTTCGGCTATCGCTTTGCCTGATTGAGGCCTGCCGCCTGCCGGTGGCGTTCAACGCACCGGCGCGCAGCGCCGACACGCCGGAGACAGCAGTACATTGAAAGGAATAGTCATGAAACGCTTTGCCTCTGCCTTGTTATTGTCACTGTGCTCGCTGTCGCTTAGCTCCACTGCCTCTGCAGCGCTCAAACCCGGCGACAAGGCCCCCGACTTTTCCACCCAGGCGTCGCTCGGCGGCCAGGTGTCGACGTTCTCGCTGGCCGAGGCGCTCCGGAAAGGCCCGGTGGTGCTGTACTTCTACCCCGCCGCCTTCACCACCGGCTGCACGATTGAAGCCCACCTGTTCGCCGAAGCCATCGACCGCTACAAGGCGCTCGGCGCCACTGTCATCGGCGTGTCGAACGACAAGATCGAGACCCTCAACAAGTTTTCCGTCAGCGAATGCCGCAGCAAATTTGCAGTGGCCGCCGATACCGATCAGAAGATCATGAAGTCTTACGATGCCATGATGTCGAGCAAATCAGACTACGCCAGCCGGACTTCTTACGTGATCGCGCCGGACAAGAGCATCATCTACGAATACAGCAGCCCGAGCCCGGACAAGCATGTCGAGAACACGCTGCAAGCGCTGCAGCAATGGAGCGCGAAGAAGAAATAGGCGAGACAGGCAATCCGCAGCCCGAACGCAAAACAGGCCGCACGATGCACCGTGCGGCCTGTTTTATTTTGTTCCGGCTGAAGAAGTGATCAGCCGATGGAAAGCAGCAAGGTGCTGACCAGACGCACGGCGATCTGCAGCAGGATCAGCGCTGCCAGCGGCGACAGGTCGACATTGCCGATCAGCGGAATGACTTTGCGCAGCGGACGCAGCAGCGGCTCGTTAAGCGCCCGCACGAACGGCGCCAGCGGCGCATAGGGATTGACCCAGCTGAAGATCGCTTCGAGGATCAGCGTGGCCATGAAGCCGTAAAAAATCCATTGGAAGAAGCGCACCAGCGACAACAGGATGATGGGCTGGAAATCAAACCCGGAGATGAATCCGACTGCAGCGATGGTCGACAGCAGCACGATCAGGAAGGCGCCGACCAGGCTGGCCCAGTCGTAGCCGCCGACACCCGGCAGCACTTTGCGCAGCGGCTTGACCAGCCAGTCCGACAGCTGGAACACGAACTGCCCCACCGTGGCTGGCGGACGCACCTGTACGACCTGCATCCAGAAACGCAGCAACAGCACTCCAGCCAGCACGCTGGCGATGGCGTCAACGATCAACATGAAAATGCTATGCAACACGGTCACTCTCCATAAAAAACTGTTTGCTCATCGGGTTCGATGCTTAGGGCACATACTAAACCATGCAGCGCTGTTCCCTATATGGGGACTGGGAATAATTAACAAAGCCCCGCCTGGAACCATGCCGGTGATACGAGGAAATCACGGACGACATCCCCTTCCGGGCGACGGTCTCTGACGCAGTCAACACACATGCTGCCGGCCGGTCGGAGCAGCATTCAGCAGCCCCGGCGTCATGCCGGGATCCGTACCGGCGAAAAAAAACCGCTGCATGAACGAGTCACACAGCGGTATTTTGCACCTGATTACTCAGGCGCCAGGCCAGGTCCGATTAAGGACGTGTTGTGCCTGTTGGGAACGGCCAAGCTGCTGCCGGGTTCAGCACAGTCTTCACAGCTGGAGCTGCTGCAGCTGGCTTCGCTGCTGGCTTCTTCGCTGCTGGCTTAGCTGCCGCCTTCTTGGCGACTGGCTTCTTCGCTGCTGCCGGCTTAGCTGCAGCCTTGACTGCTGGCTTAGCAGCAGGCTTAGCGGCGACGGCCTTCTTCGCTACTGGCTTCTTCGCTGCAACTGCCTTCTTGGCTGCTGGCTTTGCTGCTGCCTTGACGACTGGCTTCTTCGCTGCAACCGGCTTCTTAGCGGCGACTGCCTTCTTCGCTACTGGCTTCTTGGCTGCAACTGCCTTCTTCGCTACCGGCTTCTTGGCTGCAACTGCTTTCTTAGGAGCTGCTGCTTTCTTCGCCACTGGCTTCTTCGCTGCGACTGCTTTCTTAGCGACTGGCTTCTTCGCTGCTACTGGCTTCTTCGCTGCGACTGCTTTCTTAGCGACTGGCTTCTTCGCTGCAACTGCTTTTTTAGGAGCTGCTGCTTTCTTAGCCACTGGCTTTGCTGCTGCCTTAGCGACCGGCTTCTTAGCGGCGACTGCCTTCTTCGGAGCTGCTGCCTTCTTGGCTGCAACCGGCTTCTTAGCGGCGACCGCTGGTTTCTTTGCAGCAGGCTTCTTCGCTGCTGGTTTCTTTGCTGCTGTTGCCATTTTGTTTCTCCTTCTTCACGTGATGGAAAAAATCAAGCTTGATTTAAGAAACCCGTCTGTACCATCGCGATGATGCAGGCGGATTATTCATCGGCACAAGCAAGCTTCTGCTTGCGCTAATGAATTCGGCACCAGCTGAACTGCTGCATCCCCTCACCTATGCAGCGCTTCAGCTATCTTGGTCTGGCCTCTGCCCCGCTTGTGCAGGGGCTCAGAGCTTCGGTCCGCGCCTTCGCGAACGCCACAACCAAAAAAAACGCCAGCGGATTACACGCTAGCGTCAGGAATACTAATCCCGAAAAACCTTCAGGTTTTTCAAAGGAAAAGCCGCCTGCCCCGATTTGATCGAGTTAAGCGGCGATAACAGAGAAGATCGTTTCGGTCTTTTACTGTTCATTAAATTTGGTGAAAGCCTTCCGTATTTTGGCAGTCGGATATCTTGCAAGCTACCCGACTGTTGAGTGCCTCACAAATCTCGCTGAAGAGCATTGACGAGATGGGCACATCATTCCCAGTTAAGCGCGCCTCCGGTTTGGTATTCGATGACTCGGGTTTCAAAGAAGTTGCGCTCCTTCTTCAAATCGATCATCTCGCTCATCCACGGAAACGGATTTTCTTCTTGCGCGAACAACGGGTCGAGTCCGATTTGCTGTGCGCGACGATTAGCGATGAATCGTAAGTAACCTTTGAACATCGGCGCATTCAAACCTAGCACGCCTCGCGGCATTGTATCCTCTGCGTAGCGATATTCCAACTCTACGGCGCTTAAAAACAACGATTTAATTTCGTTTCTGAATTCCGGCGTCCACAAATGCGGGTTCTCCATCTTCACCGTGTTGATCAGATCGATACCGAAATTGCAGTGCATCGATTCATCGCGCAGGATGTATTGATACTGTTCGGCGGCGCCCATCATCTTGTTCTGGCGGCCCAGCGCAAGGATCTGCGTGAAGCCGACATAGAAGAACAGACCTTCCATGATGCAGGCAAAAACGATCAGCGACTTCAGCAGCTTCTGGTCGTTCTCGGTGGTGCCGGTCTTGAACTCGGGATCGGTCAGCGTGTTGATGAACGGGATCAGGAACTCGTCCTTGTCGCGGATCGACTTCACTTCGTGATACGCGTTGAAGATTTCGGCTTCGTCCAGGCCCAGCGACTCAACGATGTATTGGTAAGCGTGGGTGTGGATGGCTTCTTCGAAAGCCTGGCGCAGCAGGTACTGGCGGCATTCCGGCGCAGTGATGTGACGGTAGGTGCCCAGCACGATGTTGTTGGCGGCGAGCGAATCGGCGGTGACAAAGAAGCCGAGGTTGCGCTTGACCAGGCGGCGTTCGTCTTCGGTCAGGCCGTTCGGATTCTTCCACAGTTCGATGTCGCGCTGCATGTTGATTTCCTGCGGCATCCAGTGGTTGGCGCAGCCGGCCAGGTATTTGTCCCAGGCCCATTTGTACTTGAACGGCACCAGCTGATTGACGTCGGTGTGGCCGTTGATGATGCGCTTGTCAGCGGCATTGACGCGGCGGGTCACGTCTACCGGCGCTTCGTCTTTGGTAACCAGAGCAGGATTCAGCGCCACGTCGGAGAATTGCGGACGTGTATTGTTGATAGCGGCCGATTGCAATTGAGGCTGAGGCGTTTGCGAGGCGTGCGGCGCGGACGGTGCCGGCGAGGCCTTCACTTCATCATCCCAAGAGAGCATGTTTTGATCCTTTACTTAATGTAGAGGCTGTTGCGAGATGACCGTAGCGTTGTTGCGCCTCCTGGTCACACTCGTTTCACAACAACCTCATTTTTTGACATCCCGGCGCGGCCGGGATGTGACTTATGACATTGATGCAGGCGGCGCGTTCATCTTCCGGAGAAGACTGCCGCCGGACTTGCCGGCGGCTGCTGCCTGCTTTTACTGCATTGTGATTACTGGCAAGCTTCGCACTCTTCAAAACCGGCATCGCCCGGACGCAGATAGCATGCCTCGCCGTCGGCTTCCGCCTCAACTGCTGCTGCCGCCACGGTGGCCGTGCTGGCCGCAGACGCCGTCATCGATGCCGGCGCCGAGGCAGCCGCTGCGCTATGGCCGACGCCGCCGTCCACTGCCACCGCGTTCAGCGCGCCGGTCTTGGAAGTCGACTTCTCGGTGTGGGTCGCGCCGATGGTGCGGAGATAGTAGGTGGTCTTCAGACCGCGCAACCATGCCAGCTTGTAAGTTTCATCCAGGCGCTTGCCCGATGCGCCGGCCATGTAGATGTTCAGCGACTGCGCCTGATCGATCCATTTTTGACGGCGGGATGCTGCTTCCACCAGCCAGGACGGTTCGACTTCGAAGGCGGTGGCGTAGATGTCGCGCAGGTCTTGCGGGATGCGGTCGATCTTGGCCAGGCTGCCGTCAAAGTACTTCAGGTCGGAAATCATGACTTCGTCCCACAGGCCGCGGGCCTTCAGGTCACGCACCAGGTACTCGTTGATTTCGGTGAATTCGCCCGATAGGTTCGACTTCACATACAGGTTCTGGTAAGTCGGTTCGATACAAGCCGACACGCCGATGATGTTGGAAATCGTTGCTGTCGGAGCAATCGCCACGCAGTTCGAGTTGCGCATGCCGAACTCGGAAATGCGCGAACGCAGCGCCGACCAGTCCAGGGTTTCGGACATGTCCGCTTCCAGATAGCCGCCGCGCTCTTGCGCCAGCAGCTTCAGGGAGTCTTGCGGCAGGATGCCGCGATCCCACAGCGAGCCGCGGTAGGAGCTGTAACGGCCGCGCTCTTCCGCCAGCTCGGTCGATGCCCAGTAAGCGTAGTAGCAGACGGCTTCCATCGAACGATCGGCGAATTCCACGGCGTCCATCGATGCGTAAGGCACGCGCTTCATGTGCAGGCAGTCCTGGAAGCCCATGATGCCCAGGCCGACCGGACGGTGGCGCAGGTTGGAATCACGCGCCTTCTTGACGGCGTAGTAGTTGATGTCGATCACGTTGTCGAGCATGCGCATTGCGGTGCGGATGGTCTTTTGCAGCTTGACGTGGTCGATTTCACCATTGACCAGGTGAGCCGGCATGTTGACCGAACCCAGGTTGCAGACGGCGATTTCGGACTCGTTGGTGTTCAGGGTGATCTCGGTGCACAGGTTCGAGCTGTGCACCACGCCGACGTGCTGCTGCGGCGAACGGATGTTGCATGGGTCCTTGAAGGTGATCCATGGGTGGCCGGTTTCGAACAGCATCGACAGCATCTTGCGCCACAGGTCCAGCGCCTGCACCTTCTTGAACAGCTTCAACTCGCCGCGGGCGGCCTTGGCTTCGTAGCCGGTGTAGGCTTCTTCGAAAGCCTTGCCGAACTTGTCGTGCAGGTCGGGCGCATCGGATGGCGAGAACAATGTCCACTCGCCCTTTTCCATGACGCGCTTCATGAACAGGTCGGGAATCCAGTTGGCGGTGTTCATGTCATGCGTACGGCGACGGTCGTCGCCGGTGTTTTTACGCAGTTCGAGGAATTCCTCGATGTCCATGTGCCAGGTTTCCAGGTAGGCGCAGACCGCGCCCTTGCGCTTGCCGCCCTGATTGACCGCCACGGCAGTGTCGTTGACCACTTTCAGGAACGGCACCACGCCTTGCGACTTGCCGTTGGTGCCCTTGATGTGCGCGCCCAGCGAACGGACCGGGGTCCAGTCGTTACCCAGGCCGCCGGCGTATTTGGCCAGCAGCGCGTTTTCCTTGATGGCTTCGTAGATGCCGTCCAGATCGTCGGCGACCGTCGTCAGATAGCACGACGACAGCTGCGAACGCAGGGTGCCCGAGTTGAACAGGGTTGGTGTCGAGCTCATGAAGTCGAACGACGACAGCAGGTTGTAGAACTCGATGGTGCGTGTTTCGCGGTCGATTTCGTTCAGGGACAGGCCCATCGCGACGCGCATGTAGAACGCTTGCGGCATTTCGATGCGGGTGCCCTGGATGTGCAGGAAGTAGCGGTCGTACAAAGTTTGCAGGCCGAGGTAACCGAACTGCAGGTCGCGCTCAGGCTTGATGGCTTCGGCCAGCTTGACCAGATCGAACTGGGCCAGCTTGGAGTCGAGCAGCTCGGCGGCGATGCCCTTCTTGATGTACTTGGCGAAGTAATCCAGGTATTCCGCAGGCGCGTCGGCTTGCGCGACTTCCTTGCCGAATACTTCTTTACGGATGGTGTGCATCAGCAGACGCGCCGTGACCTGGCTGTAGGCCGGATCTTTTTCCATCAGCGCGCGCGCAGCCAGGATGGCCGACTTGTGCAGTTCTTCAACCGGCACGCCGTCGTACAGGTTCTTGACGGTTTCGGCCAGGATGGCGTCGGCGTCGACGTGTTTTTCCAGACCGACGCAGGCTGCGGTGATCAGGGTGCGCACTTCGTCCAGATCCAGCAGGCGGCTTTGGCCGTCTTCCACCACGTGCAGTTGCGGTGCAGCGAAATCGGTCTTGGTATTGGCGCCTTGCTGTGCGCGTTCTTCCATGCGCTTGGCGCGGTACAGAACGTAGGCACGGGCGACATCGTGCTCGCCGGAACGCATCAGGGCCAGTTCAACCTGGTCCTGGATATCTTCGATATGGAAAGTGCCGCCGGTCGGCTGGCGACGCACCAGGGCCGAGACGACGTTGGTGGTCAATTGCTCGACCATTTCGCGCACGCGCGCCGAAGCCGCGCCCTGGCCGCCGTTGACGGCGAGGAATGCCTTGGTCACGGCAATCGAAATCTTCGATGGTTCAAAACCGACCACCGCACCATTGCGGCGGATGATTCTGTATTCACCCAAACCGGAAGCTGGTCGAACCGATTGCGAAGGCGTTGCTTCGTCCTGGTTGCCCGCCGTGGGAATGACGCCAAAATCTGCCGGGGATTTAGCGGAAATTTCTTGTGTAGAGCGCACTGAGCCTCCTTAAAACTGTGATTGACGGACAGCTGAGCTGCCCGCGTTGCCAATAGAACCCTTCATATATATAAGGTGCAAAAATATGAAGAGGTTCACGAATACCAAAAACAGGACGACGCCAACACCGCCGCAAGCGCGACTGCATATAAGTACGACCTGTTCCGAACTGATTAAATAACGCCTGAAATTGATGCTTGAAAATAATGCTTGAATGGGAGTGTTACCGAGACATCGTTTGAATTGTTGCTTGCCTCAAGACTCGCCACCCTGCGAATCCCAACCTGAAGCCCACTCCTGCTGAACCTGCTCCAGCCCTTGTTGAGAGCCTTGATCCAGGGCCATCACAGCGTGACCAGGGGACCGCGAACAGCTTCTTCCAACTCAAAGAACGATCAAAGAATTACTTACCAAAAACACTACATCTAGTTCCAAAGGAATAATTGAGACTAATTCTAGTGTCTGAAATCGAGAGATGCAACCGCTATTTCTGGATATTTTTATATGTTTTACGCTTGACTTTCACCGACCCCAGAAGGGAAGCGCAATTGCGCTGATTCAACATGGGCGAGGAAATCCCTCTGAAATCTAGGCCATTCGAAAAACGGCCCCGGATCGGTCTTCCTCCCGGGCGCGATGTGCTCGTGACCGGCCACATCGGCGAGCGGATAGCGCCGCCGTAACGCCACCGTGAGGGTCGCCAGCACCTGGTACTGCAGATCGGTGAAGGGCTCGAAGTCGGTCCCTTCCAATTCTATGCCGATGGAAAAATCGTTGCAGCGCTCGCGCCCCTTGAAGGACGACACGCCGGCGTGCCAGGCGCGGTCGTTGGCCGAGACGAACTGCAGCAGCCGGCCGTCGCGCTGGATCACAAAATGCGCCGACACCCGCAACGGACGCAACTGGTCGAAATACGGATGGGCGTCGCAATCGAGCTGATTGCAGAACAGGTCGCCGATGAACGGACCGCCGAACTGCCCCGGCGGCAGGCTGATGTTATGGATCACCAGCAAGTCGGTCACCGTGCCTTCGGCGCGGGCGTCGAAATTCGGCGACGGTTGCCGGCGGGCGTGGTCGCACCAGCCGTCGGCGGCGATCGTCAAGTACACAGGGATCGGGGGAACTGCGGTGGCCAGCTCCGGGCTGACCATCGATACTGCCTGCTGGTCGCTGGAGTCTGCCTTCATGTCAGGAAGACGCCAGCCTCAGGTGCTCTTCGCTGCAGTAAACAATACCCGCGGCGTTCGACACCGATTCGGATGCCGGGAAATGGATGCCGCAATGGGCGCACTGCACCATGGTTTCCGCTTCCTCTTTGCGCTGTTTGCGTGCAAAGGGATTGCGGCTGGCGCCGGCCGGCCCCTGGGGCGAACCGGCATTTGCCGCGATGGATTTTTTGGCGCGCTGCAGCCAGACCACGACTGCCAGGGCGATCACCAACCAAATAAGATATTTCATACCAGTATCCGATGCAGCACGACTTCGAGCACGAAGCGGCTGCCAACATAGGCGAGCAGCAAGACGGCAAACCCGGTCAGGGTGAAACTGAGCGCGGTGCGGCCGCGCCAGCCTTGCCATTTGCGTCCCGCCAATAACAAACCGAACAATCCCCAGGACAGCAGCGTAAAGATCGTTTTGTGATCCCAGCGGAAGGCCTTGTCAAACAACTGTTCGGAGAACACGACGCCCGACAACACGGTCAGCGTCAACAAAACAAAACCGAAAGCGATCAGCCGGAATAGGATCTTTTCCATCGTCAGCAGCGCCGGCAGGCGATCCAGCGCCATCGAGAACCAGCCGCTTTGCGCCGGACCGGGCCGCGTATGCAGGCGCGACTCCTGCAGCACCATCAGCACCGCATGGAAAGCAGCGATGGTCAGCGTACTGTAGGCCAGGATGGAAATGGCGATATGCCACAGGAACCAGTCCGACTTGCCCGCCAGGACCACCATGTTGCCCGGAAAGACGCTCGGCAGGATCACCGCCACCGCCGCCACCGGCAGCACCAGCACACGCAGGCTGTCGAGCGAGAAGTTGCGGTTTTCCAGCCAGTAGGCCGCGACCGACACCCACAAGGTGGCCGACAGCATCACGCCAAAACCGACGCGCACGGCGTCGGGCGCAAACATGTCCGCCATCAGGGCGCCGCCGTGCAGCAGCCAGCCGACCACCGTCCCGATCGAAATCGGCAGGCGCCGTTCGGAAGGCAGGAAGGCGCAGCCCAGGTACAAGAGCGCAGCCAGAATGAAAAAATAAGTTTGCATCGACTAAGTTTACACCATGTCGTCAATTCACTGACTGTCGCCGTCCGCCTGAAACGCGTTCAGGGAGCGCTGAATGGTCTTGCCGGCAAGCAAATGCGAAACCACCATATTGCCTCGGACTAAAACAATATGGTGGGGATGAAACCGCCGGAATCAATGGCGCAAAGAAGCCTCAGTCGACTGCCGCCGCACGCATTTCGTCATGGTGATGACGCTGCTGCTCTTCCATGACCAGCTGGCCGAGTTCGCGCTTCAAGGCATTGAACTCGGGATCGGCCGGGTCGCGCAGGCGCGGCAGCGTGACCGTGATGTCGCGCTTGATCGTGCCGGGACGATACGTCATGACGACGATGCGGTCGGCCAGGTAGATGGCTTCTTCGATGCTGTGCGTCACGAACACGATGGTCTTCTTGAACTCGTCCCAGATGCGCAGCAGCTCATCTTGCAGGTTGCGGCGCGTGAGCGCGTCGAGAGCGCCGAACGGCTCGTCCATCAGCATGATCGGCGAATCCAGCGCCAGCACGCGGGCAATCGCGACCCGCTGGCGCATGCCGCCGGACAGGTCCTTGGGAAAGCGGCTGCGGAAGTCGATCAGGCCGAGCTTGTCCAGCAACTGGGTGACGCGCGCCTGGATCTCGGCCTTGGCGACACCCTTGATTTCCAGACCGAAGGCGACGTTCTGCTCCACCGTCATCCAGGGAAACAGCGCGTATTCCTGGAACACCATGCCGCGATCCGGGCCGGGTTCGGCCACCAGTTTGCCGTTGGTCGTGATGCTGCCGCTGCTGGGCAGGGCGAAGCCTGCGATGGCGTTGAGCAGGGTCGACTTGCCGCAGCCGGACGGCCCCAGCAGGCAGACGAACTGGCCGTCGGGGATGTCGAGATTGATGTCTTTGAGCGCCACGACTTCGCGGTCGTCGCTCTTGAAAACCTTGTTGACGCCGGTAACGACGATTTGGGATGCGCTCATGTCAGCTCTCCAGTCCGCGATGCCAGCGCAGCATGTAATTGTTCAGACGGCTCATGCCGATATCGATGGCCAGACCCAGCAGGCCGATGGTGATCATGCCGGCAATGATCTTGTCGGACCAGAAATATTCGCGCGCTTCCATGATGCGGAAACCCAGGCCATTGCTGACCGCAATCATCTCGGCCACGATCACCACGATGAAGGCGGTGCCGATGCCGATACGCACGCCCGACAGGATGTAAGGCACGGCCGCCGGCAGCATCACGCGCACGAACAGCGTGCGCTGGCTGGCGCCGAGGTTGCGCGCGGCGCGCAGGTAGATGCTGTCCACCTGGCGCACGCCGGCGATGGTGTTCATCAGTACCGGGAAGAAAGCGCCCAGCGAAATCAGGAACAGCGCCGGCGGATTGCCCAGCCCGAACCACAGGATCGCCAGCGGAATATAAGCAATCGGCGGAATCGGGCGGATCACCTGCACCGTCAGATTCATCAGCCCGTAGACGCGCTGGCTCGATCCCATCAGCAGACCGAGCGGCAGAGCCAGTCCGGCGCCGATCAGGAAACCGACCACCACGCGATACAGACTGCCGATGGCGTCAATGATCAGCTCGCCCGAAAACAGCCAGGCCAGCCAGCTGCCGTCGGCCGGGTCATACGGTTTGGCGGGCGACAAGTATTCGAACCACTTGTGCACCACCGCCCACGGCGACGGCAAAACCAGCGGATTGATCCAGCCCAGCGAAGAAGCGCCCTGCCAGATGGCGATCACCACCACCGGCACCAGCAATCCCTGCAAGGCTCCCCCTATTTTTCGTTTTGCCATGTTCGTGGTCCTTTGGTGCTGATGGGTTACTTCAGATTCATGCTTTTCTTGGCCTGCTCCAGTAGATCGGTCTTTACCCAATCCTTGGCGACAGGCGGCTTGGCCATCTTGCCGGTGCCGTACTTGGCCATGGTGTCGGTGGTGATCTGGATGTGCTCGGGCGTGATGTCATAGGCGTAAGGCGAGTTGCCGATGGCGTCGTAGAAATCTTCCTTGGAGATCTGGTTCTTGAAGATGACTTCGCGCACGTATTTCTCGGCGGTTTCCTTGTTGTCCATGAAGGTCTTGGTAGCTTCCAGGAAGCAGCGCATGAACTTCTCGGCCAGCGGACGCTTCTCTTTATAGAACTTCTCGGTCATCACCATGGTGCGGACCGGCTCGCCGATCGGGGTGTCGTACGGCTTCATGACTTCCACGCCGAAACCCTTGTTGATGGCTTGCGAAGATTGCGGTTCGCTCTGCATCATGGCGTCGATATTCTTGCCCAGCAGCGCCTGATTGAGGTCGGCGAAGGCTAGGTAGACGATGGTCACGTCCTTGGAGGTCAGGCCGTTCTGGCCGAGCTCGGCGTCGAGCAGCACTTCATGGATACCGCCGCGGGTCACGCCGACCTTTTTACCCTTCAGGTCCTTGACCGACTTGATGCCGGAATCCTTGCCCGCCACCAGACGCGCACCGCCCTTGGCGAAACCGGCGACCACATAGATCGGCGCACCGTTGGCGCGGCCGGAGATGGCGGCTTCCGAGGCGGTAGTGCCGACATCGAGCTCGCCGGCGAGGATGCCTTGCATTACGTCAGGGCCTTTCGGGAAGACTTTTTCGTCGACCTTGATGCCGCACTTCGGAGCGATTTCCTTGATATAAGACACCGCACCGTAGTGGGCGAATTTGAGGTTGCCGAGGCGCACCGTTTCTTGCGCCGCCGCGTTCAGCGAAACTCCGGTTGCCAGAACAGCCATTGCAGCTGCCGCGATGAGTTGCTTGTTCATCTCTCTCTCCTTGTCGTTATGTTTGCGCCGCGAGCACAGTACGCCGCGGAGTTGATATGCGCCTTCCTCGTGGGAAGAACTGTCCATTCGATGCAACGCACTGTATACACAATTACGCCAGCGAGAACAATACCGTACTTTCCCCTACTCCTGCTGGCGCCATTGCCGAGATCGGCGCTGCCGGCCTGCCCGATCAGGTAAAATGGCTGTTTACTCCACGGCTTTCGCCCGGTTTTACCGGCGCCCCTGCCGCCCTTATTTTCTCAAGTTTAAACGGTTCATCATGCTCGACAATCTGACCCAACGCCTTGCCAAAGTCGTCAAAACCATGCGCGGCGAGGCGCGCCTGACCGAATCCAACACCGCCGAGATGCTGCGCGAAGTGCGTCTGGCGCTGCTCGAGGCCGACGTCGCCCTGCCCGCCGTGCGCGAATTCATCGCCAAGGTCAAGGAAAAAGCCCTCGGCGAAGAAGTCATCGGCTCGCTGACCCCCGGCCAGGCGCTGGTCGGCGTGGTCCAGCGCGAACTGGCCAGCCTGATGGGCGCCGACCTCGGCGCGGAAGCATCGCAGCTCAACTTCGCCACCCAGCCGCCGGCGATCATCCTGATGGCCGGTCTGCAGGGTGCGGGTAAAACCACCACCGTCGGCAAGCTCGCCAAGTACCTGCGCGAGAACAAGAAGAAAAAGGTTCTGACCGTTTCCGCCGACGTCTATCGTCCGGCCGCGATCGGCCAGCTCGAAACCGTGACCGGCCAGGCCGGCGCGGATTTCTTCCCGACCAAAACCACCGACAAGCCGGTCGACATCGCCCTGGCCGCGCTCGATTACGCCAAGCGCCATTTCCATGACGTCCTGATCATCGACACCGCCGGCCGCCTCGGCATCGACGAAGCGATGATGCAGGAAATCAGCGCCGTGCACGCCGCCGTCAAGCCGATCGAAACCCTGTTCGTGGTCGACGCCATGCTCGGCCAGGACGCCATCAACACCGCCAAAGCCTTCAGCGACGCACTGCCGCTGACCGGCATCGTGCTGACCAAGCTGGACGGCGACTCGCGCGGCGGCGCCGCGCTGTCGGTGCGCCACATCACCGGCAAGCCGATCAAATTCGCCGGCGTGGCGGAAAAACTGGACGGCCTGGAAGCCTTCGATCCGAGCCGCATGGCCAACCGTATCCTCGGCATGGGCGACATCCTGGCGCTGGTCGAAGAAGCGCGCAAAGGCGTCGACGTCGCGGCGGCGCAAGATCTGGCGCAAAAGATCAAGAGCGGCGGCAAGTTCGACCTCAACGACTTCAAGGCCCAGCTGGGCCAGATGAAGAAGATGGGCGGCATGGCCGGCCTGCTCGACAAGCTGCCGGCGCAGATGCAGCAAGCCGCCGGCAACGCCAACATGGACCAGGCTGAAAAGCAGGTGCGCCGCATGGAAGGCATGATCAACTCGATGACGCTGCAGGAACGCGCCAAGCCGGAACTGATCAAGGCCACGCGCAAGCGCCGCATCGCCGCCGGCGCCGGCGTCCAGGTGCAGGAAGTCAACCGCATGCTGGCCCAGTTCGAGCAAATGCAAACGATGATGAAAAAGCTCAAGGGCGGCGGCATGATGAAGATGATGCGCAGCATGAAGGGCATGATGCCCGGCATGCGTTAGAAGCGGCCCGCGATCCTGCTGCGAGGCCATGATCCGGCAGCGGGCGGTGCTCGGAATCCCCCTGTACTAAAGTACCCTCCAAGGGTTACGCAATTGAGCTCCGCTCCGTCCGCTACCGGCTGATGGCCTTTCGCTACAGATCGCGGACAGCTTCCGATAAGGGCGAAAGCCGCTCCAGGCGGCTTTTCGAGAGGGTTGAAGCAGTTTTTTGAAGTTGTCGTGGTTTATAGCGTGTTTTCCCTCTGAAAACCGCTAAAAAACACTTGCATCGCCGGGAAAACCGCACCACTATTGTCGGTGCGTGATTTGCGCATTCAACTCTTTCCTTGCTTTGATCCCTTATTAAGGAGGCTTACAGATGGCCACAGCCAAAAAACCCGCAGCCGCAGCGAAGAAGCCCGTAGCAAAAGCAGCACCGAAAGCAGCACCGAAGAAAGCAGTCGCAGCACCGAAAAAGGCAGCAGCTCCAAAGGCCGCCGCCAAGCCAGCAGCAAAAGCAGCCGCTCCAAAGAAAGCCGCAGCACCAAAAGCAGCCGCCAAGCCAGCAGCAGCAAAGAAACCAGCAGTCAAGCGCACTCCCAACGCCGCATTCATGAAGCCGCTGACACCGTCGGCAGCACTGGCTGAAGTCGTCGGCGCCAAACCTCTGCCACGTACTGAAGTCACCAAGAAGGTGTGGGAATACATCAAGAAACACAAACTGCAAAACCCCGAAAACAAGCGCAACATCGACGCAGATGACAAGCTGAAGGTTGTGTTCGGCGGCAAGAAACAGGTATCGATGTTTGAAATGACCAAGCTGATTTCCGGCCATTTGAAATAAGCAATACAGGTTTTTGCAGACTTGCTTGCAAAACAAAAACGCCCGCATCGCGCGGGCGTTTTTGTTTTCTGAGGATAGCTTTTCAGCAATGATCGTTGCGCTGCGACCAGCGCCGCATCGACAATCGCATTACGACTACAGAGGACAATCTCCCACGCCGACAGTGCTTTCCTACAGGGTGGCGATATCGCTGTCGCCGGGTGAACTTTGCCGTTTTTATCAGGGTCTAGATTGCACGGACGTTTCCCGAAAGGACACCAGCATGACATTTCCCGATCAGAACATTGCTCACAGTAGCCAAGCTCTCCATCATCCCGCCTTGCACAAGACAGTCGCCATGCTGAGCGTTGCCGCTGCCGGCCTGCTGATCGCCGGCAGCGCTTTTGCAGCAGGCGCCGGCGGCAAGAGCAACGCCGAACTGGACGCGCAATATCAGCGCGAAAAGGCGGTCTGCACCAGCGGCCAGTCAAACCAGGACAAGGCCACCTGTCTTCGCGAAGCCGGTGCAGCCTATCAGCAGGCAAAACAAGGCAGCCTGCAGACCAACCAGTCTCAGCAATACAGCCAGAACGCCGTCGAACGTTGCAAGTCCCTGCCGACACAAGATCAGATGGATTGCCAGCGCCGCATCGACAATCCCACCGAGGTTGAAGGCAACGCGCGGTCCGGCGGCATCCTGCGCAAGGACGTGACGGTGGTGCCGGCAACATCGCAATAGGACATCGCCACACGCGTGTGACAGGCAACAGCTGAGTCGCCACAGACACGCATCGCTTCATCACGGCACGCCCACGGACTAGCGACGCCGACGGAGGGAATCAACGCAAGGCAGGAACGCGGAGATTCCCTCTTTTTCTTTGGTGCCTCTCTGCTTTCCTCTCGGCGGCAGAGACATCCTGATCGCTACCTTGGAGAGCGTCGCGCAGTCACATCATTTGGCGGCATATTCCCATCGCTTCGCCGCCTTCAACACGGCGGTCGGATACTCCGGCAAGCCGCGGCTGCCGTTGTATTTTCCCAGCGCCATGAAGTAATCGCCGCCTTCCTGATCGAGATACAGACGCAGGATGGCGCAGCCGTAGCGCAGGTTGCTGCGCATGTGGAACAGCTTGCGCCGGTCGCCGTCGCCGATGGTGCGCGTCCAGAACGGCATGACTTGCATGTAGCCGGTGGCGCCCGCCGATGAGATCGCATACTTTCGGAACGCCGATTCGACCTGAATCAGCCCCAGCACCAGCGCCGGATCGAGCCCGGCCCGTTTGGCTTCATACCAGGCGCTTTCGAGAAATTCGATTCTTTCCTGGCGATCGTGCAGCGTGTCGGCAAGGCGCGCGGACATGTCGCCCAGCCAGTTGAGATAGGCGATGCGCTGTTCGATGTCATTGAATTGCGGCGTCGGCGGACGAGCGTCCGCCACCGCTTGCGCCAGGGCCAGTTTGACCGAATCGGCCAGGCGCTCTTCTTTTTGATTACCGGCGCGGGCGGACAGGTTTCCGCACCACGCCAGAATCAGCAGCAGGCACAGTGTGCGCATGCTTTACACAGCAGACCGTCAGATCAGGCCAGCTTGCCCTGGATGAACGCCAGCGCATCCGCCAGCGGCACCGGCGTTGCTGCCGTGTCGCGACGCCCCTGGTATTCGATCTGGCCGTCTTTCAGACCGCGATCGCCGATGACGATGCGATGCGGCACGCCGATCAGTTCCCAGTCTGCAAACATCGCGCCCGGACGTTCGCCGCGATCGTCCAGAATGACGTCGACACCGGCCGCCAGCAACGCGTCGTACAGCTTGTCGATTTCGGCCTTGACGGCTTCGCTGCGGTCGTAACCCATCGGGCACAGCACGACTTCGAACGGCGCCAGCGTGGCCGGCCAGATGATGCCCTTATCGTCGAAGTTCTGTTCGATGGCGGCGCCCAGGATGCGGGTGATGCCGATGCCGTAGCAGCCCATTTGCAGCGGCTGCGGCTTGCCGGCTTCGTCGAGGTAGGTCGCCTTCATCGACTCGGAATACGCAGTGCCGAGCTGGAACACGTGGCCGACTTCGATGCCGCGCTGGATCGCCAGCACGCCCTTGCCGTCCGGCGAGGCATCGCCTTCGACGACGTTGCGAAGGTCGGCGACGACAGGCTCGGGCAGATCGCGGCCCCAGTTGGCGCCGGTGTAGTGGAAATCCGCTTCATTGGCGCCGCAGACGAAGTCGCTCATGCTGGCGACGGTGCGGTCGGCCACGACCTTGACCGGCTTCCTGGTGCCGATCGGGCCGAGGTAACCCGGCGGCGTGCCGAACCATTCAACGATTTCGGCCTCGTTGGCGAAACGATAATTGGCAAGACCTGGAATCTTGCCGGCTTTGACTTCATTCAACTCGTGATCGCCGCGCAGCAACAGCAGCCAGACTTCCTTGTCTTCCGGCTTGTCTTTCTCAACGGTCAGCACGATGGACTTGATGGTGCGCTCCAGCGGCAGCTTCAGCAACTCGGCCACGGCTTCGCACTTGGCCTTGCCCGGCGTCGCGGTCTTGCTCAGCGCTTCGGCGGCAGCGCCGCGGGTGGCGTTGACGGCCACGGCTTCGGCGGCTTCCATGTTGGCGGCGTAGTCGGAAGTCGGGCAGTACACCAGCGCGTCTTCGCCGGTGGCGGCGATGACGTGGAATTCGTGTGAGCCGGAACCGCCGATGGCGCCGTTGTCGGCGGCCACGGCGCGGAACTGCAGGCCGAAGCGGGTGAAGACGCGGACGTAGGCGTCATACATGATCTGGTAGGACTTCTTCAGGCCGTCGACATCGCGGTCGAAGGAATAAGCGTCCTTCATGGTGAATTCGCGACCGCGCATCAGGCCGAAACGCGGACGGCGCTCGTCGCGGAATTTGGTCTGGATATGATAGAAGTTGACCGGCAACTGCTTGTAGCTGCGCAATTCGGTGCGTGCCACGTCGGTGACCACTTCTTCCGAGGTCGGCTGGATCGCGAAATCGCGGCCATGGCGATCCTTCACGCGCATCAGCTCAGGCCCCATCTTGTCCCAGCGGCCGGTTTCCTGCCACAGCTCGGCCGGCTGGACCACCGGCATCAACAGCTCGACGGCGCCGGAACGGTTCATTTCTTCGCGCACGATCGCTTCCACCTTGCGGATCACGCGCAGGCCCATCGGCATGTAGGTATAGATGCCGGAGCCGAGCCGCTTGATCATACCGGCCCGCATCATCAGCTTGTGGCTGACGATTTCGGCGTCGGAAGGAGCTTCTTTCAAGGTGGAAATAAAAAATCGGGAGGCGCGCATGACGATGAGTTCTTTTTAAAAGAGGAAGGTTATAATCAACGTAATTTTAAAGGATTAGCTGGCTGATGCGCCCACTCTTTGCACAATTGATCGCTGTTTCACGCACATCTCATGCAGATGTGCGGGCACCTGATGCATCCGATGCCGCACCCGATGCAGGTGAGCACCGCCAATGATTTAGCCGTTGGCGGCGTAGACCGGATTGGGCAAGAGAGGAAGCCCTGCCGCAGAAAGTTTTGAGGTACCAATATGCTGGATCGAGAAGGCTTCCGCCCGAACGTCGGCATCATCCTGCTTAACGCCCAGAATGAGGTATGGTGGGGCAAGCGGGTTAAGGAACATTCGTGGCAATTTCCGCAAGGCGGAATCAAACATGGCGAAACTCCGGAACAAGCGATGTTTCGCGAGCTGGAAGAAGAAATCGGCCTGAAAGCGGAACACGTCAAGATCATCGGTCGCACCCGCGACTGGCTGCGCTATGAGGTTCCGGATCATTTCATCAAGCGTGAAATCCGCGGCCATTATCGCGGGCAAAAACAAATCTGGTTCCTGCTGCGCATGGTCGGACGCGATTGCGACGTCAACCTGCGCCTGACGTCGCACCCCGAGTTCGACGCCTGGCGCTGGCACGACTATTGGGTGCCGCTGGACGTGGTCATCGAGTTCAAGCGCGACGTGTATCAGCAGGCGCTCAAGGAATTGTCGCGCTTCCTGGCCCGCCCGCAGACCACGCATCGCCGCCCCGACGGCCAGGGCCAGTCCAAGAATGGACAGCCGTCATCCGATCATCCAGGCAATGCTCAGCAGGCAGATCCTTGCGAGTCTGCCACTCCGCCCACCACTAAGTGAACTTCATGCCCCAACGCTTCTGGAATACCTTTGCTTCACGCCGGCTTGCCCGCGCTCTGACTGCCGGTCTGCTGCTGTGCTCGGCTTCGCTCAGCTTCGCTCAGCAGCTCGGCACCTTCGACGAAGAATTCGACGATGAAGAAAAGCCATGGCAGGAAATTGCCGTGCAGCTGCCGCCGAATCCTTTGCAAGAAAATCTGGCCGAGTTCTATGTCGGCCCGACCACGTTGTCGAAATCGTATGTCGACCTCAAATCGCTGACCGTCGGTAGCGACAATGTCGTGCGCTACACCATGGTGACAAGGACTGACGGCGGCGCAACCAACATCGTCTATGCCGGTATCCGCTGCGAAACCTATGAGGTGAAGTGGTACGCCTTCGGTCACGCCGACGGCAAGTGGTCGCGTTCGCGCCAGGACAAATGGACCCGGATCAAGGACGCCGGCGCCAATCGCCAGGATGCAGCACTGTACAAGAGCTATCTCTGTGAAAGCGGTATGCTGGCCGGCAATCAGAAGACCATCTATGAACGCCTGCGCACTAATCGCATGCTGGATCCGGCACGCGACAGCCGCTAAAACACGAAGACCATGCAAAACGGGCGCAGCTGAACACTGCGCCCGTTTTGTTTTCGGCTCCGGATTCTTACAGAATCAGAGCAGCACCAGATTGTCGCGATGGATCAGCTCTGGCTCTTCCACAAACCCCAAAATGGAAAGAATCTCGGAAGATGGATGGCGCACGATGCGTCGCGCATCCGAGCTGGCGTAGTTGCTGATACCGCGCGCAATCGCCTTGCCGGCAGCATCCACGCAAGTGATGACGTCGCCGCGGCCGAATTCGCCGCCGACTTCGGTCACGCCGATCGGCAACAGGGACTTGCCTTCCGCCGTCAATTTTTGCACGGCGCCGTTGTCCAGCACCACGCGGCCTGCGGTCTGCAAATGATCCGCCATCCATTGCTTGCGCGCGGTCAGTTGCGCGGTCTGTGCGGTGAGCTGGGTACCGATGGCTTCGCCGGCGGCCAGACGGCTCAGTACACGGTCTTCACGCCCCCAGGCGATCACGGTGTGCGCGCCGGATGTCGCGGCGCGTTTGGCCGCCAGAATCTTGGTCAGCATGCCGCCGCGGCCGATGCCGGTGCCGGCGCCGCCGGCCATGGCTTCCAGCGACAAATCGCCGGCCTTGGCTTCATGGACGAATTGCGCATCCGGGTCGCGACGCGGATCGGCCGTGTAGAGGCCGCGCTGGTCGGTCAGGATGATCAGCGCATCGGCTTCGATCAGGTTGGCGACGAGCGCACCGAGCGTGTCGTTGTCGCCGAATTTGATTTCATCGGTGACGACCGTATCGTTTTCATTGATGATGGGGACGACGCCGAATTGCAGCAGCGTAAACAGCGTCGAGCGCGCATTCAGATAACGCTCGCGGTCGGCGAGGTCGGCATGCGTGAGCAACACTTGCGCTGTGCCGAGCTGATGCGCGCGGAAACTGGTTTCGTAGATTTGCGCCAGGCCCATCTGGCCGACGGCGGCGCAGGCCTGCAATTCGTGCACGCCGGTCGGGCGGCGCTCGAAGCCGAGGCGCTGCATGCCTTCGGCGATGGCGCCGGAGCTGACCAGCACCACTTCCTTGCCCAGCGTGCGCAAGTGCGCAATTTGCTCAGCCCATTTGGCGATGGCGGCGGCATCCAGGCCTTTGCCATCATTTGTCACGAGCGATGAACCAACTTTGATGATCAGCCGCTTGGCTTGTTGTATCACGGAATGCATGTCGTCAGAGGAAGATGAACCGGGCCGGAAAATTCAAATGTCCGCCGCACCGATGGTGTCGACGGACATGTATCGAGAACAAGATAGTAAACGATTTACTGCCGGATAGATCAGTCGAGAACCTTGAAGCGCGGATCATCCGGATCGATGGAAGAAATGCCGCGGGCTTCTTCGGTCATCTGGGTTTCTTCGGCGCGGTGTTCCTGATTGCGCTTGGTTTCCAGATAGCCGTAGATTTCCGTGATCAGGTCTTCGCAACCTTCGCGGGTCAGCGCGGAAATTTCGAATACCGGGCCCTTCCAGCCGAAACGCTTGACGAAATCCTTGACGCGTTTGGCGCGCTCGGCTTCCGGCACGACGTCGAGCTTGTTGAGCACCAGCCAGCGCGGCTTCTCGAACAGGGAGTCGTCGTACTTTTGCAATTCCTTGACAATGGCCTTGGCTTCCTTGACCGGATCGACGGTGTCTTCGAACGGCGCCAGGTCAACGATGTGCAGCAGCAAACCGGTGCGCTGCAAGTGGCGCAGGAACTGCACGCCCAGACCGGCGCCGTCGGCGGCGCCTTCGATCAGACCCGGAATGTCGGCGATGACGAAGCTTTTTTCATGGCTCACACGCACCACGCCCAGATTCGGGTGCAAGGTGGTAAACGGATAGTCGGCGATCTTCGGACGCGCGTTCGAGACGGCGGAAATGAAGGTCGACTTGCCGGCATTCGGCATGCCCAGCAGACCGACGTCAGCCAGCACTTTCAATTCCAGTTTCAGTTCGCGGCGCTGGCCTTCCTTGCCTTCGGTCTTTTGACGCGGGGCGCGGTTGGTGGACGTCTTGAAATGGATGTTGCCCCAGCCGCCTTCGCCGCCTTGAGCCAGCAGCACGACCTGTTCGTGCTCGGTCAGGTCGGCGATATGTTCGCCGGTGACGTTGTCCACGATCAGGGTGCCCACCGGCATGCGCAGGAAAATATCGTCGGCGCCTTTGCCGTAGCAATCGGAGCCTCGGCCGTTTTCGCCATTGCGCGCCTTGTGCAGCTTGGAATAACGATAGTCGATCAGGGTGTTGACGTTACGGTCGCCCACGGCCCAGATACTGCCGCCCTTGCCGCCGTCGCCGCCGTCAGGGCCGCCGAACGGGCGGAATTTTTCACGGCAAAAACTGGCGACGCCGTTGCCGCCATCGCCTGCGATCAGTTCGATCTTTGCTTCGTCGATAAACTTCATGATTGTTACCGCTAACTTAAAAAATAAGAAGCTCTGCTTAAATAACCTGGCAAGCGGTAAGCATCAATGAAGACCGGTCGCCGGAGACAGTGCCCGAACGGCGGTGGCGCCTCAATTACCAATAAGGGGCCACGAGATCGGAACACGGGTAGCTTAGGCAGAGATTCCTGAAGCTACAAGTACAGCCGCGTCAGCCGTGCCGCCGGTCACAAAGATGACCCGAACGGAGGCCCTGCGCGCTGCAGGATGAATACAAAACAGACAAGCTTAAAACTAAAAAAGGCTCCACCAGAGGCAGAGCCTTAAACAACTTTTGCTAAGGCTTGCGCCCTATGTACCGCATGTACCTTATGTAGTCACTGATGTGCAGGACTCAAGTCGAAACCGGGTTATAAAACCCAGTTTACAACTTAAGCTGCTGCAGCTGCAGCAACAACAGTAACGTACTGACGCTTCGCAACGCCCTTGATCACGAACTGGACTTTACCTTCTGTCAATGCAAACAGAGTGTGGTCCTTGCCCATGCCGACGTTTTCACCAGGATGAACCTTGGTGCCGCGTTGACGAATGATGATGCCGCCAGCGTTGATCGCTTGACCGCCATAGACCTTGACGCCGAGTCGTTTCGACTCTGAATCACGGCCGTTGCGCGTAGTGCCGCCGCCTTTTTTATGTGCCATTTAATGACTCCTTGTATCTAGTTTGACCTGCGCTATTAAGCGTTGATCGAGACGATTTGCAGTTCGGTGTAGTTCTGGCGATGGCCTTGACGCTTCTGATAATGCTTACGACGACGCATTTTGAAGATCTTGACCTTGTCGTGGCGACCCTGCGCTATGACAGTAACCAGCACCGTTGCACCCTCGACCAAAGGCGCACCGAATTTAACGGTATCGCCTGCGCCCACTGCGAGCACTTGATCCAAAGTGATTTGGGAGCCAATGTCTGCCGGTATCTGTTCTACTTTAAGTTTTTCACCAGCAGCAACTTTGTATTGTTTGCCGCCGGTTTTTATGACCGCGTACATGTGAAACCTCATCGAATGAATGAAAAAATTTTCTTTTTCTCCCCGGCGACGGCCCTATGAAAAGCGGCTTTCGAATCGGGAAAACCTCCAATTATACATAGACTTAGCCCGCACGTCAAAAGGTCTTGACATTCCCGCGCAACACCGGAAGAAAATAGCAATACGGCAATTTCGCGCGCCGAAACCGCAAACCAATACATACGCCGGCGCACTTACCTTCACGCTTGTCATCGTATAATCACGACAATCTTGATTTTTCACAGGTTCAGCCTTGTCCGCCGCTCTCCAATCCGCTACGCCAAATTCCTTCATTGACCCGATAGCTGCCGACATGGGCGCGGTCAATACCGTTATTCGCCAGCAACTTTATTCCGAAGTCCCGCTGGTGAACCAGGTTGCCGAATACATCATCAGCGCCGGCGGCAAGCGCATCCGGCCAGTGCTGGTGTTGCTCATCGCCAATGCTTACTCTTATCAGGGCAATGCGCACCACGCGCTGGCGGCGGTGATCGAATTCATCCACACCGCGACGCTGCTGCACGACGACGTGGTGGATGAATCGTCGTTGCGCCGCGGCAAGCAAACCGCCAACGCGCTGTTCGGCAACGCCGCTTCGGTGCTGGTGGGCGACTTCCTGTACTCGCGCGCCTTTCAGATGATGGTTACGGTCGGCAACGCCCGCGTGATGCAAATCGTAGCCGACGCCACCAACGTGATCGCCGAGGGCGAAGTGCTGCAGTTGCTCAACATGCACAACCCGGACGTGAACGAAGCCGATTACCTGCGCGTGATCCGCTCCAAGACCGCCAAGCTGTTCGAAGCCGCGGCGCAACTGGGCGCGCTGATCGCCGGCGCCGACGAAGCCGGCATCGAAGCGGCCGGCGAATATGGCCGCTCGCTGGGCACCGCGTTCCAGTTGATCGACGACGTGCTGGACTATTCCGGCAACGCTGCCGAAATCGGCAAGAACGTCGGCGACGACTTGCGCGAAGGCAAACCGACCCTGCCGCTGATCTATCTGATGGAGAACGGCACGCCGGAACAACGCGAGCTGGTGCGCAGCTGTATCGAGAATGGCGACGAGCAGCATTTCGATCAGATTCTTGCCGCCATTACCAACTCGGGCGCACTGGATTACACGCGCCAGGAAGCGCAAAAAGCAAGCCGCCGCGCAAGCGATGCAATTGCCTCGCTGCCGGATAGCAAGTACAAAGATTCTTTGCTAGAATTATCCGCTTTCGCGGTGGACCGTAATCATTAATACAATTAACGATGCGGACAGTCGGGGTGTAGCTTAGCCCGGTAGAGCGCTACGTTCGGGACGTAGAGGCCGGAGGTTCGAATCCTCTCACCCCGACCAAAAATTCCGTCGTGATATGGAACAACAAAGCCCCTGCTAACGGGGCTTTGTCATTTCCGCCCTTTTTCGCCTGAAAAGCAGCGGCGACGCCTCCACCCGCCACCGCCCCTCCGGCCCTCATCCACCGCCGGCCTTCCAGGCAAGGCGTGCTAGGATTCATGATCCGGCAGCATTAATCGGCGCTTCAGGGGAAAACGTGACCGACGTCCAGACCTACAAGCTGTACTCCCGCGTAGCGCGACTGGGCAGCTTTTCCGCCGCCGCGCGCGAATGCGGCCTGGCGCAGTCGCAAGTGTCGCGCATGATCGCCGAGCTCGAAGCCAGCCTCGGCACGCGTCTGCTTGCCCGCACCACACGCGCCGTCACGCCCACGGAAGCGGGGACGGAATTCCTGTCCCGCATCGAATCCATTCTGGCCTCTATCGAAGACGCGGAAAACAGCATCCGCGAGGCCGGCGAACTGCGCGGAACGCTGCGCGTGGCCATGCCTTCCACGCTGGCCATACGCGTCATCCTGCCGCGCCTGGCGGCATTTACCGAACGCCACCCCAAACTGCAGATCGAAGTCATGCTGGACGACAAGCGCCAGGACATGGTCCGGGAGGCGGTAGACGTCGGCATTCGCGTCGGCCCGCTGTCCGATTTGCCCGGCACCGCCCGGCTCATCGGCACCATGCAACGCGTGATCGCCGCTTCGCCCGGCTACCTTGAACGTCACGGCACGCCGCGTCACCCGACCGACATCCTGCAGCACCGCATTGTCGGCGGCCCCGCCGGCGCGCACGCCACTTCCTGGCAATTCGAACAGCACGGCAAGCGAGAATCCATCGACGTACAGCCGCACGTATCGGTGAACGACACGGCCGGCGCACTGGCGGCGGCAATCGCCGGCCTGGGCATCATCTCCACCACGTCCTGGGCTTGCCGCATGGACGTCAGCAACGGCGCATTGACGCCCTTGCTGTCCGACTGGCAAATGGTGGATTTGCCGGTGCACGCCTATTTCCCCCTGGGCCGGGCCACGCGCATGGCGGCGCGCAGTTTTGTCGAATTCATTGAAACAGAATTTGCGCGGGACGAATTCCAACAGCGCTAATGCTGCAACAGCATAAGTCTTAGACAAAATCACCGGCTACCGCGGCTTCCCGAGCCAGGCAATACTGAATTCAGTTTCACGATTCAACACATTCAGTCTGCCAACTTCAAGGAAAGCATATCCATCATGGACTTTATTGAAACCCTCATCCAGCGCAACGCCGAATTTGCGACGACCGCTTTTTCAGCAGGCATGAAAATCCTGCCCTCCCGCCGCACCTTGATACTGGGCTGCGTCGATCCTCGCGTCGATCCCATGGACGTGCTCCAGCTGCAAGCGGGAGAAGCCGCCGTCATCCGCAACGTGGGCGGACGCGTCAATCCCTCGCTGCTGGAAACCATGTCCCTGCTGCGCACGGTGTCGAAGGCGGGCGGCGAGCCGATCGGCAGCGGCTGGAATTTCGTCGTTCTGCACCACACCAAATGCGGCATCGCCGGTTGCTATCGCCATGCCCCGGCTTTGCTGGCGCAGCATATGGGCGTAACCGAAGGAAAAGCGCTGGATGCGCTGGCGATCACGGATCCCTACGCCTCCGTCGCCATGGACGTCGCCGCCCTGAAAGCCAACCCGGACTTTGCCGACGATCTCCAGATCACCGGCCTGGTCTACGACGTCGATACCGGCCTGATCGAGGTCGTGGCGCCCACGGCGCCGGCGCGGACACCTGCGGCCTGAATGCTTGCCCCGGATGAACGGCATTTTCGCGTCGCGCAAATGCCAAATCGTCCGCCGCCGCGGCTAGCTGGTTTCAGGCAGAAGTGCTAAACTCTGCCGCTCGCTGTTCGACGCCTGCGCAGACAGGCCGGAAGTCGGCATCTTTTGCCGGTGAAAGCGAAAATCATATCAACTACCTTACGGTGACCCTTTGGATACCGTGCCCATATGGGTGCAAATTCTTGCACTGGCACTTCTGATTCTTTGCTCGGCTTTCTTTTCCATGACCGAGACCGCCCTGATGGCTGCCAACCGGCATCGCCTCAGGCATTTAGCCAAGCACGGCAACAGGCGTGCGATCACCATTCTCTGGCTGCTTGAACGCACCGACAAACTGCTGTCGCTGATCCTGATCGCCAATACCCTGATCAATGCGCTGGCGACGGCGCTGGTCACGGCGCTGGCGATTGCCGCTTTCGGCAACCATGAAAAGGTCATCACCATCGCCACCGCCTGCGTGGCCGGCCTGCTGATCATTTTTGCGGAAATCGTGCCGAAGATCATCGGCGCCACCTTTCCGGAACGCATCTCGCTGTTCACCAGCTACGTCCTCAAGCCGCTGATGGCGCTGGCCAAGCCCTTGCTGTGGGTGGTCAACATCATCGTGTCGTCGATTCTGCGCATCATGCACATCAAGGCCAGCGGCCGCTCCCACGACCAGCGCCTGTCGCCGGAGGAGTTGCGCTCCATCGTGCTGGAAGGCGGCAACTTCATCCCGCAAAAGCACAAGAGTATCCTGCTCAACCTGTTCGATCTGGAAAAAATCTCGGTGGAAGACGTGATGACCCCGCGCGCCCAGGTCGAAGCGCTGAACCTGTCGGTCTCCATCGAAGAGATCCGCCACCAGCTCGCCACCTGCTATCACAACAAGCTGCCGGTGTACGAAGGCGAAATCAACCAGATCGTCGGCATCCTGCACGTGCGCAAAGCCATCACGCTGTTCGGCCAGGACGAAGAGATTTCCAGCGAAGACATCCGTCCGCTGCTGAGCGCGCCCTACTTCATCCCCCAGGACACCGACGTCTTCACGCAATTGCAATACTTCCAGGAAAACCACGAGCGCCTGGGCATCATCGTCGACGAGTACGGCGAAGTGCAGGGCCTGGTGACACTGGAAGACATCATCGAAGAAATGATCGGAGAGTTCACCACCTCCGTTCCCGGCGCGGCGCGCGCCGACAGCTTCAGCTGGAACCAGGACGGCGAATGCCTGCTGGAAGGCGCCACCACCTTGCGCGACATCAACAAACGCCTCGGCCTGAGCCTGCCGCTGGACGGCCCCAAGACGCTCAACGGCCTGCTGCTGGAATGGCTGCGCGACATCCCGGAAGCCAATGTCTCGGTCAAGATCGCCGGCTGCATCATTGAAATCATCCAGGTGCAGAACCAGGCCATCAAGGTGGTCAAACTGATCGTGCCGAAAGGCATGAAAACGGCGAAAGCCGAACAATAACGATATACAAGAACGTTGCCCGTCTGCATGATCAAGCGCTTCCACTTCTTTCGCAACTCGCTGAGAAGTCCGTTGAACTTCACACATTCAAGGAAGCGCTCCGACATGGGCGGGCCAGCCTGACGCCGACGCATCCCCATGGCCCGCAGCGCCTCCGCCCCGGCCATGTCCCCATACACCACACCACCGGCTCAGTCCCCTCTCTCCGCCAGCCCCGACATTGACGACACGCCCGTCGTCCACTATCTGCAAAAGATCCTGCTCGACGCCATCAACCTCGGCGCCTCCGACCTGCATTTCGAACCGTTCGAGCAGTTCTATCGCATTCGCTTTCGCATCGACGGCCAGTTGCGCGACATCCTCGAACCGCCGCTGTCGATGAAAGACCGGCTGTCGTCACGCATCAAGATTCTCGCCAACCTCGACATCGCGGAGAAACGCGTGCCGCAGGACGGCCGCATGAAACTGGCGCTGACCAAGACACGCGCCATCGACTTCCGCGTCTCGACCCTGCCGACCCTGTTCGGCGAAAAAATCGTCATGCGCATCCTCGACGCCGGCCAGGCGCAGATGAACATCGATACGCTTGGCTACGATGCGGCGCAGAAAGCATTGCTGCTGCAAGCCATCCGCCGCCCTTACGGCATGGTGCTCATGACCGGTCCGACCGGTGCCGGCAAGACGGTGTCGCTGTATGCCTGCCTGAACCTGCTGAACCAGCCCGGCACGAATATCTCCACCGTTGAAGACCCCGCCGAAATCAACCTGCCCGGCATCAATCAGGTCAACGTCAACGAGCGCGCCGGGCTGACGTTTCCGGTAGCCCTGCGCGCCTTCCTGCGCCAGGATCCGGACATAGTCATGGTCGGCGAGATCCGCGACCTGGAAACCGCGGACATCGCCGTCAAGGCTGCGCAGACCGGCCATCTGGTGTTTTCCACGCTGCATACCAACGATGCGCCGTCGACGCTGACCCGGCTGATGAACATGGGCGTGCCGGCCTTCAACATCGCCTCCTCGGTGATCATGATCACGGCGCAACGGCTGGTGCGCCGCCTGTGCAGCTGCAAGCAGGCTGCCAACCTGCCGGTCGCCGCGCTGCGCGAGGCCGGTTTCGACGAAGCCGACGCGCAAGGCGGCTGGCCGCTGTATCGCGCTGCCGGTTGTCCGCGCTGCGGCAACAGCGGCTACAAAGGGCGCGTCGGCGTCTACCAGGTCCTGCCGGTCAGCCCAGCCATCGAGCAGCTCATCCTGGCGCATGCCTCGACGCTGGACATTGAGCTGCAGGCGCGCAAGGAAGGCGTGCTCAGCCTGCGGCAAGCCGGGCTGAAGAAGGTCAGGGAAGGCCTCACCAGCCTCGAAGAAATCCTCGCCTGCACCAATCTTTGACACCAGGAGCAAACGAAACATGGCGACCTCCCCGCAACGGCCCTCCTCCCGACCGCGCGAAACGCTGTATGCCTGGGAAGGCAAGGATCGCAGCGGCAGAACCATGCGCGGCGAAATGCCCGCCGGCGGCACGGCCGTCGTCAGCGCAATGCTGCGCCGCCAGGGCATCCGGGCGATGTCCATCAGAAAGAAGCGCATACAGCGCGAGCGCCGCATCGGCGCAAAGGAGCTGGCGCTCTTCACGCGCCAGCTGGCGACCATGCTCAAGGCCGGTGTGCCGCTGCTGCAGGCCTTCGGCATCGTCGAACGCAGCCAGGCCAATCCGGCGCTGGCGCGCCTGATCCATGCCCTGCGCGCCGACGTGGAAGGCGGCGCCAGCCTGAACCAGGCTTTCGCCCGCCATCCGCGCTATTTCAACGCGCTGTTCAGCAATCTGGTGGCCGCCGGCGAGCAAGCCGGCCTGCTGGACGAGGTGCTGGACAGTCTGGCTCACTATCAGGAAAAAACGCTGGCGCTCAGGAGCAAGGTACGAGCCGCTTTGACCTATCCGGCCGCGATCGTGACGGTGGCGTTGCTGGTGACTTCCATCATCATGATCTGGGTGGTGCCGACCTTCAAAGACGTGTTCAGCAGCTTTGGCGCCGAACTGCCGCTGCCGACGCGCATCGTGATCGCGCTGTCCGACTTCATGGCACGATATTGGTGGGTGCTGGCGGCGTTGCTAGGCGGCGGCATCGGCTGGACTCTGCACCTTTGGCGGCGTTCCGCCGATTGGCGCGCGCGGACCGACCGCGTTCTGCTCAGGTTGCCGGTTTTCGGCAAGCTCGTGCGCCACGCGACCATTGCGCGCTGGAGCCGCACGCTCGCCACCTTGTTCAGCGCCGGCATCCCGCTAATCGATGCCTTGCAGGCGGTGGGTGCGGCGGCCGGCAACGCTGTGTATGCCGACGCCACGACCGCCGTCCGGCAACAAGTCGCCGGGGGCGCCAGCCTGACGGCGGCGATTGAGCACACCCGGCTGTTTCCCGACATGGTCGGGCAGATGGTGGCCATCGGCGAAGAATCCGGCGCGCTCGACCGGATGCTGCTCAAAGTGGCCGACTTCTACGACATGGAAGTCACGGAAGCGGTCGCATCGCTCTCCAATCTCATGGAACCCTTTATCATGGTGGTCCTGGGCGTCGTCATCGGCGGCCTGGTCATTGCCATGTACCTGCCTATTTTCAAACTGGGATCCGTTATCTGATGCTGGACTCGCTGCTGGAACTGCTGACATCTGCCGATCTGCATCGCGGCGCCAGCCCGCTGGCCGCGCTGGTTGCAGCCGGCATCGGCCTGCTGATCGGCAGCTTTCTGAATGTCGTCATCCATCGCCTGCCGCAGATGATGCAGCGCGAAGCCGACAACTACCTGGCGCACGAAACCGGCAAAAGCGCCCCCCACACCGATCGCTACAACCTGCTGACGCCGCGCTCGGCATGCCCGCATTGCGCCGCACCGGTTGCCGCCGGATACAACGTCCCCGTGCTCGGCTACCTGCTGCTGCGCGGCCGCTGCGCCCGCTGCGAGGCGGCGATCTCGCCGCGCTATCCTTTGGTGGAAATTCTCAGCGCGCTCATGTCGGCCTGGCTGGGCTGGCGTTTCGGGCTGGGGACGACGGGCCTGGCAGGTCTGGCATTCGCTTATTTTCTGATCGCGCTGAGCGTCATCGATACACAAACCCAATTGCTGCCCGACAGCCTGACGTTGCCGCTGCTGTGGCTGGGCCTGCTGGTCAATCTGAACGGCGTCTTCACGCCGCTGGCTGACGCCGTGCTTGGCGCAGCCGCCGGGTACCTTGTTCTATGGGCAATTTACTGGGTATTCAAGCTCATCACCAACAAGGAAGGCATGGGCTACGGCGACTTCAAGCTGATGGCTGCGCTGGGCGCGTGGCTGGGCTGGCAGGCATTGCCGCTTGTCCTGCTGCTGGCGTCCAGCATGGGTGCCACCGCAGGCATCGCCATGGTGCTGATGAAACGCAAAACCGCTGACCAGACGCTGCCTTTCGGGCCGTATCTGGCAATAGCGGGTATGCTGATGCTGCTGTATGGCAAATCGTTCATGTATTTCGGAACGCTTCAATGATCGCTTCACGATGACCAACACCTCCTCCCCTTTTTCCATCGGCCTGACCGGCGGCATCGGCAGCGGCAAAACCACCGTCGCCAACCTGTTCGGCGACCTGGGCGCCGCCCTCGTCGATACCGACGCCATCGCCCATCAGCTGAGCGCGCCCGGCGGCGCGGCGATTGCGGCGATCCGCAGCGCATTCGGCGACGACTTCATCACCGCCGGGGGCGCCATGGATCGCGCCAAAATGCGCGCTCACGTCTTTGCCGATGCGCAGGCCAGAAAACAGCTGGAGTCCATCCTGCATCCGCTGATCCGCAGCGAAACCGCGCGCGCCGCCGCCGAAGCGCGCGGCGATTATCTGATCTTCGTCGTGCCGCTGCTGGTGGAATCGCAACAATGGCGCAACCGCACCTCGCGCATCCTCGTGGTCGACTGCAGCGAAGAGATCCAGATCAGCCGCGTCATGCAGCGCAACGCCATGCCCCGCGCGCAGGTCGAGGCCATCATGGCGGCCCAGGCGACACGCGCAGAACGGCTCGCCGCCGCCGACGACATCATCGAAAACAATCTCGATACGGCCGCATTGCTGCCGCAAATTGCAGCACTGCATGCACGCTATCTGTCGCTCGCAAAAACAAATAACGGTGATCATTTGTAATTTTCCGCTGCATGGGTCAGAATCACGTAAATTAAACGCGCTTTATCAATATCTGCAATATCTTCAGTATCGCTTCGATATTTCAAGACATATTCATAAAGCGCGTTGTCGAATCCGGTTCAACTTTAAAGGGACGCAGCTTTGATCGTTTACGAATACCCTTTCAACGAGCGTATTCGCACGCTGTTGCGGTTGGAGGATCTGCACGAGAAATTCGTGTTCTTCCTGCATCAGGAAAGCCCGCTGCAACATCATGTCGCCCTCTCTACTATTTTCGAGATGCTCGAAGTAGCAGGACGCGCCGACCTCAAATCCGATCTGCTGCAAGAACTGGAACGCCAGAAGCAAATCCTGCTGGCGTATCAGTCCAATCCCAACGTCGAACCCGACATGCTCAATGCGATCCTCGGCGAAGTCGATCGCGCCTGCGTCGCGCTGGCGGCCTCGCAGGGCCGGACCGGGCAGAACATCCGCGAAAACGAGTGGCTGATGAGCATCCGCGGCCGCACCATCATTCCCGGCGGCGCCTGCGAATTCGACTTGCCATCTTATTACGCCTGGCAGCAACGCACGCCGGAGCAGCGTTTCAACGATATTTCGAACTGGTTTGCACCGCTGGCGCCGCTGTTCGACGCCGTCACCATCGTCATGCGCCTGTTGCGCGAATCCGGCCACGCAGTCAAGATCAACGCCGACGGCGGTAGTTATCAGCAAATGCTGCAAGGGAAGATTTACCAGATGCTGCGCCTGGTGCTGGATGAAGAGTTGGGCGCGATTCCGGAAATTTCAGCGAACAAATACATGCTTTGGGTAAGATTCACCTCGCAGGATGGCGACATGAAACCCAAGGCGTTTGAAGGTGAAGTGCCGTTCGAACTGGCGCTTTGCGGTTTTTAAGGTTTTTGAGGTAGATGTAATGGCAACAATCGTCGACTGCCCCACTTGCGGCGCCAAGGTGGAATGGACTGAAAAGAACAAATTCCGTCCGTTCTGCTCGGAACGCTGCAAACAAATCGATCTCGGCGCATGGGCCGAAGAGAAGTACGCGATCCCTGCCGTCAACCTGCCACAGGAGCAGGAAGACGACAGCTCGTCGATGCAATAAACCTGGCGCCCAAGTCTGCCGCCTGAACTTCAGGCGGGCGAACTTCCTCAGTCCCGCAGCTTATCGATCCATTCAATCAGCGGTATCGTCGCCGGCAGCAAAGGCTCCACGTCGACGCTGCCCTGCCAGGCAAACGCCTGCCCTTCCAGACTTTGCGGCTCGCCGCGCCATTCCCGGCTGATGTAAAAATGCAAACGCACGTGCGCGTGCGGATAGACATGCTGCACGCCGCACCACGGCTCAGCCGAGACCACCTCGATACCGAGCTCTTCCAGAAACTCGCGCTTGAGCGCCTCCAGAATCGACTCCCCGCCCTCGACCTTGCCGCCCGGAAATTCCCAGTAACCCGCATACGGCTTGCCTTCCGGGCGCTGGCCCAGCAAGACATCGCCGTTCGGCTTCATCAGGATGCCGACGGCGACATCGATGGGAGCTGCGACCTGCGCCGCCGTTGTTTCGGATGCAACAGTCATAAGAGCGTGTTATGGATTATTTCCGCCCCCGCGCAGTGCCGGGAACGGGTTGGATGCAAGGCGCGACGACACGCCGTAGCGGTGCTACGGCACGAAGGAGCAACGCCGCAGACGACCCGTTCCCGGCGCTGCCCGGAGGGTTCGGATGAAAAGGGCACATTGCGGCGTTGCGGCGCTTGCGCAGGGAACCACCCTGCGCGGCGCACCGCGCCTTGCACTGCATCCCTTTTCATCCGAACGCGGGGGTGGAAATAATCCATAACACGCTCTAAGCTTTCAGCTTTCCGGCGTAATCCTTGGAGAACTGCCACGCCACGCGCCCCGAGCGCGAGCTGCGCTGCAGCGCCCAGCGCAGGGCGTCGCCGCGCGCTTCTTCAATTTGGGCCGCATCGCAGCCGAAGTGACGCAGCCAGTGCGCCACGATGTCCAGATAATCGTCTTGCTTAAATGGGTAAAACGTCACCCACAAGCCGAAACGCTCGGACAGGGAAATCTTTTCTTCCACGGTCTCGCCCGGATGCAGGTCGCCGTCGTCGGTGTGCGTATAGGTCGAGTTATCCGACATGCGTTCCGGCATCAGATGGCGGCGGTTGGACGTCGCATAGATCAGCACGTTGTCCGATTGCGCCGCGATACTGCCGTCCAGCGCGACTTTCAACGCCTTGTAGCCGCTCTCGCCTTCTTCGAAGGATAAGTCGTCGCAGAAGATAATGAAACGCTCAGGACGCGCTGACACCAGATCGACGATGTCCGGCAAATCATGCAGATCGTCCTTGTCCACCTCGATCAGACGCAAACCGCGGTCGGCATACTGGTTCAGACAAGCCTTGATCAGCGACGACTTGCCGGTGCCGCGCGCGCCGGTCAGCAGCACGTTGTTGGCAGGACGGCCATCGACGAACTGCCTGGTGTTCTGATCGATCTGTTCCTTTTGCGGCCCAATGTTATGCAGGTCAGCCAGCGAAATGGCCGAGATATGTCCCACCGATTGCAGATAGCCGGCGCCATTGCCATTACGGCGGCGCCAGCGAAACGCCACACCCTTGTCCCACTCCACCGAGGCTGCCGATTGCGGCAGGATGGATTCGATGCGCTCCAGCAAAGCCTCGGCGCGCTGCAAAAACTGATCTAATTGAGTCATGACAAATTGGCAAAGTGGATGGTTACGTCACATTGTGACGGAAACCCGATCCGCCGCGCGTGAATAAAATTCGTGAAAACCGAAAGCCGTTCAACTAAGAAATTATATGGCCGCTGAATTGTTTCAGAAGCGTAGCGAGCGGCTCAAGGTCGGTGCGAGAAGCGCAGCCGTACTTGAGTACGGCGAGCATCACAGCGCCGAGATTGAGTCGCGCAGTAGCTTATGAAGCAATTCAGGAGCGGTAGTCGGCGTTGATGGTGACGTACTCGTGGGAAAGGTCACAAGTCCACACCGACGCCTTGGCCGTGCCGCGCGCCAGCTTCACGCGCACCACGATCTCGCTCTTCTTCATGACGCGCTGACCGTCCTCTTCCTTGTAATCCGGATTGCGCCCGCCGTTCTTGGCGACCCAGACATCGTCCAGATACAGATTCAGCTTCGACACGTCCAGATCGTCCACGCCGGCGTAACCGATGGCGGCCAGGATACGACCCAGATTCGGATCGGAAGCGAAAAACGCTGTCTTGACCAGCGGCGAGTGGCCGATGGAGTAGGCGATCTTGCGGCATTCTTCGACGTTCTTGCCGTCTTCCACGGTGATTTCGATAAACTTGGTGGCGCCTTCACCGTCACGGATGATCTGGTGCGCAAGGTTCTGCGACAGCGCGTTGACGGCGGCGGCCAGTTCCTTGTACTCGGCGCTGTCGGCGCTGGTGATCTCCAGCTCGCCGGCGCCGGTGGCGATCAGCATGAAGGAGTCGTTGGTCGAGGTGTCGCCGTCGATGGTGATGCAGTTGAAGGATTGATCCGCAGCGTCCTTGACCATCTGATTGAGCAGCGCTTGCGGCACCTTGGCGTCGAACGCCAGGTAGCCCAGCATGGTCGCCATGTTCGGCTTGATCATGCCGGCGCCCTTGCTGATCCCGGTCATGACGACTTGCTTGCCGGCGATGGTCAGCGTGCGCGACGCAGCCTTGGGTTGGGTGTCGGTGGTCATGATGGACTCGGCCGCATTGAACCAGTTGTCGGCCTTCAGGTTGCCGATGGCGGCTGGCAGGCCGGCCTTGATGCGGTCAACCGGCAGCGGTTCCAGAATCACCCCGGTGGAAAACGGCAGGATCTGCTCAGGCTTGACGCCGAGCAGGCCGGCCAGTTCGGTACAGGTCTCGTTGGCGCGCGCCAAGCCTTCTTCGCCGGTGCCGGCGTTGGCGTTGCCGGTGTTGATCACCAGTGCGCGAATTGGCAACCCGGGTGCGGCGTCGCTGACCTGGGCCAGATGGGTCTTGCAAATTTGTACCGGCGCGGCGCAGAAGCGATTGAGCGTGAACACGCCGGCCACGGTGGCCGTCGGCGCCAGTTTCATGACCAGCAAGTCCTTGCGATTGGCTTTGCGCACGCCGGCTTCGGCGTAACCCAGCTCGATGCCGGCAACAGGTTTCAGATCAGCGGAAACGGGAAGAGGAGAATTGACGGCCATGGTTGTCTAGTCTGCGTTGAAGGTAAGAGGAAATCGCAGCGGCGCGGAATAGCTGGAATGCGCGAAGCCGACGATCACGGAGAGCGATATTGTAAACGGAGTGCGTGACAGGAATGTTTTTTACGGCATCAGATTTTTGACCACGACAAACCACGGCCGGCGCGCCAGCGGCAGCAGCCGGGCATGAGCCTCGATCGGAATCAGCGATTCCGACACCGAATTGAAAACATTGCCGCCGATCACGCCGGCCCAGCCTTGTTCCGGGTGGATTTCATAGACCAGGTCGCAATGTCCCGGCAGACCCGGACGGATATCGTCCAGCGTCGCCGCCTGATTGCTGTCGCGCGGCGCGCAGATCAGATCGCCCGGCGCAATCGGCTCGCTGGCGGCGGGACGCAGGACGAACAAGGGCGCCGGCAGGCTCTGACGCGCCTTGAGGAAGCTCAGGTAATTGAAATGCACGTCGCTGACCAGGAAGTCGTCCGGCGACACGCCCGCCGTCTGCATCAGATAAGAAATGAATGCCGCCGACCAGGCTTGCTGCGTATCGGCACCGGTGTAGTTCTTGCCGACCGCCTGCCAGTACAAGCCGATGCGCTGCACGGCTTCACCCTCGTCTTCCAGCAAACCCAGGCGCGGTGCATTAAGCACCTCGCTGCGCATGTCGATCTGCTGACGGTCGAAGAAATCCCACTCGGTTTTGGCGACGGCCAGCAAGGCGGCACGGTGTGGCAATTCCCGCTGCACGACCGGCGCAGCCGCAGAATTTGTTGCCGACGGCGACGGCGTAACCGGCGTGCTGCTGCAAGCGGTCAGCGCCAGCACGGCGCTCGTGGCAACGGTGCGGCCAATGCCGCGCAGTGCACTTCGGGTGAACGGGAATGAAAACATGATGGCGCTCTTCCTATTTTTGTTGCCGCTTACTTCTTGCTTGCGGCGCACGGCTGAAAGTAAAAAGCCGCTCTCATAGTGAGAGCGGCTTTCGTCAAGCGATGCGCTTAAGCGAATAACACGATGCTTAAACCAGCTTGCCGTGGCACTGCTTGTATTTCTTGCCGCTGCCGCATGGGCATGGATCGTTGCGGCCGACCTTCGGCAGACCGTTGACCAGCGGCTGTTCACTGCTGCCGTCGTTGCTGTCCGGGTTGGCCGTCGGCGCCAGCAATTCTTCCGGCGCTGCATCGGCGTCGAAGTCGGCGTGCTGGTAGTGCAGGTTTTCGACATGCGACTGGCCGAGGTTTTCTTCCGCTGCTTCGATTTCTTCGCGGCTCTGGATTCGCACGGTCATGACGATCTTGATCACTTCGTTCTTGATCAGGTCGAGCATCTGGGCAAACAGCTCAAAGGCTTCGCGCTTGTATTCCTGCTTCGGATTTTTCTGTGCATAGCCGCGCAGGTGGATGCCCTGGCGCAGATGATCCAGAGCGGCCAGGTGTTCGCGCCAGTGGCTGTCGATGCTTTGCAGCATGACGCTGCGCTCGAAGCCGCTGAAGGCTTCCGTGCCGACCACATCCACCTTGGCGGTGTACGTCGTTGCCGCAGCGGACAAGACGCGCTCCAGCAGCTCTTCGTCGGTCAGGTTGGGCTCGGCTTCCAGAATGCTGGTCAGCGGCACGGCCAGTTGCCATTCGTTGCTCAGTGCGGCTTCCAGCGCCGGGATGTCCCATTGCTCTTCGACCGACTCTTCCGGCACGTGGGTGCGGAAGGCTTCGGTGAACACGCCTTCGCGCAGCGAGGTGATCATTTCCGCCATTTCGGCCGATTCCAGCAACTCGTTGCGTTGCTGATAGATGACCTTGCGCTGATCGTTGGCGACGTCGTCGTATTCCAGCAATTGCTTGCGGATGTCGAAGTTGCGCGCTTCCACCTTGCGCTGCGCCGATTCGATCGAGCGGGTGACGATACCGGCTTCGATCGGCTCGCCTTCCGGCATCTTCAGACGGTCCATGATGGCGCGCACGCGGTCGCCGGCGAAGATGCGCAGCAGCGCGTCGTCCAGCGACAGATAGAAACGCGACGAGCCCGGATCGCCCTGGCGACCGGAACGGCCGCGCAGTTGATTGTCGACGCGGCGGGATTCGTGACGCTCGGTGCCGATGATGTGCAGACCGCCGGCGCCGACCACGTGGTCGTGCAGCGATTGCCATTCGTCATGCAGCTTCTGCGCTTGCGCCGCCTTGTCGGCATCCGACAAAGACGCATCGGCTTCGATAATCTGGATTTGCTTCTCGACATTGCCGCCCAGCACGATGTCGGTACCGCGACCGGCCATGTTGGTGGCGATGGTGATCATCTTCGGACGGCCGGCCTGCGCAATGATTTCCGCTTCGCGCGCGTGCTGCTTGGCGTTGAGGACGTTATGCGGCAGCTTGGCCTGGTTCAGGATACCCGACAGCAGCTCGGAGTTTTCGATCGAGGTGGTGCCGACCAGCACCGGCTGGCCGCGGTCGTAGCAATCCTGGATATCCTTGACCATCGCCATGTATTTCTCTTGCGATGTCTTGTAGACCTGATCCTGGCGGTCTTTGCGTGCGCTCGGACGGTTCGGCGGAATCACCACGGTTTCCAGGCTGTAGATTTCCTGGAATTCGTAGGCTTCGGTATCGGCCGTACCGGTCATGCCGGACAGCTTGCCGTACATGCGGAAGTAGTTCTGGAAGGTGATCGAGGCCAGCGTCTGGTTCTCGTTCTGGATCTTGACCTTTTCCTTGGCTTCGACGGCCTGATGCAGACCGTCGGACCAGCGGCGGCCCGTCATCAGACGGCCGGTGAATTCGTCGACGATCACGACTTCGCCGTTTTGCACCACGTATTGCTGATCCTTGTGATACAGCGTGTGGGCGCGCAGGGCCGCGTACAGGTGATGCACCAGCGAGATGTTGGAGGCGTCGTACAGCGAAGCGCCTTCCGGCAGCAAGCCCATGCTGGTCAGGATTTGTTCGGCGTGTTCGTGACCGGCTTCGGTCAGCAGAACCTGATGGCCTTTTTCGTCCTTGGTGTAATCGCCCGGGACTTCGACCTTGCCTTTGCCGTCGGGCGTTTCTTCGCCGATTTGCAGCGTCAGCAGCGGCGGCACTTCATTGATCTTGTGGTACAGGTCGGTGTGGTTTTCGGCCTGGCCGGAAATGATCAGCGGGGTGCGCGCTTCATCGATCAGGATCGAGTCGACTTCATCGACGATCGCAAAATTGAGGCCGCGTTGCACGCGATCGCCGGCGTCGAACACCATGTTGTCGCGCAGGTAGTCGAAACCGAATTCGTTGTTGGTGCCGTAGGTGATGTCGGAAGCGTAGGCGCCCTGCTTGAGGTCGTGCTCCATCTGCGACAGGTTGATGCCGGTCGTCAGGCCCAGCCAGCCGTACAGCTTGCCCATCCATTCGGCATCGCGCTGTGCCAGGTAATCGTTGACGGTCACCACGTGCACGCCCTTGCCCGACAAGGCATTGAGGTAGGCCGGCAGGGTTGCCATCAGGGTTTTGCCTTCGCCGGTGCGCATTTCGGCGATCTTGCCGAAGTGCAGCACCATGCCGCCGATCAGCTGGACATCGAAGTGGCGCATCTTGAGCACGCGCTTGCTGGCCTCGCGGCAGACCGCGAAAGCTTCCGGCAGGATGTCGTCAAGCTTGGTGCCGTTGGCCACGCGTTGCTTGAATTCCGGCGTCTTGGCTTGCAGCTCTGCATCCGACAGTTTCTCGATGTCCGCCTCGAGTGCATTGATTTGACGGACAATTTTTTGATATTGTTTGAGCAACCGCTGATTGCGGCTACCGAAAATCTGGGTCAGTAATGACATGCTTGGATTCTAAAAAAGCGCCGAAAAATGACTCTGCGCGGCAGTTTTGCCCGCACGGAACCGGAATGAGGCCAATAAACCTTGGATTTTAGCATGCAAGCGCCCTGCTTCAGTGTTCCCGCGGGGTGCATGCATGAGGAGGCATTCCTGCCGTCGTCACTGATCGGCAAAAAACTTCTTCAAGGCAATAATCGAAACATCGACGCCGTGCGACAGACCGGCATTTCCGCTCAAATACTGTCAATAGATTGGGCTATGCCTTAAAGATTCAATATCGCCGACGGATTCCGGCCGGCAAGAGGGACGCTTTGTCAGCGATCAGTGCCCGGCGACGAAGACCGGCGCCGCTTTGGGGCCGCCGCCCGGGCTGCCCAGCGCCAGGAATTTGCGCGGATCCTGCGCCACGCCGCGGATGCGCACCTCGAAATGCAGGTGCGGGCCGGTCGAGCGTCCGGTGGTGCCGATGTCGGCCACGTGCTGGCCGCGCTTGACGATGTCGCCGACTTTCACGTACAGCTGCGAGGCATGCGCATAGCGTGTGATGAGGTCATTGCCGTGATCGATTTCCAGCATGTTGCCGAACTGATAATGGTATTCGGCGGCGATCACCACGCCGGCCGCCGCTGCGACGATGGGCGTGCCGGTGGAGGCGGGAAAATCCAAGCCTTCATGAAAAGCGTTGTGCCCGGTGAAAGGATCCAGACGCCAGCCGAAGCTCGATGAGTTGTAGGCCACATTGACCGGCGGATTGGTCGGCAGCAGGCGCGACTTGATCTTGTCGGCCATGAGCGTGGATTCCACCGCATTCATGTAGTCGGAACGATGCCCGACATCGACCGCCAGCGCATCCAGCATCTTTTGCAGCTCGCTCATGCCCAGCTCTTGTCCTGCGCCGCCGATGGACGAGACTTCCATGCCGCCGCGACCCGGTTTTTCCTTGAAGTTGAATTCTTCCGGACGCACGCCGGCCAGGCCCTGCACGCGCTCGCCAAGCGCATCGAGACGCATCAGCTGCGCCTGCATCTCGCCCAGCTTGACCGCCATGACGGCGAGGTTTTCCTTGAGGTATTTGTCCTTGCGATCATCTTCCTGCTGCGTCATCGACACCAGCAGCTTGTGCAGCATCGGCGAGCTTTCGCCGTCGGCCGCGTTGCGCAGAACGAGATAAGACAGCGCCGCCGCGGCAAGCGCAATACTGATCACCAGAAAAAGCAGCACCGCCACAACGTGTTTGGAAGTCAGCGTGACTGACCGTGCGCGCGTAAAGCGCGGGTGCAGCAGGATAATTTGCATCTTTACTCCTTTGACTCTCCTCGGCTAAGGAGGAGATGTGATAAGGTTTAAAGATGAAGTATCCCTCCACATTTACCCCTTATCGCCGTGGTCCTTCGGCTGCGCAGCTCAAGCGCAAGCCCCGGGACGCGACAGATTTTCTGCAGTCGGATAATGCGATGGCAAGCTTGTTGCCCGCTATTACCCGTATGTCGGCGCTGCAAAAAAGCTGCGCCGCGATTCTGCCGGCTATTTTCAAATCGTGCGACGTCATGAACTTCGAAGGCGGTCAGCTGGTGCTGAGCATGCCCAATGCGGCGCTGGCCGCGAAGCTCAAGCAACAATTGCCGAAGTTGCAAGAACGTCTGCTAAAAGATGGATGGCAGGTTAATGCAATCCGGATCAAAGTACAAGTTGGCAAAAGCTATGTCGTTCCGCCGGTCGAACGCCGGGTGCTCATTTTGCCCAGCCTGGCTGTGTCGTCGTTTGCAGAACTGAACGACGCACTGGAAGATTCAAAGCAGAATCAGGCGCTCAAGACTGCACTGGCGAACATGGTACGCCGCAATACCGGCGTCAAATAGAAAGAGTACAAAAAGAAACCCGGCCTTGTTCTTGCTCTGGCGAAAGGGGAGTTCGCCGGAGTCGCCCGCCGCAGCGAGTGCGGCAGAGACGAATGTATCGGGTAAATACCGGACTGATTCACGGGCTTGCGACTCCCGCTGCCAGACTCGCTACTGCAATGTTGAAATGCGGCGCTTAATTCAGCGCCCACTCCTGCTTGGCCTGCATCACGTAAGTCTGCGGGGCCGATTCCAGCGTGTCAAAAGTCACAATCTCGTAGGCGTCCGGCTGATCCAGCAAGGCGCGCAACAACTGGTTGTTCATGCCGTGGCCGGATTTGTGGGCATTGTAGCTGGCCAGCAGCGGATGGCCGATCAGGTACAGGTCGCCGATAGCGTCGAGGATCTTGTGCCGCACGAATTCGTTGTCGTAGCGCAGGCCGTCCGCGTTGAGGATACGGTATTCGTCCATCACGATGGCGTTCTCGAACGAGCCGCCGCGCGCCAGACCCATGCCGCGCAAGGTTTCCACATCCTGCATGAAGCCGAAGGTGCGCGCACGCGCGATTTCCTTGACGTAGGACTCAATGGCGAAATCGACTTCCGCCGTCTGGCCGGTGCCGTCGACGGCCGGATGATTGAATTCGATGAAGAACTTCAGCTTGAAACCGTTGTACGGCTCCAGGCGCGCCCACTTCTCTTTGTCGCCCTGGCCTTCGCGCACTTCCACCGGCTTAGTGACGCGGATGAATTTCTTCGGCGAGTTTTGCTCTTGCAAACCCGCTTGCTGCAGCAGGAACACAAACGACGATGCCGAACCGTCCATGATGGGAATTTCTTCGGCAGTCAGGTCGATGTACAGATTGTCGATGCCGAGGCCGGCGCAAGCCGACAGCAGATGTTCCACGGTCGAGACGCGCGCACCGTCTTTCGACAGCACCGAGGCCATGCGGGTGTCCCCCACGCCGGTGGCCGACGCAGGAAATTCCACGACAGGATCGAGATCGACGCGACGGAAGATGATGCCGGTATCGATGGCGGCCGGACGCAGGGTCAGCTCCACCTTGGTGCCGGAATGTAAACCGACGCCGACGGTCTGGACGATATTTTTAATGGTGCGCTGTTTTAACATCCCGCCATTATAGCCAAGATGCCATCCGGCCTGCTGCCGGCGTGCGGACTGTTGCAAAAAGTTCCCGCACTGCAAAAGAAGGTAAAAAGCGCGGAAACAGCCCTTTCGGACCGTCTTCCGCGCTTCTTTCCGCACTCTTCCGGCATGGCTCGGTCGGAGACCGGGCCATCCGAATCAGGCAGCTCAGCCGAGCTGACCCAGCAGCGTTTCTGCGTTGGACACTTCGAACTTGCCCGGCGCTTCCAGGTTCAGTTGCTTGATCACGCCGTCTTCGAGCAGCATCGAATAACGCTGCGAACGCACGCCCATGCCCTTTTCGGTCAGGTCGAATTCCAGGCCAACCGCCTTGGTGAAAGTGGCGCTGCCGTCAGCCAGCATGCGCACGACGCCGGTCGCCTTTTGATCGCGGCCCCATGCGCCCATCACGAAGGCGTCGTTGACCGAGATGCACCAGATTTCATCCACGCCCTTGGCCTTGAACTCAGCCGCGTGCTGGATGTAGCCCGGCACGTGCTTGGCGGAACAGGTCGGGGTGAAGGCGCCCGGCAATGCAAACAAGGCGATTTTCTTGCCCTTGACCAGATCGGATACCTTGAATGTGTTCGGGCCGAGCGAGCAACCTTCGGTTTCGGTCTCGATGAATTCAGCCAGTGCGCCTTCCGGCAGGCGATCGCCAACTTTAATGGTCATGATGATTTCCTTCTTGTGAGTAATTCGATAATTCGGGAATGCGGTGTCTGCGCCATCCATACCGCCAGACAAAAAAACGCCGCGCACAAAGGCGCGGCGCGCAGGCGATAGTATGCCTGTTTATGACACGGGTTGCTGCCGGTCGAACCAGACGAGCAACCCAGGCCGGGTGTTACTTAACTACTTAGTCCGCTTGTTTGCGCAGGAAAGCCGGAATGTCATAAGTTTCCATGCCATTCTTTTCCAGCGCGCGCACGGTGTCGGAAGCCGACTCGCGACGCCATACCGCCGGCGCCTTCATGCCGCCGAAAGCTGCGCCGGTTTGCGCGCCGCCGTTGGTGCCGTTGTTCATCGTGCCGGTGCCGGCCATCATCGGTTCGTTGTGCGTACCGGTGCGCAGCATCGGCGTCTGCACCAGCTGCACCGACTTGCGGCTGCGGCCCAGACCGGTTGCCACGACAGTCACGCGGATGTCGTCGCCCATGCCGTCGTCGTACGCGATACCTTGCGCGATCGATGCATCGGGAGCGGCGAAAGCGCGCACGGTTGCCATGACTTCCTTGATTTCCTTACCCTTCAGGTTGCGGCTGGCGGTCACGTTGACCAGCACGCCGCGCGCGCCGGACAGGTCGATACCGTCGAGCAGCGGCGATGCCACTGCCTGCTCTGCCGCAACACGGGCGCGATCCACGCCGGAAGCGGTCGCCGTACCCATCATGGCCTTGCCTTGCTCGCCCATGATGGTCTTGACGTCGTTGAAGTCGACGTTGATATGGCCCGGCACGTTGATGATTTCAGCGATACCGGCGACGGCGTTGTTGAGCACGTCGTCAGCATGACCCAGCCATTCGATCATGCTGTCGTCTTCGTAGATCTCTTCCAGCTTTTCGTTCAGGATGATGATCAGCGAATCGACATGCTGCGCCAGTTCTTCCAGACCCTGGTCGGCGATGTCCATGCACTTCTGGCCTTCGTACGAGAACGGCTTGGAGACCACGGCAACGGTCAGCGCGCCCAGCGACTTGGCGACTTCCGCCACCACCGGCGCAGCGCCGGTGCCGGTGCCGCCGCCCATGCCTGCGGCGATGAACACCATGTGCGCGCCGCGCAGCGCATCTTCGATGCGCGAGCGGGTTTCTTCGGCCAGACGGCGGCCGACCTGCGGCTGCATGCCTGCGCCCAGACCGGTTTCGCCGATCTGGATGACGTTGTCGGCCTTCGACATCTTCAATGCTTGCGCATCGGTATTGGCTGCAATGAATTCAACGCCGGACACGCCCTTGTTGATCATGTGCTGCACCGCGTTGCCGCCTGCACCGCCCACGCCCACGACCTTGATGATCGTGCCGAGAGTGGCGTTGTCGAGCATATCTATTTCCATGATGACTCCTTAAATATATGTATGTGCAGCTTGCAGTTGATAGGCATCACGCGGTGTGACGACTAGCAACTGAGAACTGCGTGTTGCTGATCCGAAGAACTGAATGACTAAAAAATAAATAACGCGACTGCTTAAAAATTGCCTAAAAACCATTCCTTCATGCGCTGCCAGATTGCCTTTACCGAACCTTCCTGTCGGGTGACGATGTACCCGCGCAGATATTGCTTTTTCGCTTCCAACAACAACCCCAAAACCGTCGAATAGCGTGGGCTGCGCACCACATCAGCCAGTTGGCCGCTATATTCCGGCGTCCCCAGTCGGGCCGGCTTGAGGAAGATGTCCTCTGCCAGCTCAATCATCCCCGGCATCATCGCGGAGCCGCCGGTGAGGACGATGCCCGACGACAGCACCTCTTCGTAACCCGACTCGCGCACCACCTGATGCACCAATGCAAACAATTCTTCGACGCGCGGTTCGATCACGGCCGCCAGCGCCTGGCGCGACAGGGTGCGCGGATTGCGGTCGCCCAGCCCCGGCACTTCCAGCGTCTCGGTCGGATCCGCCAGGATCTGCTTGGCCACGCCGTAGCGCAGCTTGATTTCTTCCGCCTCCAGCGTCGGCGTGCGCAAGGCCATCGCGATGTCGTTGGTGATCTGGTCGCCGGCGATCGGGATCACGGCGGTATGGCGAATCGCGCCTTCGGTAAACACCGCCACATCGGTCGTGCCGCCGCCGATATCGACCAGCACCACGCCCAGTTCGCGCTCGTCCGGCGTCAGCACGGAATCGGCCGAAGCCATCGGCTGCAGGATCAGATCCGACACTTCCAGGCCGCAGCGGCGCACGCATTTCACAATGTTCTGCACTGCAGAGACGGCGCCGGTCACGATGTGTACTTTTACCTCGAGTCGGATGCCGCTCATGCCGATTGGTTCACGCACATCTTCCTGATTGTCGACGATGAATTCCTGCGGCACGGTATGCAGCAATTGCTGGTCGGTCGGGATGTTGACGGCCTTGGCGGTTTCGATAACGCGCGACACGTCGGCGGCGCTGACTTCCTTGTCCTTGATCGCCACCATGCCGCTCGAATTGAAGCTGCGGATATGGCTGCCCGCGATGCCGGTGTAGACATTGCGAATCTTGCAATCGGCCATCAGCTCGGCCTCTTCCAGCGCCCGCTGGATCGATTCGACCGTGGCTTCGATGTTGACCACCACGCCCTTCTTCAATCCCTTGGATTCGGACTGGCCCAGGCCGATCACTTCGTGGCGTCCGTCCTGCAATACTTCCGCCACCACGGCCACCACCTTGGAGGTGCCGATGTCGAGACCGACGATCAGGTTTTTTGCGTCTTTTGTCATATCGTTCCGCTTATTTTTTCTTTCCGTTCAATGCAGCCAGTACCAATCCATCCGCCTTCAACGCCAGGCCGTTCGGATAGCGCATGTCGACATTTTCAATTTTCTTCCCCTGCAGGCGGTCCATCAGCTGCGGATAGACGGATACCAGCCTGGCAATTCTTTCCTTCAGCGTGGCATCGCTTTCGGCACGCCCCAGTTCGACCGTGATGCCGTTGTCGAGCTTGACGGTCCAGGCATAACGGTTCGACAAGGCCACGGCTTCCGGCGTCACCTTGATCGGCGCCAGCCAGTCGCGGAACTGATCGAAACGCGCCACCACTTCCTTCTCGCTGCCGTCCGGCCCGTCGAACTCCAGCAAGTCGCCGTCGTCTTCCGCCTCCGCCAGATTGGCCGTAAACACATCGCCCTTGACCGACAGCAGACGCCCGTCATCACCCCAGGTGCCGAGCGCGCGATGTTCTTCTATCGTCACGATCAGCTTGTTCGGCCATTCGCGACGCACCATGGCTTTACGCACCCATGGCACCGATTCGAACGCACCGCGCACCGCGTCCAGATCGGCAGTAAAAAAATTGCCCTTGATGCGCGGCACCGCGCTGGCGCGTATCGTCAGCGGATTCACGCGGCGCAACTGCTCCTGCGCCACGCCTTCGACGCGTATCGTCTTGAGCGTAAACATCGGCCGCTGCGCCAGCCACCACAGGCCGGACGCCAGCAATGCCAGCAGCACCAGCGCCAGCAGGGCGTTGGTGATTGCGTTGAGCATTTTGACGTCTTGCCACATGGTTGCGCCTTAGCCTTTATCCGTCGTGTTGCCGGCATCCGCCGACGCATGCGGCTTCCACGCATCGGACGGTTGCAGGTCCAGCGCTGCGGACTGCAAAATCTCGCAGCACAAATCTTCATAGCTCATGCCGGCCTGCTTGGCCGACATCGGCACCAGCGAATGGCCGGTCATGCCCGGCGAGGTATTGATCTCCAGCAGGAACGGCTCATTGTCCGAGGCCCGCAGCATGAAGTCGACGCGCGACCAGCCGCGGCAACCTAGCGCGTTATAAGCCTTTACCGCCAGATCCTGCACGCGCTGCGTCAGCGCTTCGTCGATCGGCGCCGGGCACAGGTACTTGGTGTCGTCGGTGAAATACTTGTGCTGATAGTCGTAATTGCCTTCCGGCGCGCGGATCTCGATCACCGGATAGGCTTTTGCATCACGTCCCTTGCCCAGCACCGGCACCGTCAGCTCGCGGCCGGTGACGAATTCTTCCGCCAGCACGGCGGCGTCATATTTGGCGCACAGATTGAACGCTTCCTGCATGTCGGAATATCCCGACACCTTGGCGATGCCGATGGTCGAGCCTTCGTGCGGCGCCTTCAGCATCAACGGCAAACCGAGCACGTCCGGCACCTGGCGCAACTCTTCGCGCGGCGTCGCGGCGCTGTCGAGCACGATGAAGCGCGGCGTCGGCAAGTCGTGGCCGATCCAGATGCGCTTGGTCATGACCTTGTCCATCGCAATCGAGGACGCCATCACGCCTGGGCCTGTGTACGGAATGCCGAGTTGTTCCAGCGCGCCTTGCAGCGTGCCGTCTTCGCCGTAGCGGCCGTGCAGCGCGATGAAAACGCGATCGAATTTCTCTGCCGCCAGTTCGGCCAGGCTGCGCTCAGCCGGATCGAAGGGATGCGCGTCGACGCCCTTGCTGCGCAGCGCCTTCAACACGCCGGCGCCGGACATCAGCGACACTTCGCGCTCGGCGGAACGGCCGCCGAACAGCACGCCGACTTTGCCGAATTGTTTGGCCATGTTCGAGTCCGTCATCATGCCCCCTGCCCTTGCGCATCCACGGATTGCGCCGTCAGTTTTGCCGGCACGCCGCTGATCGAACCTGCGCCCATGGTCATGACGACATCGCCGTCGCGCACCACGTTGAGGATGGTTGTCGGCATGTCGGCGATATCTTCGACGAACACCGGCTCGACCTTGCCTGCCACGCGCAGCGCATGCGCCAGCGCACGGCCGTCGGCGGCCACGATCGGTTGCTCGCCGGCGGAATACACCTCGGCCAGCACCAGCACGTCCGGTGTCGACAACACCTTGACGAAATCTTCAAACAAATCGCGCGTACGGGTGTAGCGATGCGGCTGGAACGCCAGCACCAGACGGCGTCCCGGATAGGCGCCGCGCGCAGCGGAAATGGTCGCAGCAGTCTCGACCGGATGGTGGCCGTAATCATCCACCAGCGTGAACGAGCCGGCCGGCTTACCCGCCGCATCGAACAACGGCACTTCGCCGTAGCGCGTAAAGCGGCGGCCGACACCGTTGAATTCGGTCAGCGCCTTTTGTGTATCGGCATCGGCCACGTCCAGCTCGCGCGCAATCGCGACGGCGGCGCAGGCGTTCTGCACGTTGTGCATGCCGGGCTGGTTCAGGCTGACCTGCATCGGCGCATAGCCGTCCTGAATCACGGTGAACTCCATCTTGCCGTCGACGGCCTTGGCTTCGATGGCGCGGATGTCTGCATCTTCATGGAAACCGTAGGTCAGGATAGGTTTGGAAATCATCGGCATGATTTCGCGCACGTGCGGGTCATCCAGGCACAGCACGGCGACGCCGTAGAACGGCAAACGCTGGGTGAACTCGACGAAGGCCTGCTTGAGCTTGGCGAAATCGTGGTTGTAGGTTTCCATGTGATCGGCATCGATGTTCGTGATGACTTCGATCACCGGCGTCAGATTCAGGAAGGAAGCATCCGACTCGTCGGCTTCGGCTACGATGAAATCTCCCGAACCGAGCTTGGCATTGGCGCCCGCGCTGGTCAGACGACCGCCGATCACGAAGGTCGGATCCAGTCCGCCTTGCGCCAGCACGCTCGCCACCAGGCTGGTGGTAGTGGTCTTGCCGTGCGTGCCGGCGATCGCGATGCCCTGCTTCAGGCGCATCAGCTCGCCCAGCATCACCGCACGCGGCACGATGGGAATGTGTTTCTTGCGCGCCGCCAGCACTTCCGGATTGTCGCCCTTGACCGCAGTCGAGGTGACGATGGCGTCGGCGTTGTCGATGTTCTCCGCCGCATGGCCGTAGAGGATGCGCGCGCCCAGTTGCGCCAGGCGCTGCGTCGCCGCGTTGCTGCCCAGATCCGAGCCGGACACGCCGTAGCCCAGATTGAGCATGACTTCGGCAATGCCGCTCATTCCAGAGCCGCCAATGCCGACGAAGTGAATATTTTTAACCCGATGTTTCATTGCTTTACCAATCTTTCCAGCACCTGCGCAATCGCCTCATTGGCGTTGCGCCTGCCTTGTTCATACGCCGCCTGCGCCATCTTCAGGCAGGCAGGCCGATCCAACGTTTGCAGCAATGCCGCCAGGCTGTCCGGGGTCAACCCGGTCTGCGGCAGATGCACTGCGGCCTTGCTTTGCGCCATCCATTTGGCGTTGTCGCGCTGATGCGAGGTGGTCGACGCCACCAGCGGCACCAGCACGCTGGCGACACCGGCCGCCGTCAATTCCGACACGGTGATCGCACCGGCGCGGCAGATCACCAGATCCGCATCCGCATAGCGGCGCGGCATGTCCTCGATGAAATCCACTACTTCCGCCGCGACGCCCGACTGCGCATACGCCGCGCGCAAGGCATCGATGTGTTGCTTGCCCGACTGATGCGTCACCAGCGGACGCTGGTCCGGCGGCAATTTCGCCAGCGCCGCCGGCACGCATTCATTCAATACCTTGGCGCCCAGACTGCCGCCGACCACCAGAATCCGCAACGGACCGCCATGGCCGGCATAACGCGGCGCCGGTTCGCCCAGGGCGATGATTTCCTTGCGCACCGGATTGCCGGTCACTTCCGCCTTGCCGGCCGCCTTGCCGAAATCTGCCGGGAAGCCGAACAGCACCTTGTCAGCCAGTGGCGTCAAGGTCTTGTTCGACAGCAGCAACGCCGCATCCGCATTCACCAGCGCCAGCGGCACGCCGCGCAAACGCGCCATCGCGCCACCCGGCACCGTTACATAACCGCCCATGCCCAGCACCACATCCGGCTTACGCTTGCCGATGATGCGGAAGCACGAACCGAAGCTGGCGATCAAGCGCCACACGCCTTTGACGGTATGCGCCAGGCCTTTGCCGCGCAGACCGGCGAAGACGATGGAGTCCATCTCGACGCCATGCTTGGGCACCAGCTCGCGCTCCATGCCGTGTGTCGTGCCCAGCCAGGACACTTGCCAGCCGCGTGCGCGCATGGTGTCGGCAATCGCCAGGCCCGGGAAGATATGCCCGCCGGTGCCCGCCGCCATGATTAGAAGACGCTTGCCTGTCGGAGTCATAGCCGCCCTCCGCGCATCAGCACGCGATTCTCGTAATCGATACGCAGCAGAATCGCCAGCCCGACGCAATTGATCAGCACGCCCGATCCGCCATAACTCATCAGCGGCAAGGTCAAACCCTTGGTCGGCAACAGGCCGAGGTTCACGCCCATGTTGATGAAGGCCTGCACGCCGATCCAGATGCCGATGCCCTTGGCGACCAGACCTGCAAAGGTCAGATCCAGCGCGATCGCCTGGCGGCCGATTTCGAAGGCATGCTTGATCAGCCAGTAGAACAGCAAGACCACCACCAGCACGCCGGCAAAACCCAGCTCCTCGCCGATCACCGCCAGCAGGAAGTCGGTATGCGCTTCCGGCAGGTAGTGCAGCTTTTCCACGCTGCCGCCCAGTCCCACGCCGAACAGCTCGCCGCGGCCGAAGGCGATCAGCGAATGCGACAACTGATAAGCCTTGCCCAGGGCGTTTTCTTCCACCCATGGATTCATGTACGCGAAAATCCGTTCGCGCCGCCATGGCGACAAGATGATCACCAGCGAAAAAATCCCGACCAGCGTGGCGCCGATACCGCCGAACCAGACGCCGTTGATGCCGCCCAGGAACAGGATGCCCATCGCGATACACACAATCACGCCGAACGCGCCGAGGTCAGGCTCCAGCAGCAGCAGCAAACCGACCACGCCCACCGCCAGCGTCATCGGCAAAAATCCCTTGGTCAGCTTGTGCATCACCGCCTGCTTGCGCACCGTGTAATCGGCGGCGTACAGAACAATGAACAGCTTCATCAGCTCCGACGGCTGCAAGTTGAACACCTTAAACGACAGCCAGCGCTTGGCGCCGTTGACGCCCTTGCCGATGCCCGGCACCAGCACCATCGCCAGCAAGATCAGCGTGACCACGAACAGATACGGCGCGATTTTTTGCCAGGTCTCGATCTTGATGCGGAACACCATCAGGCCGACCACCAGCGATACGCAGATGAACATCGCCTGACGGATCAGGAAATGCGAGGTCTTGTAATTCGCATACTTGGGCGAGTCGGGCAGCGCGATCGATGCCGAATACACCATGACCATGCCGAACAGCATCAGCAGCAAGACCACCCATACCAGCGGCTGGTCGTACTCCATCATGCGCGAACGCTGCTCGATACCGCTGATGCCCTTCAGGCTGCCGCTGTTGCTGCTCGCGCGCGCACTGCCGCGCACGCCGGGCTCATCCTTGGCGCCGAACCAGCCGGTGATCGAAGGCAGGGTCAGTTTCATCACATCACCTCCCCGCGCGACAGGGCGACTTCACGCACTGCATCGACAAATACTTCGGCGCGGTGTTCGTAGTTGCGGAACATGTCGAAGCTGGCGCAGGCCGGCGACAGCAGCACGGCGTCACCGCCTTGCGCCATTTCGGAGGCCTTTTCAACCGCCTCTTCCAACGTCGCGCAATCGATCAGCTCGACGCCGCTGTCTGCAACCGCAGCACGAATGGCGCCGGCATCGCGGCCGATCAGGAACACGGCGCGACCGTACTTCGACAAGGGCTCCGCCAATGGCGCGAAATCCTGGCCTTTGCCTTCGCCGCCGGCGATCAGCAACAAGCGGTTCGGCTTGCCGCCATGGCCGAGACCGTTCAATGCGGCAACCGTCGCGCCGACATTGGTGCCTTTGCTGTCGTCGTAATATTCGACCTCGCGTATCGTCATCACCAGCTCGACGCGATGCGGCTCGCCGGTGTAGTCGCGCAGACCGTGCAACAGGTTCGCCAGCGGCAGATCGGCCGCACGGCACAAGGCCAGCGCCGCCAGCCCGTTGGAGGCGTTGTGCAAACCGCGGATCTTCAACGCATCGACCGGCATCAGGCGCTTGAGCAGGAAAGGTTGCTCGACGACTTCCTTCGGATCCTTCTTGCGGCGGCGGCCTTCCGGCTTTTCTTCGTCTTCGACTGCGACGGCGGCGGCCAGCCACAGCATGCCGTTTTCATCGACCAGACCGAAACTGCCGGCCTTCTTCGGCTCATCCAGGCCGAAACTCGATACGGTCGCGCCGGGCGCGGCCATCGCCATCACGGCGGCATCGTCGCGATTGAGCACGCGCACGGTCTTGTCGCCGAAAATCCGCGCCTTGTCGGCGGCGTAGGCGTCCATGCTGCCGTGCCAGTCCAGATGGTCTTGCGTAATGTTCAGTACGGTGGCGGCGTCGGCCTGCAAGCTGTAAGTCGTGTGCAGCTGGAAGCTCGACAACTCCAGCACCCAGGCTTGCGGCAGGATGCCTTCGTACACCCGCTCCGGTTCCGGCGGCGGCAGTTCGAGCTGCAGTGGCGCGCTGTCGTCTTCGTCAAGGAGCGACGTCTGTGCGGCGACAACAATATCTTCCGCTTCGTCGATTTCCGCATCTTGCGATGCGACGCTGTCGACGTTTGTTTCTTCAACACTCGTTTCAGCAGCCTGTTCTTGCGAAGCCGATGCATCGACATGCTCTTCCGAGCCGTCGGCACTTTCTTGCGGCGCGGCGACGGCGACGGCGACTGTCAGACTGTCGTTCAGACCCATGTGCGCGGCTTGCGCCGGCTGCTCGTGTTCTGCGTCATCCGATGCTTCGACAGATGCCTCCGACGATGCTGCATCAAGCTCGGCAGACTCGGCTTGCTCGGTCAGCTCCAGCTGGCGCGAGGCTTCTTCTGCGGCAGCTTGTGCAGCGGCGGCTTCCTTCGCCGCTACTGCGTCGATTTCAGCCTGCGCTGCGGCCTGTGCTTGCGCCTGTTGTTCGGCGATGACCGCAGCTGCTTCCGCCTCGGCCTGCGCAGCCGCTGCTTCTTCGGCTCTTTGCGCGGCGACCACTATCGCGTGGGCTGCATCTTCGATCAGTGCTTCGCGCAAGACATCCAGCGCCGCCGGGCTGATATTGCCCGCAACCTTGGTCGTCAATCCGGCGCGACGGCACAGCATGCCGGTCAGGCTGGTGACGGTGGTCTTGCCGTTGGTGCCGGTGATGGCCAATACCTTGGGCGCGTAGGCGCGCTCTTCACGCAAGGCCGCCAGCGCCTGCGCAAACAATTCCATCTCGCCCCACAGGGGGATATTCTTTTCTGCCGCTGCTGCGGACAGCACGGCCAGGTCGCGCTCGGGCGCCAGGCCGGGGCTGACGGCGACGAAGTCGATGCCGTCGAGCAGTTCCGCCGACAGGGCCTTGCCGCCGATGAATTCGCTCTGTGCCGATGCCGCGCGCAATACGGCCAGGCGCTCGGCCACGGCCTGCTCTTCGCGGGTATCGGCCACACGCACGCGCGCGCCGCAGTAGACCAGCCACTGCGCCATCGCCAGACCGGATTCACCCAGTCCAAGTACCAGAGCGTGTTTATCGACGTAATTCATTCTTTATTACCTGAGTCTTTCTAAAATGATCTGATCAACGCAACTCAACGCAGCTTCAGCGTCGACAGACCGAACAGCACCAGCATCATCGTGATGATCCAGAAGCGCACCACGACTTGTGTTTCTTTCCAGCCTTTTTGTTCATAGTGATGATGCAGCGGCGCCATCAGCAGCACGCGCTTGCCGACGCCGTAGCGCTTCTTGGTGAACTTGAAGTAAGCCACCTGAATCATCACCGACAGGGTTTCCACCACGAAGATGCCGCCCATGATGAACAAGACGATTTCCTGACGCACGATCACCGCGATGGTGCCGAGCGCGCCGCCCAGCGCCAATGCGCCGACGTCGCCCATGAACACCTGCGCCGGGTAGGCGTTGTACCAGAGAAAGGCCAGACCCGCGCCGGCCATCGCGCCGCAGAAAATCAGCAGTTCGCCAGCGCCTGGAATGTGCGGGATGATCAGGTATTTGGCATAACTGGCGTTGCCGGTCAGGTAGGCGAAGATGCCCAGCGCGCCGCCGACCAGCACTGTCGGCATGATCGCCAGACCGTCCAGGCCGTCGGTCAGATTGACCGCATTGCTGGTGCCGACGATGACGAAATAGGTCAGGGCAATGAAACCCCACACGCCCAGCGGATAGCTGACGGTTTTGAAGAACGGTACGATCAGGTCGGCCTTGGGCGGCAGGTCGAGATTGAAACCAGACTGCACCCAGGCGAAGAACAGATCCAGCACCTTCATGTTGCTGACTTCGGACACCGAGAACGCCAGATAGAACGCCGCCACCAGACCGATCAGCGACTGCCAGAAATACTTTTCGCGCGAGCGCATGCCGTTCGGATCCTTGTAGACCACCTTGCGGTAGTCGTCGACCCAGCCGATGGTGCCGAAGCCCAGCGTGACGATCAGTACGATCCAGACGAAACGGTTGCTGAGGTCGGCCCACAGCAAGGTCGAAATGCCGATGCCGATCAGGATCAGCACGCCGCCCATGGTGGGAGTGCCGGATTTGACCAGATGCGTTTGCGGACCGTCGGTACGCACGGCCTGGCCGACCTTGAGCCGGGTCAGCATGCGGATCACCGCCGGACCGGCGACGAGGCCGATCAACAGCGCCGTCAGCGTCGCAAACACGGCGCGGAAGGTGATGAAGTTGAATACGCGCAGGAAACTGAAATCCTGCTGAAAATTCTGAGCCAGCCAAAGCAGCATGTTAATGAGTCTCCTGGTGAAGTGGCGCGGACTGCAACTGCGCCCCGACCAAATGCTGCACAACGCGCTCCATCTTCATGAAGCGCGAACCTTTTACCAATACCGTCGCCGTCGCGGATGCAGCCTCTTGGGCGGCGGCGCTGACGGCATCGATGGTGTCGAAATGCCGCGCCGGGAATGAGGCTCCCGGCACGGCGTTGTATGCGTCGATGGCGTCGCGCATGGCGTCGCCGAAACCGAGGAAATGCTCGATGCCGCGTTCGCGGGCATAGGCGCCGATTTCCCGGTGGAATTTGGGACCTTCGTTGCCGACCTCGCCCATGTCGCCCAAGGCCAGCACGCGCGGCGCGGCGGCTTGGGCCAGAACGTCGATGGCGGCCCGCACCGAATCCGGATTGGCGTTGTAGGTGTCGTCGACGACCAGTGCGCCGCTGACTGCAGTCTTGCGTTGCAGGCGGCCGCTGACCGGCTGAAACGCTTCCAGCCCGCGCACCACGGCGGCCGCGGAAATGCCGGCGCCCAGCGCGCAGGCGGTAGCGGCCAGCGCGTTGCGCACGTTGTGCTCGCCGACGGCGGCAAGCTTGATGCCGAACTGCTGCACGCGATCGCCGATGTGTGCAGTGACGGCAATCGCGCTGCCGAATTCGCGCGCCTGATAGCTGCCGCTGACATCCGCATCCTGATTCAGCCCGAAGCTGATCACCGGACGCGTGCCGGCGATCTCGCGCCAGACCCAGGCGTAGTCGTCTTCCGCCGGAAACACGGCGATACCATCCGCCGGCAGGGCCTCAAAGACGGCGCCGTTTTCACGCGCGACGGCTTCGACGCTTGCCATGAATTCCTGATGTTCGCGCTGTGCGTTGTTGACCAGCGCCAGCGTCGGACGAGCGATTTCCGCCAGCACGGCGATTTCGCCGGGATGGTTCATGCCGAGCTCGACCACCGCCGCCTGATGTTGCGGTTGCAGGCGGAACAGGGTCAGCGGCACGCCGATTTCGTTGTTGAAGTTGCCGCGCGTGGCCAGGCTGCGATCTTCGCCGAATGCCGCCGTCAAGATCGATGCGATCATTTCCTTGACGGTGGTCTTGCCGTTGCTGCCGGTGACGGCAATCACCGGCACATTGAATTGCTGGCGCCAGTGACGCGCGATCTGGCCCAGCGCCACACGGGTGTCCGGAACGACGATGGCGGGGATGCTCAGACCTGTCGGCACGCGCTCCACCACCACGGCGGCGGCACCTAGTCCGGCGACAGCGTCGAGGAAATCGTGTGCGTCGAAACGCTCGCCGCGCAGGGCGACGAACAGGTTGCCAGGTGCCACTGCACGGCTGTCGGTGGTGACGCCGCGCACCGTGAGTTCGCCGCCGGCGTTATGTACGCCATGCACGGTCGCGCCGTCCAGCCACTGCTGCAATTGTCCAAGCGTCGCCTGCACTATGCACCTCCCATCATCGTGGAGCGCGCGGCCAAAGCCAGTGCAACGTGGTCGGCATCGAGGAAGGGATATTTCTTGCCCGCGATTTCCTGATAGGTTTCGTGGCCCTTGCCCGCCAGCAGGACGACATCCTGCTTGACCGCGTGGCGTACCGCCCACAGGATGGCGCCGGCGCGGTCGGTCATGACATGCGGCACGATGCGGCCCATGCCGCTCTTGATATGCGAAATGATGACGTTGGGATCTTCGCTGCGCGGATTGTCGCTGGTCAGGATCACGTGATCGGCCAGTTCGGAGGCCGAGCCCATCTCCGGGCGCTTGCCCGGATCGCGATCGCCGCCGCAGCCGAACACGCACCACAGTTCGCCGCCGCGCTGAGCGGCAACCTGGCGCAGGGCGATCAAAGTCTTTTCCAATGCATCCGGCGTATGCGCATAGTCGATCACAATCAGCGGCACTTCCTGCCCGCCGAACTGTTGCATGCGGCCCGGCACGGCGGTCAGCGTGGCGATCACCGCCAAGGCTGCGTCCCAGCCGGTGCCCTTGGCCAGCATGACGCCGAGAATGCCGAGCACATTGCTGACGTTGAACTGCCCGACCAGTTGCGTCTTGATCTGGCCCGAACCGAATGGCGATTCGATATGGAAGCTGGTGCCGGTATTGGTGCTGCGGATCGCCGAGGCGCGCAGCACCGGCACGTCATCTGCCGTGACGTCGCCGAGCGAATAGCCGATCACCGGAATATTCTTGGCCTGCAGGTAAGGAATCAGACGCTGCCCCATCTGGTCGTCCAGATTGATGACGGCATGCTGCAGACCCGGCGAATCGAACAGCTGAATCTTGGCGGCTTCGTAGGCGATCATGTCGCCGTGATAGTCGAGATGATCGCGTGTGAAATTGGTAAACAGGGCGACGTCGACGTGCAACCCGTTCAGGCGGCCCTGATCGAGTCCGATGGACGAGGCTTCGATCGCCAGCACCGAAGCGCGTGCGGTGCGCAGGTCGGACAGCTTGCGTTGCAGCAGCACCGCGTCCGGCGTGGTGTAGCCGGTGACGTCGAACGCATGCGGCTTGCCGTCCTGGAACATGCCCACGCCCAGCGTGCCGACCACCGCCGCCGGGGCCGAGGAGCCTTGCAGGCGCGACAGCGCCATGCCCAGCCAGTACGAGCACGAGGTCTTGCCGTTGGTGCCGGTCACCGCGACGCTGAACATGTCCTTGTCGGGCTGCTGGTAATACATATTGGCGGTGAATCCGGCGAGGTGCTTCAGGCCCTTGACGCCGAAATGCGGCAAATCTTCCTTGTCGTCCCAGGCAAATCCAGCCTCTTCGTAGACGACCGCAACGGCGCCGCGCTCGATGGCGTCGGCGATATAGCGGCGGCCGTCGGCGCTGTCGCCGGGGTAGGCAAAGAACACATCGCCGGCCTGCACACGGCGCGAATCAGCGGTTAAATTCGCAGTCGGACTGGCGTTGGCAGCGGAAATGCCGTGCAGCCAGTCGACAATTTTTTGCGCGGAAAGCATGGTTGCAGGCATTACATGCTCTCCTCTAAGGCATCTTTTGGAATGATGATATTGGTCACGCTGGAGTCCGGCGCGACATTGAGCGCGCGTAAAGCGTTGGCCGTTACATTGGCAAAAACCGGGCCGGCGACAGTGCCGCCGTAGTGGCTGCCGGCACTGGGTTCATCCAGCATCACGGCGATGATCAGGCGCGGGTCGGACATCGGCGCAATGCCGACAAACGACGACACATATTTTTTCACGTACTTGCCGCCTTCGATCTTGTAGGCGGTGCCGGTCTTGCCGCCGACGCGATAGCCCGGCACCTGGGCCTGCGGCGCGGTGCCGCCCGGCGCCACCACGGTTTCCAGCATGCGGCGCATTTGCAGCGCGGTGTTTTCGGAAATCACGCGATGCCCGATCGGCAGGTCGTTGACCTTCTGGAACGACAGCGGAATCAGGTCGCCGTTGCGGGCAAAGATCGTATAGGCATGCGCCAGCTGAATCAGCGATACCGAGATGCCGTGGCCGTAGCTCATCGTCGCCTGCTCGATCGGACGCCACGATTTGTAAGGCCGCACACGGCCGGCAACCGCGCCCGGGAAACCGAACTTCGGCTGCTGACCGAGACCGATGCTGGTAAACATTTCCCACATTTCCTGCGGCGGCATTTCCAGCGCGATCTTGGCGGTGCCGATGTTGGATGATTTTTCGATAATCTGTGCGACCGTCAGCGGGCCGTGCGCGTGCGAATCGCCGATGGTGGCAGTGCCGATGGTCAGCTTGCCGGGCGAAGTCTGGAACACGGTGCTCGGCGTCACTCGATGGGTATCCAGCGCCAGCGCCACGGTAAAGGGTTTCAGGGTCGAGCCCGGTTCGAAGGTGTCGGTCAGGACGCGGTTGCGCAATTGCGCGCCGGTCAGCACCGAGCGGTCGTTCGGGTTGTAGGTCGGCAGGTTCGCCAGCGCCAGCACTTCGCCGGTGCGCGCGTCGACGACGATGATGCCGCCGGCCTTGGCCTTGTTCTTTTCGACCGCTTCTTTCAGCTGCGTAAAGGCGATGTACTGGATCTTGCTGTCGATGGACAAGGTCAGGTCCTTGCCGTCGTGCGGTTCGCGCACGGCTTCGATGTCTTCGACGATGCGGCCGAGACGGTCCTTGATCACGCGGCGGCTGCCGGTAACGCCGGCCAGCGTTTTCTGCGAGCCGAGTTCCATGCCGTCCTGTCCGGCGTCTTCCACATTGGTAAAGCCCACGACGTGGGCCATGACTTCGCCTTCGGGATAGAAGCGCTTGTATTCCTTGCGCGTCTCGATGCCGGCGATGCCGAGCTTGACGATCTTGTCGGCGGTGTCCTGCTCGACCTGGCGCTTCAGATAGACGAAGTTGCGGTCGGAATCGAGCTTCTTGCGCAGTTCGGCGTCGCTCATGTCGAGCAGCTTGGCCAGGTCGCGCAGCTTGTCCTTGGGCGCTTCCTGCACGTCGTCGGGGATCGCCCAGATCGCCTTGACCGGCACCGACGAGGCCAGCACCTGGCCGTTGCGGTCGGTGATCTTGCCGCGCGTGGCCGGCAGCTCAAGCGTACGCGCGTAGCGCGAAGCGCCCTGTTTTTGCAGGAAGTCGGTGGACATGCCTTGCAGCCACAGCGCGCGCGCAGCCAGCGCCAGGAATGCCATGAACAGCACGAACAACACCACGCGCGAACGCCAGGCCGGCATCGCGACCTGCAATACCGGGCTGGCCGAGAACGCGACGCCGCGCGAGGCAGCGACGCGGCCTCCCGTGACGTTGGTGCGTGGCGGCATGCGCGTCATTTGTTCCTCACCGTCAGGTATTGGGTTCGTTCCGGCGTCAGCGAGACCATGTTCAGGTCGCGTCGCGCCAGCGCTTCAATACGGGAATTCTTGCCCAGCGTGGATTGGTCCAGCTGCAGTTGCGCCCAGTCGATGTCGAGCTGGCGCGCCGTCGACTGAGCACGTTCGAGCTCGATGAACAACTGGCGCGCCTGATATTGGGCATTGACCAGCGACAGCGCACACAGCACCAGTACGGCAGTGACAAGGAAGCTCAGGCGGCCGGTCATGATGCGTCCTCAGCGACTGTGCGTTCGAGCGAACGCATCACGGCGGAACGGGCGCGCGGGTTGGCGGCGACTTCGGCGTCGCTCGGCTTGACGCGGGAATGCAATTTCCCGAGGGGTTGCGGCAGGTCGACCGCACGAATCGGCAGGCGGCGGTCCGGCTGCGGCACATGGGCTTTGGATGCCATGAACTGCTTGACGATGCGATCTTCCAACGAGTGAAAGCTGATCACAACCAATCTCCCATACTGCGCCATCTGCCGAAATGCTTTTTCCAGTCCTATTTCGAGTTCTTCAAGCTCTTGATTGATGAAAATCCGTATAGCCTGAAAGGTACGAGTGGCCGGGTCTTTGCCTTTCTCGCGGGTTTTGACGGCTTGTGCCACGAGCGTGGCAAGCTGTCGTGTGGTTGAAATTGGCTCGACTGCCCGGCGAGCAACAATCGTCTTTGCAATCTGAACAGCAAACCGTTCTTCCCCATAATCTCGTATCACCTTTGCTATCGTCTGTTCGTCCGCCGTTGCCAGCCACTCCGCTGCCGACACGCCGCGCGTGGTATCCATGCGCATGTCCAGCGGGCCATCGAACCGAAAACTGAAACCCCGCGCCGCGTCATCCACCTGCGGCGAAGAAATACCCAAATCCATCAACACGCCATCGACACGTGTCACACCATGCGCCGCCAGCGCCTGATCCAGCGTCGCAAAGCTGTCATGCACAATGGCGAAACGCGGATCCGCAATGGTCTGCGCCGTGGCAATCGCCAGCGGATCCTTGTCGAACGCGATCAAGCGTCCACGCGCGCTGAGGCGCTCCAAAATCTTGCGGCTATGCCCGCCGCGGCCGAAGGTGCCGTCCAGATAGACACCGTCAGCCCGGCCGCCTTCTATTACCAGGGCATCCACCGCTTCATCCAACAACACCGTACGGTGCTGCAAATCGGGCACCGATTGCAAAGTCATCGCGTCGTGCCGTCAGAAGGAAAAATTGCTCAACACATCCGGCATGCCCGCAGCAACAGCTTCCGATTCGTTCTCGGCCAGCTTGGCGGCATCCCAGATTTCAAAATGGCTGCCCATGCCCAGCAACATGACGTCGCGCTCCAGGCCGACCGCTGCCCGCAACTCCGGCGCGATCAGGATGCGGCCGGCGGAGTCGAGCTCCACGTCGCACGCATTGCCGAGGAAAACGCGTTGCCAGGCGCGCGCCGACATCGGCCACGCGGCGATCTGCTCGCGATGGATTTCCCAGGTCGGACGCGGGAAAAACAGCAGGCAGCCGTGCGGATGGCGCGTCAACGTGACCCGTCCTTCGCACTGAACAGCCAAGGCGTCACGATGCCTGGCCGGAATAGACATCCGTCCTTTGGCATCGAGATTGATTGATGACGCGCCTTGAAACACTGTGTTTGACCTTTTTTCCTGTCGCTGTTGGCATGCTTGAATTCGGTGTTTCGATGCCGGGAATTCAAAAACACCCCACAAAAAAACACTTTTTCACACTATCGCCCACTTTAGAGGATGCACTAATACAGGTCAAGCGATATTCATGGGCCGAAACAGGGATTTTTTTAATAAAGTCAAAGACTTAGCGCGCATAGTTAAAAAGCATCTAAAAGCGCTTTTTCCTCGAAAATGAATGACTTAGAGAATCTATTGAATGTTCCACTTGAGATATACACATGTGTTTATCTCGAATTCCGCGTGGTTTCTGGGGGAGAGACGGGTCAGCGAATCAAAAAACGGCCGACCGGCTTGAGAAGGGATTTTTGCAGACTATCAAAAGCACCAACCTGGACCGACATACAACGCGACATGAAACCGCACATCAAAATGCAGCCGGCGACGCCACTCAACAATTTACCGGCAACCGAAGTATGCCTGAAAAACGCCGTGCAAAAAAATCAGGGCCGCACCGAAAATTCAATCAACGAACACAGAAAACGATGCGTGAAACTCTCCACGGGTATCCGGATTTTTTCAATTCGATGAAATTCCGGTGAAATAGATCATGACAATTCAATTAAACATCAGATGGGGCTTGCGGAGTAGGCGCATTCCAATGCTAAAATCTCGGCACCTTAACAGTGAAAGGAATTTTAAAGTGAACAAATCCGAATTGGTCGACGCAATCGCTGCTGATACAGAAATCTCGAAGGCTGCTGCACAACGTGCTTTGGACTCCGTCGTTGAAAACATCATCAAGGCAGTTACCAAGGGCGACACAGTGCAACTGGTTGGCTTCGGTTCTTTCTCCACAGGCAAGCGCGCTGCTCGTACCGGCCGTAATCCACAAACTGGCGAAGAAATCAAAATCGCTGCTGCAACTACAGTGAAGTTCTCCGCTGGTAAGTCGTTCAAAGAAGCAGTGAACAAGAAGAAGAAATAATGGTTCCATTTGAATGCTGTGAACCAGGAGTTCACGGCATTCAAATACCGCTGCTGCCGCTTCATGCGGCAGCACACCCTCCCCGGCTTTATCCCGCATCATCCCTCTTCTTCAGCCTTTCCACCGCATTCCGCCAGCTTCACGCATAGTCAGACGCAGTTCCTTCGCCATGCTCCGGACGCACGAACGCCGCAGTAAACACGTCAGACTTGCCGCAGCTTGTTTCGTCCCGGATTGTTTGATCAGGCCTGCGCGAACGAAATATCGACCTTGCCGATGTTCTGCAGCAAGGCGTTGACGCTGCTGCCTTTGTCGGCGAACAGCAGACCGGTGCACGATCCCGTGGTCACGAACTGCCCTGCTTTCAGACCACCGCAACGCTCGCCGACGTGATTGGCCAGCCAGGTCACCAGCGGCCAGATGTCGACCACCGGGTTGCCGCCGACGGTCTTGGCGACCTCCAGGCCGTTGAAATACAGCTCGGCGTGCTGGATGCTCTGATCGATCTGGCCAAGGTCGTTGCGTCCCGGACCATAGATAAACGCGCAGTTGCTCAGCGCATCAGCCAGCCCGGCCAGTGGATTGGACGCCGGATATTCGGTATAGCGCGAAGACACCAGCTCGATCGCCGGATGCACCGTACCGACCGCCGCCAGCACTTCTTCTTCGGTGTAAGGCGTGGCGCGAGCCGGCAGATCGCTCTTCATGCGCAGCGCGATTTCGACTTCGATGCCGCGCGATCCGGCGGTCAGCAAGTCGAAGAAATGATAAGGCGCGGCGAAGATGAACTGGGCCGGCATCGGTGCGCAGCTTGGCGGCGCGCCCGGCGCCTTGGCGCCGACCTTCCATCCGCCGACCTCGCCCAGCGACCGGGAAACCGTATCCTGCACCGCGTAGGCTTCAGCGGCGTCGGCCGGAATATATTCATCCGGCAGGCGCGCCAGGGTGATTTCATGCTTGCGCGCCGCCAGCAGCAACTCGGCGGCGGCCTTGATTTTTTGTGTATCCATAGCGAGATCGATAAAGAAACGCTCCGGTGAAGGAGCATGATTAAAACAAGCAAACCCGGTTGCCCGGCTAACAACGGCAAGCGCCGTTCCCACTGGGGAATTCAAGAATCAGATGCGTCATCCTTCCTGTGCAGTTCGGCATCCTTGGCTATTTCAGCCAACTTCCTTTGCAGTTCGGCATCCCCAGCTATTTCAGCGAACTTCGCCTCACTCTCCCGCTTAATCCTGAGCCAATCCTGAAACATAGGCATCACTTCAGCGGCTCCATGTCGCTGCTCATCTGACAGCATCACTGAAGCTTCTGGAGCCGCCATAACAGGCTTAGATTCTTGCGTGGTGAGCGGAAGGCTGGCTCTCTTTGCCTCCGAGGATATTTGGGCGCCGACGGCCTGACCACGAATGCCGATGTTCTGGCCATGGGAGTCAATCTGCCTTGCACCGCTTGACGTCCTTGATTGGTTGGCAGAAAAACCAAACTGGATAGGCGGTTGGCCTACGCGCCTGAGCATGGGCCATATTTCACGAGGCAGTGTCACGCCGCGAGATTTCGCATCCCTATCCATGAGATCCATGTGAAGCTGTCGCTTGTTGGCGTGGGTCTGCATTGATTGCACAAAACCCGTTAAAACATTGTCGGACCATGCGATCCCCTGAGCAGAAGCCTTATTACGCGCACGACTACTTGCCCCATGGATTGCCTCCGGATGCGAAGTCACACCTATCATTGGCGCTCCGTACCGGGTTTCAAAACCTTCCGGATGTCCGTCTTCAAGACTCAACGCCGACACAAGCAATTCGGATTCGTTGTTTCCGGCAGGTAATGCGCTCTTCTTAGCCGGCAAACGCTTGACGCCTTTTATCTCTGCAGCTGTTTCGACGTCGCCTTGCGGGTCAAGCGCAATGACCTTCTCATGCGTGGAATTCACTTTATCCACTCCAGGTGCTCGCGACCCCTCCGGCCACTTTCCTGGCGTGACAACAGGCAGTTTCGGCACCGCTCCAGCAAGTATCGTATGAACATCTGGAAATCTCAGTCCATGCGCCTGCTCGGCCAATCCGCTCTGGTGAATTTTCTTACTATCCTCATCCAGCATCTCTTCTTGGGCGCTGAATCCCCTCGCCATCGATCGTGATCCGCCACATACCGCCAGTATGGGCAAGCCTGTGTTGCGCGCATATCTGATCATTGCCTGCTCATGGATTTCGCGTGTGACGGCGTCTCTCTCATTAAGCTCTGCTGCAAGTTTTTCATCTAACCCTAGCTCCTGGACACGTTCTTCATCCAGCGTAAGCCTATCCTGCCCCCCCGGGATGTACAAGCCGTTTGCCGCAGCAAGATCGGCCATCAGACAAGCGCGGGCAAGCGCGCCCTGCTGTGCGTCTGCAGCGCTTACTTCGGCCTCCGGAACTCCCTGGGTTTTATCATAGACGCGCTCACGAGCGCGGAACAATACCTCCAGCTCGTCGACCGAGAGCTTTATGGGGGGCACTTTCTTTATGGGGCGGTGCTTGACCTCTTCATCGGGTACGAAAGCTCTCTTGTCATACCCATACGCTTCGCGATAACTGATCGCCACCGTTACAGGCGATGTTGATCGCCTGTTAAAAATATCATCGATTCGCTGCCGCTCTGCTGCGTCCATCACGATGCCTGGCTTTCGTTCTACGTCTGGAATGGCATCATCTTCGTGCGCCGCCTTCACCTCGCCGGACGTAGGCGCCATGGGCAGGGGAGGATACGCGCTCGGCGCTGACCTCTTGGACTCATCTCCGCCGTCGCCGCCATCTCGCGCATGCCTCGCAACTTCACGCGCAAAGCTCGAATTGGAAGAAAGGCCAAGCGGCATACCCGGTCCCGGCTGTGGGTTACTTTGCTGCGGCACCGCTGCGTGATTGCCGATAACAGCCGCGCTATCCCTGACTGCTGCTGGTCGAGGTTCTCTTTCAGGTCGTCCGGCAGATCTCATGATTTTCCCTTCTTAAAAGGTCCAGGCAAGCATAATGAATCCCTTTCTTCCGCCAAGCTTTCAAGAGCATGCTCAAGAAAATCCGAAGCGCCGCGGCAGCCACAAACTCAGATCCGGCCAGACGATGATCACCACCAGCGTGACCAGCAGCATCGCCAGATATTTCAGATACGGCTTCACCACATCCTGCAAACGCACCTGGGCGATTGCGCAGGTCGCATACATCCCCAGTCCGAACGGCGGCGAGAACAGGCCGATGCCCATCGAAATCACCAGGATAATGGCAAAGTGTAGAGGATTGTAGCCAAGCTGTACCGCAATGGGCGTAAGCAGTGGTCCGAAAATGATCAGCGCCGGTGCGCCTTCCAGCACCGCGCCGAACAGGATCAGCGCCAGCACCGAGATCAGGATGAACATCCAGCGACCATAATCGTGAGCCAGGCTCACCATCAGTTCGGCCAGCGCATGCGGGATCTGTTCCACGGTCAGTGCATACGCCACGCTGCTGGCGGCTGCCACGATGAACAGCACCATGCCCGACATCGACGCTGCATCGACGAACAGCTTCACCAGCACCTTGCGGTTGAGTTCGCGGAAAGCCAGCCAGCCGACCACGATCGCATACACCACAGCGAACGAGGAAATCTCGGTCGACGTCGCCACGCCGGAAGCCACGCCCTTGCCGATCATCACGATCATGATCAGACCTACCAGCGCGCCGCCGATCAGCTTGCCCATCGGACGCGGCTTGATGAAGACGACGCTGACGTCGACCTTGCGGCCGGTGTAGTACGCCAGGATGGACAAAGCGATCGCCATCGCCAGCGCCGGCAGGATCCCCGCGAGGAACAGGCCGCCGATCGACAGATTGGCGACGAAGCCGAGGATGATCATGTTGATGCAGGGCGGAATCGTCTCTGCCATGATGGCCGAGGCTGCCAGCAGGCCGGCGGCTTCGTTCGGATTCTGCCGGGTCTGGCGCACCGCCGGCATCAGGATGCCGCCCACGGCGGCGACGTCGGCCAGCTTGGAGCCGGACACGCCCGAGAAAAAGGCCATCGCCGTCACCATGATCAGATTCAGGCCGCCGCGCAGACGCCCGAACATGCGCAGCAGCAGTTCGATCAGGCGCGACGACATGCCGTTGCACTCCATCACCATGCCGGCCAGGATGAAGAACGGCACCGCCAGCATGACGAAGTGGTCGGTGCCGGCCGCGACCTGCTGGGCGAACACCATCACTGACAGAGACGGCTCCAGCAGGAAGAACATCAGCGCGCCGAAGGTCAGCGAAAACGCAATCGGCACGCCCGCCACCAGACAGAACAGGAAGCCGAACAGCAAAACGTGCATCGGCCTCAGCGCATGATCGGGCCAGAACTCCTGTAAGGCCAGCACGCCGCCGACCACCGCCAGGCCAAGCAAACCCGACACCAGCGCATGGCGGCCGAACTTCTTCAGCGCATGCGTCATCGCGAACACCGACAACAGCAGGCTGCCGATCAGCACCGGCAAGACAAAAATCGTCTGCGGCAAACCGGAAGGCGTGGTCTGGTCGTTGGAGATCTCCAGCAGCAGCCAGGTGGTGTAAGCCAGCGACATGGCGACAAAGGCGATCACCCAGTCGCACAGCCGGAGGATATACGGCAGCCATGATTTCGGAAAAACGCCGCGCAGGCTGTCGATGCCGACGTGGCGGCTGCGACCCAGCACGCTGGCCGCGCCGAAAAACACCAGCGTGATCATCAGCGCGCGCGCCACTTCTTCCGACCATTCCAGCGGATCGTGCAAGGCGTAGCGCCAGATCACCGAGAAGAACACCACCAGCACATCGACCGCCAGCACCGCCGCCGAGGTCAGCTCCAGCACGCGTTGCAGGCGCGGATAATCCACCACATCGTTGGGCGAGGCGTGCAGCGACTGAATCGCATTTTCGACTGCTGCAGCGTCTTCGGGCGGCGCCAGCGGCGCGGTCATTGTCTTCATCATGGCTTCCTTTGGCTCCGGATTCGGCGCGACATCAGCCGCGCACGGCGACGATCTCGTCGACCACCGGCTTGACCGCCGGATATTGCGCAGTGAACTCGCCCCACAGCGGCGCCACGTCCTTGCGCAGCGCTTCGCGATCGACGGTCGAAACGGTCAGGCCAAGTCCCTTGAGTTTTTCAAAGGCGTCGCGCTCCATATCGGCGGCGCGCTGGCGTTGATACATGGTTGCCTCGGTCGCCGCATCGAGGAAGGCCTTTTGCAAATCAGCCGGAATCTTGGCGAAGGAACGCTTGCCGATCACCGGCGTCTGCGGGTTGTAGATGTGCTGGGTCAGCGCGCAATATTTGGCGACTTCGAAGAACTTGCCTGCCAACGCGGTCGGTGCATCATGTTCAAAACCATCGACCACGCCGGTCTGCAGCGAGGTGTAGATTTCACCGAAAGGAATCGGCGTCGGCACCGCGCCCATATAGCGCAAGGTGCTGACGAAATTTTTCACGGGCAGCACGCGGATCTTGGTGCCCTTGAGTTCCGCCACGCTGCGCACCGGATTCTTGGTGAACACATTGCGCGCCCCCAGCGAATATGCCCAGCCCAGCACCTGTACGCCGATGCGGTCGTACATCAGCTTGCTCAGGATGGCGCCGGCCTTGCCGTCCAGGGCGCGGCCGGAATGATCGAGGTTGGCGAACAGATAGCCCATGTCGAGCACGCCGATTTCCGGCACGGTAGTCGACCAGATCGACGAGCCCGAGATCATCATGTCGACGCTGCCGATGCGCACCTGGTTGACGACATCGGATTCCTTGCCGAGCTGATCGCTGGGGAAATAGTTGACGACGATCTTGTTGCCGACGGCGGCCTTCAGGTTCTGCGCGAAGCGGCTGTACCAGACATAGTGGGCGGAATTGGCGTCGAGCGGCAGCGTCGACGACATGCGCAGCGTGACCAGCGGCTTCTCCTGCGCGAAGGCGAGGTTGCCGGACAAACCCAGCCCCGTCGATGCGGCGGCGCCGATCGCCAGGCCGGTTTTCAGAAATTGTCGTTTGGATGCGTTGGTGGTGTTCATCATGTCTCCTGTAGTTTTATATAGGTCTACTTTTGCTTGCTGCTGATGCCTGTCCTTTGCTACCCACTGCCCTGCCTGGCGGTTCTATCCTTTCGCAAACGGTGTGTCCGGCATGCCGGCGACACCCGGATTCAGTGTCCAGACGATGCCCGCGCCGGCGTCGCCTTGCGGCGCGCCGAGGCTGATGCTGGTGACGATCATGGTCTTCAGGTCGTCGCCGCCGAACGCGCACATGGACGGCTTTTTCGCCGGCACTTCGATAGCTCGATCGAGCTTGCCGTCCGGCGTGAAGCGCAGCAGGCAACCGGCGTCGTTGGCGCAAATCCAGTAACAGCCGTCGATATCCATCGCCGCGCCGTCGGGACGGCCGCGATGCTGGTTGAGATCGGCAAACACGCGGCGGCGCGACGGCGTGCCGCTGTCGAGGTCGTAGTCAAACGCCCAGACCAGGCGGCTGGCAGGATGCGAGTCGGACAAATACATGGTCTTGCCGTCGGGTGACCAGGCCAGACCGTTCTGCACGATCAGGCCATCCACCACCGGCGCCGACAAACCCGCTGCGTCATAGCGATACAACTTGCCGTCGGCGCGCGCGAGCGACATGTCAAGACACATCACGCCACTCCAGAATCGTCCCTGGCGGTCGCAACGGCCGTCGTTGAAACGCTGGTCGGCTTGCAGGCCGACCGGCTGTGCAAGCTTGTCCAGCAGCACGTTGCCATCGTCCTGCAGCGTCACGCTGAAGATGCCGGTATGCATGCCGGCGATCAAGCCGCCCGCGTCGTCGGGTGCGATGCACGCCACCATTTCCGGCAGTTGCCATTGCTGGTAAATGCCGTCGACGGTCTGGCGGCAAATCAGCTTGCGCGCAATGTCGACCCAGTACCAGGCCGATTGCGCGGCATGCCAGAACGGGCTTTCGCCGACGTCGTAACGGTGATCGTTGAGGGGAAGGGCTTGCATGGTGGATATCCGGGGTATTTTCTATTCGTATTGCGGACCGGCCAAAATGAACGGACCGCCCTGAAAGTTGCCGGCGTCGTCGGCCGGCGGCCAGGAACCGGTGAAAGGAAAACGTTCCGCGTAGGGATCGGCGGAATCGTGCGCCACGAAGCCGAGATGCCCGGCCTTGCTGTTGTCCCACCAGTTGATGCGATTGTCGGAAACGCCGTAGACGATGCTGTGGCCGACGCGCGGCGTGAACAGGGCGCAGCGCACCAGTTCGACGAAATCGTCGTAGCTCAGGTAAGTCGCCAGCATGCGCGCGTTGCGCGGCTCCGGAAAGCACGAGCCGATGCGCAGGCAGACCGTCTCCACGCCGAAGCGGTCAAAGTAGTAACGCGACAGCGATTCGCCGAAACATTTGCTCAACCCGTACAAGCCATCAGGACGCAGCGGGCTGTCGGCATCGATGCGCTCGGTGGTCGGGTAGTAACCGACTGCGTGGCTGGAGCTGGCGTAGACCACGCGCCGGATGCCGCGCTTGTGCACGCCCTCATACAAATTGTAGGTGCCCTGGATGTTGGCGTGCATCAGTTGCTCGAACGGCGCTTCCAGCGAACGGCCGCCGAAGTGCAGAACGGCGTCGACGCCTTCCAGCATGTCGTATACCGCCGCCTTGTCGGCCAGGTCGCAGACGGCGATTTCTTCACCCGCCGCCGCAGCGCCGAGATCGCCGATATCGGACAGCCGCAGCACCTCGGCCCATGGTTTCAGGCGTTCGCGCAGCAGCTGGCCGAGGTTGCCGGCAGCACCGGTCAGCAGCAATCGCCGGAAAGGTTTTGAAGGAGACGCCTGATGATCTTGCGAATTGCTCATGTCTGTGAATCGCCGTTGGTTGGACTACCGGCGCTGAGCAGGCGGCATTGATTTCCACGCAGACCGAAGCCGCGAAATCCTGCCGTATCACCCCGGCGCACGCCGGCCACTCAGCAAAGAAGGAACAACAACATGTCAGCGCGCCCTTGCCGCGGCACGCGGAACAGTCAGCTAACAGAAACGAAAGGACAGCGTAAAAGCATGCATGGAGTGTCTCCGGAGATATCGTTATTTTTAATTGGCAGTCATCGTACAACATGAAAATTTTGAATGCAAGGACATTCGATCCGCTATTTTTTTCACGCGTTGAGCTGTTTTTGAGAGCGTGATTATCGTCCTGAAAGCCGCACCCCTGCTGGCATCTGCAAAAAAGAATGACTTGCCTTTATGTCATCTGATGACTGATAACAATTTTTTGCCGTGATGCATCTCGCAACCCATCCGAAGTGCACAGTTCGCCAGCGCGGCGCGAAGCACAGTTGCGCACCGAAGTCCGATCGGCCGATTTGGCTTGCACCTGCTTTTAAGCCGCACTAGACTTTGTTTACCGATCGGTACAAAACGTTTTCACCGCAGTCCAACTTCATCTCAATGACAGGTGCCCCATGACGACATCCCGCCCTCCGCTTCCACCGTTCACGCGTGAAACCGCGATCCAGAAAGTCCGCGCCGCCGAAGACGGCTGGAATACCCGCAACGCCGAGAAAGTCTCGCTGGCCTATACCGAAGACAGCCGCTGGCGTAATCGCGCCGACTTCGTGCAGGGCCGCGAAGCCATCGTCGCTTTCCTCTCCAAAAAATGGGTGCGCGAACAGCAGTACCGCCTGATCAAGGAATTGTGGGCGTTCGAAAGCAACCGCATCGCGGTGCGCTTCGCCTATGAATGGCATGACGACTCGGGTAACTGGTTCCGCTCGTACGGCAATGAAAACTGGGAGTTCGATGAGAACGGCCTGATGCGCGTGCGCCATGCCTCGATCAACGACCTGCCGATCAAGGAAGGCGAGCGCAAATTCCATTGGGACCAGTCGGCGCCGCGCCCGGCCGATCATCCGAGCCTGAGCGACCTCGGCTTGTGATGAGAACGGTTCGTACCCAATGACCGACGCAACAATCGTCGCGAAGCCGCTCTCGCAACGCGAGGAACTGATCCCGGTGCTGGCTGAAATCTTCCGCGCCCACGGCTACGAAGGCGCCAGCCTGGCGCGCATTACCGAAGGCACCGGGCTGGGCAAAGGCAGTCTGTACTACGTGTTCCCGGGCGGCAAGGACGAGATGGCGAACGCCGTGCTGAGCCATATCGACGGCTGGTTCCAGCGCGAGGTATTCATCCCCTTGCGCGAAAGCGGCGAGGGCGAAGACGCCATGGCCGGCATCGCCCACATGTTCCGCGAGGTGCAGCGTTACTTTTTATCGGGACGCAAAGTGTGCCTGATCGGCGTGTTTGCGCTGGTCAACGTGCGCGATCGCTTTGCCGACAAGGTGAAGGATTATTTTGTGGACTGGGCGGCGGCGCTCAACGATGCCTTGCTGCGCAGCGGTCTCGATGCCGACGAAGCCGCCGGCTGGACCGAAGAGATACTGGCCGCCATCCAGGGCGCGCTGGTGTTGGCGCGCGCCATCGACGATCCGGCAGTGTTTGTGCGGACGCTCGATCGCTTGCAGCAACGCCTGCAAGCGACCGGTTAATATTATTTGCCGAGATCGGCCAGCGGATGCTCCGCCGCCGGCCACGGATCGGCGAAGAAACCTTCCACCCATGCCGGCGTCGCATCTACCAGGCGCGCCGGATTCCATTGCGGCTTCTGGTCTTTTTCCACGATCAGCGCGCGGATGCCTTCGACAAAATCGGGGCGCGCTGCGCAGTGCAGCGACACCACGAATTCGAGACGGAATACTTCCGCCAGCGACATGTAGCGCACGCGCTCCTGCAAGGTCAGCGACAGCCAGGCCGACCCGGGCGCACCGGCGCCGAGTGTCGCCACGGCCTTTTGCAACCAGGGATTGTCGCTCTTGAGGGCCAGGATGGCGTCGACAATGTCGGGCACGGTCTGGCCGCTGCACAGCGCATTGATCAGGTCGAAATTGTCGCGCAGAGCCGACGGCGCAAACGTCACGTCGGCAGCGACATCGCGCTCGGCCTGTTGCAGCACGCGGCCGAGCAAGGCCTTGTCGTCGCCTTCGCCCCAGTTTTGCAGCAGCAAAGCGTCGACGACTTTTTGCTTGTCGGCCTGGGCGATGCGATAGTCCGCCAGTTTGGTGAATTTGGCGTCCTCGGCATTCATCAGCGCGCCGGTCAACGCCAGGAAAGCGCCCAGCTTGCCCGGCACGCGGCTCAGGAACCAACTGCCGCCGACGTCGGGATACAGGCCGATGCTGATTTCCGGCATGGCCAGGCGCGAACGCTCGGTGACCACGCGATGGCTGCAACCGGCCATCAGGCCGATGCCGCCGCCCATGACGATGCCATGGCCCCAGCAAAGAATCGGTTTCGGATAGGTGTGGATTTCGTAGTCGAGCCGGTATTCGTGTTCGAAGAATTCGGCCGCGTAGCGATTGGCGCGGATGTCGTCGCGCGCCGGCGAGGCGTGATGTTCGCGCATGGTGCGATACAGCTGTTGCAGGTCGCCGCCGGCGCAAAAGGCCTTCTCACCCTGCGCTTGCAGCAGCACCATGGCGATGTCCGGATCTTTCGCCCACTGCCGCAACTGCGGCGTCAGCAAATGCACCATGTCGAGCGACAGCGCATTCAAGGTTTTTTCGGAAGCCAGCGTGGCGACGCCGATGCGGCGGCCATTCTGCGTGGCCAGTTCTTCAAACAAAACCGGTTGGCTCATGGGGATCCTGATTGTCTCTGAAAGCGTCTTGTGCGACCTCGCCGGCCTCGTGAACCGGGAGATCATTTATATAAATTAATTGAAGCAAGCCGATAGGCCGGATTCTGTTACGACGGTTGCCCGTTATGACAGCCATTCCTCTAGGCGCCGGATTGCTCCGGTGCTCAAGCTCTCTACCCGCACGCTCCGCGAGCAACATCAACGCGTGCCTATTTGAGATTGCTCCGAGTGGAGGTTACCGCGTTTCACCGTAACTTAATACGCTCGTCTCTGTGGCCCTGTTCCTCGCCTTATACCGGCTTGCGCCGGCTTTCGGCGGACGGCCGTTAACCGTCACCCTGCTCTATGGAGTCCGGACCTTCCTCCCGCCATCGCATGACACGATGACCAGCGGCTGTCTGGCTTGCTTCGGGCGCTATTGTAACGTGGAACGCCCGCCGTCGGGGGCCACAGCGGCCGGGCGCGCTTTCGGAAAATTTTTTATTGTATTTTTTCACTGCGATTCTTCAGAACGGTATTTGTCTTACCGATAACAGCAACTGGGACTGTGCGTTGTCGCTCCCTGTAGTATCTGTAACGCAATTGCTGCAACTGTATTGCTGCCGTGGAATGGAAAATAAGAAGGGATCAGCAAACCGACCCTCCATCCTCGAAAGGACATCCTATGAAACTGATCCGAGCGGCGTCGATTTGCCGCGCCCTGTCCTTTTCCCTTGGCATCGCCGCCCTGCTTGCCGTGGCGCTGGCGGCGCATGCCGAAGACCCGGTTAAAAAAGTCACTATCGGGTTCGCCGCACCGCTTTCCGGGCCTGCCGGCGCAGTCGGCCAAAGCCAGCAGTTCGCCATCGAAATGGCGCTGGCCGAGGTCAATGCACGCGAGTTTCGCGTCAACGGCCAGCAGATCGTCTTCAATTTGCTGGTCCAGGACGATCGCGGCGATCCACGCGCCGCGGCGCTGGTTGCCGACTACCTGGTGCGCTCCGGCGTCGTGGCCGTGATCGGCCACTGGAACACCGGCGCCAGCGTGGTCGCCAGCAAGATCTACCACGCTGCCGGCATCCCGCAAATCGCCCCCGGATCGAGCGGACGCATTTATACCCAGGCCGGCTACAAGAACGTCTTCCGCATCATCGGTCACGACGACGACGGCGGCATCTACGCCAGCCGCTTCGCGGTGCAAAACCTGCGCGCGCGGCGCGTCGCCGTGATCGACGACGATACCGATTTCGGCCGCATGCTGGCCAATCAGTTCGTCAAGGGACTCAGCCAGCAAGGCATCACGCCGGTCGCCCGGCAGTCGGTGAGCAGCAAGACCTCCGATTTCAATGCCGCGCTCAACGAATGCAAGGCCCAGAACGCCGACCTGATCTTCTTCGGCGGCCTGGGCCCGCAGGTGGCGACCCTGACGCACAGCATCAGGCGCATGACTCCCAATTCCCGCCTGCTGGCCGCCGACGGCACCGTCGGCCCGCTGTTCCTGCACATGGCGGGAGCGGACGGCGAAGGCACCTATGCATTGGCGTGGGGACAGACGCAGGAAAAGATGAACGGCTGGAAGAAATTCAAGGAAAAATACACCGCCCTCCATGGCGACCGCATCGAACTGTTCGCGCCTTTCGCCTACGATGCCGCCAACATGATCTTCGCCGCCATCCGCCAGGCCGATTCAACCGACCCGAAACGCATCGCCGCGACGCTGCATGCCATGAAATACACCGGACTGACCGGCGTCATCGCCTTCGACGACGAAGGCAATCTGGTCAATCCGGTCTATACCGTGTATCAGGTGCAGCAGCAGAAATGGATGCCGGTGCAGGCCTTCGGCGGGCGTTGAACACGCGACCGGCAGACCATGCCGATTCGGCATACGACAGCAAAATGCAGGCTGCGTATACTTGCAGGCTTGACGCTTGCTCTTGAATCTTATTCCCGGTGCTGCTTGCCGGCCGCCTGATCGGCGCGCTGCTCAGACACCTCTCCCCGCCACAGGAAACAACCATGCACATCTGCGTACTCGGCGCCGGCATCATCGGCGTGACTTCCGCCTACCGCTTGCTGGAAGACGGCCATCAGGTCACCCTGATCGACGCCCATCCCGTTGCGGGCGCCGGCACCAGCATGGGCAACGGCGCGCAGCTGAGCTATTCGTATGTGGCGCCGCTGGCCGATCCTTCGGTGTGGACGCACTGGCCGCACTACCTGTTCAGCGCCGACTCGCCGCTGACCCTGAAACCCAAGCTGGATCCCGCACAATGGAGCTGGCTGCTCAAATTCCTCGGCGCCTGCAATGCAGAGCGCGTCAAACGCACCACGATCGAGCTGCTGCAGCTGGCGTTTTACAGCCGCGATGAATTGACGCAGCTGCAGCAGGCCGCGCCGTTCGACTTCAGCCACCGCACCGCCGGCAAGCTGGTGATGTACACCGATCCCGCCGGCCTGGCGTCGGCGCGCAAGCAAGTCGCCTTTCAGTCGCAATACGGTTGCCGGCAGGAAGTCATCGACGCCGCGCGCTGCCTGGAGATCGAACCGGCCTTGGGCAATGCCGCCCGCAACTGGGCCGGCGGCGTCTACACGCCGAGCGAAGAAGCCGGCGACTGCGCGCAGTTTTGCCGGGGACTGGTGACGGCGATGCACGGCAACAGCGGCTTTCGTTTCATGCCCTCGACCACCGTTGCGCACGTGAACATGCAGGACGGCGCCATCGCGTCCGTGCAGGTCACCTCGCAGACGGGCGTGCAATCGATCGATGCCGACGCCTTCGTGCTGGCGCTGGGTGCGGACAGCGCCGCCTTCGCGCGCCAGGCCGGCTTCAGCCTGCCGCTTTATCCGCTCAAGGGCTACAGCATCACCGTGCCGCTCAACGACAGCTTCACGCAATCGGCTGCGCCGCAGGTTTCCATCACCGACATCTCGAAAAAAATCGTCTACGCACGCCTGGGCAATCGCCTGCGCGTCGCCGGCCGTGTGGAACTGGTCGGCATGGACAGGCACATTCCCGATCGCGCCATCAACGAACTGGTCGATGGCGCCAACGAACTCTTCCCCGGCAGCATTCGCGACCAGCGCGCTTCGCAGCTGTCGCCATGGGCGGGATTCCGTCCGGCCACGCCCAGCGGCGTGCCGGTCATCGGCGCCTCGCCGGTGAAAAACCTCTACCTGAACATCGGCCAGGGCGCGCTCGGCTGGACGCTCGCCTGCGGCAGCGCCGCCTTGCTGGCGGCACAGATCGGCGGCCGCAAGACGGCGATCGACGATGCGCCGTTCCGTTACGGGCGCTGATTTGACCGCATCATTTCCAGCAGTCAGCGTGATCGCCGGATTCCGAATACCATATCCCGACGACAAATAAAGATACTCAAGGAGACTGGAATGCGGGAAAACAATCTGCGCACACTGTTCGCGCAAAAGAAGCTGGCCCTGAACGGCTGGGCCTCCATCGGCAATGCTTTTCTGGCGGAACTGGTCGCCGACTGCGGCTACGACGCGGTGACGGTGGACTTGCAGCACGGACTGTTCTCGGTCGACGCGGCGGTGACGATGCTGCAGGCGATTTCCGCCACCAAGGCCGTGCCACTGGTGCGCTGCTCCGAAAACAGCCTGGGCGAAATCAACAAGCTGCTCGACGCCGGCGCTTACGGCATCATCTGCCCGCTGATCAATACCAAAGAAGATGCCGAGAAATTCGTGCACGCCTGCCACTACTCGCCACGCGGCGGCCGCAGCTACGGGCCCGCGCGCGGCGTGCTGTACGGCGGCAAGGATTACTTCGAACACGCCAACCGCACCATCCTCACACTGGCCATGATCGAGACGCGCCAGGGACTGGCGGCGGCGGAAGACATCCTGTCGGTGCCGGATCTCGACGGCATCTTCATCGGCCCCAGCGACCTCGCCATCGACATGGGGCTCGCCCCCGATGCATGGAATGACGACAAGGTCGACCAGGCCTTCCAGCACCTGATCAGACTGTGCCGCGCACGCGGCAAATACGTCGGCATCTTCTGCGGTTCGGTCGAGATGGCCGAACGCATGAAAGCCTACGGCGTCGACATGCTGGTGCCCGGCACCGACGCGCAACTGCTGCGCGCCGAAACCACCCGCCGCCTGAACATCCTGCGCGGCTAGTCGCAATACCGCAATACGCCCGCCGACGCGCGCATGCATCACGCTGCGCGCGTTTTTCTTTCCAGGACGGCAAACAGTCGGCGACACGCGTCGCCATTGGCGCCCGGACCGTCCGAAAAAAATCCGCATATCGTCATTATTCGACTGCAAATTCGCATCGGAGAAAACTGCATATGACAGTTATTCGATTTACTGCGCGGATAGTCGCTTTTTAAGAATTATCTTATTTAAGCATCACCACGGAACTTACATAATCCCCTCCGGAAGCACCGACAGCGGGCTGGCTCATCGTGAGCCAAGGCCTCGTCGGTCAAGGGAACAACAGGGGAATATCATGACGCTCTCGACCAACCGGTTTTCGCTGGCCAGCATCGCACTGATCGCTGCAGCATTGCTGCTGAGCGCCTGCCACAGCGACTCCGTAGCGCACAACGACACACTGGCCGCATCGCCCAAAGAAGCCAGCAGTTGGGACACGCTGCCGCAAAGCGACACCTTGCGCGCCGCCGAACAAACCTATCGCGCCTGCGCGCGGGAAGCGGCGCAACTGCATATTGCAACCAAAGAATTTCCGCAAATCAGCGACCGCGTCACTTACCTGACACAAGACGGCCGACGCGTGCGAAAGACAGAACAGATGAGCGTCAACGTCGACGACATGCACATCGACAACGGTTGCGCGACGCGCATTGTCTATAGCATCAGCGTCGATGTCATTCCCGAAGGGGCCACGCCGGCTATCGTTGAGCAGACATCGCCCGACGTCTCCGCCCACGTGCAACTTGCCATCGACAGAAAAACACCAGCGGCGCCGGCATGCGCACTCACACGCGACCCCGGCCCGCAAAGCCATTTCATGATGCTCAACCTGTGCCGGAGCGAAGAACACCGCGCCGAACAGGAACAGCAGGCGCGCCAGGAAGAGCCCATCGTCCGTCCGAAGAAAAACATTTCCCCGGCAACCTCCAGCTAGTCTCCGGTACGTTCCTGCCGCCGACCCGGTTCCGGCAGCGGCTTAGGCGAAGGGAACGCGACCGAAGAACGGATAGCTAGGATCGTTGTAACCCGGCGTCGACGAATGCCCGGGCGTCACCAGCGCATCGATCATCGCCTCTTCTTCCGCAGAAATCTTCAGGTCGACCGCATCGTAATAATCTTCCATCTGCGCCAGCGTGCGCGGTCCGGCGATCACGCTGCTGATCGCGGAATTGGCCAGCACCCACGCCGTCGCAAATTGCCCCAGCTTGACGCCGCGCGCGGTGCAATGTTCTTGCAGGCGCTCGGCGATGAGCAGCGACTCTTCGCGAAATTCCGTTTCCATGATGCGTTTGTCGCCGCGGCCGGCGCGCGTGTTCTGGTCGGGCGCCTGGCCCGGTTTGTATTTGCCGGTCAGCACGCCGCGTGCAATCGGGCTATAGGGCACGACGCCGAGACCGTAGTTGTTGCAGGCCGGCAGGATTTCCACTTCCGGCATGCGGTTGAGCAAGTTGTAATACGGCTGGCACACCAGCGGCAGCGGCACGTTGTTCTTCTCGCACAGGCGCGCGATCTCGGCGATGCGCCAGCCGCGGAAGTTGGACACCCCGAAGCCGCGGATTTTGCCCGCGCGGATCAGGTCGCCCAGCGCCTGGATCGCTTCTTCCAGATTTTCTTCGTGGTAATCGCGATGCATGTACAGCACGTCGAGATAGTCGGTGTCGAGGCGGCGCAGGATGTTGTCGGTTTCGGTGACGATCCAGTGGCGCGAATAGTGCGATTGATTCGGCGCGCTGCTCATGGCGTTGCCGAGCTTGCTGGCCAGCACCCAGTCGCCGCGCTGTCCTTGCAGCAGCTTGCCGACCATCTCTTCGGACTTGCCCTTGCTGTAGACGTCGGCGGTGTCGATGAAGTTGACGCCATGCTCGCGCGCCGAGGCGACGATATTGCGCGCTTCGTCGATCGCGGTCTGGTCGCCGAACATCATGGTGCCAAGGCACAGGGCCGAGACTTTCAGGTTGCTGTTGCCAAGGCGTCGATATTGCATGGTGTGTCTCCGGTGAGAATAAGGTGGGCCAGACAGAACAAATCAGGGAAGACGATTCTAGCGCCTTGACGGAAATCGCGTCGGCGACTCTCCGGCTTTGCTTACAAGGCCGGCGCCTCTTCTTCCAGCCAGCGCCGCTTGTCGCGCAACGGCGGCGCGCCGAACATGCGGCTGTATTCGCGGCTGAACTGCGACGGACTTTCGTAACCGACCGTCTGCGACGCCAGCGCCACGCTCACGTCATCGGCCAGAATCAGGCGGCGCGCTTCCTGCAGGCGCAGGTTCTTCTGGTATTGCAGCGGGCTCATCGCCGTCACCACCTTGAAATGATGATGCAGCGACGACACGCTCATGTGCACGTCGCGCGCGATGTCGTCCACCCGCAGCGGCTGCACGAAGTTTTCTTTCATCATGCGGATGGCCTTGGCGATACGGTTCATCTGGCTATCCTGCAGCACGGTCTGGCGCAGCAAGGCGCCCTGCCCGTTCATCAGCAGGCGATACAGGATTTCGCGCTTGACCATGGGCGCCAGGATGGGAATGTCGCGCGGCGTATCCAGCAGGCGCAACAGCCGCAGCACCGCGTCCAGCAGCGTAGCGTTAAGCCGGTTGACGAACAAGCCGCGCGAGGCGTCCGAGGCGATCCCCTGCGGCAGGCTCTCGTCGCCGATCAGCGCGCCGATTTCCTTGGTGTCGAGCTCCATGCGCAAACCCAGATAGGGCTGCGCCGGACTGCTGATCATGACCTTGCCGACCATCGGCAGATCCACCGATGACACCAGATAGTGCATCGGGTCGTAATCATAGACATCCTCGCCGACGTAGAGGCGCTTGGATCCTTGCGCGATCACGGCAAAGGCCGGCTTCTGCACAGCATGCTTGGGACCGCCCGGATTCACGATGCGATGAATCGCCAGGCCCTCGATGGCGGTCTCGATCGAACCGTCGGCGTCGCCGGTCAGCCGCGTCATCAGGGTCACCAGTTCGCGCTGCGCCAGCTCCAGGCGCGCATCGGTGTCGACCATGGAGTTCACGGCGGCAGAGCGTTCCGCAGGCGCAGACGGCTCAAACTCGGCAGCGTCGCCGGGAATATCGTTCAGATCCATGGCAATTCCGAAAAGGAAAGTGGGGAGCGCTCAGCTTACTCCAGTTTCACGACTTGCCTGAATCTCCGGCTCCATTGATTGGAGAAATAGGCAAATAATTGAGAGGATTAGGTATCCGAGCCGTCCGTGCAAGCATGATTTCTTGCCGGAAGAAAAACTTCAGCGCACTTCCTTCAGCCCGTCATTGCATTCGCCCGGCACCACAGACAATGCGCAGAAGGCCCTTCCCAGCCGGCACTTCGCCACCACGAAATAGTCAGACTCGCATTCATGCCGCGATGTCGGCGATAGCGGCTTGTATCAAAAAGAACGCCGCCTTCGCACGCCGCAAGCGATCTCAAAAATAGCAAAAACTGCCTGATTCACCGATACACTGGAGAATCAGGCAAATATTCGACAGATTTCAGCAAACGTAAATTGCTGCGTTGCGCGCATAATCTCTTCACGCCAAAACACATGATTCAAGCTGTCTGTCGCTCCGCTTTGGGGCCGACCATGCAAGACAGTGCTTCACGGGACCGCCGACAACCGGTGCGCAGATCCGCGCCGCCGCCTCGGCCCTTCATTAACTTTTCCAGACCATCGCCCCGATACTTTTCGCCCCTCCCGGCGAAGGGACGCGCTGCTTTCTTTCAGATTGCAGCGTACCCGGCATCGATGCCGCCGGCCGGACGAACAAGGACGCACATGCAAGCAATCGCCCACGCAAAAACCGCGACGCGCCTGAGCTCAACATCAGGCGGGCCGCTGCATGGAAAAACAAGAACCGGAAAACGCGCCTTAGAACACGCTCTCGGCAATGTTGTGCTGTTCGATCACAGCGCGGATGGTGTTGCTCTCCGGCTTGGCGGTGAAGTGGCATTCCTTGGTCTCGTCGGCCATGCCCATCTGGCAGCCCTTTTGCAGCGGGCAGGTAGCGAACAGTTCGGCGACCCAGTCGACGAAGGCGCGCACCTTCGGCGACAAGTGACGATTGTGCAGGTAGACCACGGAGATCGGCATGGGAACCGGCTTCCACTGCGACAGGACTTCGACCAGGCGGCCGTCTTCGAGGTAAGGCTGGATCATGTACAGCGGCGCCTGCACCAGGCCGAAACCTTGCAGCGCGCAAGCCACGTAGGCATCGCCGTCATTGACCGACAGCTTGCCGGGCATCTTCACTTCCTGGGTGGTGCCGTCGACCATGAAATCCCAGTCGATGGTGCGTCCGGTGCGGCTGGAAAAGTAATGCACCGACTTGTGGTTCTGCAGATCGTCGATGGTATGCGGCATGCCGTGGCGCTCGAAATAAGTCGGCGAACCGCAGGTCACCGCCTGGAAGGTGCCGATGCGACGCGCCACCATGCTCGAGTCCTGCAGGTCGCCGACGCGGATCACGCAGTCGACTGCCTCCTGCACCATGTCGACCGGACGGTCGCTCATGCCCATGACCAGTTCGATGTCCGGGTACTTAGTATAGAAGTCGCACAGATTGGGCAGCAACAGCAGGCGGCCGATGGAGGCCGGCACGTCGATGCGCAGGCGTCCTTGCGGACCGCGCGTGACGTTGCGGAACGAGGCTTCGGTCTCGTCGACCTCGGCCAGGATGCGCACGCAGCGCTCATAGTAAGCGGCGCCGTCGGGCGTGAGGCTGATGCGGCGCGTGGTGCGATTGAGCAAACGCACCTGCAGCAAACTCTCCAGCCCTTGAACAATCGTCGTCACCGTGGTGCGCGGCAAATTGAGGTTGTCGGCCGCGCGCGTAAAGCTGTTGGCGTCGACCACGGCCGTAAAGACCTGCATTGCCTGAAACCTGTCCATTTGATTCTCCTAAGCAACAACGACGAGCTTGCCTCTGTCGCCGAATTTGCACAAATCCGTGTCGGCGATTGTTTTGCAACAACGCCAAAACTGCATTTTTCACTGCCAAATTGCCATCTTTTGCTGCCATTGGCGGTCTTTTTCAAGGCTTCGCCGGCTAATTCAAAAACAGCCGAGAACCGCGGCAGCATTGGCTTGCCCACGATTTTCGTCAAACTAATTCGATCATTTTACGCCTATTGTTCGGACATGGCGAACAGTGTTGTTGATTTTGCCTGCTTTATCCGTCCCCATGCTGTGGCGCACAATCCGCTTCAATCTAGCGAACCTGGCTTTTATGCCGGCCACCACATCATGGAAGTCTCACAAGAATCGGTTGTTCAATCAACCATCAGCAACTTCACCGTCCCCGGCCCGATCGGACGCATCCCGGTGCGCCTGTATCACCCGCTGGCGACTGGCGAGAAGAAGCTCAAGAGCAAGTCCGGCCCGCTGCTGCCGCTGGTGCTGTACTTCCACGGCGGCGGTTTCGTCTCCGGCGGACTCGACGATGCGGACCTGCAAGCACAATACATTTCACAGCACAGCCACGCGGTCGTGCTGTCGGTCGATTACGCGCTGGCCCCGGCCAAGCCTTTCCCGGCTGCGCCGGAAGACGCCTACGCCGCCTGCTGCTGGGCCGTGAAGAACGCCGCCGACCTGCACATCGACCCCAGCCGCATCGCCGTGGCAGGCGACGACGCCGGCGGCAACCTGGCGGCCAGCCTGACCATGATCACCCGCGACCGCTGCGCCGCGCCGTTTGCCGCGCAAGTGCTGATCAGCCCGATGCTCGACCCCAGCATGACCTTGCTGGGCGACGCCAAGCGCCTGAATTCCGATATCACCGCAGAGAAATGCGCCGCCGGCTACCGCCAGTACCTGCCGCAGACCATGCAGCGCCTGCACCCTTACGCCGCGCCGCTGGAAGCCAGCCGCCTGGCGGGATTGCCGCCGGCCTACATCGCCACGGCCGGGTGCGACGTGCTGCATACCGAAGCGGAAAAATACGCTTCCTCGCTGATCCGCGCCGGCGTGCATACGCAAGTGGCCCGTTTCGCCGGCATCACGCACGGCGCGCTGCGCACCCACATTCCGCTGCTTAAAGAAATCGTCGAATTCCTGCGCCGCCGCTTCAGCGTGGCCGGTCCAGGCCCCACAAACCTTGCTTTCCAACCTTCTTAATGAGGTCCACCATGTCTAACGATATCCAAAGCCCTACCCCAAGCTTCCGTAACCGCTACCTGGCCACTGCCGCCGTACTGACCGTCATCGCCATCGCCGTCGCCGGCACGCTGTCGGCCATCGGCGTCGACTCCACCGCCGTTGCACAGCAAGCGCCGCAAGCCGCCAGCGTCGACGTCGCCGAAGTCGTCAGCAAGCCGATCACCGACTGGCAGCAATATTCCGGCCGTCTCGAAGCAGTCGACCGCGTCGAGATCCGTCCGCTGGTGTCCGGCACGCTGACCGCCGTGCACTTCAAGGATGGCGCCATGGTCAAGAAGGGCGATGTGCTGTTTACCATCGACCCGCGTCCTTACGCCGCTGAAGTCGCTCGCGCACAAGCGCAACTGGCCGGCGCCGAAGCCCGTGCCGCCTACACCGCCTCGGACGTCGCGCGCGGTCAACGCCTGCTGGGCGACAACGCCATCGCCAAGCGCGATTACGAAGAAAAGCAAAACGCTTCCCGCGAAGCCGCCGCCAACGTGCAAGCTGCGCAAGCCGCCCTGCGTTCGGCCAAGCTGAACCTGGAATACACGCAAATCACCGCACCGGTCTCGGGCCGCATGTCGCGCGCCGAAATCACCGTCGGCAACATCGTCTCGGTCGGCTCTGCGACACCGGCGCTGTCGACCCTGGTGTCGATGTCGAAGATCTACGCATCGTTTGACGTCGACGAGCAAAGCTTCCTGAAATACGTCAATCCGGCACGCGCCAAGGGCACATCGGTCGCGGTGTTCCTGGGCCTGGCCAATGAAGATGCTTACTCGCGCGAAGGCAAGGTCGGTTCGATCGACAACCGCGTCGACACGTCGTCCGGCACCATCCGCGTGCGCGCCGTGTTCGACAACGCCGACGGCCAGTTGCTGCCAGGCCTGTACGCCCGCATCCGCCTCGGCGGCGGCGCACAGCGCGAAGCGCTGCTGATCGATGAAAAGGCGCTCGGCACCGACCAGGACAAACGCTTCGTGCTGGTGCTCGACAAGGACAACCACGCTACTTACCGCGAAGTCCGCGTCGGCGCCAACCAGGACGGCCTGCGCGTCATCGAAAACGGCCTGAAGCCGGGTGAGCGCGTCGTCGTCAACGGCCTGCAACGCGTACGTCCGGGCGACACCGTGGCGCCGAACGTGGTGCCGATGGTGAAGGTTGCTGCCTCTGCGACTCCTGCTGCGCCGGTCGCCAAGACTGACAAGAAAGCTTAAGACGGGCTCATCAGAAATTTAATACCGAGCTTTAAAAGATCCGGTTCAAAAGATTATTAACGGGGAACTCCCATGAACATTTCAAAATTCTTTATCGACCGCCCGATTTTTGCGGGCGTGCTGTCGATATTGCTGCTACTGGCCGGGGTGCTGGCCATGTTCCAGTTGCCCATTTCCGAATATCCGGAAGTGGTGCCGCCCTCGGTGGTGGTGCGCGCGCAATTTCCTGGCGCCAATCCGAAGGTCATCGCCGAAACCGTGGCTTCGCCGCTGGAAGAGCAGATCAACGGCGTGGAAAACATGCTGTACATGCAGTCGCAAGCCAACAGCGACGGCAACCTGACCCTGACGGTCAACTTCCGTCTCGGCGTCGATCCCGACAAGGCCCAGCAACTGGTGCAGAACCGCGTCTCGCAAGCCTTGCCGCGTCTGCCGGAAGACGTCCAACGCCTGGGCGTGACGACCATCAAGAGCTCGCCGACGCTGACCATGGTGGTCCACCTGATCTCGCCGGACAACCGCTATGACATGACCTACCTGCGCAACTACGCAGTGCTGAACATCAAGGATCGTCTGGCACGTATCCAGGGCGTCGGCGAAGTCGGCCTGTTCGGCTCGGGCAACTACGCCATGCGCGTCTGGCTTGATCCGAACAAGGTGTCGCAACGCGGCATGACCGCCAGCGACGTGGTCAAGGCGATCCGCGAGCAGAACGTGCAGGTTGCCGCCGGTGTGATCGGCGCCTCGCCCAGCTCGCCCGACGTGCCGGTGCAATTGTCGGTCAATGCGCAAGGCCGCCTGAAAACCGAAGAAGAGTTCCGCGAAATCGTTCTCAAGAGTGCACCCGACGGCGCCGTCACCAAGCTGGGCGATGTTGCCCGCGTGGAGCTGGCCGCGTCCGAATACGGCCTGCGCTCGCTGCTGGACAACAAGCAGGCTGTCGCGATCCCGATCTTCCAGGCGCCCGGCGCCAATGCGCTGGAGGTGTCGACGCAAGTGCGCGCTGCCATGAAGGATCTGTCGAAAGACTTCCCGTCGTCGATTGAATATCGCATTGAATACGATCCGACCCAGTTTGTGCGCGCCAGTATCGAGGCCGTGATCCACACGCTGCTCGAAGCGATTGCGCTGGTCGTGATCGTGGTGATCATCTTCCTGCAAACCTGGCGTGCATCGATCATTCCGCTGCTGGCCGTGCCGGTGTCGATCATCGGTACCTTCTCGCTGCTGCTGGGCTTCGGCTATTCCATCAACGCACTGTCGCTGTTCGGCATGGTGCTCGCCATCGGGATTGTGGTCGACGATGCCATTGTGGTGGTGGAGAACGTCGAGCGGAACATCGGCGCCGGCCTGACGCCGCGTGAAGCGACCTACCGCGCCATGCAGGAAGTGTCCGGCCCGATCATCGCGATCGCGCTGACCCTGGTGGCGGTGTTCGTTCCGCTGGCCTTCATGACCGGCCTGACCGGCCAGTTCTACAAGCAGTTTGCGATGACGATTGCGATCTCGACCGTGATCTCTGCATTCAACTCGCTGACCTTGTCGCCAGCCCTGGCTGCGATGCTGCTCAAGGGCCACGACGCCAAGCCTGACTGGCTGACACGCCAGATGGATCGTTTCCTCGGCGGCTTCTTCGTCCGTTTCAACCGCTTCTTCAACCGCGCCTCCGACGGCTACGGCAAGGGCGTGACCGGCGTGATTTCCCGCAAGGGCGCCGTGATGGCGGTGTACGCCGTGCTGCTGGCAGCCACCGTCGGCATCGGCTATCTGGTCCCGGGCGGTTTCGTGCCCGGCCAGGACAAGCAATACCTGGTCAGCTTTACGCAATTGCCGAACGGCGCCTCGATTGACCGCACCGAAGACGTGATCCGCAAGATGACCGACATCGCGCTCAAGCAACCCGGTGTACAAAGTGCGATTGCCTTCCCGGGCCTGTCGATCAACGGCTTCACCAACAGCTCTTCTGCCGGTATCGTGTTCGTGACGCTCAAGCCTTTCGAAGAACGCCGCAGCAAGGAATTGTCGGGTAACGCCATCGCCGGCGAACTCAACAAGAAATTCTCCTCCATCAAGGAAGGTTTCATCGCCGTGTTCCCGCCGCCGCCGGTGATCGGCCTCGGTACGCTCGGCGGTTTCAAGATGCAGATCGAAGACCACGGTTCCGTCGGCTATGCCGAACTCGACGCCGCGGCGCAGGCCTTCATGAAGGCGGCTGCCAAGGAACCGGCACTGGGTCCGATGTTCTCCAGCTATCAGATCAACGTGCCGCAACTGGACGTCGACCTCGACCGCGTGAAAGCCAAGCAGCTCGGCATTCCCGTGACCGATGTGTTCTCCACCATGCAGATTTATCTGGGTTCACTGTACGTCAACGACTTCAACCGTTTCGGCCGCGTCTATCAGGTGCGCGCCCAGGCTGATGCGCCGTTCCGCGCCACTGCTGACGACATCCTGCAACTGAAGACCCGCAACAACGCCGGCGACATGGTGCCGCTGTCGTCCGTGGTCAAGGTCAAGCAAACCTTCGGTCCTGAAATGGTGGTGCGCTACAACGGCTTTACCGCTGCCGACATCAACGGCGGCCCGGCTCCCGGCTTCTCGTCGGATCAGGCGGAAAAAGCTGCTGAACGCGTTGCTGCTGCAACCCTGCCGCGCGGCGTGCGTTTCGAATGGACCGACCTGACCTATCAGAAGATCCTCGCAGGCAATGCCGGCATCTGGGTGTTCCCGATCAGCGTGCTGCTGGTGTTCCTGGTGCTGGCTGCGCTGTATGAAAGCCTGACCCTGCCGCTGGCCGTGATCCTGATCGTGCCGATGAGCATCCTGGCGGCGCTGACCGGTGTCTGGCTGACCAAGGGCGACAACAACATCTTCACCCAGATCGGTCTGATGGTGCTGGTGGGCCTGTCGGCGAAGAACGCGATTCTGATCGTGGAATTCGCCCGCGAACTGGAACTGCAAGGCAGCACCGTGATCCGTGCCGCGATCGACGCCAGCCGCCTGCGTCTGCGTCCTATCCTGATGACCTCGATCGCGTTCATCATGGGCGTGGTGCCGCTGGTGACGTCGTCGGGCGCCGGTTCGGAAATGCGCCATGCGATGGGTATCGCGGTGTTCTTCGGCATGCTGGGCGTGACGCTGTTCGGCCTGTTCCTGACGCCGGTGTTCTATGTGCTGCTGCGTAGCATCGGCGGCAGCAAGAAACTGCACACCGCCCACAAGCATGAAGCGCCGATGACCGCCGGTACACATGTCGCGCCAGCCGATTCGCACGATGGTCGTTAATCGCGGCCAATGAGCAAAGGAAAAATAACATGAACGCACTATCAATCAACAACCTCGGAGGCCTGGGCAGCAAGCTGCTCAAGCCGGTCCGGATCAGTTCAGCCCTGCTGGCAGCCATGCTGGTGCTGGCAGGCTGCTCGGTGGCCCCGACTTACGAGCGCCCTGCGGTAAATACCTCGGTCGCCTACAAGGAAGCCGCAGACGCCAAGGCGGCTTCCGACTGGAAGACCGCGCAACCGGCCGAAGACCTGGCCCGCGGCGAATGGTGGAAGATCTTCAACGATGACGGCCTCAATGCACTGGAAGTCCAGGCGCTGGAAGCCAATCAGAACCTGAAGGCCGCCGCCGCCCGCCTGAGCCAGTCGCGTGCGCTGCGTCAGGACGCCCGCTCCGGCCTGTTCCCGCAAGTCGACGCCGGCTTCGGCGCGACCCGCCAACGCCAGTCGCCGGCCTCGCAAAACCTGGCGCCGGACGCCAACACCACGCCGACCACCCTGTGGCGTGCACAACTGGGCGTGTCGTATGAAGCCGACCTGTTCGGTCGCGTCGCCTCCACCGTGGATGCGGCAACCGCCGATGCGCAACGCAGCGAAGCGCTGTTCCATTCGGTGCGCCTGGCGCTGCAAGCCGATGTGGCCCAGCAATACTTCCTTCTGCGTGAACTGGATGCCGAGCAAGACCTGTACAGCGGCACCGTCGACCTGCGCACGCAATCGCTGAAGCTGGTTCAACGCCGCTTCGACGAAGGCGACATCAGCGAAGTCGACGTTGCCCGCGCCAAGGCTGAACTGGCTTCCGCACAATCGGAATCCTTCGGCATCGCCCGTCAGCGCGCCAATGCGGAACACGCACTGGCAATCCTGCTGGGCAAGACGCCGGCTGAGTTCAACTTCACGCCGCAACCGCTGCAACGCTTGTCGATCACGATTCCTGCCGGCCTGCCGTCCGACCTGCTGGAACGCCGTCCCGACATCGCTGCTGCAGAACGCGCGATGGCAGCCGCCAACGCCCGTGTCGGCGTGGCCCGTTCAGCCTGGTTCCCGCGTCTGGATCTGACCGGCGGCCTGGGTTACGAGTCGGCCAAGCTGGGCGACTTGTTCAACTGGTCCAGCCGCACCTTCCTGCTCGGTCCCTTGGTCGGTACGGCGCTGACGCTGCCGATCTTCGACGGCGGCCGCCGTGAAACCGGCGTCAATCGCGCCCGCGCTGCCTATGAAGAAGATGTCGCCAACTATCGCCAGACCGTATTGACGGCCTTCCGCGAAGTGGAAGACAACCTCGCCAGCCTGCGCATTCTGGGCGACCAGACCCGCGCGCAGGATGACGCGGTGTCGGCGTCCAATCGCGCCGCCAAGCTGTCGCATGTGCAGTACCGCGAAGGTTCGGTCAGCTACTTCAACGTGATCGACGCCGACCGCACCGTGCTGCAACAGCAACGCGCAGCAGTCCAGCTCGACGGCGAACGCGCGCGTTCCACCGTCAACCTGATCCGCGCACTCGGCGGCGGCTGGCATGGTCCGCTGGCAGCGACTGAAACGCAAGCCAAGAACGACGCTGCCGGCAACAAGATGTAAGAGCGCATCCGCGGTGATGACACTGCGGATCGCTATGAGGTGTTTCGTCCCCTTGCCGGCCGGTTCGGTAGCCCATGCTGAACTGGTCGGTTTTTTTATTCCCTGCGGCTGCTTTGCCTTGTCGTTATCATCGATAAAAACAGAAGCAGCCGTTGTTGTTTGGTTGTTATCCAAAACGGGCAAGGCGCCTTCCGCAGCCTTGCCCTACTTATTCCAGGAGTCACTATGCCGCTCACCATGTACCAGGCTTCCATCCCCGTGTTTACCCGCGCGCTGAACATCCTGTCGACCTTGCTCAACAAGGCCGTCGCCCATGCCGAAGAAAACAAGCTCGATCCGGAAACGCTCCTGAACACGCGTCTGTATGACGACATGTTTTCGCTGATCGGACAAGTCCAGCGCGCCAGCGATGCCGCCAAACTCGGCACCTCGCGCCTTACCGCGATCCAGCCGCCGAGCTTTGCCGATGAAGAAACCAGCTTCCCGCAATTGCAGGAACGCATCGCCAAGACGATTGCCTTCCTCGACACCGTGAAGCCGGAACAATTCGAGGGCAGCGAAGAACGCGAAATCGTCATCAAGCTGCGCGGCCAGGAAACGAAGTTCACCGGCCAGGCCTATCTGCTCACCTTCGTGCTGCCGAACTTCCTGTTCCACATCACCACCGCCTACGACATCCTGCGTCACAAGGGCGTGGTCATCGGCAAGATGGATTACCTCGGTTTCTAGGCTGAAGCCAAGCTGACCGAAAAGCCGGCGCATGCCGGCTTTTTTGCGTCCGCCGTATCCTCGCGGCATATCTTGCCGACAGTCTGGAAGTGCACGTTGTTGCTGGCATTGCCGGCATTGCTGGCCTCACTGTTGTTGCAGGGCGACGAGGTTGTATTTCATTTTCGAGCGTGTTACGATCCGCCCCGTTACAAACTTCGGAGTTCCTCCTGTGGATAGTTCTTGTAGCCGATCACTGATCGGCCAACCACAGACAAGGTAATCGCGCATCGTTTTTCGCCGCTACCTTGCCTGTCTGGCAGGTAGCAGCATCAGGCAGCCGGTTCACGGCAGTCCTGCTCTACTTCCCTTCTTTATCTGATTCTTGCGTACGGTCGCCGCCTTGCAGCGGCGCCGTGTCCGTGTCGCGCCGACGTGCGCCGCAAGATCCATGCTGCCCGCTGGCGTCTGACATTCAGCACGCCGGCGGTCATTGTTTATTGTCACTTCCAGGAGAACAACATGGACCCCGATCCAGAGCCCGAACCCGTCAGGCCCGCTACCAGCATCACTATTGATTTTGTTTTCAACACCGTATTCCGGCCCGATGCCGGAGGAATGTCTTCGTCTCCGCATTGAGATAGCGACTCCTCCTGCGCAATGGCCGGTCAGGAGAGTCCCATGTTTCAAGTCCTCGTTTTCCTCCGCCCTTGCACACTGCAAGCGCAGCAATTTCTCGCCGCACGCCGTCTGCGCAACCGCAAAGTCAGGCTCCTCGTCGCCGCCATGTTCTGCACTGCGGCGTCGACCTCAGTCCATGCCGGCCGTCCGATGGCGACCGACGATGCCGCTGTACTCGATGAGGGGGCGTGTCAGCTTGAGACCTGGACCGAACATTCACCCGGCCTCAACACGACATGGCTCAATCCGAGCTGCAATCCCTTTGGGGCGACCGAGTTTGCACTCGGCGCGGCGCGCCAGCAAGATCGCAAGGACAGCACCAACAACAGTTCGCTCATCAGTTGGCAAATCAAGCATCTGCTGCGCGACTACGACGCGCAACACGCCGGCTTCGCCGTCGCAACCGGCGGACAACATACCCGCCTCAGCGGCGACAACGAAATCTTCATCAAGGGAATTACGACCCTGCCGCTGATGGGCGAGCGCTTGCTCGCGCACATCAATGCCGGCGGTATCCGGCAACGCGATCGGCAGGGTGGCAACTATCGCGGCGCCTGGGGTGTCGCGCTGGACGGTGCCGTGGGGAGCGCAACGCGCGCTTCGCTTGAGACTTTCGGTATGACGGGAACCGGCAGCGCCGCCAGAACAAACTGGCAAGCCGGCCTGCGCCGTGAGCTGATTCCCGGCCGCCTGCAACTCGATGCGAGCATCGGCAGTCCTTTCGGGCATTGGTCCGACAGCCGCATCGTGACCGTGGGTCTGGTGTTTGTAACGCCGGCTTTCATGCGTTGACCGGTTGCAGCGGCGGGGCAACAGGACGGCGAGATCAAAAACCTATGATGCGTAGGGATATCCGATGATGGTTTTCATCTAAAATCGGAGTCCTTCACTTTTGCCAGCTCAGTCTGCAACGCCACCTATACGGCAGCCTCCCTGTATCCATTCCGGCCCTTCAACCGGCCTGATCCACAACCGGAGAGAACCATGCCCTATAGCCTGCCTGCCCTGCCTTACGCCTACGATGCGCTGGAACCGCACATCGATTCGCAGACGATGGAAATCCATCACACCAGGCATCACCAGACCTACATCAACAACCTCAATGCCGCCGTCGCCGGCAGCGAGTGGGAAAAACTGAGCGTGGAAGAACTGGTGGCGCGCGTCAAGGAAGTGCCGGACAACATCAAGGCAGCCGTGATCAACCAGGGCGGCGGCCATGCCAATCACTCGCTGTTCTGGCTGGTCATGTCGCCCGGCGGCGGCGGCCAACCCGCAGGCGAACTGGCGGCCGCCATCGACGCCGAACTCGGCGGTTTCGACGCCTTCAAGGAAGCTTTCACCAAGGCGGCGATCTCGCGCTTCGGCAGCGGCTGGGCCTGGCTCAGCGTGACGCCGCAAAAGAAACTGGTGGTGGAAAGCAGCGGCAACCAGGACAGCCCGCTGATGCACGGCAACACACCCATCCTCGGCCTCGACGTCTGGGAACACGCCTATTACCTGCGCTACCAGAACCGTCGTCCGGAATACATCGGCGCCTTCTATAACGTGGTGAACTGGCCCGAAGTTGCGCAACGTTATCGGGCCGCACTGAAGTGACGCAGGCGAGCAACAAGGAGGGCCGCATGGAAATGCCAAGTCAGGACGTGACGCTGCTGGAGCATGAACAGCGCGCGCTGGTGTCGCATCTGGCGCGCGTGCAAACCCGCTGCAGCGCCTTGATCCAGGAACAGGCCGCGGAGATTGCAGCGCTCAAGGCACAGGCCATGCACATGCGCGCCGCCATCATCGCGCGCGATAGCGCGCTGGCCTGGGCCTGGGAAGACCGCGCGGCGCTGGAGGCGGCCATCCCCGACCTGCCGCAACGCGCCACGCTGGCGCGACGCGTGAAGGAGCTGAGCCAACGCTTGCAGGAATTGATGCGGGAAAAATTGCGGCCGACCATTTCGGTCCCGGCAGATACCGACATGCCTTCAGAGCAGGCCGTTGCAAAACAAAAGCCGCCGGCCGCACCGGAAGAAATCTCCGAACTGGAAGCCAGCATCGTCGCCGCCGACCTGGTGATTTGCCAGACCGGCTGCCTGAGCCACGGCGCGTACTGGCGCGTGCAGGATCACTGCAAACGCACCGGCAAGACCTGCATGCTGGTGGCGCAGCCGGCCAGCGTGCGGATCGTCCGCATTCATCAAAACAACGACGGTGCGCGCAGCGCCAGTCTTGAAGAGCAGACGCCGGAATAAGGTCCGAAAGGATCAGCGGGCTGCGCCGGCGCCGGCAATATCCGGCTGGCCGACATCCATGCCCGCCCGTTGCAGCAATTGCTGATTGCGTTTGGACATATACAGCATCTGCAATTGCTTGCCGGCCTTGCCGTAACGTTCCGACAAAGCCTCCAGCGCGGCGATAGCCGAATGGTCGGCCAAGTGCAGATGACGGCAATCGAGCACCACGCGCTGCGGATCCTGCTGCGCGTTGAACATTTCCTGGAAATGCGCGGTCGACGCGAAGAACAAGGTGCCGTGCAACTGGTAAATCTTTTCATCGGCGTCCGCCTGCACGATGTCGGCGCGGATCTCGCGCGCATGCTGCCAGGCGAAATTGAGCGCAGCAATCACGATGCCGCACAACACCGCCACCGCCAGATCGGTAAACACGGTGATGACCGTGACGGCCACGATCACCAGCGCATCGTGGCGCGGCACCTTGCCCAGCACGCGCAGCGAGCCCCACGCAAAAGTCTGCTGCGCCACCACGAACATCACGCCCACCAGCGCCGCCAACGGAATACGTTCGATCCACGGCGACAGGAACAGGATGAACAGCAGGATCATCACGCCGCTGACCACGCCGGACAGGCGCGAGCGGCCACCCGAGCCGAGGTTGATCATGGTCTGGCCGATCATGGCGCAACCGCCCATGCCGCCGAACACGCCAGACAAGACATTGGCCGCGCCCAGCGCCAGGCACTCGCGATTGGCCTGGCCGCGCGTCTCGGTGATGTCGTCGGTGAGGTTGAAGGTCAGCAAGGTTTCCAGCAAACCGACGATCGCCATCAGCACCGCATACGGCGCGATGATGCGCAGCGTTTCCAGCGTGAGCGGCACGTCGGGAAAATGGAAGACCGGCAAATCGCCGGCAATGTGCGCCATGTCGCCCAGCGTACGCGTGGGCAGATGCAGCACCTGGCTCAGCACGCCGATGCCGACGATGGCCGCCAGCGCCGGCGGGATTGCCTTCGTGACGCGCGGCAGCAGGTAGACGATCAGCATGGTGACGATCACTAGCCCGACCATCACCAGCAGCGGCGCGCCTTGCAGCCAGTGCACGCCGTCCGATGTGGTTTGTTTGAAATGCTCCAGCTGCGCCATGGCGATGACGATCGCCAGACCGTTGACGAAACCCAGCATCACCGGATGCGGCACCATACGCACCAGCTTGCCCAGGCGCAGCGCGCCGAACAGCAGCATCAGCACGCCGCTCAGCACCACCGTCGCCAGAAAATATTGTGCGCCGTGTTGCACCACCAGCGCCACGATCACCACCGCCATCGATCCTGCCGCACCGGAAATCATGCCCGGACGTCCGCCGAACAACGCGGTAATTGTGCAGATGATGAAGGCGCCATACAAACCCATCAGGGGATTGAGCTGCGCCACCAGCGCAAAAGCGATGCACTCGGGCACCAGCGCAAAGGACGAGGTCAGGCCGGCCAGGACATTGGCCTTGACGTTCGAGAGCCACTCATCCCGAAAAGAAGTTTTGTTCATTGGTCGTAACCCATAATCTGTAATCTGATGCCGGCGAATGGTCTGACAAGTTCAGACGCATGCACTGCACACCGCCAAAGGCGAAACAGAGATGACGACCTGCAGGAAAGGCGCTCCGCAATAAGCGAGGGGGGAGCAAGAAGCGCGCAGAAAGGAAGATGTCAGATTGTTGCGGTGGAGGCAATGCGCAAGCCGGACCGGCGCCGGCAAGGCGCCGCGCCGATCCCGCATTTTACCGCATCCGGGGCATGGCCCCGGTACTGCGGCCCGCTCAGGCCAGCCGGGCGGCTGCGTAGTGCGGCAATACCGGCGCCGGCCTGGATCCGTGATCCAGCGAAAACACGCTCACCAGTTGCGCCAGCTCCGCCGCCTGGTTCTGCATGGAGGACGCTGCCGCCGCGGCCTGCTCCACCAGCGCCGCATTCTGCTGGGTCATCTGGTCCATCTGGCTGATGGCGTCGTTGACCTGCTCGATGCCGGCAGATTGCTCGCGGCTGGCGAGGCTGATTTCACCGACGATTTCGGCAACCTTCCGGACGCTGTCGACCACCCGTTCCATGGTCGCACCAGCCTGCTCCACCAGTACGTTGCCGTCGCCGACCTGCTTCACCGAGTCGTCGATGAGCAGCTTGATCTCCTTGGCGGCGGTGGCGCTGCGTTGCGCCAGGCTGCGCACTTCGCTGGCGACCACGGCGAATCCGCGTCCCTGCTCGCCGGCGCGTGCCGCTTCGACGGCGGCGTTCAAGGCCAGGATATTGGTCTGGAAAGCAATGCCGTCGATCACGCTGATGATGTCGACAATCTTGTGCGACGAGCCGTTGATGGCGGTCATGGTCGCCACCACGCGTCCCACCACTTCACCGCCTTCGACGGCAATGCCGGATGCCGCCGACGCCAGCCGGCTGGCGGTATCGGCGTTGTCGGAATTCTGGCGCACAGTGGAAATCAGCTCCTCCATCGCCGATGCAGTTTCTTCCAACGCACTGGCCTGCTGCTCGGTGCGCGCCGACAAGTCGTGGTTGCCGATGCTGATCTCGCCGGAGGCAATCGCAATCGTATTGGTGCCGGTGCGCACATTGCTGACGATATTGCGCAAGCTGCCGTTCATGTCGTTCAGCGAAGACAGCAGCTGGCCGACTTCATCGCCGCCCTTGCCGTCTTTGCCGCTCTTACCCTCAATGCTGTTGATTTGCGTCGTCAGGTCGCCGTCGGCGACACGGCGCGAGATGCCCAGCGCGATATTGATCGGACGCGTGATGCCGACCGTCAGATACCAGGCGCAAAAACATCCCAGCAACAGCGCCACGCCTTCGAGGATCAACAGCAGGCGACGGCTGCCGGCGGCGATGTCGTCGATCTGCTGCGTGGTCTTGTCGATGTCGCGCTGCTCCAGTTCCAGCAGCTTGAGCATGGAATCCTGATAGCTCTTCGCCAGCGGCACGAACTCCTGGTCGAGGATGCGATTGCCTTCTTCGATATTGCCGGCGGATTTCAGGTCGAGGATGTGATAGTGCGACGCCAGATACACCTTGCGGCGCTCGCCGATGTTCTGGAACAGGGCTTTCTCTTCGTCGCTGCTGAGCAGCTCGCCGATCTCCTTTTGCAGCCGCGTGGAGTTGTTGGTTGAGGCCTTGGCTTCATCGATGAAGTAAGTCTTGAGCGTAGTATCGGCGCTGCGCGAGATCGCGATGGTGCGCACGATCCCTGCACGCAGGCTGCCGTACCAGCTGGAGATCAGGCGTTCCTTGCGCGCCGACTGCTCGACCATCGCCCGCGTGACATCCGACACCACCTGCAGGCGCCAAATACCGATCGCCGCGATAACGATGGACAGCAGCATGATCACGGCAAACCCCAGTGCCAGCCGCTTGCCGATTTTCATTTTTCCCATGATGCCCATTCCCCCGATTGACTGTATGCGCAGAACTAACGCGCGACGATATGCCCCAGCCGCACCACGGTCACGCCGGGTCCGAGCTGGCGCAGCGATGGCATGACGATGACGCAGTTGTCGTACGGCGTGACGAACTCGCGCTCGCCTTCGCGCGCGATGACGGTGCCGGCCTTGGCGATGATTTCCATGCCGCGATAGTCCTCGGCAAATTCAAAATCGTAGGAGGTCGCCACCACCGGCTCGGTCACGCGGATGAAGCACTGCTGCGCAGGTTCCCCCGCCAGCATGAAGCCGCGCAACGCGCTCTCCGCCACCACGCCGGTGGCGATCATGAAACGGCAGGCCGAGTTCATCGCGACTTCCTTGCTGCGCGCGGAGAAATGCTGGCCGGTTTCGATCAGCAAGGCATTCTTGGGGCTGGACGGATCGCCAAACCCGGCGTAGTCGCGCATGCGCTTGCCGTTGGGGTGGCCGACGTCGATGATCACGTGCTCGGGGGCACCCACGTCCGCAGCAAACTGAATGCCCTTGTCCAGCGGACCGCAGACGATCAGCGGCGGCGCTTCTTCATGCATGGAATGCAGATCCAGCATGTAGTCGACGGTGTCGATGATGGGACGCAGCTGGCGTGCGCGGCGCAGTTCGACACTGTCTTCGGCGCCGTCGAGACGCGACGACGACCACACGCGATTCATGTCTTCGTCGACATAGCGCGTCGCATCCGGATTGTTCGCATCGAAGCGGCGATAAGCTTCGACGTTGGCAAAGCCCAGCGTGATGCGTCCCTTGAGCGGCTTCAGGCCGGCCTGCAGCAGACGGTCGACCGTGATCGCGCCGCTGACTTCATTGCCGTGCATCAGCGCCAGGATCATCACATGCGGACCGGCAACGCCGCTGTCGATGCTGTGCACGTAGTCGACGCCGGTATTGCCGTGCTGCCATTTGTCGATATCGGGGAATTCCACCTCGACCGGATAATGTTTCAGTTGTGCGCGTACTTGTTCCAGGGTTTTCATGCAAAAGACTCCAGCTAATCCAGTTAAATTATTGGGTGCGCCCCATCCGGCGGCCCAGCGCGATCACGGCCACAAGGCTGATCAACGCGGTCGCCATGACGTAAAAACTCGGCGCCATCTTGTTCTCGGTGGCAGCGATCATCCAGGTCACGATCAGCGGGGAGAAGCCGCCGAACAGCGTCACCGAGAAGTTATAGCTCAGTGCAAGACCCGTGCCGCGTGTCTGGGTCGGGAAGATATCCGACAGCATGGCCGGGATCGGTCCCAGGCAGGCGGCAATCAGCACGCCCACAATACCCTGTACGGCAATCAGCGTGGTCACGGTCGGCCAGGTGTTGAGCAGCATGAATAGCGGATATGAGGTCAGGCCGATCGACACCATGGCGATCGTCAGCACGCGGAAGCGGCCGTAGCGATCCGACAAGGTGCCGAACACCGGCGCGGTCAGCATCAGCACCAGTCCGGTGATCAGCGCGCCGATGAAGGACGAGGTGGCGGGAATGTGCAACTGCTTCAAGGCGTAAGTCGGCATGTACAGCTTGTGCACGTAATTGAAGCCGGTGGCGCCGGCCACCACGCCGATGGCCAGCAACAACTTGACGCGATCGCGCACCAGCACAAGCATCAGCGGCGACTTCTCCGCCTTGGCGACAGCCGCGTCGGCAGCGATTTTCTTGAACTCCGGCGTTTCATCGATCTGGCTGCGGATGTAAAGACCGACCGGCCCCACCAGCAAACCGAAGCAGAACGCTACGCGCCAGCCCCAGTCGTTGAGCTGCGCATCCGTCAGGTTGTAGCTGAGTAGTGCACTGACACCGGCTGCCAGCACGGTGGCCAGGCCTTGCGTCGACAACTGCCAGCTGGCAAAGAAGCCGCGCCGTTTGGCGTCGGCATGCTCGACCATGAAGGCCGTCGCAGCGCCGAATTCGCCGCCGGTGGAGAAGCCTTGCAGCAGGCGCGCCACGATGATGATCAGGGGCGAGGCAATGCCGATCTGCGCATAGGTCGGCGCAAACGCGATCATCGCCGTGCCGACCATCATGATCAGGATCGATGCGGTGAGCGATGCCTTGCGCCCGGCGCGGTCGGCGTAGGAACCGAGCACGATGGCGCCCAGCGGACGAATGATGAAGGAGATGCCGAAGGTGCCGACGCTCAGCAGCAGCGAGGTCGTTTCATCCTGGGCGGGAAAAAACAATTTCCCGATCACCACGGCGAAGTAGCCGTAGATCAGCAGGTCGTAAAACTCCAGTGCGTTGCCGATGCTGGCGGCGCAGATTTCTTTCCAGGGATTCTTGCGTTTGGCTGCCTGCGGTGCGGTGGCGCGATGTTGTGCGGCAAGCGGTGACGACGACTCGAATTCGGCTGACATGCGGTGACTCCCATTCTCTCTCAGTGCGGCGCATTGCTGCTGCGATGGCTTCATGTCTGCGCCGCTTATTCTATTTGGCTCGCACGCTATGAGACGTCGGACACGATGCTCGAAAATAGTGCGCGTTGCAGGCTATTGCACTCTATTTGTGAGCATCTTCCTGACGTACCGGAAGGCGTTTCGAGAACTTTGAGGGAGTATAGTGAGCGCGATTTTTTGCTTATTGCCGTTTCGGCACAAGCCTGTGCTTTTTGCTGCAGACCAGCTGGAAGGCGAGGTTCAATGCGTTCAATGCCTCAGGGCTTGTCGATGGCGTCCGATGCCACGCCGTCCCAGATTGCATTGACCAGCGCGTTGTCGTTGCCGCGCACGCGATACAGCGAGATGTCGAAATTGACCCGCATCTCCGGCTCACCGATGACCAGCAGGCGGCGCTCGTTGACGTCTTCCTGCACCAGCCGCTGCGGCAGCCAGGCCACGCCGACGCCGCGGCGCGCCATCTCGTGGATGGATTCGTAGGAGTCGGCTTCATACACCATGCGCAGCGAAATCTTCTTGGGCAAGCCGGCCAGATGTTTGGCCAGCACGCCGCGCAAGGTCAGCGATTGCGAAAACCCCAGCCACGGCGTCGGCGTTGCTGCGCTGGCCGGCGCCAGCTTGAATTTTGGACGTCCCTTGGCATCGGCGGCGACCACCGGCAACAGGATCTCGCGCGCCAGCGTCAGGGATTCGTAGCGCATAGGATCGATCAGCAAGCGCGTGGTCGGACTCGAATAAATCACCAGCAGATCGGCGTCGCCCGCGCCGAGTCGCAGGATCACTTCCTGCGCGCCGCCGGTGCTGACCGATACGGGAAAAGGCCCGAAGCGCTGGTTGATGCTTTCATACCAGTCCGGGAAAAACGTGCGCGCCAGGGTGCGCCCGGTAGCCACGCGCAAGGTCTGCTCGACCGGACTGGAACCGTCCTGCAATTGCGCGCGGGCGGCGTACAGCACATCAGTGGAATGCGTCGCCGCATCGAGAAACAACTGCCCCGCCGCCGTCAGCGACACCGGATGCGAGCGCACCACCAGCTCAGCGCCGACCCATTGTTCCAGCGCCTTGATGCGCCGGCCGAAAGCCGGATGCGTGACGAAACGATTTTCCGCCGCGCGCGAAAAACTCCGCGTGCGCGCCAGTTCGATGAAGTCTTCCAGCCAGATCAGATGCACGTTGCCGTCCTTGTTTTGTCCCGATTTGCCGCAATTACACCATATCGCCCGGCACAATCAGCATGTCATCAATCTCATTGCCGCGAATACAGCACCCGCAAGGTGTGTTTGCGCAGCGCTTCCGGCTGTATGTCGATCGCCTTGAGATAAGCGATCACCATTGCGCATGCGGCGCCGGGCGACGCTGCACGCAATGGCGGCGACCTGAGCAGCTCCTGCTGCCCGGGCGTCAGCGACGCCAGCAGATAACGGACGGTCTGCTGCGTCTCTTCCTTGCTGACGTTCTTGCGATTGGCAGGGCTGCTGTCGCGGATCATGGCGGCGGTGAAGCGGACCTCGCGGTCGGTGAGTTCCTGCGGCAGCGACACCCTCGCATGCGCAGTCTGCGAACCGGGGAATAATGTCGCCACGCAGGCTTCGCTGTTTTGCAGGCGCAAGGCCTCGGCGCGCTCCAGCAGCAAGTGCTGGAAATCCATCAGCGATTTATCGGACGCCGTCGGCAGCAGCCGCTCCGTCATCAGGTTCAGCTCGGTCCGCGCCGCCGCGATAATCTCGCTGTCCGGACGCTTGTCCTGCGCCTTCTTCCAGGCGTCGTCGACGATGCGATTAAAGTCGGCCGGATACTTCACGGACAGGACGTCGAAGACTTCGGACTTCTTGAATTCTTCTTCCAGCTTCTCGCGCGTGGAAGCAGCGGTGGCCAGCGTCGCAGTTTCGCCGCCCAGGCTGGTGCGGGTCAGCACCCCGGCCTGCAGCAACTCGTCATGGCTGGGATACCAGACGCTGTTGTGACTGGTGCCGACGATGCGGTTGATGAAAGCCGGCGACAAACCGGCCTGGCCGTAGGTGTCGCGCGCCAGTTTTTCATCGGACGACTGCGCGAACTTCTGATCCAGTCCGCCGAGAGAATGGAAGGCATGGAAGCCGATGTGTGCAGCGGGATCGGCAGCCCTGCTCTTGCCCGCCAGGAAGGCGATGGTGCAGGCGGAAGCACAGTCTTGTTCGACGTAGGTATCGAGTCCGCGCGCGGCGATGATCTTTGCCAGCCGGCGCCCCTGCGTCACCCAGCCGCCGCTGGAATACAGCACCACGGTGCGCACGCCGGGCGCCGCATCGAGCACCTTGACGAAACGTTCGGCGGTGTCGTCGTTGATACCGCCCTTGAGCAAGATCGACCGGCCGTCGGCGCGTACTTCGAAAGTGGTCTCCGGTCCCCACTGCGAACCGAGCGCCGTACGCAGGTATTCGCCCAGCGCACCATGGATCCTGACTGCGTTGCCGATTGTGCCTATCAGTCCGAACACCAGCATGGCTCTGGCAAGGTTCGCCCAGAAGCGCTTGCCGCCGCGTTGCACGTGCTTGCCGGCAGACATCCAGGTTCCCCATGCAGCCCAGCCCCATGCGACCCAGCCCATGACCAGCACGATCAGCGTCGCCGCAGCGCCGTAACGCGCCGGCTGGTCGGTAAAAATGGGACCCAGCAATATCCCGAGCAACCTCGGCAGCAGTGCGGCGAACACCACCATGTGCAGCCAGTAGGAACGCCCCAGCGAATAGTCGCCGCGCAGATGGCGGCGCAGGAAGGATACGCGCGGCGCCGCAAGCGGCTTCCGGATCGCAGGAGGGGATGGAGGCTGGTGTATTTGCGGGGAATTTGTTTTGTTGTCGATGCCCGTTGATGCGTCCATCAGGTGACACTCCCACACTGTCTTTTGCGGCCACTGCCGGCGTCAGCTTGCGCCGCGACGCATCGACCGGGGCAGGCGACTGTTGTCGCACGGAACCGCCGGACAGCTGGACCGCCCGGCGCCGAGATGCAACTCAGGGCACGAAGCCCGGAATCTTGCTGTGATCGACCACGTCGATCTGGCTGGCGGGCATGAATTTCTCTGCGTATTTTTCGTACACCCTACTGCGCACGAAGACGTCGAACAAGTCCGGATCGATGTGATCGCGCAGGCGGAAGCCGCCAAGAATTTCCAGCGCTTCGCTGAGCGTGTTGCCGCGTTTGTAGGGACGGTCGGCGGCGGTCAGCGCTTCGAAGATGTCGGCGATCGCCATCATGCGTGCCGGCAGCGACATCTGCTCGCGCGTGAGTCCCTTCGGATAGCCCTTGCCGTCCATGCGCTCGTGGTGGCCGCCGGCGTATTCGGTGACGTTGCGCAATTGCTTCGGCCACGGCAGCGACTCCAGCATCTTGATGGTGACGACGATGTGGTTGTTGATGATCTGGCGCTCGGCGTCGTTGAGCGTGCCCATGCGGATGCGCAGATTGGTGATTTCGTCGTCGGTCAGCGCCGAGATGACGTCGCCTTCCGGGCCGCGCCACTGGCGTGCGGCGATGGCGGTGACGTGATCCTGGTCTTCCGGCTTCATGCCTTCGCTGCCGATGTTGGCCTTGCGCAGGAAGTTGCGGTCGGCGTCGAGCGCCGCGCATTGCTCCGCCAGTTCGCGGTCCAGCGCTTCGCTTTGTGCTGCGTCCAGCGCGACGCCCAGTTCCAGCTTCTTCCGGAGGACGGCGATTTCGGCGTCGCGCTTGAGGACTTCGAAGCGGGTGTCGATCAGGCCGATGCGGTCATAGATGGTTTGCAGCTTGGTCGATTTTTCGACCACGTGGTCCGGCGTGGTGATCTTGCCGCAGTCATGCAGCAGGCCCGCCACCCACAGCTCGCGGCGATCGCGCTCGGTCATCTGGAACGCGGATATCGGACCTTCGGTAGTTTCGTGCGCCGCCTCGGCCAGCATCATGGCCAGCTCGGGCACGTGTTCGCAATGGCGGCCGGTGTGCGGCGATTTCTCATCGATGCCCATGTTGATGAGCTTGATGAAATGTTCGAACAGGTTTTCCAGGCGATAGATCAATTGCTGGTTGGTGATGGCGATGGCCGCCTGCGACGCCAGCGCTTCGATGAAGTACTGATCGGTTTCGGAAAACGGATGCGGCTTGCCGGTGTCCGGATCGATGGCGTTGACCAGTTGCAGCACGCCGACCAGTTCGCCCTCATGGTCCTGCATCGGCACGGTCAGGAAAGACTGCGAGTGGTAGCCGAACTTCTCGTCGAACATGCGCATGCCGGAGAAGTTGAATCCCTCCGCCTGGTACACGTCGGGAATGTTCACCGACTTGCGCGTGTTGGCCGCATAGGCGGCGACGGCGCCGAGGTTCTTGCTGCCGTCGGGAAGGGTCAGCTGAATATTGGGAATGGAGATCTTCTGCGCGCTGCTGCCGCCCTGGTGCATGCCCAGCGTGTCGTTGATCGAGATGTAGAACGCCAGGCTGTCTTCGTCTTCCACCGTGCGGTAGAGCGTACCGCCGTCGGCCAGGGTGATGCTGCGCGCGGTCTGCAGGATGCGCTCAAGCAACAGCGGAATGTTCCGGTTGCTGCTGAGCGCCACGCTGAGTTCGGTCAGTTTTTCCAGGCGGTGGGCGATATCGAGATGCTGGTTTTTCATGTTGTTCGTCGGCTCAATGGGATAGCTGGCCTGCATCGCATTCTTCGATGCAGTGAAAACGTTTGCTTGCTTTGATCGGTGATTCTGGAAAGATACGCTTCAATACTGACAACAAAGTGTCAAGCAGAGCGCCTTTTTCCCGCCTGTTGCCGCCACGAGACATCGGCGCGCATGCGCCCGCCGGACCAGCCGTCGAAATTCGGTTTCCCCGCACCGCAGTCCCTTGATCTGCATCATGTTTGCGTGTTGTTTCGCTGGATGCATCCGTGCTTTTTATTGATTTAGACCGGCGGATAACTTACCATCGAACGATGTTGCATAGATTGCCACATTCTGCTTCCGGGCAGCAATCTTTGGCGCAAAAAAAGAACAGTAGCATTATGGGGGGCCGCGGAAAATTTCCGTACGAACATTTCTGTTCCGGTCGCAACAATCATCATTTCAATTCAGATCAGACGATGCGTGTAGAAATTCTCGGATGCAGTGGCGGCATAGGCGGCAACACGCTGCGCACCACATCCCTGCTGGTGGACAGCGACATCCTGATCGACGCCGGCACCGGTGTCAACGACCTGCCGCTGCAGGCGCTGGCCGCCATCGACCACGTTTTCATCACGCATTCGCACCTGGACCATATCGCCTGCCTGCCCTTCATCCTCGACAGCGTCGGCGACCAGCGCAACACGCCGCTGACCATGCACGCCACGCGCGCGACGCAGGACATCATCCGCAAGCACATCTTCAACTGGCAGATCTGGCCCGATTTCAGCGAGATTCCGTCCCCGGAAAACCCTTTCCTGCGCTTCAACACCATCGAAGTCGGCAAATCGCTGCTGATCGGCGAGCGCAGCATCACCGCGCTGCCCGCCAACCATACCGTGCCGGCGGTGGGTTATCGCTTGCACGACCTGAACACCGACGCCAGCCTGGTCTTCAGCGGCGACACCACCAGTTGCGATGCGCTGTGGGAAACCGTCAACACCATCGACAAGCTGCGCTACCTGATCGTCGAAGCCGCCTTCCCGGACAGCGAACGCGAACTCGCCAAGCTGTCCAAGCATTTCTGCCCCAGCCTGTTGCTGGAGGATCTGGCCAAGCTCAGGAGCAATCCCGAGATCCTCGTCACCCACGCCAAGCCCGGCCTGTTCAACCAGATCGAGAAAGAACTGCTGCAAGGCGCCGGCACGCGCAACATCAAGATGCTCATGGCCGAATCGGTACTGAGCTTCTAAGCGTTTCCACTTCCTGATTGCCAAAACACTACGGCGCTGTCTGCACAGCGCCGTACCGTCTTCGTCCATCACTCTTCACTCGTCACGCTTCCTGCTGCGGCCTTACTGGACGATGCAATCCACGTTGCCGCTCTTCGCACTCTGCTGAGTGCCCGGCGCATTTTTGCTGATCGATTGCGGCATCGTCACCGGCACGCCCTGGGTCGGCGGCACCACCGTCGGCGGCGTGTTCAGATTCGCCACATAGCCGAACTGTCCGGTCTGGAACACCTGCTGCCCGGCCGGATTAGTCAGCACGATTGCGCCCTGCGCCACGTCCACGTGCAGACCGTTTTGCGGCGTACTGCCGTTGGCAGTCGGCACGCTGCCGCAATCGTTCTGGCAGAACAGCGCACCGAAGTGGGTGCCCCGGATACCGATGGTTGCCGTCGGCGTGTCGAAACTCACCGCGTCATGGTTACGCTTGCCGACCAGACCCGTGACCGCGCGCAAACCACCCTTGACCAGGCTGATGCTGACGTTGTCTTTCTCAGGCTTGTCGGCGTCGTAGAGATAGCTCTTGACCACCAGCTGCGATCCTGGACGCAAGACGATTTCGCCGTTGTCGAGAAACTTCACGCGGGTGTAGGTGTTGGATTCGGTGATCAGCGTATCGCCTTGCTGGATTTTCGACTGGATCGCCAGCACTGCCGTGCTGCCGTCGGCGCGCTTGGCGGTCAGCACACCGGACAGGTGCGTGACCACGCCAACCACCTGGGCGTACGCCATGCCGCCCCAGCTGAGCAAGACAAACAGGCAGAGCAGGCGCCATACGTGCAACGGGCTATATCTCGTGGAATCAAGTCGTTTCATGTTGATCGGTTCCCGGGAGATCAGCTGCAGTACAGCTTGACGACTTTTTTGGAGCCATTGGCGGAAGTGCCTCCCTGTCCGCTTGCGGACTCGGTATCGTCGCCACCAAAGGTGCCGGCAGTGCCACCGGTTGTCTGGGTGTTGTCGACAACCGGATTGGCGCCTGTATTGGGGGTACTGCTCGATGCCGATGTCGTCTGAGTGTTGTTGACGCTGCGATCAAGCTGACTGGTGGTATCGGGAGCTGTCGCCAACGTCTGCTGTTGAGGCAAAGATGGAGAAGGGTATTGCGGTTGAGCAGCCGGCGGAGGGGCTGGTATGAAGTTACCGATAGGAGGTGTATTGATAATGAGACTGCCGCCGGCGAGCAGGCTGATAACGCCACCCGCGGAATTCAGCTGGCCGTTGATGACAATGCTGTCAGCAGGGAGGCCTGAACCAAGTACACCTGCGGCAAGGGCAATGCCGGTCCCGGCCGTGATATTGCCGTTAATGGTCAAAGGACTATGCGTGACCAGACTGACCGAGCCGGAAGTATTTGCGTTGCCAACCAGCACCATGCCCCCGGTATTGTCAACGGAGATATTGCCACCGGCATTGCTCAGGCCGTTGAGGCGCACCACGCTGGTATCGGTGACGTTCAGATTATTCACCAGAACGATGTCGCCGCTGGCGCTGTTGGTGCCTGTATATGCTGCGATCTGGTTGTTGACATTATCCAGCGTGGTGCCGTTGGTCGAAGTTGTCGTCAACTGCCTCTTCACATGCAGTGCATCGGTCTGAGTAATGCTGCCGCCCTGCGTCGTCAGAAACAGATCGCGCGCCGTGATGTTGCCCACCACCACGTTGCCCTCGGTGCGGCTCACCGCGACCGTACCGTTGCTGTTGATGCTGCCGCCGGTTTGCGAGAAATCGCTGGTCACGCTCAGTACCGAACCGTCGCCGCCGTTGACGGTGCCGCCATTGGACAAGGACAGGCTGGTCATGCTCGCCGTACCGGACACATTCAGGACGCCGGCGTTAGGCGATGAGGTTCCGCCTCCCCCCGTATAGCTGAATCCGCTGAAGCCCTCGCCGCCCTGGCCGCCGCCTTCTACAACGGTACCGCTAACCGAGATGCTGCCGTTAGAGATGATGTTGCCGACGCTGACGGTGCCGCCGCTGATACTCAGGCTGGCCCCCTGGTTAAGGGTAATGTTGTGAACGATATCGATACCATCAGAGGCGATATGCGTTAGCCCGGCGCCACCGGAAACGACAACGTTATCGATGGCGGTCGGGAAATAGCCGGTGCTCCAGTTTGAGATGCTGCCCCATCCACCCTCGGCACCACTAAACGTGATGTCTTCCGAACCTGACATGGTCAGGAAAATTCCGCTGTCGCTGACGAAAGACTTGATCATTTGCTGGCTGCCGCCGACGTTGACCACGTCACCGAGCACGTGGCGGAAAGCGCCGCTGACATTGGTCGTCGTGCCGAACGGCTGGAAGCTCTGGCTCAGCGTCGGCACGTAGGTGCCCAGCAGCCTGGTCTTCAGGGTACCGTTCAGCGTGACAGAGTAAGCCGAATCAACATTCAGATGATCGTAGTCGTTGTTACCAGCGCCGGCAATATCGACCAACAGCGTGCCGCCGGCATTCTGAAGGTAGTTGCCGTTGATTGTCAGCGTACCGACCGTGCCGTCACCGCCGGGGGCGATGGTGCCGTTGTTGGTCACGGTGCTTGTGCCGGCGTTTGGCGGAGAGATGGTTCCTGTGCCGGAAAGCGTGCCGCCGGCGTTGTTGTTAAGCGTGGCGACAGTCAGGGTGGCGCCGGTCAGGGTGAGATTGCCATTGTTGTTCACATCACCGCCGCTGGCGTTCACTAAGCCAAACATGTTCAGCGTGCCGTTGTTGGTCACGCCTCCGTTTACCGTGATCGTCGTGTCGCCCGTGTAACCGGTCGGCTTGTTGGCGGTGGAGTCCAGCGACATCGTGCCGTTGTTGTACACTTGGCCGACAAGAAGTGAAGTCAGATAGTTGGCCGCGATCGTACCGCCGGCGTCATTGTAGAAGCCATGCTGAGTCCAGACGGTGCTTTTGGTGAGATTGACCGTACCGGTGTTGTGCAAGCTATCGCTGACGTTAAACGACGCATTGGACAGTGTCAGGTTGCCGCTGTTGCTGACCCCGCCGCTGCTGAAGGCCGTGACATTGGTCAGCGTGGCGTTGCCGTTGTTGGTGAAGGTGCCGACGTTCATGGCGGCCGTGTCGAGCAGCGTCAAGGTGCCATTGTTGGTGTAGGCGCCGTTCACGGTCAGATTGGAATTGGGACCGCCGCTGCCGACGATGCTGCTGGTAGCATCCACGGTCAGGTTGCCGGTCGCCACGGCGCCGGCTCGCGTAGCATTCGGATCCGATGTGTTGTAGCTCAGGTTGAGCACGGCGCCATTGACCAGAGACAGGTTGCCGCTTCGGAAACCGGAATAGCCGTCGCTGATGTTGAGTACGCCACCGTTGAGCGAAACCGTGGCGCCGCTGATCTGGTTCGACTGGATCCCGTTATAGAGGCCGCGGTAATTGCTGATCATGTTCACATCTAAGCCGCCGCTGGTGCTGGTAACGTTGGCGTTGACATAGATATTGCCGTCGGCATTGAGTGTCAGTACGGAATAAGTGCCGGCGCTCTTGGTGATCGCTGCATTGATCGTGATGTTGCCGTTACCGCCGTCCGACTGAGTGCCCGTGGTGGCCAGCGTCACGTTCAGATCCTGGCTAAGCCAGGTGCTGATGGACGATGCCCGGATCTTGGCGCCGCCGCCGGCAGAGGTGACGGCAAAGGGACCGCTACCGCCGACGGAGATGCTGGCGTTGGCGACGGCATCGCTCACCACCTCCAGATCGTAGGGATCGATGAGCCAGGTGCCGCCGGCGCCAATGGTCGGTGCGTTGACGACGTCCAGCGACTTGAGGCCGGAGGTCTCC
>NZ_LFLU01000015.1 GCF_001189965.1 Herbaspirillum rhizosphaerae
GTGTGTATCCCGCTAGAGCAGTTCTTTACTTTCTAAACGAATTAACGCAAGCCGATGTTGACGCCAATAGGCGTCCCACAAACGCTATGCATATAGTTGAGTTCACACCAGAAATGGTGCAAGCGGCTCTAGAAGCTTTTGATAATACGGCCTTAAGTATTATGGACTGCCAAGCAAATAACCAATGGCCGCTACCGACTACAGAGGTGCCGCAAGCAACTTGTGACATCTGTGATTTGAGGTGGCGATGCGCGAAGGTAGCAGGAAACTATAAACTTCGACTACCTATCGAAGCGGCATAACATCAACCGCGATAACCCATCCACAAATGGGATGTAGCTGGCGCACAACAAAAAGCCCTCGTCGAGGGCTTTTTTGCATTTTTTCTCTCCTTAAGATAAAGAAAACGGTATATGCGTTTGACGATAATTATCGAATCTGGATAATTATATAATTACACATTTACAGTTTTTGAAAATGCTATTAATTACGTCGTGCAGTTCTAAGAAATTAGTAACTACACCTTTGCAGTTGCATGCAGATTCCATTTACGCACGAACATTGGATGAGTATGCCCAGCAATGGGTGGCGAGAGTGCGCGCCGAGAAAAGCACTTTTCTGGCAAGTCAGATGTATGCAGGCCAAGGGATAAAGGCTGCTCAGGAAGCGGCAATGGTGCATGAAGCAGATTTGTTCATTGTTTCGGCAGGCCTATCCGTCGTTAGCCCAACAAAAAAAATTCCCAGCTACAACTTAACTGTGGGTAGCGAAGGTCCAAATCCTTTAGGTCAAACCATCGAAGACGCCACGCCTGTCGATTGGTGGCAAGCGCTAAACCGTGCGTTTAATCATCCAAGTCCATTAGCGCGACTTATTAGAAAATATGATTCCCGCGTTTTGATAGCCTTACCTGATACATATCTGAAAATGGTCGGAAAGGAATTATCCGGGGTAAGTGCCGTAGACAGAAAAAAGGTGAGAATCATCACATCCTCGAAAACTGTCTTAGACGCGAACTTAGCAGATATAGCCATCCGCTATGATCAGCGATTTAATAGAGTCCTAGATGCGCCGCATGGGGCAAACGCATCGTTTGTCCAACGCGCTTTACTGCATTTTTCTATATTACTTGCCGAAAATCCTCGTATCTCCGCTCTGGCGTCTCAGCAATCCTTAGTAGATCAAGTGCTCGAAAGATCTACGGCGACGAAATCCACTATTCGAAAGAAAATAACCGACGATGCACTGAGGGTCGTCATGAATTCTTTGATGAAGGAAAAAATAATTTCTAAAACCCGCTTATTAGAAAAGATCCGTCATAGCAAAAACCTTGCATGTGAACAAAATCGATTTAACCGCCTATACGATGAAATTCTACCAGTGAGAAAATAGTGGCACCCCCCAAAAAAAAATCGACGATGATGATCGTCAGCGCCCTGAAATTCAAACAAGGTGACACAGCCATATATTGTTTCGCGGTCCCCGGCAACTCTCTAACAAAGATTGCAGATTTAAGCCGAGTGAAGAGAAGCAATAAAGATCAACTGGAAGGTTTCCAGCGCAAGGAAATTCAGCAACACGTCAAACAAATCACTGATTATTTGGATAAAGGTCCGAGCCTGTTCCCCAACGCAATCATTCTTGCCCTCGCGCCTCAGGTGAGGTTTGTGAAGTCAAGAGGCCCGAAGGGAGAGGAAACTGTGCTGGGCATTGATAGTGGACGTCTACATCTACCTGCAAAAGAAGGCGCAGAAAAGGTGGCATGGATCGTCGATGGCCAGCAAAGATCACTAGCTCTTGCAAAATCGAACCACGGAGAACTTTTAGTCCCGGTAATTGCGTTTGAATCTGGCTCTCTGGATACACAAAGGCAGCAGTTTATTTTGGTGAACCGAGCCAAGCCGCTGTCACAGCGACTAGTGAACGAATTGCTTCCGGAGACAGACGACGCGTTTCTACCGCGGGACTTAGCGGTTAATAAAATACCGAGTGAGTTGTGTAATTTATTGCACAAAGATAGGAAATCGCCGTTTTTTGGGCGGGTCAATCGGACATCCGCAAAACTGGAGCGAGCGGATGCCATCAACGACTCAGCAATCATTCAAATGATTCGAGACCGAATCAATTTGCCGACAGGGGCACTGACCCATTTCAAGGGATTTAGCTCCAGTGGTGCTGATACAAATTCTATGCATAAAGTACTCGTCGCATATTGGTCAGCTGTCGCCGAGACCTTCCCTGAAGCATGGGATTTATCGCCCGAAAGAAGTCGGCTCACACACTCGGTCGGCATTCGTGCGATGGGAAGTCTAATGGATCGTATGTCTAGCCGTATTAGCCTTAAAGATAAGGATCTGAAGGCCGCATTTATTCGAGAGCTTAAATCTATATCCAGTTTGTGCGCTTGGACAACTGGCCATTGGCCTCTGATTAATGCCCCTTGGAATTCTATCGAAATGACATCGCGGGGATTGACCCAATTAAGCTCCGTGATCAATACCCTCTATATGCAGTCGGAGTTAAATTGAAGTTCATCTTTGCCGACGCAATCGATCAGGTAGATCCAGGCTACGATTTTGTTCGTGATCAACCCTCAAAGGGCCGTCGTCCTTACTGGGATGATATCTATCCGCATGAGATGTTCAAGAATGCACCGTATGACGGAGTTCTGATTTCTCGCGGAATTGTTGGCGACGCCCGTAGAGTTGGAACTTATAGCGCCGCACAGGCAATGCGGCTTCGTAGAGAAGGTGCGCGTGAATTCTTACGACTAAATACCCCCGCGCTAAAGAATATGCCTATCTTTGGGGATTGCGGAGCTTTTTCCTACGTGCAGGAGAAAGTCCCTCCATATTCCCCGGAAAACATGGCTGAATTCTATGCAGATGGACGCTTCAATTATGGCTGTTCAGTCGACCATATTATTTTTGGTTTCCGCCCAGAAGACAAAGAACTTGATGGCGCCATCGATGATGAATTGGAGCGCTTCGAAATTACCCAAGAAAACGCACGTGAATTTCTAAAAGTTACAAAGTCCATTCCCAATTTCACACCTCTGGGTGCGGTACAGGGATGGTCGCCTGACAGCATGGCAATCGCCGCTCGAAATCTAGAAAAAATGGGATATGACTATTTGGCGATTGGAGGCATGGTTCCGTTATCTGCCGATCAAATAAAATTAGCCCTCGCAGCAATACGCAACAGAATAAAACCGTCTACAAAATTGCATATTTTAGGCTTTGCTAAGGCCGAACAAATAGGAGAATTCACAGAATTCAACATCACAAGTTTCGACTCAACCTCTCCTCTGATAAGAGCGTTTAAAGATGCGAAGGCAAATTTTTATTCCAAGAGAAGTAGTGGCTCGAAGCTTGACTATTACACCGCTGTTCGCATCCCGCTTGCCACTGACAACACTTCTTTAAAGAACGCCGCCAAGGAGGGAAAAATCTCCCAAGATGAATTACTTTCGGCAGAGAAAAACGCCTTGTCGGCATTGCGATCGTTTGACGTTGGCAACCGGTCGTTCGAAGATACTGTTAGTAGTGTCATGGTCTATCAAAGGCTATTTCATCGAGTTAAAAGTAAGACAGACTCTGCGTATCAAAAAATTATTGCATCAACCGAGGAGCAGATTCGCAGGACATTGACGGATGCTCCTTGGAAGAAATGTAAATGTGAGGTCTGTAAGCAGATCGGCATAGAAGTCATTATTTTTAGATCCAATAATAGAAATAAACGCCGGGGATTTCATAATCTTCAAACTTATTACGAACACATACAGCGAGTCCTTCATGGCAAGTAAGAAAATTGTATTTGACGCTCTTATCGCAGAGCAAAGTCCTCACCATCAGGTTTTGATGATAAGAGCTACCGCTAGTCAAATCCATAAAATAGCTGCTATCCAGCGCCTTGGACGCGACACAGAAGGAAAATCTGTCGGATTTCAACGTGCACAGGTTTCTGGACACATCGCGGAAATCCGAGAGTATTTGGAAAAGACAGACGCCGTTCTGCCAAATGCTTTGGTTCTAGCTTTTGTATCGGGGGCCAAGGTAAAAAATATAAAAAACGGTGCCGCTCAGTTAGAGGTCGACCTGACGAATGAACGACCAGGCCTGGTAGTGGATGGTCAACAGCGGTTAAGTGCCCTCACTTTAACCGAGAGAGAGGATTTTCAAGTTTTTGCCGCCTGTTTGATTTGCCCGGACATCAATGAACTGCGACGACAATTTATTCTTATTAACAATACTAAGCCCCTATCAAAATCCTTAATATATGAATTATTGCCGAGCGTCCCAGGACTTCCAGATCGGCTGACACCGAGGTCCCTTGCCGCAAAGATCACAGAGAGTTTGAACTTCACCCCTGAGAGTTCGCTTTACGGTTTCATCAAGATGGAAACATACCCCACGGGCATATTGAAAGATACCGTTGTTCAGAAAGCTATTATGAATTCTGAATCAGCTGGTGCGATTCAAGTTCTTATGTATGAAAAGCATGGCCATGAAAAGGCCGCTGAATTGGTAAGTAATTTTTTTCATGCGGTGAGGCAAGTATTTTCCGGTGATTGGGAGGGCCATAAGCCGGCTACATCCAGACTTGTCCATGGAGTAGGAATTGTCGCGATGGGATATGTCATGGATGAGGTCTACTCGCGCACCAAATCAATATCAATAGCTTCCTTCAAAGCAGGCCTAACTCCTCTCATTGGACGGACTGCATGGACGAATGGACATTGGCATTTTTCTGATGAGGAAGTCGTTCCGTGGAATCGTTTAGAAAATACGCCTCGTCAATATCAATTATTGGCAGAACATCTGGTAGGCATAATCCGGCGAGAATCAAAATCTACTTCCAAGAGAAAGTCGGCATCGGTATGAACAAGAAAGCTTTGGTCTTATTTTCTGGAGGACAGGACTCTACGACTTGCTTAGCATGGGCCCTCTCGCGATATGACTATGTAGAAACAATAGGATTTGACTACGGCCAGCGACATAATATTGAATTGGAAGTTCGCCTAAAAACCATTCAAGAAATACGCGAAAAATTTCCTGAATGGGGATCGAAATTAGGAAATGATCACCTTATTGATTTATCTGTCCTCGGCGAGATCAGTGATACCGCGTTAACTTCAGACGCTGAAATAGCTATGACAGCGAGCGGCTTGCCAAATACCTTTGTTCCAGGTCGAAATTTGATGTTTTTGACTTTTGCCGGTGCCGTGGCATATCGACGCGGCCTACAAGTTTTAGTCGGCGGTATGTGCGAAACCGATTTTTCTGGCTATCCCGATTGCAGAGACGACACAATTAAAGCGACACAGGTATCGTTAAGCCTCGGAATGGCATACCGAATTACTATTGAAACACCTTTAATGTGGATCAATAAAATGCAGACCTGGGAACTTGCAAAATCATTAGGCGGCAAGCGTTTTATAGATCTGGTCATTGAAGATACTCATACTTGCTATGTCGGCGATCGAGCTCATCGACATGATTGGGGGTACGGCTGCAGCAATTGCCCCGCCTGCGATCTACGTAGGCGCGGCTATGAAAGTTGGCGCGCCAAGGACCGCTAGGCAAGTGGGAGAACAGAGCTAACTATCTTTGGGAAGATTGGAAATGAAATACGAATTATCTCAGTGCTTTTACTTCGAAGCTGCACATACGTTAAATCGTGCAATTGATGGTGACTCCAGCCGTCGAATTCATGGGCATACTTATCACGCGGAAGTCACGATTCGAGGGATTCCAGATCAACAGACTGGCATGATTGTGGACTTAGGGATGTTTCGAAACTCTTTAGCGGAAATCAAGGAACTCTTAGATCATCGCCTTTTGGACGAGATCAAAGATTTGGGTAACCCTACACTGGAAAATCTTTGCAACTTTATGGGTAAGATACTTATTAAAACACTGCCCGCAATATATAGAATATCTATTTCCCGAAAAGCGTCTGGAGATTCTTGCTCTTTGATTTTTGATTGAGGGGGAATGTGTCCGTCGCAGAGATGAAAAAAGAATTCTTTCCGATTGGTGTTACGTTCCAACCCGAGAATAGTTGGAGAAGATCCTCACGTTGTACTATGTACGGAACAATGCCCGTCTATTTTTCTTGCTCAGAGGGTATGCCTGCTAAATTGCGAATGCTACATTTAGGAAAATAAGGGGCCTCGCGCAACAATCTTGTGAGTAGGATACCCGACCGCCTTCAACAATAACAACGATCGTCGAGCCGTCATATGCTTTGGTTACCTGTCACGCCCGGAGAACAGTTATTTTTATATTTGTTTGAACGCCTCGGGCACAAATTGAGTTTTCAGTGGACGACCGAAGCGGGTATAGACTCGATGGATTTTCTATTTAATCCAGTGCGCTTCCAAGAATTCACTCAACTGTCTGTTTCACTCGAAGTTTTTCTGCGAGCTATACGATCCGCTCGCGCAATTTACGCGCAGGCTCCAAATACAAATCCGTCTGATTTCGCTCGCACAATTAGACGCGACTTAGATCTTCCGAGCACTTTTACGAACGACAAGAATTTTGGGGAAATTGCAAAGCGGGCGGGCCGTGTCGCCCATGAGGTTGCCAGGGATACCGGTTTAGAAAAAAGTGTTTTAAGAGCCGAGCGAAAACAATGCTATCTGTGTGGAGAGAAATTAGATCAAGCCCACAATCCGAGATCTAAATCAAGCATCGAGCATATATGGCCCCTAAGTCTAGGAGGCGAAACGGTCGAATCAAATTTGATCCCTGCCTGCAAAGATTGCAATGATAAACGCCAGCATATGGTGACGTGGGCTTGGGGACCAGTCCAATCCACTTTTGAGGAATTGACGACGTCGGATACAAACCCTAATGGAGCCGTTCGTCTTTCGCTCGGGCTCGGGAAAATCATGCTTAAGGCGCAAGGAATTGAAGGAAAACCCAATACAAAGACCACGTTGAAAGAAGCTGCTCAACACGTCTGGCCGGCAATACCTGGATTGAAATTAAAAACTAAACATTCCTATATTTATTTTGAGTATTTTCAAGAAATGGAAAACACATTATGAACAAAAAATTGGAGGCTGGTACGTTTGAATATTTCGCGCTGAATTATTCGCAGCGCAAAGATCCTAAAGCGCCGCCATTTATTTTATTTCATGCGCCTGCAAAAGATATTTTGCAGTGGGCAGATGTTGATCGTCTTGCTCCGGGAAACCCAACTGGAGCACAACGTCCCCTGCGAGATTTGAAGGTGAATAGAATCGCGGGCTATCTCAAAGCAGAGCAGCAGAATACGATACCCACCTCTGTAATTATCGCTCTGGATACAGCTTCAATTCAGTTTATTCCAGCAGCTACTGCGAAAGGAGTTGCTTCGGCACATGGGCGCGTAATTGTCAGTGTTAGTAAGACGAAAAAAAAGAAACCGGGCTTAATAATTGATGGACAACACCGTGTTCACGGCGCGTTTCAATTTGATCCAGATCTACACATCAATATTGTAGGAATCATCGGTGGCGATGATTTAGAAAGAGCGTTTCAGTTCGTCGTTATAAACAACTCGGGTACTAAAGTCTCGAGAGATCACGTAAACGCCTTAAATCTGAATTTTGATCCTGATCAGCTTAACAACCGCTTGCTGAAAAGCGCACGTCTAGGTCTAAAAGAGGATCTATTTCAGGATCTTCAAATCGCAGATACCAGCGAAACTAGTCCGTTTAAGGAGTCGATTAAATGGGCTCGAAATGCCGCTGGATTTATTCCTCCCAATGCAATCGAGAGCGGACTAGCGGAAACGCGGGATAGGGCAAGTCTTCTGGGTATTGAAGGGCTGGAACTAGACGTTTTTCTTGCGCTTTGGGGGGTCATCCAGGTGCTGTTACCAAAACAGTGGAATGAAACGTCGCATTTGTTAGAAAAAGTCTCTATCTACGCAGTTACAGTATTTGTATTAGAGAGCGTTCTGGCATCCCAAATGTTAGACGTAAATGCTATGGACTTAACAAACAAAAAGGATATGACGGATTGTGTCACCAAGGCAATTCGCAGAATACCGGAAGAATTTTGGTCCACAGAATGGAAAGTTACAGAACTTGATACTAGAACTGGCAGAGAATTGCTAATCGACAATTTAAAACGCATCGCCTCTAATACTCGAATTGGCCGAACATGGTATGAGGGTGTATCTATGTTAAACCCTGCATCTATCAAGCCAAGCTCCCTGCCAAAGAGAGTTGCCAGAACGGCGCCCCCCAAGAAACCTGCAGTTAAGACCACAACAAAATCTGTAGCTGTGCGCAAGACAAGAACTCGAACAGCGAAATGATTTCAATGGCGATCTTTTAATTAACTGACTACGTCTCTTAATTCCTTAAACAGAAAAGAAATTGTCCGCACATTTTTAGAGATGATGGAATTTGAAAATAAGGTAAGACCAGCGATGAGCTTTTCTAGCTGGTCGATAGTTTCAATATTCTTTAATTTTTCTCCTAACGCTGATAAAAAATTTAGCAATTCATCGTGTTCGAAATGCCAATCAGAAATTACGAATCTTTTTGAATCAAAAAACAAAATGTGTGCACGCGCATTTAAGGCGTATTCTTCAGTCAACAAGGCGTAAACCAACGGATTGTTACTGACTGAAAGGCGTCGAAGGGTAGTGTGGATTTCGTGCGCCAACGCAGTTATGCGTTGCGCTAGTTCTTGCACATTTCCCTCAGTCGAAAGGGCGAAATTCTTGTGTTCAGCGATCATTGTTTTCCAGCTTTGTTTCAGAGTCTTAATTCATAAGGCCGTCACAGATGCGAACGTCGGGCTTCTTGAGTTTTAGATTGTTATATTAGGATTGGATAATGCCATATCTTGCAAGCAGACTGTGACAAAGTTCCTAATGCAGCGTTTATCTTATCTCGCTATCGACTAAGCACGATTGGCCGTCACCTGATATGAATCGAAATCGCGACGATGATTCTCTTTCTTGACTTCGACGGCGTCCTACACCCTGTCAGCAGGGAAGCAGGTACTTTCGCTCATCTAATACACTTCGAATGTGTCATCCGCGATTTCCCCGGAGTCGACATCGTAATCTCCAGTGCTTGGCGCGAAAATCATAGCCTTGAGGAACTACAAGCATTTTTTACATCTGACCTCCGTCAACGCATTATTGATGTAACTCCTGTGCTATCTCACTTATCTCATCAATATCTACGTCAAGCAGAGATCATGCTCTGGTTACGCGAAGCTGGTCGCGAATATGAGGGATGGATTGCAATCGATGACAGCGATTGGTTGTTTGCTCCAGCATGCCGAAATCTGATACTGGTTGATACGGATATTGGCTTTGACTCAATAGCAGAAAAAAATCTTCGTGCAAAGCTTTCTGGGTACTAATTATTTTCAAGTAGCAGCAGAATCCTCGTACTAATTGCTTCGCTCTTAGCCTCGCGATCCCTTGAGATGAAATCAGCGGTAGCACGTTGCAACATATCTGGCAAACTTGATTCGTGCTCTTCATCCATGAGATAGAGCTTCGAATAAGGGGGATCTGCTTCGGTGACAATGATAGTGATGTTTGTGCTGTTATTGATCGCTGAAAGCGCGGCAACTCTTCTTTCTCGTAGCTGATGTTCTCCTACCGCAAAGAACAGATCCAAATCGATTTCGCCTTCATCATCGGACGATACCGTAATAGGAATAGTCCACCCATCCTCGCTACTTTCCGTCAACAACTCAAGTTTCCATTCCTTTAGGGCTTTGAGATCGTCAACGATATCTTTAAGAAAATCTGGAACTGGAAATTTTGATTCGTCTTTTGTTTTTATCTGCAAATCAACGGAGCGTACGCGTCGATCTGATCCGACGTCTCCGACAGCGGCGTTCGTTTCACTTGTAGATCCGGCGACAAGTATTGCCCCACTGCGCGGTGCCGCCAAGATCTTGTTCTTCCAAATTGTCTTTGTCGTTAAATCGGTGAACCGCTGTGCAGCCCATACGGGACGTGCCTGTCGAGTTAGTTTTCCGGAGGCATCCTCTTCTACCAACTGCCGATCTGATGATCGTCGCGCCGGCTTAACTAGGCGAGGTTTGGATGCATCAATGGGTGAAGTAGTGTCAGCTGACGCGACGCGCCGATCTTTGACGTCGTAGCGCAAAGAACGAAATGGGAATGGATGCGAGCATGAGCGAAGACTGTAGACAAGGAACGTAGCGCGTGGCTGCCCAGAGAATGACAACCACTTCCCGGATGCTGTTAGTGTTGTCACACCTTCAAATGGGAAATGCGCTTGTGGATGAATTTCTTGATTTGATACCGATGCTTTGAGAAGCGATGTACCCACGTTAACTGCCGACCGCCAGGCCGTGGAATCCATATGCATACGGCCAATGTCAGCAGCTGAAGCACCTGAAATACCTTCGGCTAGCGCCATAGATAGTTGGCCGTTGATTTTGCTGTGATGGGCTTTGCTATATAAAGCGTCTCGGTTGAGCGGAGGTAGAAACAGCTTTGTCAGCAAATTGCTGGAAGACCCGAAATAGAAACGAATCAACTCAATGCAAGGAATAATCATTCGACGTTCGCTAGGCAAGTCGATCATCAAACAATAGGATTGCGTGGCCTGCATGTGCCAAGGATGTTCTCCTCGAGGCAGCAAGAAGCCATTCTCTTCCAAATTGAGCCCAGCCTTAATCAGACTGACGGTTTCTGAGCCTATATCTAAATTGGAAAAGCTTTCGAATTCGTAATCGGGCGTGGTCTCCAATAGACCATCACGCCAAATATCGCCGATACGAAGTAACGGCAAGGTTCCAACTGAAACCCATACTTTGCGTTGCTTGGTGACGAATGTAGATTCCGGATTGAGAAGAGCCGAATGGTCCTCGCGATAGCGCTCATCGATCACACGTGATAGATGAAGGAGAACGGATGGCTGTTTGCGTCGAATCATACGGTTTGGAAAGGCGATCTCACCAAACCAGTCGATGCGCCAGGCATGCCCGTCGGTGGGCAAGGCGCCGATCGTCAATGCATTTGCTTCTGCCATCCGTTATTCAGCTCCCCAGCTGAAAATGACGAATACATTGTCACTTTATTATTTAAATCTCACCCACTTATAGAAAATCTCAACTTCTTCTAGATATTCTCATTAACTTATATCATTCACACTCAACCAACCAGCCCATGCGCCTGCTGATCCGCGTGATAGCTCGAACGCACCATCGCGCCGACGGCCGCGTGCACGAAGCCCATCTTGTAGGCTTCTTCTTCGTACATCTTGAAGGTGTCGGGATGCACGTAGCGGCGCACCGGCAAGTGGTCGCCGCTTGGCATCAGGTATTGGCCGATGGTGAGCATGTCGACGTTGTGGGCGCGCATGTCGCGCATGACTTGCAGGACTTCTTCGTCGGTCTCGCCGAGGCCGACCATGATGCCGGACTTGGTCGGGGTGTTCGGATGCAGGTCCTTGAAGCGCTTCAGCAGGTTCAGCGAGTATTCGTAGTCGGAACCGGGACGCGCTTCCTTGTACAGGCGCGGCGCGGTTTCGAGGTTGTGGTTCATCACGTCCGGCGGCGCCATCTTGAGGATTTCCAGCGCGCGGTCCATGCGGCCGCGGAAGTCCGGGGTCAGGATTTCGATGCGGGTCTCGGGCGACAGTTCACGCACGCGCTGGATGCAGGCGGCGAAGTGGCCGGCGCCGCCGTCGCGCAGGTCGTCGCGGTCGACGCTGGTGATGACAACATAGCTCAGCTTGAGCTGGGCGATGGTCTTGGCGAGGTTTTCCGGTTCATTCGGATCGAGCGGATCGGGACGGCCGTGGCCGACGTCGCAGAACGGGCAGCGGCGGGTGCACTTGTCGCCCATGATCATGAAGGTCGCGGTGCCCTTGCCGAAGCATTCGCCGATGTTGGGGCAGGACGCTTCTTCGCACACCGTCACCAGGTTGTTGGCGCGCAGGATGTCCTTGATTTCGTAGAAGCGGGTGGTCGGCGAGCCGGCCTTGACGCGAATCCAGTCGGGCTTCTTGAGCTTTTCCGCCGGCATGATCTTGATCGGGATCCAGGCCGTCTTGCCGGCGCCCTTTTGCTTGTCGGTGGGATTGCGCAGCGAAGACTCGGCTGTTGTGATGTCGGTAGTCATAAGAGTGATTTCTGAAGCCATCTCAGGCGGATGGCGAAAAAGCAAAATGCTCAACGAGTTTGTCGGCGAGCAGCGTTTGCACGTCGCTCAGCGGGGCGGCGACGTCCAGCGTCTGCATGTCGACGGTGGCGAGGCCTTCGTAGCCGCAAGGGTTGATCCAGGAAAACGGCGCCAGATCCATCGCCACATTGAGCGACACGCCGTGATAGGTGCAACCGTTGCTGCGGATTTTCAATCCCAGCGCAGCAATCTTGGCGCCCTGCCACGGCCCTGAACTGACATAGATGCCGGGCGCGCCCTGCTTGCGCTCACCAGCGAGATTATACGCCGCCAGCGTGTCGATCACCGCCTGCTCGATCTTTTGCACGAATTCGCGGGCGAACAGGCGCGCGCCGGGATGGTTGCGACGCAGATCCATGAGCAGGTAGATCACCACCTGGCCGGGGCCGTGGAAGGTGACTTCGCCGCCGCGGTCGGTCTGGATCACGGGAATGGCGTGCGGGTTGAGCACGTGGGCCATGTCGGCGCCCAGCCCGAGGGTGAATACCGGCGGGTGTTCGACGATCCAGAGCTGGTCGGGGGAGTCGGCGGTGCGGCTGTCGGTGTAGGCGCGCATGGCGTTGAAGCTGGTTTCGTAAGCCTCGACGCCACGGTGGATGATCTGTGGAGCGGTTCGCATGACGGCAAGTGTAACGAAAATCCCGGATCGCCGCCCGCGCCGCATGGATTGTCCATGCGGCAATTTTTCGTTGAAAGCCTTACTGGCTGCAGCTTCCCGGGGCTTCGACGGCTTTTGTCGCGGTCCGGCCGGCGTGATTGCGGCCGCGGCTGTGGATCCGGCGCGCCAACGCTTCGAACACCCTCGCCAGGCGTACCAGCCAATGGCGGCGGCACAGGCCGATGTGCAGCTTGCTGGCGGTATTGACCGATTCGATCACCACCAGGCCATGACCCGGGATATCCAGGCTTTGTCCGCCGGAAAGCCAGTAATCAGTGCGGCCGCCTTCGATGGTCACCCACACGCGGCCGCTGCCGACCTGCAGGCAGACCGGGCGCGTGACCTGCAGCGAGGTCACGTCGCCGGCTTGCAGCCGGATTTGCCTTCTAGTGAAAATATTTTGCATGACATCACCTCTTTGGATTACCGTTTCCGGGGCAACTGGCCGATCCGCTCGCGGCATCCTGCTGCCACTTTGCGAATCAGGTTGCCTGATCGATGGAGGTATTCTAGACAGCGCCACGGGCAAACCAAAACGATATATATTCTCAGTTCTTGCTAATTTTTCTGACAAAGAAACACGTCCATGGCCGATTTCCGCAAACTGCCCAACCTCGCTGCCCTGCGCGCTTTTGAAGCGGCGGCGCGGCATGAGAGTTTTTCGCGCGCAGCGGAAGAGATCCATGTCACGCCGGGTGCGATCAGCCACCAGATCCGCGCGCTGGAAGAAGAACTGGGATTGCCCTTGTTCACCCGCAACGGCAAACGCATCGCCATCACCGACAGCGGCCAGCGCTTCGCCGCCGCGGTCCGCAAGTCGCTGGGCGAGATCGTCGCGGCCGCCGAGACGCTGCAGGAACAGAACCGGCAGCAGCGGCTGGTGGTGTCGTCGCCGCCCTCCTTCGCCTCGCGCTGGCTGGCGCCGCGGCTGTGGAAATTCGTCGACCGCCATCCCGGCATCGAAGTGGTGTTGCAATCGAGCAGCCATCTCAACGATCTGGCGCGCGACGGCATCGACGTCGGCCTGCGCTTCGGCCTCGGTGTTTATCCGGGCCTGACATCGGAAAAACTCCTCGAGGAGTTTTATTACCCGGTTGCCAGCCCGCACTATCGCCAGGGACGCTTGCCGTCATCGACGCAGCAGTTGCGCGACTGCACGCTGCTGCGCATGGACGGCCTGCAGGAATCGTGGCTGCCGTGGTTTGCGCTGGCCGGGCTGGATTTGCCGGATCCGGCCGGCGGGCTGGTGACCGAGGATTCGTCGCTGACCTTGCGCGCGGCTGCCGACGGCGCCGGTGTTGCATTGACGCGTCACGCCATTGCCTCGCAGGAAATTGCCGCCGGAGAACTGGTGCGCCTGTTCGACATCGCGCTGCTGAGCGAGCGCGCCTACTATTTCGTCACCGTGCCGGATGCGGCGGTGAAGCCCCAGGTGCGGCAATTCCGCGAGTGGCTGGACGAGGAAGTCGCACTCTTCAAAGCGCACAGCCGCTGGCCCGGCTGATTTTGGCGGGCGGTGCTTGCGCGCTCGTCCGCGCAAACCCGCAAATGCTGCGGGAAAACCTCTCTGTTCACCTGCTTGCCTGTCTGCGAAATACTCTATCGTATGTACATAGAGCGGCAACCATGATTGCCGACGAGCATCCGCGTTTGTCTGCCGACGATGTCGCACGGATTACCGCCACTGCGACAGGCGACCAATGAGATGCCGATAAAACCCTCTCCCCTTTGCATGCGCAGCGCCGATTGCTATCCGCAAGAGATCTTGTGCCTCGCTTCGAGCCGGCTGCCGCATTGCCGTCTTTGATTTCACCGCTTGCCTGTTGTCGTCTTACCCGTCCTTGCGCCGGGCATTTTTTGCATTGGGTTTCACCCGTTTCGTCAGGAGATCGAACATGAAAAATCTAAAAATCGGCGTACGCCTCGGCATCGGCTTTATCGTCATTCTGATGTTGATGGTCGTCATGCTGGGCATCAGCATATGGCGCCTGCAGCAGATCAATGCCGCCGTCGTCTCGATGACCACCGACTCCATCGTCAATGAACGCAACGCCAACGAATGGCTGGCGGTTATCCGCGAAAGCGGCATCCGCACGCTGGCGGTGATCAAGACGGAAGATGCCGACGCCCAGCAATTCTTCCAGGCGCAGATCGCATCCGAATCGGCGCGCGTGTTGCCGATCCGCAAGAAGATCGAAGAAACCAACACGGCGCCGCAGGAAATCGCGCAGTTAGCCGTGATCAACAAGATCCGCGATGAATACAACGGCACCCGCGTTGAAGTCTTCAAGCTGAAAAAAGCGGGCGACATGGACACCGTCAAGAAGATGACGGCCGAAAAAATCGTGCCGCTGTATCAGGCTTATGCCGACAGCGTCGCCAAGTTCCGCGACATGCAGCGCCAGGAAATCACCAATTCCGCCAACGCCGTGAGCAACTACTATCTGTCCAGCCGCACCCTGCTGATCATTCTCGGCGTGGTGGAGCTGGTGCTGGGCGGGGTGCTGGCGTGGCTGCTGACGGTCAGCATCACGCGCCCGCTGACCCAGGCCGTCGGCATTGCCGAGACCGTGGCTTCGGGCGATCTGAGTTCCAGCATCGTCTCCGAAGGCAAGGATGAAACCAGCCAGCTGCTGACCGCGTTGAAAACCATGAACGACAACCTGCTCAATATCGTCAGCCAGGTGCGTACCGGTACCGACACCATCAGCACGGCGTCGAGCGAAATCGCCAGCGGCAATCTCGACCTGTCCTCGCGCACCGAACAGCAAGCCGGTTCGCTGGAAGAAACCGCGTCGGCCATGGAAGAACTGACCTCCACCGTGAAACAGAATGCCGACAACGCGCGCCAGGCGAATCAACTGGCGGTGTCGGCCTCGGAAGTCGCCGTGCAAGGCGGCAACGTGGTCAGTCAGGTGGTCGACACCATGGGCTCGATCAACGACTCCTCGCGCAAGATCGTCGACATCATCAGCGTCATCGACGGCATCGCTTTCCAGACCAACATTCTCGCGCTGAACGCCGCGGTGGAAGCTGCCCGCGCCGGCGAACAGGGCCGCGGCTTTGCGGTGGTGGCCTCCGAAGTGCGCAGCCTGGCGCAACGTTCTTCGGCTGCGGCGAAAGAGATCAAGACGCTGATCGACGACTCGGTGTCGAAGGTCGATGTCGGCAGCAAGCTGGTGTTGCAGGCCGGCGACACCATGAACGAAGTGGTGGCGAGCGTGAAGCGCGTGACCGACATCGTCGGCGAGATCAGCTCGGCCAGCCAGGAACAAAGCGCCGGCATCAGCGAAGTCGGCCAGGCGATTACCTTGATGGATGAAGCAACGCAACAGAACGCGGCGCTGGTGGAGCAAGCGGCAGCGGCGGCGCAGTCGCTGCAGGATCAGGCCGGGCGCCTGGCGCAAGTGGTCAGCATCTTCAAGCTGGCGCGCTAAAGCGGAAAAAAAGCGAAAAAACTTCGCCCAAAGAAAAACCGGTTCGTCTCTTGCGGGAGCGAACCGGTTTTTTTACGTCTTGCAAAATGGCTTACAGCACGAACTTGACCATCTCGTGTCCGGACAGCGCGCGATACAGATTGTCGAGCTGCTCACGGCTGGTGGCGCGCACGGTCACGGTCAGCGACAGGTATTTGCCCTGCGAGGAAGGACGCATCTCGACCTTGCCGGCGTGGAAAGTGGGATCGTATTCGGTGATCATGTTGACGATGGTATTGGCGAACTCATCGTGCATGATGCCGACAACTTTGATGGGAAAGTCGCTCGGATATTCGATCAGGGATTCTTCGGTAGGAGCTGGCATGGTGTACGGCTTTCGACTTTCAATAGGGACTGCGAGGAACTGCGCCTATTTTACGCCATGCACCAGCCGCTTTGCGCATGTCTTGCCAATCGACAATAAACGGCAAGACATGCGACTTCTCATCGGCAAGGCCACCGCATCAGAGTGCGGCTTTGGCTTCCTGATACGCGGCGTACAGCTTGGCAAATACCGGGCCCGGCTTGCCGTTGCCGACCCTCTTGTCGTCGATGGTGACGACTGGCAAGACTTCCTTGGTAGCCGAGGACAACAGCACTTCATCGGCGGCGAACACTTCTTCCTGCGTGATGCGGCGCGCTTCGAACACGATGCCTTGCGACTTGCACAACTCTTCGATCAGGCCGTAGCGGATGCCTTCCAGGATCAGGTTGTCTTTCGGCGGCGCCGACAGCTTGCCGTCCTTGACGATCCAGACGTTGGACGACGACGCTTCGCTCAGGAAGCCGTCGCGGAACTGGATGGTTTCGGTGACTTCGTGTTCGGCGGCGTATTGCGCCGCCAGCACGTTGCCCAGCAGCGAAGTCGACTTGATCTGGCAGTTCAGCCAGCGCTTGTCCTGCATCGTCACGCAAGCCACGCCCTTGGCGCGCACTTCGGCCGACGGCACCGCCAGCGGGCTGGTCATCATGAACACGGTCGGCGTGACCGGATCCTTGGGAAAAGCATGGCCGCGCTTGGCGACGCCGCGCGTGACCTGGATGTAGACGATCTGGTCGCCGAGGTCGTTGGCCTGCACCACGCGCTCGATCAGCGCCAGCCATTCGGCTTCGCTATGCGGATTGGTAATACCGATGGTGCCCAGGCTGCGGAACAGGCGCGCAATGTGATGCGTGCCGCGGAACGGCTTGCGGGCATACATCGGGATCACTTCATAGACGCCGTCGCCGAAGATGAAGCCGCGATCGAGCACAGGGATGCGGGCTTCGGAGAGCGGCGTCATGTCGCCGTTGAGGTACACGATAGGGTCGTTCATGGGGCGTTTTCTTTTGAAAGTTCAGATAAGGAAGTTCGGCGAACAGAGACATTTTTGCACAGACGCGCGTGCGCCGTTATGCAAAGTAAGCATTGCGCGATGCCGTGCGTCGGCGTCGCGCAATGTGACGGATGTGGTTAAAGCGGCTGAATGCTGAGGCGGCTGATGTTGTCGCCCGCCACGTTGTTGCGATTCGAAAAATGCCAGCGCTGCTGGTGATAGCGCGCCACGGTTTCACGATGGGCGATGCTGACGATGGCAGACTGCGGCAGCTCTTCCTGCAGCAGCGAATACAGCGCCTCTTCGGTTTCGCCGTCCATGGCGCTGCTGGCTTCGTCGAGGAAAACCACTTCCGGACGCGTGAGGAATACGCGCGCAAACGCCAGCCGTTGCTGCTCGCCGGGCGACAGGCGGTTGCCCCAGTTGTTGTAGACGTCGAGCTGCCCCTTGAGATGCGACAGGCGGCACAGGTCGAGGTAATGGCACATCGCCAGATCGGTATAGGCGCCGTCATCTGCCGGATACGCCAGCGCCGAGCGCAGCGTGCCGATCGGCAGATAGCTGGCTTGCGGCACGAACATCAGTTTGCTCTTGTGCGGGATCTGGATGTCGCCGCCGCCATACGGCCAGATGCCGGCAATCGCGCGGAACAGCGTCGACTTGCCGCAACCGGAAGGACCGCTGACCAGGATGCGCTCGCCGGCATGGATCGCACCGTTGACGTCGCCGATCAGCACGCTGCCGTCAGGCAGCGCGAGGTCAACCTTGTCGAGCAGGATGGCGCCGACGTTGTTGCGTTCCACCGAGATGCTGGCGGGCTGTTTCTGCGCCTGCTCCACGGCGAGATTGAAACCGGCCAGACGGTTGATGCTGGCCTTCCAGTCGGCCAGCGTGGTGAAGGTATTGATGAACCATGACAAGGCGTCCTGTACCTGGCCGAAAGCGCTGCTGATCTGCATCAGCGCGCCCAGGGTGATGGCGCCGGAAAAGTAGCGCGGTGCCGCCACCAGCAACGGGAAAATGTTGGCGAACTGAGCGTAGAAATTAACCGCGATATTCAGGCTCTTGGTGGTGCGCATGATGGCCCACCAGTTTTGACGGATGTCTTCGAAACGCAGATTGAGTTCGCCGCGTTCGCGCCGCTCGCCGCGATACAGCGCAATTGCTTCCGCATGTTCGCGGATGCGGATCAGGCCGAAACGATAGTTCGCCTCGAAGCGCTCCTGGTTGAAACTTTGCGAGACCAGCGGTTTGCCGATCCACCAGATGATCCACGACCCGACGCCCGCGTAGGCGATGGCGAACCACACCATGTAGCCGGGAATGATCCACTCATGGTTCATCAGGGCGAATGACACCGGGCCGCTGATGGCCCACAGGATGCCGACGAAGGACACCAGCGTCACGGCGCTGGAAATGAAACCCAGCACCAGGCTGATCGTGCTCGATGTCAGCGAGCGCAGATCTTCGGCGATACGCTGGTCGGGGTTGTCGGCGATGTGGCCCTGCTCCATGCGGTAGTAGGCCTGATGCGCCAGCCACTTGGCCATGTACTTGTCGGTCATCCAGCTGCGCCAGCGGATCTGCAGCGACTGCGTCAGGTAGACACGCGCGGTGGCGACGATGATGTACGGAAAAGCAAGATAGCAGAATTGCCAGAGCAGGCGCTTGAAAGCAACGTAGTCCTTGTTCTGGATGGAGTCGTACATGGTGCGATTCCAGTCGGTGAAGAGCACGTTGATGTAGACCATGACCAGCACCAGCGCGATGATGACCGCCAGCAGGCCCCAGGCCTTCCAGCGTTCTTCCGAGATCCAGTACGGTTTGATGAGTTGCCAGATGGCGCGGCGGTCGAAGGCTTTTTTCTTGTTGGCTGTCATGTGAATTCCGGAAGGGTTCTGTGCAAGATCATCTGCGATGATAAGCAATCCGGGAGATTTCGGCTTTGGAATAAATGCAACCAAGTGCAACCGTGTGCCGGCCGGCGATGTTCGTCAGCCTGCAGCAAGCTACCCGCCCTGTTTTGGTGAACGGGTTAGAATCTCTGTTCTTCGCCGCACCGGTGCTTGTCCGCATGATTTGCTATCCGCGCGCATCGGTCCTCATGGCGACATTTTGGAGATGGCATGCTCGCATGGTTTGAAAAACTGGTTCACCCCTACCCTGACAATATTCCCAAGCCGCCGCCGCGCGGCTTCGCCGCTTTCATCTGGGCCTGTACCAAGGGTCTGCGCCGCTACATCGTCGCGATGACGACGCTGACTGCGATCATCGGCGCGTTTGAAGCGCTGCTGTTTGCCATGATGGGCCGCATCGTCGACTGGCTCAGCCACATCGAGCCGTCGCAATTGTGGACGCAGGAACGCAGCAGCCTGATCTGGCTGGCCGTGGTGCTGATCGGCAGCCCGGTGCTGATCGCCTTGCAGACTTTCTTCAAGCATCAGACGCTGGCAGGCGCTTTCCCGATGATGCTGCGCTGGAAATTCCATCGCCTGATGCTCAACCAGAGCATGAGTTTCTATCAGGACGAATTCGCCGGGCGCGTTGCCGCCAAGGTGATGCAGACCGCGCTCGCGGTGCGCGACGTGTGCATGATCATGGGCGACATCCTGGTGTTCGTGATGATCTACTTCGTCACCATGGCGGCGGTGGTCGGCAACTTCGACCTGTGGATGCTGCTGCCCTTCTTCGGCTGGCTGGTGCTGTACATGGCGGCGCTGCGCTACTTCGTGCCGCGCCTGTCGAAGGTGGCTCGCAACCAGGCCGACGCGCGTTCGACGATGACCGGGCGCATCACCGATGCCTACACCAACATCGCCACCGTCAAACTGTTTTCGCATGCCGGCCGCGAAGCCGGTTATGCGCGCAGCGCGATGCAGGATTTCCTGCTCACGGTGAATCGCCAGATGCGTCTGGTCAGCGGCTTCGAGATCGTCAACCATTCGCTCAACATGGTGCTGATCCTGTCGACCGCCGGCGTCGCGCTGTGGCTGTGGACGCAAGGCCAGGTCGGCATCGGCGCGGTCGCCGCCGCCACCGCCATGGCGCTGCGCCTGAACGGCATCGCGCATTGGGTCATGTGGGAAATGGCGGCGCTGTTCGAACACGTCGGCACCGTGCAGGACGGCATCAACACGCTGTCGCGCGCGCATGAGGTGAAGGATTTGCCGGACGCGCAACCCTTGCAGGTGAAGCGCGGCGAACTGCGTTTTGAAGACGTCAGCTTCGCCTACGGCGCCACCGGTCCCGACGCGCGCCAGGTGATCGACAAGCTGAACCTGAACATCCGGCCCGGCGAAAAGATCGGCCTGGTCGGACGCTCCGGCGCCGGCAAGTCGACCATCGTCAATCTGCTGCTGCGTTTTTACGATGTCGAGCAAGGTCGCGTGCTAATCGACGGGCAGGACATCGCGCATGTCACGCAAGACAGCCTGCGCGCGCAGGTCGGCATGGTGACGCAGGATACCTCGTTGCTGCATCGCTCGGTGCGCGACAACATTTTGTATGGCCGTCCCGACGCCGGCGACGACGACATGGTCGCTGCCGCGCGCCGCGCCGAAGCGCACGACTTCATCGGCACACTGGCCGATGCGCATGGCCGCAAGGGCTACGACGCCCACGTCGGCGAGCGCGGGGTCAAGCTGTCCGGCGGCCAGCGCCAGCGCATCGCGATCGCACGCGTGATGTTGAAGGACGCGCCTATCCTGCTGCTGGATGAAGCCACCAGCGCGCTCGATTCGGAAGTGGAAGCGGCCATCCAGGAGAGTCTGTATCGCCTCATGGAAGGTAAGACCGTGGTCGCCATCGCCCACCGCCTGTCGACCATCGCAGCAATGGACCGGCTGATCGTGCTCGACCAGGGTCGCATCGTCGAGCAAGGCAGCCATCAGGAACTGCTGGCGCACAACGGCTTGTATGCGCGCCTGTGGTCGCATCAGAGCGGCGGTTTCCTGGGCGAAGAGGCCTGATTCAATGAGTTTGTCCGCTACGCATCGATCACGGTGCGTAGCGGGCGCCTTGGTCCGCGGTGAGCCAGAGGCGAGTCAGACGTAGTAACTGTCTTCCAGCAGCATGTCTTCGAAGAAGGCCCCGTAGGTATGATCAGGATGGCGCAAATGGATCTCCAGGATCCAGCGCATCGCCGACGGCACGCCGTCGAATTCCGCCAGCGATCCGGTGTGGATCGCCGCATGCGGAAAATCCGAAACACGGTGTCCCGGCAAATCGAAACTCAATTCCCAACCGCGCTTGCGCGCTTCCTGTTCGGCGAAGGCATACAGCGCTTCGCCGCTCAGCCGCTGCTCGCTCCAGGCGCGTCGTGCGGCGTGAAACACGGCTTCGGCATCTTGCGCGCAGCGTGCGTAATCGTCCTGGTTGCCGACGACGAAGGCAGCGCCGCCGTCGCCTTCCCACGCGTCATGGCGCGGCGCAATGTCGATGAAAAAGATGTCGTTCTCCTGCAGCACCACGCCGGGCGCGGACGCCTGGCGCATCGGCTTGATGGTGTTGCGGCCGAAGCGCACGCGGGTCGGATGCCAGCTCAGTGCGAGGCCGGCGTCGATCAGGACTTGTCTGGCCATGGCGACGGCGTCTTCTTCCACCATGCCGGGCTTGACCCGTGCAGCGATGTCGCGGATTGCCTGGCGCGTCTTGTTGCGCGCGGCGAGCATGCCGTCGACGGAAAAAGCAGGGCCGATCCGCTCGGCATCGCCGGTCTCCATGGTGGCGGTTGAAGTGTTCATGTGTTCTCCTGAAGAGTGTGCAAAAGAACGCACACCATGCACGTCCCCGATGGAGAAAATTATCGGCGGCGGCGCACAGCAAAGACAGCGCCGCGAGGACGCGTTGACAGCCATCCTGCGGCGTTTTTCTGCCACGGACAGCTTTGGGGCCACGCGAAGGCAACCACGGCGCTATGATGCTTCTGTGCGCTTCTGCATCTAACCGTTTCCTCACGCTTCTTCACCATCATCTGCCATGCCTACTGTCGCCCTGCTGGTGTTTCCCGGAGTTCAGGCGCTGGATGTTTCCGGCCCGCTGGATGTATTCGCCGAAGCCAATCGCTTTTTGCTGCCGCAGCAGCACTATCATCTGCAGGTAGTCGGCAGCACGCGTGATGCGATTGCCTGTTCCAACGGCATGCAGATCGTGCCGCACCGGCATTACAGCGAAGCTGATGATGCCGTCGATCTGCTGCTGGTAGCCGGCGGCCCGGCGCTGCCGCAACATGCGCGCGATGCGGCGTTGAGCGACTGGCTGATCGAGGCCGCGCAACGGGCCGGGCGATATGGCTCGATCTGCAATGGCGCATTCCTGCTGGCGCGCGCCGGGCTGTTGAGCGGCAAGCGCGTGACCACGCATTGGAACGATGCGGCGGCGCTGGCGCGCGATTTCCCCGATGTCGAAGTCGACGCCGATCGCATCTATCTGCGCGATGGCAAACTGGTGACGTCCGCCGGCGTGACTGCCGGCATCGATCTGTCGCTGGCGCTGCTGGCGGAAGACATGGGGCAGGAAGTCGCGCTCAATGTCGCCAAGCGGCTGGTGGTGTTCATGCAACGCAGCGGCGGGCAATCGCAGTTCAGTCCTTATCTCACACCCTACGCCGAAGAGATGTCGCTGGTCGGCCAGGTGCAGCATTACGTGCGCGAACATTTGCAGGACAAGCTCAGCGTCGACGTGCTGGCGAAAGTGGTCGCCAGCAGCCCGCGCAATTTCGCGCGCGTGTTCGCCCGCGATGCACGCATGACGCCGGCGGAATTCATCGAGAGTGCGCGCGTCGATGCGGCGCGTGTGATGCTGGAGAGTTCAGCGGCGCCGCTGAAGACGGTGGCTTACCGTTGCGGCTTCCGCGATGCGAGCCACATGCGCGTGGTGTTCCAGCGGCGGCTGGGGATCAGCGCGCAGCAGTACCGCGATAATTTTTCTTCCGGAAAAGTGGAGTTCGACGCTGCGGCTGCAGCGGAGGATTGAGCTGCGGGCGCGACCGGCATGCAGCCGGTGCGCGTTGAGCTGCTTACTGCTTAGTGCTTACTGCTCACTTCTTATTGTTCAACCGCTTCGCCGCGCAGGCGCGCGATCACGCCGTCGAGCGCGTCGAGCCCGGCAAAGCTGATGATGAGCTGGCCCTTGTTCTTGGCGCCGGTCTTGATCGACACCTGCGTGGCCAGGATGTCGGACAGTTCTTCTTCCAGGCGCGCGATATCGCGCGATTTTTCCTTGCCGCCATTGCCGTTACCATGAGGCTTGTTCGATGCGGCTTGTTCGGCAGTCGTACGCACCACCAGCTTTTCGGCTTCGCGCACCGACATGCGCTTGGCCACGACCTGGTTCGCCAGATTGATCTGGGTGGCGGAGTCGACGGCCAGCAAAGCGCGTGCGTGGCCCATGTCGATATCGCCGGCCATCAGCATGGTCTGCACCGGCTTGGCCAGGTTCAGCAAACGCAACAGGTTGGATACTGCGCTGCGCGAGCGGCCGACGGCGACCGCAGCTTGTTCGTGCGTGAAGTTGAAATCGGTGATGAGGCGATGGATACCCTGCGCTTCTTCCAGCGGATTCAGGTCTTCGCGCTGCATGTTTTCGATCAGCGCCATGGCGGCGGTGGTCTGATCGTCGACGTTCTTCACCAGCACCGGCACTTCGGTCAGGCCGGCAATCTTGGCGGCACGGAAGCGGCGCTCGCCGGCGATGATTTCGTAGATGTCCTTGCCGTTGTTCTGGCCGATGGAGCGAATCAAAATCGGTTGCAGCAGGCCCTGTTCCTTGATCGATGCAGCGAGCTCGTTGAGCGCGCCCTCGTCCATGCGGCTGCGCGGCTGATACTTGCCGGCCTGCAGATCCGTGACCGGCATCACCGATGGCGAACCAGCGACCACCGGCTCGTCTTCGGTCATGTCGGAAGATCCGCCGAGCAGTGCGTCGAGACCGCGGCCGAGGCCTTTTGATTTTTTGGTTGCCATCTTTTACCTACCTGTTTCTGAAGTGCTGATTACTGAAATTATTTATATCGTTTATAACGATCATAGCGTCTTGATGCGTTCGACCATTTCTGCGCCGAACGCGATATACGCCTGCGCGCCCTTCGATGCCGCGTCGAAATTCACGCCCGGCATGCCGTAGGACGGCGCTTCCGCCAGACGCACGTTGCGCGGGATGACGGTCTTGAATACCTTGTCGCCGAAATGCTGCTCGAGCTGGTCGGAGACCTGCTGCGACAGTGTCATGCGCGGGTCGAACATGACGCGCAGCAAGCCGATGATCTTGAGATCGGGATTGAGCTTGGCGTGCACTTTCTTGATGGTGTTGACGAGGTCGGACAAACCTTCCAGCGCATAGTATTCGCACTGCATCGGGATCACCACGCCGTGCGCCGAGCACAGGCCGTTCAAGGTCAGCAGCGACAGCGCCGGCGGGCAATCGATGAGGATGAAATCGTAGTCGTCGGCGACGGCGGCGAAGGCGTCTTTCAGTCGCTTCTCGCGGTTGTCGAGTTCGACCATTTCGACTTCGGCGCCGGCCAGTTCGCGGTTGGCGGGCAGCACGTCGAAATTGCCGCTTTCGGAACGCTTGCGCACGCTCTTGATGTCGGACATGCCGAGCAGCACTTCATAGATCGAACCCTGCAGCTCGGCCTTGTTGATGCCGGAACCCATGGTCGCATTGCCCTGCGGATCGAGGTCGGCCAGCAGCACGCGCTGATTGTGCTGCGCCAGACCGGCGGCGAGATTGACTGCTGTGGTGGTTTTACCGACGCCGCCTTTTTGATTCGCAACGCAAAAGATTTTAGCCATAGGTTCTTTTTAGTGAATGTTCCGTTGGTGCTCAGGGTTGATGCAATGCTGCTTGTGTTCAGTGAGTGCTCAGTTTGATGCCGAAACCGATCAGGAAAATACCTGCCGCCCGCGACGCCAGCCTGGCGATCGTGCGGTTGTGCGCCAGGCGCTTTGCCGCGGCGTTTCCTGCCAGGACCAGCAGACTGCCATAGATCAGGGTGCAAGTGCAAATTACCGCGCCCATGGTGAGGAAAGTCGCCGCGCCCTGCTGCGTCGCCGGGTCGATGAACAGCGGAAAGAAGGCCATGTAAAACACGATCGCCTTCGGATTCATCAAGGTCACGAAAAAGCCGCGGCGGAAATCCGCCATGTTCGAAAACGGCACCACCGAAGATCCGCCCTCTTCCCTGGCGAACAGCAGGCGCGCGCCGAGATAGGCAAGATACGCCGCGCCGATATATTGCATTCCCTTGAACAGCAAGGGATTTGCGTGCAACAGCGCAGCCACGCCGATCGCCGCCAGGAACATCAGCACGATATCGCCCAGCATCAGCCCGGCAATCGCGGCAAAGCCGCCGCGCAAACCATGCTTGGCCGAACAGGTCAGCACGCAGAACGTGCCGGGGCCCGGCAGCATCAGGAACACCACGGTCGCAGCGACCAGTTGCCAGACGTCGGTGATGCCCATGGTATGAAACAATGCTTGCATGATGTCTCCTCGTTGTCGCTGTATTACGTTGTACGTGATCGTTACTGCGGTTACTGCTGCGGCGTCTTGACCAGCTTCGACGTATCAAAGCCCTGCTTGGTGGCGTTGTTCACCGCCGCTTCGTATTCCGCGGTCGACAGCGCCGGCTTGCGCGACAAGATCCACAGATAATCGCGCGACGGCGTGCCGACGGTGGCGACGGAATACTCCGGATCCAGATCGATGATCCAGTAGTCGCCCCACACCAGCGGGAACCATGCCAGCCAGGCCGGTGCAAAGCGCACTTGCAGTTTGGCGTTGCTGCTGCCTTCAATGACACGCGCCAGGCCGTCGGCCTGGTCGAGCACGCCGCCTTCCACCTTGCAGCGGTTGATGACATCGACATCGCCGTCAGGGCGTGCGCGATATTCCGCCGTCACGTTGGCGATGCATTTTTTCTGGAAGCTGTTGGGAAAGCGCGCGATTTCATACCACTTGCCGACGTAGCGTTTGAGGTCCACCGACGGTACGGTGACGACTTCCTGCGCCATGGCCGGCAATGCCGCAGCAGCGGCGCAGACCAGCGTCAGGGAAGAAAGCAAACGACGGGCAAGCAGGGTATTCATTCAAGACCTTTCAATGAAGATCAGATGGCGTTCGGCGTCCAGACCGGGCACCTGCAAGGCTTCGGTGCGGGCGACTTTCCATCCTTCCGGAAGACGGGCAATTTCATCCTGCGGCATCACGCCTTTGAGCGCGATGTAATGACCGCCGGCTTGCAGCAGATGATTCGACCAGTTAACGAAGTCGTTGAGTTCCGCAAACGCGCGCGAAGTAATCACATCGAATAGTTGCTCAACCTGCAACTGTTCAACGCGAGCGGTATAAACCGACACATTGCTCAATTGCAACTCCGCCTTGGCTTGCGTCAGGAAGGCGGTTTTCTTGTGCACCGTATCGATCATGGAAACCCGCATGTCCGGCTGCGCCTCGGCTGCCCAGATGGCCAGCACGATGCCCGGCAAACCGCCGCCGGCGCCGACGTCCAGCACATTGGCGGCGCCGTCGAAGGCCTTGACCACGGCCAGCGAGTCCAGCAAATGATGCGTCATCATTTGCGCCGGGTCGCGCAGGGCGGTCAGGTTGTAGGTGCGGTTCCACTTCGCCATGAGCGCGAGGTAGGCCAGCAGTTTCTGCTGCTGGGCGGCGCTGAGCGCAAGGCCGAGGGCTGCGGCGCCGGCGCTCAGGGTGTCGGCCAGTTTGGTGTCGGGGGATGTATTGGTAGTCGTGTTCAAAATACTCAGGCCGCCTGATTGTGGTTGTCGGAGTCTGGGGTCTCTGCAGAATCAGCAGCCTGATCGGCTGCATTTTTCAGGCCGCCTTTTTTCAGGTGGACCAGCAGCAGGGACAGCGCCGCCGGCGTCACGCCGGAAATGCGCGACGCCTGGCCGAGGGTTTCCGGCTTGTGCTTATTGAGCTTCTGGCGCACTTCGATCGACAGGGCTTTGACGTCCATGTAATCGAGGTCGGCCGGCAGCTTCAGGCTTTCGTTGTGTTCCTGGCGGCCGATTTCCTTGGCCTGGCGGTCGATGTAGCCGGCGTACTTGATCTGGATCTCGATCTGTTCGCGCACCGGATCGTCGGCGACGCCGGGGCCGGCCAGCGCCTGGCCGTCGGCGCCGGTCAGGGTCATCAGGCTGTCGTAAGTCACGTTTGGACGGCGCAGCAGATCGACCAGGTTGTATTCGCGCTCGATGGCTTTGCCCAGCACGCGTTCGGCTTCGGCGTCGGCGAGGATGCGCGGATTCACCCAGGTGGATTTCAGGCGTTCCATTTCACGTGCAACAGCTTCGCGTTTTTTCTCGAACATTTCCCATTGGGCGTCGCCGACGCAGCCGAGCTGGCGGCCGATTTCGGTGAGACGCAAGTCGGCGTTATCTTCGCGCAGACTCAGGCGATATTCGGCACGGCTGGTGAACATGCGGTAAGGCTCTTGCACGCCCTGGGTAATCAGGTCGTCGACCAGCACACCGAGGTAAGCCTCGTCGCGGCGCGGGGTCCAGCTCTCCTTGCCCTGTGTTTGCAGCGCGGCGTTGAGGCCGGCCAGCATGCCCTGGGCGGCGGCTTCTTCGTAGCCGGTGGTGCCGTTGATCTGGCCGGCGAAGAACAAGCCCTGGATTTGCCGGGTTTCCAGCGAAGACTTGAGGCCGCGCGGATCGAAGTAGTCGTACTCGATGGCGTAGCCGGGACGCAGGATATGGGCGTTTTCCATGCCGCGCATCGAGCGCACCAGCGCCAGCTGCACGTCGAACGGCAGGCTGGTGGAGATGCCGTTGGGGTAGAACTCGTTGGTCGTCAGGCCTTCCGGTTCCAGATAGATCTGGTGCGAATCCTTGCCCGAGAAGCGGTGGATCTTGTCTTCAATCGACGGGCAATAGCGCGGACCGACGCCTTCGATCACGCCGGTGTACATCGGGCTGCGGTCGAGACCGGCGCGGATGATGTCGTGGGTCTGGGTGTTGGTATGGGTGATCCAGCACGGCATTTGTGCCGGATGCATGCCGACATTGCCCATCACCGAGAACACCGGGATCGGATCGAGATCGCCCGGTTGCTCTTCCAGTACCGAAAAATCGATACTGCGGCCGTCGATGCGCGGCGGCGTACCGGTCTTCAGGCGGCCTTGCGGCAGCTTGAGTTCTTTCAGGCGGGCCGAGAGCGAGATGGCCGGCGGGTCGCCGGCGCGGCCGGCGGAGTAATTATTCAGGCCGACGTGGATCTTCCCGTCGAGGAAAGTACCGGCGGTCAGCACCACCGCCCTGCCCGCAAACTTGATCCCGGCCTGCGTCACGGCGCCGATCACGCGGTCGCCTTCGACCATCAGGTCGTCCACCGCCTGCTGGAACAGCCACAGATTCGGCTGATTTTCCAGGCGCGAGCGGATCGCTTGCTTGTACAGGATGCGGTCGGCCTGGGCGCGCGTGGCGCGGACAGCCGGGCCCTTGGATGAATTGAGGATACGGAATTGGATGCCCGCCTCGTCGGTCGCAATCGCCATCGCCCCGCCCATGGCGTCGACTTCCTTGACCAGATGGCCTTTACCGATGCCGCCGATGGAAGGATTGCAGGACATCTGACCGAGGGTCTCGATGTTGTGCGTCAACAGCAATGTAGTTTGGCCCATGCGGGCGGATGCCAATGCGGCTTCGGTTCCGGCGTGGCCGCCGCCGACGACGATGACATCAAATTGTGTGGGAAATAGCATAATGCGCCTCGTGGAGACGGTGAACAGAGGCGAGATTATAAAGTCTTTTTCGGATGGGTATCAGACCCTACCCCTGTTATTCCCTTTTTAGTCACGTTTTTTGTTTCACGTGAAACAGTTTGGGCATGCATGGGCGGATCTTCGTCAAATCACACCCAATAAAAAAGGAAGCCTCAGCTTCCTTTTTCATCGCCCTCATATTCCCCCCGCGATTGTTTCACGTGAAACAATCGCGGGGTTATGCCATCCTCATTTCAGGAACGCATCGTAAGTCGTCTTCAAGATCAACGCGCTCACCACGAACAAGAAAAGTCTGCGCACAAATCCGCTACCGTGTTTGATGGCGAGTTTGGTGCCGACCAATGAACCGGCAATATTAAAGACCGCCATCAGCAATCCCAATTGCCAGAGTACGTGGCCGCTGTACGAGAACCAGACCAGCGCCGCCAGATTGGTCGCGATATTGACGACCTTGGATACTGCCGACGCGCGCAGGAAGTCATAGCCAAATACGCGCACGAACAAGAACACCAGGAAGCTGCCGGTGCCCGGGCCGAACAAGCCGTCATAGAAACCCACGCCGGCGCCGATCAATATGGCGAACAAGGTTTCCTTGCCGCCGGACAACAGGGGCGCGTGCGTCTGCCCGAAATCCTTCTTCTTCAAGGTATAGATAGCCACCGCCAGCAAGACGAAAGGCAAAGCCTTGCGCATCAGCTCGGTCGGGACATGCGTCACCAGATAGGCGCCGGAGAACGACAAGGCAAATGCCGCCAGCGCGGCAGGTGCGGCTGCCGCCCAATGGATGCGCACCTTGCGGGCGAAATTGATCGCTGCGGCACTGGTGCCCATCACGCCGGCGACCTTGTTGGTGCCGAGCAGCGTCGCCGGAGCCAGGTTGGGAAATACCGAAAACAGCGCCGGAACCAGCACCAGGCCGCCGCCGCCGACCACCGCATCCACCAGGCCGGCAATGAAGGCGGCGATGCAGAGAATCACATAATTGGAAAAGAGAACAGGCACGAAATCAAACATGGGCACCTGCCGGCACAAAGGTACAGCGCGGGGAAAACGACGACATCGGAGACTTTCGCAAACGGGAGAAGGGAAATTGAATGACCGCGAGGCAAACCGACCGCACTGTCAGAGCGACAAGTATTCTACTCCTGCGACGCAGGCTTCTCCACTCCCATGACGCATCGGGCGGCACATCGCCCGACGCCGCCGGGCTTACTTCCGAACTTACTTGCGTACGCGGTTCATCAACACGCTGCGTTGCTCCGCATGCGCATCGTCCGGCTCAAACAAGGACAGACTGGAGATGGCCCGGGTCATAGCGACATAGAAATGGCGGACCTCTTCGGCAATATCGCGCAGCCGCGGGAATTCATGCTGCTGCAGATAAGGCACCAGCACATGCGGCCACTGCCGCCCTTTCGCTGCCTGGATGGTCGTCAGCGTCAACTGCCGGCGCGACTGGATGGCGCTGCGGTTCTTACTCACCTTTTGCTGGCGACGGTGCAACTCGGCAAGGAAGTCGGCCGCATTCATCTCCGGGTGACGCGAGGCAAAGGCGATGAAGGTCTGGATCGACTTTGCCGCCGACGTTGCCCGGCTGCGATTGATGAAGGCCCGGCTGGTGGCGTCGACCAGGGACAGATGGCGATTGGCGAAATTCAGCAACTCCGCCGCACTGCTCTCCTGGTTCAGCTTTTGCAATTCTTGCACGACATCCGTGAAGCGCTGCTTCCAGCGCAGCACCATGTCGTCGTCGGCATCGCGCGGTTTGCAGAGTACGGCGTCGAAAAAATCCTTGAGCGCGTTCGGCTGCTCAGCAATCATCCGCTGCGCTTCCTCGAACCAGCTGCCTTCGGCGAAGTAACCGCGCTCCCAGTTTTCGGACGACTCCCCTACCGGCAGATACAGGGAAAATCCCATGACCATGCGCTTGATGCTTTCCTTGTCGCCTTGCAGCGTCGCGAACGAGTTGCTCGCCATGTGCAGCAGACCGCGCAGCATCAGGATTTCGGGACGGTGCAGGTAAGACTCGATATCGTCGCAGTAGTATGGGATGTTCTGATCCAGCAGCAGGTTTTCGATCTCGATGGTCTGGTCCGGCTCGCGCACGATGATCGCGATGTCGGAATAACGCGTATCGGCCCGCGCCTTCACCAGGGCTTGCACCTGCTGCGTCACTTTCGCGGCGCAATCTCCGGACAAAGTGGGGTCGTAAGTCAGGCGCTTGATCTCGGTGTACAGGTCTTCATGCGAGGCGCATTTGCGCGCCGTCAGTCGCTGCGCCAGCTTGGACAGCGAAGTCCCGAAACGGTAGGACTTCCCCAGCGGCAGGTACTGCGCATTCGGGAACGCCATTTCAAAACCGGCGGTGGAATAGACGATATCCGCGCCGCGCGCGGAATTGATAATTTGATAACGATCGCCGACGGCAACCAGTTTCTTTCCCCTTAGCAATAACTGCAGCAAGCGGAATTCAGCCGCGTTGATGTCGTGCCATTCGTCGATCAGATACAAGCCCTTGACCGGGAGGATCTCCAGCGCCGACGGATGACTGCTCAGCAACTCGACCAGATCCGGCACCAGATCGGCGGCGCTGCGCCATTTGTATTCACCGGGATAGGTTTGCCGCTGGCGCTCATAGGCGATGCCGATTTCGACCGCCTCGATCTGGGTGCCGAACTGCGTCGCCAGCTGATCCAGATCGTCATAATCCAGCTCTTCGTCATGGAAACGATGCGAGGCCAGACTGGCTTTAAAACGATACAACAGCGAGAACATTTCCTCGGCGTTGGCGCTGTTTTTTTCGAAGGAAAAATCGAAGCCGTTGTCGATCCGCCCTGCTCTTCCCTCATAGCGTGCCAGCACGCTGTTTGCCGCAGCGACCAGATGCGGACGCAGCTCTTCGTCCGACGCGTAGTAACGGGTTCTTTCCAGCGCCAGCGCTTCGCCCAGTTGCGCCAGACATTCGCGCGCATACGCTTCGACCGTGTTCAGCGGCACCGGCCGGGTGACGCCCTCCTCGTACAGCTTTTCGCGGAAGCGCTTGTTGGCGCCCTCCGAAAAACACAGGCATTGGATCTGATGCGCGCCCAGCCCCTTCGTCAGCGCCTGCTTCACCAGCATCGCCAGCGTGGTGGTTTTACCCGAGCCGGCAACCGCCTCGATCATGACGATCTGGGCCTGGCACTTCAAAATCTCGGTTTGCTCGTCGGTCTGGGGCACTGCCATTCAATTCTCCGGAATACATTTGCTGCATGATTGCGCGTGGCGACACTGTACAAGCAAACCGGCCGGCCTCCAATGAAAACTGCCGCCGGACAGTCTGAACTGTGCGGCGGCAGTGATTGCTGCGCTTACCCTGGCCGGCAAGCCGGCCGGAGCGGACTTGCTAGTGTGATGCAGTCGGCGAACGCTTGCCCATCAGGTTCAGGATTTCACCGACGATGCCGCGGCGGAAGGCCAGCACGCAGACGATGAAGATGAAGCCGGTAACGATGGTCACCGAATCGCCCAGGGTATTGAACCATTCGATATGCGTCACGCCGGCGAGCCAATTACCAATATCGCCCAGCTTGTTCTCCAGCATGATGATGATCACGGCGCCGACGATAGGACCGATGATGGTGCCCAGGCCGCCGACCAGAGTCATCAGCACGACCAGGCCGGACATGCTCCAGTGCACGTCGGTCAGCGTTTCGAAGCCCAGCACCAGCGCCTTGGTCGAGCCGGCCAGGCCGGTCAATGCTGCCGACAGCACGAAAGCCAGCAGCTTGTAGCGGTCAACGTCATAGCCCAGCGAGATGGCGCGCGGTTCGTTTTCCTTGATCGCCTTCAGCACCTGGCCGAACGGCGAGCTGATGGTGCGCACGATCAGCGCAAAGCCGGCAATCGCGATCGCCAGCACGACGTAGTACAAAGTCATGTCGCTCGACAGATCGATAAAGCCCAGCAGCTTGCCGCGCGGGATGCCTTGCAAGCCGTCTTCGCCGCCGGTGAACGGCGCCTGCAGCGCCACGAAAAACAGCATCTGCGCCAGCGCCAGCGTGATCATGGTGAAGTAGATGCCCTGGCGGCGAATTGCCAGCAGGCCCATCACCAGACCGATCAATGCGCCGGTGGCGGTGCCGAGGATCAAGCCGATTTCGGTCGGCACGCCCCAGGCCTTGATCGCCTGGCCGGCAACGTAACCGGCGCCGCCGAAGAAAGCGGCATGGCCGAAGGACAGCAAGCCGGTATAGCCGATCAGCAGATTGAAGGCGCAGGCAAACAAGGCAAAGCACAGCATCTTCATCAGGAACACCGGATACAGGCCGAACGGCGCCGCCAGTGCCAGGATCAGCAACACAGCGTAAAAGAGTTTCTTGCTCATTGGATTGTTCATCGCATTAGTCATGGCGTCGCCTTATTTCTCTTTACCGAACAGACCGGCAGGACGAATCATCAGGACGATGGCCATGATGATGAACACAACGGTTGCCGACAATTCAGGATAGAACACGCGGGTCAGACCTTCGACCACGCCCAGGCCCAGACCGGTGACGATGGAGCCGAGAATCGAGCCCATGCCGCCGATCACCACCACCGCGAACACCACGATGATCAGGTTGGAACCCATCAGCGGCGACACCTGGATCACCGGCGCCGCCAGCACGCCGGCAAACGCCGCCAATGCCACGCCGAAGCCGTAGGTCAGGGTCACCATCAGCGGCACGTTGATGCCGAAGGCTTCCACCAGTTTCGGATTCTCGGTACCGGCGCGCAGGTAAGCGCCCAGACGGGTCTTCTCGATCACGAACCAGGTCGAGAAACACACCACCACCGACGCCAGAACGACCCAGGCGCGATAATTCGGCAACACCATGAAGCCGAGGTTGGTTGCGCCTTGCAAGGCGTCAGGGACCGAATACGGTTGTCCCGACACGCCGTAAATCGAGCGGAAGATGCCTTCCACCATCAGCGTGATGCCGAAGGTCAGCAGCAGACCGTACAAATGGTCCAGCTTGTAGAGCCAGCGCAGCATGGTCTTTTCGATGATGATGCCGAACAGGCCCACGATCAACGGCGCCAGTATCAGCATCAGCCAGTAATTGATCCCGAAGTAGGTCAACCCTATCCATGCGGCGAACGCGCCGAGCATGTACAAGGTGCCGTGTGCAAAGTTGATCACGTTGAGCAGGCCGAAGATGACCGCCAGTCCCAGCGACAGCATCGCGTAGAACGAGCCGTTCACGAGGCCCAGCAGCAGCTGGCTCAACAAGGCTTGCAGGGGTATGCCGAATAATTCCATAGAAACTCATTCATTCTGATTGACCGGATGTCGGTTGGTGGTGACACCATGCGCTTCCGGCTTATCAAGTGCAACAAGAAAAATCTGTCATCCCCGCTTGAACAGAAATGACAGATCTCTTGATGCGTCTATTTACCAGCTAATTGACGACGACTTATTTCCAGGCCGAGCACTTGGATTCAGCCTTGGTGGTCCATGCCTGTTCGCCGGGAATGGTTTGCACCAGCTTGTAGTAGTCCCATGGGTACTTGGATTCGGCCGGTGTCTTGACCTGGTACAAATACATATCGTGGACCACGCGGCCGTCGGCGCGCAGGTAGCCGTTCTTCTGGAACACGTCGTTGAACTTCATCTTGCGCAGCTGCGCCATGACCTTGTCCGAATCATCCGTGCCGGCAGCCTTCACCGCTTGCAGGTATTGCAGCGCGGCGGAGTAGTCGGCGGCCTGCAGGCTCGAAGGCATCTTCTTTTGCTTTTCGAAGTAGCGCTTGGCGAACTTGCGGGTCTCGTCGTTGGCGTCCCAGTACCAGCTGTCGGTCAGGTACATGCCCTGGGTCAGCTTCGGCGTCAGCGAGTGCACGTCGTTGATGAACACCAGCAGGCCGGCCAGCTTGGCGGTCTTGGTGATGCCGAACTCGTTGGCTGCCTTCACCGAATTGATGAAGTCGCCGCCGGCGTTGGCCAGGCCGATGATCTGGGCCTTGGAAGTTTGCGCCTGCAACAGGAAGGACGAGAAGTCGGATGCGCCCAGCGGATGCTTGACCGAACCTACGACCGTACCGCCCGATGCCTTGACGACGTTGCTGGTGTCGCTTTCCAGCGAGTGACCGAACGCATAGTCGGCGGTCAGGAAGAACCAGCTCTTGCCGCCTTGCTTGACCACTGCGGAGCCTGTGCCCTTGGCCAGCGCCACGGTGTCGTAGGCATAGTGAACGGTGTAAGGCGAGCATTCTTCATTGGTCAGGCGGGCCGAGCCGGCGCCGTTTTCAATGAAGACCTTTTTCTTTTCGTTGGCGACTTTCGCCATCGCCAGCGCCGTGCCGGAATTGGTGCCGCCGATCAGGACGTCGACGCCCTGCTGGTCGAACCATTCGCGCGACTTGCTGGCCGCAACGTCAGCCTTGTTCTGGTGATCGGCAACGACCAGTTCGATCTTCTTGCCGTTGATCGCGCCGCCCATGTCGGCGATTGCGAACTTGATCGCTTCCGCGCCGCCCTGGCCGTCGATGTCCGAGTAGACGCCGGAAATATCGGTGATGAAACCGATCTTGATCACGTCGCCGGAGATCTGCGCCGAAGCCGGCGCCGATGCTGCCAAAGCGAACGCTGCTGCCGCAGTCGATACGGCGAGTGACATTGTCTTCAATTTCATTTCCATCTCCTTTGTTATAACGCTCGCTTGCTACCTGAAGTTGTTGCGTAAGTTTTTGTGTGACGCACGCCGTACCGCGGTACGGACGACGCGCCACCGACTGCGTGACTGCCCTGCGCACCGATGAAACGCATGGTGCATTCTTTTTATGACTTGCTGATTAGTGTGACTCTTATGTGACTCTTTAAGCCGACTATTCGGAATCCGTGTTGCGGCGAAACAGAAACTGCGCGGACTTAAACGCCCAGCAATTCGTTGAGCTTCTGCGTCTTCGATTGCAATTCTGCAGCGGCAAACGACTCCACGATCTGACCGTGTTCCATGACATAGAAACGGTCCGCCAGCGGCGCCGCAAAACGGAAATTCTGTTCCACCATCACGATGGTGTAGCCCTTGGACTTGAGCATCAGGATCATGCGCGCGAGCGCCTGCACGATGACCGGCGCCAGGCCTTCGGAAATTTCGTCGAGCAACAGCAGGCGCGCGCCGGTGCGCAGGATGCGCGCCACCGCCAGCATTTGCTGTTCGCCGCCGGACAAGCGTGTGCCCTGGCTGTTGCGGCGCTCTTTCAGATTGGGGAACATGTCGTAGATCTCTTCGATCGACATACCTTTGTCGGTCTTCGACACGAACGGCGGCAGCATCAGGTTTTCTTCCGCCGACAGCGACGAAAAGATGCCCCGCTCTTCCGGACAATAACCGACGCCCTGATGCGCGATCTTGTGGGTCGGCATGGCGATGGTTTCATTGCCGTTGATCTTGATCGAACCCTTGCGCGCACCGACCAGGCCCATGATGGAACGCAGGGTGGTGGTGCGGCCGGCGCCGTTGCGGCCCAGCAGCGTCACGACTTCGCCTTTGTTCACGGTCAGGTTGACGTTGTGCAGGATGTGCGATTCGCCGTACCAGGCTTGCAGGTCGGAGATCGCCAGCGCGGGTGTGCCGCTGCCGGTGTTATCCGCCGATGTCACGCCGCCTTGTTGCATGGTTGCCGTGTTCATCAGTGAGCTCCTTCCAGTGCGCCCGATGTCGTGCCCATGTAGGCTTCCATCACTTGCGGGTTCTTCGATACCTGGTCATACGTGCCTTCGGCCAGCACAGCGCCGCGTTGCAACACGCTGATGCGGTCGCAAATGCCGGAGATCACGTTCATATTATGTTCGACCATCAGGATGGTGCGGCCGGCCGAGACTTTCTTGATCAGCGCAGTCACGCGATCAACGTCTTCGTGGCCCATGCCCTGGGTCGGTTCGTCGAGCAGCATCAGTTCCGGTTCCATCGCCAGGGTCGTGGCGATCTCCAGCGCGCGCTTGCGGCCGTAAGGCAAATCGACGGTGATGGTGTCGGCGAAGCTGGTCAGGTCGACTTCTTCGAGCAAGGCCATGGCGCGATCGTTGAGCTGCTTCAGGCTGTCGCCGTTCTTCCAGAAATGGAAGGAAGTGCCCAAGGTGCGTTGCAAGCCGATACGCACGTTTTCCATCACGCTCAGGTGAGGAAACACGGCCGAAATCTGGAAAGAACGAATGATGCCCTGGCGCGCAATCTGCGCCGGCGCATCCATCGTGATGTCCTTGCCATTGAACAGGATCTGGCCCGAAGTCGGCACCAGGAATTTGGTCAGCAGATTGAAGCAAGTCGTCTTGCCGGCGCCATTCGGTCCGATCAGCGCATGGATATGCCCGCGCTGGACTTGCAAGTTGACTTTACTGACTGCTGTAAAACCCTTGAATTCCTTCGTCAGGTTTTTTGTCTCCAGAATGACATCTGTCATAGTGTCTCTTCTTGTCTCTTCTCATTCTTCCCGTGAATACCATGCGTCTTTATAACCGCATGGCCGCCTGGGTCTGTTAACAATGAATTTGCGCGATGCGTTGTTGCGAAAAAGCGTGTTGGCAAGGCGCGCGGCGCAGCAGGTGGTGGGCCCACCTGCAAGCCATGCAACGCAGTCAACGCGCTTTTTTGCAGCAACCCTTTGGGAACGGCTGCAGGCGTCGCCTGTCGTTGTTGCATCTCCTTGCCACAGCATCGCTATGTCGCGTCGCTACGCACAGGCAGTCAACGCCTGCCGCGCGTTCGCATTCGCAAATTCATTGTTAACAGACCCTCAGTAAGTTACGCGACGCTTCTGACGTCGGCAACTACTCTTTTTAGGGCCTGAACACCTGTCTTCAAGCCTTGTGCGAGAGTCTTATTTTTTTAATATCTGGCGCATAGTAGCCGAGTCGTACCATTACTACAATACGTATAAGTACCGTATTGGGCAAAGCCCGAAATATTTAATTTTTGCGCGCTTTTCTGATCAGTTCTGCTGTCTTTTCAGCAATCATGACCGTAGGAGAATTGGTATTACCGGATGTGATGGTAGGCATCACGGAAGCGTCTACCACGCGCAGTCCGGCCACGCCGCGCACGCGCAATTCGCTGTCGACCACTGCCAGCGCATCGTCGGCGCGACCCATCTTGCAGGTGCCGACCGGATGGAAGATGGTCGTGCCGATTTCGCCGGCGGCTTTGTATAACTCTTCCTCAGACTGGTATTCCACCCCGGGCTTGCATTCGTCGGGTTGATATTTTCGCAAGGCCGGCGCGGCGGCGATCTTGCGCGTGAGCTTGAGCGAATCCGCCGCGACCTTGCGGTCCTGTTCGGTGCTGAGGTAATTCAAGGTAATCTTCGGCGCCACTGCGCCGTCGCCGGAACCCAGGCGAATGTGTCCGCGCGAGGTCGGGCGCAGATTGCAGACGCTGGCGGTGAATGCCGGGAAAGGATGCAGCGGATCGCCGAATTTTTCCAGCGACAAGGGCTGCACGTGGTACTCGAGGTTGGCGCTCGTTTGCGATGCGTCGGACCTGGCGAACACGCCCAGCTGCGACGGCGCCATCGACATCGGCCCGCTCTGGAACAAGGCGTATTCCATACCGATCTTCATTTTGCCAAACCAGTTGTTGGCCATCATGTTGAGCGTCTTCACGCCCTTGACCTTGAACGCCGTGCGGATCTGCAAATGATCCTGCAGGTTCTCGCCCACGCCCGCCAGGTCTTTGACCACCGGAATCTGATGCTGCTGCAACAAGTCCGCCGGACCGATGCCCGACAATTGCAGGATGTGCGGCGAGCCGACCGCGCCGGCGGCCAGGATGGTTTCGGAAGTGGACTCCGCGTACCACTCCTTGCCGCCGCCGGTGAATTCGACGCCGACGCAAACCGGGCCGCTTATTCCACCGACCTCACGTTGCTCAATGCGCAGGCGCTTGACGTGCGAACCGGTCATGACGTCGAGATTGCCGGTCTTCATCGCCGGTTTCAAAAACGCCTTGGAAGCATTCCAGCGGATGCCGCGTTTCTGATTCACGTCGAAGTAAGAACTGCCTTCGTTGTCGCCGCGGTTGAAGTCATCGATCTTGGGAATGCCGACTTCCGCCGCCGCATCGCGGAAGGCATCGAGGATCTCCCACGACAGGCGCTGCTTCTCCACGCGCCACTCGCCGCCGGCGCCGTGAAACTGATCGCCGCCTTTGTAGTGATCCTCACTCTTCTTGAACAGCGGCAGCACCTGGTCCCAGCGCCAGCTGTCGTCGCCGCTCAGCTGCGCCCACTCGTTGTAGTCGCGCTCCTGGCCGCGCATGTAAATCATGCCGTTGATCGACGAGCAGCCGCCCAGCACTTTGCCGCGCGGATAAATCAGGCTGCGGCCGTTGAGGCCGGCATCCGCTTCGGTGCGATACAGCCAGTCGGTGCGCGGATTATTGATGCAATACAGATAACCGACGGGGATGTGAATCCACAGGTAATCGTCCTTGGCGCCCGCCTCGATCAGCAGCACCTTGACGCCGCGATCGTGGCTGAGCCGGTTGGCCAGTACGCAACCGGCCGTGCCGCCGCCGACGATGATGTAATCGTATTTACCTGCTGACTCCATGCTGCTGTCTCCGTTATTTTTTTATCTGACGCCAATCGATACGCCGTCGTCCCAGCGTTCGCTGGGACGACAAGGAGGGTGATAAGCAACTTTGATTACTTCGCCACCGGCATCGTAAATTCCGCGCCCTTGCCGATAGTAGCCGACCAGCGCTGCATGATGGACTTATATCGCGTATAGAACTTGATGCCCTCTTCGCCGTAAGCATGGGTATCGCCGAACAGCGAGCGCTTCCAGCCGCCAAAGGAATGCCAGGCCATCGGCACCGGGATCGGCACATTGATGCCGACCATGCCGACCTGGATGCGGCGCGAAAATTCATGCGCGGTGTTGCCGTCCGCAGTGAACAGCGACACGCCGTTGCCGTATTCGTGCGCATTGATCAGACGCACCGCTTCGGCGAAGTCCGGCACGCGCACCACGCACAGCACCGGTCCGAAAATTTCTTCCTTGTAGATCTTCATGTCCGGCGTGACGTTGTCAAACAAGGTGCCGCCGACGAAGAAGCCTTTTTGATGACCCGGCACGCTGATGCCGCGGCCATCCACCAGCAGCTTGGCGCCGGCCTGCACGCCGTCGTCGATATAGCCTTCGACCTTGGCCTTGTGCGCAGCAGTCACCAGCGGGCCCATCTCGGCATCGGCTTCCATGCCGTTTTTGATCTTCAATGCCTTCACGCGCGGGATCAGCGCTTCGATCAGCTTGTCGGCTACGCTGCCGACCGCCACCGCCACCGAGATCGCCATGCAACGTTCGCCGGCGGAACCGTAAGCGGCGCCGATCAGCGCATCGACCGCTTGTTCCAGATTCGCGTCCGGCATCACCACCAGATGATTCTTGGCGCCGCCCAATGCCTGCGCACGCAAGGGATAGGTACCGGCGCGCTTGGTCGCTTCGCTGTAGATGTATTCCGCAATCGGCGTCGAACCGACAAACGAGATCGCCTGCACTTCCGGATGCTGCAGCAGCGCGTCGACCGCCACCTTGTCGCCCTGGACCACGTTGAACACACCGTCCGGCAAGCCGGCGCGCTTGAACAGATCGGCCAGCATCAGCGACGGCGACGGATCGCGTTCGGACGGCTTCAGGATAAAGCTGTTGCCGGTGGCAATCGCCAGCGGCGCCATCCACAGCGGCACCATCACCGGAAAATTGAACGGCGTGATGCCGGCCGTCACACCCAGCGGCTGGCGCAGATTCCAATTGTCGATGCCGCCGCCGATGTTGTCGGTGAATTGCGTCTTCAGCAGTTGCGGCACGCCGCAGGCGAATTCGACAATTTCCAGACCGCGCGTGACTTCGCCCTTGGCATCGGAAAACACCTTGCCGTGTTCACGTGTGATCGCCGCTGCGAGGTCGTCATGATGCTGCTCGATCAATTCCTTGAACTTGAACAGCACGCGCGCACGCTTGAGCGGCGCTGTTTCAGCCCAGGCCGGCGCTGCAGCGCTGGCGGCGGCCACTGCCGCATTGACTTCAGCTGTCGACGCCAGCACTACCTTGGCCGACACCTCGCCGGTGGCCGGATTGAACACGTCTTGCTGACGGCCGCTTTCGGACGGAACGACACGGCCGTTGATGTAATGCTGAATGGTCGATGGTGCGACAGTCATAAGTATCCCTTTGGTGATCAATGAATAGAGTTGGCCTGGAGATGGCTGAAATCGGCTTATTTGTTTGGTTTTGGAAGAATATAGCCTCGAATGAAATGAATCCAATCAGTTATTATCAACAGCAATATAAAAATTACTGATAATTCTCATATCCTTAAAATCAGTCACGAATGATAGTTGACTACTTTTAATCGAACTTGATCATGGATTTCACACAATTACGCGCTTTTGTCGCCGTGGCCCATGAAGGCAACCTGACCCGCGCCGCAGAAACCCTCCACGTCACCCAGCCTGCGGTCAGCCTGCAAATCAAGTTGCTGCAGGAAAGGCTGAACCTGACCCTGTTCACCCGCACCAGCGCCGGCATGAAACTGACCAATGAAGGCAGCAAGCTGTTGCCGGTCGCGGAACGGGTTCTGCACACCCTGCAGGAATTCCATCAACATGCCAACGCCTTGCACAGCAGCGCCGGCAATCTGATCGGCACGCTGGCCGTCGGCACCATCCTCGATCCCGAATTCATCCGTCTCGGCGCCTTCCTCAAACTGCTGGTGGAACGTCATCCCCAACTATCCACACGTCTTCAACACCATATGTCGGGTTCGGTGCTGCAGCAAGTCAAAGCCGGCGAGCTGGATGTCGGCTTTTTCCTCGGTTCGCCGGGCAAAGGCTTCCACAGCCTGACTTTGACCCATTTCACTTATAACGTCATCGCCCCGGCCGGTTGGAAAAGCCGGATTGCCGGCAAAGGCTGGAAGGAGCTGGCGCAGCTCCCCTGGATCTGGACCCCGCCGGAGTCCGCACATCACCGTCTGCTGAACCGGGTTTTTGCCCAATACAAGCTCACGCCTAATGCGGTCGCGCTGGTCGATCAGGAATCTTCCATGCTGGATCTGGTGAAATCCGGCGTCGGCCTGTCGCTGGCGCGTGAGTCGATTGCGCTTAACCAATCGCATGCACACGGCCTGGTGATTGCCGATGCAGTCGATTTGTCGACCGAGCTGTCTTTCATTTCCCTTGATAAACGTAAAAACGAACCGGCCATCGGCGCCGTATTCGCTTTGTTGCAGGATGTCTGGTCCTGATTAATGTTGTTTCAAAGGAATTTTTTACGTTTTCCCGGGAATAAGCTGGGTTTGGTTTTTAAATTAATAGGTTATATATATAAATAGTAGTAGTAGTTAACAGGGACCCCTTTCTGTGGATAACCCGGTAAACCAAAATCAAATCATGGGTTTACGAAATTCATAACCGCTTGGTAAGTCTTGTATGGCAAAAGAACAGATGGTGGATAGAAAATGGAGATGTGAAGAACTTTTGACCTATCCCCATTTCGCACAGAAGATATGCAGAGACTTATCCACAGATGACCTTAAAAACACGCTCGAATGCGGTTTTTCAAGTCGTTTTGTCTGATACGAGAGCTGGTTGGTGATGAAACAGATGAATTTTCATTTCCAGACGGCCATTTCCTCGTGAACGAGCTGCAAGACGTCGCCACAGCAAAAACAAACCAATTGATGCCCATGGACGAGCAAGACCAAAAAAATGCCTACAAGGTGCTCATCCAGCCCTCAGGACTGGAATTTATCGCGAAGCCGGCGTTGTCTTTGCTGACTTCCGCACAACAGGCATTCATCCGCATGCCAAGTTCTTGCCGTAACGGAACATGCCGCACCTGTCTTTGTTTTTTAAAAAGCGGGCAAATCAGTTATCAGATCGATTGGCCGGGGCTGACCAGGGAAGAAAAAGCCGAAGGTTACCTGTTGCCGTGTGTCGCGGTCGCCGAATCGGACCTGGTGCTGGAAGTGCCGGATGCCATTTCCTTGAAATGAAATGATCCGCCGGGCAGTTCCGGATCGATTTTTCTTTTTTTTTAGTTGGATCGATGGGGAAGAAAGAGAAAAAAGGTTTTCCGGTTTTTATATAGATGTTTATATATATAAATAGTAGTAGTAGTTAACAGGGACCCTTTTCTGTGGATAACCCGGTAAACCGAAATCGAATCAGGCGTTTACGAAAATGATAAACGCTTGGCAACACGTGTATGAACAAAGAACAGTTGTTGGATAGATTTTGGCGCTGTGAAAAAGTCTTGCACTATCCCCAAACCGCGCAAGACTTATTCACAAGCTTATCCACAGATGATTTTGCCGAACCGGTTTTAAAAAATCTATCGGCAGCGATATCCGGAAATCACCTGGCGGCCTGCACCGGCTTGCCTTTGTAGGTTTTACCCGGCGGCGGCGCAGTCGGTTTTTTCTGGGCTTCCTGCAGCAGATTGGCGCAATCGGTTTGCTGTTCTCCACTGATGTTGATCAGCGGCAGGATGGCTGCAACCGGGGCCACCACACCCAGCAAAATGGCGCCGCCCGCCTTCAGCGCCAGCGTGCCTTTGTCGACGCCGATATCCGGATCCTTGAACGGACCGGTGACATACAGCGGCGAGCGCAGCGAAATAATCCGCAGGCCCTTGCTGCGCGGATTGATGGTCAGGTCGAGTTGCTCCTGGGACAGATTGACGTTGCCGCTGATGTTGACGATCGCGTCTTCGGTATCCAGCGTAAAGGTGCGCGCCTGCATCAGGCCGTTGGTCACGGCGAAGTCGCCGGCCATGCAATTGAGCTTGACCTGCTTGTCGCCGAACAGCTTCGACACCACCACATTGCCGATATTCAGGCCCATCTCTTCCAGCAGCAACTTGCTGATGGCGCCGTGATTGATCAAGGTCTTCAATTCGCCGTTGGACGAACCGAGCATGGCCGCGACCGAATTGCCGGTGGCGGTCAGCGCGGCGTCGCCGTTGATTTCACCGAAGCTGGTCTGCGCCGCGTCGAGATTCGGGAACAACTGCTGAATCTTGATGCGTCGCGCCGACAGTTTCAGTTCCGACTTCATCTTCGGTGCGCTGCCGTCGAGCTTGATGTTGGAGCTCAGGTTGCCGCCGGCGATGCCGAAGTTGAGCGGCGTCAGCTGCAGCACCTTGTTGTTCATGTGCAGGTCGGCGCGGATGTCGGTGATCGGCAGGTTCTTTTCCTTCACCACCTTGTGCGCGGTGAGTTTGACGTCGGCATCCAGCGCATCCCAGGCATCGGTCTTGAATTCCTTGACCGGCAACACCTTGTTCGACGGCTGGCGTTCTTCCGCGCCGCGTTCCGCCTTTTTGGCGTTGGAGTCGGCGCCGATCAGCGGCGCCAGATCGTCGAACTGCAGCAGGTTGGAAACGATCTCGCCCTTGAGCAGCGGCCGCGGTTGCTTCGATTGATATTCCAGCGTGCCGCCGATATCGCTGGAGCCGACCTTGCCGTTGAATTTGTCGTAGATCCAGTCGCTTTGCTGAGTGCCGAGCTTGCCGATCAGATGGCCGGACGTGGAAAACGGCGGCGTTTCCGGCAGCAGCACGCCGGTCAGCGCAAACAGATGCGCCATGCTGTCGCCCGACAGATTCAGCTGCAGGTCGAGCGCGGCAAGTTCTTGCGGTTTGGTCAGCGTGCCTTTGACGGCGATGCGGGTTTTGCCGACGCGCACATCGGCTTCCAGCGGATAAGGTTTGCTTTCATCCTGCAGCGACAACACGCCGCCGGCTTTGCCTTCGCCGCCGATGTCGGCCTTGTTGAAGCTGCCCTTGAGCTTCCAGCCTATGCCGTAGATTCTTTCCTTGGCCGGATCGAGCGTGTCGATATCGGCCCTGGCATTGATCTTCTGGATGGCGTCGTCAAGCTGCACGCTGCCTTTGCGGATCACGATTTTTTCGGGACGGAATTCCCAGGTCGAGGGACCGTCCGATGTGAAGGTCCAGTTATTGACAGCGTCTTTATTGCGCAGCAGGGCGATTTGCGGGGTGTCGGCTTCGAGTGACGGCAGGACGATCTTGTGTTGCAGCAGCGGCCAGGGATTGAGCGTCACGTCCAGCTGCCTGATCGCCACCATGTTGGAATCGGCCGGCGCCCAACTCGGGTTGCCGAGCACGATGTCGGCCGCGCTTACATGCGGCCACGGAATCCACCGGGCCCAGCTGGTTTGCGGCGATTCCGGTTTTTGCCACTTCACGATCAGGTCGCCCCGGATGGCGAAGTGGCGGCCTGTTGCATCGCTGACGCGCTGGTTGATCCAGGGACGCGCCCGGTTCCAGTCGAAGTTGACGATCAGGACGATCAGCAAAATGATGAGCGTCAGAAAACCCGCGAAACTTAGTCCTATTATTTTTGATGTTCGTGGCATAAATCATCCTAAAGAGTGTGATCAGCGCCAGCCGCATCAAGGGAAATCAGGATCTCGTCAGCGCTTCATATTGATACGACCGAATTCGTCATGAGTTGTTGCACTTAAATGTGCACGCAACCATTTGTGCGCCGGGCTGCGCGCATCGCGTTCATGCCACAGCATGTCCACATGTTCTTCCGGCGTCTTGAACGGCAGTTCTTTCACCACCAGGACTTCCGTCATGCCGGTCGCGGCGATCAGATGGCGCGGCAGCACGGTGATGAGTTCCGAACTGGCGACGATGCGTCCGGCCGTGAAGAACTGGTTCACTGTCAGCAAAATCTTGCGTTCGCGTCCCATGCCGGCGAGCACATCGTCGATTACCGCGTGGGGTTTGCCCGACAGACTGACCAGCAAGTGATCCGCCGAGCAATAGTTGTCGAGGTTCAGTTCCTTGTCCGCCAGCGGATGGTTCTTGTGCATCACGCACACGTATTGGCCGGTGTACAGACGCTCGTGGCTGATCTGGGTTTTCAGGCCGTCGGCCAGCTGCGCCGTCACGCCCGGGAAGAAACCCACCGCCAGGTCGACATCGCCGCGCAACAGCATCGCGCGCGGATCGCGGGTGGTCAGCGGCATCATGCGGATCTTGATGCGCGGGGCGTCGCGCATGATGGTGCGCACCAGCGAAGGCAGCCACAGCGCGGCAGTCGCATCGACCATCGCCATGCGGAAGGTGTTCTGCGCGCGCGTCACGTCGAAGGTTTCCGGCGTGATCACCGCTTCCAGCTCCGACAAGGCGCGGCGTACGGTCGGCCATAGCTCTTCGGCGCGCGGCGTCGGCTTCACGCCGTGGGCGGTGCGGATCACCAGTTCGTCGTTGAGCGTGTCGCGCAGGCGGCGCAGGGCGTTGGACACCGCCGGCTGCGTCATCGCCAGCAAATTGGCCGCGCGCGTCAGGTTTTGTTCTGTCATCACCGCGTCGAAAACGCGCAACAGATTCAGGTCTAGGGTCAAAAAGCTCATATCAGCCGCACCTTAATGTGGACGTAAATAAGGACGTAAAGGACATGGACGAAATAAACAATGGAAAAAGGAAAGACTGGCACATCAAAATAATAATATTCACAAAACCGATAACTGATATCCAAAACCGAAATTGGCAATGCGAGTCATGGATCATTACACTGCAATGCAACATAACACATTTCGCAAGGAGTCCATCATGACTACATTGACCGCTAATTACTCTGCAAAGAACACTGGCACTGCTGCCGGCAAGATCGGTACTGCACTGCGCAACATCTTCGTTCGTTTCGTCCAGGCTCACGAATCGCAAGCCGCTCTGCTGACCGCTGACCAGCACATCGTCGACGGCGCCGCGCAAATGAACCGCCTGGCCAACAAGTTTGAATCGACTCAGCCTAACCTGGCTGCAGAACTGCGTTTCATCGCTTCCCGCGGTTAATCGACACTCAGTAATTTGCTCTACTACAGTGCGGTGATGTAGTTCGGAACGCGCCGGCATCAATCTGGCTATAACGACGCTTTCCACCGCTTCTGTAGCGCACCACCCCATTCAGTCTTGTGTTTTGATGCTCGTACCGACGTCTTGAGGCGGTACCGACTGCGCGACACAAGAAACTGTCCGGTGTCTCCTCCTCCCTCTTTAGGAAGGATTTCCCCGCAAGCTTCGGCTTTGCGGGGATTTTTTTGTCCGCATTTTTTAGAATTTCTTCGAAATGCGTGACTACACGTCTCGAGAATAATGCAGGACGCGGCTATTCACAATCTCTATATCTGATATCGAAACATGAAATTGGCAATGTGAGCCGGGGATGCATATACTGCAATGCAACAAGAGAAGAAATTCATTCGATATCAGGGAAATCAATATCATGTCAGTCCTAGCCATCGCCTTTCCAGTTGAAGCCGCCGTTCCGGTCGCGCAGTCGCTGATCGGTGCAAGCGTCGCCTTCATGCGCCCCTTGCTGGGTCTGGGCGTGCTGGTCACCCTGCTGATGGTTTTCAAGCCGCTGGTCATGGGCATCGTGCGCGCCGCCATCGTCCTGGTCGTGCCGCGCAAGTCGCTGGAACAACGTGTGCGTCAGCACCGTTTCAACGGCGTCAAGATGCTCAACCGCATGGCCAACGATTACAGCCGTTCACAACCGAGTTTTGCCGCAGAACTGCGCAACCTGGCCGCCAGCGACAGATAAGAAGCTGAGCGCCGGAAGAAAGAACAACCGAAAGATCAAGCACTACGTACCGCGTCTCCTCCTCCCTCTTTAGGAAGGATTAAGCCCCACGAGCCCTAATTCGTGGGGCTTTTTTTTATTTGCTGACGATTTTTACCGCAATTGAACGAAATTGCCGTCATTCCGGCTTTCTCGGCGCCGGCCTGCGTGATACCGTAAGGGCTTGCCCGCATCTTATTTATCGCTGCCGGCATTCTTGATCAACACTCACACCAGCCTCACCGCCTCGCCGACATCATGTGCCAGTTACTCGGGATGAATTGCAACACGCCCACCGACATCGTTTTCAGCTTCACCGGCTTTGCAAATCGCGGCGGATTAACGGATCACCACAGCGACGGCTGGGGCATCGCCTTCTTTGAAGGTTCCGGCGTACGTCACTTCGTCGACTACCAGTCCGCCGTGACTTCGCCGGTGGCCGAGCTGATCAAGAGCTGCCCGATCAAATCCCAGCACGTCATCGCCCACATCCGCAAAGCCACGCAAGGCCGCGTTTCGCTGGCCAATTGCCACCCGTTCGTGCGCGAGCTGTGGGGACGCTACTGGGTGTTCGCCCATAACGGCGACCTCAAGAATTTCACCCCGACCTTGAACGGCCCTTACCGTCCGGTCGGCACAACCGACAGCGAACTGGCCTTCTGTTACCTGTTGCAGCAGCTGCGCAACCGTTTCGGCGAAAACCTGCCGCCGCTGGCCGACCTGACGCAGGAGTTGCGCGAACTTACCCACTATATCGCCGGACATGGTCCATTTAACATGCTGTTGTCGGACGGTTCGGCGCTGTTCTCGCATTGCTCCACCAATTTGTACTACATCATCCGCCAGCATCCCTTCGCCTCGGCGCATTTGTCCGACCAGGACATTTCCGTGGATTTCTCCGAAGTCACCACCTCCAAGGACCGCGTTGCCGTCATTGTCACCCAGCCGCTGACCACCAACGAAACCTGGACCCAATTCCAGCAGGGCGAACTGAAAGTCTTCGTCGACGGCGCCGTTGTCGAATGATTAATTATTAGGCAGGCCGGGCTGCAAAGCCTGTCCCGCCTGCCGTCCGCCGTCCGGGATCGCCCTCTGCAGCCGCCACTCTGTCAAGCCTCATTCTTCGATATTTCCGCTTAAGCTTTTGCCGGCTGTCGATATACATTTTTACTCTGTCAAAAGCCGCCTCTGCCTGTGGATAACTTTTCCCCATCAGAGTAAAATAGCCCGATGCGCAGTGTTGACATCCGGCTTTCCCCAAGTCAGCTCGGCACGCTTTTGCGCCTCATTGCACCCTCATATTTAGATAAGAAGATTCATGGAAAATTTTTGGCAGGCTTGCTCCGCAAAGCTGGAGCAGGAACTGACGCCGCAGCAATATAGCGCCTGGATCAAGCCTCTGGCTCCGCTTGATTACGAAGATGGCCGCCTGCGTATTGCCGCGCCCAACCGCTTCAAGCTCGACTGGGTCAAGACCCAGTTCGCCAGCCGCATCACCACCATTGCTTCCGAGTACTGGGAAATGCAGATCGACGTCGAATTCGTCCTCGATCCGCGCGTCGGCGCCGCGCGCCGCGCGGCAGCCGCGGCAGCGCCGATGCCATCGGGCAACGGCGGCCACCACAGCAACGGCGGCAACAGCCACGGCACCATGCTCGACGGCTATCCGACCGGTATCCAGGAATCCCTGGTCGAGCCGGTGCCGCCGCCGGTCACCCCGCGCCAGGAGTTGTCGCGCATCAACTCGGTGCTGACCTTCGACAACCTCGTCACCGGCAAAGCCAACCAGCTCGCGCGCGCCGCTGCGACCCAGGTGGCCAACAACCCGGGCGTGTCTTATAACCCGCTGTTCCTGTACGGCGGCGTCGGCCTGGGCAAGACCCACGTCATCCACGCCATCGGCAACCAGGTGCTGGCCGACAACCCCAACGCCAAGATCCGCTACATCCACGCCGAGCAATACGTGCGCGACGTGGTCACGGCCTACCAACGCAAGGGTTTCGACGATTTCAAGCGTTACTACCACTCGCTCGACCTGCTGCTGATCGACGATATCCAATTCTTCGGCGGCAAGAGCCGCACCCAGGAAGAGTTCTTCTACGCCTTTGAAGCCCTGATCGCCGCCAAAAAGCAGATCATCATCACCAGCGATACCTATCCGAAGGAAATCAGCGGCATGGATGACCGCCTGATTTCGCGCTTCGATTCCGGCCTGACCGTCGCCATCGAACCGCCCGAGCTGGAAATGCGCGTCGCCATCCTGATGAAAAAAGCCACGCTGGAAGGCGTCCAGCTGTCCGACGACGTCGCCTTCTTCGTCGCCAAGCATCTGCGCTCCAACGTCCGCGAGCTCGAAGGCGCCCTGCGCAAGATCCTGGCCTACTCGCGCTTCCACGGCAAGGACATCACCATCGATGTCGTCAAAGATGCGTTAAAAGACCTCTTATCCGTTCAAAATCGCCAGATCTCCGTCGAAAACATCCAAAAAACCGTCGCCGACTTCTTCAACATCAAAGTCGCCGACATGTATTCCAAGAAGCGCCCGGCCAATATCGCCCGTCCGCGCCAGATCGCCATGTACCTGGCCAAGGAACTGACGCAAAAAAGCCTGCCGGAAATCGGCGACCTGTTCGGCGGCCGCGACCACACCACCGTGCTGCACGCGGTCCGCAAGATCGCCGCCGACCGCACCAAAAACCCGGAATGCAACCACGAGCTGCACGTGCTCGAGCAGACCCTGAAAGGTTAGGGGCTGCTAACGATTAATTTGCGAGATGCGTTGCTGCCAGAAAGAGTGCTGGCAAGGCGCGTGGCGTAGCAGGTGGCGGGCCCACCTGCAAGCCATGCAACGCCGCCAGCGCGCTTTCTGGCAGCAACCCTTCGGGAACGGCTGCAGGCGTCGCCTTCCGTTGTTGCGGCCCCTTGCCGTAGCACCGCTACGACGCGTCGCTGCGCCTAGGCAGTCAACGCCTGCCGCGCGTTCGCACTCGCAAATTAATTGTTAGCAGGCCCTATCCCGATAGCCCCAATTTGCTCCTTGAACAGGGGTTGATTTGATACAATGAGAGAGTTGGTCCGGTTTGTCCCGGCGACTCTTTTGTTGCCAAAAAAGCATGACGCGGCCGGTAGGCTGTTATCCGGTCGTCATCGCCATGTCATTGGGCGGGCATACCGTAAGCGAGGATGGATTCGTCGCGCAGCAAGATGTAGCACAGCGGCAGCAGCAAGCCCGCGCTACCGCAACGAAGCCCTTTTCAAATTGCAGCAACTTTGCGGAAACGACGGCAAAACTGAGCGCAGACGGAGGACCAGACCGGATTGCAGACAGAATTTGAAAGCGGCTTTCAGCATCCTTTAAACCACTACTAGCAAGGATATAGAGACTATGCAATTGGTCAAAACCCAACGAGATACGCTTCTCCGGCCACTGCAAATAGTGAGTGGTATTGTCGAGCGTCGGCACACATTGCCGATTCTGGCCAATATCCTCATTCGCAAGGACGGCGAAAAAGTGTCTTTCCTCTCGACCGACATCGAAGTGCAGATCACCACGCACGCCGAAGTCGGCTCCGGTAGCGAAGCCACCGCCACCACCGTCGCCGCGCGCAAACTGCTCGACATCCTGCGCGCCCTGCCGGATTCGGGCGAAGTGACGGTCACCCTGTCCAACAAGCGCCTGACGGTGCAATCCGGCAAGTCGCGTTTTGCCCTGCAAACGCTGGCCGCGGAAGAATTCCCGACCGTCGCCCAGGCCGAGCACTACAACGCGCAAGTCACGCTGCCGCAAAAGACCCTGAAGCACCTGTTCAACATGGTCCACTTCTCGATGGCGCAGCAAGACATCCGTTACTACCTCAACGGCCTGCTGCTGGTCGTCGAAGGCAAGAACGTGATCGCCGTCGCCACCGACGGTCACCGTCTGGCCTTCTGCCAGGTCGCCACCGAGCAAGAATTCCCGCGCCAGGAAGTCATCATCCCGCGCAAGACCATCATCGAACTGCAGCGCCTGCTGGACGAAAGCGACGAACCGGTCCAACTGGAAATCGCCAACAATCAGGTCAAGCTGACTTTCGCCGATATCGAACTGATCTCCAAGCTGGTCGAAGGCAAGTTCCCCGACTACACCCGCGTGGTGCCGAAGGGCTACAAGAACAACTTCACCATCGGCCGCGAACAGTTGCTGCGCTCGCTGCAACGTGCAGCCATCATGACCAGCGACAAGTTCAAGGGCGTGCGTTGGGTGATCGCGCCCGGCAGCCTCAAGATCAGCTCCACCAATGCCGACCAGGAAGAAGCGGTTGAAGAACTCGAAATCGACTACGGCGGCGACAGCGTCGACATCGGTTTCAACGTCACCTACCTGCTCGACGTGTTGAACAACCTCAAGGGCGACTACGTCAACATCGCCCTGGGCGACGCCAACTCCTCCGCATTGATCACCATTCCCGACAATGCCGATTTCAAATACGTCGTCATGCCGATGCGCATTTGATTTCAGTTAGCCGAAAGCAGACGAGGGGCCGTGCGTAAGACGGCCCTTCGCCACTTTTAAGAATTCGGTTTCATCCCCGACTTCAGCAGTTCCCTTGCAGTTTCTTAGTAATTAGTCAGGCAGTTTCGTCAGTTTTTTCAGAAGGTAGCCATGTCCCAAGTCCCAGCAGACAACACCGATCAACCGCAACAAAATCAATATGGAGCCTCCTCCATCCAGATTCTGGAAGGTCTGGAAGCGGTCCGCAAACGTCCCGGCATGTACATCGGCGACACCTCTGACGGCACCGGCCTGCACCACCTCGTCTTCGAAGTGCTGGACAACTCCATCGACGAAGCCCTGGCAGGTCACTGCACCGAAATCCACGTCACCATCCACTCCGACAACTCGATCTCCGTCACCGACAACGGCCGCGGCATCCCGACCGGTCTGAAGATGGACGACAAGCACGAGCCAAAACGCTCCGCCGCCGAAATCGTCATGACCGAGCTCCACGCCGGCGGCAAGTTCGACCAGAACTCCTACAAGGTCTCCGGCGGTCTGCACGGCGTCGGCGTCTCCTGCGTCAACGGCCTGTCCAAACTGCTGCGCCTGACCATCCGTCGCGACGGCAAAATGTACGGCATGGAATTCGTGCGCGGCATCCCGCAAGACCGCCAGATCGAAATCGTCGACGGCGTGCAAGTCTCCCCGATCAAAGTCCTCGGCGACACCGACAAGCGCGGCACCGAAGTCCACTTCTGGGCCGACGAAGAAATCTTTACCCACGTTGAATTCCACTACGAAATCCTGGCCAAGCGCATCCGCGAACTGTCCTTCCTCAACAACGGCGTGCACATCAAGCTGACCGACCAGCGCACCGGCAAGGAAGAAGACTTCGCCTTCGAAGGCGGCACCCGCGGCTTCGTCGAATACATCAACAAGAACAAGAGCGTCCTTAACCCGACCATTTTCCAGGCCACCGGCGAACGCATGTCGGACCAGAACACCAACATCAGCGTCGACGTCTCCATGCAATGGAACGACGCCTACAACGAACAGGTGCTCTGCTTCACCAACAACATCCCGCAACGTGACGGCGGCACTCACCTCACCGGCCTGCGCGCCGCGATGACCCGCGTCATCAACAAATACATCGACGAAAACGACTTCGCCAAAAAAGCCAAGGTCGAAATCTCCGGCGACGACATGCGCGAAGGTCTCACCTGCGTGCTGTCCGTCAAAGTCCCCGAGCCGAAGTTCAGCTCGCAGACCAAAGACAAGCTGGTATCGAGCGAAGTGCGCGGCCCGGTTGAAGAAATCGTCGCCAAGACCCTCACCGATTTCCTGCAAGAAAAACCGAACGACGCCAAGATCATCTGCGGCAAGATCGTCGAAGCTGCGCGCGCCCGCGAAGCCGCACGCAAGGCACGCGAACTGACCCGCCGCAAAGGCGTCATGGACGGCCTCGGCCTCTCCGCCAAACTGGCCGACTGCCAGGAAAAAGATCCGGCCCTGTGCGAACTCTACATCGTCGAGGGTGACTCCGCGGGCGGCTCGGCCAAGCAAGGCCGCGACCGTAAATTCCAGGCCATCCTGCCGCTGCGCGGCAAGGTCCTGAACGTCGAAAAGGCGCGCTTCGAAAAGATGCTCTCTTCCGAGCAGATCACCACCCTGATCGCCACCCTCGGCACCAGCATCGGCCCTGACGAATTCAACGCCGACAAACTGCGCTACCACCGCATCATCATCATGACCGATGCGGACGTCGACGGCGCCCACATCCGCACCCTGCTGCTCACGCTGTTCTATCGCCAGATGCCGCAACTGGTCGAACGCGGCCACATCTACATCGCCCAGCCGCCGCTCTACAAGGTCAAGGCCGGCAAGGACGAGCGCTATCTGAAAGACGACGTCGAAGAAGCGCACTACATGATGCAGATCGCCCTGAACGACGCAGAGCTCGTCCCAAGCGAAGGCGCAGCACCGATCAGCGGCGCCCCGCTGACCGAACTGGTCCGTCAGTACAACACCGCCAACGCCATCATCATGCGCTTGACGCGCATGATCGACGCCACCGCGCTGTCGGCCATCATGACCGGCGTCACCCTGCAGCTGAACACCGCAGCAGAAGCCGAGCAATCCGCCGCCGCGCTGAAGGCAGCCATCAACGAGCCGGGCATCGACGTCATCGTCCGCTCCGACGAGCTGACCGACAAGCACATCCTGCGCATCCAGCGCATGTACCACGGCAACATCAAAGTCACCGCCATCGACACCGACTTCGTCAACGGCCCCGACTACCAGGTGCTGGCCAATGCAGCGGCAACCTTCCGCGGCCTCATCGGACGCGGCGCACTAATCCGCCGCGGCACCGGCGACAAGATCAAGGAAAGCGCCATCAGCGACTTCCACCAGGCCATGGCATGGCTACGCGAAGAAGCCGAACGCGGCGTCAGCAAGCAGCGCTACAAAGGTCTGGGTGAAATGAATCCGGAACAGCTGTGGGAAACCACCATGGACCCAACCGTCCGCCGCCTGCTGAAAGTGCAAATCGAAGACGCGATCGCCGCGGATCAGATTTTCATGACGCTGATGGGGGATGACGTGGAACCGCGTCGCGCGTTTATTGAGTTGAATGCGCTGCAGGCTGGGAATATTGATGTTTGATTCAGTCAGTAAATAGCAGAATTAAGCGGAGGCCCATATGTGAAAACATATGGGCTTTTGCATAGATGCGGCTCATTTTTTGTGATTCCTAAAGAAGAGATACCCCGACCGTCAAAGATTCGCGATATGGCACCCCAAGAGGATCAACTAGATCCACGGCTTTCAGTCCAACGAGCCTGCGTAAGGTTTTTACAGGCCAATTTTTCTTTTTTCGTTTGCGTCAAACTCGCTATCTAGGCATCGCTGATAATTGGCGACACGCAATGAAAACCATGGTGTAAATGATTGTCTATGAAAAAACATCTGCTACCCTTTGTCGACTACCAGCGCATATTTCAAGTCGTGTACAGCGTGCTCCAGGCCTCTGAAATTGCGATAACACATCGCGCTTGCGTATTCTTTACTGCCGCAGGGACTTTGATTCTGCGAGATCATTACCATCTACCCGCGACTATCAGCGCAGGCTGCATGGCACTTATGGTTCATGAAGAAAAAACTAACGTCCTCGTGTATGGACGGAAAGAGGATGGCAATTTTGTCTTTGACCGAGATGCATTTCACGCTTGGGTCGAGTGCGACGGATGGCTTATTGATTTTATGGCGCCAATCATGGGTATCGCTCTGCGTGAGGATGGAGTCGATTGGAATATTCCTCGCAAGATGTTACAAAAGCCCCTTCTAGAGGGGAGAGGAAGCTTGAAAGAGGTTCAGAGACAAGGGGATTTCTACGTGGAGCACGATGCGATGCTCGCTAACTCGTTGTTGGATGACCAATCAAGCCATGCAAACGATTTGTTGAAGATTTGCTTGGCTTGGTATCGCCGTCCACCGAAAACACTCGGAAGCATTGGAATGGGCAATAGCCATGGGCCAACGAAAATTCTTTCTGCACGAGCCCCCTCTATTGACGGCATCTGGTAACGCAATCCATGCGGAAATGGCCTTAATTTCTGGGTTGAGCCCTTTTCATTATGACTAGCCCAAAACCAGTACCACAGCGACGTTTCTATTTGTATCAAAGGCTCGACAGATGCAGGCTTAGAATGGTATGAGCATTCAAAAAAAGAGCCGACGGAATAGGTCGGCTCTTCAAGAATGTCATTCGTCAATAATTCGTCTTACGCAGACTGTTCCACACAGTGCTTCTTAATACTCAGACCGATAACTTCCCCTAATCGAACAGGTACGGCATTGCCAATTAGCCTGCCAATTGTCTTGGTACTAGGTAGTTCGTCGGGCGGGGCGAATTCATATGACTCTGGAAATGTCTGAAAAATTGCAGCTTCTCGCAACGAGATCGCTCGATCTTGTTCCGGATGACCAAAACGGCCGTTACCGATGCCATAACAAAGGGTCGTCATGGTCGGGGCGGGACTATCCCATTCCATTCGGCCATAGATGCTTGCGTAAGATTTGCCGCTATCCTTTTTGTGACAAGCTAACTGTAGTTCCTCGTCCCAGTCCTTCCAGGTACCCCCAGGTTTGGATTGTCTAACGCGGCGTAAATTGATCTCGTTTAATTTACTTGAAACATGCAATGGGTCGTTCTCATGCCGTTCCCCTGCATCAATAGGAGGCAAGTGACCTATGGCCTTCTTCACCGTGACAAATTTTTTCGCTGAGTGAGTCGCTTCGATAAGTTCAATGTCTCCGTGCTTGGAGGCTAAAAGAACAAGGCGCTTTCGACTTTGAGGAATGCCATATTCAAGGCAATTCACAATGCCAAAAGACACCTTGTACTTTTGTTTCCTCAATCGTAAAACGAAGTCGTCAAAAACTTTGTGCCCCTTAAGTTCGGGTACATTTTCCATTGTGACGACATCGGGCTTTATCTCTCGTACAAGACGTGCAAACTCATACAGAAGCCTCCATTTTTTGTCGACACTAGTGTCCTCTCCCTGACGATATTTGGAAAATGGTTGGCAAGGAGCACAACCAGCTAGCACACGAATATCAGCCTCAGGACTAAATAACTTTGCAATATCCTGGCCCTTTACTAATGTGACGTCCGACGCAAAAAATTGAGCTCTATTATTTTTTTCAAAAGGATATTTACATTCAGGATCAAGATCAATACCTGCCAGTACTTTGACCCCAGATTTGCGAAGACCGAAAGACAATCCTCCTGCACCGCAGAATAGATCAATGGCTTCAATTTTCAACGCTTTTTTCTTCATGCAGAATTGTATCAATTCCCGTTAAAAAACTCGAGCTAAATTAAAAGCTTAAGCGCGTACATACAACTACATTGACGGGATCTATTCAGACACTATAGACGCCTTGAATTCATCAAGGCCTCGTCCAACTTATCTCACTCCATATCAGTTTCCGAGCGTGGAGGTAACGGGACCTCTGGAAACTTGCGTTTTGAAGAAATTCGCGCTGTTAATTTCGAGATACTCTTTCTTTGCAAGATAGTTCTCTATGTTTCTCAGAATTTCCTCAAGATACGCCACGACTTCATTTTTTATCTCCAAGATGTTTTCGATCGGGGTCGCTTTGCCACAGGCTAAAAATGACATGTTCCCGTGTGCAAGCTCATTTCTACGATTTTTAACATCAGTAAGTCTCCGGCCTCCTTGCGTCTTACCTCCATCAGTGTCGACAGAAAAGCCAAGTTTGTCCGCTAATTCTTTTAGCGTTTTGTGATGAATATTGCCGCTGAAGAGTTTGTTTGATTCAAATCCGGCGCGGATAATACTGCGACTAATAGGATGCTGACTGTCAAGAATTCTCTTGTGTAACTCATCATCCTTGCGAAACGCGGTCGCTATGTGTTTCCGAAGCAATGGGTGGAGTTCATCGAAGTGATGCTGATGTTCTTCTATGTCAACGTAGATCGCTTTTATCGCCCAATTTACTGTTGACTCAACAAGGTTATAAAGCAACAAAAAGCCATTTGCCTTTAGCGTGTCTATGACATCGCCTGGTATGTGTTTAAGTTCTTTTTCCTCTTGATTCGCAGACCTAAAAGGAGGGGTGAGCGCTAACATAGCTCGTCTTTCGATCACCTCAAATAGGAAGTTAAAATATAAAGCAACGTCCTCTGAGCGCTCTTCAAAAACTTCACGTGTTTTTAGGATACTCAAAATAGCTCCAAGCTTTTCCACTCTTCATCAATGTTCCGACGTTCTATGATTTGGGGATCACGTCCTAAAAGCTTGTCGCGAACAAACCAAAGGCGCTCTAGTAGTTTAGGTTTTGAGTTTGTAGCGTCTGAGCGGGTGTGCTTTTTGAATGCGGCGTCCTCAAGCCAAGCCGACGTATCTGTTGGGACAAGGTCTGGATTTTCACGTAACGCAAGGGCTGTTCCTACGGCAATGGCTTCAAATCGAACTCTCGGTACGGTGTTGTGCTTCAAGTCCTTTCGGAAGCCCGCCGGAAAATATTTTTGTACAAAAGCAACCATATCTGAAAACTCAGACTGATGTTTATCAAGGGCAGAGGGGTCAGCAGCAACTTCATCGTTCATGTATTTCAGATAATCGGTCAAAAATGGATCAACTTCATGCACAAATTGCTCGTGCCTATCCAAGTAAGCGAAGAAGCGAAGGAGCATCTCTTCATATTCCCGAAGACTAATTTTTTTCTCAGGAAGGGGACAAATGCTTCGAAAAGCCGCATCCTTTGCAAGACGCTCAATGAACTCAAGAAAAGGACCGTCGCTGTGGCCTCGACGTTGTTCCATCGGTTGCAACTTCGTCCCCCCGGAGTTAAGGCGATCAAACATTTCTCTACGGGACTCTTCATCTAATTTGACTGCAAGGACCGCAATCCGAATTGATTTAGATTTGAACCGTCGTTGCCAATGCCTAGGTAAGCTTGAGTATCGAAAACCATTTAGCGCCTGAATTTTCTTTAAGCCGCACAATATCAACTGATCGTTCATGAAGTAATGCAGCGTTCGCAATCTTTGCGTACCGTCAATGACCTCAAGTGCACCACGATGACTTTCTTCATCTGTATCCCCAAGAAATAACGGGGGGATAGGAAGATTCAAAAATAAGGACTCAATGAACCTACTTTGTTGTTTGGGCAACCAAATAAACTCTCGCTGATATCCAGGAATAAATATCTCTGCTTCATCAGTTTCTAAGCCGTCCGCATATTTATGTACCAATACCTCAATAGGATATTCTCTGAGCTGCAAATCATGTTGCTCTGCTATCTCAGAGATCTCTTTATCCAGCAATGCTTGTTGTTCAGCAGTGACTCCATGAGGAGGAGCGTCATCCAAAAGATCTGTTTTTTCAGGAGTTGTCATAGGTATGATTTTTAGGGCAGTCTGACTACACATTTACCGTCTAAAATTTTACATCGAAGGTCGTTTCTACAATAACTATATTCGAGAAGAAACACACAAATCACGTTTCGCAGTACATCCTGAACAAGTTATTTGTCAGATGTTGCGGATCCCGACTAAGGCATCCTGCACCAGAACTGCAGATAGAACACGCTATATATTTTTTAACACTTTTGGCCTCTCATATTATGAACAGAGAAGTTAGATATATGAAATACGATAACGATTTTCGCATCAGGCATAATGCGCCTTAAAGTTTGAATGGTCGGGTTTAGGTCGCGAGCAAGCTTGATCATAACAGCGATCAATTGCGCAAGTTTCTCTCAATAGAACATCCTTAAGGAGACCCACCATGCCCACCGGAACCGTAGAACTCCACCGCATCCTCCGCACCACCCCCGACAAAATCTACCGCGCCTTCACCGACGCAGCCGCCCTCGCCAAATGGCTCCCACCCTACGGCTTCACCTGCACGGTGGAGCATCTGGAAGCTAAAGTCGGCGGCACCTTTCGCATGTCGTTTTCTAATTTCACCAGCGGCAACGGCCACTCTTTTGGGGGTGAATATAAAGAGCTGGTGCCGGGCGAGCTGATTCGCTACACCGACAAGTTTGACGATCCGAATCTGCCAGGCGAATTGCTGGTGACCGTGAAGTTAAAGCCGGTCCTGACCGGCACGGATGTGCGCATTACGCAGTCGGGAATACCCGAAGTGATTCCGGTGGAGATGTGCTATCTCGGTTGGCAGGAGTCGCTGGCGCAGCTGGCCAATCTGGTGGAGCCGAATATTCCCGGCTAGCGCGAACCTGCTTTTTCTCAGGTCTGCGCGCAATCAATAATAAAAAAGGGAGGGGGCGGGATGAAGACCGCTTGGATTTTGCTCGCGCTGACACTTGTCACGTTCCATCAATCAGGTGTAGCAGCCAACACGCCCTGTTCAGGAAAAAAGGGCGGCATCTCTCACTGTGCCGGCGCCGAATTCATTTGCAACGACGGCTCCGTCAGTGCATCGAAGAAGTTCTGTTCCATGTCCAATCAGCAGCAGCTGATGCCGCTTGCGAAGGACGACGACGATGGCTGCAGTTGCCGTAGTCATCGATACTGCACCGGACCGCGTGGAGGGCAGTTTTGCTATACCGATAGCGGTAATAAAAGCTATCGGCGTCGTTGAAGCTTCGGGTTACTCAGATCCGGATTGAAGCTGAGTCGGCCTGCTCGCGCAATACCGATATTTCCTCTCCCATCGAAACCGCACTCCTATTCGCGTCAATGCAGGCGGCAGCGCCATGGCCTCATTCGTGGCTTCGCGCAATAGCTCCACCGCGTGCAGATAGCTTTCCCTGGATGCCGTCGCAGATGCCGTCAGCAAGCTCAGGTTGAGCATTGCGCAGACGCATGTGGTCTGTTCCCTGGTGACGACGGACTCCTTGCGCACAATCACTTCAAGCCGAAAATCGTTTTGCGCCGCTGAGATCGCACATCGCTCTCGCTTCCATGCAAATCTCTCGGTGATGCGTCGCGCTGCTTCCGCAGCCTGTTCTGCAAGAAAATCATCGAGCTCCGCCATGTGCTTCCAGGCGGTGATGAAGAAGTCGGTCTGTTCGGTCATGGCGGATCAATTCCTGTTGTCAGGCCAGGTTTTGCTTCTGCAGGAAAATCGTGATGTCATCAAAGGAAAACGAGACTACTTTGCGGCCTCTTCCTTTGTGTATCAGACATAAATACTAAGTAACTCTTAGTACATGGTCAAGCCATTATTAAGAAACTCTTAGCATGAAAACGCCAACCAAACAGCCGTCAATCTTTCCTGTTCGTCTGAAAGAGGCAAGAAAGCGCGCCGAGCTGTCGCAGTTTCAGCTTGGGGTGTTGGCTGGTATCGATGAGTTCACCGCCAGCGCGCGGATGAATCAGTATGAGCGCGGCGTGCATGAGCCCGACTTTGGTACGGTGCTGCGTTTGGCGGACGCGCTGGGGGTGCCGGTGAGTTTTTTATTCGAACCGAATAACCGACTGGCCGAGTTGATTTTGCTGGTTGGTCAGCTTGAGTCAAAAGAGCTTACACAACTGATTGCCCAACTCAGGCGCACTCAAGATTAGATTCAATCACTCAGCTCGATGATGTTGACTTGAGCTTCACATGGTTGCACGCGTCATATCGAGGTATTGCCAACGCGGCCATCGACCGCTTCGATTAGCAAGAGGGGGTCATCGGGTACCTGCCTGACTTGCTCAGCATGGACGCGTAACCCATCCGCCTCAGAAGGATGTGATTGATCGCGCATTTATTGGTATATTTGCGTGATCACACGCCGTCGTGTGTCGCTGTTCCTCCGGAAAATACTGGAGAAATTCAGGAGAGACGATGCAAACGGAAATAGAAAAAGCACGGGATCGCAGCGCGCACGACGTCATCCAATCCAGGGCAACAACAGGCGCCCGGCAAGCAGACACTTTCGTCGATCGTCGCCCGCAGCAATTGGCGCAACGCAAACTACAGGAAATAGCCCTCAACGGCACCCTGGTTCACCAGCAAAGAGCGCAGGTCGGCACCCCGCAAAGCGCCCCCCAGGGTGCAAGCCAGCGCCGTGAATCAGCACCGCAGGCCAATCGCACCGGTTTGCCGACACAACTCAAATCGGCAGTGGAATCCCTCTCGGGTATGTCGATGGACAACGTGCGCGTACACTACAACTCCGCGCAACCGGCGCAACTCAACGCCCTGGCCTATGCGCAGGGGACTGATATCCATCTTGCTCCCGGTCAGGAGCGGCATCTGCCGCATGAAGCCTGGCACGTGGTGCAGCAAGCGCAGGGCCGGGTCCGGCCGACCATCCAGGCCAAACGCGGCGTCGCGGTCAATGACGATGTCCATCTGGAACGCGAAGCCGATGCGATGGGCGCGCGGGCATTGCAGATGCACGATGCGGCCGGCCCGCAGCACGCTGCGCCGGGACTTGCGTCGACGGCATCGGCCGGCGGCGAGGCTCCGGTTCAGCGCAAGCTTGACGAGGAGGACGTAGACCGTCTCTCCAAATATCTCGTTCAAATACTACCTGCGGCAGATTCCCGACCAGAAGAAGAGGCGATCCAGCAGGAGCTGTTTGACTGGCTGGCCGAAAATCTCAAGAGCATCCATGACATCAGCCCCGACCTCGTGCAGTATCACTATAAACGTATCGAATTCGCCCAGGGGGTCGAGGCGAATTTCCAGGAGGCGGGTCCATCCAAGCAAATCGTCCAGATCAACAACGACTATGACGGGTTGCGTGACCACATCACCGGCTTGCTGGCAGGGACAATCCCGGGCACACCAAGTTTTAAGCGTGACGTGTATCAGGAAGAAATCAGTAAAATAGATGCGGATTACATCCGGGGCTACAAGAAACTGGCTGAATGGGTCAAGCCATTCAAGGAGCTCGGCCGTGCGTCGTTCGATCGCGATTCGGAACGCTTCAACCGTGTCGTTCAGCTCTTTTCCTGGCTGATTCCGCTGCATGAGACGACGGTCAAAGGCATCAACAACCTGAGTGGGATCGTGTTGACCCTGAAATCATTGCTGACGGCCGACATCAACCTGCTCAAGGACAATGCGGTGGAGCTCCCCGCCAATGCGCTCATCTCGAATACCGCCACCCAGTCGATCAGCGGCTATAACCTCGGTACCGGCTCGGAAATCATCACCGCCAAACCAGGAGCGCTGTTCTCCGGCGAAAAAGCCGAGGGCCGCGCTTTGGAAACCGAATTGAACAAGTCCAGCACTCGGCGCTTCATCGCCGGCCATCTGGTCGCCGGTTCGCTGGGAGGAAAATTCTCCGACCCCAATCTGACGCCGTTGAGCGAGACCTTCAATACCGAAAAGACCGGCATGGCAGACCCGGAAAACGAGGGCCGCCGCCGTCTCGCCAACAACGAGGTGATCCATTATGCGACGCATGTGACATACGGCAATGCGCAACGGCAGGATTGGAGCGCCGTGCTGCCGACCAGCCTGACTGTGACCATTTCCACGCTACGCGTGCACGACCCGGAAAACGACGACGAATCCGATCTGAAGAACTACACCATCCCCAGCAAGACCCAGACCTACCCTCGCAACAACCTGCCGCCGCTGTGAGCGATACCTCGCGCCCACAGCGCAGTCATTGCCTTATCCGTTGCTTCGGTCGAGCCGATATGCAGAAACTTCCCGTATGAAAACGCATGCCGGACGGCACAGTCGTCCGATTGGCCGACGCGCTGGAGGGACCCTGTGAGTTTCTTGTTCAAGCCCGATCCATCAAGCTCCGTCATGCGTTTCCACGCGCGATCCTTACTATGCCAGGTTAATCCGCGGGGGGAGCTTGCCATCACATGCTCAATCGTCCAAATCCACAATCTCCGTCGCAGCAATTTCCTCCGGCGTCTCATAAAAACTCGCCATCCACACCGACCGGGCGCCGATATCGTTAAGCGTCCGGCAGACGAAGTTGATTGATCCCTTATCCAACCCCGCAAACGGATCATCCAACAAGTTCACTACGGCCCCCGCAGCAAACGCTCCCGCCAAGTACACCTTGCGCTTGCTGCCGGTCGATAGCATGAACAGCTTCTTCTCCACATGCGGCGTCAGAGACAGGCCTTCAATCAATGCCGGCAGCGCCGCATCGTCAAAGCCGGGAAACCGCTCCCGCACCGATGCAAAATATTCCGGCACCGTCATCTGGTCGAATGCTTCCGTGCGCGGGTCGACGTAGTAGACCTGTTGTTTGTATTGCGCGGGCTGATCGTCCATGCGGATGCCGTTGATGGCCAGCTGGCCGCTGTGCGCTTTCAGTTCGCCGGCCAGCAGGCGGATCAGGCTGGTCTTGCCGCGGCCGTCGCCGCCGCGGATGACGGTGACGCCGGCGGGGATGGCGAGCGAGAGCTGGTTGAACAGTTCGCGCTCGGGGTAGTTGAAAGTCAGGTCGGTGGCTTGCAGGATGGTCGGGCTGGTCATCGGGTCGTGTCTTTGCGTTGGTCGTGGGCGGTATGGCGTTGTGGGCCGAGCAGCGATTGTAATGGAGCTGGGCGAACGTTCAATGACGATCAGCGTTCATTTGTCGTGGCAGGCCTTGGTACGACGCTGGGTCCTGACTTTCGTCAGGACGACGGCGCAATGGTGACGACATGGCAGCGTGATCGGCCTTGGATCTGCGACGGGGAAGAAGCCCATTGCAAAACGTTGTCGCCAAGGCAATGCCGAAACGGCATGGGACTTTCCCATGCTGTATTTGTATAGTGATATGCCGGAAAGTACACATCGCCGGACGGCATCACGGAGCCTTCCACAGCACCGGCATTCAAGCCAAAATCAGGGAAAAGAGCGGGAAACAATGGAAATCAAATGGGTCGAGGACTTCTTGTCGGTGGTGGAAACGCTCAACTTCAGCCGCTCGGCCAAGCTGCGCAACGTCACGCAGCCGGCGTTCGGCCGCCGCGTGCGTTCGCTGGAGACCTGGCTCGGCGCCGAGCTGTTTGACCGCTCCACCTACCCTTGCGCGCTGACGCCGGCGGGCGAGTCCTTCGTGCCGATCGCGCGCGAGATGCTCAACCAGTCGACCCAGGCGCGCCTGATCCTGCGCGGTCAGCTGGCCGGCGCGCAGGCGACGGTGAAGTTCGCTATGCCGCACACGCTGCTGCTGACCTTGTATCCCAAGCTGCTGTCCGAAATCGAGCAGACCACCGGCCCGCTGGCGACCACCGTACAGGCCACCAATGTGCACGATGCCGTAATGGCACTGGTCGAGCGCAATTGCGATCTGCTGATCTGCTATCACCACCCGCAGCAGGGCATCGATCTGGATTCCGAACGCTACGCCATGCTGTCGCTCGGCAAGGAGCCGTTGCGCCCCTACGTCAAAGCCGTGCGCAAGGGCGTGCCCAAGTACGCGCTGCCGGGTACGCCTGCGGAGCCGGTGCCTTTCCTGAGCTATTCCTCCTATTCGTCGCTGAGCCGCATCGTCGAGAAACAGCTCAGCAGCAGCCCGCGCCCGGTGCATGTGTTCCGCCGCTTCGAATCCGACCTGGCCGAGGGCTTGAAGAGCATGGTGCTGGAAGGCCACGGCGTCGCCTGGTTGCCGGCCAGCGCCGTCACGCGCGAAGTCGCCGAAGGCAAGCTGACCCTGGCGGTCGCGCCCAATGACAACGAGGCGCTGGCGACCGGCCTGTGGAGCGATGAAATGGACATCCGCGTCTATCGCCGCATCGACGACGCGCGGCCGGATCTGGACCGCATCTGGGCCTGCCTGAGCGCGGCGCATGGGGTGCGCTGATTCCTGTTTGTTGATCCTGCGCCGCTGCATTAAAAAACCTATCATGAAGAGCGACCGGCAAAAGCTCGATGGCAAACAGATGCAACGCCGCTTGCCGCGTTTCATCAGTCGCTCTGAATTTGCATCAACTCACCCAAGTACATAGAAGAGGACCACCGTGAAGCTCATTACCAATCAACAAGTCAGCGAACTCGTGACCACCGCCGACGCCGTGCAAGCCATGCGCGAAGCCTTCGCCGGCGCCGGCAGCGGCGCCCAGCAGGCGCGCGTGCGCACCAGCGCTTCCAACGGCGTGATGCTGTCGATGATGGGCGCGGTGATTCCCGACGCAGGCATCGCCGGGGCCAAGGTCTACACGACGATCAAGGGTGCGTTCAAGTTCGTGATCACGCTGTTCTCGACCGAGACCGGCGCACCGCTGGCGACCATCGAAGGCGACACCATGACCGGCCTGCGGACCGCCGCCGCGACCGCCGTAGCCTGCGACGCACTGGCGCGCAAGGACGTCGAAACGCTGGCCATCATCGGCACCGGCGTGCAGGCGCGTTCGCATATTCCGGCGATCCTGCAGGTGCGCAAGTTCAAGGAAATCCTGATCGCCGGCCTCTCCGGCCAGCAAGAACTGGCCGATGAAGTCACCAAGGCTTACGGCGTGCCCGCACGCGTGGTCGAGATCGACGAAGCCGCGCGCCAGGCCGACGTGCTGGTGACCGTGACGCGCGCGAGCACGCCGCTGTTCTCGGGCGATTTGCTGAAACCCGGCGCCTTCGTCGCCGCCGTCGGCGCCAGCAAGGCCACCGTGCGCGAGTTGGACGACATCGCCATCAAGCGCGCCGCCGCACTGGTGGTGGAATGGAAACCGCAGGCGCAAACCGAAGCCGGCGACCTGGTGCAATGCGCGCCTGGCACCTTCGACTGGGCCAATGTGTGGGAGCTGGGCCAGGCCGTCGACGGCAGCATGAGCTATCAACGCAAGGATGGCGATATCGTGATTTACAAAGCCATCGGCATCGGTCTGGAAGACGTCGCGCTGGCGGGTCTGGCGTATCGCAAGGCGGCGGCGCAGAACGGCTGGTGATCGCGAAGTAATTTACCGTAGCAGCGGTATTGCAAACGGCGGCCTGCGGGTCGCCGTTTTGTTTTTGTGGATGTCATGGAGGGCAGGTACGCGGGTTGTACGACGCTGGGTCCTGACTTCCGTCAGGACGACAGAGGTGGTAATTTCTCCAGGCTTTGATTTCACCCGCCGTCGTCCCAGCGCACGCTGGGACCCAGCGTCGTCGAAGGCGGCTGAACCAAGGTCTCCGCCCGCACACGCTCCGACGCCCTCCTCCTACACCAGCTTGCGGCACTGTCCGATCCCCGTCGGGCGTCGCCTTGTCTACAGTAATACCGATCCCCTCACCGATTGCGTCGGCGCACCGATAGCAAGGAGCAGTTACGTCGCAGACTGGTCAGTAATTCACTTTCAGACAAGGACTACGCCATGCCCAACCGACCAGCCCCGCACAGCGCACCCGTCACAGCCGACACGCCGCCCAATCCGGACCGCGAATACCAGGACGCCACCGAAAGCAAACTCGACCACAGCAAGCCGCCGCATCACGAAAAAACAGCCGCAGACAGCAAGCACAAGGACGAGCCGCAGATTTCCGTCGGCAAGCCCTGAGCCGCGATTGTTTCACTCAGTTGTTTCACTGAGGCAAGCGGCGCGGCGCCCCGACATATCTCTTATGACAGATACACACCACAGGAGTAAGCTGACCCCTGTACGGCCCGCCTGCGTCCACCTGTCTGTCCATATGGGCGCGCAGCAACAAGCCTGAAGGAGAACATCATGCGCAATCAAGATCCCGTTCGCCCGACTCCGGTGTTCCGCTTCACGACTCCCGTTCCTCCGAAATCTCCCGCCGCCGAAGAAACCTTCGACCCCGACCACGAATACGAAGACTCCACCGAAAGCCGGCTCGACCACACCCGCCCGCCGCATCACGACGAGGCGGCAAGCAAACTGGAAAAGCACAAGGAAGAACCGCAAATTTCTATCGGCGACGCGTGAGGCGTGCCTGGTTCAGAAGATGGCGCGCAGAGTGTGGAACACGTTCAGGAGTTGGGCTAAGGCGTCGCGCGCGCCAGCGTAATCGCCCGCTCCGGGCACGCCGTCACGCACAGTCCGCAAGCGCGGCAGGCGCCGGCGTTGGGGGTGTAGGCGACTTGCATGCCGTGTACGCGCAGCTTCAGTTTGTTGAGCAGGCCGAGCGGTTCGTAGTCCGCATCGTCGATGCGGCGGATGGTGAAGACGTTTTCCGGGCAAACGTCGAGACAATCGCCCTTCCCTTCGCACCGCTTCAGATTGACCATCGGCACAATGACGCCGGGAGGCTGCTTGCAGCCGGTCGTTGAGTTCTTGTTCATGGTGTTCTTTCCGCCGGCTGGCGTTGATGTGATGGCGGCGGTTTAAACGCTGCCGGGCGCCTGCGGCGGTTCTTTGTTTTCTTTGACGTCCGCGCTGTCCGCAGCGCCGCGATGCCAGCCGCCGCGGAACCGCCCGAAGCCGCGCATGCCTTCCTTGAATTTCTGGCGTTCTTCTTCGCTCATCTGTTCCCAGCGATGGCGCCGGTCATGATGGCAGCCGCGTCCGCGGAAGCCGCCGAACAGGATCTTGCATAGTACGAACAAGCCCAGCGCATGCAAATAGTCGATCTGGTGCGCGCCGGCGAACAGGGACGGCATCAGCCAGTTCCACAGCGACATGACGACAAAGCCGAGTGCGGCGACGCCGGCGATGATGAAGACCAGGATCTTCCAGAATTTTCGTTTGCAATGCATGGGGCCGTTCATTTTTTTCTCCATTCGAGGTGAGTTGGCAGTGAGCCAAGAATTGAATTCAACAATGTGTTCACATGTTGAATTCATCGTATAGGGTTTGCAGGCGGGACCGCAGATGCAGCACCGCGTAGCGTTTGCGGCCCAGCAGCGTGTTGATGCTCACGCCGCTTTCGGCTGCCAGTTCTTTGAAGCTGCGCCGCTCCAGTTCATGCGCGATGAAAACTTCGCGCTGCTCGGGCGGCAGTTCTTCCAGTGCGTCCTGCAACTCGGCCAGCAGCATCGAGCGCGCATAGGCGGCTTCCGGGCCGGCGTCGGTGTCGGGCAGCAATTGTTCCAGCCAGCCGTCGTCGTCTTCGTCCGCATCGGCGAAGGCGTCCGGCAGGGCTTGTTCCTTCTTCTTGCGGAAGCGGTCGATGATGCGGTTGCGCGCCACGCGGAACAGCCAGGCGCCGACTTGTTCGATCGGCTCGGGCAGGCGGCAGGCTTCCACCAGCTCGAAAAACACATCCTGCAAAATGTCCTCCGCCTCGCTCGGGTCGGGCACCCGCGTGCGAATGAAATTGCGCAGCCGTACGCGCTCGCGCAGGACGGTGTCGGTGATGTGTTTATCGTTTTGAGCCATCGTCGGTTCCATGCTGTGAAGACGGATCACAGCGGCGGATATTGTGCGGATGGTGAAATAATCTGAAGACGGCGTTCTTGATCGTAGCGGCGATCGGGCAAGGTCAGGTTGCCGCAGGAGAATCATTCGCCGCGCTTCTGTTTCAGCGGCAGCATGGCGGCTGGTCCCTGATTCCCCGGCCTCAACTTTGCTTGAGGTTTCAGAGTGCAAACGGTGCATCATTTTAAGGGAATAAATCGCGCGTCCACAGCAAAGTCATCGTCGTCTATATCCTCAACGAAGTCGATATCCGTGCCTGTCAGGCTTTTTTCGAAAATCCTGAAGAGCAGATTGGATGCGGCTTTGCGTCCGATTGTTGTCGACGTTGCCATGAATGTTGTCGATGTTGTTACGGTTCGGGCGCGCAGCGTTGTGTTTTTACTCAGGCTTTCCTATTAAATGTGTCTGTAGCGCATTTGGGGGATGTACAGTTGCGCCGGTTCGTTTTACATTCTCTGATTAAAGTGCGGTATTTCAGGGGCGGAATCAAGAGCTGTATCTATAACAACAGGAAAATCGGCGATGGCAGTTGTACGGACGGACGTCAGCGATAAACACGGTTTCGGCATCGGCCTCAGCGGCGGTGCGGGAGCAACCGTGTCGCTGTGCCTTCCCGGCCATCCCATGAGCGAGCCCGACGAACGCCTGGGCCGACTGCTGTGGAACATCACCTCGCTGGCCGGCCTGCTGTGCGATGCCCCGATCGCCATGGTGTCGCAGCTGCAAGGCGAATTCGACTGCTCCGAACGCGGCGCCCTGACGATGACGGCCGCTGTCGCGCTCGACAGCGGCGTCGACCGGCGCCGCCAATGGTGGCGTTTTGCCGGGCAATCGAGCGTGGTCTGCAGCACCGCCGACTTCAGCCTGTGCGAAACCGCCGTCACCACACCCGACCGCATTACCGAAATCGGCGACCTCAACCTCGACAGCCGTTGCGCCGATCTGACTATGCGCAAGATCGTGCCCGAGGCGCGCTTCTACGCCGCGATCCCGCTCAGCGACCAGCACGGCGAACTGATCGGCACCCTGTGCGTGCTCGACCGCACGCCGCGCCGTTTGACGCCGCATCAGCGCGACGGCTTGCGCCTGCTGGCGCAGCAGTTCATGGAACAGCTGGAAATGCATCGCGACATGCAGCAGCTGCAGCGCCAGACGCTCACCGATGCGTTGACCGGCGTCGGCAACCGCCGCGGGTTCGACCGCCGCCTGCATGAAGAATGGTCGCGCCACATCCGCAGCGGCGCCGCCTTGTCGCTGCTGATGATCGACGTCGACAAGTTCAAGCAATACAACGACGCCTACGGCCATCCGGCCGGCGACGTCATCCTGAATCTGCTGTGCGAGCTGCTGCGCATGCCGCTGCGCGCCAGCGACTTCGTGGCGCGCTACGGCGGCGACGAGTTTTCCATCATCCTGCCCAATACGCCGCAAGCGGGCGCGCAACTGGTGGTGGACCGGATTCAGACCATGCTGACCACGGCGCAGTGGCCGAACGGCATGGTGACGGTCAGCGTCGGCATCGCCACGCTGGAGCCGGAAGAAGCCTGCGATTTCGCCACGCTGCTGGCGCGCGCCGATCAGGCCATGTATCTGTGCAAGCGCAGCCGCCGCGAAGCGGACAAGCGCGACTGACCTGCAATCCCGGCGCGCTAGGACGCCTTCGACCGCAATGCTTCCAGCAGCATCTGTCCCATGATCTCGGGACGTCCCTGGAAGATGGTCTGCACCGCATCGACCCCGGTCAGCTCACGCCGCAACTGATTGCGCAAGGCGTGATCGTCGGCCAGCCTGACGGTCGCCTTGACGTAGTCATCCACCGTCGGCGTCACCAGCCACTGCGGAAACTTCAATCGTCCGAACAAGCCTTCGTCGATGTGCTCATGCACTTCGGGTCCGGTCTTGCACACGCCGACCAGACCGGCGCTCACGGTGTCGATGATGCCGTTGGTATTGCCGAAGGGGAACGGGTTGATGAACATGTCGCAACCCGCGATCACCTGCATGTAGGCGCTGTAGTGCTGATGCGGATACACCGTCGCGGCGTCGCCCAGGAACTGGCCGATCACGCGCTTGACCTGCGGATAAATCAGCATGCCCTGCGCCTGCCCGATCAGGAAGTGGAAATGGATCTTGCTCTTCGCCTCGCGCAGGATGCGCTGGCAGGCAAGAAGGAAATCCGGATTGAGCTTCATGGTGGTCGACGCCACCACGATCTGCACCACTTCCGGCGTTTCGCGGATCTGCCTGGGAAGATCGAGTTCATTGGCCAGCGCCGAAGCGCGATAAGGCATGCCGTCGCTGGGCAGGCGTAGCAGCTGTTCGCTGAAGCAGGCCGGGTCGCCGACGTAGTCGTCTTCCACCACGACGTAATCCATCTCCTGCGAATGCGAAGTGGCCGGGTGGCCCAGCGCCATTGCCTGCACCGGCGCGATGCGCAGGTTGCTGAGGAACATCGTCAGCGCAAACATGCCCACGCTCGGCATGTACAGGATCTGCGCCGACTTCGCCTGCGCCACGCCGCGGATCTGCGCCAGCTGCTGCTGGACCTCGCCGGCGCCGATCTCGATGAACTCGTCGAACACCGCGCGTCCGGCCTCGTCCACGGTCTTGCCGTAGCCCATGCCGACGAGGTGGAACAGCTCGCGCGCCGCTTCCAGCGTGCGCGAGTGGGTGCGATAGATGGAATGCGCCGCGCTGAACCATTCCACCACCACCAGCAGCACCGGCTTGTCCGGGCCATCAATTTTCACCGGCGTGTTCAAGGGTGTCAGCCCCGCTGCCGCGATGCTGCGCTTGAGCAGCGCGTTGATCGGTTTCTTGATGTCGTGCTTGTCGGCGCGGCGCGCATAGCTGCAATGCATGTAGACGTCATGCAGGATGCCGGCCGGCAGCTGCGCCAGGTCGTCGATCTGCTCCAGCCGGCGCGACAGCCACGGCAGGATCTGTTCGCGCTTCTCATACGCCACCGGCGTGGCCAGCAGGCGCGGCGACAACAGCGCCAGGCAGAGGTTGGCGACCAGCACCTTGTCGTGTGCCCAGAAGGCGTCGAGATCCATCGGGATCTCGGACTCGGGCGAATACAGCAGGCAGAATTTGATCAGGTCGCGGTTGCCGATCTCGACTTCGCGCAGGTTGCCCTTGCCGCGGATATTCCAGGCGCGCACCACATGGTCGGCGTTGCGGAAAGGACTGGCAGCGAACAGGCCCGACAGCCAGCGATGCATCAGTATCATCTGGCCGAAGCCGAGCTGGGAGAACTGGAATTCGCTGTCGGCAAACAGGCAGGAAATCGCCGCCGCGATGCGCGTGACCACGTGGTCGTTCAGCTCGTTGGGCAAGACGCTGCTGAGCGGTTTGGCGCTGAAATTTTCACCCGGCAGGCCGTAGTTGCTGTCCAGCCCCGACAGCAAATCCATCAGCTCGCGCGCCGCGGCTTCATGCTGGCGCGAATAGGCCAGGTATTCAAAATTCTCCAGCGAAAAACCCATGTCTCTTCCCTCGGTTCCTGTCTTTTCTTAATGTTGTTCTTCGGCTTCGAACCCAGCTTCGCGCAGCGCATTGAGCACCTGCGCCAGATGATCGCGTCCGCGCGTCTGCAGCACCAGTTCGATATCCACGTTTTGTGCCGCCAGCATGGTGAAGGCGCGCTGGTGATGGACCTCGTCGACGTTGGCGCCGGCTTCGGCCACGGTGGCGGTGATGCGCGCCAGCACGCCCGGCACGTCGCGGGCTGACACGCGTACCCGCGCCAGACGCCCGGCGCGCACCATGCCGCGTTCGATGATCGCGGCCAGCAGCAGCGGATCGATATTGCCGCCCGACAGCACCATGCCCACGCGCTTGCCGCGGAAGCGCTCCGGATGACGAATCATCGCCGCCAGACCGGCAGCACCGGCGCCTTCAACCAGGGTCTTTTCGATTTCCAGCAGCATGAGCACGGCTTGTTCGATATCGCCTTCGTCGACCAGCAGCAGGTCGTTGACTTCGCGCGCGATGATTTCGCGGGTCAGTACGCCCGGCGTGCCGACGGCGATCCCTTCTGCGATGGTGCTGCTGCCGAGCGCGTGGGTGGTGCCTTGAATGGCGTTGACCATGGAGGGAAAGCGCTTGGCCTGCACGCCGACGATGTCGATGTCGGGTTTGCGCGCGCGTGCCGCGACCGCCATCCCGGCCAGCAGGCCGCCGCCGCCGATGGCGACCACCAGCATGTCGAGGTCGGGCACGGCGTCCAGCATTTCCAGCGCGATCGTGCCCTGGCCGGCGATGATGGCTTCATCGTCGAAAGGATGGACGAAGGTCAGGCCGCGTTCCTGCGCCAGGGCGAAGGCGTGGGCGCGCGCTTCTTCCAGGGTGTCGCCGTGCAACACCACCTCGGCGCCGAAGCCGCGCGTGCGCTCGATCTTGACGCCAGGGGTGAAGCGCGGCATCACGATCAGCGCGTGCAGGCCGAGGCGTTGCGCGTGATAGGCGACGCCTTGCGCATGGTTGCCCGCCGACATGGCGATGACGCCGCGCGTGCCGCCGGCGGCCAGGTCGGTCATCTTGTTGCAGGCGCCGCGTTCCTTGAAGGAAGAGGTGAATTGCAGGTTTTCGAACTTGAGGAAAACCTGCGCGCCGACGATGTCGGACAGCGTGCGCGATTCCACGCACGGCGTGTTGAGAATCTGGCCTTGCAGGCGCGCGGCTGCGCGCTGGATGTCTTCGATGGTGATCATACGGTCCGCTCAAGTCTGCACAAAAACAGGGAGCAGACATTGTAGCCAGAGAGACGGCGGCTGCGGGAATGTATTTATACGTGGTTTCCGCAGCCTTCCGCGGAGGACTGCAGGCCGATGCAGTTCGATCAGGCGTTGAAACGCGCTTCCTTTTTTGCACAGTTTGCATCGCTGTCGTCCTGACGAAAGTCAGGACCCAGCGTCGTATCGACGTTCTTCACGACACTGGGTCCCAGCCTTCGCTGGGACGACGGCGACAAAACAGATGCGACAGACGCAGGCTCAGTGCAGCTTGAAAATACCGACGATCTGCGCCAGCTGGGCGGCCTGGTCCTGCATGGCGCGCGCGGCGGCGGCGGCTTCTTCGACCAGCGCGGCGTTCTGCTGGGTGCTTTCGTCCATCAGCACGATGGCGCGGTTGACCTCTTCGATGCCGGTGCTCTGCTCGGTGCTGGCGGCGCTGATTTCGGCCACGATGTCGGTCACGCGCTTGACGCTGGCGACCACTTCGCCCATGGTCGCGCCGGCGTTTTCAACCAGCTTGCTGCCGCTGTCGACCTTTTGCACCGAGTCGGTAATCAGCTCCTTGATTTCCTTGGCGGCCGAGGCCGAGCGCTGCGCCAGGCTGCGCACTTCCGACGCCACCACGGCAAAGCCGCGGCCCTGTTCGCCGGCGCGCGCGGCTTCCACCGCTGCGTTCAACGCCAGGATGTTGGTCTGGAAGGCGATGCCGTCGATCACGCTGATGATGTCGACGATCTTCTTGGACGAATCGTTGATCGAACCCATGGTGTCGATCACCTGGCCGACGACGCTGCCGCCCTGGATCGCGACTTCGGACGCAGACGCCGCCAGCTGGTTGGCCTGGCGGGCGTTTTCGGCGTTTTGCTTGACGGTGGAGGTCAGCTGCTCCATGGCGGCGGCAGTTTCTTCCAGCGAGCCGGCCTGCTGCTCGGTGCGCGAGGACAGGTCGAGGTTGCCGTTGGCGATTTCGGCCGACGCGGTGGCGATGGTGTCGGTGCCGGTGCGCACCTGGCCGACGATATTGACCAGGTTGTCGTTCATGCCTTTGAGCGCGGCCATCAGCTGGCCGGTTTCATCGCGCGATTCGACCTTGATCTGGGTGCCGAGGTCGCCCTGCGCCACGCGGCTGGCGACGTCCACCGCCTTCACCAGCGGCCGCGTGATGGAGCGGGTGATGGCGATCGCCAGCACAATGCCGCCGATCAGCGCGATGGCGCCGAGGGCGATCATCAGCGTGCGCGCGGTGCGGAACACGCCGTCCACCTGAACCGTCAGCTGGGTGATGGCGTCGCTCTGGCGATTCGAAAGTTTTTCAATCGCAGCCAGGTAGCGCTTGCTATCCGGCATCAGCTTTTCCTCGACGATCTTGCGGGCGGCGTCTTCATTGCCGGCGTCTTTTTCCTTGAAGACCGCGGTATTGTCGGCGATCACGATCTTGCGATTTTCATTGATCTCATTGAGCAGCGCCTTGCCTTCGGGATCCTGGATCTGCTCTTCCATCTGCTTCACGTAACCGTTGTTGCGGGCAATCGTGGCGATGATTTCATCCTTGTAGAACTTCTGCTGTGCCGGATCGGCATTCTTGGCGGCGGCGACGATGCGGCCGACGTTGAGTTCGATCGATTTGTAGAAGGCGTTGACCAGGCGCTCCTTGGCCAGGGCGTTGTTGACCATGTAATCGGTCAGGCTGCCGACCGACTGCAGGCGCCAGACGCCGATGCCGGTGATGACGCTCATCAGGATGAGCAGTGCTGCAAATGCGATGCCTAGCCGCGTACCAATCTTTAGATTTTTCATTGTCCTATCCCTATCCCTCTCGTTAGGCGCAGCCCGCCGCGTTGCCTGCCATCGTATCGTATTTATCAGGCGCGGCTTGTGGCCGGCTGTTGAGAATGGCAGGCAGATCGGGAGCGAACCGATGCGCATCCTTGCATTAACGGATGAGACGATGCCGGACTTGAGGAAAAAGCACGCGATGGCGGAATGTTCAGCGTGCAGTCAGGATGGACTCGGCCGGGGCTACGGTGTGGACGATTTTGGTGCGTCGGCGGAGGACGCCAGCAGCGTCTCCCACAGCCTGGTCAGCGCCGGCCGCTTGTTTTGCAGCGAGCGGAATACCCGGATCTCCAGCTCCAGCGACCAGGCCTCGCCGCCGGCCGGCACCAGCTTGCCGTCTTCGAGCTCATCGGTCACCGAACGCTGCGGCAACCACGCCAGGCCGTGGCCGTTGAGGGCCATGCGTTTGAGCAACTCGGCCATGTCGGATTCGTAGCTGGTGAGCAGGCCGGGCGCTTGCGGCGCATGGGCCAGGATCAGTTCCATCACGCGGCCCAGGAAGGATGCCGCCGGATAAGCCAGCAGCCTGGTCGGCTTGCTCTTGCTGCCGGGCAAGCGAAACTGCGGCGCGCCGCTCTTGTCCGGCGCCGACACCGGGATCACGCGCTCGCTGCCGACTGACACGTATTCATACTGGTCGGGGTTGAGCAGGATGGGCAATTGGGGATGATAAAAACACAATAGCAGGTCGCACTCGCCCTCGGTCAGCGCCAGCACCGAATCGTGGATGTTGGTGGCGGTGATGCGCGCACTGATGCCTGTCTTGTCGTTGGAGGCGGCGTTGAGCTTGTCCAGCCACTCGGGAAAGAAGCTCAGCGCCAGCGAATGGCCGGCGGTCACGCGCAGCATGTTGTGCGCGGTGTGTTCGCTGCGCAACTGGTTGCGCGCATCGGTGAGCAGTTTGATGGCTTCCGAGGCGGCGTCGTTGAACAGCTTGCCGGCCACCGTCAGCGTCAGCGGATAGGTGCTGCGATCGACCAGCTGGGCGCCGATCCAGGCTTCCAGCGCGCGGATGCGGCGGCTGAAGGCGGGCTGGGTGACGTTGCGGTGATCCGCCGAGCGCGAAAAGTTGCGCGTCGCCGCCAGGCTGAGGAAGTCTTCTATCCACTTGATGTCCATCTGCTTTCCCTTTGCTGCAAGTCTGAGGTGTGCGCTCATATTGATACGCAACGCAATGATGCATCTATAACAGCAAGCACCGGGCGTGAAAAGTCCCGCCCGGCGGTGTTTTCCACAAACTATGCCGCAGCGACATAACCACCGTACTACTTTGCATAGTCTCGCGCCCTGTAACGATTATCCTCAGCACAGTGAACAACCTCTCGGGATCTGCGGAACAGCCATCATGAAAGTCGAACAAATCCAGCGCGCCATGTCGGTCGGCGTCATCGGCGGTCTCGGCGCCATCGGCAGCGCCGACCTCTACGCCAAAATGACCAAGGTCGCCGCCAAGGCCGCGCCGCAGGAGCGCATCAAGGTCCAGTTCGGGCAGCAGGCTTTCGACGACATCGACATGGCCGGCGCCGAGAACGCCCAGACCAATGCGCGCAAGCTCTACGTGTTCGACATGCTGCGCGAGTTTGAAGAGCGCAAGAGCAGCGCCGTGCTGCTGCCCTGCTTCATCAGCCATACCTTCCTCGACGAGGTCCAGGCCGAGATCAGCATCCCGGTGATCGACATGGTCGCCGCCATCCGCCGTCATCTGGCGCAGCGCCTGCCCAAGCTGCAGAAGATCGGCATCCTGACTTCCAGTTATGTGCGCAAGAAGGGCTTGTTCGAAAAGTATTTCGGTGAAGACGAGGTGCAACTGCTTTACCCCGCCGCCGCCATCCAGCACGCCTGCCTGATGCGCGCGGTGTACGGCACCACCGGCATCAAGAACGGCTACCTCGACGGCGAATCGATCGATTTGCTGTACCGCGCTTGCAGGGATCTGCTCGACCAGGGCGCGCAGGTGATCGTGCCCGGCATGACCGAGATTTCGACCGTGGCTGAAGCGCTCAGCGCGCGCGGCATTCCCATCATCGACACCAACCAGATCTATGCGGAATCGGCATTGAGCTTCAAGGCCGAACAGATCGGCCGCTCGTTCAAGATCGGCGTGGTAGGCGGCGTCGGCCCGGCGGCCACGGTGGACTTCATCGAAAAGGTCATCAAAAACACCCCCGCCGCGCGCGACCAGGACCACATCAAACTGGTGGTCGAACACAACCCGAAGATTCCCGACCGCACCGAGAACCTGATCGCCGAAGGCGCCGACCCGACCGTCGCCATCTACGCCGCCTGCAAGCGTCTGGAGAACGACAACGCCGACATGATCGCGATCCCCTGCAACACCGCGCACGCTTTCGTCGAACGCATCCAGGCCTATCTCTCGATCCCGATCGTCAACATGCTCAGCGAGACCGTCAACTACATCGCGCAGCGCCACGGCGACAAAAGCTGCATCGGCCTGCTGGCGACCTCCGGCACCATCGCCAGCCGCGTCTATCAGCAGACCCTCGACCAGAACGGCGCGCGCGGCAAATTCAGCATGATCGTGCCCGACGCCGAACATCAGGCCGTCGTCATGGACGTCATCTACGGCGCGCAAGGCGTCAAGGCCGGCGTCATCAACGACGAAGTGCGCGCCAAGCTCAGACGCGCGATCGCCTATCTGGTCGCCAACGGCGCCGACGTCATCGTGCTCGGCTGCACCGAGCTGCCATTGCTGATTGCGCAGGACGAGAAGTTCGATATCGGCGGCAAGCAGGTGCCGGTGCTCGACCCGACCGAAATCCTCGCCCGCAAATGCGTGGCCCTGGCCAGCCCTGTCGCCCGCAAGGCGGTCTGAGCGCCGTGAAGGAGATCGCAGCGCGGCGGGCGGAGATGGCGCAGTTCCGGCAATTTTTGCGGAACGAATTGACCCGCGGCACACGCAGCGGCCATGCGGATCCGGTCGTCGTGCGCTATCGCACCCTGGCGCAAACGGGTACGCTGGACCAGGCCGAAGCGCTCGAATACGCCCAACTGTTCAATCGCATGTATTCGCGCTGGCGCTGGCGGCAGGCGACGGCGCAGGTGCTTGCGCGCAAGACCGTGTCGCAGTGATTGCCTGAAGCCGTGCCCGCGGGCCGGCTGATCTTCCGCATCTTTATACGGCGGCCCTCGCCGTAGTCGTTGCTATATTGCCGTGATGCAAAAAATGCTCCGCACCATTTCAGTGTAGCCCTCCGGCTGCCGGCGCGGGTGATGCACCACGGCCGGGCTTTCCTTCGATTTACTTCTCCCGAAACCATGCATGCTGCACAGCAAGAATCGACCTTGCCAGAAGGTTTTCTTGTGCGTCGCAACGCTCCAAAGTCTTCCCGACTTCTTTGATAAATCGTTGTTTTTAAAGCAGAAATAACTGTTTCCAAGCGCTTTGTCCTGCCGTTTCTTCTTCGGATATGGCACGATAAATGCATGTCTACTTTGATGTATACATTGGTGCCTACATTTAAAGGAACAACGATGAACCAGTCATTTCTCCCGCTTCAACGTCTTTTCAAGCAACTGCTTGCGGCCGGTCTGCTGACGGCAACGTCCTGTGCCGCTGTCGCGGCCACCATCAACATCTCGCTCGACGACGACCCGGGCAAGCTCGATCCGACGCAATCGTCGATGATCGCCGAGCGCATGGTGTATCAAAGCATTTTCGACAAGCTGGTCGATCTGGATGAAAACGGCAAGATCGTGCCGATGCTGGCGCAGCGCTGGACCATTTCCGACGACCAGAAGACTTACACGCTGTATCTGCAAAAGGGCGTGAAATTCCAGGACGGCACGCCGTTCAACGCCAAGGCGGTGGAATTCAACCTGCTGCGCGGCCAAGAGAAAAACTCGCTGCGCCGTAACGAACTCAAGTACATCAAGCAAATCACCGTGGTCGACGACAGCACTGTCAAGCTGGAACTGACGACGCCGTTCGCGCCGTTCATGTCCATCCTGACCGACCGCGCCGGCATGATGTCCTCGCCGGATGCCGTGAAGAAGTTCGGTGAAGACTACGTCAACAATCCGGTCGGCACCGGTCCCTTCATCTACAAGGGCCGCCTCAAGGGCGCCACCATCACGCTGGAAAAGAATCCGCATTACTGGCAAGCCGGCCTGCCGAAAGCCGACGGCGTGACCTACAAGATCATGAGCGACGTCAATGTCGCCTTCAACAATCTGCGCAGCGGCCAGGTCGACATCACCAATCGTTTTCCGTACAAGGAAATCACCAACATCGAAGCCGGCGCCAAGTACGCCGTCATCAACAAGCCTTCACTGGGTTTCCGCGGCTTCTACTTGAACACCTCCAAGCCGCCGTTCGACAAGAAGGAAGTGCGTGAAGCCGTCGACATCCTGATCGACCGCAACGCCATCGCCAAGGTGGTCTACAACGGTGCCGTCGCCGCCAGCCATTCGCCGTTCAGCAAGGCGCAATTTGCACACGGCGACGCCGATACACCGCCGAAAGTCGACGTGGCGCGCGCCAAGGCCTTGCTCAAGGCGGCAGGCAAGGAAGCCGGTTTCAGCTTCAAGCTGACCTTGCCGACCACGCCGTACGAGTCGCAAGTCGGCCAGATGATCCAGGGCATGCTGCGTCCGGCGGGCATCACCGTCACGCTGGAAAAAGCCGAGCTGGCCACTCAGATCGAGTCGGGTAAAGCCGGTACTTTTGAAGCCATCTTCGTCGGCTGGAGCGGTCGTCCCGATCCGGACCAGAACGTCTACGACTTCGTCGTCACCAACGGTTCGCTGAACTACTCCAAGTACGGCACCAAGGAAGTCGACGACCTGCTGCAGCAAGCGCGCCTGGAAGGCAACGAGGCCAAGCGCAAGGCCGTCTACGACCAGGCCATGCAGATTCTGGTGAAAGACGTGCCTTACATTTATCTGAACCACGACAACGTGCTGTTCGGCATCTCCAAGGCGGTCAAGGGCTTCCGGTATGTGCCGGACGGCGTGATCCGCACGGCGACGCTGGCGAAATAAGGCATGTCTCATTCGCCGTCGTCCTGATTTTGGCCAGGACGACGGCGGTGATGTGCTTGCAATGAAGGTCCCCATTTGTCACGGCGCTGCTGCCCATGTCTCCATTACTTAAACGCATCCTGCTGGTCATCCCCACCCTGCTGCTGGTCAGCATGGTGATCTTTTCCCTGCTGGCGATCCTGCCGGGCGATCCGGTGACTGCCATCCTCGGCCAGGAAGCCACGCCCGAAGCCGCGCTGGCATTGCGCGCACAACTCGGTCTCGACGATCCGCTTTACCTGCAATACGGGCGCTGGCTGGCCGGCGTGCTGCACGGCGATCTCGGCCGTTCCTTCATCGACCGCACGCCGGTCATCGACGTGCTGATGCAGCGCCTGCCGGTGACCATCGAACTGGCGCTCGGCAGCTTCGCCGTCGGCATCCTGATCGCGGTGCCGGCCGGCATCATGGCGGCGGTGCGTCCGCGCGGCATTGCCAATTATTTCAGCACGCTGGTGGCGCTGTTCGGCATGTCGGTGCCGCACTTCTGGCTGGGCATGATGTTCATCATCCTGTTCGCGGTCAAACTCGGCTGGCTGCCGGCCTCGGGCTATGTACCGTTCACCGAAGACTGGCGCGGCAACCTGGCGGCGATGTGCATGCCGGTGCTGGCCACCGGTCTGCGCGAATCGGCGATCCTGATGCGCATGGTGCGCAGCAGCCTGCTCGAAGTGCTCAATGAAGATTACATCCGCACCGCGTTCTCCAAAGGCCTGCGCGACTGGCAAGTGGTGATCGGCCACGCGCTGCGCAATGCGCTGATTCCGGTGGTGACGGCCAGCGGCCTGATGGTGTCCGGCCTGCTCGGCGGGCTGGTGATTACCGAGAGCATTTTCGGCATTCCCGGCATGGGCAAGATGATCGTGGACGCCATCTTCCAGCGCGACTACATCATGGTGCAAGGCGGCGTGCTGGCCGCGGCGCTGATGGTGGTGATCGTCAACCTGGTGGTGGATGTGCTGTACAGCATCATCGATCCGCGCATTGCGAAATGAGGACAGACATGGATCAAGTCATCATCAAGAAAAACCCGGCCGGCGCAGAAGCTTTGCCGCGCCAGCAACGTTTCACCGGCCTGCGCCGCTTTGCCGGCAATCGCCTGGCCGTGGTCGGCGCGGCCATCATCCTGTTGCTGGTGCTGGTGGCGATCTTCGCGCCGCTGCTGGCCACCAACGACCCGATCTTCGACCAGGACTACGGCAACTTGTTGTCGGGCCCGGATGCGATGCACTGGATGGGCACCGACGATCTCGGCCGCGATATCTTTTCACGCATGCTGTACGGCGCGCGCATCTCGCTGCAGGCGGCGCTGATCGCGGTCGGCCTGGCGTTCTGCATCGGCGTGCCGATCGGCATTGCCAGCGGCTACTTCCGCGGCTTCTGGGATGAGTGGGTGGTGATGCGCATCGTCGACGCGCTGCAAGCCTTTCCTTCGCTGATCCTCGCGCTGGCGCTGGCAGCGGCATTGGGCGGCGGTTTCTACAACGCCATGGTGGCGGTCGGCATCGGCTTTGCGCCGGCCTTCATCCGTCTGGCGCGCGGGCAGGCGCTGAGCATCCGCAATCTCGATTACGTCATGGCGGCGCGCTCGGTCGGCGCCGGGCATTTGCGCATCATGTGGCGTTACGTGCTGCCGAACGCGATGGCGCCGCTGGTGATCCAGGCGACCTTTGCGATGGGTTCGGCGATCATCGCCGAAGCGGGTTTGTCCTACCTCGGCCTCGGCGCCAAGCCGGAAGACCCGAGCTGGGGCTCGATGCTGCACATCGCGCAAGGCTATCTGAACACCAACCCGACGCTGGCCCTGTGGCCCGGCGTGGCGATCTTTGCGGTGGTGCTGGGTTTCAATTTGCTCGGCGACGGCATCCGCGAAGTGTTCGATCCCAAGTTATATCGTTAAAGAGAACCGGCCATGTTGGAAGTCAATAATCTCAAAGTCGAATTCGTCCGCAACGGCAAGCGCGTCGCGCCGGTCGACGGCGTCTCGTTCTCGGTCGGCGCCAACGAAACCGTCGGCCTGCTCGGCGAATCCGGCTGCGGCAAGAGCGTCACCGCGCTGTCCATCCTGCGGTTGTTCCCGATGGCCAGCAAGGCGCAGCTGAGCGGCGTCATCAAGTACAACGACGGCATTGCCGACAGCAATCTGCTGGAAGCCGACGACGCCACCCTGCGCGCCATGCGCGGCAAGGAGATCGCGATGATCTTCCAGGAGCCGATGACCTCGCTGAATCCTCTGCACCGCATCGGCGACCAGCTGCGCGAGATGCTGCGCGTGCATAGCGATCTCAACCGCAAGCAGATCGACGCGCAAGTCATCGCCATGCTGCAGCGCGTGGGTTTGCCGCGCGCCGAGCAGCTGGTCAACGACTATCCGCACAGCCTGTCGGGCGGCATGCGCCAGCGCGTGATGATCGCCATGGCGCTGCTGTGCAATCCCGGCCTGCTGATCTGCGACGAACCGACCACCGCGCTCGACGTCACGATACAGGCGCAGATTCTCGACCTGATGCGTGAACTCAAGCGCGAGCACGGCACGGCGATCCTGATGATCACGCACGACCTCGGCGTGGTGGCGGAAATGTGCGACCGCGTGGTCGTTATGTATGCCGGCCAGGTGGTCGAGCAAAGCAGCGTGCGCGACCTGTTCGACGCGCCCGCCCATCCTTACACGCAAGCGCTGATGCGCGCCCGCCCTGCCCTCGACGCCACCCCCGGCGAGCCGCTGGAAGCGATTCCCGGTTCGGTGCCCTTGCCGGGTTCGGTGGAATTCGGCTGCCGCTTTGCGGCGCGTTGTCCGAAGGCGCAGGAGCGTTGCATCACCGATGCGCCGACGCTCGACAAAGTCAGCGACGGCCATCTGGCGCGTTGCTGGTATCCGAATTGAAGAGGCTGAGATGACTGCTCCCCTGCTCCAGGTCTCCGGACTGAAAAAACATTTCGCTTCCGGCAAGCGCGGCGCGGCGCCGGTCAAGGCGGTGGACGATGTCTCGTTCTCCATCGACGAAGGCAAGACGCTCGGCCTGGTCGGCGAATCCGGCTGCGGCAAGTCGACCACCGGCCGCAGCGTGCTGCGCCTGATCGAACCGACTGCCGGTAGCGTCAACTTCATGGGCGAAGAAATTTCCACCATGTCTTCCACTGCCCTGCGCAGCATGCGCCGCAACATGCAGATGGTGTTCCAGGATCCGTTCGCCTCGCTCAATCCGCGCATGACCATCGGCGAAGTACTGGAAGAACCGCTGATCGTGCACGGTCTGTTCGACCGCGCCACGCGCAAGCGCAAGGTCGCCGAGATCCTCGATGTCGTGGGTTTGAGCCAGGCCTATGCCGGCCGCCATCCGCATGAGTTCTCCGGCGGCCAGCGCCAGCGCGTCGGCATCGCCCGCGCCATCATCACACGGCCGAAACTGGTGGTCGCCGATGAAGCCGTGTCGGCGCTGGACGTGTCGATCCAGGCGCAGATCCTGAACCTGTTGCAAGAGCTGCAAAAGGAATTCGCCCTCACCTATCTGTTCGTCTCACACGACCTCGCCGTGATCCGCCACGTCAGCGACAGCATCGGCGTGATGTACCTCGGCCGCATGGTCGAGTACGGCAGCTGCGAGAGCGTCTACAGCGCGCCCAAACATCCTTACACGCAGGCGCTGTTGTCGGCGATCCCGCGCGAGCATCCGGATCAGGTGCGCGAGCGCATCGTGCTCAAGGGCGGCATTCCCAATCCGGCGTCGCCGCCGGCCGGCTGCCATTTCCATCCGCGCTGCGCGTCCTGCATGGATGTCTGCAAAACCGAAACACCGCCTCGCGTCGAAACCGCGCCGGGCGAATACGTTGCCTGTCATCTGTACCGCTAACTCATTTGTTAAATTCATCCTTCGAATTCATCCTTCGTTAAGACCAGAAAATACGAAAGCACCTCATGCCAACCTTCAACGCCAATCACTATCCCTACGCCTCGCGCCGCAGCGCAGTCTTCGCCAACCGCGGCATGGTCGCGACCTCGCAGCCGCTGGCCGCGCAAGCCGGTCTGCAAGTGCTGCAGGCGGGCGGCAACGCCATCGATGCGGCCATCGCCGCTGCCGCGGCATTGACCGTGGTCGAGCCAACCGCCAACGGCATCGGCGGCGACGCCTTCGCGCTGATCTGGCACAAGGGACAACTGCACGGATTGAACGCCAGCGGTCCGGCGCCGATGGCGATGTCACTCGATGCGCTGACCGCCGCCGGTCACAAGGAAGTGCCGAAATACGGCGCCCTGCCCGTCACCGTGCCCGGCACGCCGTCGGCCTGGGTGACCATGGCCGAGCGCTTCGGCCGCATGCCGCTGACGCGTTCGATGGCCGGCGCCATCAGCCTGGCGCAGGACGGTTTCCCGATCTCGCCGGTGGTGGCCTTCGCCTGGCAACAGGCTTACAAGACCTTCACGCGCGAGTTCAAGGACGATCATTTCAAATCGTGGTTCGACACGTTCGGTGCACTTGATGGCTCCGGCCGCGCACCGCAGGCCGGTGAAATGTGGCGTTCGCAAGGTCACGCCAACACGCTGCAATCGATCGCCGACGACAACGCGCGCAGCTTCTATCAGGGTGCGCTGGCAGAGAAGACCGCAGCCTTTATCCGCGCTGCGGGCGGCTATATGGACGTGGCGGATCTGGCCAACTATCGTCCGCAATGGGTCGACCCGATTTCGTCCAACTACCGCGGCTACGACGTCTGGGAAATCCCGCCGAACGGCCACGGCCTGGTCGCCCTGCTGGCGCTGAACATGTTGAAGGGCTTCGACTTCAGCGAGCGCGATACGCTGCAAACCTATCACCGCCAGATCGAAGCGATCAAGCTGGCCTACGCCGACGGCCTGGCGCACATCGCCGACATCGACCACATGCGCGTCTCGGTCAAGGATTTGCTGTCGGACGCCTACGCCGACGAGCGCCGCAAGCTGATCGGCACGCACGCCACGCTGCCGGTGGCCGGCGATCCGCCGCGCGGCGGCACCGTGTATCTGTCCACCGCCGACAATGAAGGCAATATGGTGTCCTTCATCCAGAGCAATTACATGGGCTTCGGTTCGGGCCTGGTGGTGCCGGGCACCGGTATTTCGCTGCACAACCGCGGCAACAATTTCACGCTCGACGCTGCACATCCGAATTGCCTGGCGCCGGGCAAGCGTCCGTATCACACCATCATCCCGGGCTTCCTCACCAAGGACAACCAGGCGATCGGTCCGTTCGGCGTGATGGGCGGCTTCATGCAGCCGCAAGGCCACGTGCAGATGGTGATGAACACGGTCGACTTCGGCCTCAACCCGCAAGCCTCGCTCGACGCGCCGCGCTGGGAATGGGAAAGCGGCAACAAGGTCAGCATCGAGCACACCACGGCAGAACATCTGTTCCGCGGCCTCGGCCCGGCCGGCCTGGGCCATCAGGTCAGCTGGTCCGGCAACCAGCTCGGCTTCGGCCGCGGCCAGATCATCTGGCGCGACGCCAACGGCGTGCTGTGCGGCGGCACCGAGCCGCGCACCGACGGCTGCGTCGCGGCCTGGTAGACCCACTCCTATTGATAAGGCCACGCGCCCATGCATGCCTCACCCGATCCGTCGCTGAACCAGAGCGACAGCGTTGCCGAAGAGCCGGTCAAGGCCTCCTTGCCGGAGTATGTCTACGCGCGTCTGCGTGAAGACATTTTTGAAATGCGCCTGTTGCCCGGCGACCAGGTCACCGAGACCGAAGTCGCCGCTTACTTCAAAGTCTCGCGCACGCCGGTGCGCGAAGCCTTGCAACGGCTGCAGAGCGACGGCCTGATGCAGGGCTATGTGCGCGGCGGCTGGGAAGTGGTGCCGATGGATTTCAAACGCTTCGCCGACTTGTACGAGCTGCGCCAGCTGATCGAAGTGCATGCCGTCACACGTTTGTGCGCGCCGCCGGAGGCCGGAAAACGCAGCATCGACATGGCGCAGATCGACGCGCTGAAAGCCGATTGGTGCGTGCCGCCGGAACAGCGTCTCAGCGACGGCCGTGCCGTGGCGGCGCTCGACGAATGCTTTCACCAGACGCTGGTGCGCGCCACCGGCAACCAGGAAATGGCCAGCGCCTTCGACCGCCTCACCGACCGCATCCGCATCGTGCGGCGGCTGGATTTCGTCTACGGCGATTGCGTCGGATCGACTTACGACGAGCATGCTGCTATTCTTGCGCAAATCGACGCCCGCGCCGGAGATGAAGCTGTCAGACTGATAACGGAACACATCGACGGCAGCCATGCGGAAGTCAACCAGATTACCTTGCATCGCCTGCACAGCGCGCGTGCTTCCGCCGCTACCGAACGCCTGCCGTATGTCACCGTGAGGGTCATGCGTTCATTCTGAACCGCTGTGTACGTCGCTTTGCGAGCATTGTCTTTGTACGTCCTGATTTGTAGCCAGCAATCATCGTTGTTGTCAGCCACATCACAAGAAGGAGAAAGACATGCTCGGATTAACCTCGCTCGGCATCATCCACACGGCCATCGCTCTGGTGGCCGTCGTCACCGCCCTGATCATCCTCGCACGCGAATACCGCATCCGTTACGCCACCGGGGCAGGACGACTGTATGTGCATGCCACCGTACTGACTTGCCTGACCTCGCTGGGCATCTTCCAGCACGGCGGTTTCGGCAAGCCGCATGTGCTTGCCATCATCACGCTGATTACTTTGGGAATCGCGCAGGCCGCCATCAAGACCACCTGGTTCGGCCGCCGCAGCGCCTATGTGGAAATGGTGGCGTATTCGGCTACGGTATTGTTTCACTTCATCCCGGCATTGACCGAGACGGGCACACGCCTGCCGGTCGGCGCGCCGCTTTTTGCGAACGCCGAAGATCCGCTGCTGAAGATGCTGACCGGCGGGCTGGTGGTGTTGTTTCTGGCGGGAGCGACGCTGCAGGTGTTGTGGCTGGGGCGGCGGGAGACATCGATGCAGGTTCCGGCTGCATAGCGGGCGCAGTGCCGGATCCTGCCGCTGCAATCAAAGATGTCGGGAGACATCCATCAGATCGTGCAGTATCCGAACGATTGCAATCCCATAGGTCGTGACACGAAAATAGATCATGTGCCGCCCCACGCTTCGGCGACGATAACCGGGGCGAATATGGTCACATGCCGGCGCTGCCTGAGGCGCCTGTACCAACTCATCAAAGGCCGTCGTCATGATGTCCGTATAACGATTCGCTTGCTCGGCGCCCCACTTCATGCGGGTATAAGTCCATATCGCCTCCAGGTCACGCTCGGCGGCAGGCGCAAGGCGGTATTCAGCCATGCTTGGCTGACATTCTCTGCTTGAATGCGCCGACGTCGAATGGGCGGGGTTCCCCACTGGATTCGCCTTCGATCAGCGCGGCCCGGATAGCCTCAAGCTCGACACTGCGTTCCTGTTCACGTCGTATCAGATCACGGATGTATTCGCTGTCGTTTGTATAGTGGCCAGCGTCAATCTGTGCCTTGATCCAGCTATCCTGCTTGTCCGTCAACGTAATGGTTTTGCGCACGGTTCCCATGAGGCAATCTCCCGGTAGGTATCAATGGTGCGACAAAAATCACACTATTGGTGCATTATTGCGCACACTTGCCCAAAATGCCAGTTGCGGGCGTTGAAATTGTCGCTCGATGCATACGTTTTGGCAGAAGTTCGAACTATCAAGAATTACCTGATAGTTCGAACTGGGAGACTCGCCTCAACCGTTAAAGTCAGGCTACTAATGCCGCGAGGGTAAGCAGGCCGGCCAGCCACACCGCTAGCTTCCCCGTACGCAGCACCGAGCGCGGCGCATAGCAAAGCTGCAGCACCAGCAGCAGGGCGGCGGCGGTCATGGCGCCTAGCCAGGTCACCGGGCCGATGCCCCAGCCGCTTTCCCGCACGCAGACGGCGAACGCGGCCGTCAATGCCAGCGTGCCGAGCCAGCGGCCGCGCTTGCGCAGCAGCGCGTCCGGTTCGGCGCCGCGGCCGTGGATGTCGGCGTAGTGGCGATCCATCGCCAGACTCAGCGCCACCCAGGCGCTATAGGCCAGCGCTAGCGTCGCCAGGAAGGGCAGGGGAATCAAATTCGTCATGCCGCCTCCTGCAATCCGGCGCGGTCGGCATCGTTGTTGGCGTCATCGCGCAACTGCGTTTTGCCAATCTTCTTTTCCGCTTTTTTCTTGCGTCCCAGATGCCATGCTGCAAACGCCAGACCGATGCCCAGCGCCAGCACGGTGAGGTCGAAACCGGCCACCGGCCATGGACCTTGCGCCATGAACAGCGTCACGCCCAGATGCGACGAGGTGGTGAAAACATTCAGCACCGGGATGCCCATGAAGAGCAGGGCGCCGGTCCACAACTGCCATTGCCACATGCGGCGGTCGGGACGGATCTGCGCCAGCACGGCGGCGACGCCCCAGGCGAGGAAGAACAAATTCATCTCGGCGTCGGGACGTTTTTCCATCGCTACCGGCAACAGGCGGTTGGCCCAGAAGTAGGCTGCAAACGCAATCGGCAGACCGGCAATGGCGCCGATGTTGAGCGCTTCCACCAGGCGCAGGCCGAAGCCGATCTTGCCGCCTTGTGCCAGCTTCTTGGCGTAGCCCTGGCGCGTCTTTACCGCCCACAGCAGTGCGCCGGTCGCCACCATGGCGCAGCCAGACAGACCGCACAAGAAGAACAGCGCGCGCAGCAGCGGGTTGGCGAAGTGGCCGATGTGCAGGCCATAGAGCACGCCGCGCGTGGCGTTGGCGCCGCCCACATTTTCACCGTCGCTGCTCATGAGCGCGCCGGTGACGCCGTTGAACTGCATCGACGGCTGGATGTAGTTCAAGCCTTTTTCCTCGCGGCGGCGGATCTGGATGGTGGCGTTGGCGTCGCCCGGATGGTTGATCGTGATGCCGACCGCAGGGATGCCGTTCCAATGCTGTTCGGCTTGCGCCAGCAACGGTTGCAGCGGCGTCAGCGGCGCCGCTTTGCCGGCCGGCTTGCCGTTCTTGGCGCTCGGGAAAACTTCGGCAAAGAAGCTGTCCTGGTCGCCCTTGTAGGCGGTCTGTATGCCCCACGGCATGTACAGGAACATCAACGTCACCAGCCCGGTATAGGTGATCATCAGGTGGTAGGGCAGGGCCAGCACGGCGGTGGCGTTATGCGCGTCTAGCCAGGAGCGCTGGCCTTTCTTCGGACGGAAGGTGAAGAAATCCTTGAAGATGCGCTTGTGCGTGATGACGCCGCTGACGATCGCCACCAGCATGAACATCGCGCAAAAGCCGACGATCCAGCGCGCCCACAGCGGCGGCATGTAATGCAGGTCGAAGTGCAGGCGATAGAGGAATTCGCCGCCGCGCGTTTCGCGCACGTCCGGCATTTTTTCACCGGTCAGGGGATCGATGACTTCGCTGGTGAACTTGCCGCGCGTTTTCGGCGGCGCGTCCTTGGCCGGCGGGTTGATCCAGCCGATGCGCAAGGCCGTGCTGCGCTCCACCGGCAGCGTGATGAACCAGCGCGCAGCGTCGGGCGCCTTGCGTTGCAACGCGCTCAATGCCGTTTGCGCAGCCTGGTCGTTGGTCACAGCCGCGCTGTGCGAAGCATGCAGCTCGGGTTTCATCCACAGCGTGATCTCTTCGCGGAAATAAGACGCCGTACCGCCGCAGAACACCAGGAACAGCACCCAGCACACCAGCAGCCCGGCCCAGGTATGCAGCCATGCCATCGATTGGCGAAAACCTTCTCTCATGCCATGCTCCGCGGCGTCATCATCAACAGCGCAAGGCCGAGCAGCGCGCCCGGCAACACGATGCCGGCCCAGGCGCGCCACGCCGTGCGCGCGGCGAACACCCACAGCACCGCGCAGCAAAACACGATGAACGACGTCAGCGTGGCAGCGATCACCGCTTCGGCGGGCGCCATGGGCAGCGCAACGGCAAGCAGGGCGGCGGCGGTCGCGGCCAGCGCATAGCCGCCGGCGATGGCGGCCACGGCGCGCGAAGCGACGGCAAAGCGGTAACGTAGTGCGGGATTCAGGTTCATTGTTCAGTAGCGGGTAGGGCAGTCGGGCGGAGGGGCGCCGCCTGCTTGCGATCCGTGGAGCGGGACCGACGATGGGCAAGGGTTTGTATTGCCGGATAAGGGCGAAGAATTCACAGATGATAACAATTCTTATTTCAATTGTCATCTTCCTCTGCCGGCAAGGCGCAATCCGGAAAGCTGTTCCTGGAACTAATGTTGCAGATTCCTGCTTTCCCGCAATTTGTGAAACAATGCAGCGTCACTCAATTTGCCGGCCTCCGGCGACGCCTTCACCATGACGGATTCTTTAGTCGGCAACGCCGACACCCCCGCGACTTTCACCGAACTCGACGCCCTGATCCGCGCCAACTACGCCGACATGCGTCCGCAGTTCCAGGCCGGCGCCGCTTTCCTGCTCGACAACCCCGGCGAAGTCGCGGTGTCGACCATGCGCGCCGTCGCCACGCGCGCCGGCGTGCAGCCGTCGACGCTGGTACGGCTGTCGCAATACCTCGGCTTTCCCGGCTGGGGCGAGCTGCGCGCGCTGTTTGTCGAACGCCTGGCCGTCACGCCCAAGGCCTACGCCTACAAGGCGCAGAGCCTGGTCAAGCGCAACAACAGCGACATCCTGATCGCGGAAATCTTCCAGGCTCAACGCGCCAACCTCGATGCTTCCGAACCGAAGAACGCCGACGAATTGCTGCGCGCCGCCAAGACGCTGACCAGGGCGCGGCACGTCCACATCGCGGGATTCCGCGCTGCGTATTCGGTGGCCTTCATGCTGGAGTACCTGTACCGACTGTTCCGCCCGAGCGTGACCCTGATCAAGGGCACCGCCGGCTCGCTGGCGATGGAATTGCGCGCCGTTGCGGCGCAGGACGCGACCATCGTGATCAGTTTTGCGCCTTATTCGATCGAAGCCGTGCAGGTCGCTGAAGCCGCCAAGCGCGCCGGCAGCAAACTGATCGCATTGACCGATAGCGCCGTCGCGCCGGTGGCCTTGCAGGCCGATCACACCATCCTGTTTTCGCATGAGAGTCCCTCGTTTTTTCCTTCCATGGCGGCCGCCGTCGCCGTTGCTGAAAGCCTGATCGAGCTGGTGATCTCGCTCGACGACGACAAGGCGGTCAAACGGCTGGAAGATGCCGAAGCCGAGTTGTACCAGAGCGGCGCCTATGTGAAGGCCGGCAGCAAGTAATCTTCTCCGGCTGAGCAGTTCTGCAACAACTGTTGCACCGCTGGACCTTCCCCATTTCCTTCTTGCTGTCGTCCCGGCGCACGCCGGGACCCAGTGGCGTTCGTCGCCCTTCCTGTGCTTCGTCAAGCCGCTGGATCCCGGCGTGCACCGGGATGATAGCGAAGGAGGGCGCCGCTTTCAGCCGGCGAGCGCATCGCATTTCGGTATGTCAAAAGGAAACATTGCGGCCCGTCCGATTTGGTGCGTGCATCTGTCGCAATGCACCAAAAAATGCATTGTAAAATATTTATGCAACAAACGTTGCAAAAGTATTTTTTCCAATTTATAGTTGGCCCAACCTGAATTCCAGTACATCGAATTTTTGCCTGAGGCCAGCTTCATGACACATGTTTTTCATCGCTATCCCAAACAAACCTTGCCCGTCGCCAAAGCCGGCATCGGCATGGAGCTCATCGACAGCAACGGCAAGCGCTACATCGACGCCTGCGGCGGCGCCGCCGTATCCTGCCTCGGCCACGGTCATCCGCGCGTGATCGAAGCGATCCGCAAGCAGATCAATGAACTGGCCTACGCGCACACTTCGTTCTTCACCACCGAAGTCGTCGAAGAGCTGGCCGACAACCTCAGCGCGTCGGCACCCGGCGATCTCAATCACGTCTACTTCCTGTCGGGCGGTTCGGAAGCCATCGAAGCTGCGCTCAAACTGGCGCGCCAATACCACGTGGAAACCGGGCAAAAGAGCCGGCGTCATTTCATCGCACGCCGCCAGAGCTATCACGGCAACACGCTCGGCGCGCTGGCCATCGGCGGCAATGCCTGGCGTCGTGAGATGTTCCTGCCGCTACTGGTGCCGTCGCATCACGTCGCGCCTTGCTATGCCTATCGCGATCAGCTGAGTGGCGAATCGGATGCGCACTACGTGCAACGCCTGGCCGACGAACTGGAAGCGAAAATCCTCGAACTCGGCGCCGATCAGGTCGCGGCCTTCGTTGCAGAAACCGTGGTCGGCGCCACCGCCGGCGCAGTGCCGCCGGTCGGCGATTACTTCAAGAAAATCCGCGCCGTCTGCGACAAATACGGCGTGCTGCTGATTCTCGATGAAGTCATGTCCGGCATGGGCCGCACCGGTTATCTGTACGCCTGCGAAGAAGACGGCGTCGCGCCCGACATCCTGGTCATCGCCAAGGGTCTCGGCGCCGGCTATCAGCCCATCGGCGCGATGATTTCCAGCGATCGCATCTACAACGCCGTGGTCGGCGGCAGCGGTTTCTTCCAGCACGGCCACACCTACATCGGCCATGCCACCGCCTGCGCCGCCGCGCTCGCGGTGCAAAAGACGATCCGGGAAGACCAGTTGCTGCCGAATGTGCAGGCGCGCGGCGAGCAATTGCGCGCCGCGCTGCGCAGCGCCTTCGCCAATCATCCGAACGTCGGCGACGTCCGCGGCCGCGGCCTGTTCGTCGGCGTCGAACTGGTGGCCGACCGCGACAGCAAGCAGCCGCTCGATCCGGCCAAGCGTACGCATAGCCGCGTCAAGAGCGAAGCCATGGCGCGCGGCCTGCTGGTCTATCCGATGGGCGGCACGGTCGACGGCCGCCAGGGCGATCACATCCTGATCGCGCCGCCTTTTATCTGCACCGCCACCGACATCGATCGCATCGTCGAACGGCTCGCGCCGGCAATCGACGCCGCACTGGCTTGACTCGACCCCTACGCAGCACCAACTCATACATCAGGAGAGGAAACGACATGAAACGATTCACCCTACCACTGCTTGCACTGCTATCCGCATTGGCCGGATTCAATATCGCCAACGCCGCCGACGCCGGCCTCGGCCCGACGCTGCAAAAGATCAAGGAAGGCAACGTCATTGCCATCGGCCATCGCACCAGCTCGATTCCGTTCTCCTACTACGATGAAAACCAGAAGGTCGTTGGCTACTCGCAAGACCTCTGCAACAAGGTCATCGACAGCGTCAAGGCGAAGCTGAACATGCCGAATCTGGAAGTACGCATGATCCCGGTGACCTCGCAAAACCGCACGCCGCTGCTGCAAAACGGCACCATCGATCTGGAATGCGGCGTCACCAGCAACCTCAAGGATCGCTGGCAGCAAGTCTCCTTCAACACCACCTTCTTCGTCGCCAGCAGCCGCATCCTCACGCGCAAGGACAGCGGCATCAAGGATTTCCCCGACCTGGCCAACAAGGCCGTCGTGACGAATGCCGGCACCACCTCGGAACGTTTGTTGCGCACCCTCAATGAGCGCCGCAAGATGAACATGCAGATCCAGAGCGCGAAGGATTACGGCGAAGCCTTCCTGATCCTGCAATCGGGCCGCGTGGCCGCCTATGTGATGGACGATATCCTGCTGGCCGGCGCGCGCACTACCGCGCAAAAGCCCAACGACTGGCTGCTGACCGGCACGCCCTTCGGCGCCGAACCCTACGGCTTCATGGTGCGCAAGGACGATCCGCAATTCAAGCAACTGGTCGACGGCACGCTGAGCGGCCTGATGAAGAGCGGCGAGATCAACCGCATGTACGCCAAGTGGTTCACCTTCCCGATTCCGCCGAAGAACATCAGCTTCAACTTCCCGATGCCGGAAGACGTGAAGAAGCTCTATGCGAATCCCAGCGACAAACCGATGGATTAAACCTGCTTACGATCTTACTGCGAGGCCATGATCCGGCGTCGGGCGGTGCTCGGAATCCTCATGTACTAAAGTACACTCCGGTTCCTCCGCTCCGTCCGCCACCGGCTGATGGCCTCTCGCTACAGATCGTAAACAGGTTTCAAAAAATTTGGAGCAATCACATGACGCAATCACGCCTGCCCGCCTTCGACGCAGCCCACGCCACGCCTGACCAGAAAGCGCTGCTCGACGATATCCTGTCCGGCCCGCGCGGCAATCTCAACGGGCCGTTCGTGAGCTGGATCCACAGCCCGGAGCTGGGCCAGCTGGCGCAGAAGCTGGGCGCTTACTGCCGCTACGACACCGGCCTGCCGCTGCGCTTGTCCGAGCTGGCTATCCTGGCGACGGCACGCGAATGGCAGTCGCAGGCGGAGTGGTACATCCATCTGCCGATTGCGGTCGAGGCGGGTTTGTCGGCGACGGCGGCGGAGCAGATCCGTCTCGGGCAGACGCCGGTGTTTGAACAGGAAGACGAGCGCGTGGTCTGGTCTTTCGCCACCGAGCTGTATCACGGCAAGCGAGTTACCGATGCGACCTATGCGCGCGCGGTGGAATTGTTCGGCCTCAAGGTGGTGGTCAACCTGATCGGCCTGCTCGGTTATTACGCACTGGTGGCGATGACGCTCAATGTGTTCGGCATGCGCGCCGAGGGACAGGCCTCGCTGCCTTTCCCCGAGCCGCCGCCGGCCTGATTACCTGATCTTCCGAGAAGCCGAGAAAACATCATGGACTACCGCTGGAACTGGAGCGTCTTCCTCCACCAGGCCGCCGATAACCAGACCTATGTCGACTGGCTGCTGTCGGGCCTGTCGATCACGCTGGCGCTGGGCGTGTCGGCGTGGCTGATCGCGCTCACGCTCGGCACCCTGCTCGGCATCCTGCGCACCTTGCCCAATCGCTGGCTCAGCGGCGTCGCGGCGGCATATGTGGAATTGTTCCGCAACGTGCCGCTGCTGGTGCAGATCTTCATCTGGTATTTCGCCATACCGGAGATCCTGCCGTTCGGCCTGGGCGAGGCGATCAAGTCCATGAGCCCACTGGCGCAGCAGTTCACGACGGCGATGCTGTGCCTGGGATTCTTCACCGCGGCGCGTGTGTGCGAGCAGGTGCGTTCCGGCATCCGCGCCTTGCCGCCGGGACAGAAGAACGCCGGCCTGGCGATGGGTTTCACGCTGGGGCAGACTTACCGTTACGTGCTGTTGCCGATGTCGTTCCGCATCATCCTGCCGCCGCTGACGTCGGAGTTCCTCAACATCTTCAAGAACTCCGCCGTCGCCTCCACCATCGGCCTGCTGGAACTGGCTGCGCAAGGGCGCCAGCTGGTCGACTATACCGCGCAGCCGTATGAAGCCTTCATCGCGGTGACGCTGACTTACATGCTGATCAACATCACGGTCATGAGCCTGATGCGCTGGCTGGAAGGGCGCGTCGCCTTGCCCGGTTTCGTCGGCAGCAAATAAGGATCAAGGGAGACGCGACACATGAGCTACCAATTCGACTTCAGCGCAATCACCCCGGCCGCCGTCCAGGTGCTCGGACACGGGATGCTGATTTCCCTGCAGATCACCGCGACGGCGATCGCCTTCGGCATCGTCTGGGGCACGCTGCTGGCGATGATGCGGCTGTCGTCGTCGAAGCCCTTGCAATGGTTCGCCGCCGGCTATGTCAACCTGTTCCGCTCGATACCGCTGGTGATGGTGCTGCTGTGGTTTTTCCTGATCGTGCCGCAGTTGCTGCAGAAGGTGTTCAAGCTGTCGGCCTCGAACGACTTGCGCATGACCTCGGCGCTGGTGGCGTTTTCGCTGTTCGAGGCGGCTTATTATTCCGAGATCATCCGCGCCGGCATCAAGAGTGTGGCGCGCGGCCAGCTGGCGGCGTCGTTTGCGCTGGGGCTGACTTACATCCAGACCATGCGCCTGATCATCCTGCCGCAGGCGTTCCGCAACATGGTGCCGCTGCTGCTGACGCAAGGCATCATCCTGTTCCAGGACACCTCGCTGGTCTATGTCAGTGCGCTGGCGGATTTCTTCGGCCGCGCCTACAGCATCGGCGAACGCGACGGCCGCATCATCGAATTGCTATTCTTCGCGGGCGCGGTCTATTTCGTGATCTGTTTCAGCATCTCGCTGCTGGTCAAGCGCAGCGTCAAGTCCTAATCCTGCAATCAATATCCGCGCGCGCGGTCGTACAGATGCGGCGCGGGCATGCCGCTTTCGATGGCATGGATCACGGTCGCCGCCTGGCGTGCCCGCTCGCGGCGCGAAGGCGTCGCCGCGCCGTGCGGCGTGACGATGATGCGCGGGTGGTTCCACAGCGGCGAATCGGCCGGCAGCGGCTCGACGGCAAAGACATCCAGCAAGGCCGACGAAACCTGGCCCGATTCCAGCGCCGCCAGCAAGTCTTCCGTCTGCACATGGGTGCCGCGCCCGACGTTGATGATCGTCGCACCGTGCGGCAGCTGCCGCAGCAGGTCGGCGTTGATGATGTCGCGCGTGTCGTCGGTATCGGGCAGCAGGCAGATCAGGATGTGGGTGCGCGCCAGAAAGGCGCTGAGTTCATCTGCACCGGCATAGCACTCGATCCGCTCGACCGTGCGCGGCGAACGCGCCCAGCCTGCGGTGATGAAGCCCAGTTGCGCATGCATGTGCGCGCACGCCAGCCCCAGTGCGCCCAGCCCCATGATGCCCACGCGTGTCTCCACCGCCGTGCGCGGCGTGGCGAATTCCTTCCATTCGCGCCGCGCCTGTTGCGCGATCATGCGCGGCATATCCTTGAGCAGCATCAGGCTGCTCATCGCGGTGAACTCGGCCATGCGCTGCACGGTGTCGTCGGTCACCATGCGCACGATGGGCACGGCGGCCGGCAAGCGCGGGTCGGCCAGGATGTGATCGACGCCGGCGGCGCTGCTGATGACTGCTTTCAGGTTCGGGTAACCGGCAATGCGTCCGGCTTCCGGCTGCCAGACCAGCACATATTCCACTGCGTGCGGATCGATGCCGGGATCGTTCCACCAGCGTACTTCTATGTCCGGCGCGAACTCGCCGAAATTCTCCTGCCATTCCGCCACGGCCTCGACGCCGCCCGATTTGACCAGCAGCACCGGCCGGCGCGAATTGCGTATCTGGTTCATGCCGACTCTCCGGCCGCGTCTCTGGCCGCATCAGGCACATGCATCGGCCGCCGCAAGGCCGGATCGAAAGGATTGATGCGCTTGCTCAGGGCGTCGGCTTCGCGCTTGAGGATTTGCACCACGGTCGGTAGGCGGTCATCGCTCAGGCGCGAAGTCAGCGTACCGATGCTCAGCGCCGCCACGATCTGGCCGCTGCAATCGAAGATCGGCACCGCCAGCCCCGCCATGCCGTCAAGCAGGCCGGCATTGCGTGCGGCGTAGCCGTTCTGGCGTACGCGTTCGATCTCGGTGCGCAGATAGACCTCATCAAATACGCCGAACTCGCGGATGCGTGGCAAGTTGTAGCGGATCACTTCATCGCGTTCCGCCTCCGGCAGGAAGGCGAGGATCGCCAGCGCGCCTTGTCCCACGCCCAGCGCCACGCGGCCCCCGATATCGCCGGTGAAGGCGCGGATCGGAAAGGGGCCGTCGACGCGATCCACGCACACCGCATCGAAACGCGAGCGCACCAGCAAAAACATGGTGTCGCCCAGGCTGCCGCACAGCCGCAGCAACACCGGCCGGCACAGCGCACGCATATCCCAGCCGTTGCCGGCGCGCGCCGCCAGGCTGAACAAGTCCATGCCGAGCCGGTACAGCTTGCTGCGCTCATCCTGTTCGACCATGCCTTCGTTGACCAGCGATTGCAGCAGGCGATGCGTGGTGCCTTGCGTCAGCCCGATGTCCTTGGCGATTTGCGTCACGCGCGTGCCTTGTGCTGGTGCAGCGGCAAGCGCGCGCAAAACCGCAAAGGTGCGTTGCACGCCGTTGGCGGGGAGAGTGGTTTCGTTGCTCATGTCGATAAATGGAATGGTTGCAGCCGTCTCGAGCTATGTATTTCACTGAACGGAATAAGTAATAAAAATATCCTGTTTGATGAAATACGATAGCAGAATTGGCAAGGAAATTGCATGACGTTTGCAATAACTCATGCGTTACCTAAGCAATTCGGATACCCGCTTACGCTGCCGGATAGCATCAAGGTCGATCATTTCGGAAAGGACTTGCCATGTCGTTCCTCACACTGACCAATGTCAGCAAGTTTTATGGAGATACCCAGGCGGTATCGTCTTTCAACCTGAGCGTGGAGAAGGGCGAATTCATTTCGCTGCTCGGCCCTTCCGGTTGCGGCAAGACCACCACCCTGCAGATGATCGCCGGCTTCGAACCGGTCAGCGGCGGCCGCATCGAACTGGACGGGCGCGACATCACGCACGCCAAGCCCAGCACGCGCGGCCTCGGCATCGTGTTCCAGACCTATGCGTTGTTTCCGCACATGACGGTGGAACAAAACGTCGCCTTCGGTCTGGAAATGCGCAAGATCCCCGCCGCCGAACGCCGCGATAAAGTCGCGCAGGCGCTGGCCCTGGTTCATCTGGAACAACACGGCAAACGCTATCCGCGCGAAATGTCCGGCGGCCAGCGCCAGCGCGTCGCCCTGGCGCGCGCGCTGGTGATCCAGCCGCCGGTGCTGTTGCTGGACGAACCCCTGTCCAATCTCGACGCCAAGCTGCGCGAAGAAATGCAGTTTGAACTGCGCGACATCCAGCGCAAGGTCGGCACCACCACCATCATGGTCACGCATGACCAGAGCGAGGCGATGTCCATCAGCGATCGCGTGGTCGTGATGGAAGCCGGCCACGTCACGCAGGTCGATCGTCCGCTCAGCGTGTACGAACATCCGGCCAACCGTTTCATCTCCACCTTCGTCGGCAAGGCCAATCTGCTGGACGGCAGCGTGCTGCGCCAGGCCGGCGGTCACGCCGACATCGACGCCGGCGGCATGACGCTGACATTGGAAGCCGTCGACAGCGGCCTGCGTCCCGGCGCACAGGTGCTGCTCGGCCTGCGTCCGGAAAAAATCAAATGCGTCGCCGCGGGCAGGGGCCGTTGCGATGGCCAGGTCAGCAAGCGCTTTTTCCTCGGCAGCCAGTGGATGTACAGCATCGTCACGCCGCTGGGCGAACTCACCGTGCTGATCGCCAACGACGGCGCCGACATGCTGGAACCGGGACAGAACGTCGGCGTCGACTGGAACGATCACAACCTGCGGCTGGTCTCGGCCAGCCGCACCGCCGTATCCGGTGCTGCGGCAGAGGCGGCGTAATGAGCGCCACATCTTCGCCTGCCGCGACATCGGCATCCACAATGCCGCCGCCGCAGAAAGCCGCGAGCAATCGCAGCCTGCCGTGGCTCATGTCGGCGCCGGCCATCCTGCTGTGCAGCGTGATGCTGCTGGTGCCGCTGCTGCTGACCGTACTGTTGTCCTTCAACGCCTTCGACGCCGACACCGGTCCCAAGGCCGGCACCTTCACGCTGGAACATTACCGGGCGGTGCTGACCGATCCTTATTACTACGAAATCTTCTGGCGCACCTTCTGGATCGCCGGCCTGGTGACGCTGATCTGCATCGCCGTCGGCACGCCGCAAGCCTACATCCTCAACCGCATGCGCAAGCCGTGGCGCTCCATCATGTTGCTGGTGGTGCTGGCGCCGCTGATGATTTCGGTGGTGGTGCGCGCCTTCGGCTGGAGCATGCTGCTGGGGCCGGAAGGGCTGGTCAACGGCGTGCTGTCGGCCTTCGGCATCGGCCCCTTCAAGATGCTCTATACCGAAACCGCGATCGTCGTCGCGCTGGTGCATGTGATGCTGCCCTTCATGGTGATCCCGGTCTGGACCTCGCTGCAAAAGATCGACCCCGGCGTGGTCAACGCCGCGCTCTCGCTCAATGCCTCGCCGACCACCGCGCTGCGCCGCATCGTGCTGCCGCAGATCATGCCAGGCGTGCTGTCGGGCAGCCTGATCGTGTTCGGCCTGTCGGCCAGCTCGTTCGCGATCCCCGGCCTGCTGGGCGGACGCCGCCTGAAGATGATGGCCACGCTGATCTATGACGAATACCTGCACGAACTCAACTGGCCGCTCGGCGCCGCCATCGCCTTGCTGCTGCTGCTGGCGAACCTGGCCATCATGCTCGGCTGGAACCGCATGATCGAACGCCGCTACAAGAAAGCACTGGGGTGACCGCATGAACAAGAACGGACCGATTGCATTGCTGTTCAATGCGCTGGTGATCAGCTTCATGCTGGCGCCTATCCTGGTGGTGTGCGTGATCGCCTTCACCCCGGAAAACACTCTGACCATCCACGGCCCGGAATTCTCGCTGCGCTGGTTCAAGGCGGTGTTCGAGTATCCCGATTTCGTCAGCTCGTTCTGGAACAGCCTGTGGCTGGGACTGTCGTCAGCGACCATCGCCACCGTCATCGCGGTGCCGGCCGGCATGGCGCTGATCCGCTATCCGAATCGCTGGAGCGGGCTGCTGCAGGGCTTGTTCCTGTCGCCGCTGATCATTCCGCATCTGGTGCTCGGCGTCGCCTTGCTGCGCCTGTTCACGGTGGTCGGCGGCGCCGGCAGCTTCGGCTGGCTGATCCTGGCGCACGCGCTGGTGGTCACGCCTTACACCATGCGGCTGGTGATGTCGGCGCTGATCGGTTTCGACCGCAGCGCCGAGCAGGCGGCAGCGTCGCTGGGGGCGAGCAGGACCCGGGTGTTCCTGCGCATCACCTTGCCGATGATCTTGCCCGGCATCACCGGCGGCTGGCTGCTGGCCTTCATCAACAGCTTCGACGAAGTGACCATGTCGATCTTCGTGACGTCGCCGTCCACCGTCACGCTGCCGGTGCGCATGTACATGTACGCCACCGAATCCATCGATCCGATGATGGCGGCGGTGTCGGCCCTGATGGTGGCGATCACGGCCGGCGCGATGATCATTCTGGACCGCGTCTACGGACTCGATCGCGTGCTGGTGGGGCGCTCATGAACAGCGCTGCACTTCGTCCGCAATTTTTTCGCGTTGCCGAACAGGCGCGCACGCCGGTCGCTTTCGTCCTCGACGGCAAGCCGGCTAGCGCACTGGAGGGCGATACCGTGCTCACGGCAATTCTGCTGACCTCCGGCCGCCTGCGCCGCAACGAATTCAGCGGCAAACCGCGCGCCGGTTTTTGCATGATGGGTGCGTGCCAGGATTGCTGGGTGCAGACTGCGAGCGGCGAGAAGCTGCGCGCCTGCTCGACCTTTATCCGCGAAGGCATGCAATTGCTGACCGAGACAGAAGAGCAGGGAGAGCAGCCATGAGCAAACGCAGCCCCGTCATCGTCGGCGCCGGTCCGGCCGGCGTGCGCGCCGCGCAGACCCTGGTCGCGCACGGCCTGCGTCCCATCGTGCTGGACGAAGCGCCGCGCGCCGGCGGCCAGATCTATCGCCAGCCGCCGCCGGGTTTTTATCGCAGCAAGAAAAAACTCTACGGCTTCGAAGCCGGCCGCGCCGACAGCATCCATAGCGATTTCGCCGCGCTGGCGCAGCAGATCGACTATCGCCCGCACACGCTGGTATGGAATGCGCAGCCGGAGGTGATCGACCTCATGAACACCAGCACGCTGGCCGCCGACAGCCTCGCCTGGCAAGACATCATCGTCGCCACCGGCGCCACCGATCGCGTGCTGCCGGTGCCCGGCTGGACCACACCGGGCGTCTACACCCTGGGCGGCGCGCAGGTCGCGCTCAAATTCCAGGGTTGCGCCATCGGCCGCCGCGTGGTGCTGGCCGGCACCGGGCCGCTGCTGTACCTGGTGGCCTATCAATACGCCAAAGCCGGCGCTGAAGTGGCGGCCGTGCTCGATAGCAGCAGCCTGTCCGACCGCATCGCCGCGTTGCCCGATATGCTCGGCCAGCCGGCGCTGCTGATCAAGGGCATGTATTACATGGCCTGGCTGATGGCGCATCGCATTCCGCTGAAGACGCATGCGCGCCTGCTGCGCGTCGAAGGCGAAGAGCAGGTGCGCGCCGTCGTCTGGCGGCGCGAGAGCATGACGACGGACGACTTCGCCGCCGGTCCCGAACAGACCGTCGAATGCGATGCACTCGGTTTCGGTTACGCGCTGCGTTCCGAAACACAACTGGCCGATCTGCTGGGCTGCCGTTTCGGTTTCGACCCCGTGCAGCGCGCCTATTTGCCCGAGCGCGACAAAGCCGGCCGCAGCAGCGTGCCCGGCGTCTACTTCGCAGGCGACGGCGCCGGCATCATGGGCGCCGATGCAGCGGAACTGGCCGGCGAACGCGCTGCGCTGGCGCTGTTGCATGATCGCGGCGTGCAGATCGATACCGCGCGCGCCGAGATGCTGGAACGCCGGCTGGCGCGCATCGCCGCCTTTCGAAAAGGACTGGAGCGCGCTTTCCCCTTCCCGCAAAAATGGGCCGAACTGGCCGAGGACCAACTGATCGTCTGTCGTTGCGAACACATCAGCGCCGGTGAATTGCGCCAGGCGGCACGCGACGGCAACGCGCAGGAAATGAACCGCCTCAAGGCGCTCACGCGCGCCGGCATGGGGCGCTGCCAGGGGCGCATGTGCAGCACCGCTGCGGGCGAGATCCTGGCGCAGGCATGCAGCATTCCGCTGGCGCAGGTCGGCCGCCTGCGCGGACAGGCGCCGGTCAAGCCGGTGCCGATCGGCATGCATGCGTTGAAATCCGCACCGGCGTCGATCTCGGCATCGCCTTCCACGCAACAGACGGCGTCGGTCTTCCACGTCGCACTCGCGGCCGGAGAGGACGAATGAAGCAGTACACCACCACCGACATCAACGCCGGTCCCAAACGTTTGTCCGCTGACGTGCTCATCATCGGCGGCGGCATCGTCGGCACCTCCGCTGCGCTCGCACTCGCCAAGGCAGGACGCAAAGTGGTCCTGCTGGAACGCGACCTGTGCGGCTCGCGCTCCAGCGGCATTAACTACGGCGGCGTGCGTCGCCAGGGCCGCCCGGTGTCGCAACTGCCGCTGGCGCAGCGCGCGCATCAGATCTGGGAAGGCTTGAGCGACCTCATCGGCATCGACGGCGAATACGTGCGCAGCGGCCATTTCAAACTGGCGCGCAGCGCGGCCGACATGCAGGCGCTGGAAGCCTATGCCGAACTCAGCAAACCGTTCGGACTCGGCATCGAACTCATCAGCGGCGAACGTCTGCGCCGGCAATGCCCCTGGCTGGGCGGCGCGGTGGTCGGCGGCTCGCTCTGCCCGGATGACGGTCAGGCCAATCCGCGCCTGGTGTCGCCGGCTTTCGCGCAGGCGGCGCAACGCGCGGGCGTGAACATCATCGAACATTGCGAAGTGCGCGAAGCCGGCTACGACGGCACGGCGTTTTCCGTGCGCGCCGAACTAAATACCGGCGAAGGCCGCCAGTCGCTGCAGGTGCGCGCCGCGGCGCTGGTCAATTGCGCCGGCGCCTGGGCCGGCAAGCTGGCCGAAGCCTTCGGCGAAGCCGTGCCGATGTACAGCGGCCATCCCAACATGGCGGTGACCGAGCCGATCCCGCATTTCCTGCCGTGGAGTCTGGGCGTGGAAGGCGGTTCCATCTATTGCCGCCAGGTCGGGCGCGGCAACGTGGTGCTCGGCGGCGGCCGCGGCTACGCGCAGGACGAACGCCGCGCCCGCTCATCGCATGACGCCATCCTCGCATTGTTGCCGCAGGCGGTGGAATTGCTGCCGGCCTTGCGCCACGTGCACATCATCCGCACCTGGAGCGGCGTCGAAGGCTACCTGCCCGACCGCCAGCCGATACTCGGCCCGAGCAGCACGCAGGATGGCCTGTTCCACGGCTTCGGCTTTTGCGGCGCCGGTTTCCAGATCGGGCCGGCGGCGGGAGAAGTGCTGGCCGACCTGGTCATGCACGGCCGCAGCGACATCCCCATTGATGCCTTTTCGATCCGGCGTTTTCAAGACAGTCATCCCGTTGCAGATTTCAACTTCGCTTCCGAACCAGAAAGGAAAATTCAATGATTTCGCTTTCATCTTCTTTCGTCCGCCGCACCTGTACTACCGCCGTGGCGTCAACCCTCGCCGCAATCTCGCTGCTGGCGATGAGCAACGCCGTGTACGCCGCCGATCCCAAGACGCTCTACATCGGCATGAACGGCGGCAACATGGAAAAGACCTACATGCAATTCGTGTTCGGTCCCTTCGAGCAAAAAAATAACGTCAAGGTAGTGGTAGTGCCGGGCGGTTCTGCCGACATCCTGGCCAAGGCGCAAGCGACCAAGGACAAGCCGCAGATGCATCTGATGTTCCTCGACGACGGCGTCATGTACCGCGCCATCGGCATGGGCCTGTGCGAGAAGCAGAAACCCAATCCCAACCTCGCCGGCATCCTGCCCATCGCGCATATCAAGGGCGACATGGCCACCGGCGTCACCATCAGCATGACCGGCCTGGCGTACAACACCAAGGTCTATGCCGACAAGGGCTGGGCGCCGCCGACCTCGTGGCTGGACATGGCCGATCCCAAGCTCAAGGGCAAGGTGGTGTTCCAGTCGCTGTCGTCATCGACCTTCGGCCTGCACGCCTTCCTCGCCTTCAACAAGTTGAAGGGCGGCACCGACAGCAACGTCGAACCGGGCTTCACCGCCTGGCCGAAGACTGTCGGCCCCAACGTCGTCGAATACATCGCCAGCTCGGCCAAGATTTCCGAAATGGCGCAAACCGGCGAAGCGGCGCTGTTCCCCTACACGCCGACGCAAGTCACGATCCTGAAGAACAAAGGCATCCCGGTCGAATACGTGCATCCGAAAGAGGGCGGCGTGGTCCTGATGGTGGCGCAATGCGTGATCGCCAACAACAGCGAGCCGCAGCTGGCGCAAGAACTGGCAGCATATCTGCTGAGTCCGGAAGCGCAAGGCAAGGCGCTCGAAAACGGCAGCTTCAATCCGACCAACACCAAGGTGCAGGTCACCGGTGCGGCAGCGGCGGAACAGAAGCGTCTGAACGACTACGTGAAGAACTCGCGCAACGTCGACTGGGACGAGGTCAACAAGAACCGCGCGGTGTGGAATACGCGTTGGAACCGGACTATCGAGCATTGAAATGCGCATTGAAGCGCGCACTGAATTGTTGCGCTGAACCGTAAGAGTCGCCTGGCAACGAAAGTTGCCGGGCCGACGCGCAGCATGTCCGTTCGACAACAGGAATCAGGCCTTCCTTTCCAGACACAAAACATACGGCAGATGAGGATGCTGAGCGCCTGAGCCGCTGCCGTTCCGGATAGTTGTTTGGCGCTTTGACAATAATTGCCGGCCTCGAAAAACTATTCTCATTCCCTCCTTGCGCTTGCCTCTTATCTTTACTAGATTGGGTATTCCACTAGAAAAACAGCTAGTCGTCACAGCCAGCGAAAACAGCGTACTTAACTGTCTACCCAAGGAGCACAGTAATGAGTCCTGCCACATCTGCTGTATTGGAAGAACGCTCTGCAAGAGCACATGCCGGGACGCTCGGCATCGATATTTCACCCCGTCCGCAACGCCGTCGCGAACGTCTCGACATTACCCTGATGGAACTTGACCCGCGCGACGTGGTGGATGGCGTGCTGCTGGAGAACGGCATGTTCCTTGCGCCCGATCCGACGCCTGTCGGCGCCATGCGCGAAGTCTGCCCGCATTGCGAGGGTGTGGCGTTGCAACTGGTGTTGCGTCGCCATCATGTCAAACGCACACACTTGTTGTGCGCGCAATGCACACGCTGCTACGACGCAGTATGCGAAGGAGGGTATTCGATACTCGGCATAGTCTGAGCCGATCGCTTCTTTATCACGATAGTCGTCACGATAGCGACAGCGGCCTCAGGGCCGCTTTTCTTTTTCTGCGTCCTGTCCTTTTTCCATTTCAGCCTTCACGGCGTTGAGCATGTTGCGCAGGTCGCTCTTCATCAGCGCTGCACCAAAAAGCGTCGGCACATAAAAATCGGGGGCGATGATGCCTGCGTAGGAGATGCGGGTGCGGCCGTCGCCTCCCGGTTGTTGCGGCTGCTGCGCTTGCTGCGTTTGTAATTCCCAGCGCGCCTGGTATTCGCGCATGTTGCCGCTGACCAGCCGGATATCGATAGCCTGCATCGGCTGTTCGGCAACGTGCAGCACCAGGTCGATGGGTTGCCGGATGAACAGGAATCTGGCGAATCCGTTCTGGGTGACGATGCGTTCATTGCCTTCGCTGGAACTGACCTGCGAGCGCGACAGGTTGGGAACGAACTCGGCCAGCCGGTTGTAGTCGGTCAGCACCTTCCAGCTGCGCGCGACGTCGGCGTTGACCGTCATTTTCGCGGTCACTTCAAAGAGCGGATAGCCCTTGGCGCGGTTCATGACGACGTCGATGTCGGGCTGGGACTGAGGCAGATCAACGGCTTGTGCGCCGGCCTTGCCGCCGGTGATCCAAAGCAGCGCCAGCAGTGAGCAGAGCAGGGAAAATCGCAAAGGGGCTTCCGGTTGGTGAATTCATCAATGTGCAAGCGGGAGCTTACGCGAATCTGGTGACGACGCAACGTCATGCGCCGCGCGCAGTGGTATCGGTACCATTTCGGCAATGCTAGAATCGCGCCATGACGAAGCCTTCCACTCCCGCCGATCCAGCTATTTCAGCACCTGCACCTGACGCCTCCATGACCGATCCGCAGCCTGTTGTGCGCAAGGGCCGCAAGGGCGCCGGGCTGACCTTGCGCGATGTCGCCAAGCTGGCCGGGGTGGCGCCGATCACGGCTTCGCGCGCGCTGAATACGCCGGATGCGGTATCCGAAACCGTGCTCAAAAAAGTGCGCGAAGCGGTCGAGCGCACCGGCTATGTGCCTAACCTGCTGGCGGGCGGCCTGGCGTCGAAGAAAAGCCGGCTGGTGGCTGCCGTGGTGCCGACCATCGTCGGACCGATATTTCTGGAAACCGTGCAGTCGCTGACTGAGTCGCTGGCCGCTGCCGGCTATCAGCTGATGCTGGGCCAGAGCGGTTATGAAAACTCGCGCGAAGACGCCTTGCTGGAAGCCATCATCGGCCGTCGTCCCGACGGCGTGGTGCTGACCGGCATCATGCGCTCGCCGGAGTCGCGCAAGCGTTTGCTGGCCAGCGGCATCCCGGTGGTGGAAACCTGGGACCTGACGCCGACGCCGATCGACATGCTGGTCGGTTTCTCGCATGAAAACATCGGCATCGCCGTGGCGCGCCATCTGCACGCCGCCGGCCGCCGCCGCGTCGCCGTGATTGCCGGCGTGGACGAACGCAGCCGCCGCCGGGCCAAGGCATTTTCCGACGAAGCGGTGCGGCTGGGCATGGCCGCCGCCGGCGTGAACGAAATCCCGCTGTGCATGGTGCCGGCGCCGACTACCCTGGGCAGCGGCCGCATCGGCTTGTCGGATCTGCTGGGCAAGGACGCGGCCATCGACGGCGTGTTCTGCAGCTCGGACATCCTCGCCATGGGCGTGATGATCGAAGCGCAGGTGCGCGGCATTTCCATTCCGCGGCAATTGGCCGTGATGGGCTTCGGCGACCTGAGCTTTTCGCGCGACCTGCATCCGCAACTGACCACGGTGCGCATCGACGGCACCGGTATCGGCAAGGTGGCGGCGCAGTTCATCATCGATCGCGCCGACGGCTTGCAAGTGGCCGAGCGCGTGCATGACATCGGCTTCACCATCATCGAGCGCGAGAGCGTCTGACCGGGTCTCGTTCCGGCGCATCTGTAGTTCCTTCCAGCAATATTTCCTGAAAATCAAGCCTTCGTAAACTGATTGACAGCATAAAACGGTACCGCTACCATCAGCATCAAATGGAATTGGTAGCGGTACCAATTGGTGTGCCAACGGAAGCGCCAGTTCCTGAATGTATCTGCCAACGCCGGCTGACTCCGATCAAGCCGGATCACCTCAGGGAAGCTCACCATGTCAGTTCATCACACCGCCGGCGCGCCTGTCGTCACCGAAATGCAAGTCATCCCGGTCGCCGGCCGCGACGGCATGCTGCTCAACCTGAGCGGCGCGCACGGTCCGTATTTCACGCGCAATATCGTCATCCTGACCGACAGCGCCGGCAACACCGGCGTGGGCGAAGTGCCGGGCGGCGAGCGCATCCGCCAGACGCTGGAAGACGCGCGCGAACTGGTGGTGGGCCAATCCATCGGCACCTATCACGCCATCCTCAACCGCATGCGCCAGGTCTTCAACGACCGCGACTCCGGCGGCCGCGGCCTGCAGACCTTCGATCTGCGCATCACTATCCACGCCGTCACGGCGGTGGAGTCGGCGCTGCTCGACCTGCTCGGCAAATTCCTCGGCGTGCCGGTCGCGGCCCTGCTCGGCGAAGGCCAGCAGCGCGACAAGGTGGAAATGCTCGGCTACCTGTTCTACGTCGGCGACCGCAAGGCCACCGATCTGAATTACCACAGCGAGCCCGACGCCGCCGATGACTGGCAGCGCCTGCGCCACGAAAAGGCCATGACTGCCGACGCCATCGTGCGCCTGGCCGAAGCGGCCTACCAACGTTACGGCTTCAACGACTTCAAGCTCAAGGGCGGCGTGCTGCGCGGCGAGGACGAGATCGAAGCCGTCACCGCATTGCATGAGCGTTTCCCACAGGCGCGCATCACGCTCGACCCCAACGGCGGCTGGCTGCTGAAAGATGCGATTCGTTTGTGCCGCGACCAGCATGACGTGCTGGCCTATGCGGAAGACCCCTGCGGCGCCGAGAACGGCTACTCCGGCCGCGAAGTGATGGCCGAATTCCGCCGCGCCACCGGCTTGCAGACCGCCACCAACATGATCGCCACCGACTGGCGCGAGATGGGCCACGCGATCCAGCTGCAGTCGGTCGACATCCCGTTGGCCGATCCGCATTTCTGGACCATGCAGGGTTCCGTGCGGGTGGCGCAGATGTGTAACGAGTGGGGCCTGACCTGGGGTTCGCATTCCAACAATCACTTCGACATTTCGCTGGCGATGTTCACGCAGGTGGCCGCCGCCGCGCCGGGCGACATCACCGCCATCGACACACACTGGATCTGGCAGGACGGCCAGCGCCTCACGCGCGATCCGCTCAGGATCGTCGGCGGCATGGTGGACGTGCCCAAGACGCCGGGCCTGGGCGTCGAGATCGACATGGAGCAGCTCATGGCCGCCAACGCGCTGTACAAGTCCAAGGGCCTGGGCGCGCGCGACGACGCCATCGCGATGCAATACCTGATCCCCGGCTGGAAATTCGATAACAAGAAACCCTGCTTAGTACGTTAAGCACCGTGAGCAGCCGCAGAGCTGCCGCAAAGACATAAAAGAACGCAGAAGAAAAAAGATTGCGCAGGCTGCCCAGGCAGCCTGTTCCAACAACATCAAGGAGATTCAACGTGAGTGAGCAAAGCATCGCGGCCTATGCCGCACATCCCGACGGCGTAGCAAGCGGGCCGCTGGCCAGCGCCATCGACAAGGTCAAGTGGCGCATCCTGCCGCTGTTCGTGATCATGTTCATCGCCAACTACATCGACCGCGTCAACATCGGCTTCGTGCGTTCGCATCTGGCGACCGACCTCGGCATCGGCTCGGCGGCGTTCGGGCTCGGCGCGGGTTTGTTCTTCATCGGCTACGCCATCTTCGAAGTGCCGTCCAACATGCTGCTGCAAAAATTCGGCGCCAAGGCCTGGCTCACGCGCATCATGCTGACCTGGGGCGTGGTCGCCACGGCGATGGCCTTTGTGCACAACGAGACTTCGTTCTACGTGCTGCGCTTTTTGCTGGGCGTGGCCGAAGCCGGCTTCTTCCCGGGCGTGGTGTATTACTTCACGCAGTGGCTGCCCAACAGCGAGCGCGGCAAGGCCATGGCGATTTTCCTGAGCGGCTCGGCGATTGCCTCCATCCTGTCAGGACCGATCTCCGGCGCGCTGTTGCAGATCGAAGGCGGCGGCCTGCACGGCTGGCAATGGATGTTCATCATCGAAGGCTTGGCTTCGGTGGCCTTGTGCTTCGTGGTCTGGTATCGCCTCGACTCCACGCCGAAAGACGCCACCTGGCTCAGCGACGCCGAGCGCGACAGCCTGGCTACCATCATCCAGCACGAGCAGCGCGAACGCCAGGCCAGCAAGCCGGTGCACGTGTCGTCGTGGAGCTTGCTGAAGGATCCGCAGATCCTGCTGTTCTGCTTCATCTATTTCGCGATCCAGCTGACCATCTACGGCGCCACCTTCTGGCTGCCGAGCATCATCAAGAAGATGGGCCACTTCAACGACTTCCAGGTCGGCCTGTTCAATTCGATTCCGTGGATCATCTCCATCATCGCGATGTACATCTTCGCCAGCCTGGCGACGCGCTTCAAGCACCAGCAAGCCTGGGTGGCGGCGACGCTGATCATCGCCGCGGCCGGCATGTTCGCCTCGACCACGGGCGGTCCGGTGTTTGCATTCGTGGCAATCTGCTTTGCCGGCATCGGTTTCAAGGCGGCGTCTTCGCTGTTCTGGCCGATTCCGCAAGCCTATCTGGATGCGCGCATCGCCGCCGCCGTGATCGCGCTGATCAATTCGCTGGGCAACCTGGGCGGCTTCTTCGCGCCGGCCACCTTCGGCTATCTGGAGCAAAAGACCGGTTCGATCCAGGGCGGTTTGTATGCGCTGGCGGTGGCGTCGGTGATTGCGGCAGGGCTGGTGTTCCTGGCGCGCACTTCGGGCAAGAAGGCTGTACCGGCCTAGTCCGGCGACGCATAAGCAAGGGGAAAAGAGGCGGACATTGTTACAATGTCCGCCTCTTCTGTTTTTCTGCGTCCCCATCATGTCCAAAAGCAAGCGTCCGGCCTCCGGCAAAGCCTCCACTCCTTCCAAAGCGCCGGTGCAAAGCGCCGATCCGGGCGAGTACGAACTCGACGACGCGTTGGTCGACAAGATCGCCAACCTGGCTGTCGAACTCGCGACCGAGGACGAAGCCTCGCCCGACTTGCCGGGCAAGCAGCGCGACCTGCGCCGCATGCTCGGCAAGAGCCTGCGCCAGCAGCAGGACGACGTGCTCTACGAAGCGCTGGAACGCGCGCGCGACCAGGAAGCCGAAGCCTATCCCTACCTGCGCGAGATGGTGGAAGAAGCCGCCGAGATCGTGTTCTTCACCCGCAACGAGCGCAGCTATGAAGTCAACGCCTTCGTCATCCCGATGTTCGTGCGCACCACCGGCGGCCTCGACGCCGGGCAGAACTTCCGCGACACCGACGCCTTCACCGAGCTGACCGCCAGTATCAAGGAAGCCCAGCTGGAAAGCGCCGACGCCAAGGTGGTGCTGGTCAGCTACGCCTACCACCTGGACGAGATCGACGCGATCACCTACAGCCATCTCGAAGCCATGGTGCGCGACGCCTTCGCCGCCATGACCGACAAGAAAATCAGCGAAACGCCCGCCATCAACCGCAGCATGAGCAGCTGGCCGGCCAACCGTTTCGGCGCCGACGACACGGCGGTGGAGTTGCGCTTCCTGCTCGGCTTCACGTTGAAGACCGTGGACGATCCGTTCTACACCATCCCCCAGGACGAAGCAGCGATGGACGCCTACTTCGCCGTGCGCGCCCAGCGCTTCCAGGCCTGGAGCGAAAAAGTCGTGCCGCTGGTGCAGCGCTGCCTGGTCACGGATGGCCGTGAATTCGACGTGCATTTCCTGTACCAGGATCTGTTCCATGGCGGCAAGGAGCGCGGCATCGCCGAATACTTCATGTTGCAGATGATGTCCGAGCTGGACCACGGCCTGCAGGAAAGCGGCGTGGCGGGACCGCAAACGCGTGCCGTCATGGGGCCGGTGCACGCGGACGGCGATGTGGTGTTGCGGGTGAATCTGTATGGCGACGGCGACGCGGTCGTCGCCACGGCGGAAAAGCCGCTGGACGCCGCGCGCGACCTGCAAGTGGAGCTGGACGACACCTGCGACGCCCTGCTGACGCTGGGTGTGCAATCGGTGGCGCTGGCGGAAGAGTTCGACGCCGGCGGCAATGCCGTCAACGTCCAGCCTTACGCCGACGGCAACTGAGGGTAACTGAGAAGCTTAAGTCGGCTGACGCGCCACCAGCAAGGCCACGGTATCCGGTGCACCCATCGCGCGCGCCGCTTCCAGCGCGGTGGCGCCGTTGTCGCTGCGGGCGTTGATGTCGGCGCCGTTGGCCAGCAGCAATTCCACGATTTCCTTGCGGTTGAACATGGCCGCAATCATCAGCGCGGTCTTGCCGTCGGGCGAAGCGCCTTCGACATCGGCGCCGTTATCCAGCAGGCATTGCACCACCGCCACATGGCCCTTGAAGGCAGCGCCGGCAATCGGCGTCTGGCCGCTGTTGTTGCGCAGGCCGGGATCGGCCTTGTGTTGCAGCAAGACCTTCACTGCCGCGTCGTGGCCGTGATACGCCGCCAGCATCAGCAGGCTGTCGCCCTTGTGGTCGCGCAGGTTGGGCGGCAAGCCCTTGTCCAGGAAAGCTTCCAGATTCTCTGCATCGCCGTTGCGCGCGAGGTCGAACATCTTTGCAGCGAATTCCAGCGTGGCGTCATCAAGCTGGTCTGGTTTGTCTTGCGGCGGATTGTCTGGTGGCATGGCGGCTTCCGTATCTGAAATATTGGCGCGACCAGAGGAGATGATCGACGGCTGGCGTCGATCATATCAAACATCGCGGCGTGCTTCAGGACGCCGGTTCAGACTGCTACGTCGTCATGGTTGGTCGACATCGATACGGCCATCCACTGTTGCAATTCGGCTTCCACCGCCTGGTTTTTCTTTTGCACCCGGGCTACGGTGTCTGCACCCAGGGCCAGGCGCAACGGCGGATTGGCGCTGTCGGCCAGCTTCAGCACGGCGCTGGCCAGCTTCTCCGGATCGCCCGGTTGCTTATGGTTGGCGTCGGCCATCAACTGGCGCATGACGCCTACGCTCTCGGCATAGTGCGCAATGCGGTTGGCGGTCGACACCACCGAATCGGCGTTCAGGAAGTCAGTGCGGAAGAAGCCCGGTTCAATCACGGTGGCGCGCACGCCGGTATGCGCCAGTTCAGCGGAAAGCGCCTCGGTCAGCGCTTCGACGGCGAACTTGGTGGCGCAATACACCCCCCAGGCGGCGTGCGACGCATAGCCTCCGATCGACGACACATTGATCACGTGGCCGCTGCCTTGTGCTCGCAACACCGGCAGTACGGCGCGTGTGACGTGCAGCAGGCCGAACACGTTGGTGTCGAATTGTTTTTTCACCTCGTCGGCGCTGGCTTCTTCCACCGCGCCGAGCAGACCGTAACCGGCGTTGTTGACCAGCACGTCGATGCGGCCGAAGCGGCTGACGGCCTGCGTTGCAGCGTTGACGGCGTCGGTTTCGCTGGTGACGTCCAGCTTCAATGCCAGCAGGTTGGGGTGATCGCCCAGTTGCTCGACGACCGTTTGCGGGTTGCGCGCAGTGGCGACGACGCGGTCGCCGCGCAGCAGCGCATCGCGTGCGATCAGGGCGCCGAAGCCGCGCGATGCGCCGGTGATGAACCAGACTTTGGAAGTTGCGGGTGCTTGTGTCATGGTGATGCTCCTTGAATGTCGTCGTTGAGAGTGAACTGCCGCTGTTCTGTAGTGGTGTACGCAGTTGGCAGGACGAAGTGTAGGCAAGCGCGCGCTGCTACACTAGACGACATCAAGGTGTTTGATTTTCAACCAACGGTTGTAAATGGAATCGGAGAAAACTGCGTCGGCATCGTTATGCTGGGCATGAATGATTCCGCACATCCCGACAAAAGACAAGGAGCCATCAGCCATGGACAAGGCAAGAGTCGTCACGATTTTTCTGAGCGTGGTGCGCGCCGGCAGTTTCAGCCAGGCGGCGGTGGAAAGCGGCATGACGCCGCAGGCGGTCAGCAAGGCCGTGCGTCAGCTGGAGGAGCATCTGGGCGTGCGGCTGTTTCATCGCACCACGCGCAAGCTGAGCCTGACGGAAGAGGGCGCGCGCCTGTCCGAACTTGCCGATCCGGGTTTGCGCCTGCTCGACGAGGCGCTGGATCAGGTGCAGAACAGCCGGCGCGATGCTGAGGGGGTGATCCGGGTGAGTGCGCCGACGTCGGTCGGCAATCTGTTGTTGATGCCGCTGGTGCAGAAATTCCAGGAACGCTATCCGAATATCCATTTCGATTTCCTGCTCGACGATCGTTTCACCGATCTGGTGGCGGAGCGCGTCGACATCGGCTTTCGCACCGGCAAGGAGCCGCAGCGCAATCTGGTCGCGCGCCGGCTCGGCGACATCGTCCTGCAGATCTATGCCGCGCCCTCGTATCTGGAAAAGCACGGCAAGCCGAAGAACCTGGCCGAGTTGCGCAGGCACCGCTGCACCGGCTTTCGCCATCCCAACAATGGCAGGTTGTCGCCGTGGATGCTGACGGTGGACGGTGCGACGGTGTATCAGGAGATGCCGGCGGTGGTGAGCTTCAACACCATGGAGGCGGAAGTGGCGGCGGTGCAGGCCGGCATCGGCATCGGCCAACTGGTGGTCTACTCTGCGCGCGAGCTGGTCGCCGCCGGCAAACTGACGCCGATTCTGCCGCGCTTCAACAGCGTGTACGGCGGCCTGTACATGTACTATCCGCAGCGCACGCAGATGCCGCAACGCGTGCGGCACTTCATCGATTTCATCATCGGCGAACTGCGGGTGATGCCTATTTGAAAACCGGCAATGAGGTTGGCAGCGAAGCCGACTGATCCAGCTGGCCGATCTGTTTCGGCACGCAGCGGAAATTCAGCTCCACCTGTATCGGTTTCCAGCCGCGCGTCTGCTGGCGCAATTGCATGTCGCCGTCCTGCGCCGCACACCAGGAGAGCGCTTTCTCATGGCTGGCGGCGGTCAGCGCCGGCATCGACATGGTGTAGCTGATGCCGGTGGCGGTGAGATTATAGGAACCGTCGTCACCTTCGGAAATCACCTGGCTGTAGTTGGCGCAGGCGTTCAGCGAACAGGCTGCAGCAGCGATGAGCAAGGCGCGTGCGCCGGTTTTTGCAGTCGCAGAAATCGTTGGTGTGCGCATGATGGTTCCCCCTGATTAGTCACGCAGTCAGTGTAGAACCGGGCGAAAAACTATTACACCATCCTGATCAAACTTTACCTGTGTTCAAAATCGTCAAGAGGCCGTGCGCGGTGATGCGGTGATGCGGTGATGCGCTGAGCGCCTGCGCAGGGACGCAAGCGTCGCGCCGCACGACGTGCTCAGCCGCCGTCGAACGCTCAGGCAATCACGCCGCGAGCGCCGCCTCTTGGGTCCGTTGCGAGCCGGCGTGAAGGCTGCCGCCTTGTCCGCCATAAGCACGCCCGTAACGATTGGCGAGGAAGTCCGGCAGCGCAATCTGTTCTTGCCGGATGAAGCCGCGCGTCGGCAGTTTTCCTTCACGGAACAGGTCCAGCGCAGCGCAGATGCCGGCCGCGGTGGTGATCTGGATCGCGCTCTCGTGCACGCCGTCGGCGGCGGTCTGCGCAAAGATCTTGCGGCTGAAGACTTCCTGTACGTACTGGCCGCGCCGCATGCCGCTGACCGTGACGAACACCAGCACCACGTCCTGCATGGTCGACGGCACCGACTTGCGCAGGATGGCCTTGAGCTGTTCCTGGTCGTCGCGCAGGCGCAGTTCTTCCAGCAGGAACTTCACCAGATTGCGATGACCAGGATAGCGCACCGACTTGTAATCGAGATTGCGCACCTTGCCGGACAAGGTGTTGCATAGCGTGCCGAGTCCGCCCGAGGTGTTGAAGGCTTCGTACTCGACGCCGTCCAGCGAAAAATGCTCCAGTCCTTCCAGCGGTTGGATGTCTTGCATCTTGCCGTCGCGGATTGCTTCGCAGGGATGGCAGTACTCGTTGACCAGGCCGTCGACGCTCCAGGTCAGGTTGTATTTCAATTCGTTGGTGGGGAATTCGGGCAACGCGCCGACGCGCATCTTGACTTCATGGATGTCGTCGAAGTCGCGTGCCAGATGATGCGCCGCGATGCCGATGAAACCCGGCGCCAGTCCGCATTGCGGCATGAAGGCGGTGTCCGCGCCGGCCGCCAGTTTGGCGATGACTCTGGTGGCGCGCACGTCTTCGGTCAGGTCGAAATAATGCACGCCGCTCAGCTTGGCCGCCTTGGCCACGGCGGTCGCCATGTGATACGGCAGCGCATTGAGACAGGCGTCGTTGCCGGACAGCAGGGCGCACAAGGCATCGTGGTCGTTGAAATCGACCAGCGCGGTGCGCACGCCGAGCGTCTCCATGGCCGTCAATGCCCGCGCATCGCGGTCGGCGGCGATGATCTGGTAGTCACCGCCGTGATGCAGCAGACGGGCGATGGCGTAGCCGATGTGGCCGGTGCCGAGCAGGACGATTTTCATGGCGATGTTCCTTGTGATGGATTGCAGAGTGGATGGCTGAATTTGTCTCCATTGTAGGAAGCGATCGATACGATAAAAAGACCAAGATTGATGCGTGTATGACGATAATTTGGTCAATTTGTATTATCCGATGATACATATCGACCGATATGCCGAAAAAGCATCCGCGCATCGCCCTTCCGGCGTGTTCTCAACAGGCGAGAATGTGCAATATGCTGCGCACCAGATACCGCTTAGGATTAAAATTGCCGGATGCCGTCGGACCAGAAGTCCGGGCGGTGCAAGAGCTAACCAGTAGAGCCAAACCAGCGCACATGAGTGCCACTTAATTCATCAGGGAGAGAAGCAAATGCAAAATCGTCGCCGTTTCATCACCAACGTGGCAGGCCTCGCCGCCGCCAGTTATCTGCCCGGCGCCTTCGCGCAAAGCGCGCCGGCCGGCGAAAGCACCTTCGCCCGCATCAAGCGGACCAAAGTGCTGCGCATTGGTGGTGTACGCGGTCAGGCTCCTTACTACAACAAGGATCTGGCCAGCGGCGAATGGGTCGGCTTCATGGTCGACTTCGCCAAGAGCCTGGCCGCCAGCCTGAACGTCAAGCTGGAAGTGCTGGAAACCACCTGGGGCAACTCGGTGCTGGACCTGCAGACGCGCAAGATCGACGTCTTCTTCGGCCTCAACCCGACACCGGCGCGCATGGAAACGGTCGGCTTCTCCCAGCCGCTGTTCAACAACGCCTTCACCATCGTCTCCAAGAAGGGCTTCACGCCAAAGACCTGGGAAGAACTCAACAAGCCCGAAGTCAAGATCGGCGTCGACATCGGTTCGTCGCACGACGCCATGATCACCCGCGTCTGCCCTAAAGCCACCATCGTCCGCCTGGAAAAAGCCGACGACGCTACCCTGGCCCTGCAAACCGGCCGTGTCGACGTGCAAGTGCTGGTCTGGCTGCTGGCGTTGAACGTGCTGAAGAAGAACCCAAGCCTGGGCACCATGATCGTGCCGATGCCGCTGGAAGCGACTTCGACCAACGTCGGCGTGCCGAAGGAAGACGACAAGGCCTGGCTGGAATACATCAACAAGTGGATCGTGCAGGAACGCGCCGCCGGCAAGATCAAGGCAACCGTGCTCGACAACCTGCAGAAGCTGTCGGGCGTGCGTCCGGAAGACGTGCCGCCGCAGATTCCGCTGTAAGCCTTGCTGCAGCTCCGGCTGCGCATGGCGTGAAAGAAAAAGGCACCGATATCGGTGCCTTTTTTACGGGCCGTCCACGCCGCCGCTCTGCCTGCACGGTACGCCTTCGCTCGAAAATGCCTGTTTGGCCAGAGAAAAAAACGACATCGGTGCGCATGTTTACATCTGCGTATTCGAATTTTCCGCATCAAACTTGCACAATGACCGACATTCCGGATGTGTCCCTGCGACTTCTTCGGCAGGAGGCGGAAATTGCGTAAAAGCAACGACGTTAGAATTATTGCTGGGTATAATTTAGAAAAATAACTGAAATAACCTAGCTCCCGCAATGACCCCGAGATAGTTAAATTCACATTTCACTGCAAGTCTTGTCGCGTGTCTTTCGAGGAGTCAATGATGTCCACAGCTAATTCCTTTTTTCAGCGTTCGTTTGTTTTTTCTATTCTCGTCGGCGCTTCTTCGCTGGCGTTTGCCGCAGCCGGCGGGGTCATCCGTTTCTCGGGCGCGATCACCGAGCCGGCATGCACGATCCAGAATCAGACCATCGATCTGCAAACCCTGAACAAGACCACCGGCAACCAGATTCCGCTGAACGTCCATTGCCACGCCAACCAGTCCGTCCAGATTTCGATTCAGGATGTCGACACGAGCCGCAGCGTGAAGACATTCAGCGGCGGCATGGCAGGCACGGAAATCGCCATCCGCCACAATGCCGTGTTGGTCGCTCCCGGCGACAAGATCAATTACTACTTCGCGGGCCAGAAAGATGTTGTGGTTCCGTTTACAGCCACAATGAGCAGCGGCGCCGACGCGGGTGTTGTCAGGCATGGCAGCATTCTGGTGTCGTTCGACTATCGTTGAACGCCCGCGTGATTTTCTGAAGGCGCAGCGCCGCAGAAATGCCGCTGCGCTTTTTGTTTGGTGCTGCCGATTCCTGACGGCGCGTCGATCTTAACGATCGATCTTGCGCGACAACACGATCGACGTCGTGGTCTTGACCACGCCGTCGATTTCGCCGATTTCATCCAGCAGTTTGTCGAGCTGTTCCGCCGAACCGGCGCGCAGCCAGGCGACGTAGTCGAACTCGCCGCTGACCGAGCAGAGCTGTTCGATTTCAGGGATGCGCTTGAAGCGCTTGAGGACGTCGCGCGCGGTCTTGGCTTCGACCGTGATGCCGACGTAGGCATGCAGGCCGCTGTCCAGGATTTCCTGGCCGAGCTTGACGGTATAGCCGACGATCACGCCGTTCTTTTCCAGCCGCGCCAGGCGCGCCACCACGGTGGTGCGCGCCACGCCCAGTTTGCGCGCCAGGTTGGCAACGCTTTCCCGCGCTGATTGCTGCAACAGCGAGATCAGCTTGCGGTCGGTGTCGTCGAGCAGATCGAGGCGGGCGGTCATGGGGGGCTCAGTGTTTGCGATCAGCCGCGATCAGCCATTAAAACGCGTGAGGAAGGATTGCGTCGCCGCCTGCTGCGGATTGTCGATCACTTGCGACGGCGGACCGGCTTCGACCACCACGCCGTCGCGCATGAAGATGACCTGGTCGGCGACTTCGCGGGCGAAGGCGATTTCATGCGTGACCAGGATCATGGTCATGCCGTCGGCCGCCAGCGAGCGGATCACGTTGAGCACTTCGCCCACCAGTTCCGGATCGAGCGCCGAAGTGGCTTCATCGAACAGCATCACGCTGGGACGCATGGCCAGCGCGCGGGCGATCGCCACGCGCTGCTTCTGGCCGCCGGACAGGCGTTGCGGATAGATGTCGGCGCGGTCCGACAGGCCGACTTTCTGCAGCAGCTCCAGTGCATAAGCGCGCGCTTCCGCCTTGGGTTTGCGCAGCACGGTGAGCATGCCTTCCATGACGTTTTCCAGCGCGGTCATGTGCGGGAACAGGTTGAAGTGCTGGAACACCATGCCGGTGTTGGTGCGGAACTTGGCCAGCTCGCGATCCTTGAGCGGCTTGGAGGCTTTCGAGCCGAAGCTGAAATCCTGCGCGCCGACGCGGATGCTGCCTTGCTCGGGCACGGTCAGCAGGTTGATACAGCGCAGCAGCGTCGACTTGCCGGAACCGGACGGGCCGATCATGGCAACCACGCTGCCCTTGTTGACCTGCAGGGAAATGTCCTTCAGCACGACGTGTTCGCCGAAGGCTTTCTTCAGATTCTTGATTTCAATCATGACTTCGTTGGTTGGCTTGCTCATCTTATGCTCCCTGTTGCGCAGTCAGGCGGTTTTCCAGGCGCTTGGCCCAGATCGTCGCAGGCAGCAGGATCAGGAAGTAAATCACCGCAACCATGGTGTAGATTTCCAGCGGACGGTAAGTTTCATGCGCGATGATCTGGCCCTGGTACAGCAGGTCCGGCACCGCCAGCACCGACAGCAGCGAGGTGTTCTTGAGCTGCATGATGGACTGGCTGACCAGCGGCGGCGTCATGCGTTTGAACGCCTGCGGCAGGATCACGCGGCGCATCAGCTGGAAGCGCGTCATGCCCAGCGCGCAGCCGGCTTCGCTCTGGCCGATATCGATCGAGACGATGCCGCCGCGGATGATTTCCGAATAGAAGGCGCCGCCGTACAAGGCCAGCGCCAGCAGGGCCGAGGTGCCGGCCGACATTTCAATGCCCACCAGCACCGGCAGGGCGTAGTAGAACCACACCAGCTGCACCAGCACCGGCGTGCAGCGGAACACCTCGACATAGGCGCGCAGCGGGCCCGAGATAAACGGGTTGGTCGACAGGCGGCCCAGGCCGACCAGCAAGCCGATCAGCAGTCCCAGCAAAACGCAGGCAACAGTATAGGCCAGCGTATAGCCGAAGCCGACGGCAATGACGTTGCGGAATTGCCAGAGCGCGGCGAAGTCCCAGTGATACATCGTGTTTCCTTTTTACTCTTCGGTGTCAGGGCCTGCGTCAATCCGTCCTGCGCGTGCAGCCTTGGCGGGCATGCGGCGAGGGCGATCTCTGCGGAAGTCCTGTGAATGTGTCTGAATTCTTGTATGCCTCAATATCTACCGCGAGGGCAGCATGAAGTGTGCCAGTAGCGTGCCGGGAGCAGCGGAATGGACGGTAGGTCTGACCAATTTGCCTTCCCGAAAACCCCGCAATTGTAATGGAGAATACCCTTCGGGATGTAGCAGAAGCTGTTGTGCAGCGCCCTTGCGACGGGTTTTTGACAGCTGCCTGACAGGGTTTGCGGCTTATTGGTTAAAATAGCGCCACTGTTTTTGCCCGGCGTTTGCCGGATTCCCTCACCGGTTTCTTCTTCTTTCCGTCAATGACTTCATCCCAGACCGTGCAGCGCGTCATCCTGATTACCGGCGCCGCCCGCGGCATTGGTGCGGCAACGGCAAAGGCCGCCGCCGCAGCGGAAACCGGCATGGTGCTGCACGCCCGCAGCGATTCGCCGGAGTTGCAGCAAACCGCCGCCGCCTGTCGCGAGCGCGGCGCGCATTGCGTGACGGCCTTCGGCGACATGGCCGACGTCAATACCGCCGCCGCCTTGTGCGATGTCGCCATCAACACTTATGGCCGCCTTGATGCGCTGGTCGCCAATGCCGGCTTCGCCGACCGCAAGCGCATCGGCGAGCTGACGACGCAGGACTGGTCGCGTTCCATCGATGCCTTGCTGGGCGGATTCTTCCAACTGGTCACGGCATGCAAGGATGTGCTGCAAGCTTCGCCCGCCGGCCGTGTGGTGGCGGTGAGTTCGTTTGTCGCCCACGTCTACCGCCTGGGGGAGTCGGGCTTTCCGGCGTCGGCGGCGGCCAAGGCCGGCATTGAAGCGCTGGTGAAATCGCTGGCCGTGCAGCTGGCGGCGTCCGGCGTCACCGTCAATGCGGTTGCGCCCGGCTACGTCCAGAAATCCGATCCCAACAAATCCGCCATCGACCCGGCCGCCTGGGCCGCCGCGCTGGAGCGCATCCCCATGCAGCGCCTCGGCCAGCCGGAAGAAATCGCCAACGTCATCGCCTTTTTGCTGAGTCCCGCCGCGTCTTATGTGACGGGCCAGATCTGGCATATCGATGGCGGTCTAACCTTATAAATAATTAAGCAATCATGCACATCATCGTCCTCGGCGCCGGCATCGTCGGCGTCACTACCGCCTATTTCCTGCACGAAAAAGGCTATACCGTCACCGTAGTCGACCGCCAGCCGGATGTCGCCGCCGAAACCAGCATCGGCAACGCCGGCCACGTCTGCCCGTCCTACGCCACGCCGTGGGCGGCGCCGGGCATGAAAGGCAAGTCGCTCAAGTGGTCGGTGCAAAGCTGGCTGGGCATGGAAGCGGCGCTGCGCTTCACGCCGCGCCTGGATGCGCATCAATGGCGCTGGCTGAGCCAGTTCCTGTCGCAATGCAACGCCGAACGCTATGCTGTCAACAAGGCGCGCATGGGACGGCTGGCGCGTTACAGCCACACGCAATTGAAGACAATCCGCGAGCGTCTCGACATCCAGTACGAACAGACCACGGTCGGCAACCTGCAATTGTTCCGCACCCAGGAAGGCATGGACAACGCCGGCCTGGCCGCCAGGGTGCTGGCCGAAGCCGGCGTCGCGTATGAGTTGCTGGACGGCGACGGCTGTGTCGCCTTCGACCCGGCCTTGCGCGATGCGCGCGGGCAACTGGTCGGCGGCATGCTGTTGCCGCAGGACGAAACCGGCAATTGCCCGCTGTTTGCGCGCGCGCTGGCGGACTGGCTGAAGTCGCAGGGCGTGAACTTCGTCCTCGGCACCGCCGTGCAGCAGATTGAATTCGCCGGCGGCGCCGTCACCGGCTTGCGCACCGCCAACGGTTTGCTTACCGCCGACGCCTATGTGGTCGCCTGCGCCAGCGCCTCGGTGGCGCTGGTCAAGCCGCTGGGTTTGCAGCTGCCGGTGTACCCGGTCAAGGGCTACGCCATCACGGTGCCGGTCAGCGACCCCGATGCGGCGCCCAGGAGCGGCGTGATGGACGAGTATTACAAAGTGGCGATCACGCGCATGGGTTCCAATATCCGCGCCGCCGGCACCGCCGAGATCGGCAGCTGGGACACCACCGTCACGCCGCGCGATTGCGCCACCGCGGTCAAGTCGCTCAAGCTGCTGTTCCCGCGCGGCGCCGACCTCGGCAAAATCGAATACTGGGCCGGCCTGCGCCCGATGACGCCGGACGGCGCGCCGCTGATCGGCGCCACCTCGTATGCCAATCTCTATCTGAATGCCGGTCACGGCTCCAACGGGTGGACTACCGCCTGCGGCTCCAGCCGATTGATCGCCGACAAGATTGCCGGCGTTGCGACCGAAATCGTCAGCGAGGATCTCAGTCCGCTGCGGGCATTCAGCTAAGACTTAGAACAGCTTTTAACGGCTGAATACCGTGTTGATGTTATCGCTGTTGCTGAACGCGCTCAGCGCCCAGCCGGCGCCGGTCTTGTAGAAGATGAACTGCCAGGGGATGGCTTGTTTCTCGGCCTTCTCTATATAGACCAGCTTGAGCAGCGAGTCCCCCACCTTTTCGCTGCGGATGAATTCGTAGCCCACCGACGACCCGATGAACTGCTCCAGCTGCATGCGCGAGTTGCGCGCGCTCACGCGGGCGCGGTCGAGCGTGTTGACGTCGGCCAGCGCATACGGCGTCATCGCGGAATAGGCGTCGTCGGTGCGCCCCTTGCCGGCGGCGGCCATGACCTTGTCGGTCAGCTGGCGGACTTCCGCTTCGCTCCTGAGCGTATCGGCGGCTGCGTTGAACGATGCCGTCAGCGCGCAGGCGGCGAGGGCGATGGTGGACAGCAAAGTGCGCATGGTGCGTCTCCTGGAAAAAAACTATGACCGCGATGACGATGTCTTTGTTGCAGTAATTCGCGTCGCCGGGCGCGGCTACAGAAAAAGCGTACATGTAAAGTATTGCCCGTGCTGGCGTAAATCAGCGTAAAACCGGACGAATCCGGGAACATCGGCGGATATGATGAATTTCAATCATTGCCGAACCGGTCGCCATCATGATCAAACTTCTCATCGCTTCCGCCAGTGCCGCTTCCCTCTCCGGCTGCGTCGTTTTGTCGCCGAGCCCGATCGTCGAGGCGGCCAACCTGCTCGGTTCGGCGATCACCGGCGTGTCGTCGATGACGCCGTCGACGCCGCAAAATCCCGTGGTCTTTGCGCATGCGCCGATCAAGGAGATCTGCATCGAGTGGAACGGCGCCGTCGCCTTGAGCGACTTCGTGCCCAGCCTGCAGGGCGAGCTGCAACGCCACGGCGTGCCGAGCCGCGTGTACGACGCCGGCACCCAGCCCGGCAGTTGCCCGATGACGCTGGTCTACAGCGCCTACATCAAGTGGGACATGAAAACCTTCAGCAATGCTTACACGCCGTATCTCACCTTTGCGTCGGTGACCTTGCGCAAGGACGGGCGGGTGGTGGGCAGCGCCAGCTACAAGATCGGCTCGATTGCGCAGGACAAGTGGTCTTCCACCAGCAGCAAGCTGGGGCCGGTGGTGGATGCTTTGCTGATCAGCAATCCGGTGGTGGAGGCTAGTAATACTGCTGCTGCGCCGGCGGTGTTTGGGGGGTCTTGAGGTTGATGGTGTTTTGTTTCGGGTTTACTTTGTCTGTAGTTAATTCTGGGTTCTCTTCGATCAAGCTTTGCCGGGTGCGGCCCGGCAGCCGC
>NZ_LFLU01000016.1 GCF_001189965.1 Herbaspirillum rhizosphaerae
CACGGTTGATCGAAGAAAGAAAAGATTCAATTACCGATAAAGCCAGTCGGAACAAAACACCTCCAGATGTAAAATGTATCAACACCCCCATCTCAAAACTAAAAAGAGATAGCCACCTAATGGAACTCCGCCACCTCCGCTACTTCCTGGTAGTCGCCGAAGAACAACACTTCACCCGCGCCGCCGAGCGCCTGGAGATGCAGCAACCCCCGCTCAGCCACCAGATCCGCATGCTGGAAAAAGAACTCGGCTTCGACCTGTTCCGCCGCCATCCCAAAGGCGCGGAGCTGACCGCCGGCGGCGCCGCCTTCCTCGAAGAAGCCAAGTCCATCCTGCGCAGCGTCGAGCTGGCCTCGGCCAAGGCGGCGCGCGCCGCTCAGGGTTTTGAAGGCACGATGATCATCGGCTTCACGAGTTCAGCCGCGGCGCATCCACTGATCCCCGGCATCATCCGCGCTTACCGGAATGCCTATCCGGGCGTGCATCTCGATCTGCGCGAAGGCAACGCGGCGGAACTGACCGAAGACATCGAAGAAGGCAAGGTCAACCTGGGCTTCCTGCGCTCACCGGTGAGCCAGCCGCGCGGCATCGGTTTCCATCAGTTGCTGGAGGAAGAAATGCTGCTGATCCTGCCGGTCGGGCATGCCCTGCTGGAGAAGCAGCAAAAGAGTGAATTGCCCGTCGTCTCGATCAAGGCGCTGGCGGAGGAGCAATTCATCCTGGTGCGGCGGCATGGGGCGCCGGGTATGTATTCCAACCTGATCGAAGCCTGCGAGAACGCCGGCTTTACGCCGCACATCGCGTCCGAGGTCGAGCGCATGCTGACCAACATCAGCCTGGTGGCGGCCGGCGGCGGGATCTCGGTGGTGCCGGCGTCGATGAAGAATTTCCATCGCGACAGCGTGGTGTATTGCCGCATCCGCGATGCGCGTCCGGCGCTGGTGGCGCCGATCACGCTGGTGAACCGGATTGCCAGCATTTCGCCGGCGGAAAAAAATTTCCTCGATCTGGCGAAGAAATTTACACGGCAATACAAGAAGAGTTGAAACCGGCTGCCTTCAAAGCGCTGACGGCGGCAAGGCGGAGCTGCTGCGGATGCAGTCGCGGCCTTCGCTCTTGGCGAGGTAGAGCGCCTTGTCGGCCGCGCGCAGCAATTTATCGGATGCGTCGACATCGCGGATCGGCACAAAGGCGCTGACGCCGGCGCTGATGGTGACGATGCCCGCTTCATTACCCTCATGCAGCAAACCCAGTTGACGCACGGCGACGCGAACGCGTTCAGCCACCGCCATGGCGCCGGCTTCGTCGGCGCCGGGCAGAAGTATCGTTATTTCTTCGCCGCCGTAGCGCGCCATCACGTCGCCGGGACGCGTCTGCTGCGCCTTGATCACGCGGCCGATCTTGCGCAGACATTGATCGCCGGCGAGATGGCCGTAGATGTCGTTGTATTGCTTGAAGTGATCGACGTCGACCATCACCAGCCCCAGCGAATCGCCGTTGCGCATGGCGCGGCTGAATTCTTCGTGCAGGCTGAGATCGAACTGGCGGCGGTTGGCCAGGCCGGTAAGGTCGTCTTCCAGCGCCAGCCGTTCGAGCGCCTTGTTCATGCCTTCCAGATTCAGGCGCGCCTGGTCGAGTTCGAGATCGGCATCCTTGCGTTCGCGCATGAGCGAATTGAAAGCGCTGCCGAGGTCGCCGATTTCATCTTCGCGATACGACAACGGCACTTCGTCGTAGGTCTTGGCGGCACGGATCTTCTGGATGTGGCCGTGCAGCCGGTGCAGCGGATCGATCAGGCGCGACATGATCAGCCAGGCCAGCCAACCGGCGATGAAAGCCAGCGACAGCGATACCAGCAGCGCCCGTTTCTGGATCTCGCGCACCGGCTGGAAGGCGTCTTCCTGCAGGTAGATGGAGCCGATGATCCAGTCCGTCGAGGTCATGCGTTTGAAGGCAAACAGCGCCGGCTGGTTGCTGCGATTGACGCCTTCCATGCTGCCCTCGAATCCTTGCAGCGCACGGTCGGTGCCGCCGCTGTTGCCGCCGACGCTGTTGGCGTGCTGCAGGATGCGTCCCTTGTCGATGTGATCGACGATGATGCCCTTGGCGGTAAGCACGAAGATGAAACCGTTTTTGCCGACTTTGGTATTGGTGAACTGGCCGAGAAAATTGGCTTGCTGCAAATCGACGCTGCCGACAAACACCATTGCAACGTCGCCTCGATCGTCGAGCACCGGCTCGGTCATGAGCACGATGGCGCGCTGGGACAGCTGGCTGCGCAGCGGCTCGGAAATGACGCCGCGCTTTTGCTCCAGCGTGCGCCGCATGTATTCCCGATCGGCAACATTGAATTTGCCGACGGCGCTGCTATCGATGAAATTGGCGATCAGGTTGCCGTCGGCATCGAATGCAGAAAAGTTGAAGAACATGTCGGTCAGGCTGGTGTGGCTGGCCAGATAGGTCTGCAACTGCTGGTGGTCGCGGCGGGCCGAAGCCGGCAAGCCCTGCACCAGGGAACGCAGCGTGATGCGGCGGGTATGGAAGCTTTCATCCAGCGCCGTCGAGATCATCTTGATCGTCGTGTATTGCTGGTCGCCGATCAGGTGCTTGATATCGCGCTTCATGATGTAAAGCGAAACCGAGACAATCACTGCGGTAGTGACCAGAACGGCAGCAACCACGACCATGATGACCTTGGTCTTCAGCGTCCACTTCACTCGCAACGGATTACTCAAAATGTTTTTCTTCTCGGAAATAATCATGATGCGCGCAAGAAATCTGCTGCTCGCGGGCATCGTCATCTTAACCGACTTTAATGCCTCCCATATAGCGGGAAACTACGCGCGGCCTACTTAAAAACCACGAAACCGCGCACCTAAATCACCAGCAAGGCCTGCAACACCGGCAAGCGTTCCACGAAGAAACGTTGTGCCTGCACGCTCAGTTCGTCAAGGTTGTCCTGCTCGTCTTCCAGACGCACGCCGTCGCGCACGAGCTTCTTTCCCTGCGCCGAAATATGGCGCCAGGCAAACGCGATGATGTCGGCCGGCGTCTGCTGTTCTTCGAGCACGGCGAGCATGAAGAGTTGCTGGATGCGATCGACGGGTACGCCGCCGCCGGTGAGCGGACTGCTGAGATGTTCGATGTCGCCGTCCGCGTTGCCCTCTGCTGCCAGGGCGACGAGGTGGCGATTGAGCGCGACGCTGCCTTCCTGGCTTTGCGCGATGTCGGCGTCCAGTTGAACCGGCGCTGCGTTGCCGGCGCCAATCAGCATCATCACCGCATCGAGCACTTGCTGCAGGCCGAGGTTGCGCGAGCCGACCACGCCGGCGATCTCGCCCAGCGAATGCGGCTGCATGTCGGACAGTTCTTCGATGATCGGGCCATAGATATGCGGGTTGAGCGTGATCTCGGTGGCGACGGTCTTGAGCATCATCGGGATCTTGTCCGGATGATTCAGCAGCACCACGCGCTGTTGCGCCAGCGTGGCCTGGTGCAGGGCCGGATCCAGGCGCTGCGCGCCGCGCACCCAGTAGTCGCGGCGGAATTGCTGGTTGACCATGAAGTCGCGCACGCTCTGGCGCAGATGGCGGTCTTCGATACCGGCGCTGAAGGCGCGCTGCTCCGGCGTCAGGTTGGCCATGTCGAGGTAATCGCGGAAGTCGGCCGAGCAGGCGAATTCCAGCCCCGCATCGGACCAGATGTCGGCCATGTCGGCGAAGGACTCGGCATGCCAGTTGCGATTGAAATACTCATGCGCGAGATAGTGGCGGCTCTGTTTTTTGACCAGCTCCAGCCGTTCCTGCATGAAGGTATTGGCTTGCGCGTAGACCGGGTTGGTGGCGAACAGTCCGTCGGCAAACGCCAGCGCAGCGTCGATGCGTTCGGCGCTGCCCTTGCCTTCGTTGGACGGCATGTCGAAATGGCGCAGCAGCAAATCGCGCAGCGGCATGAAGGCGGCCCAGCCGGGCTGGGTGTTGTAGCTGACGTAGAGCACGCCGCCGATCTTGAGATGGCGTTCGACGAAGCCGCGGATGATGCGCCGGTTCTCGGCCGACACCCAACTCCAGATGCCGTGCATGGCGATGAAGTCGAATTGCGGCAGATCGTCGCGCGCGCAAAACTCGGCGAAGCTGGCCTGCTGCAATTGCGCGCTGCTGCCCGCGGCAGCGGTCAGCGACTGCGCGTTGGCGACTTGTTGCGCGTTGAAGTCGTTGCCGTACCAGGCCACCGGCGACGCGGCGGCGTGGATGTTGACGCTCAGGCCCTGGCCGAATCCGAGTTCGCAGGCGGTGCGCACCAGTGGACTGTCGAGCCCGACCGCGGCAAATCCCAGTTGCAGCCGTGCCGGATTGAGTTGCGGATAATAGCCGTGGGTGTAGCCGATGTCGGTGACGTAGCCGTCAGTCCAGTTGGAGTTCATTGCGCCGTCTGTCCCTTGTTTTTGCGTTTGCGGGGGAATTCGATGAAAATGCCAACACGCAGTGTCGCAGAATCGGACCGGAACGTTTTGAAGAATATGCCGGAGATTCCGGCTTATTCCCCGGTCTGACGGTTTGCTGACCACCGGCCGACCATGCTCCGACCTGCAGGCGGGTCCCCGACTTCACCGTCCGCCGGGCAATCGGCTATAGTCTGCTTTTGTCCCATCCCGCCGTGATCTCATGAGCAACTCCTCTTCCCCTTCCGATCTCACCGCCCTGCGCGACATCGTGCGCCAGTTCGTCGAAGAGCGCGACTGGCAGCAGTTCCACACGCCGAAAAACCTGGCCATGGCCTTGTCGGTGGAAGTGGCCGAACTGGTCGAGCATTTTCAGTGGCTGAAAACCGGCGAACTCCATGAACTCGACGACAAGCAGCGCACCGGCATCCGCCATGAACTGGCAGACACGCTGGTGTACCTGATCCGCCTGGCCGACCGCGTCGACGTCGATCTGTATGACGCCGTGATCGAGAAGATGCAGCTCAACCGCGAAAAATATCCGGTCGACAAAGTCAAAGGCCAGTCGCGCAAGTACACCGAGTATTGAACGCTTGCCACGAACACAACTCCAAACCGCCATCGTTGCTGTGAAGTGCAAAGAGCCGCGACCGTGATCCACCCCTGTCCAGGAAATAGAATGAAGCCGTCCCTCAAAATAGCCGCCGCCTGCGGCACGCTGCTGAGCCTGTGCGCCTTGTCCGCCCACGCCGATATCAACAGCGCGCTGAACGCCTATGGCGAACAGAAATACGATGCCGCCTACCGCGAGTTTTCCCAGCTGTCGGCGCAAGGCGACAACCGCGCCAAATCCTTCCTCGCGCTGATGACGCTGCGCGGCCTCGGCACCCCGCGCGACGTTGTGCAAGGCGCCAGGCTGGCGCGCGAGTGCGCCGAAGGCGGCGAACCGACCTGCGCGGCGATTTACGGCAACCTCAACCTGCCCGGCAACGGCCTGCCGGTCAACTTCGCCGAGGCGCGCGCCTGGACACGCAAGGCCGTCGCCGCCGGCGACCAGCGCGCCGGCTTCGGATTGTGGCAAGCCTATTCGCTCGACCCCGCCAACCAGTTCATGGTCAAGGGCAAGGCCGACGACCGCAAGTACAACGCGATCGCCCGCCGCACCGTTGCCGAGCGCGGCGACCAGATCGAAGCCATCGACGGTCTTGCCGGCGCGGCGGCTGCCGGTTACCTGCCGGCGCGACTGATGCTGGCCACGCTGCTGCTGGAGCAAAGCGGCGCCGGCACCACCAAACAGATCCGCACACTGCTCGACGGCATCCCCAACCTGCCTGCGGATTATCAGAAATACCTCGCACTGGCGCAGCAAGTCGACACGCTGGGCCCGACACGCGCCGCGCCGAAGGTGGTTGCCGACGCCATCCCGACGGTCATGACGGGCGCGGCGCTGGCGTCGGAACGGGCCGGCACGCCCAATTCCACGCAGTGCAAGGACTTCCGCCTGATGTCCATCAAAGAGGTCAGCAAGGTGGGCGACGCGGTCTGGCTGCCGCTCACGCAACCGTTGGTGACCGGCACCTATCCGGTCAAAGGCACGTGGACCGAAGACTGGCATGTGTTCTTTTGCGGCGCCGAACGCACGGTGCAGATGCAGTTCAGCGCCGACGGCATGGGCGGCGCCATCTACAAGGTGCGCTCCTGATGCACACTCCTCCTGCAGGAGCATTACAGTTATCATACGGGCGGCCTCGGGCGGTTTCCACGCCCGCGCACCTGCCTTCATCTGACCACGTTTGCATTTCATGAAACCTCAACGCAGCGCCGACCCTGCCGAAAGCCTCGACCAGACCGTCTATGACGCGCTCTTCAACGGCGTCATGCATGGCCGCCTGAAGCCCGGCACGCGTTTGCAGGAAGCTGCCCTGTGCGAACAGTTCGGCGTCAGCCGCACGGTGGTGCGCCAGGCCTTGCGCCGCTTGTCCGAAGTGCAGATCGTCGACATCGTCGCCAACAAGGGCGCCGCCGTCGCTACGCCGAGCCCCAGGGAAACCCGCGACGTCTTCGCTGCGCGCCGCGCCATCGAAGGCGCCATCGTGCGTGAAGTGGCGCGCCGCATCGAGCACGGCGATATCGAAAAACTCAAGCAGCGGCTGCGCGCCGAACACGACGCCTTGCACGACCAGGATCACCCGCGCTGGGTGGCGCTGGCCGGCGGCTTTCATCTGGCGCTGGCGGAGCTGTCCGGCAACCAGGTCTTGCAGCGCATGCTGACCGAACTGATGACGCGCTGTTCGCTGATCGTCGCTTTGTACGAAGCTCCCGGCGAAGCCAGTTGCGAACACGACGAACACGCCCGCCTGGTTGAATTGCTGTCCCTGCGCGACAGTAACGGCGCCGCCGACGAAATGGACAAGCATCTGTTGGCGCTGGAAGCCCGCCTGCGACTTCCAGCCTGAGTTTCCCCCGCTCAACATCTCCCCTCTTCGCCCTCTCTCCCCGCCCTCCTTACCACGCACCAGAATTTCGCCGGCTGCCCGCGCATGGTGCGAAATCGTCTTTGATTGCGCCAAAATAAACAAATGTATACAATTTAAACAAATTCATTATTTATATATAAATCAAATACTTAATTAATTTAAAAGGCTGGCATTTAAATTGCATGTATACAATTTAAGGGCAACGATGACGCACCTCGCCCTGATCTTTATCCATCCATGCAAGGAGCCTTGTTGCCATGAAACGCCGTGACTTTCTTTTCGCCTCGGGCGCTGCCGCCCTCTCCTCCCTGTCTTCGCTGCCGGCCCCTGTGATGGCGGCGACCAGCCCCGCGCCGCGCCTGAAGATCGGCTTCATCTATTCCGGTCCGGTGGCCGACATCGGCTGGTCGTTCCAGCACGACCTCGGTCGCCGCATGCTGGAGCGTGAGTTCGGCGCCCGCATCGAAACCGTCTTCGTCGAACGCGTGCCCGAAACGCCGGAAGCCGAACGCGTCATGCGCCAGCTGATCGACGACGGCTGCAAGATGATCTTCGCCACCTCGTTCGGTTTCATGAATCCGGTCATCAAGGTGGCGGCGGAATATCCCGACGTCATCTTCGAGCACTGCTCGGGTTACAAGACGGCGCGCAATGTCGGCATCTATCAGACCCGTTTCTACGAAGGCGCCTATCTGCTCGGCACCATTGCCGGCCGCATGACCAAGACCAACACGCTGGGCTATGTCGCGCCGATTCCGATCCCGGAAGTGATCCGCAACCTGGACGCCTTCGTGCTCGGTGCGCGCAGCGTCAATCCCAAGGTCACGGCCAAGGTCGTGTGGATCAACGCCTGGTACGACCCGGGCCTGGAACGCGACGCCGCGCAGACCCTGATCGCGCAAGGCGTCGACACGCTGTACCAGAACACCGACTCGCCGGCCGCCGTGCAGGTGGCGCAGAGCCGCAAGCTGTACGCCTTCGGCCAGGATTCCGACATGACGCGCTTCGGCCCCGACGCGCATCTCACCGGCAACGTGTTGAACTGGGGCGTGTACTACGTCCACAAGGTGCGCCAGGTATTGGAAGGAAAATGGAAATCGGAAGACACCAAATGGGGCATGAAGGAAGGCATTGTGCAGCTCGCACCACTCAATCCTGCCCTGCCCAAGGATGTCGTCGCGCTGGTCGAGCAGCGCCGCAAGGCGATCGTCGCCGGCACCTTGCAACCGTTCGCCGGCCCGATCAACAACCAGGCCGGACAAGTACAGGTGGCCGCCGGCAAGTCCGTGCCCGAATCCGAACTGTGGACCATGAAGTGGTATGTCGAGGGCATACAGGGCAAGCAACCTTAAGAAAGCATCGCCATGACTGAAATCGATTTCTCCGAACTGGGCGTGTATCAGCGCTACAAATTGATGGCGAGCCTGATCGTGCCGCGCCCAATTGCATTGATCACCACGCTGGGCGAAGACGGCACCATCAACGCGGCGCCGTTCAGCATGTTCAACATGCTGGGCGAAGATCCGCCGATCGTGATGGTGAGCATCAATCGCCTGCACGACGGCAATCTGAAAGACACCGCCGCCAACATTCTCAGGACCGGAGAATTCGTCGTGCATCTGACCGACGAAGCCATGTGCGAACAGATGCACGCCTGCGGCGACCGGCTGCCTTCCGATGTAAGCGAACTGGCGCACGCCGGATTGCATGCGGTGCCGTCGCAAAGCGTCAAGCCGCCGCGCATCGCCGAAGCGCCGGTGGCCTTCGAATGCGTGCTGCACGAAAAATTGGAAACGGCGAGCCGCTACATTTTTATCGGACGAGTACAATGGCTCGCAGCGCGCGACGGCCTGGTGGATACCGAACTGTGGCGCGTGCGGTTGCAGGACTACCACCCGGTGGGCCGTTTCGGCGCCAGTTTTTACGTCAAGACCAGCGAGCGGTTTTCGCTGGAGAAGGCGCAGGCCAACTCCACTCCGATCGACGAAATGTGAGAAAGAACTCCTTTCATCAATAGGCGTGAGATGCGTTCTTCCCAGAAAGGGCGCTGGCAAGGCGTGCCACGCGCAAGGAGCGCAACGCGGCCAGCGCCCTTTCTGGGAAGAACCCGGAGGGAGCGGCCTGTTTGGGCGATCTGCTGCGTTACGACTCGGGATCAAGACCCCCAGTCTTGATCCCGAGTCGCGCCTTGCATCTCATCCCAAACAGGGCAAGCTCGCACTCACGCCTATTGATGAAAGGAGTTCTATAAAATGACATTCAACGATAGTGACATTAAAGCCATGCGCCTGGCCATCCAGGCCTCCTCCGAAGCACTTGCCGACGGCGACATGCCTTTCGGCGCAACACTGGTGTCGCCCCAGGGAGAAATTCTGCTGGTCGCCGCCAACAATCAAAACAGCGCTGCCGATTGCACCGGCCATGCCGAAATGGTGCTGGTGCGCACCGCGCAAAAACAACTCGGCCTGAGAGCGCTGCGCGGCGCCACCGTGTATGCCAGCGGCGAACCTTGCGCGATGTGCAGCGGCGCAATGTTCTGGGCAGAAATCAAGCGTGTGGTGTATGCCGCTTCTACCGCACAGATCGGCGCAGCGCTGGGCGGCCCGCAACTGCCTCTGCGCAGTGCGGAAACGCTTGCCAACGCCAGCCCGGCGATGATCGTCGACGGACCGCTAATGGCGGAAGAGGCCTGTGCGGTGCTGGCGCGGTTTGTGCCGGACTAGCATCCCCATCTCCTTCTCGGGAACATGCTTGCCATCGCGGCAAGCAGTTTCCGCTTGCCAATATTTCCATCGAAACATGCTTGCGCTACAAGTGTAAATTTGGCGCGCCTCGCTTCAGAAAACGGCATCCCTGTCGTTACCGGGATTACATCCGACAAAGAATGTCGACAACCATTCTTTGCGGCAAGTTTGACTAGCCCCGTTGCCATGAATCGAGTACAAGCCATGAAGATGCCTGAAATGTCGCCGCGTGATTTTTATCAAGTGAACGCGTTGCATGCATTCGGCTTGTTCGCTTCCTCGGCGGAGATGCGCTTTGAGCGCCTGACGCGGCTGGCCAAACGCCTCTTCAACGTGCCGGTGGCTTTTGTCAGCCTGGCCGAAACGCATCGCCAGTGGCTGCCGTCGAGAACCGATCATTCCGCCCTTCCGCGCGCCGCGGCAACCGATGAATTGCTGGTGGTGCCCGATACCGTGCTGGACGATCGCTTTCAGGATCATCCGCTGATGGGCGACGCCAGCGTGCGCTTCTATGCCGGTTGCCCGATCTGCGTGGGCAACGGCGATCAACTGGGCACGCTGTGCCTGATCGACAACCAGCCGCGCGCCTTCGACCACGACGATCAGGCCTTGCTGCGCGATCTGGCGAAAATGGCCGAGCAGGAATTGTTCGCCATGGAGCTGGCCACCGTCGACGAGCTGACCCGCGTACCGAATCGCCGCGGTTTCGAAGCGATGGCGGAACAAGCGCTGAGCCTGTGTAAGCGCCTCGACAAACCGGTCTCGCTGTTTTATTTCGATCTCGACCTGTTCAAGCAAATCAACGATCAGTTCGGCCATGCCGAAGGCGACCGCGCTTTGCAGGATTTCAGCACTATCCTCACACGCAGCTTCCGCCAGTCCGACATCATCGGCCGCCTGGGCGGCGACGAATTTGCCGTGCTGCTGCCCAATACCAATCAGCAACAGGCTGACGTCGCCCTACGCTTTCTCGACAAGGCGATCAGGCAGCACAATCGCAGCAGCAAGCGCGGCTACAAATTGCATTACAGCGTCGGCTACGCCGACAGCCACACAGGCGGTGCAACACAATCCGTCAGCGAACTGATGCAACGCGCCGACGCGCGCATGTTTGAAAACAAGAAACAGCACGCGCGCCACGGCGCCAATGCCTTCGCGATGCTGCTCGATCTGCTGCTGCCGGCGCAGCGCAAATACCGGCATTGATTCCGCCGTAGTGCCGCAGCGACAGGCGTGCGCAAGGGCCCGCGATTTCCCCTGCAAACCCGACATCGACTTCAAGTATGATGTGCGCTCCGACTCGCCACGGGAGTGAAACATGAACTTGCGGATCATCGATTTGCCACCGGTCAAAGTTGCTTTCCTGCGCTACACCGGTCCTTACGGCCCTGCGCTGGGCGACTTCTGGCGCGATACCTTCCTCCCCTGGCTGCAAACCCGCCAACTCGACGGCCTGACCTGTTACGGCATCGGACTGGATGACCCGACCGCCACGCCGCCCGAGCAATGCCGCTATGACGCCTGCGTGGAAGTGCCCGACAGTTTTGTCGCCGACGGCGCGGCCCTGACCACGCTGCCGGGCGGCCGTTACGCCGTGGCGGATTTCCGCGGCCATACGCGAGACATCGGCCAGGCCTGGATGGACATGTGCCGGCAATGGGTTCCCGGGCAACAATTGCAGTTCGATGCACGCCCCGGTTTCGAGCGTTACCTGCCGGGTTCGCGCACGGATCCGGAAACCGGTTTATTTTCCTGCGAACTCTGCGTCGCCGTACGTTAAACTGGCTTTTCCATTCCTGCTGTTGCAATCGAAGGAGCGCGATGATGGGCAAGCCACAATGAGTACGGCAGATATGGACGCCATGTCCGCGCCGCCAGCGGAACCGTCGCCTGAGGAAGCCGTCAGAAAGCCCGCCTCGGTCGCCAACCTGGCGATCGGTTTCATCCTGCTGGTATGTGGGCTGTTCATCGTGGTCGACCTGATCCAGCTCGGCCTGGCGCGCAAGCAACAGATCGACGATACCAACGTTGCCGTCACCAACATCGCACACGCCTTGCAGCGGCATGCCGACGACACGCTCAAATCCGCCGATGTCTCGCTGATCGGCATGATCAAACTCATCGAGACCGAAGGATCGGGCCCGCGCGGCCAGGGGCACCTGGCCACATTGATGGGACAGAACGCCAACGCCCTGCCGCAGATCCATGCCTATTTTGCCTACGACGACCATGGCCGCTCGCTGGTCGACTCCACCCCGCTGTATGTGCCGCAGGATGTTTCCGATCGCGAGTATTTCATGTATCACCGCGACAATCCCGGCCGCGACGCCTATATCGGCCCCCTGATCAAGAACCGCACCACCGGCTCCTGGATCATCACCGTGTCGCGGCGCCTGAACCGCCCGGACGGCAGCTTCGCGGGCGTCATCATGGCGGCGCTTGACTTGCAATACTTCAAGGCCTTCTACGACACCTTCGACATCGGCAAGGAAGGCGTGATCTTCCTCGGCATGAACAAGGGTACGGTATTGGTGCGACGGCCTTTGTATGAAGAATACGTCGGCAAGACCATGGTCGATACACAGATCTTTCGCGATCACATCGCCAAAAATGCTTCCGGGCTGGTCACGTTCAAATCGACGGTGGACGGCAAGGTCCGCCTCACCGCCTACGATCATTTGCAGCACTACCCCTTGTATGTCTTCGTGGCGTTGTCGAAGCAGGAAGCGCTCTCGGGCTGGGTGGAAGACACCGTCATGCACGCCTGCGGCATCGGCATCCTGGTGCTGACGCTGGCGCTGCTGGGCTGGCGCCTGGTGCGGCAAATCAGGCTGCGTGCGCGCACCGAAGTGTCCTTGCGCGAGGCTCGCGATTCGCTCAATGAACTCAATGCCACCTTGCAGCGGCTGGCGCTGGAAGACGGCCTGACCGGACTGGCCAACCGCCGTCATTTCGATCTCGCGCTGCAGGAAGAACTCAGCCGTGCGACCCGCAACGCCAGCTCGCTGGCGCTGATCATGGTCGATGTCGATCGCTTCAAACAATACAACGACATCTACGGCCACGCCGCCGGCGACGAGTGCCTGCGCCAGATCGGGCGCGCCGTGAAAAACGTATCGCGCCGCAGCGGCGACCTGGCGGCGCGCTACGGCGGCGAAGAACTCGCGGTGCTCTTGCCTAATACCGATCTCGCCGCAGCGCTGGCGATCGCCGAGAACCTGCGCCAGACCATCGACGCACTCCAGATTGCGCATGCCGGCAATCCGGCCGGCAACGTCACGGTCAGCGCCGGCATCGATGCGCTCATGCCGGCACATGCGGACGACCTTCCCGAAACCTTGATTCGCCAGGCCGACCAGGCGCTGTATCAGGCAAAAAAACAGGGCCGTAACCAGGTTTGCGCCGCGACCGACGTCGTCTGAATCCCTACTCTCCGAACGATGAAAAAAGCCGCAGCATTCCATCGGAAATGCTGCGGCTTTGAGTACCAGCACCGTCGTTACGACATGCCTCAGCGCGGCAACAGTTTGACGTTGCGCTTGCCGTCGTCATGGGCAATCGACAGACGCGAACCGCCGGAAATCATTGGCAGTTCCACCGCATTGAGCACGGCGCCGTGGCCATGCGAAAGCTTGAACAGGCTGACCGCACGCGTCAGGCTTTCGGCCTGATCCTGGAGCGAACGCGCGGCGGCGGCGGCTTGTTCAACCAGCGCCGCATTGTGCTGCGTGACTTCATCCATCTGGTTGATCGCACCGCTGACCTGCACGATGCCCTGATGCTGTTCCTGGCTGGCGACGCTGATTTCCTCAACGATGCCGGTGACGCGCTTGACGCTGGCGACCACTTCATCCATGGTGTTGCCGGCCAGTTCGACCAGCTCGGTGCCGCTGGTGACCTTGCTCACGGAGTCGCCGATCAGTTCCTTGATTTCCTTGGCGGCGGTGGCGGAACGTTGCGCCAGGCTGCGCACTTCCGAGGCCACCACGGCAAAACCGCGGCCTTGTTCGCCGGCGCGCGCCGCTTCGACTGCGGCGTTCAAGGCGAGGATGTTGGTCTGGAAAGCGATGCTGTCGATCACGCTGATGATGTCGACGATCTTGCGCGACGATTCGTTGATCGATCCCATGGTTTCCACCACCTGATCGACCACGCTGCCGCCCTTGACCGCCACCGACGATGCGGTCGCACCTAGCGTATTGGCTTGGCGGGCATTGTCGGCATTGCGCTGGACTGTCGCGGTCAGCTCTTCCATGGCCGACGCCGTCTCTTCCAGCGAACCGGCTTGCTCCTCGGTGCGCGACGACAAGTCGGCGTTGCCGGAAGCGATCTGGCTCGACGCCGAGGCAATCGTGTGTGCGCCCTCGCGGATCTGGCCGACGATGCGCGCCAGGTTGTCGCGCATTTCTTTCATCGACATCAGCAGGCTGCCCTGGTCGCCGCTCTTGGTGCTGATCTCGATGGCGAGGTCGCCCTTGGCGATGTGGTCGGCGATTTCCGCTGCATAGTCCGGTTCGCCGCCGAGCTGCTTCAACAGGCCGCGCGTGATGACCAGCGCAACTGCGACGCCGATCAGCACCGCGACGATGGTCATGCCGATGATCCAGGCGATCGAGCGGTCAAACAGGCGGTCGGAGGCGGTGCCCGCTTCGGCCACGCGCTGCTCGGTCTGCTTGATGACGACGTTGATGTCCTTGACGATCTGGCGGCGCAACGGGCTGCATTCCTTGACGAGGAAATCGCCGTATTCCTGCATCTGTCCGGCTTCGCGATACTTGCGCGGGCGTTTCAGTTCTTCGGCCATGGCCAGCAGGCCGGCGCTGACCTTGTCGAAATCGGCGTCGCCCTTGAAGGCCGGCGCCATGGATTTGAGCGTATCGAGGTAGACGGCTTTTTGCTCGTCGACGATGGCCAGTTCCTTCATCGCCTCGGCGTTGTCGGTAAAGATGAAGGCATTGCGCGCCGCCAGGCCGGTCTGATCAAGCGCTTCACGCGCGTTGTACAAAGGCTGCAGTTTTTCCGCCTGCACCTTGTCGCCGTATTTGACGGTAGCCAGGATTCCTTCCAGACGCATCAAGGAAAACGCCGCCATCGCCGACAACATCAACACCAGCAGCCCGAATCCCAGGCCGAGGCGCACCCCGATTTTCAATTTGTTTAACGCACGCATGCTTATTCCCAATCCGAAGTTTTTGTCAAAAGTCGACCTTACGGGTGAGCACGTCCCATGCCACGCCGGAGAAAAAATATTTATCACAGGAAACAATGTCCTGTATTTTTGAGTATGCTTGAGATCACGTCAGGTGATGCCAGACGTTGCGTACGGCCTTGCCGGGCGGAAAAGCTTTGCCAGCTTGGTGTGCGACGGTGCGAAGATATCACATACGATTAAGAATGCTTAATTTTTTCACAATGCTTTCGCGGCATCTTTACAACATAATTGACATAGACCAGAAACAACTTCATGTTAAAAATTCAAACAAATAAAGGGGAAACCATGAACAAACACATCGTCCGCATCGTGCTGTCGCTGCTGGTCCCGTTTCTCCTGCTGACCGCCTGCGATCACTCCGTCGACGACAAACTGGCAGCGCAGGCAGCGGCGGAACAATCGCTGGGTATCTCGCCCAGCCTGTTCGCCACCAAATTCAACCGCGCCATCGCCGACGTGCTGGAAGACCGCAAGGATGACGACGCCGGCCGCATGGCGCCGCTCTACACCATCGACGTCACCCAGTTGCACAACGGCGGCGAAAAACGCACCTTCCAGACCCAGGTCGGTCCGGCGCAGACATCCATGATGGGCAGCCTGGCCAAGGACGGCGATCTGAAGACGGTCGGCGTGCTGCTCTCCAATCGCAGCGAAGGCGCGCGGGCAGAGTTTTTCCTGTGTGCAGAAGCCACCAGCCGCCTGGTCACCGACGGCGACAAGCAAAAACTGCCCGAGCTGATCAAACGCCTGGTCAATAACGCGCTGAACAATCCCGGCCAGCGCATGACCGATGTCGTCGGCGACAAGCTGATGTCGGCGGAGATCATCCAGCAGGGCTTGATGTTCCAGATCGAACACAAGTAAGGATCGAAGACCTTGCATGAAACGCAGCGGGGGCGACCATGGTCGCCCCCGCTGCTTTATTGCCGTCCGATCTGCCGCGTCAGATGTCCAGTTTGATCAGACGCGTCGCCTTGGCGGTGCCGCCTGCCATCAGATGGCGGATCCGGCCGTCGGCGACGGACAGTTTGACCTTGATGACGCTGGGAGAAGGCGGCTGCATCAGATAGCCTTGCTCGATGATGATCTCGGCATCCCTGACGCCGGCGTAATCGCGCAGATAACAGGCCAGCGGCCCGGCCGCCGTGCCGGTGGCCGATTCCTCCGGGATGCCGAAACGCGGCGCGAACATGCGTACGCCGGCATGCCGTCCGCTGATCGTCGTCATGTCGGAAAAAACGTAGTAACCGATCACATCCAGCTCATTGCTGATGGCTTCGATCAGCTTGAAGTCGGGGCGCAGCGTGGAAACCGTCTGTTCGTCCGGAAACGGCAGCACCAGAAAAGTATTGCTGGTGTTGACCAGCGCCGGCACCAGCATGCGATGGAACTGCGATGGCGCCACGCCCAGCGACGCCGCAATGCGCGCGGTGAAAGGCGAGGCCGCGGGAATGTCGCGGTACTCCGGCGCGCGCTGCTCCATGTAGACCATGTCGCCGTCGATCAGGATGTTGCGGTTGCCGTCGATAGTCTCTTTCGACAGCATGCCCTCGCCCACCAGGCCCAGCTTGCGCAACAGGGAAAACGTGGCGATAGTGGCGTGGCCGCAGTGCGGGATCTGGCGTGTCGGGGTGAAAAATTCGAGTTTGATGGTGGCGCTCTGCGAGGCGGAAACGAACGCCGTCTCGGACAAACCCAGCTTGCGGGAAATGAGCAATTTCTGGTTTGCCGTCAGATTATCCGCGTCGAGCACTACGCCTGCGGGATTGCCGCCAAGGGCGCCATCGATGAAAGCATTAACGATCTGAGCTTCGACGTGCAAAATAAAATCCCCCGAAGTGTGTTTGTTCTTCAGGGGATTCTAGCGCAACACGCCGGATCTTCGCTGGCATGTTGCAACTTTGCTCAATTTACTTGCCCTGGAACGGCTCAAACGGCTCGGTCAGGATGCCGGTCAGCGTGCGTACGCCGTCGATGTAGTTCCCCAGGCGCATGTTCTCGTTGGCGCTGTGCTGGTTGTTGTCGGCGTTCACCAGCGGCACGATCACGAACGGAATCTTCAGCGCGCCGACCATGGCGCCGGTCGGCACGGTGCCGCCCATCATGCGGATCTGCACCGGATCCTTGCCATAGGTCTTGTTGAAGGAGCTGCGCAGCCATTTGCCGATCGGCGCAGCCAGGTCGGTGCGCACCGCCATGCTGGAAGCAGAGACCTGCGCATAGTCCAGCGAAGCGAGCTTGGCGTAACGGGCGCGATCGTCATCGGTCGGCTCGCCCTTGACCAGGTGGAAGCCCTGCTTCTCAATGTGCGTCTTCAGCAAACCCAGCAAGACTTGCGGATCGGTCTCCGGCACGGTGCGCAGATCGAGCTCGGCAATCGCCACGCCCGGCACGATGGTGCGCGCCTTGGCGCCGACATCGGCGGACTGCAGGCCGCGCACGTTCAGCGTGGGATATTGCATGGCTTCCTGGTAGTTCTGCCCGACCTTCTCGGCCTGGGCGATGCCAAGGCGCTTGCGCAATGCCACTTCATCGTCCGGCACGGCGCGCATGATGCGGCGCGATTCGTCGTCCAGCTTGACGGCATCGTAGTAGCCGGCGACCGTCACGCGGCCGTCGTCATCCTTCATCGAGGCCAGCAGGCGCGCCATGGTTTGCGCAGGGTTGGCGGCGTAATTGCCGTAGTGTCCGCTGTGGCTGTCCTGACGCGGTCCGAACACCTTCAATGTCGCCTGCGCCACGCCGCGGTTGCCGAACACCAGCGTCGGCAGATTGCTGGCGTGCATGGGGCCGTCGAGCACCACCAGCAGGTCGGATTTCAGCAACGCCTGATGCGCGCCGATCACCTTGCCCAGCGAAGGCGAACCTTTTTCCTCTTCCGAATCAAGGATGATCTTGACGTTCACTGCCGGCGTCGCGCCGCTGCTCTTAAGCGCATCGAAAGCGGCCAGCATCATCATGATCGACGCCTTGTCGTCAGCCGACGCGCGGCCGAACAGACGCCATTCGGGATTCGGATTGGCGGTGTAGAGCTGATCGATCGGCAGCGTTTCCCATTGGCCGGCGGCGTTGCGCTGCTTGAGCGTCGGCTTCCACGGGCTCTCCTGCTGCCATTCGGACGGCGTCACCGCCTGGCCGTCGAGATGCGCGTAAAACAGCACGGTCGGCTTGCCCGCTTGGTTGCCCGGCAGCTCGGCGAACAGCATCGGACGCCCGTCGTTGGCCAGTTGCTGCGTGCGGAAACCGCGCCGCTGGAACGCCTGTTCGAACCATGCCGTGTTGCGCTGGATATCTGCCGCCACGACGGAATCGTTGGGGATGGCCAGCACTTCCGCCCATTCCTTGAAGGTGGCTTTTGCAGCAATGGCAGCTTGCGCGCCGGTCGGTGCATCGGCAGCAAAAAGAGATGACGACGCCAGCATTGCGACGGCGACGCCGGAAGCGATGCACGTGGCGCGGAGAGAGCGGCGGGAGATGATGTTCATGCGATTTCCTCATGGCAATGGAACGGCCATGATACAGAAATCATCTCCCCGCGAATATCCATCCGCATGTCGAAGAAGCTCCACAGGAGACGCAAACACGCGCCCCCTGTGGAGCCGACACGAATGATGAAAATTATTTGTGAATTACGAAACGCACAGGACGGCAATCAGCGATCTACTCGCGCCATCCTGCGCCCGCGGCATCAGGCCGAGGTATCGATGATGTTGCCGAGGGATTTCCAGCCGGCGGATACGTCATCCGCCACGGTGTTGGCGGCCGACTTCACGGTGTCGACGGTGGAGTCGACGGCATCGCTGATTTCGTCGCCGACTTTGGCGACGGCATTCTTGACCGGCACGTAGACGTTGTCGTACAGCGCATTGGTATAAGACGAAGAAACGGATGAAACGCTCATGGCATGCTCCTTGAAAAAGTCGATGAATGATTCTGTCTTCATCATAGCCATTCGGAGCACGGACAAGAACAGGCAAGAGCGCGATTCCGGGTAAATCAATTTAAAGATTTGTAAGGATTCGATGACCCTAGGGCGTCGCGAGAAACCGCGAGATCACGCCGGCCGCCTTGTCGATATTGAGCACGCCCTCCAGATGCCCGCCGGGTCCCTGCAGCAGATACAGCATGCCCTGCCCGCCCTGCTTCTTGAACCGCTGCAGCGCTTCCATCGACAGCTTGAGCGGAAATACCAGATCGCTCGAACTCGGGATGAACAGGATCTTGGCCTTGATGCCCTTCACCTCTTCGTCGCTGAGGCGATACAGCTGATTGGCCTTCGACATGTAGATGATGCTGTTGCCGTCGACGGTTTTGGCGCGTGCGCGTGCGCCGGCTTCCAGCGCCGATTCGATCTTGAAGAGATTGCCGACCGCCGCCCCGGGCGCCTTGTCAGGATCGGCAAGCGCATAGCCGAAGGTCGCCTGCGCCCACTCCCAATGCCGCGTCTGCACGCTCACGATCTTGAGCGCTTCGGCCACGCCGTCGTCAGGGTCGCCGCTGCCGTAGTAGTCGCCCTGCTTCCACTTCGAATCGAGCCGCACCGGCAGCGACCAGACGTCCAGCAAGGCGATCACGTAAGGGCTGATTTCGAAACCGGGTCCGATCACGTGCACCACGCGCTTGACGAAATCGGGATACAGCGCCGCCCACTCCATCGCCTGGATCGATCCGCCCGATGCACCGATGGCCGCGGCCAGCTGATGCACGCCGAGCTTGTCGAGCAGTTGCTTGTGCACGCGCACCGAGTCGCGCATGGCCACCACCGGGAAATGCATGCCATAGGGCTTGCCGGTGGCCGGGTTGATCGACGCCGGGCCGGTGGTCGTGACCATCGGATCCTTGACGTTGATGTTGACCAGCGTGTCGGCGCTGACCACGAAATACTTGTCGGTGTCGATCGCCTTGCCGGGACCGATGATGCTGTCCCAATAGCCTGGCGCGGCGTCGCTCTCCTTGTACTTGCCTGCCGCGTGCGACGTGCCGGAATAGAAATGCGCGATGAAGACGGCGTTGTCGCCGGCCTCGTTGAGCTTGCCGTAGGTCTCGTAGCCGACCCGCACGTCGCGGATCTCTTGCCCGCCGACGGTCTTGTAGGAAGCCAAGGTGAATATCTGTTTATTAACCAACGGCAACGGCGCCGACGGCGACGCCTGCGGCAGTTGTGGCGTCTGTTTCGATGACGGTTGCGGCATCTGCTGCAGCGGCTGCGGGCGCACGGGGGTAGGCAGCGATGAGGCCAAGGCCGCCGGTGACGACCAGGCGAGAGGCAAGGCGAAAAAGACGGCGAAAGAGAGGATGAAAGACGGACGGCGCAACTTCATCATGAAACGAATCTCCCGGGCATGGATGTGACAACCCGGCCACTCTACGACAAGCACCGCCGCATCACAACCGGGCATGTGTAAAAATACGCCTCTTTACAGTTCGCATACAGTTTCAATGCGGTTTCAATACAACGGAGATTTCCTGTGCCCACTACCCACCTGCCCGATGTCGCCGGCCTGCTGCATTTGCGCAATGCCCACGGCGACAGCGCCGTCGTCAGCCTGTACGGCGCGCAACTGCTTTCGTGGACAACCGCCGAAGGACGCGAACACCTCTACTGCACGCCGATGCCGGCGGTCAAACCGGGAGCATCGATCCGCGGCGGCGTGCCGGTCTGCTTTCCGCAATTCTCCGGACGCGGCGCCTTGCCCAAGCACGGCCTGGTGCGCAACCTGGTCTGGCATGTCGACGGCGACGTGCTGAGCGGCGACGATCAGGATGTCGCCTGCGTGCGCCTGGTCGCCACCGATACCGACGGCACCCGCGCGCTGTGGCCGCACAGCTTCCTGCTGCAACTGCAGGTGGAACTCGGCGCCGGCTGGGTCAGCGTCGCGCTCAACGCCACCAACACCGGCACGGCGGCCTTCGACTTCACCGCCGCGCTGCATACCTACCTGGCCATACCCGACGTGCGCCAGGCCGCCGTCGCGCAACTGGAAGGTACGCGCGTGCTCGACACCACCGTCGCAGGCGGCAGCGAAGCCGTGCATGGCGCCGCACCGCTGCGCATCAGCGACGAGACCGACAACATCTATTTCAACGCGCCGGCGGCGCTGTCCCTGCTGCAGGATGAGCAGCCTTTCCTGCAACTGGACCAGCAAGGCTTCGCCGACAGCGTGATCTGGAATCCCGGTCCGGCAAAAGCGGCGCAGCTGGGCGACATGCCGGCCGAAGACTGGACCCGCATGCTCTGCATCGAAGCGGCGCAGATCGAGCATCCGGTGCGCCTGTCGCCGCAAGCCACCTGGCGCGGCGTACAGCGGCTGACGCGCAGCCGCTGAAACCGTCCGGCGCGTCGGCTTACAGGGTCAGCAACAGCGCCCCCTGCACCGCGCCGGACTCCAGCAGACGATGCGCCTGCGCGGCGTCTTGCAGCGGCAAGCGGTCGGCGATGTCGATCTGCAATCCCGCTTGCAGTTGCGTCACGGCGGCAGCGGCGGCGACGCGATACTGTTGCAGCTCGCCGATGAAACTCAGGATGCTGGGCCGTTCCAGCAATACGCCGCGCGCCTGCGCCGCCGGCAACGCCTCCGCCGGCGCGCCTTCACCCGAAATCGAGCCGATGCTGATCGTCATGCCGCCGCTGCGGGTGGCCTCGATACTGTGCAAGACGTGCTGGCCGCCAATGCCGTCGATCACGGCATCCACACCTTTACCGTCGGTGAGCGCATGCACCCTGGCGATGAAATCTTCCTGGCGATAGTTGATGACGTCGTCCAGTCCGCGCGACTGCGCCAGCGCCGCCTTCTCAGCGCTGCTGACGGTGCCGATCACACGTGCGCCCATGCCTTTGGCCCATTGCGTCAACAACAGGCCGAGACCGCCCGCCGCCGCGTGCACCAGCACGGTCTGGCCGCGTTGCAGGCGCGCATAGTGGTTCAACAGCAGATAGCCGGTCATGGCGCGCAGCATGCCGGCGCCGCCCTGCTCCAGCGATATGTCATCGGGCAAGGCAATCACGCGCGAGGCATCCAGGTCGACGTGCTCGGCGTAGCCGCCGCTGCGCGCTACCCATGCCACGCGCTGGCCGGCTTTCAACATCGGGACATCGGCGCCGACCGCTTCGATCACGCCGCTGCCTTCCACACCCGGTACGCCGGGCAACGGCAAGGGATAGCGCCCGACACGGTAGTACACATCCACATAGTTGACGCCCGCGATCTGCTGGCGCACGCGCACGGCGCCGGGCGCCAGCGGCGCCAAGGTGCGCGAGGCGTACTCCAGGTGCGTGGCGTCGCCGTAGGAGGAAAATTGAATGACCCTGGAAGTGGTGGTTTGCGTGTTCATGTGCCTGCTCCGTCTCGATGGAAAAAGGAAAGTGGACGCTCAGAATAACTTCGTGCAAAATCGAACGGAATTCCTCATTCATGCCCATCTACTGTGCAAAAATCGACATATACGCCTGCAACGCCCCTCTCGCTTGAGCAGCTCTCCTGGGATGACGTGCGCTACTTCCTCTGTCTGGCGCGCAGCGGCAGCCTGTCGGCGGCGGCGCGCTTGCTGGCGGTGGAGCATTCGACCGTGGCGCGCCGTATCGGCGCACTGGAAACCGCGATCCGGCTGCGGCTGTTCGACCGTCTGCCGCGCGGCTGGCAGTTGACCGACGAAGGCAAGACCCTGCTGGAAGCGGCCGAACGCATCGAACTGGAAGCGCACGCCTTCGGCCGCGCCATCCAGGGCATGACGGCCATGCAAGGCGTCGTACGGCTGTCGGCGCCGCCGGCCTTGTCCAGCCATTTCCTGATGCCGCTGATGGCGCAAAGACACAAGGAATGGGAAGGCATACAACTCGATCTGGTCGGTGAAATCCGCGCCGCCAATCTGCACCGGCGCGACGCCGACCTGGCGCTGCGCCTGTCGCGCCCGGAAGAACCCGGCCTGATGGCGCGTCGCCTCGGCAGCGCCGGCTACGGACTCTACGGCAGCAGCCGCTGGAAACGCGTGGCGCGTGCCAGGCGGCAATACATCGGCTATGGCGAGGCGCTGCAAGGCGGCCCGCATCGCGCGTGGCTGGCGCAATGCGCGGATGGCGCGCCTTACGTATTGGCCGCCAGCGATTTCGCCATCCTGCACCAGGCTTGCCGGTCAGGGTTGGGACTCACCATCCTGCCGCATTTCATCGCGCGCAACGACGAGACGCTGGTCGAATTCGACAGCGGCCTGGACGCCATGCAGCGCGACATCTGGCTCACCGTCCACCCCGACCTGCGCCGCTCGCCGCGGGTGCAATGCATTGCCGGATTATTGGCGCAGATCGTTCAGGAACAGCACGACGCCCTGGCCTGAATTGCGCTTTCTCCGACGACTTGCGCCTTCGCTGCCGCCATCCTCGCCGTTATCGTTGACGATACCTCGCCGTTCTGTAGAATCGAGAGCAGGGGAAACTTTCAGATGCGAATCATGAATAAAAAAATACGCACGATCTGCACCGGCATTTTTTTTGTTGTCATTGCGCTTACATTGAATGGCTGCGCCACCGCTCCGGGGGCCGCCTACACGGGCTTGCAACCGCTGACATCCGAAACAGGCGACGTCTATCTCTATCGCAAAAAAGCATTTGTCGCGGTGGCGCAGTCCTTTTCCACGACCCTGCAGGGGCAACAGAGCGGCGATTTGTACAACGGCTCGTATCTGCTCTTCCGGCTTGAGCCCGGTTCTTATGACATGGCGGTCCAGCCCGGCCCGTTCGGCGTCGTCAGCCATTACATCGTTGAGGTCAAAGCCGGAGAACGCAGTTTTTACCAATACGACTTCCCTACCGGCATAGGGGCGAACATGTTTTTTCTCGGCTCCTCCATTCAGCCGCGCACTCAGAGCAGGGCCGAAGCAGACCTGAAAGACCTCACGGCTGCGAAGCTGGACCTCACCGCCAAAACCCGCATTTATCGCGCGACCGGATTTGCCGCGCTGGAAGATGTCGATGCCATGCCGCTGAAAACAAGTCACGGCAAGGAGGCGTATCGATCCTGGCTGGCGCAGAAACCGCCGCGCGCCTTCGTCATCGCAGACAACGACAAGTTGGTCTCGACCTGGAGCAACAATCCGGCCGACAAGACGGCGCCGATGGATCCGCTGGTGCGCGCGATGACGCGCTGCACCGCGCAGGGCTACGTCAACTGCAAAGTCTATGCGATCGACAATCGCGTGGTCTGGGTCCCTGATGCGAACGAGACCAAGGGCGACGACGGAATGCCGGCGGTCGTTGCCGAAGCCGCGCCTGCGCTGCCGGCCGTGCAGGCTCCGCCGCCCGCACAGATCACGCCCATCGCCCAGCCACAACCGCAACCGCAGCCGCCATCGGCGCCTCCGGCCCCAGCACCGGCGGAGCCCGTCGCCACTACGCCGCCGGCAATGCCCAGGTACAGCACGTCGTCCGTCACCCCGATCTTCAGCCAGTTGCTGAAGGCCGACTATCCCGACGGATTCAATACAATTTCCGAACAGGCGACGTCTCAGCACTATCGGCGCGAAGCCGTTCCCAACGGCGAAGACCGACTCAACTGGACCCGCAAATTCACCATCACCGGCGTCCAGGGATTGGCCGACGATGCAAGCATGACACCGACCCTGTTCGGTGAAAAAATCGAAGAAGAGATCCGCCAGAGCTGCCCGGCATCATTCAGCCGCAAGATGCTTTCCGAAGGCAATGTCAACGGCTACGATCAGTTCATTGCCGTATTCAGCTGCGGCACCGCGCCTGCAACGCAGGGCAAGGCGAGCGAGTCCATGCTGCTGATCGTGATCAAAGGCGAACATGATTATTACACCGTACAATCTGCCGACAGGGGTGCGCCCTCCTCGGCCCCTGTCGCGATCAATACCGGACAATGGCTGAACAAGCGCAAGAATCTCGGCGCTGTCAGACTGTGCACGCCGGCGACCGGAGAAACCGCCCCTTACACAAGTTGTACAGGATCCTGACCAAACATTCCTACATCCGGCCATGCTCATCGTTTTCGGAAAAGCCAGCTCCATCAATGTCCGCAAAGTCCTCTGGTGTTGCGACGAACTGAACCTGCCCTTTCAGCGCGAAGACTGGGGCAGCGGATTTCAATCAACACAGGTGCCGGAATTTCTCGCGCTCAATCCCAATGCGCTGGTGCCGGTGATCGACGACGACGGCTTCGTCCTGTGGGAGTCGAACAGCATCATCCGCTATCTCGCCAACCGCTACGGCAATGACAGCTTTTATCCGCGCCATCCGCAAGCGCGCGCCTGCACCGATCAATGGATGGACTGGCAAGCGACCAACCTGAACAATTCCTGGAGCTACGCTTTCATGTCGCTGGTGCGCAACTCGCCGACGCATCAGGATCCGCAGCAAGTGGCAGCGTCCGTCGCCAATTGGAACAGGCATATCGGCATCCTCGAACAGCGGCTGCAAGCCACCGGCGCTTACGTTGCCGGCGACCGCTTCACGCTGGCCGATATTCCCATCGGCTTGTCGATCAACCGCTGGCTCGCCACGCCGCTGGAACGTCCCGACTATCCGGCCGTGTCGGCGTATTTCCAGCGACTCACAGAGCGCCCCGGTTTTAGCCGGCACGGCAACAACGGCACGGCCTGACCCGGCGCCGGCACGCTCATCGACCTATCCCACCGACCGACGACCATGAACAATTCCGCCCATCGCCTTGTGGACATTTTCTTTTACGGCCTGCACATGGATGCGGAATCGCTGCAACAGAAAGGCATCGTCATCCGCCAGCCGCGCCTGGCCACCATCCAGCACCACAGCGTGGTGGTACGCGAAAAGGCCATGCTGTTGCGGGAGAGGGATGCACTCGCGTGCGGCATGCTGTACCAGCTGACGCACGCCGAAATCGACCTGCTCTACCAACACCAGACCGGTTATCGCGCCGAAGCCTTCCTCGCCAACGACGGCGAGCGCGAAGTCTGCGCCATCAGCATGGTGCACATCGAGCCGCCGATCGATTCAGCGGTCGATTACGCGTACGTTTCGAGATTGCGCAGCGTGCTGGAACGCCTCGGCTTTCCGGTCGATCATCTGCCGCCGCTGATCGCCTGAGGCCGCAGCGCTCCGCGCAACGCCGCTGATACGGCTTTAATCGACGATCAGTTGCTCCAGCGAGGGCATCGTGACGGCATCCGTCTTCGACTGGACAGCGCTTTCATCCTGGCCGGCGGTGGCGTCGGTGGCTTTTTCCACATTCATGTCATCGATCGCCTCTTCGCTTCTCTGGCCGCTCTGACGTCGCTTGCGTTCCGCCGCGATCATCTTCGCGGGAAACGGCGTCCAGACGACGCTGGTGTTGACCGCATACATCTGGCATACGACGTTGCGCCATCTTGCGCAGCGCTGCATCGCGCGGGTGGCGGGATCGGAAATCCCCGGGGCATCGATAACGCTCAGTCCCCATGTCGATATCCATCCGCCGCCGGTGGAAACCACGAATGCCCGCGGCAATTTTTGCTTGAGCCAGTGCTCGTAAGTCGTGCGTGCCTTATCGTTCACGCCCGGCAACGCCATCGCGTCGCTCAGCGATGCATACGTGCTGCGGCGGAAACTGATGCGACGTTCAGTCGCGCGCGGCGAGATCCCGGGCAGCAGGGCAATATCCGCCCTGGCCGCCTCGACCGGACGCGCGCGCAATACGGTTTGCTCAAAATGCAGCTTGTCCTCGGGGTCCGGCGTGAAATCGAACTGATAGTAGCTCCGTTCGCCGGCGCTCACCTGAATCGTGCGCCCGCGATTGAACCCCCAGGGGCCGGGGCTCACGACCACATTGTGCTTGCCGGGCTCCAGATGAAAGACCACGTACGAGCCGTTGGCAAGCGCCGGTCCGATGTGGCCGTCAACTGTCGTATAAAAAGGCTGGGCCCGGGCGACTTCCGATTTGTTGCGGTAAATATAAACATCGCCTTTGCTCTCATCCACCGGTGTCAGCGGCGTACCGGCGCGCGTCCCGCGGGCGCAACCGGAAATCAATACGGCGGCGGCAATGAAAAGCAAAACGGAGACACGAGCCAGTCGCGAACCGGCCATTTCTGTCTGATGTGGCATCTGATGATTTTTCTTGTCTGTTGACGGGGACCCCGCGGCGATTCTCACCGATGTCAATTTGACGGTCAAGCGACAACCACGCATTCTTCACAGTATGTGAAAAATATGCCGACAGCGCGTATCCATGCGGCTTTGCACGCATTATTCGTCAGCACTTTGACAGCATCCGGTGCTAGAGTCGCAAAGACAATTCCTGTTGCAAAAAACGGAAGAACGCAGCCCCGTGCCGGACAAAAAAACAGAAAAATGCCCCTTCTTTCTTCCTCTTCTTCGCCATTGCTCGCCACCGTTGCCGCTGTTGCCGCCGCCTTCGGCATGGTCTGCATGCCGGCGCATGCGGCGCGCTGGCAAGAAGTCGGCGCCAGCGAATCATCGCTCGACAAAAGCTACATCGATGTCGACTCCATCAGGCAGGAAGGCAACTTCCGCGTCGTACAGTTCATGACCGTCTACGAAAAGGCGCGCGTCAACTCGCACGACATCAAGATGGACCGCTACATCCAGCAAACCGCATTCGATTGCGGCAACAAGGCCTTCTCGCCGATTTCCACCGTCGGCTATCTGGACGGCCAGCGTGTCGGCTTCAGCCCGGTGCGCACCGACTGGACCAAGAGCTTCCGTCCCTTGCCGGATACGCCGTTCTCGCAGCGCTCGCTCATGCTCGCCTGCGCGGCGCCGGCACAAACCGTCCAGGCGCCCAGACCGCTATTGCCGCCGCCCGCACCGCCGCAAAAACAAAGATCGGGAAGCGGAACCGGCATCATCGTCAGCCGCAACGGCTACATACTGACCAACAACCACGTCGCCGAGGGTTGCAGGACGCTGGCGATCAAAGGCAGCGGCAGCAACGCGTCGAAGATTCCGGTGGAGTTGGAAGCCGTCGATCCCAAAAACGATCTGGCATTGATCAAGGCCGGCCAACCCTTCAGCCAGGCTGCCAGTTTCCGCATGCCGGCCAGGCCGGCCCGGCTGGGAGAAGAGGTCGGCGTCATCGGTTATCCCTTGCCGGGACTTTTGTCGAGCGAACCCAAAGCCACCTTCGGCCAGATCAACGCGCTCGCCGGCATGAACAACAACCGTGCACACCTGCAGATCTCGGCGCCGATCCAACCCGGCAACAGCGGCGGCCCCGTCCTCGATTCCAGCGGTGCAGTCATCGGCGTGGTGGTGTCCCAGGCGGCCATGTCGATTGCCCAATCGACCGGTTCCGTGCCGCAGAATATCAACTTCGCCATTCGCGGCGAGGTGGCGCAAAACTTCCTGAACGCGCATCACGTCGACTACGTCATCGCGGAACCGGGCAAGAAACTGGAGACGGATGAAATCGCCGAGAACGGCCTGCAATTCACCGTGCAGGTGCTTTGCAACTGAAGTTCATGCTGCGCCATCCGATGCGCCCGGCTCAGCCCGGGTTCAGACAGCTAGGATAAGGCTCTTTTTCTCCCGCCACTTTCGCGCACAATCTCACCGGTGCAAGCTGCTGGTAGCGCCCCACCCATTTCGCCATATTGATGGGCATCGGCATCGCCGACGGCATGGATCGTTCGGCCCACTGCACGGTGTAGTAATCGCGCTCGCCCTTGATCACAATAACCAGAGCCGACTCGCTGGTGCGCCCCGCCGTCGCCGGCGACTGCCCGCAACTGACAACCATGACGTATTGCTCGTAGCCGTTGGCGATGCCTTCGGACATCTTCTTCTGGCTGAAAGAATTCAGGCAGGCGCGCCGGAATCCGCCGGCGATGTGCTCGGCATAGCCCGCCGGCGAAATCGTCGCCTCGGACGCGGTGTCCTTGACGCCGCCGATGGTGATCATCTGCGTCCAGGCCGCGAGGCCTTCCCCTTCCGGGACCGACTCGCGAATATAGCGCTGCGGCGAGGTGTTTTCGGACGCCGTCGTGAAGCCCTTGGGATAACCGAGATAGAGAAGCTGGCTGTAGATCGGCGTGGCCGATTTGACGACGGCATACGGCGGCGCGCCGTTCGCAGCCGCTTCCGGCGTATCCATTTCTGTCATTACCGGCGCCGGCGCAGCGCCGCTGTCGCCGCCGCCCTTTACGGCGTCTGTGGAGTCACGGTCCTGTCCCATGGCGCAACATGCCGTGACGGCAAGAATCGACAGGGCTGCAAATTGACGGAAAGAACGCTTCATATTGTGCTGATCGTTTGTGTGGGTCTTGTACGGATCGGTTGCTCCCGATTTCACTGCCGTGATTCTAGAACTTATTTCGCAAACAGGCATGCGATGCGTTCTTCCCGGACAGGGCGCCGGCAAGCGTCCTGCCTGAAAGTTTCCGTCAGCAAAATGTCAGCAGGAACGGTGCGAAAAAAGGAAACGGAACAGGGCTGTCCGCCCCTGTATCTTTTTCGATCATTTCCATAAAAAAACGGTTTCGCATCAGGATCGCCGCCAAATCGCGGCAATCTTTTTTGCTATGATGACCATGCATTTTCTACAAAATACTAACAAGAACTAAAAACGCATATTCCCCATGATGACAAATCAACTGCGTCTGACTTTGCTCTGCCTGCTCTCTGCAGTGGCGATGCTGGCCGGCTGCAAGACGGCCTACGGTCCGCGCAGCTTTACCGGCGGTTATACCGAGTCGAAGATTGACGATTCAACGTACAGGGTGTCTTTCTCCGGCAATGGACACACGACGCGCAACATGGTCTGGTACTACTGGATCTACCGCTGCGCCGAACTGACCACGCAAAACGGCTATGCGTTTTTTGTCATGAATCCGGCGCAAGTCAAAAACCCTTCGTCCTCGCAAAACGACAGCGACACGACCCGGCTGGCCGACCTGCAAGTCGGCAACGGCGTGCCCGTCAGCCCGATGGCGACACGTTCGGCGCCGACATTCATTTACGTGCCGGGCAATACCGTCACCTCGTACTCGGGAAGCGGCATCATCAAGATGCTGCACAGCCCTTCCGGCTATAACGGATTGCTGGTGCTGCGCGCCTCCACCATCATGGAAATGGTCGCGCCTTACGTCAAATCGGAAGGACGCACCGCGGTGCCGTCCGATATCGAGATTCTCAAGGCCGCGTTTGCCGGCACCATGGCGCCGCCGGCAGCCGCCGGCCGGCAACCGAGCCGGCCGATGACGATGGACGATCTGAAGAACTTGCTCCCGCCGCCCTGATATGATCAAGAAGGCATCGCGCCGAACGAATAATGGCGCTCAGCGAAACCGGTTAAAGAAATCATCATGAAGCTATCGCTCATCACCAAGACAAGCGCCATTGCATTGACCCTCACTGCAGCGTCGGCCGTTCACGCCATGGATGCCGAGGCCTTGTTCGACCAGACGTCGCCGAGCATCTGGGTGGTGCATGCCTACGATGCCCAGGGCAAGCCGTTTTCGCTGGGCACCGCCGTCGTGATCGACACGGGCCGCCTGATCACCAACTGTCACGTGTTGGCCAGGGCCAGCAGCTTCAAGGTTCAGCGCCTCAATGTCGTGTTGCCCGGTTCGCTGGAGTTTCCCGATATCGAACGCGATCTGTGCCAAATCAAGGTCAGCAACCTGGTCGCTCCGGCGGTCAAGATTGCACCCATCGATCGCTTGCGCGTCGGACAAAAAGTATTCGCCATCGGCGCGCCGCAGGGCCTGGAAGAAACCATGAGCGACGGCCTGTTGTCGGCGCTTCGCCTCGACAAGGAAGGCAAGCTGCGCTACATCCAGACCTCCGCTCCCGTCTCGCACGGCTCCAGCGGCGGCGGACTGTTTAACGACAAAGGCGAACTCATCGGCATCACGACGCTCGGCATCGAAGGAAGCGTGGCCCAGAACATCTCGTTTGCCGTACCCGCCCAATGGATACAGGAAGTCCCCGAACGAGGCAAGGCGGCGATCGCCAAATCGCGATCCGGCAATCCGCCTCCCGCAGCATCTGCACCGGCAACAGCCACCGCTCCCGCAACCACCCCGCCGGTTGCGCGCGCGCCGCAAGCTCCCCCGGCGCAGCCCCCTGCCCAGAGCAGGGCTCTGCCGCCGGCACCCACGGCATCGGCGCCGGCCGGGACTTCCGAAAAATGGAACGGCCTGATGAGCTGCGATGCGCGCAGCGACAACGGCGACAACAGCGCCGCCTATCAAGCCAGATTTTCAATGGAAATCAACGGCGCAACCGTTAACGTCTACCGTCGCAACAACCTGGTGGTCGAGACATTGACCGGCAACATCAGCAATAACACGCTCGATCTGCGCGGCATCGGCTATCGCGCCAACAATCCCGGCCTCCTCTGGCAATTCCGCTTCAGCGGCCAGTTCTCGGCAGGGTCTTCGGTGTTCTCCGGAAAAGGCAACATGCTGCGCGACGGCACGCCGATTCGCGCCTGCGATCTGATCATGACGCGCATCTGATTGCTGTATCAGAAAGATAACGCGCCCTCCGGCGGCGGCGCCGCAACAACGGATGAAATAAGTAGTCCCGCCGCATTCATGTATTGAAATCTTCTCTCTTGTTGCCTGCGCATACGCAGCCGCAGAATAGGGATTCGCTTTCTCCCTTCGCCACCGGAGCCAGGTACATGACAAACCGCATCGATATCAACAGCATCGCCGCCCGGCTGCAAGACGCGCAAGACACGGCGCGCCAGATTGCCACCGTCACCTCGCAGGAGCCGGCGTTCACTGTCGCCGCCGCATACGAAGCCGCAGACCTTGTGCATCAGGCAAGACTGGCGCAGGGCACCGTCGCCGCCGGCCGCAAGATCGGCTTCACCAATGCTGCGATGTGGGCTCGCTATGGCGTGGAAGAACCGGTCTGGGGCCACATGTACGACCGCACCATCGCCTATCTGGAAAATTCGCAAGGCGAATGCAGCCTGGCCCGTTTCGCGGAACCGAAGATCGAACCGGAAATCGCCCTGCACTTCCACAGTGCGCCGCCCGAAGATGCCGGCATTGCGGAATTGATGGACTGCATCGACTGGATTGCGCCGGCCTTCGAGATCGTCCAGTCGCACTATCCCGGCTGGCAGTTCAACGCTGCCGACGCCGTGGCCGACGGCGGCTTGCACGGGATGCTGTTTGTCGGAGAACGCGCATCGCTTGCCGCATTGGGCGACCAGGCCCTGGAACAACTGGCATCGTGTTCTGTGGCGCTGCTCTGCAACGGCGCCGTACGCGAAACCGGCAAGGGCGCCAACGCCCTCGGCAACCCGCTCGCTGCGATGGCGCACTTGATCGCAGTGATTGCAACGCAGGCAATCCGCCGCCCGATTCAGGCGAATGAAATCGTCACGACCGGCACGCTCACCGCAGCGTTTGCGGTGAGCGCAGGCGAAGTGTGGAAGATGGAACTGAAAGGCATTGCGCTGCGAGACATCGCCCTGACATTTACCGACTGAGTTTGCCTGCCATCACAAGGCGTTGTTGAAGCGCCGGCTCCAGTGTGCGCCGATGGCCAGCATGCTGCCGCTGGTCAGCACCGTGACGACGCCCATCGCCATGCCGTCGCCGATGGAGCCTTGCTCAAACTGCTGCCAGATATAAATCGACACGGTCTGCACGCCGCTGGGCGCCAGCAACAAGGAATTCACCAGTTCGCGCGAGGCGATGGCGAACACGATCAGCATCGCCGAGATCAGCGCCGGCGCCGTCAGCGGCAGGACGATGCGGCGCATGACCTGGCTGGCCGATGCGCCGTGCACGCGCGCAGCGGCTTCGAGATTGTCGCTGATCTGGCGCAGTGCGGCGCTGGCATAACGCACCGGATACGGCAGCAGCAGGCAGCTGTAGGCGAGCAGCAGGATGCCCCAGGTGTTGTAGGGCGTCGCCGGCCAGAAGGACTGATTCCAGGTCAGGATCAGGCCGACGCCCACCACCACGCCGGGCAAGGCATGCGGCATCAGGGTAAGCGCGTCCAACAATGCTCGGCCGCGGATGCGCGTCTTCACTATGGTCCAGGCGCTCAGCAAACCGAGTGCGCCGGTAATCAATGCCGTCAACGTGGCGAGGCTGAGACTGCTCGTCAATGCAGCCGCACCGTCGCCGTCGCGCCACAGCGCATGGAAATGACCCAGAGTCAGGTTGGCGACATTCAGGCCGCCTGACAGCGTGCGGGTAAATGCCGTCGCGGCAATCGCGAACAAGGGCGCCAATGTGGCAGTTCCGGCAATGACGCCGAAAACGATCAACACCGGCCAGCGCCACACGCCGAGTTCGCGCGGCGTGGTGGCCACCGGTTTGCCCGACTGTGTTTCGAAATTGCGATTCTTCAGCAGCCGGTGCTGCGCAAAGAATGCCGTCAGCGCCAGCACCGCCAGCAACAGCGACAACACCGATGCGCCGCTCAGATCGATGGGCCAATCCGAGAAGCGTTGCTCGATCGAGGTCACCAGCAATTCCACACCGGCGCGATGACCCAGCGCCGCCGGAATGCCGAACTCTTCGATAGCCATGGTGAACGTCAGCAAGGCGCTTGCTGCGATGGCCGGCAGGATCAGGGGCAAGGTAACGCGCATCACGCTGCGCCACGGACCGGCGCCGAAGATCCTGGCGACATCGGTCAGACGCAATCCCACCGCCGCCAGCGCGCGCGACACCGAGAAGTACACGATGGGAAAGACGTTCAGGGTCATCGCCGCGACCACGCCCTTGAACGAAAACAGGAAGTGCCCGAGGTTGACGCCGGCGACCTGCTCAAGATAGCCGTGGGGCTGCAACAGCAGCATCCAGCCGAGCGCAGCAAGATAAGGCGGAATCAGAAACGGCGCCAGGAAAAGCAAATCCCAGACGCGCGCCAGCGGCACCCGGAACAATCCCCGCAGCGCGCCCAGCGGCACGCCGATCAGCACGCTGGCCAGCGCAACGACGATACCGAACCGCAGCGTGCTCAACAGCAGCGGCAAGGTGTCGCTGCGATTCAAGGTGGCGCCGAAGGAGACGAACGGATGCGAGAAGGAACCGGTGTTGATGCCGGGAAAAATCGCCTGCAGCACGATGAATCCGATCGGCAAGGCCACCAGCAATCCCAATGCCAGGAACAATGCCGAGGTCGGCAAAGACACCGACAGCAGGCGCACAGGCGCAACCGTCTTCCAGGTTTTCATGGAACTCATGACCTGGCGCTGTCAGTGCTGCTTGAACAGCTTGGAAAAACGCTCCAGCGTCTCGGCATGCATGACTGTGGTGGCAGCGCCTTCCTGCGGCAACAGCTTGAGATCCTTCAGCAAGGGACGCTCGCTGCTGATGTCGTCGCGCGCCGGCATCAGCCAGGCGTCGGCGACAATCTTTTGCCCCTGCGGCGAGAGCACGTAATCGATGAAGGCGCGCGCTTCGTTCTGTGCGCGCGAGGTCTTCAGGATCATCATCGGGCGCGGCGCCACCACCGTGCCGCTGGACGGGAAAATCACCTTGATCGATTCGCCGCTGACCACGGCGCCGTAAGCGACGTAATCCACCGCACCGAACACCGCTGTCTTGGCGCCTTGCAGCACAGGATTAAGCGCCTGAGCATTGGGGCCGAGCACGACCATGCCGTTGCGGTGCAGGTTGTCGAACAAGGCGTCGGCCTGTTTGCCCAGACGCGCCTGCAAACCCAGCAGCAGATCCAGCGTGGCGCCCGACAAGGACGGATCAGGCATGGTCACCTGATTGCGGTAAGCGGGCGCGGCGAGGTCGCGCCAGTCGTGCGGCTCAGGCAGACCGGTGCGCGTGTTCCACACGATGCACAACGCCGAGATGCCTTGCGCCACATAGGACGGCGTCTTGAACATTGCCGGCACGTGGGCCGCATTCGGGCTCTCGTAGTTGAGCAGCCAGCCGCGCTTTTCCAGATCGCGCGCGGTATCCCAGGATGCCGAGATCAGCACGTCGGCGTGCGGATTGTCGGCCTCGGCTTCGAGACGCGCCATCACCTTGCCCGTGGTCGCCTGGAACAAATCGACTTTGATGCCCGTTTTTTTCTCGAATCCCTGCGCCAGTTTTTTACCGAGGCTGCCGGGTCCGGCGGTGTAGACAGTCAGGGCGTTTGCGTGTTCAGCCGCGAACCCAAAAGATAACGACATGGTGAAGAACAGTAAGAGGTTGCTAAAGCGTTTCATTATATTGATTCCCGGATCGTTGCATAGCGCGAACAACGCGCCCTTGCTGCATGGTGACGACCTGATGCGCCAGCGTTTCCGCCTCGTCGCGGTCATGCGTCACATACACGGCGGTGGTGCCGAGTTGCGCCAGCAGGTCGCCGATTTCACGGCACAGGCTCACACGCAGGTCGCGGTCGAGATTGGAAAGCGGCTCATCGAACAGAAGAATCCGCGGTTCTGCGACGATGGCGCGCGCCAGCGCGACACGTTGCTGCTGGCCGCCCGAGAGTGCCGAGATGCGCCGCTTGCTGACGTGCCCCAGGCCGACGCGCGCCAGCGCCGCAGCAACGCGGTGCTCGCGCTCGCTCTTCGCCACGCCGCCCATCTCCAGCGGAAACGAGACGTTGCCGGCCACCGTCATGTGCGGCCACAAGGCATAGTCCTGGAACACCATGCCCAGCCCGCGCCGCTCGGGAGCGACGCAGGTCTGCGCATCGGCGACCAGTTGATCGCCGAAGCGGATGCTGCCCGCGCCCGGTTGCTGCAAGCCGGCCAGCAGCTTGAGCAAGGTGCTCTTGCCGCAGCCGGACGGCCCCAACAGTGCGAGGGTGGTGCCGCCCGGCACCTCAAGATCGATATCCGACAACACGGCCTGCGCGTCAAACGACAATCCCAGACCGCGGACGGAAATCGACGTGCCGGCCGCTGCGCCGCTGCGAGGAGACGCCATATCAGAAGGTGTGACGGATGCCAATCTGCGTACCGAGCTGGTTATGGCCTGCCACTGCCGACGACGCAAAACCGTTCAGGCCGAGATCCGAACCGCCGCGGTTGATGACATAGCCGGTGTTGATGTAGAGGTCGGTGCGCTTGGACAGGAAGTAATCCAGATCGACCTGGAACGACATCGGCGCCAGCGTGCTGCCGTAAAACTTCTGGTACATCGCGGTACCCGACAAGAGCAGGCTTGGCGTCATGTGATAGGTCGTGCCGAGCCAATACAGGCTGGACGCCTGCACCGGGCCTTTGGTCAGCGCGGTCAGGTGGATCGCCTTGGAGTTCAGGTAGCGATAGCCGGCGAACAGATCCACATTCGCCAGTTTGTACGATGCGCCCGCGCCGATACGCTTGTCCTTGTTGCCTTCATAGCCGCCGCCGGCCACCGTGGTGGCGGCAGTCGGGCTGGCGGCCGAACCGTTCTTCTGGTCATAGACCAGCGTCGCGCTGAAGTCGCCGCCTTCGTACAGCAGACCGGTTTCCATCACGCGGCCGCGCAGGTTGTCGCCCGCCACTTCCGAACCGTAGGCAACGCTGTCGTAACCCTGGCTGTACTGGGCGATGGCGGTCACTGCGCCGAATTTCTTTTGATAGCGGACGGTATTGTCAAGCCGGTCCGAGAAGGCCGGATCCATCATCTTGATGGCGTACACCGCGTTGTTGAGCGGATTGAATTTGCTCGCCCAATCCAGGAACAGACCGCCGATGCGACCGACGGAGACGGTGCCGAAATCATTGTTCGCCAGGCCGACATAAGACAGGCGGCCGAACAAGCGGCCGCCTTGCAGCAGGCCCCCGGTGTCGACGGCCATGCCGCTTTCCACCAGGAAGAACGACGAGCTGCCGCCGCCGAGATCTTCACTGCCTGTGATGCCCCAGCGCGATCCGGACATGTTGCCCGAGGTCATGCGGGTGAGATTCTTTGTGCTGCCGTTCACCAGAGCGGCGTTGGTGAGGTATTCGATTCCGGTATCGACAATGCCGTAAAGCTTGACGTTGCTTGTGGAAATGGAGTCTTCGGCGAAGCCGACGGAGGGAAGCGTGAGACAGGCAGCCGCAAAGCAGCCTGCCGCGCCAAGGCGGTAGAGAGAGTTCATAAATTGTAGGTCCTCTTTGGGATTAAATTTAAACGCGACCGACGGTCACGTGGCCCAGAGTATCGGGGGTAAATATGTCGGGACCATGAAGAATTTATGTCAATTTGATGACATAACTCTCACCATGCGGGACAGACTGACGGCGTCGATGACCGGAGGCGGATCAGTATTATCCGCATATTCGCCGGCAAGAGCTGGCAGGTCGACGAGCGTTGACCTGGGTATCGGAGTGTTGATGAACGACACGCGAGGCATCGGTTGCGGCAGGGGTGCATTCCGACCGGCCCTGCGCACCCGATGTTTCTGCCGCTGCTGCGCCTGGTTCAGGAAGTGGCGGTATCCGTATTTTGAGAAACGGCGCCGTTGTCCTGTTGTTGTTCTCTCAGCGGTCTGTTTAAACAGGAAATACGATTCCGCCCCTCCGACTTGGCCATCTGCAAGGCGCTGTCGGCACGTTGCAAGAGGTCTTCCATCTTCTTGTCGCCGTGTTCACTGACTGCGACACCAACGCTGATGGTGAAGGGCGGCAGGTTATCGCTTTTGTTCTCGGCCATGCCGCGACGCAGTTTTTCGGCGATGATCATCGCCCCGTGCAGATTCATGACAGGCAGCGCCAATGCAAATTCTTCGCCGCCGACGCGGCTGATGATGTCCGTGTCGCGCAAGATGCGCGCGGCCAGTTCGCCGAAGCGGCGCAGCACCGCATCGCCGACGGCGCGTCCGTGGGTGTCATTGATCTGTTCAAAGTTATCGATATCGCAGACCGCCATCGACAAGGGTTTCGCGGTGCGGCGCGCCAGCCGGAATTCACGGTTGGCATATTCGTCGAAGTGACGCTGATTGGCGAGCCCGGTGAGCGGGTCGCGGGTAGCCATCTCATAGAGGTGCGCATTGTAGCGCCGGATTTTCGTGATCATGGGACGGAAGATCAACACCGCCTCCAACGCCAGTGCGATGAAAAACGCGACCAGCACCAGCAGTTGCGCCTTGCGCGCCTGTTCAGTGCGAACGTCGGCTTGCTCGGCGAACAGGGTCGCTGCGCGATCGAGCGCAGGCAACAGCAGATCGCGGGCATGGTGCTGCAGCGCCCGATAGGCCTCGTTGCCGGCGTTCATATTGGTCGCGCCGATGAAACGGCGGGTGTCCTCCAGAAAGCTGCGGACTTCCGTATCGATCGGATTGCTGCCGACAAAATACAGTTCATGTTCGGCCGCGCTGAGCTGGCTGCCGGCGGGGTCGCCTTTGCCGGTGAGGATATCCTGGGCCCGCTCGATCTGGGTCACGGCATCCTGCATGGCTTCGCTGGTAGACAAATCGCCGACATACAAATCCGTGCTGAGCAATGCGATGCGTTGCGACAGCACGCGCTGCTGCTCGACGAGATGAATGCGCTGTGCGGTATTGCGTTGGTCAGCGACGATATTGCCGAACAGAAAATACGCTATCAGGAACAAAGCTGCCATCACCGCCACGCCGCCGGCATAGGCAATGGTCATGCGGGTGGCGTTGATCTTTCTGTCGGGCAAGCTGGACGCTGCTGTTTTGGCTTCTTTGACCGCACGTATCATCGTAGTGCTTTCTGTGATTGGAACGCGGAATGCACAATGCATCGCTGAGGGTCGATATTATGACATCAGTGTCGCGTACGAACACTGCGAGAGGCGCCTGGTCAGATGCGGATTATTGATTTGGCGGAACCGGCCGGGTTGCGTCAAAGACCATCCCGGCGTTGGCGGGGATGGTAGTTCGCATCAGTCGCGAACCTTGCCCCGCATCGATTTGATCTCGCCGCGCAATATCGGCGTCCGAGCGACAACGCTCGCCATTTCCTACAAACGATGTAAAGCGTCGTTCTTGTTTTTTTGACTTCAGTGCGCCTGGGCCTTGATCTGCGATTGCCTTATTTGGCGTTCGCGCAATTGCTGTTTTTCTTTGGCGCAGAAATCAATTCATCGCGCAGCGACTTGAAAAAAATCCGGTCGCAATCGTCGCGCACCAATTGACCTCTCTCGATTCTTTCCTTGCCGCCTTCCTGAAAGCGCAAGGTTTTCTGCGGGATATCTTCCTTGCCGGTCAACTGCATGGTGTCCAGCGCCAGCTCCAGCGATGTCGCGAGCAAGCGTCCGCTGGCGTCTTTCAGCTTGCGCCCCTGATCGTCGGTCCATGACTTGGGGAAAGCATCAGGTCCGACGTCATCGGAGACGACACGTATTTGCGTGTGATAGGGAGTGGGGTTGCCGGCGACCAGAATGGAAATGGCGTTTTCCAGAATGATGGCGCGCTGATCCTGGGTGATGATGAAATGCGGCTGGGCTTCAATGGTGATGTCGTGCGGGCCGATCTGACTGCTCGTGTCGCCGATCAGTCTTTTGTCCGGCCTGGTCATCATGGTCAGCGAGATTGTCGCCAATTCCGAGGGGGTGAACTGATCCAGCAGCGGCTGGTAATTGGTCAATATTTTATCCGCCCGCGTCCGCATGGCGTCTTGTTCACGACTTCTTTGCGCAGTGGAAAGCGCACCATGCGTCGCAACCGCAACAAGAAATCCGGCAAAACTGGGGGCCGGATACATCATCGCGCCGCCCTTGCCGCCCTGATTGTCGTAATTGATCTGACCGGAAAAGGCGATCTTCTGATCCTGCGCCAACCTGAGCCATAACGTCGAGTTCTCAGACGCCGGCGTTACCGCCGGTTGCGCCAGCGCGAGCTGAGCGACTTCCTCCGCCGCGGCGATAGCGCCAACGGTCGCCGCAAGCGCCAGCAGCATTGCCGTCGCACCAACCCGCGTGATTTTCCGCGCCGTCGATCCTGAACTGAAGTACATGCCTATCCCCTGTCGAATCCAACGGCGATGATTATTTGCTCAGGGGCAGGAGGACTTTGTCCTTGGCCCGTTCCAGCACCTGGTAATAAGCATTGGTCAGACCTGGATATTTCGGCGGTTCGTCCCATCCGCCCTCCGCACTCTTGGTCTCGGACACGCCGTAGTACCAGTCGTACTTGTTGGTCGTCAGATCCACGATGTAAGCGGCTGCGGCAACGGTCGCGCGCGGATCGCCGCTCGGGAAGTAAGATGAATAGCGGCGCGTGAAGCCCAGCGAATAGACAGTGACAACCAGCAGTTTGTCGACGCCATACTTGCCCTTGAGGGAAGTGAAGTTTTTGCGTGCCGTATTTTCACCGGACGGGCCGCCATCAGGCAGCGTCGCAACGTCGAGCTTCTCTTTGACAATCAGCGTGCTGACGCCTTTTTTGTTCAGGGCTTCGGCAACAGATTCCTTGAGCGTCGCCAAGTCGTCATTCGGCAAAGTGCGCACCAAGTCCGTCAGCGACGAATTCGCCGCTGATGCCGTCATGTAGCAGAGCAGGCAATCGGCGCCGGGGAAGTAAGTATCGGCCTTCGGAATTTCGCTCATCACGATCCCGACTTTTGCGGGAGAAGTCGTCAGGACTTCAGATTTGAATGCGATGTCTTTTTGTTTTGGTGCGGCACAACCGACCAGCAGGCTTGCGCACAAGGCGAGCCCGACCACGATACGAATGTTCATTACGATTTCCCCGGAGCTTTTGATATTTTTTGAATTTGCATGCGCAGCAATTCGCGATGCTCAGGGATAGTAAATTAAATCGATTCCTGTATGCAATGCGTAATTGAAGCGAATCGCAAGGATATTTAACATTCTTCTCGGTATGATTAGATCGCAATTTCAACGACCGCCGGAGATCGGATTAGACGATGGTCAAGAAGAGCATCCCCCGCTTTATCGGCGGCGCCAATGAATATTCGCATCAGTCGCGAACCTTGCCCCGCATCGATTTGATCTCGCCGCGCAGTGTCTTGCTCTGCAGCCGTTTGCGCTGCGAACTGCGAGTGGGACGGGTCGGCCTGCGCAGTACCGGAACATGGGCGACAAGCGCAACCATTTCCTGCAAACGCTGCAAAGCGTCCGCCTTGTTTTTTTCCTGACTGCGGTGCGCCTGGGCCTTGATGATGACCATCCCCTCCTTGCTGATGCGATGGTCCCGCAATGCCAGCAGACGCTGCTTCACATCGTCCGGCAAGGACGAAGCGCGAATATCGAAACGCAGGTGGATGGCGCTCGATACCTTGTTGACGTTCTGCCCACCCGCGCCTTGTGCGCGGATGGCGGTGAGTTCGACTTCTTCGTCGGGGATGAAAAGGGTGAGGATGGTGGTGGCCCGAAGTGGCAAAAATGCCATTCTAACGAAATGTCTTTAAACGAAAGTGATACCCGGAAGAGATGCGATGGCCGATCTATGTTTATATAACGGCCAATCTAACCATTCTTCTTGGGTACTAACGCGACTGAAGTCGCGATCTTGTATTGATTCGACAATGCTTGCATACCAGAATGGCCTTGTAGTTTTTAGATTAAAAGTACTTATTACATCACTTTAGATCGAACCAATAAATCTAATTATTAATTAAGAGGCAATATGGGAATCCATCTCACGGAAACCGATCCAAAAAAGACGGCTACTACTTTCGACTATTTCAGAAGTTTAAAAGAGGTAAGAGAAATGCTTGAAAAACATGCGAGTACAAATGGAACGCCGACTGTAATTAGCATAACGGTTAAAGGTAATGGTGAGGCCAGTCAGTCTTTTGAAATTAATAACCTGAGCGAACTGATGTTGATTTTTGGATTAAATGTTGACGGTCATGAGCCTAACCCAAAGTGATATCACCTACTCAGGCTCATTGCACGAGAGAAGCCTAGCTACTTCTGATGCGATAAAAATCGCTTGGGATATTGCCGAACGTCATCAATTGGATATTCAACTTAAAGAAGTCGGAAAGTCTCCCTCTACTATCTCATGCAGAATTACAGATAAAAGCGGTTGGTACACTCACGGAAACGGGAAAGGAATTGGTCAGCAAAGTCTCGCCTCAGCATTGTTTGAAGCATTAGAACATTACTTTTACTACAACGAAAATATTTATCCTGCGCTTAAATTTCAATTGTTGGATTTAGATGCTTCAGATACGTATTTGGTGGGAAGTTGCCCAGACTTTTCAAGAATATTATCGAAGGAAAAAGTATCGTTTGGGCGATTGTCTTTTCATCGCGTAGGAGGAAATTCAGAAAATATATTGTTCCCTGCTTTTTTGACAAATCCTAAATATATCTCAAGAGTCTTAAGTGAAAGAGACGCGCTTAGCCGCTTAGCTTTGATGCGTTACAGTTCGAATTCCGGTACAGCTGCTGGTGCTAACGAACACGATGCCGTCTTACATGGACTTCTCGAAATCATCGAACGTGACTCGTTAGGCATTGAGTTACTTCGGGTCGTGATACGAAAAAATCCATATCAGCAGAGAGAAATAGATCGCGATTCCCTCTCGGAGTATCTATGTGCTCTGTTAAACGATATTGAGGTCCAAACTAACGGGACAATTATTGTATGGGCAATTACAACAGATTTAGGTGTTCCTTCAGTTCTGGCTGCGTTAATTGTGAAGAACCAAGGAGATGAAAAATACTTTGGTTCGGGCGCGTCTCTATCATGGCAGTATGCAATCGAAAGGGCTGCTTTGGAGGCCATGCAAGTTTTTCACTGCCATATTATTTATCGATTAAAAAAGCCAATTTCCAAACTCGTTACGGACGTAAAACTGCCGCTCTATTCATATTGCCAACTCCAAGCAGGACAGTTTCATCCACGAGGCGGCACAAAAAAGATCTCTTCGAAGGAATTGGAACTCTTCACACCGTCTATAGAGAAGCTATCTCCTGCTCAACAAATAAATCTAATTGTTGATCGTTTAAGCATTCGGGGAATAGAAGTTTTCTCGAGAAGCATAACGAATAACGGATTCTCTCTTGCTCAAGTTATCGCTCCCAAATTAGAGCGTTTCCATTTAGTAACATCAGGAAGTCCTGTCGCTCCAGGTTCCCGAGGTCTTAGAGTATTAGCTGATTAAAGCAACGGACTTAGCCACATACTTGTCTCTGTTTTTCTCAAAACCGAAAATACAATTTCTTGGAATTATGGGCTTAGCATAAAAATAGATCGGCCATATCAGCAATGTACCCAGCAATTCCCAACATCAGAAATAACCACCCGTAACCCGGTATAATCCGTTCCCAACGCGGGTGTAGCTCAATGGTAGAGCAGAAGCTTCCCAAGCTTACGACGAGGGTTCGATTCCCTTCACCCGCTCCAGGGTGCAAGGGAATCCGCCGTTTTTCATTGCTGCCTTATTTACCTTACCTTTGCACGCCGCATAACAATTCCATCCTCAGATCCTTCGCTTCACGAGTCATTCATGTCAGAAAACAAGTCCGGCAAACCGCTTTTTTACGATCCGACCGAACATCGCATCCGCAGCTTCGTCACACGTGCAGGCCGCTTGTCGGGGGCGCAGGCGCGGGCTATTGAGGAGCTGGGGCCGCAGTTCTTGTTGCCGTATGCGAAGCAAACGCTGGATATCGATGCAGCCTTCGGACGCTCGGCGCCGACGGTGTTTGAGATCGGCTTCGGCATGGGCGACACCAGCGCGAAAATTGCGGCGGATATGCCGGAGAAGAATTTCATCGGCGTGGAAGTGCATACGCCGGGCGTGGGCAGTCTGCTCAAGCAGATCGGCGAGCAGAGCCTGACCAACATGCGTCTGATCCAGCACGATGCGGTGGAAGTGCTGACCAACATGATCGCACCGGGCGCATTGGCCGGCGCGCATGTGTTCTTTCCGGATCCGTGGCACAAGGCGCGCCACAACAAGCGCCGCCTGATCCAGGGGCCGCTGGTGAGCCTGCTGGCGTCGCGCATTGCGCCGGGCGGTTACCTGCATTGCGCCACCGACTGGGAAGAGTATGCGATCCAGATGCTGGAAGTGCTGGGCGCGGAGCCGACGCTGAAGAACAGCACCGACGCCGCCGAAGGCTATGCGCCCCGCCCCGATTACCGCCCTGTCACCAAGTTTGAAAACCGCGGCCTGCGTTTGGGCCACGGTGTCTGGGATTTGGTGTTCATCAAACAGCCCTGATATCTTTTTCTAACCTGTTTGCGATCTGTAGCGAGAGGCCATCAGCCGGTGGCGGACGGAGCGCAGGAACCGGAACGTACTCTAGTACGTGAGGATTCCGAGCACCGCCCGACGCCGGATCATGGCCTCGCAGCAAGATCGCAGACAGGTTAGGCGCGCAGTTTGAACACACTCACTGCGCGCGCCAAACTCGCCGCCTGATCCTGCAGGCTCTCTGCGGCGGCGGCGGCTTCTTCCACCAGCGCGGCGTTCTGCTGCGTGACCGTATCCATTTGCTCAACTGCGCGATTGACTTCGTCGATGCCGATGCTTTGCTCACGGTTAGCGCGGGTGATTTCGTCCATGATCGTCGCCACCTGGTTAACCGCACCGACGATTTCCTGCATGGTCTGGCCGGCGTTGCCGACCAGGCTGGTGCCGATACTGACCTTGGCGACCGAGTCGCCAATCAGCTCTTTGATCTCTTTGGCGGCGGTTGCACTACGTTGGGCCAGCGTGCGCACTTCTGATGCAACCACGGCGAAGCCCCTGCCCTGTTCGCCGGCACGCGCCGCTTCCACGGCGGCGTTGAGCGCAAGGATGTTGGTCTGGAAGGCGATGCCGTCGATGACGCCGATGATGTCGACGATCTTGTGCGAGCTTTGCTCGATGGCGTTCATGGTGTCGACCACTGCGGCGACCATCTCGCCGCCTTTCACGGCAACACCGGAGGCGTCGGCGGCGAGCTTGTTGGCTTGCAGGGTGTTGTCGGCGTTCTGCCGCACGGTCGACGTGATTTCTTCCATCGATGCCGCCGTCTCTTCCAGCGAACTGGCCTGCTCTTCGGTGCGCGAAGACAAGTCCTGATTGCCCAGCGCAATCTCGGTCGATGCCGTGGCGATGGTGTGGGTGCCGGTGCGCACTTCGCTGACGATGCCCACCAGGTTGTCGTTCATGTCTTTGAGCGCTTGCAGCAACTGGGCAGTCTCGTCCTTGCCGTGGACGATCACCTCCGAACGCAAGTCGCCCGCGGCCACGGTCTGGGCAATGATCACGGCGGTGTTCAGCGGCCGCGTGATGCTGGTCACCAGCCAGAAAGTGACGATGCTGCCGAGGATCAGCGCCAGCACGATGGAAACCACCAGCGCCAGGCGCGCTTCACGGTAATCCGACTCGGCATCCAGCGCGATCTCTTCGCGGAATTTGTCGGCGGACTTGCGCACTTCAGCAACGATGTCGTCGATCATCTGCGTCGGCAGGCGGTCTGCGCCTTTGACGGCGTCATCGACACGACCGACGCTGTCGCGGTCGTCCGGTTTGTATTCTTTCTGAAGCGCGGCGAGATATTTGACGCCCAGGTCGGCATGCGCCTGCTGAGCCTGCTTGAGCTTGTCGGTGTTCATGCCGAGCGCCGGCAACAGGCCGTTGAGCTTGTCCAGGTTGACCTGGGTGGCTTTGCCTTCGTCGATGAAGGCCTGGCGATATTTGGCGAAAGACTCGGGATCCTTGCCGCGCAGCAAGGTGTTCTTCCATTCCTGCACCTGAATCTTGAATTGCACCTGCGCGCTGCGCGCCGAGTCGATGGCGCGCTCGATGGTTGCGGCTTTCTGCATCGCCAGGGTGTTCTGCTCGAAACTGTCGTTCAGCGTCATCCAGCCCCGGACGCCGACAACGATGGTCGCCAGCAACAGCAACGCGGCCAGTAACCCGAGACGGGTCCCTATCTTGAGATCGGTCAGCTTCATATACCCCCCATGCATGTGTTTGCTCGGAAATATAGCGGTGCGCAACGGCGGTCCTTACTTCACATCGTGACCGGAGTTGTCATTACTATATCTATTAACGGCAAAGCATGATACGTACCACAGGGTATGTCACTCAGAAATTTCCTGACATCTCCTCAATCAGGGCAATAATTTCCGTACCGTAAGTTTCCAGTTTCTTTTCCCCCACACCGGTAACGCCGCGCAAATCGTCGAGCGAGGCCGGCTTGGCTTTGGCGATTTCGCGCATGGTGGCGTCGTGGAAGATGACGTAGGCCGGCACGTTGTGTTTGCGCGCGGTCTCGACCCGCCACCAGCGCAGCTTGTCGAAGATCGCCTGCTCTTCGGTCGACAGGTCGGTTTCGACGTAGTTGGATTTGGACGAGGTGCGTTTGGGCTTGACCGGCTTCTGGTATTGACGCAGCTGGATCTTTTGTTCGCCGCGCAAGACCGGTTTTGCCTCTTCGGTGAGCTTGAGAGAGCTGTAGTTTTCATGGTCGACGCTCAGCAAACCGAGCGCGATCACCTGGCGCAGCACCGCGCGCCATTCGGCTTCGCTGTATTCGCTGCCGATGCCAAACACCGACAACTGGTCGTGACGCCATTGCTTGACCCGGTCGCCGTCGATGCCCCGCAAGACTTCCAGCACGTGGCCGGCGGCGAAGCGCTGCTCGACGCGGTAGACGGTCGACAACAGTTTTTGCGCCATCAGCGTGCCGTCGAAAGACACCGGCGGCGACAGGCAGATGTCGCAGTTGCCGCAGGCTTGCTGGCCGTGCTGGCCGAAGTAATCCAGCAGGCGCACGCGGCGGCAATGCAGCGTCTCGCACAGGCCGAGCATGGCGTCGAGCTTGATGCCGAGCACGCGCTTGAAGGTTTCGTCGGCTTCCGACTCGGCGATCATGCGGCGCTGCTGCACCACGTCTTGCAGGCCGTAGGCCATCCAGGCATTGGCAGGCAGACCGTCGCGACCGGCGCGACCGGTTTCCTGATAATAGCCTTCGATGCTCTTGGGCAAATCCAGATGGGCGACGAAGCGCACGTCGGGCTTGTCGATGCCCATGCCGAAGGCGATGGTGGCGACCATGACGATCTTGTCTTCGCGCAGGAAGCGCGCCTGGTTGGCGGTGCGCTTGGCGTAGTCCATGCCGGCGTGATACGGCAGCGCGTTGATGCCGCTCTGCTTGAGGAATTCGGCGGTCTCTTCGACCTTCTTGCGCGACAGGCAATACACCACGCCGGCATCGTCGGCATGCTCGCTCTTGATGAAGTCGAGCAGCTGCTTGCGGCCGTTGTCTTTTTCGACGATCTGGTAGCGGATGTTGGGACGGTCGAAGGACGAGACGAACTGGCGCGCGTCTTCGAGCTGCAGGCGATGGATGATTTCTTCGCGGGTCTGCTGATCTGCGGTGGCCGTCAGCGCGATGCGCGGCACGTTGGGAAAACGCTCGTGCAGCACCGACAGCTTGATGTATTCAGGACGAAAGTCGTGGCCCCATTGCGACACGCAGTGCGCCTCGTCGATGGCGAACAGCGAGATGTGCGCGGCTTCCAGCAGGTCCAGGCAGCGCGGCGTCATCAGGCGTTCCGGCGCAACGTACAGCACATCGATGTCGCCGCTGCGCACGCGCCGCTCGATCTGCATCGCTTCGTCGAAGGTCTGGGTGGAATTGAGGAAGGCCGCGCGCACGCCGACTTCGGCCAGCGCATCGACCTGGTCCTGCATCAGTGCGATCAGCGGCGACACCACTACACCGACGCCGTCGCGCACCAATGCCGGTATCTGATAGCACAGCGACTTGCCGCCGCCGGTCGGCATCAGCACCAGTGCATCGCCGCCTTGCACCACGTGCTGGACGATCTCGCCCTGCTGGCCGCGGAACGACGAATAGCCGAATACGGTTTCGAGGATGTGCAGCGCTTTGGTTTGCTGCTCTTGAACGCGCTCTGACACGCGCGCTAATCCGATCTCAGACATTTATTGCAAGAATCCCTTGCTGACCGCAACCAGCAAAAACACGCCGAGTGCGGCGCGATAAACAATGAAAGGCCAGGTCGAGAAACGCTCCAGGAATTTCATCAATCCCCAGATCGCGCAAAACGCCGAAACGCTCGCGACCACGATGCCGAACAACAACAGCGACCACGCCTGCAGCGGAATATGCGCATGCCACAACACGGCCAGTTCTTTGAGACCGGCCAGCGCAATCGCCGGCAAGCCGAGCAGGAAGGAAAAGCGCGCCGCTTCTTCCCGCTTGAAATTAAGGAACAGTGCGGCGGTCAGCGTCGATCCCGAACGCGACACGCCCGGAATCAGCGCGCCCACCTGCGCAATACCGACGATCAGCGCATCGCGCAGGCGCATCTCGTCGACGGTGCGGCGATGGCGACAGGCCAGCTCGGCAATCGCCAGCAGAATCGCCATGGCGATGCACGACCAGCCGATCACCGACAGGCTGCGCAGCGGCGAACCGCAGGCGTTGAGCACATGCGACAAGGCCAGGCCGGCGATGCCGATGGGAATGGTCGCCAGGATAATGGCGACCGCCAGACGGAACATCGGGCTGTTGAAATCGCGCTGCTTCCACGCGGCGATGCTGCCGGTAGTAACGGCCGAGACATCGCGCCAGAAATAACTGACCACCGCCGCCAGCGCCGCCAATTGCATCGCCGCCGAAAACGCCGAACCCGGATCATGCCAGCCCAGCACTGCCGGCACGATGCGCATGTGCGCCGTGGAAGAAATCGGCAACAGTTCGGTAATCCCCTGCACGATGCCGAGGAAGCCGATCTGCAGATAGTCCAGAGAAGCGAAGCCGATGTCGAGACCGGCGCTGCATGCATTTGCCACGATGCGTCCTTTTTTACTTATTCAACCCAGGCAACTACGCCGCTGTATGCGGTGCCGAGAATCACCAGACCGAACAAGATGCGGTACCAGGCAAACACGGTGAAATCATGCGAGCTGATGTAGCGCAGCAGCCAGCGCACGCACAGGAAAGCCGAGAGGAAAGCGGCCACGGTGCCGATGGTGAACAGCGGCGCATCGGCGGCGCTCAGCAAGGCGCGCTCCTTGTACAGCGAATAGATGGTAGCGGCGAACAGCGTCGGGATTGCCAGGAAGAAGGAAAACTCGGTTGCCGCCTTGCGCGACAGGCCGAACATCATGCCACCGATGATCGTGGCGCCCGAGCGGCTGGTGCCGGGAATCAGCGCGAAAGCTTGCGCGCAACCGACCTTGAAGGCATCCAGCGGCGTCATGTCGTCCACCGAATCGATGCGCGCCGAGGAGTAACCCATGTTGCCCTTGTTGCGGCGTTCCACCCACAGGATGATCAGGCCGCCGACGATGAAGGCGATGGCGACCGGCACCGGTGCGAACAGCACGGCCTTGATTTTCTTGCTGAACAGGAAGCCGAGGATGGCTGCCGGCAGGAAAGCGATGATCAGATTGATCACCAGACGCTGCGCCTTGCGGTCGCTGAACAGGCCGCCCAGCACCGAGGCGATGCGCGCGCGGTATTCCCAGCACACGGCCAGGATGGCGCCGGCCTGGATGACGATCTCAAAGACGTCGACTTTTTCCTTGGGAAAGGCCGGGCCGGCAAAGTGCAGCAGGCTGCCTGCAAGAATCAGATGTCCGGTGGAAGAAATCGGTAGAAATTCGGTCAGGCCTTCTACGATGCCCATGATGAGCGCTTTGAGAGCGAGAATTGTGTCCATGCTGAGGGGAGATTAAGTCAAAAGAACCGAAAAGAGCCGGAAAAAAACTGACTCCGGCGCCGGCCGAATCCAGCATTTTACTGGTTCGGCACGGGACGGGTGCGTTTTTGCTTGAGCCCGGAAGAAACTGTGCGCGATTCTCGAAGTCACACGATCTCATCAGGCAACGCAGGCGCCTCCAGTGCAGCATCCCTCGCAGTCCACTTCCGGAGCATCGTCATGACAATACGACATCATCCCGTACTGATCGCCGGCGCCGGCCCGACCGGCCTCACTGCCGCCATGGAGCTGTCCCGGCTGGGCGTGCCGGTGCGCCTGATCGACAAACTGGCGGCGCCGTCCACGACATCGCGCGCGCTGGCGGTGCAGGCGCGCACGCTGGAGTTGCTGCAACAGCGTGGTCTGGCCGACAAGATGCTGGAGGCGGGCAACAAGGCCAGCGCGGGCAGCCTGTACGGCCGCGGCAAGCTGCTGGGCAAGGTCGACCTGAGCCGGATCCCCGGACGACACAATTACGTGCTGCTGTTGTCGCAGGCCGAGACGGAACGTTTATTGACGGAGCAATTGGCGCTGCAAGGCGTGCAGATAGAACGCGGCGTCGAACTGATCGGCTTCGTGCAATCGCAAGCGCCTGCGCCCGACAGCGGCGTACTGGCCGAACTGCGCCATGCCGACGGGCGCATTGAGCAAATGCAGGCGGCGGTGCTGATCAGCGCCGAGGGCGCGCACAGCAGCGCGCGTCATGCGCTCGGGCTGGCGTTTGAAGGCAAGTCGCTGAAACCCGTTTATGCGCTGGCCGATCTGCATGTGGACGGCGGGATCGCGTCGGACCAGTTGTCGATCTTCATTTCGGATCACGGCTTCCTGGCGATGTTTCCGCTGGCGCAGGGACATTTCCGCATGATCGCCATCGAACCGGATGCCGACGAACAACAAGATGACCTGGTGCGCGATATCTCCGGCGATGCGCCGACGTTGGCGCAATTGCAGGCGATCTACGACGCGCATTCGCCGGTGCCGGCGACGCTGAGCGATATCGTCTGGAGTTCGCACTTTCGCATCAACAGCCGCATGCTGCACACGCTGCGGCAAGGCAATGTCTACTTCGGCGGCGATGCGGCGCACATCCACAGCCCGGCCGGCGGCCAGGGCATGAACACCGGCATGCAGGACATGATCGACCTGTGCTGGAAGCTGGCGCTGGTGCTGCAGGACAAGGCCGGCCCGGCATTGCTCGACACCTATGAACAAGACCGCCTGCCGGTGATCCGCAACATCGTCACGCGCACCGAAGCGGCCACCGACGTACTCAATTCGCGCAGCACGCTGGTGCATCGGCTGGTGACGCACATTGCGCCGCTGGCATTGAACATCGACTTCATCCAGGACACCGCCACGCGACTGATCAGCGAGATCAACATCGACTACCGCAGCAGCCCGCTGTCGGCCACGCATGATGCCGGCGGCAGCCTGCACGGCGGCGACCGCTTGCCGGATATCGATGTCGTCGCCTGGGAACACAACAACAGCAACGACGAATCGCGTCAAGGCAATCTGTACGCCCTGCTCGATCCATCGCGCCTGACGCTGCTGGTCGCGCAAGGCCCGTCGGCGCCGGTGCTGCCGCCGGACTGGCGCGAACAATTACGCCGCTGGGAAGGCGTGCTGACGATACGCCACATCGCGGCGTCGCTGGCGGAGGGACAGGATCGCGCGTTCAGGAACCTGTTCGGCTCTTATCATCTGCACGTCGTGCGTCCCGATTGCTATCTCGGTTTTGTGGGCGACGCGGCGCAATGGGATGCGCTGATTGCATGGCTGGAAAAATGGTTTGCGCCGAGCGCGGCCTGACGCATGACGTATACTTCCCTACCCGATTCTTTACTGCGTCCCTCGCCATGTCCGACATCACGATCTATCACAACCCCAAATGCAGCACCTCGCGCAAGGTCCTGGAAATGATCCGCGCCGCCGGCATCGAGCCGCAAGTGATCGAATACCTGAAGACGCCGCCCGACCGCGCCACGCTCAAGAAGATCATCGCCGGCAACGGCCAGCCGGTGCGCGACATCATGCGCCGCCGCGGCACCTCGTACGACGAGCAGGACCTGGACAACCCCAAGTGGAGCGACGCCCAGCTGATCGACCTGATGCTGGCAGACCCGGTCCTGATCAACCGCCCGATTGTCGTCACGCCATTGGGGACGCGCTTGTGCCGGCCGGTTGAGAAGCTGCAGGAAATACTGCCGCAGGCATGACATTTTCTGTCTCGGCGGCCGGCTCGGCGATGCGTCCCGACGGCTGTCCGAGCAAGGTAGTGCGATACATGATGCGGCGCTGGTTGTGATCGTAATCGGCCAGCGCGATATGCATCGCGCTGCGGTTGTCCCACATCATGGTGTCGCCGGTCTGCCAGCGATGACGGTAGACGTTCTCCGGCACCACGCTGTGGTCATAGAGGAATTGCAGCAGCGGCCGGCTCTCTTCCTCGGTCATGCCTTCGATCGCTACCGACGTCATTTCACTGACATATAAGGCTTTGCGCCCGCTGCCGTCATGCACGCGCGCAATCGGCTGATACACCGGCGGATTGCGGCGGCGGATCTCGGCCAGTTCTTCGCTGGTACGCCGCAGCCGCGTCTCGCGCGCCACCGACATGTCGTGCAGCGCATTGCGGCCATCGAGAATGGACTGCAAAGTCGGCGACAAGCTCTCCCATGCTTTGTACATGTTGCAAAACATGGTGTCGCCGCCGACTTCCGGCAACTCGACGCAATGCAGCAGCGAGCCTTTTGCGGGACGCGTGGTGGTCGATAGATCGGAATGCCATTGGCGACCGACCGCCAGACGCTTACCGCCGGATTCGAAATTGGTGACCAGCAGGATTTCGGGATGATCGGGATGGCGGAATTTCGGCACCGCCGCGTGATCGTCGAGCGCGCCGAAGTTGCGGCTGAAGGCGATGTGCTCTTCAAACGTCAGCGGCTGATTGCGGAACAGCAGGATGATGTGGCGATGCCAGGCATCGATCAGCGCCTGCACCGTCTCAGCGTCCAGCGGCCGGCGCATGTCGATGCCGATCACCTCTGCGCCCAGCGCCGAGGACAAGGGTTTCAAGGAAAAGCTACTCATGCTGCCTCCCGTCAAGTGGTGGCTACATCAGTTCGTCTCCGTCTTATTCCTACTTTTCTCTTATGTTTTATACGGTAGGAATGCGCGAACTATCAGCCCAGAACAAAGCTTTACGTTGCAAAAATCCCATCAGCACATGCAGACATACCCCAATCGCCGACAGCACGAACAGCGTGGCGAACACGCCGGCCGTATCGAGATTGACGTTCATCTGCATGATCGCATTGCCGAGTCCCTTGCGTGAGCCGAGGAACTCGCCGACGATGGCGCCGAGGATGCTGAAGATGATCGCGATGTTGAGTCCCGCGAAGATCATCGGCAGCGCGCCCGGCAGGCGCACCATCGTAAAAATCTGCCAGCGCGTTGCGCGCAGCGAACGCATCAGTTCCAGCCGCGCCGGATCGGTCGAGCGCAAGCCGCTGATGACGTTGACCAGGATCGGGAAGAAGGCGATCGTCGCGGCGATGATCACCTTGGACGTCATGCCGAAACCGAACCACATGATGAACAGCGGCGCGACCGCCACCTTGGGCGTGGTCTGAATCGCGATCAGGTAGGGATACAGGGTTTTTTCGGCCAGCGGAAATTGCGCGATCAAACCACCCAGCACGATGCCGAACACCGCCGCCAGCAGGAAGCCTGACATGGCTTCGCCGAGCGTATAGAGCGCGTTGTCCCAATAGCTGGTATTCATCAGCGACAGCGCGATGTTGGACGGCGCCGGCATGATGTAGATCGGGATCTCGAAGTAGCGGATGATGGCTTCCCAGATCGCCACCACGGCGACGAACACGGTCGGGATCAGGATCAGCTCGGGACGCGCCTTGAGCTTGCGGCGCAGACTGAAGGAGGAAGGCGCAGAGGTGACGGCCGCGCTGTTGTGCACGCTTTCCATCAGATGAATCCTTGCGTATTGAACTGGCTGCGAATGCGGTTGCTGAACACGCCGAAGGCGTCGGTCGACATGATGTCGAGCCCGCGCTCGGCCGGCAGGTCGACCGCGACCAGGTCGGCGATGCGGCCCGGCCGGTTGGACAGGACCATGACGTGAGTGCCGAGGAAGATCGCTTCCGGAATCGAGTGCGTGACGAAGATGATGGTCTTGCCGGCCTTGCGCCAGATGCGCAGCAGCTCCAGGTTCATCACTTCGCGCGTCATGGCGTCGAGGGCGCCGAAGGGTTCGTCCATCATCAGTATGGACGGATCGTGGATCAGCGAGCGCGCGATCGCCACGCGTTGCTGCATGCCGCCCGACAGCTCGCTCGGATAGCGTCCGGCGAAATCGGCCAGGCCGACCATCTCCAGCAATTCTTTCGCGCGCACCCGGCTGGCGGCCATATCGAGGCCGAGCACCTTGGCCGGCAGCAGGACGTTGTCGATCGCGGTTTTCCATGGCAGCAAGACCGGGCTCTGGAACACCATGCCGATGTCGCGATGCGGCTCGTGCACTTCTTCACCGTTGACCTTGATGGAACCGGCGGAACGCGGAATCAGGCCGGAGAGCAGCTTGAGCAGCGTCGACTTGCCGCAGCCGGAAGGACCGACAATGGTCATGAAGCCGCCCTGCGGCACGGTGACCGAAATCGGACCGAGCGCCTGCACCTTGCCGCCGTCGTGGGTGGCGTAGGTTTTTTCCAGCGCCTCGACGACGATGGCTGCATCAGCTGCGGGCTGGTTCAGATGAGTGTTTGCTTCCTGGCTGAATGAAGTGTCGCGCACGATGGACATGGCTGGCATCTAATTGACTCCTGAAGGTCACGCATCATAGAGCAAAATCAGTTCGCTAAAGTGGTCTTTACAAATTCAAGACCGCCGCCGGCATTGACGATGTCCTGCAAGAACGGCGACAAGGGTTCGACCTGCATCTGCTTGCCGGTCGTGACGTTGTGAATCGCGCCGCGGCTGAAATCGATGTCGAGCCGGTGGCCGTCGTCGATGGCGTCGAGCACTTCGGTCGTGACCATCAGCACCGGCACGCCCATGAAGATTGCCAGGCGGAACGGACCGCGCGAGAGCGAACGCACCAGCAGGCCGACGCCGAGCGCCTTCATCGCGAGGAAGGGATGGCTGTGGTTGCTGCCGTGGGCGAAGTTGCGGCCGGCGACGATGACGTCGCCCGGTTGCGCCTGCTGCGCAAACTCCGGGCGCACTTCGGCGAGCAGGTGATGGCGGAGCATGCGCGGATCGAATTCGAACACATGGCGCGCCGAGATCAATTGATCGCTGGAGATGTCGCTGGAAAACTTCCAGGCGCGCCCGCTGCTGGTTTTGCCTGTCACTTCGGTCGTCATTGCACACCTCCCTTGGCATAGGCGCGCGGATCGGTGATATGGCCGGTGATGGCGGAAGCGGCAACCGTCATGGCGCTGGCGAGGAAGATCTCGGCTTCATTGCTGCCCATGCGACCCGGATCGTTGCGCGTGCTGGTGCTGATGCGACGTTCGCCGGCGGTCAGTTGCGCGATGCCGCCGAAGCACGGTCCGCAGGTCGACGGCGAGATGTTGGCGCCGGCGGCGGTGAGCTCGGTCAGCAATCCTTCTTGCAAGGCTTGCTGGAATACTTGCTGCGTCGCCGGGATCACCAGCAGGTTCACATCGGCATGCACCTTGCGGCCGCGCAGGATGGCGGCGGCGGCGCGGATGTCTTCAATCGAGCCGGATACGCAGGAGCCGATGTAGGCGTGCTGGATGACGATGTCCGACATGGCCTGCGCTTCGCGCACATGATTGGGCGACGGCGGAATCGACACGCGCGGCGTCAACGTCGCGAGGTCGAGATCGATGGTCATGGCGTAGTCGGCGTCGGCGTCGCTGTTGAGTGGTGTGGGATCGCTCACGCCATGTTCGCGCAGGTAATCGATGCAGCGCTGATCGACGGCGGCAATGCCCGACTTGGCGCCGGCGTCGACGCACAGCCCGCAGATGGTCATGCGTTCCGGCACCGACAAGGTTGACAGGCCTTCGCCCTGGTATTCGATGACGCGGTAACTGGTGGCTTCGTCGTCGAGCTGCTGCATGGTCGCCAGCACGATGTCGCGCGCGCCGACGCCGGGCGCACAGGCGCCGTGCAAGCGTACGCGGATAGTCTCCGGCACCTTCATCCAGATCTGGCCGGTAGCCAGCACCATCGCCACTTCAAAGCCGAACGGCACCGACAAGGCGCCGACTGCGCCGAGACCGGGCGCATGGCTGTCGGCGCCGGCGGCGAACATGCCGGGCGCGATCAAGCCTTGCTCCACCATCAGCGGATGCGTGATGCCGGCGCCGTCGAAGAAATGCCCGACCGACCATTCCTTGGCCAGCTTGCGTGTGAGATTGTTGCGCTCGGCGCCGGCGATGCTGTGCACCGGCACTTCGTGGTCGATGATGACGGCCACGCGTTCCGGACGCGCCAGTCTGGCCACGCCGATTTCGCGAATGCGTTTGATGTAGGCCGAGAACGACACTTCCGGCGCAGTCACCAGATCGGGGCTGGCCCAGATGATCTCGCCGTGCGTAACGTCGTTGCGACCGCTGGCGCGGGCGAGGATTTTTTGCGTCATGGTGGCGCCCATGTCGGCTAGCTCCCTGTGGATTCTGTCGGTGCTTCTGGTTCGTTCAACTGCGCATCGAACGCGGCGGCGCGCTCCACGCCGACCAGGCGGCCGACGTCGGCAAACTTTGCCATGCCGTCGATCAGGTGCGCGGTGTCGCCTGCATCGAACATGCTGCGCAGCATGGTTTGCTGCGCCTTGAATGTGGTCTGTATCAGCGATAAAGGATACAACGCCATGGCGAAGCCTGCTTGCGTCAATTGCTGCTGCGTGTAGCTGGGGCGCACGGTTTCGGCGGCGACGTAGATGACGGGAATCCTGACGCTGGAGGCGACCGCGTCGAGCTCGGCCGGCGTGCTCAGCGACGGCACCATGACGGCGTCGGCGCCGGCGCGTTCCATCGCCTTGGTGCGCGCGATGACTTCGTCGAGGCCGTAGATGGTCATGGCGTCGGTGCGGCCGATGATGACGAACTCGCTGCTTTTGCGGCCGGCCCGCGCGGCGCGCAGGCGCAAGGCCATTTCTTCGCTGGGGACCAGTTTCTTGCCGGCCATGGCGCCGCACTTCTTGGGCATGATCTGGTCTTCCAGATGCAGGCCGGCGATGCCGGCTTTTTCAAAGGCGCGCACGGTCTCGGCGATGTTGGCCGCGCCGCCGTAACCGGTGTCGGCGTCGACGATGACCGGGATGGACACTGCCTCGGCAATGCGAGCCGCCTGTTGCACCATGTCGGTCATGGTCAGCAGGCCGATGTCCGGCTTGCCATAGCTGGATGCGAGCGAGAATCCGGTCATGTAGGCGGCCTGAAAACCGGCCTGTTCAATCAGCAATGCGCCGAGCGGGTCATAGCAGCCAGGCACCGGTACGGCGCCGCCGCGGGCCAGCATGTCGCGTATCAACGTTCCTGGATGATGCATCGGTATGGTCTCCTTCGTACGCACGTGAATCTCGCGTGTACTTTACCTGCACTGCGCCATAAATCGTAATTTTTTGATGCGCGAATTGTTTCCGCTTTGTTTCCGATGCGTCTCTGCTTCTTGTTTTCTGCTTGTTCTGTTTCTTTCGGTGCTCGCCGGCGCTTGCCAGCACACACAGGGCGGTCTGCTTCGCTGTATTTATTTTTATTGACTTTGATTAATCATACTTAGTAGTATGTTTATGTCAAGGACGATTCTTCATTTTCCTTAGCCGCATTGCGGCATCCCTCCTGCATCGCCCTGATGTATCCGCAGTTCTCTCGTGTGCACCCGAAGCAATCGAACACCACATGTGACGAGGCCTCATGACCATCGACTATCGCAAGCTGATGCACTGGAAGATCCCGATCGCGCGGCAGCACGTGACGCCGCACGATTGCATGCTCTATGCGCTGGGTATCGGCCTGGGCGCCAATCCGCTGGATCGCGACGAATTGCACTACGTCTACGAAGAAGGCCTGCGCGTGCTGCCGACCATGGCGGCGGTGCTGGCCTATCCCGGCTTCTGGATGAAGCTGCCCGAAACCGGTATCGACTGGACCCGCGTGGTGCACGCCGAACAGCAAATCATCCTGCATCGCCCGTTGCCGGTATGCGCACGCCTGATCGGCGACACCCGCATCGTCGATATCGTCGACAAGGGGCCCGGCAAGGGCGCGCTGATCTATCAGGAACGCGTGGTCACCGAAGAAACCAGCGGCGAGCCGATCTGCACCCTGCGCATGACCACCATGTGCCGCGGCGACGGCGGCGTAGAAGGCATGCCGTCCGCCGCCACTGCCCACACGCCGCATCCGGCCCCGGCCGCGCTGCCGGAAACCGCGCCCGACTTTTGCATCGACCTGCCCATCCTGCCTCAGGCGGCGCTGATCTATCGCCTCTCCGGCGACACCAATCCCTTGCATGTCGATCCCGACGTCGCGCTGCGCGCCGGTTTCGATCGCCCCATCCTGCATGGGCTGTGCACCTTCGGCGTGGCCGGCCATGCGATCTTGAAAACCATCTGCTGGTCGCATAAGCTGGAGATCAAATCCATCGGCGCGCGTTTCTCGGCGCCGGTATTTCCCGGCGAAACCGTGCGCACCGAAATCTGGCGGCGCGACGCCGGCCGCATTGCGTTTCGCTGTAGCGTGCCGGAGCGCGACGTGGTAGTGCTCAACTTCGGCCAGGCCGACATTGCGCCGCACGCCGCCGATTTGCACACGCACACGGTCAACAAGGAAAAAATCCATGCCGCTTGATGAGCAGACACGCAGCCAGTTCGTGACGGCGGTGGAACGCTTCGTCGCCGAGCGCCTGCTGCCGGCGGAGACGCTGGTCGAAGAGCAAGGCCGCGTGCCGGACGACATCCTCGGCGAAATGGCGGCGTTGGGCCTGTTCGGCCTGAGTATCCCCGAGCGCTGGGGCGGCCTCGGGCTCGGCATGGAAGATGAAGTCGCCGTGCTGATCGCGCTGTGCCGCGCCAACCTGTCGTTTCGCTCCGCCATCGGCATCAACAACGGGGTCGGCTCGCACGGCCTGCTGACCTACGGCAGCGACGCCCAGCGCGAACGCTATCTGCCGCGACTGGCCAGCGGCGAAATGATCGCCTCGTTCTGCCTCACCGAACCGGACTGCGGCTCGGACGCCGCTGCCCTGCGCACCAGCGCGCGCCGCGACGGCGATCATTGGGTGCTGGACGGCGTCAAGCGCTACATCACCAACGCGCCGTCGGCCGACGTCTTCACCGTGATCGCGCGCACCGATCCCGCGAGCCGCGATCATCGCGGCCTGACGGCCTTCCTGGTGGATCGCAATGCGCCCGGCCTCAGCATCGGAAAAACCGATCGCAAGATGGGCTTGCACGGTTCGCATACGGCCGATGTGACGTTCGCACATTGCACCGTTCCCGCCGACGCCATCATCGGCGAACCGGGGCTGGGTTTTGCGCTGGCGATGTCGTCGCTCAATCGCGGCCGTCTCGGCATCGCCGCCGCCGCCATCGGCGCCGGCCTGCGCCTGATGCAAGAAGCGCTCGACTATGCCACGCAACGCCGCAGCTTCGGCGAGCCGATTGCGCAGCACCAGCTGGTGCAGGCGATGCTGGCCGATTCGGAAACCGAACTGTTCGCTACGCGCTGCATGGTGGAACACACCGCGCGCCGCTTCGACCAGGGGCTGCCGGTGATCAAGGAAGCGTCCTGCTGCAAGCTGTTCGCCACCGAAACGGTCGGCAAGGTCGCCGACCGCGTGCTGCAGATTTTCGGCGGCGCGGGTTTCATGGCGGAGTATCCGATCGAGCGCATCTACCGCGACGTGCGCGTGATGCGCATCTACGAAGGGACCTCGCAGATTCAGCAATTGCTGATTGCGAAGCAGATGCTCAAGGAGCATGCGGGGAAGCGCTAATCGTCTTTGGTGTCCTTCTATGCTTTAGCGGCTGTTGCAAAGCGCAGCTGGCTAGGCGCGACGACGCAGACAGTGCGAATGCACGGCAAGGAGGAGCAACAACGCCAGATGCGTTTTGCAACAGCCGCTACGGGCGACCACCGCCGCAGATGACGATCTGCCCACTGATGTAATTCGACTCCGGAATGCAGAACAGATATACCGCCCCCGCTGCTTCCGCCGGCGTGCCGGCGCGCCCCATCGGGATCATCGTTTCCAGGTTCTTCATCAGTTGCTGGTTGACGCCGACCTTGATCTCCTGCCCCGAGATGTTGATGGTGGCGTCGTCGCCCGCGGTCGCTTCCGTCAGCCGCGTCTTGATCAGGCCGAAGGCGACGCTGTTGACGTTGATCCTGTAGCGCCCCCACTCTTTCGCCAGCGCCTTGGTCAGGCCGTTGATGGCCGACTTGGCGGCGGAGTAATTGGCTTGCCCGGCGTTACCCATCACGCCTGACACCGAGGAAATATTCACCACCTTGCGGAACACTTCCTGGCCTTGTTCGGTCTCCTCCTTTGCCGCGCGGCGGAAATACTCCGATGCCGCGCGCAGGATTCGGAACGGCGCCGTGACGTGCACGTCCATGATGGCGTCCCACTGTTCGTCGGACATCTTCTGGATCACGTTGTCCCAGGTGTAGCCGGCGTTGTTGACGATGATGTCGAGGCGGCCGAAGGTGGACAACGCAGTGTCGACGAAACGCGCCGCAAACTCGGGCGCGGTGACGTTGCCGACGCAGGCGGTGGCGCGTCCGCCGGCGGCGATGATTTCCTGCGTGACGCTCTCGGCGACGGCGGCGTCGAGATCGTTGATGACCAGGGCGGCGCCGTCGGCCGCCAGCTTAAGCGCGATCTCGCGTCCGATGCCGCGTCCCGAACCGCTGACGATGGCGACTTTTCCTTCCAGCTTGCTGCCCATACTGTCTCCTTCAGTTTATTCAAACCTGCGTTGAACAATGGATGAAAACTGACGGCTTGCCGTGCCGGCGCCGTTCTGCTGTTGGCGTGCCTTATTGTTGTTGATAGAGCGTGACGACACAGGCACCGCCCAGGCCGAGGTTGTGCTGCAATCCCCAGCGCGCGCCTTCGACCTGGCGCTGCTCGGCTTGTCCGCGCAGTTGCCAGACCAGCTCGGCGCATTGCGCCAGGCCGGTGGCGCCGAGAGGATGACCTTTCGACAGCAAACCGCCGGAGGGGTTGGTGACGATCTTGCCGCCATAGGTGTTGTCGCCGTCGAGGATGAATTTTTCTGCGGTGCCGGGCGGCGTCAGTTTGAGTGCTTCGTAGCTGATCAATTCGTTGGCGGTGAAGCAGTCGTGCAGCTCGACCACATCCAGGTCTTCGGGACCGACGCCGGCTTCGGCGTAGACGCTCTCCACCGCGGTCGCCGTCATGTCGTAACCGACCAGTTTGCGCATATCCCCGCTGTCGAAAGATTCCGGCCGGTCGGTGGTCATCGCCTGCGCCGCAATGGCGACGCGGGAGTCCAGCTTGAACCAGCGTGCAAAACGTTTGGAACACAGCACCGCCGCCGCTGCACCGCAGGTCGGCGGACAACACTGGAAGCGCGTCATCAGGCCGAACACTTGCGGCGACGCCATCACTTCTTCCAGTGTCAGCGGTGTTCGAAAAACGGCGTAGGGATTATGCGCGGCGTGACGGCGCGCCTTCACGGCGATGCGTCCGAAAGTTTCCGGCGCGATGCCGTACTGATCGAGATAGGCCTGGCCGGCGCCGCCGAAAAATTGCGCGGCGCGCGGCGCGTTGTCGTCGAAGCCCTGGATGCTTTTCATCGTGTCGGCAAAGCGCTGCAGCGGTGCCGGCCGGTCGGTGTAGACGGTCTTGAGCGCACCGGGCGACATCTGCTCGACGCCGACGACCAGCGCGCAATCGATAGCGCCGCAGGCGATCGCCTGGCGCGCGAGGAACAGCGCAGTGGAACCGGTAGCGCAATTATTGTTGACGTTGACGATGGGAATACCGGTGAGGCCGACTTCGTAAAGCATCGCCTGACCGCAGGTGGAGTCGCCGTAGACGTAGCCGGCATAGGCTTGTTCGATGGCTTCGTAACGTAACCCGGCGTCATGCAATGCTGCACGGATTGCGGTCGCGCCCATGTCCACATACGACGTATTCGTACCCGGCTTGGCAAAGGGAATCATGCCCACGCCAACGACATAAACTTTTTCGCTCATGACCGTCTCCTCGCCCCTTTCGGGACTCCGCCGGCAAGATTTTTAGCTGGCGTGTAAAGTATTGCGAACGCGTGTACTAAATATTTTAGTTGGCTAAAGCAAATGTTTCTGCTTGACCAACATGTAAGCACGTTGGTTGACTCTATTCATACTACTTAGTATATTAGATCAAAGTCAATATAAGAAAAAGCCGCTCCACAACACACCCTGCAGCCGCCCCACACACACGGCAATGGAGAGAAGATGGCGATTATTTGGGACCCTCCGCTCACAGAGGAGGCTCGTAACTGGCGAGATGTTGCACGCCGGCTTGCGCATGATCAGTTGGCGCCGCTTGCGGCCGAGATCGATCGGGATCAGCGCTACCCACACGAAAACGTTCAGGCACTCCACGAGAGCGGCATCGCCTCGATGTTCATCCCCAGGGAATACGGCGGCGGCGGCGCCTCGCTGGTGGCGTTCTGCGCCGTCATCGAAGAACTCGCGCGCGCCTGCGCCTCCACCAGCGGCATCGTCGCCACCCTGCAGCTGGGCGCATTGCCGCTGCTGCGCGCCGGCACCGACGCGCAGAAAGAAACCTACATCCGCTCCATCGTCGCCAGGCGCGAATCGATTTCCTTCGCCCTGAGCGAACGCGAGGCCGGTTCGGATCCTTCCAACATGCAGACGCTGGCCGTCCCGGAAAACGACGGCTGGCGGCTGCGCGGCGAGAAGCGCTGGATCGGCGGCGGCGGCGAGTGCGCCTACTACGTCGTGTTCGCGCAAACCGAGCCCGGCAAAGGACGCGCAGGCATCGCGGCCTTCATCGTCCCGGCCGACGCCGACGGCGTGCGCGACGATGCGCGCGAAGACAAGATGGGCATGCGCGGCACCGTCAACACCACCGTCGCGCTCAACACCTGGGTGCCGGCCGAGAGCATGATCGCCGCGCCCGGCAAAGCGCTCAAGCTGGCGCTGGAAGCCTTGAACGTCGGCCGCATCGTGGTGGCGGCGCAATCGAACGGCATTGCGCTGGCGGCATTCACCGCTTCGGCGCGCCGCGCGGCGGTTCGCACCACCTTCGGACAGCATCTGGTCGACCATCAAGGCATAGGTTTCAAACTTTCTGATGTCGCAACTCGGCTATCCGCAGGTAGAATGCTTGCATACGAGACCGCCCGTAGTTTCGATACCGGTCAGGATGTCGCGCTCATCGGCGCCCAAGCAAAGTTGTTCTGCAGCGAGGCTGCCCATGACGCAGTCGATATCGGCGTACAGGTATTTGGGGGGGAAGGTTTCGTCAAGCCTTCGCTTGTCGAGCGTCTTTATCGTGATCAGCGCGCCACCGAAATTTATGAAGGTACTTCGGAGATCCAAAGACTGGTGCTCGCACGAGCGATACATGCCGAGTTTAATAATGAGGAGCAAGCATAATGAAGGTCGACACAGCACGTCCCACATCGACAACAAATGAATTTGCCGGAGACGATACGGATCCACGCAGCGAGATTCTCGATGCAGCGGCTCTGGCATTCATGACAAAAGGTTATGCCGCTACCAGCATCGACGATGTCGCCGATATTCTCAGCGCCACCAAGGGCAAGATCTACCATCATTACCGCAAGAAAGCGGATCTGTTCTTCGACGTGCACAAGCGCGGCATGGAAATGGACCTGGCCGCCGTGCAGGCCGCCGCTTCGCTGTCGCATCAAAAGTCGATCGACAAGCTGCGCGCGATGACGCTGGCGCACATCACCGTGATCATGGATCACCTGCCCTACCAGCGCGTTGCCGTGCAAGGCCTGGAAATGCACCTGGCCGGTGAAACCACTGCCGCCCAGCGCGAAGTCCTGTCCGAAATCCTGGTGCTGCGCGATCAGTACGAAAACCTGTTCCGCGACACCATCCGCCTGGTCATGGAAGAAGGCCACGCGCCGCAACAGGACCTGCAGATCGTGGTGAAGGCATTCTTCGGCGCCCTCAACTGGACCACCATCTGGTTCCGTCCGCGCGCCGATCAGACCGAAGCCGAAAAGCTGAGCGTCGCCGACACCATCGCCACCTTCGCCATTCGCGGGCTCGGAGCGGAGTAATGCCCTCCGGTGTGCGCCTCGCCGCCGCGCCCCTGCATCTCGATCCCGCCGAAAGCTGGGATCGCGCCACGCTGGAATCATTCCAGCTGGCGAAGCTGCGTACCCAACTGGCGCGGCTCGCACAGGACAGCGCCTACTATGCGCCGCTGTTCAGACGGCTGGGCTGGAACGCCGGCGAACTCGGTTCGCTGGCCGACCTGAGCAAGCTGCCGTTCACGACCAAATCCGACTACGTCCGTTCCATCGGTCCCGATGCGCCCTTCGGCCAGTTCATGACGGTGCCGCAGAGCGAAGTGCTGCGCATGCATTTTTCGTCCGGCACCACCTCGGCGCCGACGCCACAGTTCTGGACCCAGCAAGATCTCGACCGCTGGGGCTGGATGTATGCGCGCCACTCGCACGCGCAAGGCATCGGCCCGGACGACATCGTGCAATGCATGTACAGCTACACCTGGTTCGTCGGCGGCCTGGGCGCCACGGCCGGTTACCAACGCCTCGGCGCGATGGTGATCCCGGCCGGCAGCCAGGACACCGAACGCCAGATCAACACCCTGTTCACCTACGGCAGCACCGTGCTGTGCGGTACGCCGTCGTTCATCACCCATCTGGCGGAAGAAGTCCGCAAGCGCGGCCGCGATCCGGCTTCGTCGACGGTGCGCATCGTCATGATGGGCGGCGAACCGGGCGCCAGCATTCCCGCCACTCGCCAGCGCATTGAAGAACTGTGGGGCGCGCGCGCCTACGACGCCTACGGCTGCCTGGAATTCCAGCCCATCGCCGGCGAGTGCGCCGCGCAGGCCGGCCTGCATCTGGCGGAAGATTTCCTCTACGCAGAAGTGGTCGACGCCGAAACGCGTCAGGCCGTCCCCGACGGCACCCCCGGCGTGCTGGTCGTGACCCATCTCGACAAACAGGCCGGACCGCTGGTGCGCTGGTGGACCGGCGACATCGTGGTGCGCGACTCCACGCCCTGTACCTGCGGCCGCACGCATGCACGCCTGCTCGGCGGCGTGCGAGGACGCGCCGACGACATGCTGGTGATACGCGGCGTCAACGTCTTCCCTTCGGCCGTGGAAGAACTGGTGCGCAAGTCGCCCGGCCTCGGCGACGAATATCAGCTGGTGATCAATGCCTCCGTATACGACGCCGGCGGCTTCATGAAATCCCTCCATGTGCGCGTGGAACAGAGCGACGCCTCGGCCGACGCCGATCGCCTCGCCGCGCAGCTGGTGCACGACATCAAACAGCAGTTGCAGGTCGGCGCGGTCGTGGAAGTACTGCCTTTCGGCACGCTCGCGCGCAGCACCCACAAGGCAAAACGCGTAGTCAAAGAAGACTGACCGGCAGCAGAACGTAAGCACATCGGGACAGAAGAAGCCGCAAGCAATCAAAAAAGGCTCACTTTCCACCAGCGGCATCAGCGCAGCACCAAAGCAGTATCTGGGAGGAGCGGACATGGAAACCATCGTCACCGTCGAGCGTACCGGCGCCGTCGCCTGGGTCGGCATGAACCAGCCTGAGCGGCGCAATGCCCTGACGCCGGAAATGCGCGACGCCCTGATCGAGGTCTTCGAACGCCTCGCTGAAGACGCCGACTGCCGCGCCGTCATCCTCGGCGGCAGCGACCGCAGCTTTTGCGCCGGCGGCGATCTGTCCAGCCTGCCAGCGGGCGATACGCTCGCCAGCCGCAAACGCATGGCGCAGGCCCATCGCCTGCTGCGCCTGATCACCGAACTCTCCAAACCCGTCATCGCCGCCGTCGACGGCACTGCTTTCGGCGCCGGCATGTCGCTGGCGCTGGCCTGTGACTACGTGCTGTGCAGCGAACGTGCGCGCTTTTGCACGGCCTTCTCCAACGTCGGCCTGATGGCGGACATGGGCCTGCTGTGGTCCCTGCCGCAACGCGTAAGCGCAGGCCAGGTGCGCCGCCTGCTGTTCACCAGCGCGGTGGTCGACGGCGATGAGGCGCTGCGGCTGGGCCTGGCCGATCAGCTGGTCACGGCGGAAGAATTGCATCAGAGTGCGCTCGACCTCGCCGCGCAATTTTCCGGTGCGCCGCCCTTGTCGGTCGCGCTGACCAAGGCCGCGCTCACGCGCATGCCGGCGCCGCTGCAGAATGTCATGGGACTGGAGCTCGACGGCCAGTCGCAATTGTTTTCCAGTGCTGATTTTACGGAAGGGCGTTATGCCTTTCTGGAAAAAAGACGGCCGCATTTTCAGGGCCGCTGATGCACGGCCGAAGTGAAGACCAAATTACGAATAAGTTGCAGACTAATCTGCAAACCGGATTGCTCGCTTTCTCCGCAGATTCGTACCTGCGGGTATGTACCGACATCAGTTAGGATTCCGCTCGTCACAACATCGAGGACATGTCATGAAAAAAATATTCACTGCACTCGCCGGCGTAATTGCCGGTACTTTGATGATCGCACCAACCCAGGCGCAAGAAAGAGAAAAGGTCACCATCGCCATCGGCACCGATGTGCTTGACGCCTCCCAGGCCAACAACACCTCGATGCCGATCTACACCAAGTGCTGGGAAAACGCCGGCCTCGACGTCACGCTGCAGCCGACCAATTCCACCACGGCCATGCAGGCGGTGCTGACCGGCCAGGCCGACATGGTCAACATGGGACCGGCGGCGGCGATCATCGCGCGCACCAAGGGCGCGCCGCTGAAAGCGGTGTACCTGAACATGCGCCACAACTTCCAGTTCCCGGTCGTGCTCGAATCCTCCCCGATCAAAAGCCTGAGCGACTTCAAGGGCAAGACGATAGGCGTAATCTCCTACGGCGCGCAGATGGTGCAGATCTTCAAGGGCATGTTGAGTGAAGCCGGCGTCAATCCCGACAAGGACGTCACCTTCGTCGAAACCGGCTCGGGCGCGCAAGCCGTCACCGCCTTGTCGCGCGGCCGCGTCGACATCTGGGGAACCTGGGATTCGCAGATCGCCACGGCGGAAAACATGGGCCTGAAACTGCGCCGCTTCTCGTCGCCGTTTGCCGACAAGCTCAATTTCGGCGGATCGTATTTCGTGCGCGACGACATGATCACCAAGCGCCCCAAGACCATCGAAAAGGTGTTGCGCTGTGTCGCCATGGGTTCGGTCAGCGTACTGGCCAATCCGCAGGGCGCGCTGAAGGCGCACTGGAAAATCTTCCCGCTGACCAAACCGTCGAGCGTGGACGACGCCACTGCGATCAAACAAGGCCTGCACCTGATCCAGACGCGCGGCGAATTCCTCAAGCTGGAGCCGGGCGTCAAATGGGGCGAAATCCCGATCAGCGCCGTGGCCAACATGGTTGCGTTCATGAAGGCCAACAACGTCATCCAGACCAGCCCCAAACTGGAAGACCTGTACACCAACCAGTTCATCGCCGGCATCAACAACTTCGACACGGCCAAGGTCGTGGCGGCGGCCAAAGCGCTGCCGCAATAGGCCACACTTAGCGCACTTTCAGCAGACTAAGCCACACTCGCCTTTCGCTGCACGCTGCCGGTCGCTTTCAAGCGCGACCGGCAGCGCTTCTTCCCTCTTTACCTGCAGGTCGCCTCATGACAAAACCCGTCTATGTCGCCGGCATTGGTATGACGCCGCTGGGCAAGCATCTCGACAAATCCGTCAAACAACTGAGCGCCGCCGCCGTCGGGCTGGCCTTGCGGGATGCCGGCATCGACAAGGACGCCATCGAAGCGGCGTGGTTCTGCAACACGCGCCAGGGAGCGCTGGAGGGACAGCATGGCGTGCGCGGCCAGGCCTCGCTGCGGGCGATGGGGTTCGAAGGTATTCCCATCTTCAACACCGATAATGCCTGCGCCAGTTCCAGCTCGGGATTGATGCAAGCCTATGCCGCGGTGCGCGCCGGTTTGTATGAAGTCGCGTTGGTGGTCGGTACGGAAAAGATGAACTACCCGCACAAGCGCCAGGAGATGTTCGAAGCCTTCAAAGGCAGCTGGGATCGCGACCTCGCCGACCGTCACATGCAGCAACTGCTGGCCATGGGCGCCGGCCTCGCCTTGCCGCCGGAAGCGACCGAAGCCAACAACGCCGCCGAGCGCAGCGTGTTCATGGACATCTATGCAGCGCAGGCGCATTTCCACATGAAGACCTTCGGCACCACGCAGCGCCAGATCGCCGCCGTCGCGGCGAAAAACCACTGGCACTCGCAATTCAATCCGCTGGCGCAATACCGCACGCCGATGAGCATAGAGGAAGTGCTGGCCGACAAGATGATTGCATGGCCGATCACGCGCGCCATGTGCGCGCCGATGAGCGACGGCTCCTGTGCATTGGTGGTGATGTCGGACTGGGCGGTGAAAAAACTTGGCGATGCGTCGCGCGCGATCAAAATCCGCGGCATCGCCGTCGGCAGCGGCACCGAGCGCGCGCCCGAGCAATACGACCGCCACCTGACCCGCCTCACGGCGCTCAAGGCCTACGACATGGCCGGCGTCGGTCCGCAGGATATTTCCGTCGCCGAGTTGCACGACGCCTCCGCCATCGCCGAAATCCTGCATGCCGAAAACGTCGGCTTCTGCGCCTACGGCGACGGTGGTCCGCTGGCCGAGAGCGGCGACACCAGGCTGGGCGGACGCTTGCCGATCAACGTCTCCGGCGGCCTGCTCTCCAAAGGCCATCCGATCGGCGCGACCGGCGCGATCCAGATCCATGAACTGGTCACGCAGCTGCGCGGCGAAGCCGGCCCGCGGCAAGTGGCAGGCGCGCGAATGGGACTGGCGGAAAACGGCGGGGGATTTTACGGACTGGAAGAAGCGGCGTGCGTGGTGACGATACTGGAAAAATAAAATATGCAGATCGCAGGAAACATCACGGCGCAGTAAGCTGCTCCAGCCTGGTCAGATAGAACATTCCCGCCTCGCGGCTGTCGCCGCACATCTCCGCAGACGCCTGCAAGCCGGAGCAACACGCAGGCCGCTCCGGCTTGCCGAAAATCGCACAGCGCAAATCTTCCATCAGCTGCACGCACGGCACACCCGCCGGCTTGCCGTTGGGCATGCCGGGAATCGGGCTGGAGATGGAAGGCGCCGTGCAGCAGGCGCCGCAGTGAGGACGGCAGTTCATGTCGGTGAGATCCGGGAGAAGGACGGCATTGTACGACGAATGCGCCAACGCCGGCCTTCATTGCTAACGTCGCAAGAACATGGCCTTGACGACATGTGCGGCAATCGCGGGATTTTCCTTCATGCGCCGCGTGCTGTAACCGTACCAGTCATTGCCGTAAGGTAAATAAATACGCACCAAGTAGCCCTGTTCCTTAAGCCGGTCGCGCAAAGGCTCGCACACGCCGAGCAGCATCTGGAATTCAAACTGCGACCTGGCCACGCCGCGTCGTTCCGCCAGGGCAGTAACCTGGCGAATCAATGCCGCATCATGCGTTGCGACGCTGACAAATGTTCCGCTCTCGAAGCAGCGTTCCACATGCTGCAAGAAATACGGATTGATGGCGGCACGATCGCTCTGCGCTCCCGGCACCAGATGCTGCGGTTGCTCGAGATAGATGCCTTTGCAGATGCGCAGCCTGCTGCCGTGCGCCAGCAAGCGTTCCAGATCAACGCCCGTACGGCGCAGATACGCTTGCAACGCGATACTGACCTGACGGCCGGCTGCATGCAGGCCGTTGAATAGCGAAATTTCCATATCGGTGCAGCTGACGTCTTCCATGTCGATACAGACGGCGGTGCCGCAATCTTCAGCAGCCTGCACGATGCGCCCGACTGCCTGTTCGCAATACTGCGGGTCAAGCAACAAACCCAGCGCGCTCGGCTTGACCGAGACGGTGGCGTCGAGGCCGTGGGCGCCGATGGCGTCCAATGTTTCCAGGTAGGCGCCGACGCCGGCTTCCGCCTGCGTCAGGTTGGCGATGGACTCGCCGAGTACATCAACGGTGACGCCAAACCCTTGGCGGTTCAAGCTGCGCATGCGTTGCACGGCTTGCTCCAGCGTCGCGCCGACAATATAGCGTTGGGAAATCTTTTGCACCAGGGTGCGCGGAATACTAGGGCCTGTTAACAATTAATTTACGAGTGCGAACGTGCGGCCGGCGTTGACTGCCTAGGCGCAGCGACGCGTCGTAGCGGTGCTACCGAAGTTACAACTCCTTGGAGCTGCAACAACGGCAGGCGACGCCGGCGGCCGTTCCCGAAGGGTTGTTCCCTGAAAGCGCGCTGGCGGCGTTGCATGGCTTGCAGGTGGGCCCACCACCTGCTGCGCCACGCGCCTTGCCAGCACGCTTTCAGGGAACAACGCATCTCGCAAATTAATTGTTAACAGGCCCTAGGAATGGCGTGCGCCATCCAGCGATTGATGAATTGCATCTTTAACTCCATGACAATGACGACGTGCTTCGTCCGACGCCGTTGACGGCGTCAAAAAAATGAGCGAAGCAAGGAAGGCCGGAATTGATCCGGCCAATCAGGCGACACGCGAGCGGCAAGGTGCCGCTTCAGCGAGGCGCGATCAGGAAATTGTCAGTGGGGGCCAGGCGGCGCGATGCATGTTGGTCTTCTCGGGTTATTGCAGCAACAGGCCGTGATGATAACCCGAGAATTCAAATTCGCCTCAGAAGCGGTAACGCATCGACAGATTCACCTGCGTCTTCGCCACCGGATCGATCAGCAAGCCGGCCGTGCTGCCCACCGCGACTTCGCTGCTGTACTGGTGCGGTTGCAGGACGAAGGCAGCAGTCCAGTCGAACTTGCCGATGCTGTATGTGCTGCGCAGATCGTAGCGGGAATACGGACGCGAATAACTCTTCACCAGCGGCGTTCCGGAAAAATACGGCACCCCGGAAATGAAGTAGGCGTCTGCGTTTAACAACAGCTTGCCCGCCGCGAACGGCGTGCTGTAGGCGGCGCCGGCTTTGTAGGTGTCGCGCGGGACCGACAGGTCGCTGGCGGTGCCCGGCGCCGCGCTGTTGATGTGGGCGCGGATGATGCGGCCTAAGCTGCCGTACACGCTGAAGTCGTCAGTGATGTCGTAGCTGCTGTCGACTTCCCAGCCGTCGCGCGTGGTATTGCCGACCGGTCCGAACACGTTGGGGGCGATCTGCGCGATTTCGCTATCGTTGACGGTATGGTAGCTGGCTGCCGACATGCGCCAGCGGGAGGTCGGGCGCAAATTGAAGCCGAAGTCGTAGGAGGTGACTTTCGACGGTTTCAGATCAGGGAACGATGTGCCGCCGCTCGCGCCCAGCGGGCCCAGCGATCCGCTCGGGCTGAGTTCGCTCTGCGCCGGCGAACGGAAGCCGCTGCCGCTGTTTGCAAACAAATCCAGATTGCTGACCGGCGTCCACACCACGCCGAATTTCGGCGTAGCGACGGATTGCTTGTAACTCAGCGACGCCGCCGGCAATTTGCGGTTGGTGATGTCGTAGTCGAAGGAATCCAGCCGCAAGCCCGCCAGCAGCTTGATGCTGTCGACCGGTTTGTACTGCCCCTGCGCGAACACGCCGTAAGTCACCAGATCGAGGTCCTGATCGAAAGTGTAGTTGGCGCCGGGAAGGCTATTCGGCCAATTCTGGTTGAGCGCGCTGCCGACGTCGCGGCGGATGTCGGCGCCGATCGACAAGGCCGCCTTGTCGCCGAACAGCATGTCGTAGACGCTGCGCGCGCCCATGATGCGGCGATCGTCTGCGGCAACGTTGAGCGCCGTCGTGCCGGCGCCGGTGGCGCGGCGACGCTGATAGTCTTCGACATAGGCCGAGACACGCAGCCCCTCGGCACCGCTGGCCGGCGCGCGCGACAGCACCAGGCTGCTGCGGCGCGAATCGCCCCACAAGGGCGGTGCAGTCGGATCGCGTTGCGTATCGCTGATTTTGCCGCTGCGCAGATCGTTGACGTTGAGGAAACCGGCGGCGTTCCAGTCGGCCTTTTGATAGGCGGCGCGCAGGGCCCACAGGCTGTCGCCGTAGAGCATCGACTCTTTGATGAAGATGCTGCCGCGGCGGCCGTCGCTGTTGTCGCGAAAGCCGTCGGTCTGGTACAGATCGGCGACGATCAGCGACTGGATCGGCCCCGATTTACCCGACAGCACGGCATTGAGCCGCTTCGTGCCCTGGCTGCCAACGGTGATGCCGATACTGTTTTCCGCCGCATTGCGCGTCGTGATGTTGACCGCGCCGGCGCGGTTCTGGTCGCCGTACAGTGCAGAGAACGGTCCCTTGATCACCTCGATGCTGTCGATCATTTCCGGCGTGAGCCAGGACATGTCGTTCATGCCGTGGTTGATCGCGGAGGACGGCACATTCTGCGGTACGCCGTCGATGTACACGGCCGTATCCGCGCCATGCGACGAACTGAAAAATCCGCGCATCTTTATCGAGTTGCCGATATCGCCCTGGTCGAGCGTGTGCGCCATGATGCCCGGCACGCGGCGCAGCAGGTCGGAGATGTCGCGGCCGACATTGGTGCGGTCGATTTCCGCGCGATCGATCACGGTCACGCCGGTCGGCAGGCTGGCGGCATCGTTGCTGACGACGGACTTGCTGATATTTTTTGCGTCGTTCTTGCCGGCGCTGACCGAGATTTCAGGCAGGCTGTTGTTGCCGCCTGCTTCGGTTTGTTGCGCCGCTGCGGTCATCGTTACGCCCGCGGCGAGTACGCCGAGTGAATAGCGGCGGCCGTTCTTTACCGCGTTCTTGATGGTAGTTTTCATGTGGTTCCCCGATATTGTTCTTCGTTGTTCTTTCTTTTTCTGCTTTCTCTGCTCTTTGTCAGTCGGCATGCTCATGCGACGCGTAGTCCGGCGTGAACGTCTTGCTCCCTTTCGGCTGCACGACGGTCAGGCCCAGGCGATGACGGATGCGCTGATAGTGCAGCCCCTGGAAATCGCCGCTGATGTCTTCGAAATAGGTCGCTTCGACTACATAGTTTCCTCGCCAAGGGGTGGCGATCGTCAGCAGCCCGGCGTCATCGGTTCTGATCTCGCTGATCCAGCCGTTGGGGGCGATTAGCTTGGCCTTGAACTGCGCCAGCGGCGCGCCTTTGAAGGTGAATTTCAGTTGATTCGGCGTCCCTGTGGGCACGCCGTCCAGATCCAGCGCCGCCGGAAATGCGCGATCGATCTGTACGTGACGCACGTAGAAATTCAATTTGAGAACGCCCAGCTTGTAGGCGCTCAGGTCTTTGACCGGGATCTGCAGATCCTGGCCGATCAGGCTCTCGGTTGCAGAAATCGCCAGAACGGATGCGAACCCGTCGTGCGTTTTCTTCAGGCTGCGTTCGACGATCACACCATTCTGGTGTTGTATTTTCCCGGTGAGGTTGGCGAATTCGTCGAGTCGGCCTGGCGACGTCTCCCGCACATTTTCATCGACGCCGCCGAAATAGATCAGATTGCCTTTGGCCGTATTTTCGGACCAGAGATAGTGCGCTTGCGCCGGCATGGACGCGAACAGGGACAGGACTGCAACGGCAGACAAGAGTGTTTTCATTTTTCAGACGAGGTGGAAACGCGGTGGAGGAAGGCGCGATCGCGGCAATCCGGAGAGACATCTGCCGGATGCACGCGCGCATTATTTGCAACAGTGTTGCATTATGCAGTAGATGCAACACTGTTGCAATATGTGTTTTTGAAATGACAAGGCAGGCTCTTGCCGGCGTGTTTCCGCCTGCCGGCACGCGCTTTCCTGCGGCTGCGGCATAATCCTCAGAGAAACGACAACAAGACCAAAGGGAAGGCACATGACGCAGGACCTCAATGATCTGTACTACTTCGCCGTGGTGGTGGAACATCGCGGCTTTGCCGCCGCCGGCCGCGCATTGGGCATCCCGAAGTCGAAACTGAGCCGGCGTATTGCACAGCTGGAAGAACGCCTGGGCACGCGCCTGATCCAGCGCTCCACGCGCAGCCTGTCAGTGACCGAACTCGGTCAGAGCTATTACGAACATTGCAAGGCCATGCTGGTGGAAGCCGAAGCGGCGCAAGAAGCCATTGAACGCAATCGCGCGGAGCCGCAAGGCACGGTGCGCCTGACCTGTCCGGTGGCGCTGCTGCACGGTCGCGTGGGTGTGATGCTGGCGGATTTTTTGATGGAGCATCCGCGCGTGACCTTGCAGGTGGAATCGACCAACCGCCGGGTCGACGTCATCAACGAAGGCGTCGATATCGCCTTGCGCGTGCGTTTACCGCCGCTGGAAGACAGCGACCTGGTGCTGAAGACGTTCGGCGTGCGTCACTGGTGCCTGACGGCGAGTCCGGCGCTGCTGGAAAAATGCCGAGTGCCGGAGGTGCCGGCCGACCTGCACCGCTTCCCCAGCCTGAGCATGACGATTCCAGCGGAAGATCACGTCTGGTATCTGGAAAACACCGACGGCGAAACGGCGTCCATCCGTTACAACCCGCGCATGATGACGGACGACACAACCGCCCTGAAACGCGCAGCCGTGGCCGGCGCCGGCATTGTGTTCCTGCCGACGATGGTGGTGATCGATGAGTTGAGAAACGGCACCCTGGTCAAGGTCTTGCCGGAATGGGCGCCGAAGTCCGGCATCATCCATGCCGTATATTCGTCGCGCCGCTTTCTGTTGCCCTCGGTGCGGCAGCTGATCGATTTTCTGGCGAAGCGTTTTGAAGATCTGGAAGATTACTAGAACGTATTTCGTCAGGCCGGGACGACGTTGGTCGCCGGCACAGACATCGCCGGAAAATTGATCGGTTCGCCGCTCAGCAGCAGCGCCGTCGTATGGGCATGGGTCTCCAGGAACAGGCCTTCTCCTTGCGCATCCAGCATGACCACTTCACCGCTGCGCGCAGCCTGATCGCCGTTGATGGTGACTGAACCGCTGAGGATGGCCAGCAGCAGCGTGCGCCCTTCCACGGTTTTCAATTCGCTGGCGCAACGCGATTTCAGTTGCAGCTCCCACACGTCGAACGACGACGAGGTCGGCATGGCGCCGCGATGGTTTGCGCAATTGCCGGCGATGACACGAATGCGACCGCCGTCATCGGGCAAGGCCAGCGTCGGTATGCTGTGGCCGGCGACAATTTTTTCGGCAAGCGCCTGATGCGGGCAAGTTGACAGCGGCATCGGCAGATCGATCCAAAGCTGCAGCATCTCGATCACGTCGCCGCGCCGCGTGCCGACCGGCGTGTAGCGTCCCGGCGCCTGGCCGTCGGAGACGGTAACCCACTGCACGTCGCCGGCGCCGATGGTTTCCGTCTTGCCGGCGGCATCGGTGTATTCAAGCTGGCCTTGATAGACCATGGTCAGCATCTTGCAATTGCTATAGGCATGGGGCCTGACGGCGATGGCGTTCGCGGCAGTCGGCGCCGAAGCGGGCACCGGTATCGGCGCAACATGGTCGAGCGACAGGAAGGGACTGACATGCCGTCCCAGCGTGCGCTGCGAAAATAGCGTGCGCGCCAGCAAGCCGTCGCCGATGCGATGTTGCCGGGTGCCGCTGTAGATGCCGAGAATTTTTTTCATGATTCGCCCTCCTGCTGTTGCGTCCCGTGTCTGTTCACGAAGGAAGGCGCTTCAGGAGTAACACAAGAGTGAAACAACAGAGGTGCAACAAAGACATGACGGGTGCTGCGGACATCCGCTTGCGAGATCAGAAGGCGGGGGACGACTGATCTCGCAAGGGTGTAAAACGACGCCTGGCAAGAGGCGGGAGAAAACTGAGGAAGCGGCGGAAACGGTCGAAAGAACAACTGTCCGTCATGCCGGTCTCAGGCGCCGGTATCGAGCGACTGGCTGCGGTCGGCTTGCTTCAGTTCATCCTTGACGGCCTGGCGTGTCACGGTCGACTTGTGTTGCACTTCAACCGGATACAGATCGTTGCTGATGATTTCGCCGTTGGCGCGTGCTTGTTTCAGCTCTTCAATCACTTGCGCACGGGTCTTGTGCGAGGCGATTTGTGTTTCCGGTGGGTAGGCTTCTTCAGCCATTGCGCTGCCGATGACGGAGAGGAAAAGCAAGCCTGTGACGATTTTCTTGATGTTCATGATAATTCCTTGGTAGTCGATGGTATCGATGATGAAAGGTCGGTAGACCTGGTTTACTGCTGGGTACCGGCGTCGGATTAACGCAGGTACAGAGTTTCTTCGTAGCTCAGCGGTTCGCGGTTGGCGACTTTTTGCTGAATTTCCTGACGCTTGATGGCGGACTTCGATTGGTGCTTGACGACTTGCTGCGCGTCGGCCTGAGCGCTCTTGCCGGCGTCGGCTGCGGTGTTTGCGGCATAAGTGCTGCCGGCTGCTGCGATCAGCAAAACGGCGGCGGCAAGGTGTTTGACGTTCAGGTCAAAGCGGGCGGTAGTGGTGCGCATGATGATTCTCCAAAATTAATTTATTCACAATAAATTGGCTTGCGGCAAGTTGCCTGCAGAGCCGGCGGTAATATGAAACTGGTACGGGACTGATACAAAACAGTTGCGTTCGCTTTTGTGTTTTGCAAGTGCGACTGCTTGAGACGAAGTGTAGGTTTTGATTCGGATTGCGACTAGGAGGCAAAATTCGGATGGATTGTTCTATTTATGGAACGACAAGGACGCTTGAATCCCCCCGTTGCATCCCCAGCGCTCCCCCTCCCTCGGCCTACCGGCTCCCTCCGCCGGTCATATCGATATCTGTTTATCTTCGTTATCAAGCGTGTTTTGCTGCCAGATAATCGGTCGCATCGCGGTGCAATCCGAGGTCTGGCTGACGAAGCGGACGCCGGCGCACTGCGCCATCGACGACGACCATCCACACCCGCAAAAAGGCAACCATGACTCAAGCATCCGGCCCGGCCACCTCCGACACATTGTTCGCACGCTTCCAGGATATTTTTACGCGCATCGCGCAAGGCAGCATCGATCGCGAGAACGGTCGCGAGCTGCCGTATGAAGCGGTGCAATGGCTCAAGGAGAGCGGCTTCACGTCCTTGCGCGTGCCGGTCGAACAAGGCGGCAGCGGCGTTACCTTGCCGCAATTCTTCGGCCTGCTGATCCGCCTGGCGGAAGCCGAATCGAACCTGCCGCAAATCCTGCGCGTCAATGCGGGCTATACCGAACTGCTGCTGGAACGCAAAGACGACGCAGACACACGCCATTGGCTGAGCGTGATCGGCAAAGGTGAAACCTTCGGTGCGGCGGCATCCGAACGCACCGGCTCGACCAGCAATTCGGTCACGGTCACGCCCGATCCCGACAAGCGTCCCGGCCACTTCTTGCTCAACGGCGAGAAATACTATTCAACCGGCACGCTGTATGCGGACTGGATCCTGGTGCGTGCGCACGACCACGATTCGGATCTCAACGTGCTGATCAAGAGCGACACGCCGGGCGTCACGCGCGTCGATGACTGGGACGGTTTCGGCCAACGCCTGACCGGCAGCGGCACCACGCGTTTTGACAAGGTGCTGATCACGCAACAGCAGATCCTCGATCGCTATCATGTGTCGCAGCCGCGCCGCAACACCATCATCACCGCCTTCTATCAGACTGTGCATTTGGCGACGCTGGCCGGGATCGCGCGTGCGGTGCAACGCGACGCCGTCGCGTTCACCCAGGCGCGCACGCGCACTTTCGGCGTACCGGGGCAATCCAGTCCGCGTGAAAATCCGCTGGTGCATCGCGTAGTAGGACGACTGGCCAGCCTCGCGTGGTCGGCGGAGCAGCTGGTCAATGCCATCGCCACTGCCATCGAAAACGTGCATCAGGCGCGCAAAGCGGGAACCGCCAAACCGGAGGACTACATCGCGCTCGACGTGCAGACTTTCCAGGCGCAGCAAGTCATCATCGGCCAGGTGCTGGAAGCCAGCACACTGCTGTTCGAAGTCGGCGGCGCCTCGGCCACCAGCGACAAGCGCCGCCTCGACCGTCACTGGCGCAACGCGCGCACGCTGGCGTCGCACAATCCGGCAACCCAGCGCGAGGCAGCCATCGGCGACTATCATCTCAACGATAATCCGCCGAACGAGCGCTTTGGTTTCTCGTATGCCTGAGCAATCTGCCCCGGTGTTCTGCTGAAAAAATCCGCATAAGGACAGACGAATTCATTCGTTTGTCTTGCCCTCCGTCCTCTCTACACTTGATCTTCAAGCTTTCCGGCAGCGCCATTGAGACGCTGCCGGAAGAGAACTTCCACGTCCTCACTGACTGATAAAAAAATGAACCTGACCATACAAGCCGGGCTGCGAAAATCCTTGGCGATGTTGGCGTTGAGCCTGCTCGCTTTCACATCTCTTCATGCGGTCTCTGCGCCGCAAAAACCTGAACTGCGCGTCGGCTTCGTCCCGGGACCGTACATCGATGAATTCAAGATCGGCGTGCAACCCGAGCTGGAGAAGAAGGGCTACAAGATCAGGTACTACGAATTCAGCACCGGCCTGGAAGCCAATAGCGCCGTGTTCAAAGGCGATATCGACGCCAACGTGATGCAGCATTCGGTGTTCCTGAAATCGTATAACGACCGCAACAAGACCGACCTGGTCGGCATCGTACAGGTGCCGACGCCGCCCATGGGCTTGTACTCGAAAAAGCATCGCAGCCTGGACGGCCTGAAAAAAGGCTTCACCGTCGCCGTGCCGAACGACCCGGTCAATCTGCAACGCGCGCTGTGGATCCTGCAACGCCTCGGCTGGATCAGGATCAAGGAAAACGCCAATCCGGTCGACGTCACCGAACTCGATGTCGTCGAGAACAAGGTCGGCCTCAAGCTGGTGCTTCTGGAAAACGCACAAGGTCCGCGCGCGCTGGATGATGCCGATTTCGCAGCGATCCAGGGCAACTTCGCCATCTTCGCCAAGCTCAAGCTGTCGGAGGCCTTTCTCCTGGAAGACATGACGCCGGCCTACATCAATGTGCTGGCGGTCAAGAAGACGCGCCAGTCGGACCAATATGCGCGCGACATCGTCGAAGCCTATCGCTCCGACACGTTCCAGAACGCGATCCGCGCCGACCGCTTCTATGACGGCTTCCGCCTGCCCGACTATTTCAAAAAATAAACTCCCCTCCCTCCAGAACAAACATCAAAGGAACGAGCATGAATCAACGTTATCGACTTCGCCTGCAAGCCGCGGTGGCGGCAGTCCTGATCTCCACCTTCGGCCTTGCCCATAGCGCCGACAAGGTCTTGCGCGTCGGCGTGCGCGGCGGCGTCGACGAACAGATCTGGGAAGTAGTCACCAAGGTAGCGAAAAAGAACGGCCTGAACGTCGAGCCGGTCGTCATCTCCGGCGCGGCCAGCCCGAACGAGGCGCTCAACAACGGCGACCTGGAAGCCAACTCGTTCCAGCACATTCCTTTCCTGCGCGATCAGATCAAGCAACGCGGTTACAAGCTGAGCATCGTCGGCAACACCATCATTTCGCCGATTGCTTTCTACTCCAAGAAATACAAGGCGCTGAAAGACTTGCCGGACGGCGCCAGGATCGCCATCCCCAACGATCCAAGCAACCAGACGCGCGCGCTGGTGATCCTGCGCGACGCCGGCTTCATCACCTTGCGTGAGGGTTTCGATCCGTTTACCGGCACGGCATCGCTGGCCGACATCACCTCGTACAAGAAGAAAATTAACCTCATCGAAAGCGCCTCAGTCGTGCTGGCTCGCGCGCTGGAAGATGTTGACGCCGCCGCCATCATCAACACCTTCGCCTATCAGGTCGGACTGATCGCAACGCGCGACGGCATCGCCGTGGAAAAACGCGAACACAATCCTTACGTCAACGTCATTGTGGTGCGCGATCAGGACAAGAACGCGGCGTGGGTGGCGCCGCTGGTGAAGTCCTACCAGTCGGAAGAAGTACGCCAGTTCATCCAGAAACAGTTCGGCGGCTCGGTGCTGCCGGTATTTTGAGCATCGCTTTGAACACCGCGTTGAACATTTCTGCACTGATCGGCGCGCAGGCGAGCCTGCCCGCGCCGACGACCGACAAATCCGCCGCCAGGATCCATACTGCGCCGGCAGCGGCCGGCCGGCCGCATCTGGTGTTCGACAACATCTCCCGGCAATATCCCTCGCCGGCAGGACCCGTCCATGCGCTGCGCGAGGTGTCTTTCAGCGTCAGACGCGGCGAAATCTTCGGCATCATCGGCCGCAGCGGCGCCGGCAAGTCGACCCTGCTGCGCACGATCAATGCGCTTGAGACGCCGGACAGCGGCACGGTTGCGATCAACGGCGTCAACGTCGGCAGTCTCGACGAAGATGCCCTGGTCAGGCTGCGCCGCCGGGTGGGCATGATCTTCCAGCATTTCAACCTGCTGTCGGCCAAGACCGTGCGCGACAACGTCGGCCTGCCCTTGCGCGTGGCAGGCGTCGCGCCGGAACAGATCCGTGTACGTGTCGATGCCCTGCTCGATCTGGTCGGCCTGCGCGACAAGGCAGATGTCTATCCCTCCAAACTCTCAGGCGGCCAGAAGCAGCGCGTCGGTATCGCCCGGGCGCTGGTGCATGAACCGGAAATCCTGCTCTGCGACGAGGCAACTTCGGCGCTCGATCCGGAATCGACGCAATCCATCCTGACGCTGCTGCGCGACATCAGCAGCAAGATGGGCCTGACCGTCGTGCTGATCACGCACGACATGGCCGTCATCCGTGAAATCTGCGATCGCGTGCTGGTGCTCAATCAGGGACAGGTGGTCGAACAGGGCGACGTATGGCGCGTCTTCGGCGATCCGCAGGCAGAGGCCACGCGCGCGTTGCTGCGGCCGCTGCAACATGGCTTGCCTGCCGATCTGGCCGCGCAACTGACTGACGATCTCCACAACACAGCCGGCGATGTGCTGCTCAGTTTGCGCTTCAACGGCGCCGCGCATCCGCAAGGCGTCAGCCTGCAACAGCTGGCGCTGCTCGGTCCTGATGCGACGCTGATTCATGGTGGCCTCGACCGCATCCGAGGCCATGCGCAAGGCAGCCTGCTGGTCTCGCTGCCGGTCGCCTCGTGGGAATCGGTCAAGGCGCGCAAGGGCTTCGGCAACACCGGTGATCGCTTTCACGGCGCAGACTTTATTGAGGTTCTCGGCTATGTCCCTGCCCGCACTTAACAAATACGTCCAGGCTTTCTTCGAAACGCTGCTGATGGTCGGCACCTCGGCGCTGATCGCCATCAGCCTGGGTCTGCTGCTGGCGATCGTGCTGACGGTCACGGCCAGAAACAGCCTGTATCCGAAACCGCGTTTTCATCGCGGCCTGTCGGCGACGGTGAATGTGTTTCGCGCGGTGCCGTTCATCATCATGCTGGTGGCGCTGCTGCCGGTCACACGCTTCCTGGTCGGCACCACGCTGGGCACGTGGGCCGCGGTCGTGCCGCTGACGGTGAATCTGATTCCGTTTTACGCCCGCATTGCCCAGGTCAGTCTCAATGAAGTCGATCCCGGCCTGGTGGAAGCGGCGCGCGCGATGGGGTGCCGCCGCTGGCATATCGTGCGGCATGTGCTGTTGCCGGAAGCGCTGCCGGGTATCGTCGGCGGCATGACCGTCAGCGTGATTGCGATGATCAATGCTTCCGCCATGGCCGGTGCAGTGGGCGCCGGCGGGCTGGGTGATCTGGCGATTCGCTACGGTTATGAACGCTATGAAACGCGGGTGATGTTTGAAGTGATCGTGATTCTGATTGCACTGGTGTCGATCATCCAGTTGTTCGGCGAGAAACTGTCGCGCTGGCTGGATCACAAGCATTGAGGTCCGACAGTCAAAGGGAGTTACCCGCTTCGTTCGGGTAACTCCCTTGCCTGATTTCCGCGCTGTTCCCTCGCTCAGGCTGCCGCGGCAATCCCTTTGCGTCCGGCCGGGCGCGCCAATCCCAGATGCTCGCGCAAGGTCGTTCCTTCATACTCGCGGCGGAAGATGCCGCGCTGCTGCAGGATGGGCACCACGCCGTCGGTGAAATCCTGCAAGCCGCTCGGCAACGCGTCCGGCATCAGGTTGAAACCATCGGCAGCGCCGCCCTTGAACCAGTGTTCGATATCGTCGGCAATCTGTTCCGGTGTGCCGACCACGACCCGGTGGCCGCCGCCGCCCGCCAGTGCGTACACCAGTTGCCGCGCGGTATAGCCGTGCAGGCGCGCCTGCGCCAGCGTCGCATTGAAGAAGGTGTGGTTGCCGTTGCCCTTGTTGGGCAAGCCGATGTCGTCAGGCAGGCGCTCGTCCAGCTTGATGCGGTCGGAAGCGACGCCGAGGATGCCGGCGAGACGATTGATGTTGTAGCTCCACGGAATCATGTCGATCAGCTCGTTGCGACGGCGAATTGCCTCCGCTTCCGTCGCACCGATGATGGTGGTCAGCCCGGCGAGAATCTTGACCGCCTGCGGGCCGCGTCCGTACGCCGCTGCGCGCGCATTGAGTTCACGTCCGTAGGCCAGCGATTCTTCAAACGACTGCGAGGCAGAGAACACAGCTTCCGCATGGCGCGCAGCGAGATCGCGGCCGTCCGCCGAGCCGCCGGCCTGCACCAGCACCGGATGGCCTTGCGGCGTACGCGGAAGATTGAGCGGACCTTGCACGGAAAAATGTGCGCCGCGATGAGCGATCGGCTGCACTTTGCCGGTATCGATAAAACGGCCGCTGGTTTTGTCGCCGATGAGCGCGTCGTCTTCCCAGCTATCCCATAGCGCTTTGACGACGTCGGTGAATTCCGCCGCGCGTGCATAGCGTCCGGCATGGTCGGGAACGGCATCGCGACCGAAGTTGCGCGCCGAGCCCAGATCGGCGGTGGTGACCACATTCCACCCTGCCCGGCCTTTGCTGACATGGTCCAGCGTAGCAAAGCGCCGGGCAATGTTGTACGGCTCGTTATAACTGGTCGATGCGGTGCCGATGACGCCGATATGCGTGGTCGCCGCCGCCACGCACGCCAGCAGCACGGTCGGCTCCAGCGCGGTGATCGGACGGAAGTCGATCTGCTCGACGATGGACGCGTTGTCGGCCAGGAACACCGCATCGAATTTTGCCGCCTCCGCAATCTGCGCAATGCGCACGTAATGGCCGACATCGATAAAGGCCTGCGGATCGGCATCGGGCAAACGCCAGGCGGAAGGCACGAAGCCCGAATGCAGGACGTTGATGTTCAGATGCAGCTGGCGTGGCGGTGCGGCAGCATTGCTGGCGGTCTCGCTCATGAAGCAGTCTCCTTGATGGGGATGGCGACGCGGAAATACGCGGGAATGTCGTTCAATGCGTCTTGAAAAATCCGTGGCGCTCGGCCAGCAGATCGAGGATGCGGCGGGTGTCGGTGACGAAGTGCTTGTCGCCCAGTTGCTGCACATGCCGTGTATCGGCAGGAAGCGACCGCTCGTCGCCCAGAATCAGCACCGGCAGGCTTTGATGATCGGCATCGAGCGCATCCACCACGACCTGGCGCGGCCGGGCGAAAGGCAGGCGGCGGATGTCCAAGGCATCCACTTTGCCCGGGTCGCCGGCGAGCAAGCCTTCTATCGGCGCGCCGTCGGGACAGATGAAGCGTTCCCCCGGGTATTTCGGATCGGTGAATCCCGGTTCCAGCAACAGCAGCAAATCTCGGCTCATGGCGCAATGCTCCAAAGTGACAATGAATCTGCTGATTCTCTTGCGCCGGACCGCCGGCCGCCACGAATATATCTGCATATTCATATATGAAGCGAGCCGCGATGGACGCCCTTGGCCGGCCGCGTATGCCGGGAAGGTTTGCTCCGGATGTCTCGCATGTCATCCCGTATTGCATCGACGAGCAAGTTTAGAATATACTGTTTTTATGTACAGTATAATTCGACAATTCAGGAGTGAAGGGGTTCGCCGCACCGAAGCGGAGATCGCTGCCGACGCCGGGTTCGCCGGCATCGTCGGCATGAGTCTCGCCGGGACGACGCGTCAGATGACGCTGTCCGCGCACAAGAGCGACGAAGGAACAACGGTATTGCTGCTGCCGCCGCTGTATGAACCGCAATTGCTGAGCATGCATGCCGACGGCATGATCGTGCGCGGCTGGCAGCGTCTGTCGGGCAGCAAGACCACGCCGGGGCCGACCTATTTGCAGGAGTGGCTGCTGACCTTCGTCGCCCAGCAACCGGGGCGTCCGCACGAACAGCGTGGATTGCAAGGGGCGCCGTTGCAACTGACGGAGGGAGATTAATACCTGACAACTGAAGCCGGCCCCCTGCCTTAACAGCATCTTCCGATCCGGCCATCAGCCGGCGATGCCATAGCAGCGCGCCGCCGCGCCGCCCCATAGCTGCGCCTGCTCGTCCTCGCTCAGATTGGCGGCGGACCAGTCGGCCACCAGCTGCGCCACTTGTTCATACGACGCCGCCAGCAGACACACCGGCCAATCCGAACCGAACATCAGGCGTTGCGGACCGAATGCTTCCAGCGCGGTGTCGAGACAGATACGGATATGTTCATAGTCGCTTTGCTGCAGACCCGCCTGCCAGTCGGCTTCGGTAACGAGGCCGGACAGTTTGCAGGCGACGTGCGGCAGTTTTCCCAGCGCCAGCAATTCTTTTTTCCAGCGCGCCAATGCGGCATCGCTCTGCGCAAATTCGCGCAGCGCCGGTTTGCCGAGATGATCCAGCACCAGCCAGTGCTTGTCATGACGGGCGCAGAAGGCTTGCGTGTCGGCCAACTGACGCTCGAACACCAGCACGTCGTAGACGTAATTCTTCGCTTGCAACAAACTGACGCCGCGATTGAAACCGGCATGCTCAAGGAAGGCGCGCGCGTCGGCCTCGTCCTGCACCTGATGGCGGAAACCGACCAGCTTGTCGCCGGCATGCCATTCGGACAGACGCTCTTCCAGGTCGGCGACGGTGAGGTTTTCCCAGCCGACGACGCCGGCGATCCAGTCGGTGTCTTTTGCCAGGCTGAGCAGGAAGCGCGTTTCTTCGCGGCCCGAGCGCGCCTGCACGGCGATGGTGGCGGCAATGTCATGCTCGCGCAGAATCGGCTGCAGGTCGGCAGGCAGTTTGTCTTGCGCCAGCACGTCCATGCCGGCGCCTATCCAGGGGTAATCTTCAGCGCGATAGCGCCAAAAATGCTGATGTGCGTCGATGCGCAGTGTCATGATTTTCGTTAATTCAGAACGTAGAAATGAAAATGCCGGCTGGTACTCGCAGATCCACGAATACAAGCCGGCATCGGATCCTCAATTGATCACGCGACTATCTGAGTGACTAACTGCAGATCAGTCGTACAACACGGCCGCGATCTTCGGATCGGCGATGTTGCCCTTGTCGTACCAGTAAAAGCCGGTGTCGATGATCTTCGGCAGCTTCTCGCCCTTGAGCGCCTTCACTGCCGCCTCGACGGTCTTGTAGCCGATGCCGACCGGATTTTGCGTGATCGCGCCGGCCATCTGGCCGTCGCGGATCGCATCCTTCTGCTGCTTGCCGGAGTCGAAGCCGACAATGACGACCTTGCGCTTCATTTCCTTGGCGCCGTTCAGCACGCCGATGGCCGAACCTTCATTGGTGCCGAAAGCGCCCTTGAGTTTCGGATAAGCCTGCAGGATGGACTTGGTGACTTCGGTCGACTTCAACTGATCGCCTGCGCCGTATTGAATGCTGACGATCTTGATCTTCGGATAAGCCGACTTGATGCGATCGACAAAGCCATCGCGACGGTCGATGCCGGTGCGGCTGGTCTGGTCGTGGGCCACCACGGCGACTTCGCCTTCCTTGCCAATCAGTTCCGCCATCTTGTCGGCGGCCAATGCGGCGGCGGCCTTGTTGTCGGTGGTGGCAGTCGTCACGGGAATATCGCTGTCGACGCCGGAGTCAAATGCGACCACCGGAATCTTGGCGGCTTGCGCCTTCTTCAGCAGCGGCAGCGCTGCCTTGCTGTCGAGCGCGGCGAAGCCGATCGCTTGCGGCTTCTTCGCCAGCGCAGCGGACAACATGTCGATCTGCTTGTCGACCATGGCTTCGGTTTCCGGACCTTCGAAGGTCACCTTGACCTTGTAGTCGGCCGCAGCCTGGTTGGCGCCGGCCTTCACGGCTTGCCAGAACTGATGCTGGAAGCCCTTGGAAATCAGCGGAATGTAGACGTCTTCAGCGTGTGCAACGCTGCCCAGGCCCATGGCGAAAGTCAAACCGATGGCAATGTTGTGTGCTCTTCTCTTTATCATTTTTAAGTCTCCTTGGTGAGTGTAAAAACAGCGGGGGTAAGGCTAATGCCGTTCAGCTGAGCGTGAATATCATTGTCCACTTTGACTGTCGTCCTGACGAAAGTCAGGACCCAGCGTCGTACTGACCGTCTTCACGACACTGGGTCCCAGCGTCCGCTGGGACGACGGCGAGGAAAATAGACTTAACTGAAATGCATTACGGGGTAAGAAATGTTTCCAACTTTCTTTTATTGCCGGCGGCGACGCAAGATATCCATGTACACGGCCAGAATGATGATCACGCCGGTAACCACGGTCTGCCATTCCTGCGCCACCGACATGATGCGCAGACCGTTGATCAGCACGCTCATGATGAAGGCGCCGATGATGGTGCCGAGGATGGTGCCGGTGCCGCCCGAGAGCGAAGTGCCGCCGATCACCACGGCGGCGATCGCATCCAGTTCGTAGCCCTGGCCCAGCGCCGGCTGCGCCGAGTTCAGGCGCGAAGCGATCAACAGGCCGGCGATGCCGCAGATGGCGCCGCTGACGGTATAGACCACGACTTTCCAGAAATCGACCTTGACGCCGGACAGGCGCAGCGCCTCTTCATTGCTGCCGAGCGCAAAGGTGTAGCGGCCGAACACGGTCTTGTTGAGGATGATGCCGGCGCCGATGGCGACCAGGAACAGGATCAGCACGGCGTTGGGAATAGGGAGCGCCGGAATCAGGTCGCCGATCAGCGACTCCTGCGAGATCTGCGAAAACGACGGCGTGTCGTTGAAGTAGATCGGCTTGGTGCCGGAGATCACCAGCGACAGGCCCTTCAGCAACATCATCATGCCCAGCGTGGCGATGAAGGGCGGCACCTTGAGCTTGGCGATCAGCATGCCGGACGACCAGCCGCACAATGCACCGAAGAAGATCGCGGCGAAGATGCCGAAGTAAATCGGCAAACCCCAGTAGGTCAGGAACACGCCGGCCATCACCGCGCAAAAGGTCATCATGGTGCCGACCGACAGGTCGATGCCGGCGGTGATGATGACGAAGGTACACGCGATTGCCAGCACGCCGTTGACAGCGGTCGATTGCAGGATGCTGACCAGATTGTCGACCTGCAAGAAGTTCTCGTTGGCGAAGCTGAAGAACACCACCAGCGCCAGCAGGCTGGCAAAGGCCAGCAGCTTTTGCCGCGTGGAGGGATGGAACAGGCGCGCGCGCAGGCTGCCGGCGCCGGTTTCTGAAACCGGTGTGGATGTCATGGTCAGGTTCGCTTGAGGATGGGGATTGGTTGCCATGGTCGTCTTCTTCAATGTGTGGTGGTAGCAGCGGTCGCAGCAGTAGCAGCAGTAGCAGCGACGGCGGAAGGTCGCTGTGTCGCCAGTTGCATGATTTTTTCCTGCGAGGCTTCGGCCGCGCTGAGCTCGCCGGTGATGCGGCCTTCGCACATCACCAGCACGCGATGGCTCATGCGCAGCACTTCCGGCAGCTCGGACGAAATCATGACGATGGCCTTGCCTTGTTCCGCCAGGGCGTTGATCAGTTTGTAGATTTCGCTCTTGGCGCCGATGTCGATACCGCGCGTCGGCTCGTCGAAAAACAGGATGTCGCAGTCGCGCAGCAGCCATTTGGCGATCACGATCTTTTGCTGGTTGCCGCCGGAGAGCAGCCGCGCAGGCTGGTCGATGGACGGCGTCTTGATCGCGAGCTGGCGCACATAGCTTTGCGCGGTGCTGCGAATCGCCGCCTGGTCGAGGAACAAGCCTTTCTTCAGGAAACGGTTCATGCTCGACATGACAACATTGGCCTTCACATCGAGGCCGGTGGCCAGGCCGAAATGCTTGCGATCTTCCGACAGGTAGCCGATGCCGTGCGCGACGGCATCGGACGGCGACCTGATCACGGCCTTGCCGCCGTGGATGAAAATCTCGCCGGCTTCCAGCGGATCGGCGCCGAAGATGGCGCGCGCGACCTCGGTGCGGCCTGCGCCCATCAGCCCGGCGAAACCGAGGATCTCGCCCTTGCGCAGCTGGAAGCTGACGTCGCGAATGGCATGGCCGCGCGACAGGCCTTTGACTTCCAGCACGACCTTGTTGTCGCCGGCGTTGGCCACCACCGGGCCGGCGCTGTCGAGCTGGCGGCCGACCATCATGCCGATGATGGTGTCGATCGGTGTTTCTTCGGTGGGGACGGTGGCGATGTATTTGCCGTCGCGCATCACGGTGACGCGGTTGGAAATGCGGCGCAGCTCGTCCATCTTGTGCGAGATGTAGACGATGCCGACGCCCTGCGCCTGCAGGTCGCGGATGATGCGGAACAGTTCGTCGATCTCGGCGTTGTTGAGCGCGGCGGTCGGTTCGTCCATGATCAGCACGCGCGAGTTGAACGACAGCGCCTTGGCGATTTCCACCATCTGCTGCCTGGCGACGGTCAGTTCGCCAACCTTGGTGCGCGGGTCGAGCTTGAGGCGCATGCGCTCGAAGATCTTGGCAGTCTGGCGATTCAGCGTCTCTTCGTCGAGGAACACGCCGAAGCGGCCGCGCGGCTCGCGTCCGATGAAGATGTTTTGCGCGGCGCTGAGATGATTCATCAGGTTGAGTTCCTGATGGATGATGCCGATGCCGAGCTCTTGCGCCGCACGCGGACCGTCGATGGCGACTTCCTTGCCGTCGACGAAGATCTGGCCTTCATCCTTCTGATATACGCCCGACAAAATCTTCATCAGCGTCGATTTGCCGGCGCCGTTTTCGCCCATGAGCGCGTGGACTTCTCCGGGCAGCAAATCCAGCTGGCAATTGTCCAGCGCCAGCACGCCGGGGAAGCGCTTGGTCACGTTGCGCAAGCGGATCAGGTATCCCGATTCGTTTGCGGTCTCTGTTTGTTCTGATTGCATACCTGCCTCATTGATGCAAACCAGCCTTGTTATCTTGATCGGCTGTGTTGTGTATTTCGCTACTATGTTACGTTCACTTGCCTCACTGCTGACTGCGCATTGCTCACTGATTATCGAGATCGAAGATCCTCGTCATCGGCATCCATTTCTCTCCTTGCGGCGTCCACGGCGTCGGCGCCTGGAATTGCCACATCAAGGCTTCCCATTCCTGCACTTTGGGATCGTCCTGCATGGCCTGGGCCATGGCTGCGGCGTCATAGATGGCGTCGTCGGTTTCCATGATCATCGTCATGCGCGTGCCGAGACGGTAGATCTCCATTCCCGTCACGCCGTTGGCGCGCAGATGTGCAGCAATCTCCGGCCAGATCTTGCGGTGATGCTCTTCGTAACGCGCGATCAGGGCCGCGTCGTCTTTCAGGTCGAGTGCCAGGCAGTAACGCATCGCTCGCCCCTCAGGTCAACGCGCGGTCGAGATGCGTGTAACCGCCGTCGACGAACACCCATTGCCCGGTGGTGTGCGCGGCGCGATCCGACAACAGGAAGACAGCCGTATCGGCCATTTCTTCCGAGGTCGTGAAACGCTTGCCGAGCGGGATCTTGCTGGTGATGTCGGCGAGCTTCTCTTGCGGATTGTCGAAGCTGGAAATCCATTTTTCGTACAGCGGCGTCATGACTTCCGCCGGGATCAGCGCATTGACGCGCACGCCGTCGTTGGCCAGCGCGGCAGCCCATTCGCGCGTGAGCGAGAGTTGCGCGCCTTTCGATGCGCAATAACCGCTGGTGTTGCCCTGGCCGGTGACGGCGGTCTTGGACGAGACATTGACGATGGCGCCGCGTGTGGCCTTGAGGTGCGGCACGCAGTAGTGCGCCATGACGTAGTAGTGGATCAGGTTTTTTTCCAGCGACTGCATGAAGGCGGCGCGGCCGGCATCGAGGCCGACGTTGTCGTTGATGCCGGCGTTGTTGACCAGGCCGTCGAGACGGCCGAACTCACGCACGGTCTGCGCGACCGCCTGCTCGCACTTGCCTTCATCAGTGAGATCGAGCAAGAAAAAGCGCGCCTTCGGTTGCAACTTCAGCAGTTGTTCCTTGAACGCGTCGCCCGGCGGGCTCTTGCCGAACACGACCGGAATCGCGCCCTCGCCCGCCAATTGCAGCGAAATCGCGCCACCGATGCCGGAGGCGCCGCCGGTCACGATCACGACTTTGTCTTTCAAATGTAAATCCACGTCTTGTCTCCGTCTTTATTTTTTATCTTGTTTCTTGCTCAGCCGCGGAAGCGATATTGCTCCAGCGATTCGGGTTTCATCGTAATCGAAAAGCCCGGCGCGGTCGGCGGCATGTAGGCCGCTCCTTTGACCACGCAGGCATCGATAAAGTGCTCATGCAGGTGATCGACGTATTCGGTCACGCGTCCCTCGGTGGTGCCGGCGATGCAGACGTAGTCGATCATCGACAGATGCTGCACGTACTCACACAGGCCGACGCCGCCGGCGTGCGGGCAGACCGGCAGCTTGTACTTGGCGGCCATCAGCATGACCGCGAGGATTTCATTGACGCCGCCGAGACGGCAGGAGTCGATCTGCACTACATCGATCGCGCCGCGCATGATGAATTGCTTGAACAGCACGCGGTTCTGGCACATCTCGCCGGTGGCGACCTTGACCGCGCCGATGCCTGCGCGGATCTTGCGATGGCCTTCAACGTCGTCCGGGCTGGTCGGCTCTTCGATGAACCATGGCTTGGCGAAGGCCAGTTCGTTGACCCAGGCGATGGCCTGGTCGACTTCCCACACCTGGTTGGCGTCGATCATCAGATGACGCTCCGGACCGATGACTTCACGCGCGATGCTGACGCGGCGCTTGTCGTCGGCGAGGTCGCGGCCGACCTTCAGCTTGATGTGATTGAAACCGCCGTCGATGGCCTCCTGGCACAGGCGGCGCAGCTTGGCGTCGTCGTAGCCGAGCCAGCCGGCCGAGGTGGTGTAGCAGGGATAGCCGTTCTGTTCCAGCAGGCGGATGCGCTCGGCCTTGCCGGGCGCCTGAGCGCGCAGCAGCGCCAGCGCTTCTTCCGGCGTGATGCAGTCGGTGAGGTAGCGGAAATCGATGCAGCGCACGAGTTCTTCCGGCGACATGTCGGCCACCAGTTTCCACAGCGGTTTGCCTTCGGCCTTGGCCCACAGATCCCAGACCGCATTGACGACCGCGCCGGTGGCGAGATGGATCGCGCCCTTGTCCGGACCGATCCAGCGCAACTGGCTGTCGGATGTGATGTAACGCCAGAAACGGCCCATGTCTGCGCTGACCCAGTCGAGGTCGAGGCCGACCACCAGATGCTCCATGGCCTGGATGGCGGCGCAGCAGATCTCGTTGCCGCGGCCGATGGTGAAGGTCAGGCCATGGCCTTCGAGGCCGGGCTTGTCGGTTTCGAGGATGACGTAGGCGGCCGAGTAGTCCGGATCCGGATTCATGGCGTCCGAGCCGTCGAGCGTCTTGGAAGTCGGGAAACGTACGTCCAGTACGCGCATGGAGGTGATCTTGGTCATCGTCGCTGTCAAAGGTAATGGAGTGAAATCGGTTCAGTGCCTGGCTAGGGAGCACCGCACGGATCAACGAGATCGGGGAACGAGATCGTACTGCGGCGAGCAGCGAGGACTTGCCCTGCCGTCGCTTCCGCCATCTCTTCAGGCTGTCGCGCCCGTCTCCGTCGTTGTCGTGCGTCGCCCGGCGCCGATTGTTCGGCGCAAGGCTGTGTCTTTTGCTGTGTGGCGATTATCACACGCAGTTTTAAATTCATCAATAAAATTTAATTTTATATTTGAGTTTACTTTGCTAATATCCAGTCGCTGAAGACTACATTGCTTTCATGTAGTTCACAGCGATAACCAATGTATGTCGATGAGATATCGAAATACAGATGGTTAAAAAGCAAGATTTCGCGACTCGACTCTATTAAAAATTCATTTTACAAATGAAAATTCAATATTAACAGGAGGAAATAACACATATCGCTTTTCATCGCCGCACCGCGGGCCGCCCGACTCCTGGGCCCGTGTCGATAACTAAAACAAACACGCAGTCACAACAACCATAAATACGGAGATTCTGATGCAGACAAACACACTTACTGCTTGCAACAAGCATGGGCGCAACACATTCATCAACCAGAACAAGACCCGCGCCGTCGCCGGCGCCTTGCTCGCCTTCACAGGACTTGCCGGGCTTGCCGCCGGCAGCGCACATGCGCAAAGCAGCGTCACCATTTACGGCCGGGTCGACGCCGGCGTCGACTACCAATCCAACGTCGCCACCGGCAACGGCGGCAGCGGCAGCCTGTGGCGCGCCTCCGGAAATCAATGGGGCACCAGCATGATCGGCTTCAAGGGTACGGAAGATCTGGGCGGTGGGCTGAGCGCTTTCTTCCTGCTGGAATCCGGCTTCGATGCGACCAAGGGCTCGACCAACGGCTCAGCGTTGTTCAACCGCCGCTCCTACGTCGGCCTGGCCGGCAGCGCCGGTTCGCTCAAGCTCGGCAAGAACCTGTTCATCGACAACGACGTCTGGTTCCTGGATCCGACCGGCCAGCAGTTCATCGGTACGGCGACGCTGGTGCGCGGCCGCAACTGGCAAGGCGCCGACAACGTGATCGAATACCAGACCCCCACCTGGGGCGGTTTCAACGCCACGGTGCAAACCAGCCTCGGCGAACAGGCCGGCTCGCTCACCAAGAAACGCAAGGACGGCGTCTCGCTGGTCTATGCCAACCAGACCGTCGAACTGCGCGCGATCTATGACGTGGTGCGCGACGCCAACGGCCGTTTTGTCGATGTCTTCGACACCTCCAAGGAGCTAATCCTGGGCGGCACGCTGACCATCGACAAGCTCAAGCTGTTCGCCGGCTATGAAAACCTGCGCGCACCGGATGCAGCGGCGACGGCATCGGACAAGGCCAATCATTACTGGATCGGCGCCAACTACCAGGTGACGCCGGCGCTGACGCTGATCGGCTCGGTGTTCCGCGTGAACGTCAACAAGGGCGGCGGCAACGCCAATCTGTTCATGGCCGGCGCCAACTATTCGCTGTCGAAGCGCACGCTGCTGTATGTGGGCGCGGGTACGGTGCGCAACAGCAGCAATGCCAACTTCTCGGTGGAAGCGACTAATAACAATCCGTTGCCTGGACAAAACCAGAACGGGGCCTACGCCGGCATCAGCCACTCCTTCTAAAACTTGTCTATGGGCCTACTGCGAGGCTGTGATCTGGCAGCGTGCGGTGCTCGGGATCCTCGTGTACTCAAGTACACTCCGGTCCCTGCGCTCCGGCCGCTACCAGCTGACAGCCTCTCGCTACGGCCCATAAACAAGTTTGGAATTGGCGGACAAAGCATTCTTTGAAACCGGCAATCACTCATGAATATCGGTTTCAGAGATAAAATGCGAAATACTTCGAATTTGCGCAAACCCAAGCGGGTGCGTAGTGTCATCTTCCATCAGGCCAGCCATGCCAAGAACCAAGAAAATCGTGCCCGACGCGGACCTGAATACTGATATTGCAGAGGATGTTCCCGCCAACGACAGCGCCGCCGATGCCGGCAAAGTGCGCTATGCGGCGCCGGCGCTGGATAAGGGGCTGGATATTCTGGAGCTGCTCAGCAAGGCCGAGCAGATGCTGACGCTGAATCAGATTTCCAAGCAACTGGGACGCAGCGTCAACGAGATCTTCCGCATGGTGGTGACGCTGGAACAGCGCGGCTACCTGATTGCCGATAACGACCAGTACCGCTTGTCGCTCAAGCTGTTCGAGCTGGCGCATTATCACCAGCCTATCCGCTCGCTGGTGAGCACCGCGCTGCCGCACATGCGCGAACTGGCGAACCGCACCATGCAGTCGACTCATCTTACCGTCTACGAAGCCGGTCGCGTGATCGTGGTGGCGCAGGTCGACAGCCCGGAGCGCTGGGCGTTCGGCCTCAAGGTCGGCGCGCTGGTGAGCCTGACCGACACCGCTTCCGGCCACGTGCTGCTGTCGTTCCGCGATGAAGCCGAGCGTGGACGCATGCTGGCGGCGCACGTGCGCATGGACGGCGAGCAGGAAGTCGATCACGCGCAGTTGCTGCGCCAGATTGCAGAAACCCAGGAGCGCGGCTATTCGCGCATGGAGAGCCGCCAGATCCGCGGCGTGGTGAATTTGTCTTACCCGGTGCTGGGCGCCAACGACCGCATGCTGGCGGCGCTGAATATTCCCTACATCGAGCGCATCGACAAGAAGGTCAATCCCAGTCTCGATGAGGTACAGAACATCGTGCAGGAAATTTCTGCACGCCTGTCCAAGCTGATGGGCAGCAGCAGTTTCGGCAGTTGAGCGGGGATGTTTTTGGCAGCAACAAAAAAGCCAGGCATTGCCTGGCTTTTTATCTGCGTGAAGCCGCGCGATCCCGTTCGATCACGCATGGCCGACACCGCTCACTTATCGACAGGAAGCGAGGTCAGCGAGTTTTTCGTCTTGGTCTTGCCCTTGGCTTCATGCGCTTCCGTCGCCGCCTGGGTCAGCGAATAGCGGGTGTAAGCCTTGATCAGATCGGCCATGAAATCCGCCTCATTCTTGATCGGACGCCAGTTCTTGCCGTCCAGCTCTTCCACCTGCGTGCTGTTGCCGTCATACACAATGCTGATGGCGCGCGGCTTTTCCTGCTCCTTGAACTCCGTCAGGAAACCCTTCATGTCGTAGCCGGAAGAATTGCCTTGTACGAAGGTCTCGATCGCCGACTGCATCGCTGCATCGCGTGAAGCCAGCGCCTGCGTCTGTGCCTGCGCCAGCAGATCGGAAACGCCGGTATGGTCGTTGAGCAGCATCTCGAACTTGCTGTTGCGCTCATCGCCCTCTTCCAGCTTGAAGCCCTTCTTGGTCGAAAAAATACGCAGCTTGGGCGGCACGTTGATGCCGTAGGCCCCCACCAGACCGCCCAGCGCCATGGTCAGCGCGGGGCTGACGTCAGGACGCATCGGATTGACCAGTCCGTCGACGCCCGTATTGCGGGCAATCATCATCTGGGCGAAACCGATATCGTTATTGTTGGCGTACGCCTTCGCCGCAGTCGGCGCCGCGGTGTTGTTGACGAAAAATTGGTTGCTGATGTTTTGCATTGCGGCGCTCCTGCGATTACCAGGTCCGGTGGTTCAACTTGCGCGAATAATTGCCAGATAAACAACAAAGACAAATGGCGGACGCCCCCATTGTAAAAGGCTTTCGCCGTTTCTACACAAGAAGCTGAGCCATTTCCCCCCTTCAATCCTGCCGTTTGTCGGTTTGTCGCAAAAACCTGTCGCTGCGGGGGCGCAGCATTTACCCTGCTTTACGCCGGATCTTTCCTGAGGTTTCTTGACGACATGACTATTGCCACTTACATTGCTGACTCGCGGGCAATCGCGGCTAAGCTGGCGAAGCGTATGTCGCCTTGCCGCCCGGGACTGATTGCCGACCGTGCCCGGTTCCACAATATCTCAAACAGACCGAACCGGCTGCCGGCGTCTACACCACGATAGCGCACGCGCCGGTGCTGCGACTAGGACTGCGGCCTGCCTCGACAATTTCACCGATTTGCGCCTGAACGGCTTACCGACAACAACCTGATGACTCTTTCTTTCCTGAAACGCCGCCCGGTCCTGATTGGACTGTTGATCCTGATCATTGCCGTCGCTTTCATGGCAACCAGAAAACGTCCGCCGGCGACGGTAGTCGCCAAGCCGGCACAGGTGCTGGAGTTCCTGCCGGGCGACATGATCGAGGTCGGCGTCGAACCGCTGCGCCAGGTCTTGCCGCTGTCCGGCGCGCTGCGTGCGCTGAACCAGGTATCGGTCAAGGCCAAGGTCGCCGGCGAGGTCAAGGAAGTCCTGGTGCGCGCCGGTGAAGCGGTCAAGGCCGGGCAAGTGCTGATCCGCATCGACACCAGCGAATACCAGGCCAAGCTGGAACAGGCCCGGGGCTCGCTGGTCGCCTCGCGCGGCCAGCTCGACATCGCCACCAAGACGCGCGACAACAACCTGGCGCTGCTCGACAAAGGTTTCATCTCGCGCAATGCCTTCGACAACGCCGCCAGCCAGTTCGACATCGCCAAGGCCAATGTCGACACCGCGCGCGGCGCGCTGGACGTGGCGCAGAAAGCCCTGAACGACACCGTGGTCAAGGCGCCGATCGCCGGCATGATCAGCAGCCGCACGGTCGAGCCGGGAGAGAAGGTATCGATCGACAACAAGCTGCTCGAGGTCGTCGACCTCAGCCAGATGGAGCTGGAAGCGCCGGTGCCGACCGCCGACATCCTCAAAGTCAAACTGGGCCAGGAAGTGCTGGTGACGGTGGAAGGCCTGCCGCAGGCGGTGGTCGGCAAGGTGGTGCGCATCAACCCGGCCACGCAATCCGGTTCGCGTTCGATCATGATGTACGTGCGCATCGAGAATCCGCAAGGGCTGCTGCGCGCCGGCATGTTCGCCGACGCCAGCCTGACGCTGGACAAGCGCGACGCCGTGATGACGATCCCGCAAACGGCGATCCAGACCGACGGAGACAAGACCTACGTGTACGCCATTGAAGACGGCAAGCTGGTCCGGCGCGATGTCGTGCTCGGCATGCGCGGCGTCGACAGCCGCGGCAATGCGGTCGAAGTGAGCAGCGGCCTGCAGAGCGGCGCGCGCATCGTCAAGGCCAATCTCGGCAACCTGAATACCGGGACGCCGGTGCGCTTCCCGGCCACCGGCGGCGCTCCGGCATCGACGCCTGCCGTCAAGGCGAAGGAATAAGCGCATGTGGTTCACCCGTATCAGTATCGGCAACCCGGTGTTCGCCACCATGATGATGATGGCCTTCGTGGTGCTCGGCTTGTTCTCTTACCAGCGCCTGCGCGTCGATCAGTTCCCGGACATTACCTTCCCGGTGGTGGTGGTGCAGACCACCTATCCCGGCGCCTCGCCCGAGAACGTCGAATCCGACGTCACGCGCAAGATCGAAGAATCGGTCAACACCATCAACGGCATCAACAGCCTGACCTCGCACTCGTATGAGGGCTTGTCGGTGGTGATCGTCGAGTTCGACCTTACCGTGGACCCGGCGCAAGGCGCACAGGACGTACGCGAAAAAGTGGCGCTGGTGCAGGCGGCCTTCCGCAAGGAAGTCGACCAGCCGCGCATCACGCGCTTCGACCCGGCCGACCAGCCTATCTTTTCGATCTCGGTCACCAACGATCCCAAGGCGGCCAACGCCAGGCCGCGCAACCTGCGCGAGCTGACCACGATCTCCGACCAGATCATCAAGAAGCGCCTGGAGAACGTGCGCGGCGTCGGTTCGGTGACGCTGGTGGGCGGCGTCAAACGGCAGATCAACATCTACGTCAAACCCAATGAAATGGAGGCGCTGGGCATCGGCGTCGACCAGGTCATCAACGCCGTCAAGAACGAAAACCAGGAACTGCCGACCGGCGCCATCCGCATGGCGGACGCTGAAAAAGTGGTGCAGGTGCAAGGCCGCGTCAAGAATCCGGAAGACTTCAAACGCATCATCGTAGCGCGCCGCGGCGGCCAGCCGGTAACGCTGAACCAGATCGCCACCGTGGTCGACGGCCAGGAAGAACAGGAAACGCTGGCGCTCTACAACGGCCAGCGCACGCTCGCGCTGGACATCCTCAAGGCGCAAGGCCAGAACACCATCGACGTCGCCGACGGCCTCAAGCAGGCCATCAAGGACATGGAGCCGAACCTGCAGAAGCTCTACCCCGGCGTACGCCTGCAGATCATCAAGGACAGCTCGCGCCAGATCCGCACCGGCGTCGAAAACGTGCGCCGCACGCTGATCGAGGGCGCACTGCTGACGGTGCTGATCGTGTTCCTGTTCCTCAATTCGTGGCGCTCGACGGTGATCACCGGGCTGACCTTGCCGGTGGCGCTGATCGGCACCTTCCTGTTCATGTACATGTTCGGCTTCACGATCAACATGATCACGCTGATGGCGCTGTCGCTGTGCGTCGGCCTGCTAATCGACGACGCCATCGTGGTGCGCGAAAACATCGTGCGCCATGCCGGCATGAAGGTGCACGGCAAGTTCAAGACGCACAAGATGGCGGCGCTGGAAGGCACGGCGGAAATCGGTCTGGCGGTGCTGGCGACGACCTTCTCCATCGTTGCGGTGTTTTTGCCGGTGGGCTTCATGGGCGGCATCATCGGGCGTTTCTTCCACCAGTTCGGCGTGACGGTGACGGCCGCCGTCTTGATCTCGATGTTCGTGTCGTTCACGCTGGACCCGATGCTGTCGTCGATCTGGCCGGACCCCGACGTGCATAGCGAACAATACAAACGCGGATGGGGACAGAACTTGTACCGCCGCACCATCGGCCGCGTGCTGAACCAGTTCGATCGTCTGGTGCAATGGTTGTCGGCATCTTATCAGCGGCTGCTGAAATGGTCGCTGCGGCATCGCGTGCTGACGCTGCTGCTGGCGCTGGCGACCTTCATCGCCGGCTTCGCCTTGCCGGCGACCGGCTTGATCGGTTCCGAGTTCGTGCCGCAGGCCGATTATTCGGAATCCGGTGTCACCTTCTACACCCCGGTCGGCTCCTCGCTGGAACTGACCGAAAGCAAGGTACATCAGGTGGAAGCCGTGCTGCGCCAGTTTCCGGAAGTGGTCGACACCTACAGCACCGTCAACACCGGCAATTCGCAGGGCAAGAATTACGCGACCGTGTTCATCCGTCTCAAGCCGCGCAACCAGCGCCAGTTCAGCACCGCGCAACTGGCGCCGCAATTGCGCGAGCGCCTGACGCAGATCGCCGGCATTGCGGTGACGCACATCGGCACGCTGGACGGCGTCGGCGGCGACAACAAGCAAGTGCGCTTCAGCCTGCTGGGGCCGGATCTGGATCAACTGGCGCGCCTGTCGGATGAAGTGCAGAAAAAGCTGCTCTCCATCCCCGGCGTGGTGGACCTGGATTCCAGCCTGAAGGCGCAGAAGCCGACCATCTCCGTCGAACCCAAGCGCGACATCGGCTCGGACCTCGGCATCGGCGTGGCGGAAATCGGCAATGCGCTGCGTCCTCTTCTGGCCGGTGAAGCCGCCAGCAGCTGGCGCGCACCCGACGACGAAAACTACGACGTCAACGTGCGCCTGTCGCCGACCGACCGCAACACCGTCGACGACCTGTCGCGCCTGATGCTGGCCAGCACCCAGGCCAATTCGGACGGCACGCCGCGCATGGTGCCGCTGCGCCAGGTGGCGGAGATCAGGAACACCGTCGGCGCCAACCAGATCAACCGGCGCGACCTGAACCGCGAAGTGGAATTGTCGGCCAACGCCGCCGGCCGCTCGGCCGGGCAGGTCAACGCCGAGATCAAGGTCATGCTGGACAAGATGAACTGGCCGCCCGGCTATCGCTACCAGATCGGCGGCTCGACCAAGAGCATGAACGAATCCTTCGGCTATGCCGTGGGCGCGCTGGCGCTGGCGATCGTGTTCATTTACATGATCCTGGCCTCGCAGTTCGCCAGCTTCCTGCAGCCGATCGCCATCATGTCCTCGCTGCCGCTGACGCTGATCGGCGTGTTCCTGGCGCTGATGTTTTTCCGCTCGACGCTGAACATGTTTTCCATCATCGGCTTCATCATGCTGATGGGGCTGGTGACCAAGAACGCCATCCTGCTGGTGGACTTCGCCAACCAGGCGCGCAAGGAAGGCATGGAACGCAGCGCCGCCCTGCTGGAAGCGGCCCACGTGCGTCTGCGCCCTATCCTGATGACCACGCTGGCGATGGTGTTCGGCATGGTGCCGCTGGCCTTCGGCATCGCCGAAGGGTCGGAGCAGCGCGCGCCGATGGGCCAGGCCGTGATCGGCGGCATCATCACGTCGTCGCTGCTGACGCTGGTGGTGGTGCCGGTGGTGTATACCTATCTGGACGACGTCGGCGCCTGGGTCAAACGCAAGTGGTTCGGCCACGACGGGCAGGAACATGCGACCGACGCAGGCGGGGAAGATCGCCATGCGCCCTGAATATTTCCGTTTTGCAAGCCTTAATCCGCTCCCGGCTCGCAAAAAAACTTGCCCCTCGCCCCGGAAAGCAACGGAAAGCGAGCGTGTGGCGCTGTCTCCCTGCTGCCGTGTTTGATAAAATGCTGTTTTTACGTCGTTATCGAGCCTAAGCCATGAATATCGAACAAGCCCGTTTCAATATGATCGAACAGCAAATCCGCCCCTGGAATGTGCTGGCGCAAGATGTGCTGGACCTGCTGACCGTGGTCAAGCGCGAGGAATTCGTTCCCGCCGCTTACCGCAGCCTGGCGTTTTTCGATACCGAAATCCCGCTGCCCGGCGGCGAAACCATGCTGGCGCCGAAGGTGGAAGCTCGCATCCTGCAGGAAGCCAACGTCAAGAAACATGAGCAAGTGCTGGAAATCGGCGCCGGTTCGGGCTACATGGCGGCGCTGCTGGCCTACAAGGCGCGCCACGTGACCACCGTCGAAATCGATCCGGACCTGAAGGCGCTGGCCGAAAAGAATCTGTCCGCCAACGGCGTCGTCAACGTCAGCGTCGAGCTGGGCAACGGCGCGCAAGGCTGGCAAGGCGAATACGACGTGATCGTCATCTCGGGCGGCCTGCCTTTCCTGCCGGACGCTTTCCTGAAGCAGGTCAAGGTCGGCGGCCGCATCCTGGCGATCGTCGGCGAAGCGCCGGTGATGTCGCTGCAAGTCATCACCCGCACGTCGGACCAGGTGTACGACACGGTTGATGTATTTGAACTGATGGCAAAACCGCTGCACGCAGCCAGCACACATTCCCACTTCACATTCTAGGATTCTGTATGGAGCACATCACCGCACCGGAACTGGCCGCCTGGATCGCCGACCCGGATCGTCCGACACCATTGCTGCTTGATGTGCGCGAGCCGTGGGAATTCGAAACCTGCAGCATCGAAGCAGCGCAACTGATTCCGATGAACACGATTCCCAGCCGTTTTTCCGAACTGGATGAAGAACAGCCCGTGGTGTGCATCTGCCACCACGGCGCACGCAGCATGCAGGTCGCTTCTTTCCTCGAGCGCCAGGGCTTTTCCAAGGTGACCAACCTGACCGGCGGCATCCACGCCTGGGCCAAGCAGGTGGACACCACGATGCCGACTTACTAATCCGGCCTTCCCCACCACCTCCGCCGCGACAAGACGGCATCCGGAGCAGCATCGGCAGCTCCGGTCAGATAGCCCCGGCACCACGGGGCGACTCATCGGTCCAACGACTTTTGCTCTCTCGGAGAATCCGCCGTATGCGTCACGTTTTTCTCGTTCCGCTCACAGCAGGAATCGTTTGCTGCGCGCTGCACGCGCCGGCTCAGGCCGTCGATCTGATGCAGGTTTATCAGCAGGCGCTGGCGAACGATCCGGTCTACCAAAGTGCGCGTTATTCGCTGCGCGCGGGAGAAGAAAAAATCACGCAGGGCCGCGCCGCCATTCTGCCGACGGTGGGGGTCAACGGCAGCTACACGCGTTCCGGCGACACCATGCAGAATTCGGCCAACACCTGGACGCTGCAACTGACGCAGCCGCTGCTGCGCATGGCGAACTGGGAGACTTACCGGCAGGGCAAGCTGTCGGTTGCCGTCAGCGAAGCGCAGTTCGCCCAGGCGCAGCAAGACCTGATCCTGCGCGTCGGCCAGGCTTACTTCGACGTATTAAGCGCGCAGGATGCATTGAGCTTCCTGCGCGCGCAAAAGATCGCGATTTCCGAACAGCTGGCGTCGGCCAAACGCAACTTCGACGTCGGCACGGCCACCATCACCGACACCAACGAAGCACAGGCGCGCTACGACCTCGCCAACGCCCAGGAAATCGCCGCGCAGAACGATCTCGAAGTCGCGCTCAGCAAGCTGCAACAGATCATCGGCCAGCCGCCGGCGCCCTTGTCGACGCTGCGCCCGCATGTGCAACTGAGCATGCCGCAGCCGGCGCTGATCGATCCGTGGATCAGCAGCGCCGAACAGCAGAATTACAACGTCGTGGCCCAGCAGGTTTCACTGGAAATTGCGCAAAGCGAGATCAAGCGCAACCGCGCCGGCCACTATCCGACCGTCGATCTGACGGCCGGCCGCAATTACACCAATCAGAACAGCCAACTGACGCCCTACACCAACGGCCGCGGCTACGCCAACTCGATCGGCGTGCAATGGAATATCCCGCTCTATTCGGGCTTCAGCGTCAGCAGCAAGGTCGACGAATCGATTGCATTGGCCGACAAATCGCGCGCAGACCTGGAGAATGCACGCCGCACCGCTGTGCTCAATGCGCGCCAGGCGTATCTGGGCGTGAGCAACGGTTTGTCGCAGGTGAAGGCTTATGAAGCAGCCGAGGTATCCAGCCTGTCGGCGCTGGAATCGAACCGGCTCGGCTATCAGGTCGGCGTGCGCATCAACATCGACGTGCTGAACGCGCAGCAGCAGTTGTTTTCGACGCGCCGCGATCTGGCCAAGGCGCGCTACGATACGCTGATGAACGGATTGAAACTGAAGTCGGCCGCCGGCAGCCTGAAGGAAGAAGACCTGGCGCAGATCAACCAGTTGCTCGGCCCGCCGGCGCCGTAAGGAAACGCAGACGCGACGCCAGCATCCGCAGTCGCGCCGCTATTAATTTCTCAGCGTCGGCGCCGTCTTGACGGCGTGGATGCAGGCGGTAAGCAGACTCTCCGCCTCTTGTTCAAGGTTGAAGCTGTCGGGTGCAAAGAACCAGTCCGCCAGCAAGCCGCTGAACATGGCGTGCGTCATCAGGCAGGCGCGGCGGATGTTCAGATCAGGATCCAGCTGGCCGCGCGCAATGGCATTCTTGAGAATCTGCTCCATGCGCAACATACCTTGCATGTGGCATTCGCGCTGACGCATGAGAATCGGATCGTTGTTATCGACAAATTCGCATTTATTGAAGATGATGTCGAATACTTTGCGGCAGCGCGGATCGGTGGCAGCTTGTTTGAGCACATATACCCCGCCTTTGATGAATTCACCGAGCGGGTCGGCAACGCGCTCATCGGCGTTTTCTTCCATCATCGCTTCCATCGGCAGACGCACGCGGTCGCACATGGCGTCGAACAGATCACTTTTGTTTTTGAAGTGCCAGTAAATAGCGCCGCGCGTAACATCCGCCGCCTTGGCGACATCGGCCAGCGAGGTGTGCGAAACGCCGCGTTCGTAAAATACCTGCTCTGCAGCATCGAGGATGCGCGAGCGGGTTTCGAGGGCTTCTTCCTTGGTCGAGCGCGCCATGGTCAGGCGGCCGGACGAATAGTTGGCGTCATTACAATCTCCGTGCACCGTCGTTGTGCAATAAAGACAAACTATCGCAAATTCCTTTGACAAGGAGTCTGTTTCACGAAAGTCTGCATGTTTCTGCATTGTTTTGTATGTAGTTAGAAATATTACGATACATCACCGCAATACATACATACAAGAATGTATGTATAATAGCACCGGATTTCAATAGCCGCTGTTGGTTTTACCCTACCCGCTGTCTTTTCTGCACTGCAACAATTTTTGCGTTATCTTCTTGTTTCTGTCTTTCTGTCGCTGTCTTTCGATTTTCTTTCTGCTTTACCCTGTTGTACCCCTGTATTGCCTGCGGTGTTATCCGCTGTATTGCCAGCTGTATCGACAATATTCGTGACCGTATTCGAATCACCCGCTGCTGTAGCAGCTTCAACTTTACTTACCGTGCGAGATATTTATGAGCTCAGTTAGTCGTTTCACGCGCCTTACCCTGACCGTTGCCGTGATGGCCGCCTTTGCAGGCTGTGGTCAAAAACCGAATGCCCAGCCTGGAGCAGGCATGCCGCCTGGCGAAGTCTCCGTGGTCACCATCGCGCCTGAACAAATCACCATCAGCAATGAGCTGCCCGGCCGTCTGGAAGCGACCCGTATCGCTGAAGTGCGCGCCCGCGTCGCCGGCATCATTCTCAAGCGCACCTTCCGCGAAGGCAGCGAAGTCAAAGCAGGCGAAGTGCTCTACCGCATCGATCCGGCCACCTTCAAAGCCAACTACGACAGCGCGCAAGCCACGCTGGCAAAGAGCCAGGCTTCGCTGACCCAGGCCTCGCTGAAGGCGCAACGCTACAAGCCGCTGGTCGAAGTCAACGCCGTCAGCAAGCAGGAATATGACGACGCCGTCGCCGCACAGAAACAAGCGGAAGCCGACGTCGCCGCCGGCAAGGCAGCGGTCCAGACCGCCGGCCTGAGCCTGGGTTACGCGACCGTGACGTCGCCGATCTCGGGCCGCATCGGCCGCGCGCTGGTGACCGAAGGCGCACTGGTCGGCCAGAGCGACGCCACGCAACTGGCCGTCGTGCAGCAACTCGATCCGATCTACGTCAACCTGACGCAATCGAGCACCGACCTGCTCAAGTTGCAGCAAGCCATGTCCGCCGGCCAATTGAAGACCGTCGGCAAGGACAAGGCCAAGGTGACGCTGGTGACCGAAGACGGCCGCACTTACCCGCAATCGGGCAAGCTGCTGTTCTCTGACGTCAGCGTCGATGCGACAACCGGCGCCGTCACCATCCGTGCGGAATTCCCTAACCCGAACCGCACCCTGCTGCCGGGCATGTACGTGCGCGCCAAGCTGGAACAGGCGATCGACGAGCAAGCCATCATCGTGCCGCAACAGGCCGTCATGCGCGACCTGAACGGTTCGACCGTGTTTGTGGTCGGCGACGACAACAAGGTCGCCGTGCGTCCGGTCAAGACCGGCGCGGCACAGGGTAACAACTGGGTTGTGACCGAGGGCCTGAAAAGCGGCGACCGCGTGATCGTCGAAGGCGTCCAGAAGACCAAGCCGGGCGCACCGGTGAAGCCGGTCCCATGGAAGGGTCCGGTCAGCGATGCAGCAACAGCAGCGCCGGCCGCAGGTGCTGCCGCTCCGGCGCCAGCCAAGCAGGATGCCGCAACCAAAGCTAACTAAGAGGCTGTCAGATGGGAAAGTTCTTTATTGATCGCCCCGTTTTTGCGTGGGTGTTAGCAATCTTCATCATACTGGCGGGCGCGCTGGCCATTACCGGCCTGCCCGTCTCCCAGTATCCGAGCATTGCGCCGCCGACCATCGTGGTCACGGCGACGTATCCTGGCGCGACCGCGCAAACCCTCGACGATTCGGTGACCAGCCTGATCGAACAGGAAATGAACGGCGCCGACGGCTTGCAATACATGGAGTCGCAAAGCCAGGCCAACGGCCAGGTGCAAATCACGGTGACCTTCTCGCCGGACACCAACGCCGACCTGGCTGCGGTGGACGTGCAGAACCGCCTCAAGCGCGTGGAAGCGCGTCTGCCGGCGGCCGTGACGCAACAAGGTGTGCAAGTCACCAAGTCGCGCAGCAACTTCCTGCTGTTCATCGGCTTGTCGTCGACCGACGGCAAACTCGATCCGGTGGCGCTGGGCGACTATCTGTCGCGTAACGTGCTCAACGAAGTCAAACGCGTTCCCGGCGTCGGCCAGGCGCAGTTGTTCGGCACCGAACGCGCGATGCGCATCTGGATCGATCCGAACAAGCTGATCGGCCTGAGCCTGACGCCAGCCGACGTCACCGCAGCCATCACCGCACAAAATGCGCTGGTCGCCGGCGGTACGCTGGGCGCCTTGCCGAGCCCGACCTCGCAGCAGATTTCTGCGACCGTGGTGGTGAACGGCCAGCTGACCAGCCCGGAACAGTTCGGCAACATCATCCTGCGCGCCAATGCGGATGGTTCGTCGGTGCGCATGCGCGACGTCGCCCGCATCGAAGTGGGCGGACAGTCGTATGACACTTCCGGCCGCCTCGACGGCAAGCCAAGCTCGTTCATCGGCGTGCAGTTGTCGCCGACCGCGAACGCGCTGGGCACCGCAACCGCCGTGCACAAGAAGATGGAAGAGCTGTCCAAGTATTTCCCGGCCGGCGTGAAGTACACCATCCCTTACGACACCTCCAAGTTCGTCAAGATCTCAATCGAAGAAGTGGTCAAGACCCTGATCGAAGCGATCGTGCTGGTGTTCCTGGTGATGTTCCTGTTCCTGCAAAACATCCGCTACACCATCATCCCGACCATCGTCGTGCCGGTGGCGCTGATGGGCACCTTTGCAACCTTGTTCGTCTTTGGATTCTCGATCAACGTGCTGACCATGTTCGGCATGGTGCTGGCGATCGGTATCCTGGTCGATGATGCGATCGTGGTGGTGGAAAACGTCGAACGCATCATGAGCGAAGAAGGTTTGTCGCCCAAGGAAGCAACCCGCAAGGCGATGGGCCAGATCACCGGCGCGCTGATCGGTATCACGCTGGTGCTGATCGCGGTGTTCATCCCGATGGCATTCTTCGGCGGCGCGGTTGGCGCGATTTATCGCCAGTTCTCGCTGGCGATGGTGGCCTCGATGGTGTTCTCGGTGCTGATGGCGTTCACGCTGACGCCGGCATTGTGCGCAACCATCCTGCTGCCGGTTGAAAAGGGCCATCATCACGAAAAGAGCGGCTTCTTCGGCTGGTTCAATCGCCGCTTCAACAAGACTGCCTCCGGTTACCAGGGTTTCATCGGCAAGATGCTGACCAAGGCCGGGCGTTACATGATCGTGTACGCCCTCATCCTCGGCTGCGTGGGCTTGCTGTATGTACGCCTGCCGGCTTCGTTCCTGCCGAACGAAGATCAGGGCTACATCATCACCAACGTGCAGTTGCCGCCAGGCGCCAGCACCGGCCGTACGCTGGAAGTGATCAAGACCATCGAGAACTATTACCTCAAGCAGCCTGCGGTCGAACACGTCGTGGCGATTGCCGGTTTCAGCTTCTCGGGTAACGGTCAGAATGCCGGTCTGGTGTTCACCCCGCTGAAGGACTGGAGCGAACGCGACAAGACGCAATCGGCTGATGCTGTTGCCGGCCGTGCGTTCGGCGCCTTCTCGCAGATCAAGGATGCGATCGTGTTCCCGCTGAACCCGCCGCCTATCCCTGAACTGGGTAACGCCACCGGCTTCACCTTCCGTCTGCAGGACCGCGCCGGTCTGGGACACGCTGCGCTGGTGCAGGCGCGTAATCAGATCCTCGGCATGGCTTCGCAAAGCAAGGTGCTGGCAGGCGTGCGTCCTGAAGGTCTGGAAGATGCGCCGCAGCTGCAACTGGACATCGACCGCGACAAGGCCAATGCGCTGGGCGTACCGTTCTCGACCATCAACAGCGTGCTGTCGACGGCATTGGGTTCGTCCTACGTCAACGACTTCCCGAATCAGGGTCGTCAACAGCGTGTGATCGTCCAGGCCGACGCCAAGCGTCGTCTGCAACCGGAAGATCTGGCCGGCCTGTATGCCCGCAACAGCGGCGGAACCATGGTGCCGTTCTCGGCCTTCACGACCTCGAAGTGGATCAACGGCCCGGTGCAGCTGATTCGCTACAACGGCTACCCGGCAATGAAGATCGCCGGCGGCGCCGCACCTGGCCGCAGTACCGGTGAAGCGATGTCGGAAATGGAAGGCTTCGTCGCCAAGCTGCCGCCCGGCTTCGGTTTCGAATGGACCGGCCAGTCGCTGGAAGAAAAGACCTCCGGCTCGCAAGCACCTGCACTGTATGCGCTGTCGCTGATCGCCGTGTTCCTGGTGCTGGCTGCGCTGTACGAAAGCACCTCGATCCCGCTGGCGGTGATGCTGGTGGTGCCGCTGGGTATTCTCGGCGCGCTGCTGGGCGTGACCATTCGCGGCATGCCTAACGACGTGTACTTCAAGGTCGGGATGATTGCGGTGGTGGGTCTGTCGGCGAAGAACGCGATTCTGATCATCGAGTTCGCCAAAGACCTGCAGGCGCAAGGCATGGGCCTGATCGAAGCGACGCTGGAAGCGGTTCACCTGCGTTTCCGTCCGATCATCATGACCTCGCTGGCGTTCATCCTCGGCGTGCTGCCGCTGGTCATCGCCAGCGGCGCAGGTTCCGCCAGCCAACGCGCCATCGGTACCGGCGTGATGGGCGGGATGATCACGGCGACCGTGCTGGCCGTGTTCCTGGTTCCGGTCTTCTTCGTCGTCGTGCGCAAGATCTTCAAAGGCAGCAAGGCCAAGCCGGACGCTGCCCATCACAATATCGATGTGGAGGATAAGAATGTTTAAGTTTTCAACCCTGCGCTCGACAGGCAAACTGACTCACCTCAGCGCAGCATTGCTGGTGGTCGGCGTCCTGTCCGGCTGCACGCTGGCGCCGACCTACCAGCGCCCGCAAGCGCCGGTCGAGGGCACCTACCCGGCCGACGCCAAGGGCCAGGCGGCGTACGACGCCGCCACCCTGGGCTGGCGCCAGTTCTTCCCTGACCAGCGCCTGCAGGCGCTGATCGCGGCGGCACTGGAAAACAACCGCGACCTGCGCACTGCCGCCCTGAACATTGAGGAAGCGCGCGCGCAGTACCAGATCACCCGCGCCGATCTGCTGCCGACGCTGAACGCCACCGGCAGCGAATCCCGCACCCGTTTGGCGGCCAGCCAGTCGACCACCGGCGCGCCGATGATCACCAAGAGCTATCAGGTCGGCCTGGCCGTTCCGGCCTACGAACTGGACTTTTTCGGCCGCGTCCGCAGTCTGAAGGACGCTGCACTGTCGACTTACCTGTCGACTGAAGAAGCCAAGCAATCGGTGCAGATCAGCCTGGTGTCGCAAGTGGCCCAGGCTTACCTGACCGAACGTTCCTACGCCGAGCAACTGAAGCTGGCGCAGCAAACGCTGGAAAGCCGTCAGTCCAACCTCAGCCTGGCGCAGAAACGTTTCGACGTCGGCGCCTCGTCGGCGCTCGACCTGCGCCTGTCCGACACGCTGGTGCAATCGGCCCGCACTTCGGTGGCGACGCTGCTGCGCCAACGCGCCCAGGCTGAAAACGCCCTGACGCTGCTGGTCGGCGCCAACGTCAAGGATCTGCCGGCCGGACAGGATCTGTCGCTGCAAAACATCGTCACCGACATCCCTGCCGGCGTGCCGTCGGATCTGCTGTCCCGTCGTCCGGACATCCGCTCGGCGGAACAGAAGCTGCTGGCCGCCAACGCCAACATCGGCGCCGCCCGTGCTGCCTTCTTCCCGAAGATCAGCCTGACCGGTTCCTTCGGCAGCGCCAGCAGCTCGCTGGGAGGCTTGTTCGACTCCGGTTCGGGCGCGTGGTCCTACGGCCCGCAACTGAGCCTGCCGATCTTCGACTTCGGCCGCAACAGCGCCAACCTGGATCTGGCGGAAGTACGCAAGAACCAGGCGATCGTGACCTACGAGAAGACCATACAAACGGCCTTCCGCGAAGTCGCCGACGCACTGGTGGCGCGCGGCACGCTGGACGAACAGATCGAAGCCCAGGAAGCCTTCCTCAAGGCGCAGCAGGAACGTCTGAACCTGACCGACCTGCGCTATAAGAACGGCATCGCCTCTTCGCTGGATCAGCTGGATGCGCAACGCGATCTGTTCTCGGCACAGCAATCCTTGATTCAGGCGCGTCAGTTGCGTCTGAACAATGCGATTGATTTGTATCGTGCGTTGGGGGGCGGGTTGAATGAGACGACGGTGGCAGTAGCGGTACCGCCGGCTGCCGGCAAGTAACCCAGTTTGACGATCGTAAAAAAAGCGGGCCTCGGCCCGCTTTTTTTGCGCTCTGAAATACATTCATATTCCGGCGTTCAGCATTGTCATGTCGACGACTTGCAAATCTCAGAAAAAAGACAATGGCGATTAGTGGCGGTGCTGCACGAAATTCGAGCGGACGAAGGATACCTCCGACGCAACCGTGTCCGCAGTAACATAATGTGCTAGACCGGAATTGCTATCCTTGCCTGACATGACCTTGAAGAGCAAGGGAGCAATGCTGCGAATATAGTGAGACGGTTCGTAATAATTACAATCATTCAATGTGACGTCTGAATAAATGCCGAAATTCCAGAACGGCGCAATCTGAGCCAGTTTCGTCAGGAAATAGCTGTACTCATCAAGGTTCAGACGATCGAGGAATTTATGATGATGCGGAGTGACATATAACCGGACCTGCACTCCTTTGTCATTGGCCTCGTGCACCAGTTTCCGAAGATCAGAGAGGCTCATGTCAATCAGCTTTCGCTGTTCCGACGTTGGCGCATCCGCTGTTATCGGCGCCGTGAATGAAGGCTCTTTGGCTACGTATGCCTTGCAATCCGAAGCAAGCTGTTGATCCCGCTTTGGATAATCATAATAGCCACGCTCCATTGACCGTACTATTTCACCTTTCCTGCTGCCGTTGTTGAGGATCTTGAACTCCAGCGTATTGTACGAAAACAGGAAAAGATATTGCGCGAGAAATCCCGCGGCGTTCTCTCCCTTTACTTCCGGATGAGTCCAATATTGATAGTTGGCTTTCGTGAGGCCGATACTTTCCGGCCAATCGACTTGAATATAAAAGGTTTTTAACTGCGGCTGGGTTTTCAACAACCATCGTCCATGGACCAGATTGTCCGTCTGATTGCCTGAGGACACATAGAAGTTGTAAATGTGCGTTCCAGGAAGAATGGTCTCAATATCTTCCGGAACGGTTGTCCCCATGCGAGACCCGCCAAACAAGAAAGTATCGAAACTCTTGTTCTTTTTCATCATCTCAATTTTAAGATAACGTTCTTGCGTGGCGCCCTTCTCTGCAAAGAAGTTTGTCTGAAACACGTCATAGGGGTCGACGACGAGATTAAGCACGGACAGCAATGCGACCGGCAACAACCCGATAAGAAGAAAAATTCGCAGATACGAGACAACCACGATGCGCCTTAAAATTGAAAATACAAAAACTCTGACACACTCGCCATCTTGGTAAGACAGAGTGCAAAGACCATTCCCCAAAACAGCGCATTAAGCTTGGTAGGACGCCATCTCAAGCGATGCGATCCATTCATGTATTCCTGAGTATTCGGCAATAGCCAGAGCAGGCAAGCGGCAGATGCCGTCAATGCCAGGAAATGCTTCATCCCAAGATCCCTGTCTGCAAAAAACTCCTTGGACCCAATTGCGTTTTTCTTGATTTCTGCCAAATCAAAGAAATATCCGCCAGGCCAATGCAACATGTCGCCCAACATGAGAACGGCAGAATGTATCGTCGTCGACCGAAACACTACCCATGCGACGACGACAGCAAGAAATGTCAAGAAGACGCCGAATGGACGAAAGCGCGGCGAGGAGGAGAAACCCATTTTTCCCCCAATGGCTCTCCATGCATGATTGATCAGCAGATAAATACCATGCAATGCTCCCCAGCAAACAAAAGTCCAGTTTGCGCCATGCCACAATCCACCCAGCACCATCGTCGCCATCAGGTTCAGATAAGTGCGGAATTTTCCATGCCGGCTGCCGCCCAACGGAATATACAAATAGTCTTTCAGGAATTGCGACAGCGTCATATGCCAGCGCCGCCAGAAATCGATAATGCTGGCCGATTTATAAGGAGAGTTGAAGTTGATTGGCAAACGCACGCCGAATAACAGCGACAGCCCGATAGCCATGTCGGAATAGCCCGAAAAATCAAAATATAACTGCATCGTATAGGCCACGGCTCCCATCCAGGCTGCAAAGAAATGCAGATGAATCCCGTGGTCCGCAGCGGCAAAAACAGGCGTGGAAAATTGGGAAAAACTATCCGCCAAAAGGACTTTTTTTGCGAGCCCGATGGTGAAGATGGATAGCCCGGCAGCGACATCGTCGACATTGATCTTGTAAATCGCGGATGAAGCAAACTGCGGCATCATCTGCTTGTGATGCAATACCGGGCCGGCGATCAGATGAGGGAAATACGTGACGAACAACAAATAATGAAGAGGATTGTATTCACGTGCGACGCCGCGCCACGTGTCGACCAGAAAAGCGATCTGAGTGAAGGTGTAAAAAGAAATCCCGAGTGGCAGGACGATGTCGGTCAACGCCATCGGCTGCCCCGTCAAGGCACTTGCAGTCGCGATAAAAAAATTGCTGTATTTGAATACGGCAAGCAACAGCAGATTCGCCGCGATTGCAAACGTCAGCAGCGCTCGGCCTCGCGGACGCTGGCGAGACAGGGCATAGCCCAGGAGATAGTTGAAACTGATCGATGCCAGCAGCAACAGTGTAAATTTTGGATTCCACCATCCGTAAAAAAACAACGACGCCAACACCAGCCAGCTTGCCGCAATATTGCGGCCGATTTTAGCCAGCAGGAAAAATCCAAAAAAAGTAATCGGAAGAAAAAGAAGTACGAATTCGTAGGAATTAAACAGCACGGTTGCAGCACTTCCCGATGAGGTCATGCAGCCGCCCGTCGGGACCGCTGCCTGTATTGTTGTCGACAGTCCGGATGAGAGGATCCCGGATCAGGTGTTCAGCGTGTATCCGGAAAACATGCGCGGATGACGGCGCACTGCTCGCGCCAATACCGAATCCTCGCTGGTGGCAATAGGCGCCGGCGGAATCTCTGCACCGAAACGGCTATTGCTGATCTGGAATTGCAATATCAGGCGATGCCCCTCTTTGATGTGCTGTCCCTTGTGGAGGCCACGTGTATCTTCAATGATAATCGTGCCTTTCGGGGCGGCAAACTCAACGACCTTATGCGGCGCATAGTGACGACTGATATCTTCGTCTTCAAGACGCGCATAGCCGCGAGCAAGCAATTCCCGGGGAATGCCGCCGCTGCGATGAGATCCTGAAACAAAATAATGCGGGCCGTTGTCTTTGCCGACATCCGTCAGGTATACAAAAACCTTCAGCCATTTGACTCTGTCCATGTCGAAGTGATAAAGCTGCGCGGCCTCGCCGTCGGCGGTCCCCTTATACGCCGTGCTCCACCACATCGACAACAGATCGGCGACCGGCTCGCTTCTGAAATACGACTGCGCGATCGACAACAAGGTCGGATCCATCAGCAAAGCCTGAACCTCCGGATTGGCGAGGATGGATGCCTTTTCAAAATCATAGATAACGGCACGTGGATTATCGGCGTCGTACACGCCAGTCTGGCGATGGGACGACTGCCCGTCGGTCTGGCGCAATACTGCTTCCTGCGTCAGCGCGAACTGCATCAGCCGCTCGCACAGCTGTTCAGGCAAGCGCTGGTTCAAGATGACGTAACCGTTCTGATCCAGATCATCCGTGACCTGACGCAACTGCTCATCCGACAACGGGGAAAATACCTGGGTCTCGATATCGATTTTCCGGGGAGGGAAAACGAAAGAGAGCATCTTGCTCATCCAGTCGTTGCTGCGTCCGGCTGTCAGGCAAAAAGTCATGATATGTGCGCGACCGGTCCAGGAGGGCATCTTTTTGGACACGCCGTACCAGACGAATGCGACAAGCAACAACAACGCATTCATCACGTATCTGATGGCTTTCTTGATCTTTCTGAGCATGCTTATCCCCTGTTTTTGATGCATTATATCCAGCCGCGCCATGGTTCAGAAACCGATTCCAGCAGTTTCAATTGATGAGTCCGGAAACCAGGGCCATCGTTCGCCGGGTCGCTCCCTGATGCTGCTGAGCGAAACGCAACGCGTTTTCGGACAGCGTTGCCATGCGACTGCGATTGTCGAACAACGATCTTGCCGTGTTCAGCATGGTAGCAGCATCGTTGACCCGCAACGCAGCGTCTGCCTTCACGGCCTCGTCGCTGATCAGCTGAAAATTGAAGGTATGCGATCCGATCAGTACCGGCTTGGCCAACAGACATGCTTCAATCAGATTCTGCCCACCGAGGGGTAGCAAACTGCCGCCGATAAACGCAAGATCACACGCAGCATAGTAGGCAAACATTTCTCCCATCGAATCGCCCAACAGCACGTCCGTAGAACCATGCAATCTATTGGCGTCGTTCAGCGCCGAACGACGCTGCAAGGAAAATCCGCGCGCCATGACCCATTCAGCCACTTCGTCGAATCGCTGAGGATGACGCGGCACGATGACGGTCAGAAATGCCCGCGGCCCGACTTGAGCTAGCGCATCCAGAATCAACTGCTCTTCACCTTCGCGGGTACTGGCGCATAACAGCACCGGGCGTTCGCCAAAGAAAGTACGCCACTGCCGTCCCATCGCAATCATTGCCGCCGGCGCTTCAACATCGAACTTGATACTGCCTGTCACATGCACGTTGCGCGCGCCGAACAAACGCAGCCGCGCTGCATCCGCTTCGGACTGGGCTGCCACGCAGTCGATAGCAGCGGCGGCTTCCAGCAGGATGGAGCCGAAACGCTGTCCGCGCCGCAGCGAGCGCTCCGACAGGCGCGCGTTGGCTAGCACCACGGGCACGCCATGGCGCCTGCACTGCCGCACCATGTTCGGCCAGACTTCGGTTTCCATCAGGATGCTGATCTTCGGTTTGAAATGGCGCAGGAAGCGCGCGCACATCCAGGCGGTGTCATATGGAAAGAAGCTCTGCACGACGCGTTCGCCGTGATGCGCAAACAATTGCTGGCCGGTCGCGCGTCCGGTTGCAGTCATGTGCGTGAGCAGTATCGTGTGTTCAGGATAAGCCGCCAGCAAGGCATCGATCAGCGGTTGCGCAGCCCGCGTCTCGCCGACGGAAACCGCATGCACCCACAGGAGCGGCGGCAAGGCGCGCTGACTGAACTGACGATAGAAGCCGAGACGCTCGCCGATATGCTGCCGATAGCCGGGTTCCTTGCGGCCGCGGCGCCACAGTCGCAGCAGCACGAACGGCAGGCCTATCCACCAGAGCGCAGAATAGAGCAGGCGCATCAGACCAGCTGGCGTCCGGTCAGCTTGCTCAGGATCGCCAGCGGGCTGGCGGACGGATCGTACTGCTTGTCCGCCGGCAGGTGCAGCGTCTGTTCCAGCATGTATTGGCCGGACATGACGGCGTGCGATGCCTGATCCGAGAAGCACACCCATACCGAACCGGCGGCAAACGGCATGGTGACCTGGCCGGCGCTTTCCTGGTAGGCCATGTCGCCTTTCATGCCGTCATGCAGCTGCAGCATCAGGTGGTCGTATTCGCTGCGGTAAGACTTGGTGATGCGGAGCGCCTTCATCGCGGCGGCTTGCCAGGGAACATAAGGCTTGGCGCGCGGCAGGAATTTCTGCGCCACGGTTTCGAACGGTTCACCGACGCGCCAGACGCGCGGCACGCCGTCCGGGTTGACGTTGCTGAAGACGCGCAGGATGCGTTCGCCGTAGTTCGGGCGCGAAGGAAAGGCGTCGACATGCAGGCGACGGTCGTCGGCACGCCAGGATTGCGCGCGCGTCTCGACCTGGGTCGGCCGGTAACTGGTCGGTGCCAGGCGCAGCACGCCTTGGTATTTCGGCAGCAATGAGTACACCAGCGTCTGCGCCTGTTCACGGAAGCGTCCGATCATCAGCGCCAACGCCAATTGGGTCGCGGTGTCGCCGAGCGCGCCTTTCAGGTGGCCGCTGGCGTCGAGGCTGATGTTGCGGACCTTGGGGTCGCGGATGTCGGGCCTGAGCAGCGTTTTTTCTTCCGGCAGCAGTTCAAACGGCAGGTGCGGAAAATACAGCACCTTGCCGGCTTCCAGACCGGCGATCCAATCTTGATTCGGGGCGTCAACCTGCCAGCCGGCGACGTCGATTTCTATGATTTGCGATTCCATCTCGATATTATGCCTCGTTGTTTTGCGCATCGCCGCCCGACCGGGCCGCTTCTGCTGCAGACAATACCTGATGGATGGCTTGTACTACTTGCGCTACATCAGGAGGAGCGCCAGTATCGCCCAGATTGACGATGCGGGGAGACCAGTTGCCCTCGGTCTTCCAGCGCGGGGAGTCGCAATACAACTCCACTGTAGGCCGGCAATAGGCGGCGGCGATATGCGTCAGGCCGGTGTCGAGACCGACTACCAGCGCCGCGTGCTGCACCAGCGTGACCGCTTCCATGAGCGAGAGCGCCGGCAACACGGTCGCCTGCGACATCTGTCGCGCCAGTGCTTCCGCGGCCAGTTTTTCCCTGGCGCTGCCCCACGGCAACAAAACAGGCAGTTGCAACTCGCGGGAGACGGCAACCCAATTCTCCACGGGCCATTGTTTGGCCGCGCGCGCCGTACCATGAAAAAACACCGCATAGGGCTGCGTCGGCATCCATGCGGGCGCCGTCTTCAATACCGGCGCCTCTAACGCAAAATCTGCAGTCGAATCGGGCTGATAACCCAGCGCCCCGGCGGCTACCGCGCGGGCGCGCATGACGGCATGCGTATGCAGGCCGACTTTGACGCTTTGCGTGTGAAAAATCCGGGAAATTGGCTCATAGCCCGACCCTTCGGTCGCATTGGCCAGGCCGACGCGCTTGCCGCCGGGAGCCAGGCGCGCCAGGCGCATGACGATGCTGGTCTTCAGCAATCCCTGGGTATCGAAAACGATGTCATACGCCTCATGCCGCAACTGGCGATGGAAACCGGCAATTTCAGCGCGCGTGGCGGCCTTGCCGAGACTCTTGCGCCAGCGCCGCAGGGCGATCGGGATGATATGGCGAACGTAGGGATTGAGGCGGACCAGGCTGGTGTAGCCCTCCTCCACTACCCAGTCGATGTTGGCATCCGGATAATGGCGGCGGATATCGGCCACCATCGGCATGTTGTGGACCACGTCGCCTAAGGACGAAACGCGGACGATCAGGATGTTCAAGGCTAGCCCACTATTATTTGTCTGTGGGCCAGCATCTTACCCCTTTCAAAACGGCAAGGCTACATCCGGCCGGGCGGCCAGGATCACGCGTTTGAACTCGTTCTGGATGCGCGCCAGCGCTTGCGGCGTTTCCGCTTCGAAGCGCAACACCACCACCGGCGTCGTATTGGAGGAGCGCATCAGGCCAAAGCCGTCCGCGTATTCGATGCGCAAACCGTCGATGGTGATGATCTGCTCGGCGCCGGGAAATTTTGCATCCTTTTGCAATTGATCGATCAGGACAAAATTCTCGCCTTCCTTCAGCTTCAACTGCAGCTCCGGCGTGCTGGTCGATTGCGGCAAGGCGTTGAGCACGGCCGACGGATCGGATTCACGGCTCATCAGTTCCAGCAGGCGCGCGCCAGCATACAAACCGTCGTCGAAGCCGTACCAGCGGTCCTTGAAGAACACGTGGCCGCTCATCTCGCCGCCCAGCGGCGCGCCGGTTTCACGCATCTTGGCCTTGACCAGCGAATGCCCTGTTTTCCACATCAGCGGCTGACCGCCGCGGGCGCTGATCCACGGCGCCAGATGGCGCGTGCATTTGACGTCGTACAGGATTTCGCGGCCGGGATGGCGGGTGAGCACGTCGGCGGCGAACAGCATCAGTTGGCGATCAGGATAGATGATCTGGCCGTCCTTGGTGACCACGCCGAGACGATCGCCATCGCCGTCGAACGCCAGGCCGAGCTCGTTGTCGGTCTGCTGCAGACAGCGGATCAGATCTTGCAGGTTCTCAGGATGGGCAGGATCGGGATGATGATTCGGGAAAGTGCCGTCGACTTCGCAGAACAACTCGGTCACTTCGCAACCGAGTGCGCGGTACAGGTCGCCGGCGAAAGCACCCGCCACGCCGTTGCCGCAATCGACGGCAATCTTCATCGGACGCGCCAGCTTGATGTCGCCGACGATGCGTTCGATGTATTCCTTGCGGATGTCGTAAGTGCGGTAAGCGCCGGCGCCGGCCTTGAATTCATTTTTCAGGATCGCCTGGTACAGGGCCTGGATCGTGTCGCCGTAAATCGCCTCGCCGGCCAGCACCATCTTGAAACCGTTGTAGTCGGGCGGATTGTGGCTGCCGGTGACCATCACGCCGGATTGCGTACCCAGCACGTGGGTACCGAAATACACCATGGGCGTTGCGACCACGCCGAGATCGATGACATCGATACCGACCGCTTGCAGGCCGGCCGCCAGCGCAGCAGTCAGCTCAGGCCCGGACAGGCGTCCGTCGCGGCCGATGACGACGGCGGTCTGGCCCTTGGCCAGGGCGGCGGCGCCGAAGGCCTGGCCGATTTGACGGGCAACGTCGGCATTAAGCGTTTGGCCGACGATGCCGCGAATGTCGTAGGCCTTGAAAATGGAAGAAGACAGAGTTGCCATGGTTGAAAGCTTTGTAATGAAAGAGACCGTGCCGGCGCGCTATTTCTTCTTGCCCATGATCATCCAGCGCGGCGCCTTGAAACGGACAATCCGTATATATAACCACATATACGTCGCAATAAACACCAGCGAACAGAGCATCAATATGCCGGTATGCCGCCAGAACAAGGTAGCAGGAAGCACCGCCAGCAGCGACAGCAGCCAGAGATATGGCGACGTCATCGAATTGCGGTGCCTGAGCGCGCGGGCATCATGTCTTCCGACCGCCCAGACCACGACCCGGCGAAAAATCAGGCTGTGAAGGTGAATGCCGTCCGGCATGCCTGGCGACTGGCCACGCAGGAAGACGCGCCGATATACCGAGAACAGGGTCTCAAACACGGGGTAGATCAGCAAGAGCAAGGCGTACCACGACGATACTTCAGGATTGCGCATGACCAGCAAAATGGAAAGCTCGCCAAGAATGAAGCCCAGGAAATAGGCGCCGCCGTCGCCCAGGAAAATCATCCCGGCCGGGAAGTTCCAGATAAAAAAGCCGGCAGTCGCACCCGCCACCATCAACGCCACCACCAGTACGAACGTATCGTTGACTTGCAGCGCGACATAACCCAGCGACAACAGCATGCAAATGGTGACCACGCTGGCAAGGCCGTTGAAACCGTCGATGATGTTGACGGCATGGGCGATGCCCGCCACCGCAAACAAGGTCAATGGCAGGCTGATCCACATGGAGCGAATCCACCATTCGCCGCCGATCCAGTGGATATGCTCGATGCGCGCATCCAGCAGAAAATAACCCAGCAAGGCGGCAACCAAGGTCAGCACCAGGCGCCGGGTCGGACTGACGCGGCGCGTGAAGTCTTCCAGAATGCCGCCGAAAAACGCTACCGAAGAGCAGACCAGCAACAGGCCGATACTCATGCCCAGCTCGTTCGATCTCAACACTGAAATACTGCTGCTGACGATGACGGTGGCAAAAATACAGAGGCCGCCGATGCGCGGCACCGCGTGGGCATGGACCTTTTGTACGCCATCCAGGTCCACGTCCAGGCCGGTCTCATGGAAATGGGCGTGCCTGATCACCAGCAATGTAAGTACCGCAGAGATAACGAAGCTGATAAGAAAAGATGACATAAATTAGGAAAAACGGATCCGTATTGGCCGACAACAGCGAAGAACTGCCTTAAAACAACATATCTGACGGGCGGGCAAGATTATAGCTTCAGTACTCGCCCCGATGGCGGCACTGGCATTTTCACCACAGCCAATTCGAATCGCTTGCTTAAATACCTCGCTTAATGTCCGGTTTTCATTATGGCGAGGGCAATCGTTCCAGTTTGCAAAATTGAAACACTTTTACACCGCTGCCTATGCCGGATTTGTAATTACGGCAACTTTCATCCAGCAATTTCAATTGATTCGGCGCGAACAAAGGTCGCTTCTTGTCGCGTGCGGCCAGATTTTCGGCGTCGACATCGATCAGGTCCGCAGGCCGTACCCGCAACCGGCATTGCGTTGCCGGCGGTGCGCCGGGCGCCATTTCCGCACGCAGGTGGAATTTTTCCGTCATCCAGCGCAAGGCGTTGCATCCGGATTGGCTTTCGTTGAGCCCCAGGCGTCCGATCGTAGCGTTGATCTTGTCCACGCTCTCGATTCGCGAGTCGTACCGCCCTTCGAACAATGCATACAGGCCTGCACTGCGCTCCGCCGTCATTTCATTCATATGAATGGCAAATCGCGGTCCGGGAGGATAGGAATACAGTTGCGCAAAGGCGACTTCCTTGGGAAACAGTATCGCCAGCCACGTCAGCGGCGGATCCCCGCCCGGCAAGATGACCATGGTTTTTGCCGGGTTCTCCAGGGGCGGCATTTCCGCATAAAACGGACGATCCGCCCAGCCTTCATGCCCCCAGGTTGACGTGCCTCCGCACACCACCAGCAAGGTGCATACCGAGATCGTCCTGACGCTCGCCAACCATGCGCGGGACGCCGGCAACAGGCTCAGGAACAGAATATAGATGACCAAAGGCGCCAGCAGCTCTATCGAGACGACATAGCGATAGATGCTGAACAACTCCATCCACAAGATGAATCCGAGCACCACGTAGACCAGTACATAACGGGACCGCGCATCCATGCCTGTCGCCGGCACAGACCTGATCTTGCGGTAAAGCCACCTCACCCCGGCAACAAGCAGCAGCGCGTAAGCGACGGCCCAGATGATCTGGCGCATCCCGCCCATTTCTGCGACACGCCCCGAAGAGAATGAAAAAATGAACGGCCAGAACAGCGTTTCCAACAGATTCTTCGGGCGCCAGCGCAAATCGGTGATGGTGACGCTGCTGGTCAGGTCATTTGGAAAAAAGGCGCTGAACTGCGGAAACAAGGGATTGCGGAATTCTTGCCACATCGCCCAGAACCAGTAGCCGCCGCTCAGTGCGAGGCCCAGCAGAACGGCGATGCCGAAAAAGAAAACCAGGCCGACGCGCACGCGGAACGCGACCGGGTGCCACAGCAACGCCACGCACAGCGCCAGGGCGTAGACGGCATTTGTCAATTTGAGTCCGATGCCGACGCCGGCAATCAATCCGGCCGCCATGACGATGCCGACTGCCGCCCACGTCCAGCGCTTAAGCTGCTCCCAACATGCCAGGATCAACCACAACGCGCCCAGGCTGAACAAGGCCGTGGTGTTGTCGCCCATGGTGCTGCCGATTTCGGAGAGGAAATTCCCGGTGAGGCAACCGGCAATTGCCAGAAACAAAGGGATCCGGAGACGATCTTCTCCAGGCAAAAAATGCAGGGTCTTGCGCGCCACACCATATACCAGGACGAAATTCAGCCCATGCACGCATCCCATGATGAAGCCGGCAAGCCACGGCGGAATATGCGTGGTCAGCAGGTAATAAGCGATATCAAGCGAAGGATTGAAGTAGGTCTGCGATCCTGCCGGCGCGAAGTCGACGCTGAGCTTGTCATTCAGGAAAGCAAAGGCATTGTACAAATGGTAGTTGTACAGATCGTAGTTGGCATCCTGCCCCAGAATGACCGACCAGAGGCCGAACAACAGCGGCACCAGAATCAGGAAGCGGCGCACCACATCCGGGGCGTTGAAATCGATCGCGCGTACCCGCTGATACAGGGAGCGGCCTGGAGGCTGACTTCTGAATATGTTCATGTTTTTTGTTTTCTGATACGGCGCTAGCGCTTGAACACCCACCATTTTGCCGAAATGAAGTTGACCGCCATTCCGGCCAACGATCCCACTGCCACGGCATAGACAGGGTGCGCCCTGATGACGTCCGACATCTGCAACGAAGCGCTATACGCCAGATAATTGACGGCGCCGCCCAGCGACATGGCAAGCAGATAGCGCCACCACTCCTGCCAGCTCGGCGGTGTTTTCTGTCCTGGCGCAAAACTGTAATTGCGATTGATATGCCAGGTCACCCAAACGGCGCAAAAAAAGGAAACCAGACGCCCCAGATAGAATCCCAGGCCGAGAAACAGCATCAGGTACAGCACCACGGTGTCGACCACAAACCCGGCGACGCCCGCCAGTCCGAAACGAAAAAGCTGGCGCACCATTATTCTGCAGACGACGCGATCGGCGCCGGCGACGCCATCGACAGATAGGCAAGCCGCTTCATCTCCGCGCGTCCGCGCGTCACGGTGTCGAGTACGATGCCGCATACCAGCAGCAAGGCGCCGAACAGCATCAGCGCCACACAGAGCAACGCCGTCGGCATCCTCGGCACCAGCCCGGATTCAAAATAGGTCTCGAACAAGGGAACGGCGAGAATCACCGACAGCAAGGCGCAGACGAAGAATCCCAAGGAAAAAAACGCCAGCGGTTTTTCCGACTTGAACAGTTTGGCGATCGTCATCAGTATGCGGAAACCATCGCGGTAGGTATTGAGCTTGCTCTCGGAACCTTCGGGGCGCGACTTGTAGGCAGTCTTCACTTCCGCTACCGGCATGCGCAACTCGAGAGCGTGCACGGCAAGTTCCGTTTCGGTTTCAAAACCTGCAGAATGCGCGGGGAAGGATTTGACGTAACGGCGTGAGAACACGCGATAACCCGACAGCATGTCTTTGAAAGTACGGCCGAACAAGGTGGCCACACACTGCGTCAACACGAAGTTGCCGAGACGATGGCCGGGCCGGTACGCTTCGGTTTCTTCCGTTACCCGCGCGGCGACCACCATGTCCAGGCCGTCATTGGCCAACAACTCGACCAGTTTGCCTGCTTCGGTCGCGTCGTAAGTATCGTCGCCATCCACCATCACGTAGATATCGGCATCCACGTCGGCGAACATGCGGCGAATCACGTTGCCTTTGCCTTGCAAGGGAACATGGCGGACCACTGCACCGGCGGCCTTCGCGATGGATACCGTCTCGTCCGAAGAATTGTTATCGAATACATAGACCGCTGCGCCGGGCAACGCCGCCAGAAAATCCCGGACGACAGCGGCGATAGTCGCGGCTTCGTTGTAGCAAGGAACCAGTACCGCGACACGGGCAAATTTGGAGTCGATCATTCGAAGGTCGGTTGAAAAAATGAGTTGACGCGTATTATATCCGCAGCAACC
>NZ_LFLU01000017.1 GCF_001189965.1 Herbaspirillum rhizosphaerae
CGTGTCTCCTTTCGATTCTTATAGTTTGAAAATGTCAGCTGGCATCATAGGTTGCTGACATAGCCCCTACAATACGGTAAAAATACCTAGAACTCCCACCAGGCCTTATTATTGAGGATTCTTAGCAGTATTTTTACGATACAAGAATTAGCAACGGACAATGAGCAACTCGCATCTCGTCGACTTCGAACAAGTATTCATGCATGCCCCGATCGGCATGTGCGTATCGCATAACCGCGTCATCCAGCAAAGCAACCTGGCGCTGGCGAAGATGTTCGGTTACGCGCCGGGCGAACTGTCGGGGCTCTCATTCATGGTGCTGTATCCGACGCCCGACGAGTTCGAACGCACCGGCGTGCGGCTGGTGCCGATTCTCAACGAGAAGGGTTTTTACTCCGACGAGCGCATCATGAAGCGCGCCAACGAAGAAATGTTCTGGTGCCACGTCACCGGCGCGTCGCTGGTGCAGGGCGATCCGCATGCGGCCGGCATCTGGACTTTTGAAGACGTCAGCGCCAAGCGTCCGCTGGCTCCCGGACTGACGCCGCGCGAACGCGAGATCGCCGCGCTGCTGGTGGAAGGCAAGACCAGCAAACTGATCGCGCGCCAGGTCGAACTCAGCCCGCGCACGGTGGAAATGCACCGCGCGCGCCTGATGCGTAAATTCGGCGCGGCGACTTCTTCCGAACTCGTGCACAAGCTGCTTAGCATCACACCCTAGGGCCAATCTAGCCCTCACCCCATTCCGGCTCGCCGGTAAATCTCTCCGCCAGAAAATCCAGCATAGTGCGCAGCGTCGCCGGCATGTGCTTGCGCGAGGCATACACGCCGTAGATGTCGAGCACGGTCGGCTCATGTTGCGGCAGCAGCGCCACCAGCTTGCCTGACGCCACATAGGGCGCGGCCGCATAGGACGGCAGATGTGCAATCCCTGCGCCGGCCAATGCGGCGGACAGCAAGACCATCGCTTCGTTGGCGCTGATGTTGCCGCTGACCGCGACCGAACTCTGCTTACCCTTGTGATCGAACTCCCACAGGCTTTTTCCGACATAGGAGTGCGTCAGGCAATTGTGCAGGGCCAGATCCGCCACCTTCTTCGGCGTGCCGTGCTCGCGCAGATAATCGGGTGAGGCGCAAATCGTCGAACGGCACACCGACAGCCTGCGCGCAATCAGGCTGGGGTCAAGCCGGGTGGTCATGCGGATCGCCAGGTCGATGCGCTCTTCCACCAGATTGACGGTGCGATCCAGCATCATCAGGTCGACCGCCACCTCCGGATAACGCTTGCAATAGGCCGTGACGGCGCGTGCCAGTTGCGGACCGAACGAGGTGGTTGTGGTGATGCGCAGCAAGCCCCTGGGCGCCTGCTGCGGCTGGCTGACGGCGTTCTGCAGATCGCTAGCGGAAGACAGCATCTGGCGGCAGCGTTCGAGAATCTCGTTGCCGGCCGGCGTCAGGCTCAGGCGGCGCGTGGTCCGGTGCAACAAGCGCGCGCCGACCCACTCCTCCAGCTCCGCCAGATAACGCGAAATCACCGGGCGCGACATGTCCAGCTGCAAGGCCGCCGCCGACTGGCTGCCGCTGTCAACAACGCTCACAAACACCTGCATTGCCGTCAATCTGTCCATGTTGCGCTCTCCGTCCTTGGCTTCATATGCACGATTTCAGAAACAAACTATGTTTCATTATGCTGTTTTTCCAAAACAAATAAATCATTAATCTTCATCCGTCGCACTTTTCCCTGTGCTTAAACCGTTCTTAAACCGTTTTGGAGAGATCAACATGCATTCGCGCTTCCACATAATTTCCCGCCCATTGCTGGCCATCGCTGCCGCCATCGGCATCCTCGCCGCCGGCGCCGCTGCAGCGGCAACAACCGCATCCGGCGACGCTCTCAAGCTGGACGTCTACAACCCCGGCGACAAAGGGCTGTTCCCGGTCAGTTCGGTGCTGGTCAGCGGCAAGCAGGATGCGATTCTGGTCGACGCGCAATTCGGCCGCGCCCAGGCAGAGCAAGTCGTGGAGAAGATCCGCGCCAGCGGCAAGAAACTGGTCGCGGTCTACATCAGCCACGGCGACCCGGATTACTACTTCGGCCTCGACACCATCAAGGCCGCCTATCCCGACGTGAAGATTCTGGCGACGCCACAGACAGTTGCCCACATCAAGGAAACCGTCGCCCACAAGCTGGCCTTCTGGGGACCGAAACTGGGCGCCGATGCGCCGAAGCAAACCATCGTGCCCGACGTCCTTGACGGCAACACGCTGACGCTGGAAGGCAAGAAGCTGCAAGTGATCGGCCTCGACGGTCCGCAACCGGAGCGCAGCTTCGTCTGGATTCCTTCGATCAGGGCGGTGGTCGGCGGCGTGGTTGTCGATGGCAACGAACACGTCTGGATGGCCGATACGCAAGGCGCAAAGTCGCACAAGGATTGGCTGAGCACATTGGCCCATATCGAAAAACTGAAACCGAAGACCGTCATCCCCGGCCACTACGCCGCCGGCGCGCCGATGAACATCGCCTCGGTGAAATACACCCGCGATTACATCAAGGCCTTCGATGCGGAAACCGCGAAGGCAGCCGACTCCACCGCGCTGATCGCGGCGATGAAAGCCCGCTATCCAACACCAACCAATTTCTCGTCTCTGGAGTTGAGCGCCAAGGTCGCCAAGGGCGAGATGAAGTGGTAAGCCGGGTCAACACACATTGATCAACGAGGTCCTGTCTTGAATAGCCGGCGCACATGCGCCGGCGTTTCACGTTAGGCTACCGATCTCTCTTCAAGGAACGCATCATGAGCACTCACAACGCGAGCGGCGCTACTGCGCTGCACTACATCTACGACCCGCTATGCGGCTGGTGCTACGGCGCCGCGCCGCTGGCCGCAGTTGCACGCGAAGTCATGCCGGTGATCGGCCATGGGGGCGGCATGATGATGGGCGCCAACCGCCAGCAGGTCAGCCCGACTCTGCGCAATTACGTCATGCCCTACGATCATCGGATCGCAGAATTGACCGGCCAGCCATTCGGCGACGACTACTTCAACGGCTTGCTGTTGGACGACACCGCTGTCTTCGACTCAGCGCCGCCGATCAGGGCGATTCTGGCGGCGGAAGAAATTGCGGAGCGTGGCCTCGACATGCTGTCGCGTTTGCAAGTTGCGCATTACGTCGAAGGCAAGCGTGTTGCCGATACAGATGTGCTGCAAACCTTGGCGATAGAACTGGGATTGGATGCCGATGAATTCGCACAAGCATACGAGCGCATCGGCGAAGAAGAATTGCAGCAACACATCGCCGCCAGCCGCCGCTTGCTGGCGCAGGTCGGCGGTCACGGCTTTCCGACTTTTGTGCTGGAGCAGGACGGCCGCTTCGAAATGCTCGACGCCGGCCGCTGGCTCGGTGAACCCGACGCGTGGCGCGAGCATCTTGCCGCGTACACGCGTCGCTGATCCCGCTTAGACAGGCAAGCCGAGTTCTCGCAACTGCTTCACCGTCTCGGCGCAATCGACATGATGAATCGCATGCCAGCCGAGACGGCGCGCCGCTTCGACGTTCTTGGCGGAGTCGTCGAGGAAGACCAGTTCCGACGGCTTCAGATTGGGCAGATGCTTGCCGTAACGCGTCAGCGCGATCTGATAAATCACGTCGTCCGGCTTGATGCATTGCTCGGTGCCCGACACCACGATGTCGCGGAAGATCTGCAGGAAATCGTAGTTCGCCAGCGCATATGGAAAAGTCTCCGACGACCAGTTGGTGAGGCCGAACAGCGGCACTTCCTTGTCGTGCAAGGTGCGCAACAATTCCACGCCGTCATGCAACGGGCCGCGCAGCATTTCGGTCCAGCGATCGTAGAAGGCGCGGATCATCGGCTCATGCTGCGGATGTTCGGCCACCAGCAGTTCGGTGCCGTCCTTCAGCGTGCGGCCGCCGTCCTGGCGGATGTTCCAGTCGGGGGAGCAAACATTGCTCAGGAAGTGTTCGCGCTCGGCGGCGTCGGGAATCAGTTGTTGATACAGGTGCAGCGGATTCCAGTCGAACAGCACGCCGCCGAAATCGAACACCACGGCGCGAATGCCGGCCGAGCTTGCATAGTCAGGGTTAAATTTTTGCATCAGGCTTCATCAGATGAGTGGTGGAGGGAATGAGCTAGACATCACAGGGTGCGGAAAAATTCATACAGCTCGGGCGCATCCGCATACGCCACATTGAAACGGAACCACGGCTCGTCCGGCGGCGTGAGATGGAAGAATTCTCCCGGAGCCAGCCAAATTCCCTTCTGCCGCGCACGGTCGGCGATCTCGCGCGCGCTCAGCTCGCAACCGTCCAGCTTGGCCCAGGAGAACATGCCGCCGCGCGGCGTGGTGAACGGCGTCAGGCCGGTTTCGCTGAGCTTGCTGTTGACGCGCGATTGCGCATTGAGCAGGGATGCGGCCAGGTTTTCGACGTGGCGGCGATGATGGCCTTCGGTCAGCACGCTGTGCACCAGGCGCTCGTTGATTTCGGAATTGGTCAGGCTCAGCACCATCTTGGTATGCACCAGCTGGCGCGCCAGATCGCGCTGGCAGGCGATGAAGCCGAGGCGCAGCGACGGCGCGATGGTCTTGGAATAACTGCCGACGTAGATCACGCGCTGCAAGCCGTCCAGCGCCGCCAGCATGGGATCGGTCGGCTGGCCCAGCTCGCGGAAGATGTCGTCCTCCACCACCCAGAATCCGTGCCGCTCGGCCGCCTGCAACACGCGCATCGCGCACGCCGGCGTGTACGAAGTGCCGGTCGGGTTGTGCAGCACGCTGGTGGTGAAAAACAGTTTCGGCTTGTGCGTGCGCGCCAGCGTCTCCAGCATCTCGGTATCGACGCCGGTGGGCGTGCGCGGAATGCCGATGACGTTGAGGTCGGCCATCTTCAGCATGGCGATCAGATTGCAATAGCCGGGATCGTCGACCAGCACGGTGTCGCCGCGCTTGACCATGGTGCGGATGATCAAATCCAGCCCCTGCGTCGCGCCGTGCGAGGTCAGCACCTGATCGAGCGACACTTCCAGCGACCAGTTCGCCAGGAACTGGCAGATGATCTGGCGCAGCGGCGCGTAGCCGTAGGGGTGGCCGTAGCCGACCTGCTGCGCGCCGGGCGAACGGATGATGCGGCGCTCAGCCTGATGCAGGCCTTCGTCGTCCAGCCATTTGCCCGGCAGCCAGCCGCAGCCGGCCTTGATCGGCACGCGCTCGTCGGCAAACATTTCCGACAGCAGCCAGGCCGAATCGATGACCGGCTCGGGCGGCGTGAACGCCAGGCTGGGCGGAATATTGGTCCCTTTGGGGGCGATGAAGAAACCCGCTCCGCGCCGCGCCACCAGCAGGCCGCGCGCCACCAGTTGCTCGTAAGCCTCGACCACGGTGGAAGCGCCGATGCCGTGCGATTCGGCAAACTGGCGCACCGAAGGCAGCCGTTCACCCGAGCGCAGAGCGCCCTGTGCTATCGATTGCGCCAGTCCGCTCACCACTTGCTCGACCAGGCGCGTGGCGCCGCTCCGCTCCAAAGTCAGGAAAACCGCCTCGGGCTGCGTCTTTACTGCTTTTGCCGCATTCGTCATTCCATCCCCGCCACATTAGTCACGTCAGTCACATCGGGCTGCCGGGCTTGTCTCGCCGGCAACTGTTATCAATACAGATTGTTGAATTAAACAATACAGTTTTTCAGTTAATTCCAAAGTGTATCTAACAATACCGGCGGCGTCTCGCAATAATCGTCTCATTGATCATTGCATCGATCCTTCATCCATTCCTGTTTCGTCAACTCTTGTTTCGTCAACCCGCCAAGGTGCGCCTGAAATGAACAAACCACTGTCCTCTTCCGACCTCTCCGCTTACTGGATGCCCTATACCGCCAACCGCAACTTCAAGGCCAGCCCGCGCATGCTGGTCTCGGCCGAAGGCATGTACTACCGCGACGACGCCGGCAACGCCATCCTCGACGGCACCGCCGGCCTGTGGTGCGTACCGCTGGGTCATGCCCAACCGAAGATCGTCTCCGCCGTGCAAAAGGCCGTGGCGACGCTGGACTATGCGCCGTCCTTCCAGCTCGGCCATCCGATGGCATTCGAACTGGCCGAACGCCTGAAGCAATACACCGGCAACCGTTTTTCGCAAGTGTTCTACACCGGTTCCGGTTCGGAAGCGGTCGACACCGCCCTGAAAATTGCCCTGGCGTATCACCGCACCCGCGGCGACGCCACCCGCACCCGCCTGATCGGCCGTGAGCGCGGCTATCACGGCGTCGGTTTCGGCGGCATGTCGGTCGGCGGCATCGGCACCAATCGCAAAACCTTCAATTCGGCGCTGCTGCAAGGCGTGGATCACCTGCCGCACACGCACAACCTCGAAAAGAACGCCTTCACCAAGGGCGAGCCGGAATACGGCACGCACCTGGCCGATGAACTGGAACGCCTGGTCACGCTGCACGACGCTTCCAACATCGCCGCCGTCATCGTCGAGCCGGTGGCCGGCTCCACCGGCGTGCTGATTCCGCCCAAGGGTTACCTCAAGCGCCTGCGCGAGCTGTGCACCAAGCACGGCATCCTGCTGATTTTCGATGAAGTCATCACCGGCTTCGGCCGCCTGGGCACACCATTCGCGTCCGACTACTTCGACGTCGAGCCGGATCTGTTCACCACCGCCAAGGGCCTCACCAACGGCGTGGTGCCGATGGGCGCCGTGTTCGTCAAACCGCATATCCACGACGCCTTCATGCAGGGTCCGGACGGCATCGAACTGCTGCACGGCTACACCTACTCCGGCCATCCGCTGGCCTGCGCCGCCGGCCTGGCCTCGCTCGACATCTTCGAACAGGACGGCATCCTGGAACACGCCAACGGCGTCGCCGACTACTTCCAGGAAGCGGCGCATTCGCTGCGCGGCCTGCCGAACGTGATCGACATCCGCACCATCGGCATGATCGCCGGCATCGAGTTGTCGTCGATTCCGGGCAAGCCGGGCGCACGCGCCTACGACGCCTTCCGCCGTGCTTTCAACGACGGCATCCTGATCCGTGTGACCGGCGACATCATCGCCTTGTCGCCGCCGCTGATCATCGAGAAGAAACACATCGACGAACTGTTCGGCAAGCTCGCTGCGATTTTGAAAACCCTGGATTAATCTGAAAAGCATCTGCACAACATGGAAAAAATTACTCACTTCATCGGCGGACGCCGCGTCGACACCAACAGCGACCGCTACGCCGATGTCTTTAATCCTGCCTTGGGCGTTGCCGTAGCGCGCGTGGCGCTGGGCACGGCGGAAGAAGTCGATACCGCCGTCGCCAGCGCCGTCGCCGCTTTCCCGGCGTGGTCCAACACGCCGCCGCTGACGCGCGCACGCGTGCTGTTCAAGTTCCTGAACCTGATCCAGCAACACGCCGACGACTTCGCCGCCATCCTCACCCGCGAACACGGCAAGACCTTCTCCGATGCGCAAGGCGAAGTGGCGCGCGGCATTGAAGTGGTCGAGTACGCGGTCGGTATTCCGCAAATGCTCAAGGGCGAATACACCGATCAGATCGCACGCGGCATCGACGCCTGGTCGATGCGCCAGCCGCTGGGCGTGGTAGCCGGTATCACGCCGTTCAACTTCCCGGCGATGGTGCCGATGTGGATGTTCCCGATTGCGCTGGCCTGCGGCAACTGCTTCATCCTCAAGCCGTCCGAACGCGATCCGTCGGCCTCGCTGCTGATCGCCGAGCTGTTGCAGCAAGCCGGTTTGCCGGACGGCGTGTTCAGCGTGATCCAGGGCGACAAGGTCACCGTCGATGCGCTGCTCGATCACCCGAAAGTCAAAGCCATCAGCTTCGTCGGCTCGACGCCGATTGCCGAATACATCTATGCGCGCGGCAGCGCCAAGGGCAAGCGCGTGCAGGCATTGGGCGGCGCCAAGAATCACATGGTCGTCATGCCCGACGCCGACATGCAAGTCGCGGTCGATGCACTGATCGGCGCCGCCTACGGTTCCGCCGGCGAACGCTGCATGGCGATCTCGGTAGCGGTTGCAGTCGGCGATGCGGGCGACAAGCTGGTCGCCGCTTTGGCCGAACGCACGCGTAACCTGAAGATCAACGACGGCATGGAAAAAGATGCCGAAATGGGTCCGGTCGTTACCGCCGCAGCGAAAGCACGCATCGAAGGTCTGATCGGCAAGGGCGTCGAAGAAGGCGCGAAGCTGGTGGTCGACGGCCGCGGCTACAAAGTGCCGGGTCGTGAAAACGGCTTCTTCGTCGGCGGCACCTTGTTCGATCACGTCACGCCCGAGATGACCATCTACAAGGAAGAAATTTTCGGACCGGTGCTGTGCGTGTTGCGCGCACCCGATGTCGCCACCGCAGTCGAACTGATCAACAACCACGAATACGGCAACGGCGTCGCCATCTTCACGCGCGACGGCGGCGCAGCGCGCGAGTTCGTACGTCAGATCGAAGTCGGCATGGTTGGCGTCAACGTGCCGCTGCCGGTGCCAATGGCGTTCAGCAGCTTCGGCGGATGGAAGCGCAGCCTGTTCGGCGACCATCATGTCTACGGTCCGGAAGGCGTGCGTTTTTACACCCGCGCCAAGGCCGTGATGCAACGTTGGCCGAACACCGCCAGCGCCGGCGCCGAGTTCGCCTTCCCGCAGATGAAGTAAGTCTGCGGTGCATCTGAAAGTGCGATGAAAACAGCGCAGAAATGAGAAAGAAAAACGGCATGAGCGAACCTCATGCCGTCGCTGTTTTCAGCGCCGGATTCTGCGACGTGAAGTATTGGTGCAGCAGAGGAAATTGATGGTGCAAAGTGATGTTGAAAACGCACCGACATTGACGGAATTGGAGAATTAAATTCATCAAAAGAAAAAGCAGCGCAGGACGTAATTCACGTAGCATGCAGTAACGCGAAAAAACCAAAAAGCAGGCATGTAAAAACACATGACCATGCCGACATTCGCGGCAGTAAAAAATAAAAGCAGCAGACAAAAACAAACAGAGACATTAAACCAGGAGGAGCAACATGATCCATCGTCATCATGGTTTGCAGCAGGCGTCCATACGCATGCGCGCAAGGTCGCAAAGCCTTCATCATCACACCGTTCTTACCGAGGTAAACGCGGTGCATTTCCACATGTCCCTGCAGTAGATTTTTTCTCGTCGCGATGATGATTTTTTCATCAACACGGGCATAGAACTTGCGTCACAAGAGATTGATTTAACCTTTTCAATGCACAGTCATTTTTGGAGATGTGAATATGATGAATCGTCGTGATTTTCTCAAGCTGTCCGCACTCGCCGCACCAGGCGCCCTGTCTTACACCGATGTGTTTGCGCAAGCCGATGCGATCCAGTTCGGCTGTCCTGTTCCGATGTCCGGTCCGTTCGCCGCCAATGGCAAATATGCCGACATGGGCATGAAGCTGGCGCTGCAAAAATACGGCAAGGTGCTCGGCAAGAACCTGAGCTACACCACGCTGGACACAGAAGGAAAACCGGCGACCGCCGTGCGCAAGATGCAAGAGACGATGGAAAAAGGCACGCGCTTTTTTGCCGGCGGCATCCTCTCCGGCGAAGCGCTGGCGATGGGCAAGGAAGCGGAAAAAGGCGGCAGCATCTTCATCACCACGGCAGGCGCCGATGAAATTACCGGCAGCGATTGCAACCGCGCCACCTTCCGCTGGTCGGTGCCGACCTTCGGCGCGATCGAGCAAACCGTGCGTCCGCTGCTGGAAAAAATGCCGAACGCCAAACGCTGGTACACCATCACGCCGCAATACGTTTTCGGCGACGGTTTGCTGAGCGCCGCGAAAGCGATCTTCAAGGAAAAAGGCATCGAACACGTCGGCAACAGCTACCATTCGCTGGCCGAAAAAGAGTTCAGCGGCTACCTCACCAACGCCATGGCCGCCAAGCCGGACGTGCTGTTATTGTTGAATTTCGGTTCGCAATCGTCGGACACGCTGCGCCAGGCAGTGAGCTTCGGCATGAAGAACAACTGCACCATCCTGATGGCCTGGGCGTCGGGCCTGGAGCAATTCGAGACACTGGGTGCGGACATCTGCGACGGCGTCTACTTCGGCGCGCAATACTGGCACGCGATCGATTCGCCGTTCAACAAGGAGTTCGTCAAACTGGTCAACGACTCGCTGAAGATCGATCCGAACTACAGCCTGGCCGGTTCCTACATCTGCACCAAGATCATGCTGGACGCCATCATCAAGGCCAATAGCACCGATCCGAAAGCGGTCATCGCGGCCATGGAAGGCATGAAGTACGAAGGCTTGACCGGCACCGAAGAAATCCGCAAGGGCGATCATCAGGTCATCAAGAACTATTACCTGCTCAAGGGCAAGGCCAAGTCCAAGATGCGCAACAAGAACGACTATGCGGACATCATCTCGTCCGGAAAATCGTTCCTCGCGCTCGATAAAACAATGTGCAAGCTGGGCTGACCTGTCCCTGATCCTACTGCGAAGCCGTGATCCGGCAGCGGGCGGTGCTCGGAATCCTCGTGTACCCAAGTACACTCCGGTTCCTCCGCTCCGGCCGCTACCGGCTGACGGCTTCTCGCTACGGATCAGGAACAGGTCGACGACTGTGATTGCTCAAAGAAAGTCTTGGGCGAATCGCATCTGCCGCCGTCGCGAGCGCTTCTCAACGTATTGAGGTTTCATGAATATCTATCTGCTGCAAATTGCCAATGGCGTCGGCATCGGCATGCTGTATTTCCTGCTGGCGGTGGGCTTGTCCATCGTGTTCGGCCTGCTGCGTTTCGTCAATTTTTCGCATGGCGCATTTTTCCTGCTGGGTGCCTATTTCTGCTTCCAGCTCGGTGAAATGGGCGTCAATTTCTGGTGGTCCCTGCTGATCGCTCCCGTCGTCGTCGGCATGTTCGCGTTTCTGGTTGAGCGCTTCGTATTGCGCCATATTTATGCGCTGCCGCATCACTTCCATATTCTCTTTACCGTCGGTCTGGCGTTGGTGTTGCAGGAGGCCGTGATCTCTTACTGGGGCCCGCTGGGCAACAATATTTCGCCGCCGGACCTGCTGCAAGGCGTGGTCATGGCCGGCGGTTTCGTGTATCCGAAATATCGCCTGTTCGTGATCGCGCTCACTGCTGTGATGGCGCTGCTGTTGTGGTGGATTCTTGAAGGCACGCGCCTCGGCTCCATCGTGCGCGCCGGCAGCGAATCGACCGAAATGGTGTCGCTGCTGGGCTTGAATATTGCTCGCATTTTCAGCCTGGTGTTCGCGCTCGGCGCATTCACTGCGGGTCTGGCGGGAGCACTCGCGGCGCCGATTCGCGGTGTGGAACCGTTCATGGGCGTGGAAGCATTGGGCATCGCCTTCGTGGTGGTGGTGATCGGCGGCCTCGGCAGTTTTTCCGGTGCGCTGGTGGGCGGCATCCTGGTCGGCATCGTGCAGAGCGTGATGAGCACGGTGTGGTCGGAAGGCGCGCATCTGATGATTTATGTGGCGATGGCGGCGGTCATGCTGCTGCGTCCCAACGGCCTGCTCGGCCGCGCCAGCTGAGGAGACCGACATGAAACATATCGCTCATTTCCGCTTCACGCTACTGGCCATTGCCGTGGTGTTGCTGCTGCCGCTGTGCGTCGGTTCGGGCACGCTGGCAACCGAAGTCTTGATCTATGCGCTGGCTGCGCTGGGGTGCAATCTGCTGCTCGGCTATACCGGACTGATGTCGTTCGGCCAGGGGATATTCTTCGGTATCGGCAGCTATGCCACGGGTCTGGCTTTGCTGCACCTGAAGGCGCCGCTGCTGATTTCCCTGTTGATCGCCGCCGTCATCGGCGGGCTGATTGCGCTGCTGGTCGGCTGGTTTTCGATACGCCAGAAGGGTACCTACTTCGTCATGCTGACGCTGGCGTTTGCGCAGATGTTCTACTTCCTCGCCTACACGATGAAGGACATCACCGGCGGCGACAACGGCCTGCTCGACATCCCGCGCCCCAACCTGTCGGTGTTCGGCCATACCTTGTTGCCGACCACGACCTCGTGGCAGTACTACAGCTTCGTCGCGATCCTGTTCGTAGTGGTGTTCTGGCTGCTGCAACGCGTGGTCGATTCGGTGCTGGGACGCACCCTGCTGGCGGTGCGCGACAACGAGGCGCGCGCTTCCGCAGTGGGCTACGACGTGACCTTGCTGAAGCTTGCTGCTTTCGTGATTTCCGGCATGGTAACGGGACTTGCAGGCGGGCTGCACGCGATGATGACCGGCGTCGCGCCGTTGTCGAACATCGAATACCACACCAGCGAATCGATCCTGATCATGACCGTGATCGGCGGCACCGGCAACCTGTTCGCCTCGGTGCTGGGCGCATCCTTCTACGTCCTGATCGGCAACTGGCTGTCGACGCTGTGGCCGCGCTGGCTGATGCTGCTCGGCTTCCTGCTGATCGGCGTGAGCCTGTACATGCACAAGGGCTTGTACGGTCTTGCGCAATCGCTGCTGCAACGCCTGCGCCCTGCCGCGAAAAACAGTATGAGTACCGACATCGCCAAGGAGAGCCATTGATGAGTACGCCCATCCTCAAAGCGGTGAATGTCACCAAGCGCTACGGCAAGTTCACCGCCGTCAATAACATCACGCTGGATATCCTGCCGGGCACCGTGCATTCCGTGATCGGTCCCAACGGCGCCGGCAAGACCACGCTGTTTCATACGCTGACCGGCACCACGGCTATCACCGAGGGCAGCATCCTGGTCGAAGGCGAAGAAGTCTCGCACCTGCCCGGTTACAAGCGCGTACGCAAGGGCCTGGCGCGTTCGTTCCAGGTGACCAGCCTGTTCCCCAACCTGAGCGTGCGCGAGAACCTGCGGCTGGCCGCACAGGGTACGCGTCCGGCGCAGGCGCTCAATCCGTGGAAGCGGCCCGAATTGCTGCACCAGGCCTGCGACATCGCCGAACAACTGGTGACGCGCCTGAATCTGCAAAGCGTGGCCGACCGCCTCTCCTCCGAACTCTCGCACGGCCAGCAACGCCGTCTGGAAGTCGGCATGGCGATGGCGGGACAGCCGAAGGTGATCTTCCTCGACGAACCAACCTCAGGCATGGGCATCGACGATATCGCCGACATGAAAAAACTGATCCACAGCCTGCGCGACAACTACACCGTGGTGCTGATCGAACACAACATGGACATCGTGATGGATATCTCCGACAGCATCACCGTGATGCAGCAGGGGCAGATTCTGGCGCAGGGCAAACCCAACGATATCCGCAACGACGAACGCGTGCGCCGCGCTTATCTGGGCAGCATGATTACCGGCGGAAAGAAAGCTGAAACAAAAGCAGGAGAGACAACGTGATCCTCAACGTACAGGACATTCATAGTTACTACGGCAAGAGCCATATCCTGCAGGGCGTGTCGCTGCAGGTCGCCGCCGGCGAAGTGATCACGCTGCTGGGCCGCAACGGCGCCGGCAAGAGCACGACGCTCAAAAGCATCGTCGGCGTGGTCGAGCCGCGCCAGGGCAAGGTCATGTTCGAAGGCAACAACGTCGCCGGCCTGCCGGCCTACAAGATCGCCTCACGCGGTGTCTGCCTGGTGCCGGAGCATCGCGGCATCTTCAAGCTGCTGACGGTAGAAGAGAACCTGACCATGGCGGCGCGCAAGGATTCGGCGTGGGGCCTGGAAGACGTGTACAAGATCTTCCCGCGCCTGAAAGAGCGCCGCAAGAACGGCGGCGGCCAGCTGTCCGGCGGCGAGCAGCAGATGCTGGCGATTGCGCGCGCGCTGATGACGCATCCCAAGGTGCTGATGCTGGATGAACCGGTCGAAGGGCTGGCGCCGGTGATCGTCGACGAGATCGTGGCGCAGATCAAACTGATCAAGGCGACCGGCATGTCGATCATCCTGGTCGAGCAAAACCTGGAGGTTTGCACGCAACTGGCGGATCGGCATTACATTGTCGAACAGGGACGCATCGCCTATACCGCGACCAATGCAGAATTCCTCGCCGACGACAGCGCGAAAGACCGCTATCTTGGCGTAAATCTTGCTGCTTAAATGAAGAACTGAGTTGCAGCACAAACCGAATTTGACGGAGTCATCATGGACATGAAAACCAGCATCACCAATTTACGCATCGACGGCAAACGCCTGTGGAACTCGCTGATGGATCTGGGCGCAATCGGCGCAACCCCCAAGGGCGGCGTCTGCCGTCTGGCGCTGAGCGATCTCGACAAGCAGGGCCGCGACCTCGTCAGCAGTTGGGCGAAACAGGAAGGCATGAGCGTCGTGGTCGACCAGATCGGCAACATCTTCATGCGCCGCGACGGCCGCAACAACGACCTGCCGCCGGTGGTTACCGGCTCGCACATCGACACCCAGCCGACCGGCGGCAAGTTCGACGGCAACTACGGCGTGCTGGCCGGCATGGAAGTGATCCGCACGCTGAACCAGCACAACATCCAGACCGAAGCGCCGATCGAAGTCGCGGTGTGGACCAATGAAGAAGGCTCGCGCTTCGTGCCGGTGATGATGGGCTCGGGCGTGTTTTGCGGCGCGTTCACGCTGGAGCATGCCTACGGCGCCACCGACGTCGACGGCAAGAATGTGAAAGATGAACTGACGCGCATCGGCTACATCGGCGAGCAGAAGTGCGGCGACCATCCTATCGGCGCGTATTACGAAGCGCACATCGAACAAGGTCCGGTGCTGGAAAACGCCGACACCGTCATCGGCGTGGTGCCGGCCGTACTCGGCCTGTCGTGGTATGACTGCACGGTCACCGGTTTTGAATCGCACGCCGGCCCGACGCCGATGGAAATCCGTAAGGATGCGTTGCAGGTATCCACCTACATCATGCAGGAAGTCGTCGCCATCGCAAACTGCTATCCGCCTTACGGCCGCGGCACCGTCGGCCAGGTGCAGGTGATGCCGAACAGCCGCAACGTGATTCCGGGACAGGTGAAATTTTCCATCGACCTGCGCAACGTCAGCGACGAGACGCTGAACCAGATGCATGAAGATTTGCTGGCCTATCTGGAGCAAACCCGCCAGAAGACCGGACTGAAAATCGAGCTGGAGCGTGTGTCTTATTTCCCGCCCTGCCCTTTCCATCCCGACTGCGTGAGCGAAGTGCGCAATGCCTCGGCGATGCTCGGCTACGCGACCATGGATGTGGTCTCTGGCGCCGGCCACGATGCGATCTACGCCGCGCGCCTGGCGCCGGCCGGCATGATCTTCGTACCGTGCAAGGACGGCGTCAGCCATAACGAAATCGAGGACGCCAAACCTGAGCATCTGGAAGCCGGCGCCAACGTACTGTTGCACGCCATGCTCGCCAGCGCCAAGGTCGTCTGAATATCATCAAGGAATTTGTCATGCCGTTGAAAATTGTCATCGCCCGCCTGAACCACGAGACCAATACCTTCTCACCCATCCCGACGCCGCTGGAAGCGTTTGCGCCGCAATGGGACAGCGCCGCGTATCAGGACCAGAAAGGCGCGCGCACCGCGATGGGCGCTTTCCTCGATATCGCCGACGGCATGTCGGCGTCCATCGTCACGCCGCTGGCGGCCACGGCCAATCCGAGCGCGACGGTGGCGGGCGACGCCTATACCCTGATGACCGACGCCATCGTGCGCGCCGTCGAAGGCGGTTGCGACGCCATCATGCTGGATCTGCACGGCGCCATGGTGGCGGAGAATGCCGACGACGGCGAAGGCGCGCTGCTCGAACGCATCCGCAAGATCGCGCCGCAGGTGCCGCTATGCGTGGCGCTCGACCTGCACGGCAACGTCACGCAAAAGATGGTCGACAACACCGACGTCATCGTCAGCTTCAAGACTTATCCGCATATCGACATGTACGAAACCGGCGAGCACGCCGGCCGCCTGCTGCTGCAATTGCTGCAGGAGAAATCGCGTCCGGTCACCGGCTGGCGGCAAGTGCCGCTGCTGTCGGCGACGCTGACCAGCAATACCTCGGCATCGGCCATGCAGCGCGCGGTGGAACAGGCCAAACTGGCCGAGAAGCAAACCGGCGTGCTGGCGGTGTCGGTGCTGGCCGGTTTTCCTTTGTCCGATTTCCGCGATGCAGGCATGTCGGTGGTGGTCGTGACCGACAATGATGCAGCGCTCGCGCAGAGCGTCGCCGATACGATTGCAAAACAGATCTGGGCCGAGCGCGACGATTTCGTCTACGACAGCCAACCTTTGCGTCAGTCATTGGCGCATGCGCGCGAGATGGCGGCAGGTCCGGACAAGGGCCCGGTGCTGTTGCTGGACCATAGCGACAACGTCATGTCGGGCGGCACCTGCAACACCATGGACGTACTGGAAGCGGCGCTGGCCGAAGGCATGAGCGGCATCGCCGCCGGCCCGATCAGCGATCCGGAAGCGGTCGCGCAATTGCTGAAAGCGGGTGTGGGCGGCACGGTCACGCTGGCAGTCGGCAACAAGGTGCCGCTGACGCAGCAAGGCATCACCAAGACGCCGCTGCAACTGACCGGCAAGGTGCTGGCGATCACCGACGGCGTGTTCCGCGTGTCCGGTCCTATCTATACCGGCTCGACCATCAACATGGGTAACAGCGTGCTGTTCGATACCGGTGCGGCAAAAATCGTCATCACGGAAGAGCGTGTCGAACCCTACGACCTTGGCGTGTTCACCAGCCTCGGCCTGGATCCGGCGAGCATGGATTACGTGATCCTGAAATCGCGCATGTATTGCCGTCCGGTGTTTGTGCCGATCAGCAAGGGGCTGGAAGAATGCGATTCCGACAGCGGCGGCCCGACCAGCTCGAACTTCGACCTGTTCCCGATTCGCAAGGTGCGCCGTCCGGTGTATCCGCTCGACGCAGCGACACCGGCCCCGGTCTGAGTACCTTGCCGACGCCGCAAGCAACTGCGCAGAGCCGCAAGGACAACGGCAGAGCCAAGCTGTTGCTGCTGATCCTCGGCGTGGTCTGGGGATTGAACTGGCCGGCGGTCAAGGTCTCGCTGAGCGGCGTCTCGCCGTGGACCTTGCGCACCATCGGCCTCGGCGCGGCGGCGTGCACGCTGTTCGTGCTGGCGCTGGTGCGCGGCCGCGCGCTGCGCATCGGCGCGCGCGACCGTGTGCACATCGTGATGACCGGCCTGCTCAACATTGCGCTGTTCAATATCCTGCTGACCTTTGCCCAACTCGGCGCGGCGACTTCGCGCGTGGCGATCATCACTTATTCGATGCCGCTGTGGGCGACGCTGTTTGCGCGCATCGCGCTGGGCGAGAAGCTGGACCGCGTACGCGGCATGGGACTGGCGCTGGGCGCGGGCGGCCTGGCGGTGCTGATTTCTCCGCTGCTCGGCGGCGGCCTGCAGGCGCTGCCGCACGGCATCCTGTACGCACTGGCGGCGGCGCTGACCTGGGCGGCGGGAACGGTCTACATGAAGTGGGCGAAGATCAATGCCGAACCGCTGGCGATCGCAGCGTGGCAATTGCTGATCGGCGCGCTGGTGGCGCTGACCGGCTTGCTTTCCTTCGAGGGCTGGCCGCATCCGGGGGCACTGCATGTGCAAGTGATCGGCGCGCTGGCGTATCACATCTTTTTCGGCATGGCGGCGGGCTACATCCTGTGGTTTGAAATCATCGCCAGACTGCCGGCCGGCATCGCCGCGCTCGGCACGCTGCTGGTGCCGGTGGTCGGCGTCAGCGGCGCGGTGCTGTTGCTGGGCGAACGCCCGAGCGCGCCGGACATGCTGGGCTTCGTGCTGATTTTCAGCGCCGCGATTTGCGTGTTGCTGCCGGCGGGTTCACTGCGGTTGTTGTGCAGGACCTGACTACTCTTCCAGCGCCTGCAGCGAATTGACGTAGGCGGTTTCCAGCACGTGATGCGGGACGTACAACAGATCCGTGATGGTTTCCGCCGCCAGCGCACGCGAGAAGAAAAATCCCTGGCCGAAATCGCAGCCGAGATTGCGCAGATGGTCGACCTGCATTTCCGTTTCCGTTCCTTCCGCCACCACTTCGATACCGAGATTGCGCGCCAGCGTCATGATGGTTTCGACGATTTGCAGGCGCTCCTTGTCTTCCTTCATGCCCATGACGAAGGAGCGGTCGATCTTCAGCACGTCCAGCGGGAAGCGATGCAGGTAACTCAGTGACGAATAGCCGGTGCCGAAGTCGTCGATGCTGAAGCGCACGCCCAGCGCGCGCAGTTGCGACAGGATCTTGATCGTGCGCTCGACGTCGCCCATGGTGACGCTCTCGGTGATCTCCAGCCGCAGCGTATTGGGATCGATGCCGGTCTCTCTGATGATCTGCTGGATCTGATCGACCAGATTGGGTTGCACGAACTGGCGCGGCGAAATATTGACGCTGATGGTCAGCGGCTTGGCGCGCGGGAATTGCTGGTGCCATACATGCATCTGGCGGCAGGCTTCGCGCAGCACCCACATGCCGATGTGCAGAATCAGGCCGGTGTCTTCGGCGACATCGATGAAGTCGCCCGGATACACCAGTTCCTCCGCACCACGGCGCCAGCGCACCAGCGCTTCGACGCCGACGATGGTGCCGGCCTGCAGCTCGATGATGGGCTGGTAATGCAGCACGAACTCATTGTTCTTCAACGCGTGGCGCAGCGCCGTCTCTATCGTCAGGCGGCTGACCGCGCCCTTGCGCATGCTGCGGTCGAATATTTCGTACTGGCTCTTGCCGGCGGCCTTGGCGCGATACAGCGCCAGGTCGGCGTCGCGCAGCACTTCGTCGGCCAGGGTATGGCCGACGTCGCTGAAGACGATGCCGATGCTGGCGCTGGCGTAGATTTCCTGATCGCGGATCAGGAAGGGCAAGGCCAGCGCCAGCTGGATACGCTCGGCGATGCGTTCGGCTTCGCCGACATCGGGAATGTCGCGCAGGAGCACGGTGAATTCGTCGCCGCCCATGCGCGCCAGCGTGTATTTGGGATTGCCCGGGGAAGGCTCGGCGCCGGTCGTGCCGACAATGACATCCGGGCGCACGGCGTTTTTCAGACGGGCCGCCACCTGGATGATCATGCGGTCGCCCGCCAGGTGGCCGAGGCTGTCGTTAATGATCTTGAAGCGGTCGAGGTCGATGAACAGCACCGCGAAGCCGGCGTTGTCGTCTTCCCATTGGCGTTGCAGCGCCAGATCCAGCTGCTGCAGGAACAGGCTGCGGTTGGGCAGGCCGGTCAGCGCGTCGTGGGAGGCCTCATGAATCAGGCGCGCTTCGTTCTGGCGGCGCTCGGCGACACGGCCGATGCGGCCGGCGATCTGGCGCATCAGGCTCATCAGCCGCAGCAGATTGTCGTCCAGCGAGAGCACGCGGTCGGAGAAAAATTCCAGAACGGCAACGACTTCACCGCCGCTCACTACCGGGAAGGCGACGCCGGCCTTGATGCCGGCCGCGCGCGCCACATCGGCGCGCGGCGCATCGCGGTCGACGCCGATGTTGACGGTCCAGACCGGTGCGGCCTCCTTGAAGGCGCGGCCCGGCAAATCTTTATGCGCCTGGAAGCCGGGGCTGCCGGTCATGCAATGAAAGGCGCTGAATTCGGGGCGGATGGCGCCGTACCAGATGCCGGCCGATACCAGCGCAGTCTGGCTGCCGCTCTTGCGCACGTGATAGCAATGCCCCAGCGGCCAGCCGGTATAACGGCAGATCTCGTCAACGGCGAACTGGAGAATCACGTCGACCGAGTCGGCCTGGTTGGCGGCAGCGGCGACGCCTTCGAGCAGCTGCAATTGGCGCAGACGGCTTTCCAGGCGAGCGTCGGATTGCATGCGTGCATCGCGCTCGCGAATCAGGGACTGCGTCAGCTTTTCTATTTCCACGGCATGCGCGGCCGTGTCCGGTTTTATTGTCATTTGGGTGAAAGGTATGGCCGTGTTGATATGCGCATTGCCGTGTTGCACTTTCCAAGCCTGCGATTATAGCGGGCGGTTGTCACTGTTGCATCAAATCATCGCCGGCCGCGACGTAAAGTTATCTGCCGGTACTGCCGATGTCCTTGATAAAACGCTAACAGGCACGGCAAATGGCGGCTATCCTGCGATTTAGCGCCCTTCCCCTGTGATACGCTGAACCTGCCGACAAGAAAAAATATCGATGCCTGCGCCCGCCAGGGCGCAGAAATGCAAACCGGGACCGACGCTGCGTGCAGCGCTGGAAACACGGATAAGGAGACAGCCATGAAAAACTTCAGGATAGGTGTACGTCTGGGCATCGGCTTCATTGCGATGCTGATGCTGATGGCAGTGATGGTCGGCATCGGCGTCTGGCGGCTGCAGGGCATCGGCGACGCCACCGACGACATGGTCAAAAATGCCTTGCAGAAAGAACGCGACGCCTCGAAATGGCATGCCGCCATCAAGGAAAACGGCGTGCGCACCTTCGCCGTGATGCGCAGCGACGATGCCGAATTCCAGAAGTACTTCCAGACCCAGATCGATGCGGAATCGAAGAAGGTCAGCGATATCCAGAAACGCGTGGAAACCGCCATTTCCTTACCGGAAGAAAAGCAGCTGTTCGACGAGGTCGGCAAGCTGCGTGCGGCATACCGCAACGCGCGCGAAGACATCTTCAAGATGAAGGCCGCCGGCAATGCCGAGGAAGCCAAGCAGTTGACCAACACCAAACTGGTCAAGATGATGGACGACTATTCCGGCAGCGTGCTGAAGTACGCCGACTATCAGACACAGGTCATTGACCGCTCCGCCCAACACATCAACGACAGCTATCAGTCGGGACGCACGCTGCTGCTGAGCCTGGGCGTGATTGAGCTGGTGCTGGGCGGCATCCTCGGCTGGCTGCTGACGCTGAGCATCACGCGTCCGCTCAACGAGGCTGTCAGCATCGCCGAAACCGTCGCCTCGGGCGACCTGACTTCGCACATCGACGGCAGCGGCAAGGATGAAACCAGCAAGCTGCTGCAAGCACTGAAAACCATGAACGACAATCTGCTCAATATCGTCGGCAAGGTGCGCAGCGGCACCGATACCATCGCCACGGCTTCCAGTGAAATCGCCAGCGGCAATCTCGATCTGTCGGCACGCACCGAAAGCCAGGCCGGTTCGCTGGAAGAAACGGCGTCGGCGATGGAACAACTCACCTCCACGGTCAAGCAGAATGCCGACAATGCGCGCCAGGCGAATCAGCTCGCCGTATCCGCCTCGGAAGTCGCCGTGCAAGGCGGCAGCGTGGTCGGCCAGGTGGTCGACACCATGGGCGCAATCAATGCTTCGTCGAAGAGAATCGTCGATATCATCAGCGTGATCGACGGCATCGCTTTCCAGACCAATATCCTGGCGCTGAACGCGGCAGTCGAAGCCGCACGCGCCGGCGAACAGGGGCGCGGCTTTGCCGTGGTGGCGTCGGAGGTGCGCAGCCTGGCGCAACGCTCGGCGGCGGCGGCCAAGGAAATCAAAACCCTGATCGACGACTCGGTGGAAAAGGTCGACTCCGGCAGCAAGCTGGTGGAGCAAGCCGGCGCCACCATGACCGAAGTGGTGGCCAGCGTGCGGCGCGTGACCGACATCGTGGCGGAGATCAGTTCCGCCAGCCAGGAACAAAGCGACGGCATCGAGCAGGTCAACCAGGCCATCACGCAGATGGACGAAACCACACAGCAAAATGCGGCGCTGGTCGAACAAGCCGCCGCCGCCGCGCAGTCGCTGCAGGACCAGGCGGCCACGCTGACGCAGGTGGTCAGTGTCTTCAAACTCGACAATACCCGCCTGGCGCCTCAGCCGGTGCTGCGCACCGTCGACATCACGCCGCTGCACAAACCGGCCAAGGTTGCTACCGCAACGCCGCCTAAACTGAAGCAGGCTGCATCCTTAAAATCTCCCGTGGCAAACAAACCGGCGGAGGAAGACTGGGAGCAATTCTGAACGCCGGGATAAAAGCGGCTTCATCGCTGCAGGCATAAAAAAGCGCCGGTATCGAACCGGCGCTTTTTTATTTGGTGGAGCGTATCCGACGATCAGGCGGCCAGCGCCTTTTCCAGCAACTGATGCAATTCAGCGAATTGCGGCTCGCCGACATAGCGCTTCAGGATGCTGCCGTCCTTGCCGATGACGAAGGTGGTCGGCGTCAGCTTGACGTCGCCGAAGGCCTTGGCCAGCGTATCTTGCGGATCCAGCGCAACCTTGAACGGCAGCTTGCGCGTCTCGGTGTAGTTCAGCACGTAATTCGGCGGGTCATAGCTCATCGCAACGGCGACGAAGTCCAGGCCCTGGTCCTTGTACTTGTTGTAGGTCGAAATCATCTGCGGCATTTCGCCCACGCAGGTAGTGCAGCTGGTCGCCCAGAAATTGACCATGACAACCTTGCCGCGCATGTCCTTGAGCGCGACCTTCTGGCCGTCGAGCTTGACGAAGGTCACGTCGGGCGCGGTGTTCTTCGCCGACAGCGAGGTGTAGCCGAACAGCGCAATGGCGGCAACGACCGCAACGCCGCCGAGTTTGAGGGCAAGGCGGCTGCGCGGAGCAGCGCCGGCAGCTGGAGTGGTAACAGAGGTGGTGGCGTGTTGGGCTTCCATGTCTTTTCCGTTGTGAGTACTGCTGGTCAGTTGCGTTGCCAGATTGGCAATATTGCAGACATGACTGTCGGGCCATTATAGACGCGCTTTCCGCTTCGTGCCGGAGGCGGTGTCCCGAATGACAACACCATGAAAAAACCGCCGGTGTCGGGGACATCGGCGGTTCTTGTCGTTGCTGCGGCGCCTGACCTGCATCTGACATGGCAGCGTCAGACCAGTTCCGGCACGGTTCCCGATTACTTGGCGGGATCCGGCGGCGGCTGCTTGATGTATTGCTTCAATTCTTCTTCCGAGATGTACTCGTACAGCGTCACGACCTTTTGCACGCCGCTGACGCCGCTGGCGATTTCGGCGCCGCGCTTGCCTTCGCGTTCGGTCACGCGTCCCATCATGTAGACGATGCCGCGTTCGGTGGTGATCTTGAAGGCGCTGGCGTACAGGTCCTTGGCGTCCACCAGGCTGGCCAGCACTTTGCTGGTGATCAGCGCATCGCCGGAACGGGCCGAGAAGCCGGACGAACCGGAAACAACCAGTTCGTTGAACACGCCGTTGACGTTCGGCAGGCTCTTGATCTCGCGCTCGGCGGCGGCCTTCGATGCTTCATCAGGCACTTCACCGGAGAGCAGGACCTTGCGGTTGAAGCTGGTCACGTTGACGTGAGAACCGGCGGCGACCACGTCAGGGATATTGGATTCACCCTTGACGACAATCGACTTGTCTTCGGTCTGCGCACCCAGCGTGCGGCGATCCGTTGCCGCGAACGTGCCTGCCAGCATACCGCCGGCGAGTACGCCGAAGCAGCCTTGCAGCCCGATCGCGAGCATCCCGCCAACGGCGACTGCCGCCAGCGGACGACGCCATTTCAACCAACCTGCCTTGACATCATTCATTCACATCACCTCCAAATAGCGCGACATCGATACCGTCGCAAATACAATGCAGAGTCACCAGATGCACTTCCTGAATGCGCGCGGTACGGTCATGCGGCACGCAGATATGCACATCGGCGTCGGTAAGTTTCTTGCCGATGGCGCCGCCGCCTTTGCCGGTCAGCGCCACCACGCGCATGTCGCGTTCCTGTGCTACTTCGATCGCCGCCAGCACGTTGCCGGAGTTGCCCGAAGTCGAGAACGCCAGCAACACGTCGCCGGCCTGGCCGAAGGCCTGGACCTGCTTCGAGAAAATTTCCATGTAGCTGTAATCGTTGCCGACTGCAGTCAGGATCGAAGTATCCGTAGTCAGCGCCAGCGCCGGCAGCGGCAGACGTTCACGTTCGAAACGTCCCACCAGTTCGGCCGCGAAATGCTGGCAGTCTGCTGCCGATCCGCCGTTGCCGCAGGCAAGAATCTTGTTGCCGTTCGACAGCGCTGTGAACATAAGTTCAATCGCCTGCTCAATCGGCTGCGCCAATACGGCACCGGCGTGGAGCTTGAGTTCGGCACTTTCCTGAAAGTGCGAGAGGATACGTTGATTAGTCATGGTACGAGAGTATTTAACAGTGCATGAAGAACGACAGTCCCTGGTTCGTCCCGGTCAGGCTGCCGGCATGGGAGGGGAGAAAAACGGATCAACCCGGCATGCAACGGCAACAGGCCCGCCAATTATAGTGTAGTTGGCCTGCTCCTCCCCGGTGCGAGGGGTAAAGAAGCGTATCAAAATGCTTCAGATATTGCTTCCACGGCATTTTTCAGCCAGGTCATCTGCTCGCCGTCATAGCCGATGACGTCGAAACGGCAGTCCGGCGGCATGCGGTAGCGCTGCAAAAATACTTGTGCAGCAATGATCAGGCGTTTTTGTTTCGTGCGTGTGACGCTGGCGAGCGCGCCGCCGAAGTCGCTTTTGCTGCGTTTGCGCACTTCGACGAAAACGATGGTGTCGCGCTCGCGCATGATCAGGTCGATTTCGCCGCCTTTGCAGCGGAAGTTGCGTTCGACCTCGACCAATCCCTGCTTGAGCAAGAATGCCAGGGCGTCATCCTCGGCCGCGTCGCCGCTGACTTGCTTGCTGGTGCGTTGCTTGCGGCCGCGAAGATGGTCGAACAAGGCCATGCGCTTGATCTTTCAGTAAGCCGTCAGCGCTGATTGGCAACCGGCACGGCAATGCCGTCCTGATAGACGGCCTGGGTTTCCTTGCGCTGGAAGTACGTCGCGCCGGCCGCCATGTTGACGTTGATCTGGCCGGTCACGCCGTCGATGTCGAAACCCGAGCGCCGCTGGGCAATTTCATTGGCGACGCGGAAAGCGTCGATGCCGAGCGCATAGAGACGTTCCAGGTCGGCGTTCGGCTTGACATCGGCATTGGCGACGGAGCGCGGATACGCCATGACGGCGGCGTTGTCGGCCTGCAATTGCCACGGCATGTCGACCAGACGCACGCCGTCGAGCTCGGGCAGACGGTTGTCGGGAGCCGGCGGGGTGCCGGTGGCGGCGCTGGCGGCAGCATTGTTGGCCGCGGCATTGACCGCCGCCGTGGCGCTGGCCAGCGTCAGCGGATTAAGCTGCGAGGTGCCGTAGAGCGCGATCTCGTTGCCGATGGCGCTGCGCAACTGAATGGTTTGCGCGGCATCGAGCGCAACGAACAGCAAGGCCGGCTTCTCGGCCTGGATGCGCTGGCCCAGTTGCGCCAGGCCGGTGGCGCTCAGCGCGTTGTTGGGCACGCTCAGTTCGAGGTTTTCCACGGCCATCCCTTGCTGGCGCGCCTGCTGGACAAACGCTTTCACCGCGCGGCGCTGCCAGGCGATGTTGGTGGAGATCGCAAAAATCTTGCCGGGCGTCTTTTCATGCTCGACCCAGGCCGCGACCTGGCGCGCCTCTTCTTCAATCGACAAACCCATCATGATCATCTGGCGCGGCAGACGCTGGTCGGCGGTGTCGGGCAGATCCGGCTGGGCCAGGGCGATGGTCGGCTTGCGCACCGCGGCCGACTGCACCAGCGCCGTCACCGCGCTACGCGAGAGCGGGCCGACGATGATGTCGTATTTGCCCGAGGCATCGTTATAGGCGTTGAGGGCTTCCTGTGCGGAGTCCCCGGTTTCGATGATGGTGATGACGAGGTTGTCTTTCTTGCGCTCGGAAGCGGTCAGGAATCCGGTGCGCACCGCATCGGCAGCGGCGCCGAACACGCTGGAGCGCAGCGGCAGCAGCAGAGCCACGCGCACAGGCGGCTGGCTGTTCTCGGGCGGCAAGCTGAAGTCGGTCGCCGGCGCAGCGGCGGAAGCAGCGGGTGCGGACGCAGGTGCAGCGGAGGGTGCAGGAGCGGCATCATTCGCGCCAACGGTTGTAAATGCCTGCACGGAAGCGCACAATCCGCTCAGCAGCGCGGTCAGCAAGATGACTTTCGCCCATTTTCCCAACATGATCTTCTCCAATGAGTCACCCCAACTCGAACGCACACGCTGCATCCATTGCATCCATCACGTCTCTTGCCGCGTCCGTCCTGACGGAAGCCGCGCAACAGACTTATCCTGAGTCGGCATTATATGTGCTGGCTACGCCCATCGGAAATGTTTGCGACCTGACGTTGCGCGCTTTGCACGTGTTGTCGATGGTGAACGCCGTGGCCTGTGAAGACACCCGCAACACCAGCCATCTGCTGACGCGCTACGGCATCAGCCAGACGCTCATCGCCGCGCATGAACACAACGAACGCGAAGCCGCCGACAAGATCATTGCGCGCCTGCAGCAGGGCGAGCGCATTGCGCTGGTGTCCGATGCCGGCACGCCGGCGGTATCCGATCCGGGCGCGCGCATTGTCGAGGCGGTGCGCGCCGCCGGCCTGACCGTGGTGCCGCTGCCGGGCGCATCGGCTGCCGTGACGGCGCTGTCGGCCAGCGGTCTGGTCAACGATCAGTTCCACTTCGTCGGCTTCTTGCCGAACAAGAGCAAGCAGCGCGAAAGCGCCTTGCTGAAGCTGGCGCAGGATGCTTCCACGCTGGTGTTTTATGAAGCGCCGCATCGCATCGTGGAAACCGTCGATGCGCTGTTGCTGGCTTTCGGACCGCAACGCCAGATCGTTCTGGCGCGCGAGCTGACCAAGCTGTTCGAAACCATCCACCGCTGCGCATTGGCCGACGCGCCGGCCTGGCTGGCGGCGGACGCCAACCGCCAGCGCGGCGAGTTCGTGATCCTGGTGGAAGGCGCCACCGCCGGTGAAGACGCGGTCGCCGACGCCGATGCCGAACGCATCCTGCAAATTCTGCTGGCGGAGTTGCCGGTGAAGCAAGCCGCCGCCTTGACGGCGCAAATCACCGGCCAAAAGAAAAACGCGCTCTATGAGCGCGCTTTGCAACTGCGGGACGCCGCCGAATAAGTCCGTCGCCTGGTCGATTTCACCGATGGAAGACTCAGTGCGCGGTCGACTTCGAAAACAGGTTCAATACCAGCACCCCCGCCAGAATCAACCCCATGCCGATGATGGCCGGGGTATCCAGGGTCTGGCCGTAGACAAAATACGCCACGATGGAAATCAGGACGATGCCGAGGCCGGACCAGATCGCGTAGGCGATGCCGACCGGAATCGTCTTGAGCGTCATCGACAGGAACAAGAACGCCAGCGCATAACCGACCACCACCGCCACTGACGGAATCAGCTTGGTGAAACCATCGGACGCCCGCAAGGCGGAAGTGGCGATGACTTCCGAAACAATGGCGATGCCCAGCAACAGGTAGGGATGCATGCGTTCTCCGCTAGATAAGTAAGAGATTGGGCGAGCGGATCAGCGCTCGACCACAAAGCCCGTTACGTTGGCGCGCTGACGGATCAGTTGCGCGGCGTCCATGGCGGCAGGACGGCTGGCGTAAGGACCGGCGTAGAGGCGATAGAGTCCGTTGACGACCACGGTTTCCAGCTTGTCGACGGCGCCGCTCAGGTTTTGCATCAGCTTGTCGCGCGCGCTGCGGGCGTTGGCTTCCTGGGCATAAGCGCCGAACTGCAAATAGAAACCGCTCGCCAACGCCGCCGTGCTTCCGTTTTCGCCGGTTGCCGTGCCGCCGGCTGGCTGCGTTGCGGCGGCCGTTGTCATGGCGATCGGGACGATCTGGCCTGGCGGCGCGACGCTGCCCACCGATACCGCCGACGTTGCCGGCGCGTTGTTGGCGGCATTCACCGGCACCGGCGCGGCCGTGACGCCATTGCGCTTGTTCTCCGCGATGCGGTTGATTTCATCCGGCAACAGGCGCTCCACTTCCAGTTCGCTGCTGCCGGAGGACAAGTAGCCCAGCTTCAGCGCGGCGGTGTACGACAAGTCGATGATGCGGGTCGAATGGAAAGGTCCGCGATCGTTGATGCGCACAATGACTTGCGCGCCGGTCTTCAGGTTGGTGACGCGGGCGTAGGACGGAATCGGCAAGGTCGGATGCGCGGCCGTCATCTTGTACATGTCGTAAAGCTCGCCCGACGAGGTCTTCTGGCCGTGGAATTTCTTGCCGTACCAGCTGCCGATGCCGCGCTGCTTGAACGGACGGTCGTCGGTAATCGGCGTGTAGGTTTTGCCGAACACGACATAAGGACGGCTGCCGGCCCTGGAAAACGGTTCGACCTTGGGATCGGCGTCCGGCGTATCGAGCAGGCCGTCAGGCGGCTGGTCGCCCGGGCCGTCATCCTTGTAGTAACCGCCGCGGCCCGAACCTGCCGCCGGCAGCGCCGGCAACGGTTTGCCGTTGGCAGTGCGCGCCGCCGGCGTCGATGCGGCCGGAGACGGCGCGGGCGTGTTCAGCGACGGCGCGCTGCTGCAGGCGGCCAGCGCCAGCGGCGCCAGAATGGAAACGTAACGCAGCAGGCACGATATGCGCAGTGGACGCACCAGACGCGCCGAACATGCGGAGAGTGCCGCGGGGGCAAAGAAAACTCGCATTGCAATCTTTCCAGACTTGTTAGTTTTATCAGGCTTGCAAACTTGGGCAAGCGCAACGATACCAGAGTATCGGAAGCATCCCTGAAATGTCTGTCAGGAAAAACTGATCTTACAAAAGGAAACTTCCCGAACAACCAGTCCTAGGTCTGCACCAGCTTGCGATGCCGCTGAATGCTCATCAGAATGCCCGCGCCCAGGCCCAGCGTGACCAGCGCGGTGCCGCCGTAACTCATGAACGGCAACGGCACACCGACCACCGGCAAAATGCCGCTGACCATGCCCATGTTCACGAAGGCGTAGGTGAAGAAAATCATGGTGATCGCGCCGCCCAGCAGGCGCGTGAACAGCGTCGGCGCATTGGCCGTGATCATCAGCCCGCGGCCGATCAGCAGCAGATACAGGAACAGCAGGATCAGGTTGCCGATCAGGCCGAACTCTTCCGAATACACCGAAAAGATGAAGTCGGTGGTGCGTTCCGGGATGAATTCCAGATGCGTCTGGGTGCCCATCAGCCAGCCTTTGCCGGTAATGCCGCCGGAACCGATGGCGATGGTCGACTGGATGATGTGGAAACCCTTGCCCAGCGGATCGGAGGTCGGATCGATCAGCATCATCACGCGCTGGCGCTGGTAATCGTGCAGCACCGACCAGATCACGGGCAAGCTGGCGGCGCCGGCGATGACCAGTCCGGTCAGCACCTTCCACGACAAACCCGCAAAGAAGATCACATAGAAACCGGCCGCCAGCACCAGTACGCCGGTGCCGAGATCCGGCTGGCGGATGATCAGGCCGACCGGCACCGCCAGCAGCACCCCCGCGATCAGGAACACGGGCCAGCGGATCATGCCTTCGCGCTTCTGGAAGTACCAGGCCAGCATCAGCGGCATGGCGATCTTCATGATTTCGGACGGCTGCACGACCATACCGATATTGAGCCAGCGGCGCGAGCCTTTCTTGACGATGCCGAACACCGCCACGGCAACCAGCAGCGCCACGCCGATGGTGTAAATCGGCACGGCGAAGCGCAGCAGCGTCTGCGGCGAGACATTGGCCGCAATCCACATGACGATGAAGGCGACCAGAATATTGCGCAACTGGTCTTCGACGCGGCCGGGGAAGTTCATGCCCGCCGAATACAGCGTGACGATGCCGACCGACATGATCAGGAAAATAATCAGCGACAGCGCGCCGTCAAACACCGCCAGGTGCGGTTTGATGATTTGCCAGAGGGGAGGCCGGTGCAAGCTCATGGTGTTGTTCAATCCCTCAGATCGTTGCCGACCGGATCCGGTCCGGAGGTGGTTGCGGCGGTAGCAGCGGCGTCATCGCCCTTGCCGGCCGGTTTGGCCTTGTCGCCGGGACGCTTGCCGAGCAGATAGAAATCGATCGCCTTGCGCGCCAGCGGCGCGGCGGCTTCCGCACCCCATCCGCCGTTTTCGACGATGACCGCCAAGGCGATGCGCGGCTTGTCGGCCGGGGCGAACGCCGTGAACAACGCATTATCCAGCAGATGCGTGGCGAGGCGCTTGGCGTCGTACTTTTCGTTCTTCTTGATTGACACCACCTGGGCGGTGCCGCTCTTGCCGGCCGAGGTGTATTCGGTGCCGGCGAAGACGCGCGCGCCGGTGCCTTCCTTGTTCACGCCGACCATGGCTTGCTTGATGACGTCGATGTTTTCCTGCTTGAGCGGAATACGATAGCTCTCCTTCGGCACGGTCACGGTGCGCTCGTGCGTGACGCCGTCTTCGATCATCTTGACCAGATGCGGCTTCATGACGATGCCGTTGTTGGCCAGGGTCGCGGTGGCGTGCGCCAGCTGGATCGGCGTGAAGGCGTTGTAACCCTGGCCGATGCCCAGCGAAATGGTTTCGCCGGCGTACCACTTGCGCTGCTCCGGCTTGCGGTAGGCGTTGGCCTTCCAGGTGGTCGACGGCAGCAGGCCCTTGCGTTCGTGCTCGAGGTCGATGCCGGTGATCTGGCCGAAGCCGAACGGCTTCATGAAATCGTGGATGGCGTCGACGCCAAGGTCGTTGGCCAGCATGTAATAGTAGGTATCGCAGGACACCACGATCGAGCGGTACATGTCGACCACGCCGTGGCCGCCTTCCTTGTCGTCGCGGAACTTGTGGTTGCCGAGCCAGAAGTAACCCGGATCGCGGATGGAGTCGGACGGCTTGCGCTTGCCCAGCTCCAGCGCCGCCAGCGCCATGAACGGCTTGTAGGTCGACCCGGGCGGATAGGTGCCGGACAGCGGACGATTGATCAGCGGACGGTCGGGCGAGTTGTTCAGCTCGTCCCAGGTTTGCTGGTCGATGCCTTCGACAAAAACGTTGGGGTCGAACGAAGGCTGCGACACGTAGGCCAGGATGTCGCCGGTGGCGGGATCGATCGCCACCAGTGCGCCCTTGCGGTCGCCGAAGGCTTCTTCGATGACTTTTTGCAGCTCGATGTCGATCGACAGGATCAGGTTCTGGCCCGGGCTGGCCGGCGTGCGCGACAGCGTACGCACGGCGCGGCCGCCGGCGGAGATTTCCACCTCTTCGTAGCCGGTGGTGCCGTGGAGCTGGGTTTCGTAACTCTTTTCCAGGCCTTCCTTGCCGATGTAGTCGGTGCCGTTGTAGTTGGCTTCGTCGTCGGAGTCGGCAATGCGGTCGGCATCGCGCTGGCTGATGCGGCCGATGTAGCCGATCACGTGCGCGGCGGTCTTGCCGTAAGGATATTGGCGGAACAGGCGCGCCTGGATGTCGACGCCGGGAAAGCGGTAGCGCTGCGCGGTGAACTTGGCGACTTCTTCGTCGGTCAGGCGCGTGCGGATCGGCAGGCTTTCAAAGTTCTTGGATTCTTCCTGCAGCTTGCGGAAGCGGCGCCGGTCCTTGGGCTGGATGTCGACCAGCGTACCGAGTTCGTCGACCAGCTCGTCGAGGCCCATGGTGATCTTGGACGGCGTGATTTCCAGCGTGTAGGCGGAATAGTTGCGCGCCAGCACGACGCCATTGCGATCCAGGATCAGGCCGCGGTTGGGCACGATGGGCACCACCGAGATGCGGTTTTCTTCCGCCTGCGCCGCATAGGCGTCGTGGCGGACGATCTGCAGCCAGATGAAGCGCGCCGTCAGCAGGCTGAAACAAACGAGCACCAGCATCGCCACTGCGAACAGGCGCAGCCGGAAGAGCTTGAGTTCATGCTCGGTGTTTTTGAATTCTGTCATGTTGAAGACACGCTCTGCGCTCTGGTCTAGATCGGACGGTTATCGTCGCGATTGATCGCGCGTCGTTGCGGGGCGAGCAGCAGCCATGTCACCAGCGGCCACAACAGCGCGCAGACAAAGCTCTCGCTGAAGTAATACCAATGCGGGAATTTGCCGCTGACCATCAGGCGCACCACCAGCTGCACGGCTTGCGTGAGCAGCATCAGCGGCAGGATGTGCAGGGCTTGCGTGCCGACCGGGAACCACAGTACGCGGCGGTGGATCATGATCGAGAAATACGACAGCAGCGTGTAGGCCAATGCGTTCTCGCCCAGCAGCGTGGCTTCGTTGACGTCCATCAGCAGGCCCATCATGAAGGCGATGCTGATGCCGATCTTGCGCGGCTCGTGGATGGCCCAGAACACCAGCACCAGCGCGACGAAGTCGGGAACGCCGACCCATTGGCCCCATGGCAGCAGGTTGAGCAGAAAAGCCGCGATCAGACTGATCGCGATGAAAATCGGATTCGCCGGCAGCAGGATGTAATGTGGATCGTTCATCGGGTGCTCTTGGCTGGTTGTGCAGCGGCAGGGGTGGCCGCGGTGGCAGGTTTGGCTGCCGGGACGGCTGGTGTTGCGGGCGCAGCGGCGGCCGGTTTCGCTGCTGCGGCAGCGGGTGCCGCAGTTGCTGCCGGTGTAGTGGCCGGCGCAGCCGTCGGTGCTTGTCCCTTGCGATCTTCGCTAGGCGCATCCTTGGCAGGCGCCGCTTCGCCCTCTTTCGCGCTATCGCGGAAACGGCGCTTGAGCAGCTTGTCGGCCTTGTCCAGACCGCCTTCCGGATCCGGACGCGGGGCCACGGTCTGCTCGACCAGCAGGATCAGCAACTGCTTGTGGCGATCGACGCCGGCCGACGGCAGGCAGACGATGTGCGCGAAGGCGTCCGTCGACTTGGTCTCCACCTGCAGCACGCTGGCCACCGACAGGCCCGGCGGATATACGCCGTCGATACCGGACGTCACCAGCGCATCGCCCTTCTGGATGTCGGCGTTGGCGGCCATGAACCGCAGATCGAGCACGCCGGACTGGCCGCGGCCGTAAGCCACGCTGCGCAAGCCGTTGCGCAGGACCTGGACCGGGATGGCCTGGTCCTTGTCGGTCAGCAGGGTCACTTCGGACGTGAACGGAAACACGCGCGTCACCTGGCCGACGATACCGACGTCGTCAATCACCGGCTGGCCGGGCGCTACGCCTTGCTGGGAGCCGCGGTTGAGGATGATCTTGCGGGTAAAGGGGTCGCGCGCGTCGTACAGGATCTCGCCGACGATGGATTTGCTCTGGATGCGCTGCTGCATGCTCAGCAGATTGCGCAGCTGCGTATTCTCGGCGGCCATCTGGCGCTCTTGCTGCAGCAGCTGGGCGGTCATCGCCTGCTGGCGGCGCAAGGCGTCGTTTTCTTTTTGCAGCGCGTTGAGCGAGTTGAAATAGTCGCCAACCCGGTAGGCGGCGTCGCGCGGCATCAGCGCCACCACCTGGAACGGGTACAAGCCGGTGCCGACCGCCTGCCGCACCATGGTCAGGGCATGCATGCGCGAATCGACCACCAGCATGATGATGGAGATCAGGGCGAAAAAGCCGGCGCGGGCGCGGGCCGATGCACCTTGTTTGAAGAGTGGTGGGATATCCATTGATGGTCAGGCCGAGACCGATGCCGGGGAAGCCGAGAACCGCAACAGCCCGCGCAGGGCGGGCTGGAGGATGAACAGCGGACGGATACCGGGAAGGTTGCAGTCAATATCAGGAAGACAATGCGCCATCGCAGCCGAGATTTCGCCGCTGTGCGAACCGGAAGTTCGCAGCACCGGCCAAATCTGCTTGTGCTCTGTCATAGGCGCGTTTCAGTTCCTTGAGGTTGACCAGGCTCCTGTAACGGAATTATTCGTTGGAGAAGATCGAACCCAGTTTGTCCATGCGATCGAGCGCCATGCCGGAACCGCGCACAACGCAGGTCAGCGGGTCTTCGGCGACGATCACCGGCAGGCCGGTTTCTTCCATCAGCAAACGGTCCAGATCACGCAGCAGCGCGCCGCCGCCGGTCAGCATCATGCCCTTTTCGGCAATGTCGGCGCCCAGTTCCGGAGGAGTTTGCTCCAGAGCATTCTTGACTGCGGAAACGATGTTGTTCAGCGGATCGGTCAGCGCTTCCAGGATTTCGTTGCTGGAGATGGTGAACGAGCGCGGGATGCCTTCGGACAGGTTGCGGCCCTTGACTTCCATTTCCTTGACTTCGGAGCCGGGGAAAGCGGAACCGATTTCCTTCTTGATCGCTTCGGCGGTTTGCTCGCCGATCAGCATGCCGTAGTTGCGGCGGATGTAGTTGACGATGGCTTCGTCGAACTTGTCGCCGCCGACGCGGACCGAACCCTTGTACACCATGCCGCCCAGCGAAATGATGCCGACTTCAGTGGTGCCGCCGCCGATGTCGACGACCATCGAGCCGGTTGCATCCGACACCGGCAGGCCGGAGCCGATTGCCGCCGCCATCGGCTCTTCGATCAGGTAAACCTGCGAAGCGCCGGCGCCCAGCGCCGATTCACGGATCGCGCGGCGTTCCACCTGGGTCGAACCGCAGGGAACGCAGATGATGATGCGTGGGGACGGACGGAACAGCTTGGAGTCGTGCACCATGCGGATGAATTGCTTCAGCATCTGCTCGGTGACGGTGAAATCTGCAATCACGCCGTCTTTCATCGGGCGGATGGCTTCGATATTGCCGGGAACCTTGCCCAGCATCTGTTTTGCTTCCTTGCCGACTGCCTGGATGGTCTTTTTGCCGTTCGGGCCGCCTTGCTGGCGGATCGCCACAACCGACGGCTCGTCGAGGACGATGCCTTGACCACGTACGTAAATCAGAGTGTTTGCCGTTCCAAGGTCAATAGCGAGGTCGTTAGAGAAATAACTACGTAAAAATCCAAACATGAAGTGTCCTGATGCGCCAGAGCCGCGCGCTTTGCAATTTTGTAAGTGGGATGTCTTTTCAGAAGCTGTTGCAAAATGAAGCTGCCCGAGGCGCCGCCATGGACCTGCACGGAACGCATACAGGAGTACAACCGGGGCGACGCAGCTACGTCAGCCTCATTTTGCAACAGCTTCTTTTATGACTGCGGCGACACAAATCGGCGCCAGCAAGGCATTAGTCCTACATTCTACCTTATAATTTGAGAGAAACCAGCAGGCAAAACTGTCAATAATCCTTGCCTGATGCCAGATACTTCTGCGTTTTTACCGGCATTTACCTGCGTAATTGCAAGCGCGTGCATGGTCGACGACGCGATTTTTCAACACACTAGCTCTCGCGCCCGGCGCGCACCTTCCTATCATGACTCTAGCCCTTTCCGATGTTAAGCGCATTGCCAATCTGTCCCGTCTGGAATTGACAGATGAACAAGCAGGTCAAACCCTGGACAAACTGAACGGCATTTTCTCCCTGGTCGAACAGATGAAAGCGGTCGACACCACCGGCATCGAGCCGCTGAGCCACCCGATTGCCGCACTGACCACCGATTTGTCGCTGCGCCTGCGCGAAGACGCCGTGACCGAAACCAATCACCGCGACGACTATCAGAAGCCCGCCCCGGCAACCCAGGACGGCCTGTACCTCGTACCCAAGGTCATCGAATAATCGCCGCTCGTCACGACATGCGCATCGCGCGTCCGCAGCCTCACAGAACCTGAAAAAACGAATATCTTTTCCATGCATACCAAGACCATTAAAGAGCTTTCGACGCTACTGCAGACCAAGAAAATCTCGGCGACCGAACTGGCCACTTTATTCCTCGACCGCATCGGCGGCAGCGACCTCAACGCCTTCCTGCACGTCGACCGCGAACTCACGCTCAGGCAAGCCGCGCAAGCCGACCAACGCATCGCGTCCAACGACGTCACGCCGCTGACCGGCATTCCGATCGCGCACAAGGACATCTTCGTCACACGCGACTGGCGCACCACGGCCGGTTCGAAGATGCTGGAAAATTATGTAAGCCCGTTTGACGCAACCGTGGTGGAACAGTTCAACGCTGCCGGCACTGTTACATTGGGCAAGCTCAACTGCGACGAATTCGCCATGGGCTCGGGTAACGAAAATTCCTACTTCGGCCCGGTCAAGAATCCATGGGACAAGACCGCCGTTCCGGGCGGCTCTTCCGGCGGCTCGGCCGCAGCAATCGCCGCGCGCCTGGCGCCGGCAGCGACCGCCACCGACACCGGCGGCTCGATCCGCCAACCGTCTTCGCTGTGCGGCGTCACCGGCATCAAGCCGACCTACGGCAGCGTCTCGCGCTACGGCATGATCGCGTTTGCCTCCTCGCTCGACCAGGGCGGCCCGATTGCCAAAACCGCCGAAGACTGCGGCCTGCTGCTCAACGCCATGACCGGTTTCGATCAGCGCGATTCGACCAGCATCGAACGTCCGAAGGAAGATTTCAACCGCTCGCTCAACGACAGCCTCAAAGGCTTGCGTATCGGCATACCGAAAGAATTCTTCGGCGCCGGCCTGGCCGCCGATGTTGAACAAGCCGTGCGCGCCGCGCTCAGGGAATACGAAAAACTCGGCGCCACGCTGGTCGATATTTCGCTGCCGAAAACCGAGCTGTCGATCCCCGTGTATTACGTGATCGCGCCAGCGGAAGCGTCGTCGAACCTCTCGCGTTTCGACGGTGTGCGCTACGGCCACCGCGCCGCCGATTACAAGGATCTCGCCGACATGTACAAGAAGTCGCGCGCAGAAGGTTTCGGCGATGAAGTGAAGCGCCGCATTCTGGTCGGCGCCTATGTGTTGTCGCACGGTTATTACGACGCCTACTACTTGCAGGCGCAAAAAATCCGCCGCCTGATCGCGCAGGAATTCCAGAACGCGCTGCTCGGCCCGGACCGTCAATGCGACGTCATCATGGGTCCCGTGTCGCCGACCGTGGCATGGGATCTGGGCGACAAAACCGACGACCCGATTGCCAACTACCTGGCCGATATCTTCACGCTGTCGACCAGCCTGGCAGGCTTGCCGGGCATGTCGATTCCCTGCGGTTTCGGTCAGGGTGAAAAGAACGGCAAGCGTCCGGTCGGCCTGCAAATCATCGGCAGCTACTACGATGAAGCGCGCCTGCTGAACGTCGCGCACCAGTACCAGCAAGTCACCGATTGGCATTTGCGCGCGCCGGCTTAATTGCCTTGCGCAGATAAGAAATAATGGGACTTACGCAAAATTGTCCTGGCTAGGCGTGCTGACGAAGACAGTACGGCGTACGGCGAGGAAGCACAACGACGTCAGGGCGGTTTTGCGTAAGTCCTGACGAATACAGAATCAGCGAGGAATACTATGCAGTGGGAAGTCGTCATCGGTCTGGAAACGCACACACAGCTTTCGACCGAATCCAAAATTTTCAGCGGCTCGTCGACACAGTTCGGCTCTGCTCCCAACACCCAGGCCAGCCCGGTCGATCTGGCATTGCCGGGCGTCTTGCCGGTGCTGAACAAAGGCGCGGTCGAACGCGCCATCCAGTTCGGCCTGGCCATCGGCGCAACGATCGCGCCGCGCTCCGTTTTTGCGCGCAAAAACTACTTCTATCCCGACCTGCCGAAGGGCTATCAGATCAGCCAGTTTGAAATTCCGGTGGTCCAGGGCGGCAAGATTTCCTTCGTGATGGAAAAAGACGGCAAGGCAGAAATCAAGACCCTGCAACTGACCCGCGCCCACCTCGAAGAAGACGCCGGCAAGTCGCTGCACGAAGACTACCAGGGCATGAGCGGCATCGACCTCAACCGCGCCGGCACGCCGCTGCTGGAAATCGTCACCGAACCCGACATGCGCAGCGCCGCTGAAGCCGTCGCCTACGCCAAGGCCCTGCACTCGCTGGTGATGTGGCTCGGCATCTGCGACGGCAACATGCAGGAAGGCTCGTTCCGCTGCGACGCCAACGTCTCCGTGCGCCCGGTAGGCCAGAAGGAATACGGCACCCGCTGCGAGATCAAGAACCTCAACTCCTTCCGCTTCATGGAAGACGCGATCAACTACGAAGTGCGCCGCCAGGTCGAGCTCATCGAAGACGGCGGCACCGTCGTGCAGGAAACGCGCCTCTACGATCCGGACAAGAAAGAAACGCGCTCCATGCGCAGCAAGGAAGACGCGCAGGATTACCGCTACTTCCCCGACCCCGACCTGCCGCCGCTGGTCATCGCGCAAGAATGGATAGCACGCGTGAAGGCCTCCATGCCGGAACTGCCGGGCGCCATGCGCGAGCGCTTCGTCAACGACTACGGCCTGCCCGAATACGACGCCGCCGTGCTCACGCAATCGAAGTCGATGGCCTCCTACTTTGAAGCCGTCGTCACTGCGGCCGGCAAAGAGCAGGCCAAGCCCGCCGCCAACTGGCTCATGGGCGACGTCGCCTCCACTCTCAACCGCGAAGACACCGACATCGCCGACGCTCCCGTCAGCGCCGTGCAACTGTCACTGCTGTTGAAACGCATCGCCGATGGCACGATCTCCAACAAGATCGCCAAGGAAGTCTTCGCCGGCATGTGGGAAGCCAAGTCCGGCAAAGACACGCTCGCCGACGACATCATCGACGCCAAGGGCCTCAAGCAAATCTCCGACAGCGGCGCGCTGGAAACGATCGTCGATCAGGTGCTGGCGGCGAATGAAAAATCGGTGGCGGAATTCCGCTCGGGCAAGGAACAAGCCATCAACGCCTTGATCGGCCAGGCCATGAAGGCGACCAAGGGCAAGGCGAATCCGGCGCAGCTGACGGAGCTGTTGCGCAAGAAACTGACAGCGTAATAAGACTGCTGTTTTAAGTAGTAAATGGTCGGGAACATCAACGGCATTCGCTTGTTGTTGTCCCGGCCACCATTCAGGTACGCAATGCAGTTGCCGGTCACCGCCACAAATCCCCATCTGCGACAACCTGTGCGCTCTACTCCATGTCGCCGCTGAATAGCGCGAGAATCCGACCGCTACTCCCTACGTCAAATCTCCCCTATCAGACAGTGAGAACAAAAACCGCATATCGATATGAAGTCTTATTCGTTGATCCCATCCCTCTGTCGCTGTGTAATGCTTTTTTAGCCTTATCCAAGGCGGAGCCGCCATCCCTGCCATCCTATGACGCGTGCCGCCTTTTCATGGAGCCAGCACCGACATGTCCAGCGCAACCGCATTACTGCAACGCCCTACAGAAAATGACAAACGCGATTTCAGCATCCTGCCTTTCGACGGCCCCCTCGGCGCCGAGATCACCGGTCTCGATATCAACCTGACGTCGGATCGCGACATCGCCGAACTGCGCGCTGCACTCGTCAAGCATAGCGTCATCGTCCTGCGCGACCAACGCATCACGCCGGAAGAGCATGTTGCTTTCAGCCGCCGCTTCGGGCCATTGCAGGTACATGTGCTCAATCGCTTTCACCTCAAGCATCATCCGGAAATCATGATCGTTTCCAACGTGGTCGAAAACGGTCAGCCGATCGGGCTGGTCGATGCGGGCGCGGACTGGCATTCGGATCTGTCCTACATGCCCAGGCCCAGCCTGGGTTCGTTGCTGCACGCGCAGGAGCTGCCGCCGGAACAGGGCGACACGCAGTTCGCCAACATGTTTCACGCTTATGACAGCTTGCCGGCGGAGGTGAAGAAGACCATCGAAGGACGTCGCGCCGTACATTCTTACGTGTATCGCTATCGTCGCTTGCAGGCATTGTCGCCGTGGCGGGTCGACCTGACGCAAAAGCAGATCGACGAGGTGCCTGACGTCGAACATCCGGTCGTGCGTACGCATCCGGAAAGCGGTCGCAAGGCCTTGTTCGTGAGCGAGGGTTTTACCTCCCACATCATCGGTTTGCCGAAGGATGAAAGCGATGCGTTGCTGAAGTTGTTGCATGAGCATACCGTACGCGCCGAGAACGTTTATACGCACAAGTGGCGGCCGCACGATATCGTGTTCTGGGATAACCGCAGCACCGTGCATTACGCGCCGATCACGCCGCAGCATTTGCGCCGCACGCTGTATCGCACGACGGTGGAAGGCGATGTGCCGTTTTGAATTGTTTCTGTTTTACCAACGGATAAGTAGGACAAACCCGCCAAAAGCCCTCCACGGAGGGCTTTTTTATTGGCGATCTTGCATTGTTGCCATCGAATAAGGAACGACGCTCATTGCCTCAGGTCCAAATTGCATCCCGCCGCATTATTCAAACAACACAAGGAGAACGCAATGAGATTCCGCACAACTTTCATGATCGTCGTATTGGCGCTGGTCGGCATTTTTGCCGCCGTGAACTGGGAGGCTTTTCTGGCGCCGACGCAGTTGACGCTGGTGTTCACGGATTTTCAGGCGCCATTGGGGTTGGTGATGCTGGGCGTGGTGATCGTGCTGACGGCGGTCTTTTTGATGTATGTGATGGCGTTGCAGACCAGCGTGCTGTTTGAGACGCGCCGCCTGACCAAACAGCTCGATACGCAGCGCGATCTGGCCGACCAGGCCGAGAAGTCGCGCTTCATCGAATTGCGAGGTTATCTGCAGAGTGAATTGCAGCAGCTGCAGCAACGTCAGAACGCGCACCTGAGCGCGCTGACCAACAAGCTGGAGTCGGTGCAGCAGGATATCCAGCAACGCGGCCAGTTGACGGAAAACGCCGTAGCCGCGCAGATTGGAGAACTGGACGATCGCCTGCAGCGACATGGCGTCGGCGTGAGCGCGGTCGGCATCAAGGCGATCTGAGCCGCCCCGCGCCTTTTCATTCTTCGTTCAAAATGAACAATGCCCCATGAGAGGGGCATTGTTTTTTGCGCGTGCATCGTGGCGATCCACTATCCATGATGCATGCGCTGCGCCGGGAAGGCATCAAACCGGCATCAGGCGCCATCAAACCACGTCAGACACCTTGGGATGCATCTTCCGATTTCAGACGCCGTAGCGCGTGCGATACGCCGCCACAGCGTCCTTGTATTGCGCGAGCTGCGCATCGGCGCCGGCGTGAGCCAGGTATTCCAACAGGTCGTTGAGGTTGCCGATGGAGATCACGGGCATGTCGTAGGCCTTGGCGACTTCCTGCACGGCCGAGTGGGCCGACAGCGCGTCGTCCTTGCCGGAGCGTTCCATGCGGTCGAGCGCGATCAGCACGGCGCATGGCGTGGCGCCTGCTGCACGGATCATGTCGACCGACTCGCGCACCGAGGTGCCGGCGGAGATGACGTCGTCGATGATCACCACGCGGCCTTGCAGCTTGGCGCCGACGATGGTGCCGCCTTCGCCGTGGTCCTTGGCTTCCTTGCGGTTGTAGGCGAACGGTACGTTGCGGCCGTGGCCTGCCAGCGCGACGGCGGTGGCGGACGCCAGCGTGATGCCCTTGTAGGCGGGGCCGAACAGCATGTCGTATTCGACGCCGGACTCTTGCAGCGTCTGCGCGTAAAACTGCGCGACCTTGGCCAGCGCGGCACCTTCGTTGAACAGGCCGGCGTTGAAGAAGTACGGCGAGGTGCGGCCGGCCTTGGTGATGAACTCGCCGAAGCGCAATACGCCTGCGGAGACGGCGAACTCGATGAATTCTTGTCGTAAGTTGCTCAAAATATATTCCCGAAAAATTGTCTGCGGAGAAACCCGCACGCTGCCGCCCGACAGCGCCAGCTTGCAAAGACCCACATTTTAAATGAATCAGGTATGCTACGCGCCTGACTTTTACGTGAGTTTCCCCATGCCAAAAATCGTCTCCGCCAATCTCAACGGCATCCGCTCCGCCGCAAAAAAGGGTTTCTTCGAGTGGATGGCCAAGGAATCCGCCGACTTCATCTGCGTGCAGGAGCTCAAGGCGCAGGAAGCCGACATGACTGAAGATTTCTTGACGCCGAAGGGCTATGTCGGCCACTTCCACTATGCCGAGAAGAAGGGTTACTCCGGCGTCGGCCTGTACAGCAAGCGCAAGCCCGATGCCGTGCGCATCGGCTTCGGCACCAAGGAGTTCGACGATGAAGGCCGCTACGTCGAGTGCGACTTCGGCGACATCACGGTGATCTCGCTGTACTGCCCGTCGGGCTCGTCGAGCGAAGAGCGCCAGCAGGCCAAGTTCCGTTTCATGGAAGTGTTCCTGCCGCACTTGCAGGAGCTGAAGGACAGCGGCCGCGAAGTCGTCATCTGCGGCGACTGGAACATCGCGCACAAGGAAATCGACCTGAAGAACTGGAAGAGCAACCAGAAGAACTCGGGCTTCCTGCCGGAAGAGCGCGCGTGGCTGACACGCGTGTTCGACGAGCTCGGCCTGGTGGACGTGTATCGCACCATCCATCCGGAAACCACCGGCGACGCCTACACCTGGTGGAGCAATCGCGGCCAGGCCTGGGCCAACAACGTGGGTTGGCGCATCGACTATCACATCGCAACTGCCGGTATCGCCAAGAAGGCGAAGACGGCGGCCATCTACAAGGAAGCGCGCTTCTCGGATCACGCGCCGCTGACGATTGATTACAAAGGCTGATCGCCTTTGCATGCCGCCTGAGCGCCGCTTATGCTGCGCCGGCGGCGATAAAAAAAAGCCCTCGGTGACGAGGGCTTTTTTGTGCGCGGAAGAAAACCGCTCGCGTAAGGTGCAGACTACGCGGCGACTTTTTTCGGTGCGGCCTTTTTAGCGGCGGGCTTCTTTGCTGCTGCAGGTTTCTTGGCGACAGCCGGCTTCTTCGCTGCGGCGGCCGGCTTGGTCTTGGCGGTTGCAGTGGTTTCGGCGTCGTCGCCTTCTTTTGCTGCAGCCGCTTTGCCCTTGGCAGGCGCCTTGGCTTTGCGCTCTTCAAACTCGAAGCTGATCTTGCCGTCCTTGCCGCGCGTCAGGAAGGCCTTGAACGGACGGCGCGTACGTTGCGAGATGAAGCCCGGCAGCAAATCGGTCTTGCCTTCGTTGAGCAGCTTGGCCATTTGTTCCGGCAGGATTTCTTGCTGCAGGATGATGCGACCGCTGCGGAAATCGCAGGCCTTGGGCTTGGCGACCTGTTTTTCGCAGACGTAGGCCAGACCCATTTCATAGACGCCGCTGCCGCATTTCGGGCAAGGGCCGAGCGGGGTCTGTTCGCTGAAGTCGACCGGCTCGCCGCCTTCGGCATCATCGTTCTGGCCGAAGTCGAATTCGAGCTTGTAGTTGTTGATTTCGTTGTCGCGCGAAATCTTCAGGATCGCCGCGAACGGACGGCCCATCTTGGAGCGGAAGCCTTGCAGCGGGCCGATGGTGCGATTGGCCAGCAGTTCTTCCACTTCGGGGATTTCAAACTGGCGTCCACCGGGCACCTTGCTCATCGAAAATTCGCACTTGGTGCAGGCGAAACGGCGATAGTTTTCCTTCACCACGCTGCCGCAATTCGGGCATGGCGTTTTCAGCGTCGCGTAATCGCCGGGGATGGTGTCGTTGTTGTATTCCTTGGCGCGTTTGACGATGACTTGCGTCATCTGGGCGATCTCGCGCATGAATTCTTCACGGCTGATCTTGCCGCGTTCCATCTGCGCCAGCTTCTGTTCCCATTCGCCGGTCAGTTCAGGTTCGGTCAACTCGTCCACGCCGAGGCCGTGCAGCAGCGTCATGAGCTGGAACGCCTTGGCGGTCGGCATCATTTCGCGGCCTTCGCGCAGCAGGTATTTTTCGTTCAGCAAACCTTCGATGATGGCAGCGCGCGTGGCCGGCGTGCCGAGGCCCTTGCCGGCCATCGCCTCGCGCAGCTCGTCGGAGTCGATCAGCTTGCCGGCGCCTTCCATGGCCGACAGCAGCGTCGCTTCGGTGTAGCGTGCAGGCGGTTTGGTGACCAGGCCGTTGGCGGCGACCTTGTCGGTCTTGACCTTTTCGTCCTTGGCGACGGCGACCAAAGTGCCGCTGTTTTCATCTTTCTCGTCGACGATATCCTTGCCGTAAATCGCCAGCCAGCCCGGATTGGTCATGACCTTGCCTTCAGTCTTGAACTGATGGCCGGAGACTTCGGTGAAGCGCGTGGTGACCTGGAACTCGGCAGCCGGGAAGAACACCGCCATGAAGCGGCGCGTCACCAGGTCGTACAGTTTTTGTTCCGGCTCGGACAGGTTCTTCGGCACTTGCGTGGTCGGAATGATCGCAAAGTGATCGCTGATCTTGGTGTTGTCGAAGATGCGCTTGTTCGGCTTGACCCAACCCTGCTTGAGGATCTGCTTGGAGAACTGGTGGTAATTGTTGTTCTCGGACAGCGACTCCATCGTGTCCTTGACGGTCTGCAGGTAATCTTCCGGCAGATGGCGCGAGTCGGTACGCGGATAGGTCAGGACCTTGTGCTTTTCGTACAGGGCCTGGGCCAGGCCGAGTGTGTTCTTGGCCGAGAAGCCGAAGCGCGAGTTGGCTTCGCGTTGCAGGCTGGTCAGGTCGAACAGGCCGGGCGCCATTTGCGTGGTCGGCTTGGATTCTTCGGTGACGGTGCCGATCTTGCCGCGGCAGGCGGCGACGATGGATTCGGCCGCAGCCTTGCTCCACAGACGCTCAGGACGCTTCTCGGGATCGTTCTCGTCCTTCTTGTGCATCTTGTCGAGCCAGCGGCCTTCATAGATGCCGGCGGCGCAGACGAAGTCGGCGCGCACTTCCCAGAAATCGCGCGACACGAACTTCTTGATCTTCTCTTCACGCTCGACCACGATCGACAGCGTCGGCGTTTGCACGCGGCCGACGGTGGTCAGGTAGAAGCCGCCTTCTTTCGAATTGAAAGCGGTCATGGCGCGCGTGCCGTTGATGCCGATCAGCCAGTCCGCTTCGCTGCGGCAACGGGCGGCGTCGGCCAGCGGCAACATGTCTTCATCCTTGCGCAGATTGGCGAAACCGTCGCGGATCGCGCCCGGCGTCATCGATTGCAGCCACAGGCGCTGCACCGGTTGCTTGGCTTTGGTGTATTGCGCGATCAGGCGGAAAATCAGTTCGCCTTCCCGCCCCGCGTCGCAGGCGTTGATCAGGCCAGTGACGTCCTTGCGCTTGATGAGCTTGTTGAGCGCCTTGAGGCGCGACTCGGTCTTGGCGATCGGGTTGAGCGCAAAGTGCGGCGGAATCATCGGCAGATGCGTGAAAGTCCATTTGCCGCGTTTGACGTCGTATTCCTCGGGCACCGCGATTTCCAGCAGGTGGCCGACGGCGGAGGACAGTACGTATTCGTCGGATTCGAAGTACTCATCGTGCTTGGTAAAGCCGCCGAGCGTCTTCGCGATATCGTTCGCGACAGAGGGCTTCTCGGCAATGATGAGGGTCTTGCTCATAAATATGATCTCAAAAGAGGATACAAAATGTGGTCGTCAGCTACTTTCCGGGCGGCACCAAAATGAGGCGGCCTGGCAGAATTTATATTGCGTATTGGCAATATGCTTTTTATATAGTAGCTAATATTCGAGGATTGCGGGGGAATGATAAGCGCGATGCGGAAGAAACGGCAAGCGCGGCGGCATGCCTGTGGTGGGCGAAAGACGCGCCCACCAAGGAAAACCGAGGGGATCTCAGAGAATAACGAACCGATTTAGTGCAACAGACGCGGTTCGTCGTCATCTTCGTCGAGAAACAGCTCGTCGAACATCAGGCCGTCCGGCTCCTTGCCCTGGCTCCACAACACCATCAGCACGATGACCTTGAGCTTTTCCAGCGAGACAGGCGCATCGCCGATGGCCAGCGCGCGTTCGATGACGATCTCGCGTTGGATGGCGTTGAGCATTTTGGCCGACTCGAGGAACTGGATGAAACCGACCGCTTCCGTTCCCAGTACGTCCATTTCTTGCGTAGCGTAAATGCGGATACCGAAAGAGAAGGCGGTTTGCTGAGGGTATTGATCGGCGAATTCGTGATTGGCTTCTTCAAGATCGGTCAGCCAACCGAGGGCGCGCGTGATTTCCTCATCCTCAAAACCAATGGCGGTCAATTTCTTGACCAAGGCCGCTGGTTCAGGGCAGGCATCGGGGCGATAGTAGGTTTCGTACAGATAAACAAGGACGTCAAACATGGCTCTACTCTATCGCGAAGGTTGACACAACACAAGTCTACGAATCCAGTATGGCAGGATTTTTAAATCTTCGCAGAATATCTTTCGGTTGTTTTTTGTGCATTGTCTAATTCACACGACGATACATTCCACCGGGTAAGCATTCGACAACGCCCTCCATTTCCAGCGTGAGCAAACGCGCGTTCAATGCGGCCGCATCGAGCCCGCTGCGCACGCTCAGCATGTCGCCGTCGATGGGATCGAACCCCATCGCCTTCAACACGATGTCTTCATCGAGATCCCCCATCTTCGTCAGTTGTTTCGGCGCCTGCAAGGGCAACGATAGAGGCAACCTTCCCAGCTCTTCCAGAATGTCTTCCGCCGACTCGACCAGCTTCGCGCCCTGCTTGATCAACAGGTGACATCCTTTGGACAAGGGCGAGTGAATCGATCCCGGAATCGCGAACACATCGCGTCCCTGTTCGGCCGCCATGCGTGCCGTGATCAGCGAGCCCGATTGCGCCGCTGCCTCCACTACCAGCACGGCGCGCGACAATCCCGAAATGATCCGATTGCGGCGTGGAAAATTACTGGCGATCGGCGGCATGCCGAGCGGATATTCGCTGACGATGCAGCCTTCCTCCGTGAGACGATGCGCGAGTGTGCGATTGCGCGCCGGATAGACGATGTCGAGACCGGTGCCGATCACCGCGACGGTGGACCCGCTGCCGCGCAGACCACCCTGATGCGCCGCGGCGTCGATGCCGAGTGCAAGTCCCGATACGATCGTCAGTCCGGCGCGGCTGGCCGCATCGGAAAAACGTTCGCTGTGCTGTATGCCCTGCGCAGTCGCATTGCGGCTGCCGACCACGGCCAGCGATGTCGCCGCCAGCAATTCCGCGCGCCCTTTTATATAGAGCAGCACCGGCGGATCGGGGATATTCAGCAAGGCTTGCGGATACCCGGCATCGGCCAGCGTGACGATGCGATTGCCCGGTTCTTCAACCCAGGCCAGCGTGCGCTCGATATGGTTTTGCATCATCGCCGACGGCGGCTTCAGCAGGGCGCGCGCGATGCGTGCGGTCACCACCGTGCTCAAGGCGGCGCCGTCGGCGGTGAAGATATCCGACGGCATGCCGAAAACGGTCAGCAGGCGGCGGGCGCCTTCCACACCGAGGCCTTCGATTTGCATGAGGCGGAGCCAGTCGGACAGCTCCCTTGTGTCATTCACAGACGCGTTATTCAACATCCCTGGTGTTCGCTTTTTCTGGCTGTGGCGCGTACGCCTTATCCCCCACCTGCACCGGCTCGCGCGCTTGTATGATCAAGCCGTACGAAACCCGGTCGAAGACACGCACAATCATCAAACGGCCACACTCCTCTTGCGGGAGCTGTTGAAGCTGCAGCGTTTGCGCGGTGCGCGACATTGTTTTTGCAGCAGACAAGCTCAGCAACTCGCCCTCGCCGAGGCGATCGCGTGCGCCCTTGTTGATCGCCACGATCTGGTGTTGCGCTGCGAGGTCGGCGCCGTCGGCAATCGATACGATCAACGCATCAATCGCCTGCAAAGAACGCCGCGGAGAAATTGCGCGCGGCGCTTCCGCCGGCATCGCCATCAGACGATCGCCGATGGCGATTTCGCGCGTGGCGTCCATGATCAGAAAGCGGTGCAATCCGTCCGCTGTCTGTTCCTGCAAGACGGCTTTGCCCAAGGGGATGACTTCGTCGCCGAGAGACTCCTTGCTGGCCGGGTCCGACAAACGCCGCCCCGCGCGCACGATGCGGAATTCGGACGCCCCATGCAGATCTCCCTGCACATACATCTGGTCGTCCTTGCCCAGATAGGCGCGTTTTTCCGGTGCGGCGACGATACGCGGCGCAGACGCCAGCGCGACGGCGTCGAGCACCATCGGCAGGCGCAACAGCGGCAGCAGCGCGCGGCCGGAGATCGTCGCGGCGGACGCCGCCGGCAAGGCGCTGCTCCTGATTGCCGGTGCAATATGCACCGCCGGCGAGGTCTCCTGAGCGTCCGGCGATGTTGCACAAACGCCGCCGGCAAGGCCGAACAAGAGGAGAGCGAAGCCGGCTATGATAAAATTTTTCACGAATTGCCCCTCAGTGCGGCAAATTGCGGCGCACGCCAGAATCGGCCAAAAGTCTTTTTAGTTGCAACATTGACAATAAAAAGCTGATTCTGCCGACAAATCCTTGAACTAGCAAGAACAACCCTCAGCTAACTCCCAGCGCTATCTTTTTATAGCCCAGTGAGCAAATACGTATGGCCTTATTGAATATCCTCCGCTACCCGGACCCCCGACTGCACAAAGTCGCCAAGCCCGTCACCGTGTTTGACGATCGCATCAAGAAGCTGGTCGCCGACATGGCCGAAACCATGTACGACGCGCCCGGCGTCGGCCTGGCCGCGACCCAGATCGACGTGCACGAACAAGTCATCGTGATCGATGTCTCCGACACCAGCAACGAGTTGCGTGTGTTCATCAATCCGGAAATCACCTGGTCCAGCGACGAGAAGCAGGTCTACGATGAAGGCTGCCTGTCGGTGCCCGGCATTTACGACGGCGTCGAACGCCCGGCACGCGTGAAAGCGCGCGCCCTGGATGCGGATGGAAAAGAATTTGAAGTGGAAGCCGACGGCCTGCTGGCGGTCTGCATCCAGCACGAAATGGATCACCTCAAAGGCAAGGTGTTCGTGGAATACCTGTCGCCGCTCAAGCGCAATCGCATCAAGACCAAGATGCTCAAGGAAGAGCGCGAACTGAAGCGCGGATAACGCCGGACGATCTTGGTAAAACGGCCTGTTTGCATCATGCAGACAGGCCGTTTTTCATTGCGTCAGGCGCTCGCCGTGAAGCGATAGATCCCATCGTCGCCAAGCCGCCTTTCCAACACACCGTCAAACCACAGCTTGTGCAAATGCGCCACCGCTTCGCCCAGCGCAAAACTCAGCTGATGCGTATCGAGCGGGCGCTTGAACATCACCGGCAAGATCTCCACCGCCGTCTGCGGCGTCGCGCAGGCCTCCACCACTTCCGCCAGACGCGCGCGGTGATGGTCGTTGAGTTGCGCGATGCGCGTATGCAGTCCGCGGAACGGTTTGCCATGCGACGGCAGCACCAGCGTGTCGTCGGCCAGGCCGGCATATTTTTCCAGCGAATCCAGATACTGCTGCACCGGATTGGCTTCCGGTTCGATGGCGAACACGGACACGTTGGTGGAGATGCGCGGCAGCACCATGTCGCCGGAAATCAGCACGCGCACATCGTCGGCATACAACGATACATGTTCCGGCGAGTGACCGAAGCCGGTAATCACGCGCCAGTCGCGCCCGCCGATACGTACCATGCGCTGATCCTGCAAGCGCGTATACGACAGCGGCACGTCCGGCACCAGATTCTGATAGTAGTTGTTGCGTCCTGACAATTTGTCGATCAGCTCTTCATCGATCAGCCCATGCCGACGGAAATGCGGCGCCGCCGCGGTACCGTCCGCGCCCGGCAAACCGGCTGACATCAGCCGCGCAAACGCATATTCGCCGGCGCTCATCCACAGCGGCACGTCCCAGCGCTTGCACAGCCAGTCGGCCAGGCCGACGTGATCCGGATGGCAATGTGTGACCAGCACGCGAATAATCGGCAGGCCGCGCAGTTGCGTGGCGAAAATGCTTTCCCAGCTTTCTTTCGTGACATCGGTGGAGATGCCGCAATCGACCGCGGTCCAGCCGCGCACGCGTCCGGACGGCGTCTCGATCTCGTCTTCCAGCAGCCACAGGTTGATGTGGTCCAGCGCAAACGGCAGCCCCATGCGCAGCCACAGGATGCCGGGCGCGACTTCCAGGGTGGTGCCCAGAGCGGGCAAGGTGTCGCCGAAGGCGTATTCGAGCTGGGATTCAAGAGCGTTCATGAGTACCTGACTGTCGCCGGTGTGTTCCGGCATATTGGCAAACTGGCAAAACCGAAGAAGGGGTTTTCATTTTTTTGCAGACAAGCCTACAATATACTTTACGTTAACGTAAAGTGCCACCGCCGCCCCGAAACCAGTAGTCAGCCCAATAATCCGCCATCGCCCAGAGATCATGCCGACCTACACCATTACCGAGCTGGCAAAAGAATTCGACATCACTCCGCGCGCGATCCGGTTCTATGAAGATCAGGGCTTGCTGAGTCCAAGACGCGAAGGCAGCGGCGGCCGCAACCGGGTCTATGCCGCACGCGAACGCACCCGCCTCAAACTCACCCTGCGCGGCAAACGTCTCGGCCTCACTCTCTCGGAGATCAAGAACCTGGTTGACATGTACGAGTCGCCCAAGGACACCGAAGCGCAGCTAAAACGCTTCCTTGGCGTGCTCGCCCAGCATCGCGAAAAACTGGAACGCCAGCGCGAAGACCTCGAAGTCACGCTGGAAGAAATTGCCGCCCACGAAGCCGAATGCCTGCAATTGCTGGACACCGATCTGCCGCAAAAAGCGCCGGCAAAGCGCACTTCGCGCACCATCGCAGCCAGAAAATCGGCCTGACCCCATGAATATCTATTGCTCAATATTTAGGCACATTACGCATTTCAATTGACGTTAACGTAAAGCATATAAATCAATAACGCATTTATCAGAAACGAGGAGACACAACATGATCCATCTGCCAGGTTTGACCTTCGATCACGGTGAAGACATCGCGGCGCTGCGCGAGAGCGTGGCCGCATTCGCGCAAGCTGAAATCGCCCCGCGCGCAGCGGAAATCGACCGCAGCGACCAGTTTCCGATGGACTTGTGGAAAAAGATGGGCGACCTCGGCGTGCTCGGCATCACCGCCGACGAAGAATACGGCGGCGCGGCCATGGGCTACCTCGCCCACATCGTCGCGCTGGAAGAAATCTCGCGCGCCTCGGCCTCGGTCGGCTTGTCCTACGGTGCGCACTCCAATCTGTGCGTCAACCAAATCAAGCGCAACGGCACTACAGAACAAAAGAACAAATACCTGCCCAAGCTGATCTCGGGCGACTTCATCGGCGCGCTCGCCATGTCCGAACCGAACGCCGGCTCCGATGTGGTCAGCATGAAGCTGCGCGCCGACAAGAAGGGCGACCGCTACGTGCTCAACGGCAGCAAGATGTGGATCACCAACGGCCCCGACGCCGACGTGCTGGTGGTGTACGCCAAGACCGACCTGGAAGCGGGCGCGCGCGGCATGACGGCCTTCCTGGTGGAAAAAGGTTTCAAGGGATTCTCAGTCGCGCAAAAACTCGACAAACTCGGCATGCGCGGTTCGCACACCGGCGAGCTGGTGTTCCAGGATTGCGAAGTGCCGGCGGAGAACGTGCTCGGCGGCGTCGGCCGCGGCGTCAACGTGCTGATGTCGGGACTTGATTACGAACGCACCGTGCTGTCCGGCGGACCGCTGGGCATTATGCAAGCCTGTATGGACGTCGTCGTGCCGTACGTGCATGACCGCAAGCAGTTCGGCCAGTCGATTGGCGAATTCCAGCTGATGCAGGGCAAGATCGCCGACATGTACTCGACCATGATGGCCTGCAAGGCTTATGTCTATGCCGTCGGCCAGGCCTGCGACCGCGCCAAGACGCCGGATGCGGCGCGCGCGCTGCGCAAGGACGCCGCCGGCGCTATCCTCTACTCTGCAGAAAAAGCCACCTGGATGGCCGGCGAAGCAATCCAGGCGCTGGGCGGCAACGGCTATATCAATGAATACCCGGTGGGCCGCCTGTGGCGCGACGCCAAACTGTACGAAATCGGCGCCGGCACCAGCGAAATCCGCCGCATGCTGATCGGCCGCGAATTGTTCGCCGAGACCATGTAAGTCGGATGGTAGGAGATGTGCGACGCCCGACTCGCTATCGCCGTCGTCCCAGCGAAAGCTGGGACCCAGTGTCGTGACAACTGTCGACACGACGCTGGGTCCTGACTTTCGTCAGGACGACAGCCCAGGTTTGCTGTGTAAAAGAGGTTTTCAGATTTCATTATTTCCATACTTCGTTCACGTATTTCATTGACCAGCAGCAGGAGAAGATCATGCAAGACCGTATTGAAGATCCCATTGTTATCGTCGGCGCCGCGCGCACGCCCATGGGCGCCTTTCAGGGCGAATTGTCGGCGTTGACCGCCAGCGATCTCGGCGCCGCCGCCATCAAGGCCGCGCTGGAACGCGCCGGCGTCGCTCCCGATCAGGTGCAGGACGTGTTGTTCGGTAACTGCCTGATGGCGGGACAAGGCCAGGCGCCCGCGCGCCAGGCGGCGATCAAGGCCGGCATCCCGGTCTCGGCCGGCGCCGTGACCTTGTCGAAGATGTGCGGCTCGGCCATGCAGGCCGCCATGTTCGGCTTTGATTCCATCCTCGCCGGCACCAATGACATCGTCGTCGCCGGCGGCATGGAATCGATGACCAACGCGCCTTACCTGATTCCAAAAGCGCGCGGCGGCTATCGCATCGGCCACGGCATGATCTACGACCACATGATGCTCGACGGCCTGGAAGACGCCTACGACAAGGGCCGCGCCATGGGTACTTTCGGCGAGGACTGCGCGGCGAAATACCACTTCACGCGCGAGGATCAGGATGCGTTTGCGATTGCTTCGGTCAAGCGCGCGCAGCAAGCCACCGCCGACGGCTCCTTTCAATGGGAGATCGCCCCCGTGACCGTCGCCACCCGCGCCGGCGATGTCGTCGTCGACACCGATGAAGGCCCGCGCAAGGCCAAGGTCGAGAAGATCCCGACGTTAAAAGCCGCCTTCAAGAAAGACGGCACCATCACCGCCGCCTCCTCATCCTCCATCAACGACGGCGCCGCCGCCCTGGTGCTGATGCGCGCATCGACCGCGAAGAAACTCGGCTGCACGCCGATTGCCCGCATCGTCGGCCATGCACGCCACTCGCAGGAACCGAACTGGTTCACCACCGCACCGATCGGCGCCATCAACAACCTGTACAAGAAAACCGGCTGGAGCACCGCCGACGTCGACCTGTTCGAAATCAACGAAGCCTTTGCCGCCGTGCCGATGGCCGCGATGAAGGAACTCGGCATCACCCACGACAAGGTCAACATCCACGGCGGCGCCTGTGCGCTGGGCCATCCCATCGGCGCTTCGGGTGCGCGCATCATCGTCACGCTGATCGGCGCGCTGAAAAAAACCGGCGGCAAGCGCGGCGTGGCCTCGCTGTGCATCGGCGGCGGCGAAGGCACGGCGATGGCGATTGAACTGGTCTGAACCCATCAGAGAAAAAACATGAGCGATCAAAAAACTCCCATCGATTTTTATTTCGATTTCAGCTCGCCCTACGGCTATTTCGGTTCGCTGCATATCGAAAAGCTGGCGGCGCAATACGGCCGTGCGGTCAACTGGCACGCGATCCTGCTCGGCCCGGTGTTCAAGGTGATGGGCATTGCGCCGATCGCCAACGTTCCCTTGAAAGGCGAGTATTCGCACCACGACATGGAACGTACGGCGCGCTTTCACAACATCCTGTTCAAGCGTCCGGACGTGATGCCGATCGCCTCGCAGCACGCGGCGCGCGCGGTGTTGTGGGCGCAGAAGAACGATGCGGCCAAAGCCGTCAGTCTCATTCACACGCTGTACAGCGCCTACTTCACCGAGAACATCGACATCAGCAAACTCGAGACGGTGCTGCGTATCGCCGGCGACGTCGGCATCGATGCAGAAAAATTGACGACCGCGCTGAACGACGATGCCATCAAGGATGCCTTGAAGGCGGAAGTCGCCGCTTCGATCGAACGCGGCGTGTTCGGCTCGCCGTTCGTGATCGTCGACGGCGAGTCGTTCTGGGGCTTCGACCGCTTCAACCAGCTTGAAGTCTTCCTGAAGGATGGAAAGATCTGATGGCGGGCAAGGAAGACAAACAAGCTTGTCCCTGCGGCAAAGGCGTCTATGGCGCCTGCTGCGGTCGCTTCATCTCCGGTGCCGCGGTACCGGCGACGGCGGAGCAGCTGATGCGTTCGCGCTATACGGCGTTCGCGCTGCGCGACGAAGCCTACCTGCGCTCGACTTGGCATCCCGACACGCTGCCGGACGAGCCGATCACGGCGGAGAGCGACGTGAAGTGGATAGGCCTTGATGTGATCAAGCACAAGCACTTGAAAGATAACGACAGGGACACCGACGAAGCAACGGTGGAATTTGTCGCCCGCTTCAAGGTCGGCGGCCGCGCCCATCGCCTGCATGAAGTCAGCAGTTTTGTACGCCAACCCGATGCCGCGGGTGTGGCGCGCTGGTACTACGTCGACGGCGCTTTTCCGGACGACGAATAAAAAATACATTGAGACAGAGGATCACCATGCCGCAACTCGACAGCAAACTGAACACGCGCAGCGAAGACTTCCAGAGCAACACGGCGGCGATGCAAGCCATCATCGACGATCTGAAAGAAAAGATTGCCGTCATCGCGCAGGGCGGCGGCGAAACCGCACGCAACAAGCATCTGGCGCGCGGAAAGTTGCTGCCGCGCGACCGCGTGCAGATGCTGCTCGACCCGGGCACGCCTTTCCTGGAATTCTCGCAGCTGGCGGCCTACGGCATGTACCAGGAAAAAGAAGGCAAGGATGCGGCGCCATCGGCCGGCATCATCACCGGCATCGGCCGCGTGGCCGGGCAGGAATGCGTGATCGTCTGCAACGACGCCACCGTCAAGGGCGGCACTTATTATCCGATGACCGCCAAGAAGCATTTGCGCGCGCAGGAGATCGCCGAGTTCAATCACCTGCCCTGCATCTATCTGGTCGACAGCGGCGGCGCCAACTTGCCGAATCAGGATGAAGTTTTCCCCGACCGCGATCACTTCGGCCGCATCTTCTTCAACCAGGCCAACCTGTCGGCCAAGGGCATTCCGCAGATCGCAGTGGTGATGGGCTCGTGCACCGCCGGCGGCGCCTATGTGCCGGCGATGAGCGATGAGTCCATCATCGTCAAGGACCAGGGCACCATCTTCCTGGCCGGCCCGCCGCTGGTGAAGGCCGCCACCGGCGAAGTCGTCACCGCAGAAGAGCTGGGCGGCGGCGATGTGCATACGCGGCTGTCCGGCGTGGTCGATCATCTGGCGCAGAACGACCTGCACGCGCTGTCGATTGCGCGCAGCATCGTCGGCAATCTCAACCGCAGCAAGCCGCAGCAACTGGCCATGCGCGAGGTGCAGGAGCCGAAGTATCCGGCACGCGAGCTGTACGGCATCATTCCGACCGATACACGCAAACCCTTCGATGTGCGCGAAGTGATTGCGCGCGTGGTCGACGGCAGCGAGTTCGACGAATTCAAGGCGCGCTACGGCGCCACGCTGGTGTGCGGCTTCGCGCATCTGTACGGCATGCCGGTCGGCATCATCGCCAACAACGGCATCCTGTTTTCCGAATCGGCGTTGAAGGGCGCGCACTTCATCGAGCTGTGCTGCCAGCGCAAGATCCCGCTGATCTTTTTGCAGAACATCACCGGCTTCATGGTCGGCAAGAAATACGAGAACGAAGGCATCGCCCGCAACGGCGCCAAGATGGTGACGGCCGTATCCACCGCTGCGGTGCCCAAGCTGACGATGATCATCGGCGGCAGTTTCGGCGCCGGCAATTACGGCATGTGCGGCCGCGCGTTCTCGCCGCGCTTTCTCTGGATGTGGCCGAATGCGCGCATCTCGGTGATGGGCGGCGAACAGGCGGCCAGCGTGCTGGCGACCGTCAAGCGCGACGGCATCGAATCCCGGGGCGGCAGCTGGTCGGCGGAAGAAGAAGCCGCCTTCAAGTCGCCGATCCGCGAACAATACGAACACCAGGGCCATCCCTACTACGCCTCGGCGCGCCTGTGGGACGACGGCGTGATCGACCCCGCCGATACGCGCATGGTGCTGGGCCTGGGACTGAGCGCGGCGTTGAATGCCCCGATTGAAGAAACGAAGTTTGGCGTGTTCCGGATGTAAGCTGGAATCGATCTGTCGAGCGCGCAGCCTGAGCGGAGCGGATCGCGATGCTTGTCCCATGAGGGGCGTTTGACGGACCGTTGCAATGGCACCATCTCGCGAAAAAATCTGCGCCTGTGGAGGCAACAAATCTCTCGGCATTTTGCCCTTGAATACCGGTAGAATTTTGAGCCTCAACAACAAAAAAAGGTGGGGAATATGCTGAAATTCGGGGGAGTAATTCTACTTAGTATCTTTGTTCTTAGTGGTTGTGCGGGCACCGTCCATCGCGAAAATAACGCCATGAAATCGAGTTTCTCTGCGGATTCGGTCAGCGAAGTGGAAGTCCGGATGACGGAAGAGGCGCAAAAATTGCAGGCAAGCAATACGCAATTCAGTACAAAAATGTTGCTCGGCTACCTTGAGCGCAAGCTCGATGGAAACGATCTGCTGAAAACCGACTCGTCTTATCGCTTGCAGGTCACTATTACGCGCTTTCGGATTCGGTCGTCGTTCAGTGCAGTGATGTGGGGAATCATGGCCGGCACCGACTCCGTTGAAGGAAAAGTCCGGGTCTTGAATCGCGAAGGCAAGCAGGTCCACGCCTTCGACGTATCCGCCTCGTACGGGCTCGGCGGATGGGGCGGCGGACAGGACGGCATGCGGATGAACTGGCTTTACGGCAAATTTGCCGAGCTGACGATTGCCGAACTGACCGGTAAAACGGAAGCTACCGCCGTAAGAAAAGAAAAGCGGGAACCGGTCGCACCGCAAGTGATCCAGGCCCGGCAGAAGGAGCCGGGAGACGCACAGGTTGCGACGGCGCGCGAAGGCAACACCAGCACCCGCTCCGCCGCCGTTGCGGGAACGGCAAAAACAGTGGTCGCGAAACCGGCCGCAAGACACAATTTCACGATGCCTGAAGACAGCAGCTTTGCCTCTCTGAACAACGCCGATGCGATTCCCTATGTGGACCAGCGCGCCAAGGACAGTTACGCGCTATACCTGACCAGGCCGAAGCCGCGCGCCTATGTTGTCTCCCGCAGCGGCGCCTGGGCCTATCGGATCGGCAAGGATGCGCTGACCAATGCACTTGCCGTTTGCGAGGCCAAAACGCAGTCGACCTGCTATCCCTACGCCATCGATGACCATGTGGTCTGGCAAAGCGATAACGTTGCGCGGGAAACCATGCGCAGGAACGTCCTGGCAGAGATCGCCATCAACCAGAACGCTGGAACAGTGGTGCCGACTGCCGAAGAATTCGTGCAAGACGCTCTGCCGCCTCAGCAGCAACAGCCTCAACAAGCAGAGAAATAAGGCCCCACGGTGCAGCCTTGAATGCACCGGCAACAGAGACGAAGTCCGGTACGTTCCGGAAGTCGCATCGCACTTGGCGATTGATTCAGATTCTCCTTTTTCAGCACGCCGCCATCCATGAAAAGATCAAACTTCCTGCTATTGCTCGTCAGTGCGTTAAGTTGCCTGGCCGACGCCGCCTCGGCAGCGATTACGGAACAGACGATCGCCATTCCGATTGCGAAGAACGGCAATCCGGGTTCGGATATCCAGTTGACGGGCATCGAATACAAACCTGAAGGAAACGGGCCGTTCCCGCTGCTCGTGATCAATCACGGCTCGCCCCGTTCCAGCGTCGACCGCCCCGGGATGAAGCCGGGTTACCAGGCGCAAGCCCGGTATTTTGCGGAACATGGCTTCGTGGTGATCACGCCGATGCGGCGCGGTTACGGGAAGTCGGGCGGCAACTGGGCCGAGGATTTTTTCAGCTGCGATAACCCGGCCTACTACGATGCCGGGCGGGAAGGCGCCAAGGACATTGCCGCCGCGATCAGTTACGAGAAAGCGCGCAGCTATGTCGACGGCGACAAGATCGTCCTGCTCGGCCATTCGGCGGGCGGCTTCGCATCGCTGGCCTTGTCCAGCCAGAATCCTCCCGGCGTACTGGGCGCCGTCATCTTCGCCGCCGGCCGCGGTTCTCGCAGCGCCGAGCATGTCTGCGGCGAGCCGAACCTGATCAAGAGCTTCTCCCGCTACGCTGCCGGCACACACATGCCGATGCTGTGGTTCTACTCCGAGAACGACCATTTCTTCGGCCCGGCGATGGCGCGGAAATTTTATGCCGCCTATCGGGAAAAAGGCGTCGACGTGCGCTTCGTCGCGGCGCCGCCCTATCGGGATGACGGTCACGGCTATGTGTATAGCCGCAATAACGATGTCCCGGCGTGGATAGGCGAAGTTCAGCAATTTCTGAAGAAACTGGGATTGCCGCAGCAAGTCCAGTAACGGTTCGTACGCAAATAACACCAGTGAGCCGCAGGCTCAACGAGGAGACAAGATGTTCAGCAAAATCCTGATCGCCAATCGCGGCGAAATCGCTTGCCGCGTGGCGGAGACCGCGCGCAAGCTCGGCATCAAGACCGTCGCCGTGTATTCGGAAGCCGACGCGCAGGCCAAGCATGTCGCGGCCTGCGACGAAGCCGTGCTGATCGGCCCGGCGCCGGCCAAGGAAAGCTATCTGCTGGGCGACAAGATCATCGCCGTGGCGCTGGCGACCGGCGCGCAGGCGATCCATCCCGGCTACGGCTTCCTGTCGGAGAATGCCGGTTTTGCCGAAGCCTGCGCCCGGGCGGGGCTGGTCTTCATCGGTCCGCCGGCATCGGCCATCCATGCGATGGGATCGAAGTCGGCCGCCAAGGCCTTGATGGAAAAAGCCAAGGTGCCACTGGTGCCCGGCTATCACGGCGACAATCAGGAGGCCGACTTCCTGCAGCAGGAAGCCGACCGCATCAGCTATCCGGTGTTGCTCAAGGCGAGCGCGGGCGGCGGCGGCAAGGGCATGCGCATTGTCGAGAAATCGGAAGACTTCAAGGCCGCGCTGGCATCGTGCAAGCGCGAAGCGATCAACAGTTTCGGCGACGACAAGGTGCTGGTGGAGCGCTACCTGACGCGCCCGCGCCATATCGAGATCCAGGTGTTCGCCGACAGCCATGGCGAATGCGTTTACCTGTTTGAACGAGATTGCTCGGTGCAGCGCCGCCATCAGAAAGTATTGGAAGAAGCCCCCGCACCTGGCATGAGTGAAGAGCGTCGCCGCGCCATGGGTGAAGCGGCGGTTGCCGCTGCGAAAGCAGTCGGCTATGTCGGCGCCGGCACAGTCGAGTTCATTGCAAATCAGGACGGCTCGTTCTACTTCATGGAGATGAACACGCGCCTGCAGGTCGAGCATCCCGTGACCGAAATGATCACCGGCCTCGATCTGGTGGAATGGCAATTGCGCGTGGCCTTCGGCGAACATCTGCCCTTGCGCCAGGAACAATTGCAGCTCAACGGCCATGCCATTGAAGCGCGCATCTATGCCGAGAATCCGGAGAAGGGTTTCCTGCCGTCGATAGGCACGCTGCGCTACCTGCATACGCCGCCTGCGGTGCATTTCCGCGTCGACAGCCATGTCCAGACACCGGCGGCGGTGCGCATCGATTCCGGCGTGCGCGAAGGCGATGCGATTTCGCCGTTCTATGACCCGATGATCGCCAAGCTGATCGTCTGGGGCAAGGATCGCGATGCTGCACTGGCGAATATGGCAGCGGCGCTGGCGCAGTACCGCATCGTCGGGCTCGCCACCAATATCGGCTTCCTGCAGCGGCTGATTGCCGGACAGGCGTTCTCTGCTGCGGATCTCGATACCGGACTGATCGAGCGCAACCATGATGCGCTGTTTCCGGCCCTGCAACCGGCGTCCACGGCCACACTGGCAATGGCGGCCTCGCTGCTGCTGTCGCAGGAAGCGGAACGCGTCGTCGAGACCAATAATCCCTGGGCGCACACCAGCGGCTGGCGCATGAACGGCAGCCTGCTGCGCACCTTGCAGTTTGCCGACGAGGCGGGCGTGTATCAGGTCCGTATCGAATACCGCAGCGAGCGGCAATGGGTGCTGCATCGCGACGGCGTGCTGCACACGCTGCGCTTTGACCGGCAGGGAGAGACCGACCTTCGCATCACGCTGGACGATTCCGCACTGGCAGGCAATGTGGTGCGCGACGGCGATGCCTTCCACGTCTTCCAGCAGGGCCGCCATGCCGTGCTGACCTGGGATGATCCGCTCGCGCACGCCGGCCACAGCGAAAGCGAAGGCGGCCGGTTGACGGCGCCGATGCCGGGCAAGATTGTTGCCGTGCTGGTCGAGAAAGGCCATAGCGTCACCAAGGGCGCGCCGCTGCTGATCATGGAAGCAATGAAGATGGAACATACGATTGCCGCGCCGGCCGATGGCGTGATCGACGAGCTGCTGTACCTGGTCGGCGATCAGGTGACGGAAGGCGCGCAATTGCTGGCGTTCACGCCGGGCTGATCCGACGCCGATGCGCACCCATCCCTACGGCCTGCCGTCCAGCGTGTATGTGCTGGAGCGCGGCTGGCTGTCTTCCAACAACGTCTTGTTTCTCGGCGCCGAAGAAACCGCGCTGGTCGACACCGGTTATGTCACGCACGCGGAGCAAACCCTGGCGCTGGTCGCACATGTGCTCAACGAACGAGACTATGCGCCGCAACTCCATCGCGTGATCAACACACATCTGCATTCCGACCATTGCGGCGGCAATGCCGCCTTGCAGGCGCGCTATGGCTGCCGAACGACGATCCCGCATGCCGAGGCCAGCAAGGTGGCGCGCTGGGATGAGGAGGCGCTGAGCTATCGCGCAACCGGCCAGCAATGTCCGCGCTTTGCCTTCGACGACACCTTGCGGGACGGCGACACGCTGCTGCTCGGCGATCTGGAATGGACCGCGCTCGCCGCGCCCGGCCACGATCCGCATTCGCTGATCCTTTATTGCGCGCAGGAAGGGATTCTGATCTCTGCCGATGCCTTGTGGCAGAACGGCTTCGGCGTGATCTTTCCCGAACTGGACGGCGAGTCGGGCTTTGCCGAAGCGCGCGCGACACTGGACCTGATTGCCGGACTCGACGTCCGTGTGGTGATTCCCGGTCACGGTGCGCCGTTCACGGAAGTGAAGCAGGCGCTGGCGACGGCTTATTCGCGTCTCGACTATTTGCAGGCCGATCCCCTGCGCAATGCGCAGAACAGCGTCAAGGTCATGCTCAAGTTCTTGCTGCTGGAAAGACAGGCGATTCCCTTGCGGGACGTCGCATTGATGATGGCCGATATTCCTCTGCTGGCGCGCTGCAATCGTCGCTACTTCCGGCTCAGCGACGAAGCGCTGGCAGAGTGGGCGAGCGCACAGCTGATCAAAGCGGGCGCAGCAAGCAGCGACGGCGTCCTGCTGCACAATGCCGGCTGACGGCAACGATGATGCGTTGCGGGTAAAATCAGCGGCTTACTCCACTATTCTCTCCGACGCGATGCGCATCCTGTTTCAGACCGCCGATACCGCCAGCCAGGACGCCTGGCTGCACGCTCTCCGTTCCGCCATGCCGCATGCCGAAATTCGTCTCTGGCAATCCGGCGACACCGCGCCGGCCGATTACGCCATCGTGTGGAAACCGCCGTTCGAGATGCTGCAAGGCCATCCCGAACTGAAAGCCGTCTTCAACCTCGGCGCGGGCGTGGATGCGATCCTGCAACTGAACGTGGTGCCGGAGAATCTGCCGCTGATCCGCATCGATGACGGCGGCATGGCGGAACAGATGGCGGAGTTCGCCACGCACGCCGTGCTGCGCTACTACCGCCGCCTCGATGAATATGAACAACTGTCGCGCCGTGGCGAATGGAAGCCGCTGCCGCCTTTCGAGCGCCGCGACTTCGGCGTCGGCGTGCTGGGCCTGGGCGTGCTGGGACAACGCATCACCGAGAGCCTGCAGCACTTTGGCTTTCAGGTCAGCGGCTGGAGCCGCAGCCCGAAGACGCTGCCGGGTGTGAAGGCGTATGCCGGCAACGAACAGCTGAGCCAATTCCTGCAAGGCGCACGCGTGCTGATCTGCATGCTGCCGCTGACGCCCGACACGGCCGGCATCCTCAATCGCGAGACCTTGTCGCAACTGCCGCGCGGCGCCTATCTGGTCAACCTGGCGCGCGGCGGCCATCTGGTTGAAGCCGATCTGCCGCCGCTGCTGGAGAGCGGCCGGATCGCCGGCGCCACGCTGGACGTGTTCCAGGAAGAACCGTTGCCGCCGCAGCATCCGTTCTGGAAAGATCCGCGCATCGCGATCACGCCGCACATTTCTGCGCTGACCATCCGCAGTGAAGCGGCGCGGCAGATTGCGGAGAAGATCGTTGCCCTGCAGCGCGGCGAACGCGTGGTCGGGCTGGTGGATCGCAGCAAAGGATATTGAGCATGGAACAGCAAACCGACGTCCTTCCCGATTCCGCGCAACGCGTGGCGGATCTTCTGGTCGAACTGAAACACGACAAGCCGGTGGTCATGCTGCCCAGCGCAGGACGGACATCGGCCGAAGCGGCGGCCGGCCTCGGCTGCAGCGTGGCGGAGATCGCCAAGTCCATCATCTTCCGCCGCCTGTCCGACGATGCGCCGGTGCTGGTGATCGCCAGCGGCAGCAATCGCGTCGATGAAGCCAAGGTAGCGGCGCAGGTCGGCGCACTCGGCAAGGCCGACGCCAAATTCGTGCGCGAGAAAACCGGTTATGTGATCGGCGGCGTCTGCCCGATCGGCCATGCCGTCAAGCCGGTGATGCTGCTGGATCAGGATCTGTTCCGTTACGACAGCGTGTGGGCGGCGGCGGGACATCCGCATGCCGTCTTCAACCTGACCGCACAGCAATTGCAGGCGATGACCGGTGCGCCGGTGGCGGATGTGGCGCTGGCGCCGGCCGGGAGCATGCCGCAGGCAAGCTGATATCATCAAAACCATATTCAAATGCATCGCCGCCAAGGCAGAGGAGACACCCCATGAGCTTGCCCAAGAAAGTCAAAATCGTTGAAGTCGGTCCGCGCGACGGCTTGCAAAACGAGAAGGAAACCATCTCCGCCGAGGTCAAGATCGAGCTGGTGAATCGCTTGACCTCGGCCGGCTTCGTCAATGTCGAGGCCGCCTCCTTCGTCTCGCCGAAATGGGTGCCGCAAATGGCGACGTCGAGCGAAGTCATACAAGGCATCACGCGCAAACCCGGAGTGATCTATTCGGCGCTGACGCCCAACATGAAGGGCTTTGAAGCAGCGCTGGCAGCCGGCGTCGACGAAGTCGTGATCTTCGGCGCGGCGTCGGAGGCCTTCTCGCAAAAGAACATCAACTGCTCGATTGCGGAATCGATCGAGCGCTTCCGCGAAGTCGCGCAGGCCGCCAAGGAACACAAGATCCGCCTGCGCGCCGCGATCAGCTGCGCCTTCGGTTGCCCGTATCAGGGCGAGGTGCCGCTGTCGTCCGTTTCGGACGTGGTCGGCCGCTTCCGCGATCTGGGCTGCGACGAGATCGACATCGCCGACACCATCGGCGTGGCTACCCCCAACAAGGTGGCGCCGGTGATGCAGGCGGCGATCCGCGAATTCAACATCGATGGTTTGTCCGGGCATTTCCACGACACCTACGGCCAGGCGCTTGCCAACATCTACGCCAGCCTGGAAGTCGGCATTACGATTTATCACTCCTCGGTGGCCGGCCTGGGCGGCTGCCCTTACGCCAAGGGAGCCACCGGCAACGTGGCCTCGGAAGATGTGCTGTACATGATGCAGGGACTGGGAATTGAAACCGGCATCGATCTGGATATCGTCGTCGACGCCGGCCAGTTCATTTCAGAACATCTGGGCCGCAAGGCGGTGAGCCGCGCAGGGAATGCGATTGCGGCGAAACGCAAAGGATAGCGCAAGGAATAGTGCAAGGAATAGTGCAAGCGACATTGCAAGCGACATTGAAAGAAACGGCATTGCCGCCATCCCGGCGAATGCCAAAGGCCTGCCCGGTAATACGGACAGGCCTTTTTCATGTGCAGACCTCAGAACTCTTCCCACGACGCATCGTCGCCCGACGCCGGCTTGACTGTCTTGCTGGCGGCAGGCGCGGCCGGTAGCGCCACTGATTTGACCGGGGTTGCCGGCGTCCGTGCGACTGTTCGCTGCACCGGTGCGACTTTGGCAACGAGCGGACGCCGTGGGGCGGCAGCGGTCGCCGTCGTCGCCTGCACGCCGGGCTGCTCGCCGGCGGACAGCTTGAAGACGCTGACCGCCTGTGTCAGCAGGTCGGCTTGCTCCTGCAGGCTCTCGGCCGCAGCAGCGGCCTGCTCCACCAGCGCGGCGTTCTGTTGCGTGATCTCGTCCATCTGCGTGATGGCGCGATTGACTTCCTCGATGCCGGTGCTCTGCTCCTGGCTTGCCGCCGTAATTTCACCCATGATGTCGGCCACGTGCTTGACCGAGGTCACGATTTCGCCCATGGTCGCGCCGGCTTCGTCGACCAGCTTGCCGCCGGCGTCGACCTTGCCGACCGAGTCGCTGATGAGCTGCTTGATCTCTTTGGCGGCGGTGGCCGAGCGTTGCGCCAGGCTGCGCACTTCCGAGGCCACTACGGCAAAGCCGCGGCCTTGTTCGCCGGCGCGCGCAGCTTCCACGGCAGCGTTCAAGGCGAGAATATTGGTCTGGAAGGCGATGCCGTCGATCACGCTGATAATGTCGACGATCTTGCTCGAACTCTCTTTGATCGACCCCATGGTGTGCACCACGTTGCCGACGACCTCGCCGCCCTTGACCGCCAGTTCGGAAGCCGAGGTCACCAGCGAGTTGGCCTGGCGCGCGTTGTCGGCGTTTTGCCGTACGGTGGAGGTCAGCTCTTCCATCGAGCTGGCGGTTTCTTCGAGACTGGATGCCTGCGACTCGGTGCGGCTGGACAAGTCGGCGTTGCCGATGGCGATTTCGCGCGAGGCGACGTTGATGGTTTCGGTCCCGCTGCGCACGTTGCCGACCACGCTCGCCAGGCCCTGTCCGATGCCGTTGATGGCAGCCATCAGGCGCCCGATCTCGTCGTCGCGCTCCACCTGAAGTGTGGCCGTCAGGTCGCCGGTGGCCAGTTTTTCGGCAGCGACCAGACCGTGGTCAAGCTGCTTCTTGATCAGCACGTAGAGGGCATACAGCACGGCGACCGAAATGATCACCATCAGGCCGAGCATGATCATCGCGACGACATAAGCCCTGGCGCCGTCGCGGCGCGCCTTGTCCTGTTCCGCGCCGGTACGCTGGTCCATCAGCTTCTCGAATTCGTTGATCGGACGCATGATGGCGGCGGCATTTTTTTCGTACACGTCGTCATGTACCAGCTTGCGCGCCTTTTCCAGGTCGGGAGTGTCTTTTTTGGTGAACTTGCCGGTGCCGTCATCGTATTCGCCTTTGATCATGTGCATGGCGATGTCTTCGGTCTTGATCAGTGCAGTGGACAGCGACTGCGCTTCATTGAGCCTGGCGAATTCCTGGTCGGTGAAGCCGGCCTGCTTCATCAGGTCGATGATGGATGCCGTGCTGCCGTCGGGGCGCGGCTTCTTGCCGGTGCTGACGGCGACGATGTCCCAGTAGATCGTCTCGTACTTCGGATCGCCGGTCACGACATAGCTGCGTACGGATTCAGTGAGATGTTCGGAGTTGCTCCTGACCTCATTGGCTAGTTTGTAGGATGCATAACGTGCGTCGCCGGACCGCTCGATTTCGTGCTGCGCGTCCAGAATCAATTGCAGGGCGCCGAACATCAATAAGGACAATGCCGCCAGCACTGCAAAAAACATCAAAAAACTGCGCTTCAGTGTAAATAGTTTGCCCATGGCTAATCCTCCTTGATTGATACAAAGAAAAATTATTTCGGGCGAGGAAGTACGGCATCAGAGACGACAAGGCGCCGCTCGAAGGCGGCGCCGCGCAACGGCTGCTGTGCTGTTTTATTGTAGGTTCAGTGTATCTCAGTACGTCAGTGCGTATATCGGCTACGTGTCCGCACGTGCCGCAGGCGCGCCTGCAAGTGACGGCTGTGGAGCACAGCAGCGCCGATCAGTCCGCCTGCGATGGCGGCGATAATCAGATAGGTATTCATATATCCCCCTCGGAAAGATATCACCTTCGACAAACCAGGATTGGTATGCGGGAGCGGATGCAAAACCCATGCCTGGAACCTGCTCCGCATATTTATCACTGATTCATGGAAAAAATAGCATATTTGCAAAATGAAAAGATCGGTCAAAAGCAAAAAACATTTGATGCAACAACACAAAAAAGCACGATCGTAATATTTTTATCCTATAATCTTCGGATTACCTACAACGATGAGACGCCGCCATGCCCAATCCCGCCCTCCCTGCCATTCTGCAAAACCTTCGTTTGCCCGTGATTGCTTCGCCGATGTTCATCGCCAGCAGCCCTGCGCTGGTGGCGGCCCAATGCAAGGCGGGCATCGTCGGCTCCTTTCCTGCGCTCAACGCGCGTCCGGCGGAGCAGCTCGACGTCTGGCTGACGCAGTTGCAGACGGAACTGGCGGACTACCAGGCCGCCCATCCCGACGCCGTCATCGGCCCGATCGCCGTCAACCAGATCGTGCATCAGTCCAACGACCGCCTCGCCCATGACGTGGAAGTCTGCGTGAAGCATCGCGTGCCTATCATCATCTCCAGCCTGCGCGCGCCGCCGAAGGAAATGCTGGACGCCATCCACAGCTACGGCGGCATCGTGCTGCACGACGTGATTTCGATCCGCCATGCGCAGAAGGCGCTGGAGGCCGGCGTCGACGGTCTGATCCTGGTGGCGGCCGGCGCCGGCGGCCATGCGGGCGCGCTGTCGCCGTTCGCGCTGGTGGGCGAAGTGCGCAAGTTCTTCAAGGGTCCGCTGATCCTGTCGGGCGCAATCGCCACGGGCGACGCCGTCCTGTCGGCGCAGGCCATGGGCGCCGACCTGGCTTACATCGGTTCGCGCTGGCTGGCGACCAGGGAAGCCAACGTCACCGACGAATATCGCCAGGCCATCGTCGACTCGACTGCCGCCGATGTGGTCTATACCAACCTGTTCACCGGCGTGCACGGCAACTACCTGAAGAAGTCCATCATCAATGCCGGGCTCGATCCCGACAACCTGCCGGAAGCGGACAAGACCAAGATGAATTTCGGCTCCGGCGGCGACACCAAGGCCAAGGCATGGCGCGACATCTGGGGCGCAGGCCAGGCGGTGGGCCTGATGGACGACGTGCCGACGGTCGCTGAAATGGTGGATCGCCTGGAAAAAGAATACGCTGCAGCGCGTCAACGCCTGGCTATTTGAACGGCTGCCGACGATATGGCGCATCGTCGGCAAAGCAAGTACCGGCGCGGCTTTACGGGCCGTCCCGGGATCCCGCCGGCACGACTCCGACAGACAGCTTCTGTCGGACAAGCTCATCGCTTGCAAATGACTTTGTAACTAACTTCACTTCTTCGGCACTTCTTTCCCGCTTGTATGTCGTACAGCTTCAGACACCATACACGTGAGGATTTTTATGACCAGCTTTCTCCGCACCAGAAAAGACCGCCATCCAAAACCGGAAAACAAAGCCCGTCTCCCCCATGAGCATGACCAGTCCGGCGACAGCCAGCGCAGCGACGTCGATCAGAAGGAGATGCGCCGTGCCTATCAGGACATCCGTGAAGGCCAGGTGGACACCGATCTGCGCGGCAGCGGCGGACTCGACGAGATCAACAAGGGCGCCGGCAAACGCGCCAGCGAAGCGCCGCGCAAGGATGATCCTTACGACAAGTCGCACTGAGTTCGCGCACTGAATCCGCTCTCAAGCGGAAGTGCGATCAAGTTTGATTCAGAGGTATGCCGGAGCCGCGCGGGAACAGCGCGCATTGACAGAAAATCAAGAGACCAGCTAGTGACACTCGCATCGCATCGATGAAGACAGGGGCCGGAAAAACCCGCTCGTTCATCTTCATGCGATCGCAGCAATACGCCGCTTCCGAGCGGCGTATTGCATTGGCGCCTTACAACTGCGAATCTGCAAGCCAGTCGCGGATGATGCGGAACAACTCCTGCGGTTTTTCCATCGGCGTCATGTGGCCGCAATCGCTGACGATGTCGAAGCGCGCCGCCGGAATCCGCTGCGCCATTTCTTCCGACTCTTCCACCGTACGCAAACGATCGGCATCGCTCGCCACGATCAGCGTCGGGCAGGCGATGCGATGCAGGTCGGCGTAGCTGCCGTCGCGCAGCGTCGACAGTTGGCGCAGGAAAACTTTCTTGCCGTTGGCCAGCGCCATGGCTTGCAAACGTTGCAACAGGCGCGGATCCGTGGCGCGATCCGGATGCAGCGAGGACGCCAGCGCGCGCGAGGTCAAGCCTTTGAACGGCGTCTTTTCCGCCAGTGCGATCTGCGCCAGGGTGCCGGCCGATTCCTTCTCGCTTTGCGGACGCGAAGAGGTATTCAGCAAACCCAGGCCGAGTACGCGCCCGGGCGCTTTCAAGGCAATCGCCTGCGCCACGAAACCGCCCATCGAAAAACCGAACAGCACGAACTTCTCCGGCGCCGTCGACAAGACGCGATCGGCCATCGCGGAGATGGAATCATCCAGCCCCAGATTACCGAAATGCAGATTGCCCAGCGTGGCAAGATCGGTACGCATGTCGTCCCACAGCGCTTCGTTCAACATGAAGCCGGGCAAAAAAACCAGATCGCGCATGTTCTTTTTCTCTTTCCTTGTTCGAGGGGATTACTTGTTACCGACGGCAGCGGCGCCGGCTTCTTTGTCGCGTGCCTGCAGCGTCATCACTTCGCCGTCGACCGCAAACAATTGCAGCGTCTTGCCGTCGATCTTGTAGCGATCCAGCGCTTGCAGCTTGTCGAGGAAGGCCGATTCAAACTCCATCGCCTTGCCCATGCAGGCCATGCGCGTCGCCGCAGCGTGGCCGATGGTCAGGCGGCTGCCTTCGCGCAGCACATAGGGCGCGTTGAACCGGTTGCACCAGGCGCGGCCGCTGACACTGGCTTCCTTGCCGTTGTCCTGGAAGCTGAGGATCACCGGCTCGCCGTTGTCGCCATGCGGGATCTCGTGACCGGGCCAGCTGGTCAGTTCCCATTGCGAGGCGGTCAGGCCGGCGCCCGTCGTCGCCGACGATGTTGCACATGCCGCCAACGTCAATGAAGCCAGCGTTACCGCGATGATTGCCAGAGATCGTTTCATGCCTGCACTCCTTTAAAATTCATTCCAACCATTTTGCACGGCTGGCAGCCAGCGCCACGGCAAGACACAACACGCCGATAAACGCCAGGCCTGCCTGCAAGCCGAAGCCATGCGCCAGAAAACCCACCACCGGCGGGCCGATCAGACTGCCGCTGTAGCCCAGCGTCGCCACACCCGCCAAGGCAATCGCGCCATGCCTGCCGGCCGCGCTGAACACGAACGGAAACACCATCGCCACGCCGGTGCCGGCAATCGCAAAACCGAAAATCGCCAGCGGGATGGCCGGCGCCGCCACTGCAACAAACACGCCGACGCTGGCCAGCAGCGAACCGAAGCCGACCACCTTGCGCGCGCCCCAACGTTCCTTGAGGCGATCGCCGACCAGCCGCGCCAGCAGCATCATGCCGGCGAAAGCCGCATACGCCAGCGGTGCGCCGCCGTCGCCCGCGCCCATATGATCCTTCATGTACAGACCGCTCCAGTCGGCAATCGATCCCTCGACAATGGCGCCGCAAAAACCGATCAGGCCCAGCGCCACCAGATGGCCGTGCGGTATGGCGAAAATCTTGCGATCGGCACTCGGCTCCGGCCGGTCATTGGGCAAGGACTTGTAGCCCCAGCGCAGCGGCAAGAGGAAGGCCAGGCTCAGCGCCAGGAAATGCCATATCGGCGCGATCTCGAACGATGCCACCGCGCTGCCCAGCAAGGCGCCGCTGAAGGTGCCGACGCAAAACCATGCATGCAGCAAAGACATGATGGAGCGTCCGGCCTTTTTCTCGGCCACGGCGCCCAGCGCATTGATGGCGACGTCGAAGCAGCTGGACGCCGCGCCGTACACCATGCTGAACAGCATCAGCACCGGCAGGCCCGGCGCGCAGCCGATGGCCGGCAGCGACAGCAACAGCATCAGTCCCGCGTACCATGCCGTGCGGCGCGCACCGTAGTGCGCATTGAGCCACGCCGCCAGCGGAAACGAACCGACCGCGCCGATGCCGCCGCACAGCAACACCAGACTCAAGGTCGCGGCATCCAGCTGCAGGTTGTCGCGAATCGATGGAATACGCGCGGCCCAACTGGCGTACAGCAAGCCCAGCAGGAAAAAGAGAAATGGAATGGCGATCTGCCGCCATCGCACGCGCAACGCCGAAGCGCCGAGACTTTCAGTCAGGTCGGTTGTCATGCAATCAAGAGAGGAATAAACTTCGGTCAGCCGCCATTATCTCGCATCCGCCGATATCGCTTTTGCATTCTGTGCATTCCCTGCGATTTCATACGATTCCGATGATGTTTTTTCATCGCGCCCGCTCTGCCTGTTCTGCCCGCCTGTTTTTTCGCCCGCTGTTACTTGCTGCTCCCGGTGCTGTTCCGTTTCTTGCATGACTGACCTGACCGCCCCTACCGAACCGCCCTCTCTCTCCACGCTGACGCTTGAACGACAAGCCATCGATGCGCTGCTCGCACTGCAACACCTGATCGACGATTACACGCCGGAACACGAAAGCCGTGTCGCCAACCTGGCGCTGCGCATCGGCCGGCAACTGCGGCTGAACGACACGCAACTGGAAACGCTCTACCTGGCCGCACGCGTGCACGACATCGGCAAGGTCAACATTCCGCTGGAGATCCTCAACAAACCCGGCAAGCTCAGCGATGCAGAATTCGCCCTGATCAAGACCCATGCGCAGGCCAGTTACGACGTATTGAACCGCATCGCCTTCACGCTGCCGGTGGCGGAAATCGTCTACACCCATCACGAATACCTCGACGGTTCCGGTTATCCGCGCGGCTTGCGCGGCGAGCAGATCCGGCTGGAGTCGCGCATCCTGACCGTGGCGGACATCGTCGAATCGATGTCGGAAGACCGGCCCTATCGCAAGAGTCTCGGCCTGGAAGCGGCATTGACGGAAATCCGCCGCCTGCGCGGCACGCGCCTCGACCCGCTCGCGGTCGACGCCTGCCTGCAATTGAGCGGCGACGACGGCGCGACGGCCTGGCAACAAGAATCTGTGCAATCCGCTACACTCTGAGCAGCGCGGCGGTCAGCAGCAACTGCCCCGGCGCATCATAAAAACCAGACGGCAAGCAGCCGTCGACGCTCAAGAGACAAGCCATGCACGATCCGACTGCCGCCTCCGATCCGGCGCGCACTTCCCCGACGCATCACGATTTCATCATGCGCCATCCGCTGCTGACCGCGCTGGCCTTGTCGCTGGGCACCGCCATCGCGCTCGGCGTGGCGCGTTTCTCTTACGCACTGCTGCTGTCGCCGATGCGTACCGATCTCGGCTGGCCCTACCTGATCGCCGGCGGCATGAACACCGGCAATGCGCTCGGCTACCTGCTCGGCGCGCTCGCCACGCCGGCGCTGGCGCGCCGCTTCGGCATGCACAAAATGCTGATCGGCGGCGCGCTGGCGACGGCGTTCTTCATCATCCTGTCGGGACTCTTCGTCGACACCGCAAGCCTGCTGTTGCTGCGCGTCGTGACCGGCGCGGTCAGCGCGTTTATCTTTATTGCCGGCGGCATCCTGGTGACCCGTCTGGCGGCGCTGCATCCACAACGCGCCGGATTTCTGCTGGGCGTGTTCTATGGCGGCAGCGGCATTGGCATTGTGATTTCGGCGTGGCTGGTGCCGCTGACGATCGCCGCCGCAAACGCTTATGGCGTGGCGCACAGCTGGCAATGGGCGTGGCTGGCGATGGGCATCCTGAGCCTGATCGCCACCGCCTTCATGGCGCCTCCGGCGCTGCGCATTCCCGACCTGCCGCAACAGGCGCGCGGTGCGGGACGCGTTCGCTATCGCAGCCTGGGTTTCGGCCTGAGCGGATATTTCATGTTCGGGCTTGGCTATATCGGCTACATGACCTTCGTCATCGCGCTGCTGAAAGAGCAAGGCATGTCGGCCACGATGATCACGCTGTTTTATACGCTGCTGGGTGTCGCGGTGGTGGCGTCGTCGCGGCTGTGGGCCGGCATGCTGGACAAGTTCAGGGGCGGCGAATCGCTGGCGATACTCAACACCCTGCTGAGTATCGCCACGCTGCTGCCGGCGGTGACCGCCCAGCCGGTGGCGGTGTTCATCTCGGGATTGATGTTCGGCGGCGTGTTTCTCTCCGCAGTCGCATCGACCACGGCGCTGGTCCGGCACAACCTGCCGCCGGCCAGCTGGTCGGTCGGCATCAGCGCCTTCACGATCGTGTTTGCGGCCGGGCAGATCGTCGGGCCGAGCATCGTCGGCTGGATCGCCGACCGCAGCGGCGGCTTGCAGCAAGGCCTGATGTTCTCTGCCGCGGCCTTGCTGATCGGGGCGCTGCTGGCATGGCGCCAGCGTCCCCTGTCGTCGAACTAAGGAAAATTAAGCCAGATGCTTGCGCAATGACGTGATCAGCGTCCGGCATGCCTCGTCGGTGCCGACGGTAATGCGCAGAAACTGATTGATGCGCGCGCTGGTGAAATGGCGCACGATGATGCCGTCGCCGCGCAGCGATGCCGCCAGTCCTGCCGCGTCATGCTGCGGATGGCGCGCAAACACGAAGTTGGCCGCCGACGGCAATACCTCGAAACCCAGCGCCGTCAGATCCGCCACCATCTTGCCGCGGCTGGCGATGACCGCCTTGCGGGTGGTGTCGAAATGCTCGTCGTCTTCGATTGCCGCTGTCGCGCCGGCAATCGCGATGCGATCCAGCGGATAGGAATTGAAACTGTTCTTGACACGTTCCAGCGCGCTGATCAGATCGGCGTGACCGACCGCAAAACCGACGCGCAAGCCGGCCAGCGAGCGCGACTTCGACAGCGTCTGCACCACCAGCAGGTTAGGATGGCGCGCCACCAGGCTGATGGCGCTGTCGCCGCCGAAATCGATATACGCCTCATCGACGATCACCACGCGGTCCGGATTGCCCGCCAGCATGCGCTCGATGGCATCCAGCGCGAGCAGGCAGCCGGTCGGCGCGTTCGGATTGGGGAAGATGATGCCGCCGATGGCGTCGCCGTGGCCGAGGTAGTCGTCGACGCGAATCGAGAAGTCGTCCGCCAGCGGCACCGCGCGATAAGCCACTTCATACAGGCCGGCGTAGGTCGGGTAGAAACTGTAGGTGATGTCCGGGAACAGGATCGGCGCGCCGTGCTTGAGCAGGGCCTGGAAGGCATGCGCCAGCACTTCGTCGGAACCGTTGCCGACGAACACTTGCGCCGGCGACAAGCCGTGGCGTTTGGCGATCGCCAGCTTCAGCGGCTCGGCGTCGGGATTCGGGTACAGACGCAGGTTGTCGCCGACTTCCTGGGCCATCGCGGCAATCGCCTTGGGCGACGGGCCGTAGGGGTTTTCGTTGGTGTTGAGCTTGACCAGCTTGCTGATCTTGGGCTGTTCGCCGGGGGTATAAGGCGTCAGGCGGCTGACGATGGGGCTCCAGAATTTGCTCATGGGAATGGTTTTCGACGGATTTGGCGAGGTTTTACGGGAAAGCAGCTATGGTAACAAACCCCGGCTGCCTACGCGGTGCAGATAAATGCGAGCAATGAGCGAGCGCCACGTCAACTGAGGCCCTTGCTTGCGCATTAATGGCATGCGCAAGGAGGGTTGCGCAGGTTCCCGGCGGCAACACCGGATAACTCCATCACGATAAATCTATAAAGAGCACTCGCATGGCTGAAGAATTCGAAGTCCCAAGTCCGCACGAACATCATCTGGAACACGTTACTGAACACGCCCACGGCAGCGGCGACAACTTTGCCGGCAAGATCGCCGTCATGACCGCGATCATGGCGACCATCGGCGCGCTATTCAGCTACCAGGCCGGCTCCACCGAGAGCGCCGCCGCCATGAACAAGAACAACGCCGCCATCAAGAAGACCGAAGCGGCCAACCAGTGGAATTACTACCAGGCCAAATCCAGCCGCCAGAACCTGGCCGAACTGGCCGCGACCATTCCCGGCGTCGACGCGGCGAAATACACGGCTGCGGCGGAACGCTACAAGTCGGAAAAGGAAGACATCCGCAAGGCCGCCGAAAAGCTGGAAGAACAATCCAAGGAATGGGACGAGCTGTCCGAAGTCAAACTGCACCAGCACCACCGCTGGGCGCAGTCCATGACGGCGATCCAGATCGCCATCTCTCTGGCGGCCATCACGCTGCTCACCCGCAAGAACTGGCTCAAGCGTATTTCCTACACCGCCGCGGGCGCCAGCGTGATCCTGGGCACGCTGGCGGCGATGCATATCTGAGCCGGCATGATCCGCGCATGCCGCCCGGCGTGATCAGATCTACACCTTCACTTCGATGTGATACATGCCCCACGGGCACAGCGCAAAACGTGCGCTGATCGGCTTCTCCATGATGTCCGGGAAACTGTCGGCGTCGTATACCGCCCACAAGGGACCGAGCCCGCCCAGCGGAATCGGCTTGCCGTCGAGATGCGTGGCGACGATGAAGCGGTACTTGCGGATCTCGGCCAGCGCCACCTGCACGGCATAGCCGTCGACGGCGCGCAGCAGCACGTCGCTGCCCGCGCCGGCGCCGGCGGCATTGACGACGTCAGTCAGCAGAGGACCGCTCAGCACGTGCTGCTTGCTGTCGTATTCCAGCGTGGGCTTGATGGTGGTTTGCGGCAAGGCGCTCAAGGATGCAAAGTCGAAAGTGTGGGCGCGGTTGAATTGCAGCTTCTGCTTGGCCATCATCTGATCCAGCGCCGGATCGAGCGCGCCGCGATTGCCTGCGCCGATGGCGCCGGTGACGGTCAGCAGCACCGGGCCGGACTCTTTGCCGCCGGCACAGGCGGCCTGCATCTTCTTGTTTGCCGCGACGGCGACGCCGCTCATGCCAAGCAGGCCGGCGGCGAGAAATTGTCGTTTCTTCATGATCGATCTTCCTTTTTCTGCACAAACGATGCCTCGCATGATGCACGATAAATACCGGCGCCGGACATGAAAAAAGCGGCCCGGAGTCCGCTTTTTTCATTCATGCCGAGAACCTGATCAAGCCTGGTCTTTCGGCGGGCGACCGCGCCAGTAGCCGGCCAGCATCGAACCCGACAGATTGTGCCAGACCGAGAACAGCGCGCCCGGCAATGCCGCCAGCGGCGTGAAGTAGAGCTTGCCCAGCGCAGCGGCCAGGCCGGAGTTCTGCATGCCGACTTCGATCGCCAGCGTGCGGCAGATGGCTTCGTCGAACCCGAGCAGGCGACCGCCCCAGTAACCACCCAGCAAACCCAGGGCATTGTGCAGGATGACGCCGACCAGCACCACCAGCCCGACCGAAGCGATGCTGGCCTGGCTGCCGCCGACCACGGCGGCAATGATCAGCAGGATCGCAACCATCGACACCAGCGACAGGTAAGGCTCGATACGGCGGATCAGCTTCCCCGCGAACAGGTTCAGCACGACGCCGACGACGATAGGCACCACCACAATCTGCACGATGCTCATCAGCATCGCATGCGCGTCGAAGTGGATCGAGGCATCGACATACAGCTCGGTCAGCAGCGGCGTGGCGAACACGCTCACCAGCGCCGACAGGGTCGAGATCGTCACCGACAGGGCGACGTCGCCGCGCGACAGGTAGATCATGACGTTGGACGCCGTGCCGCTGGCGACGCTGCCGACCAGCACCATGCCGGCAGTCAGGTCAGGCGGCATGCGCAGCAGCTTGGCAATAACCCAGGCAGCCAGCGGCATGACAAGGTAGTGCAGCACGATGCCGGCGGCAACCGGCGCCGGACGTTTGACGATGCGTTTGAAATCGTCCAGCGTCAGCGTGACGCCCATGGTCAGCATGATCAGCGTCAGCAGGCCGGTGACGTGCGGGCCGATCGGGGTGAAGGTGGATGGCGAGAAATAAGCGGCGGCGGACAGCAACAGCGCCCACAGCGGAAACAGGCGGGTAAGGCTAGCAAGCATGATAAGACAATCGTTGAGGCGCTCGGACAGAAGCGCGGAGTAAAAGAGAAAAAGAGAGAAATAGTGAGAGTATGTTTTTGTTTTTCGACATCTCCGCGGGTTGCGCGCAATGTGGAATTCGGTACGGGAATTCAGTCATCAGCAGATGAGCAGACGAACACATGATCAGGAAAACAAACAGGATTCGGCGGCTGCAGCGGATAGGATGCGGTCATGCCGGTCCGGCGGTGCATCTTGTGGACGCATCGGGACCGCTATTTTAACCGCGCCCGGGAATCCTTGCCGGCAGGCGCTTTGCATGGATTGCGACGCGTCGGATGCAATCTTATCCGCCTACGCACTTGAACATCACCACGCTCCTGGACGGCCACACGCCGAAGACCCCATCCGACGTTTCGGCGCTGGTCAGTTGCATGCGCTTGCCGCGCTCCTTGCAATAGGCATCCGCTCTGAGCGCAGCACTGGCGGCGGCGCCGTCGTTGCCGTTCAGGCGCGACTGCCCGGTGACCATGTAGGTATCGCGGTCGAGCTGCTGAATGGCGCCGCCGGAAGCGCACGCCGACAGCAATAACAAAAGAGGGAGGGTGAATCCCCGCCCCAGGCGATGCAGCTTCACGTATCCTCCGGCAAGCAGTGCAATGAAAACGCAAGGCTAGCGCACAAATTGCCGCAGCGACCGAATGTAAAGAGCGCCGTTACATTGCCTTTACAAGCAGCCGCCATGCGACGGAAGCATCAACGCAGCGTGTGGCTTTTCAGTGCCATCCATTTTTGATTCTGCGCTTCGTAGATCGTGAACGAGGGATGCTTCAGATTTCCCTTGGCATCGAATGAAATCAGGCCGGTCAGACCCCGGTGCCTGATCTGATGCAGGGTTTCCACGATTCTTCCGGTATTGAGCGAATTGGCCTGGCGCACCGCCGCAATCAGGACTTGAGTCGCATCATACGAAAACGGCGTCAGCCCGTACATGTTGAGACCGAAGCGCTGCGTATAGTCAGCCTCAAATTTCTTCCAGCCCGGCATTTTTGAAAAAGGCAAACCGGGCTCCTGAGCAAACACGCCATTGCCGGCGGTGCCGGCAGAGACGAAGAAAGATTGGCCGACGATGCCCATCATGGACGTCACGAGTCTGGCCTTCACATCCAGACGCAACATGCCTTGTGCGATGACGCTGGATTGCGCCGAATAGCCCGAGAAGAAAATGACGTCGATGTCCTGTTCCTTGATGCGCTTGAGCAAACTATCGAAATTGCCCTCCATCAGCGGGACGGTCTCATAGAAGACGATCGTGGCGCCATTGCTTTTGGCGACACTGGCAAATTGCGCAGCAATGCCGGCGCCGAATATTGAACCATTGGTGATGACCGCGATGCGATTGGCGTGTAAATCATGGACAACGTAATCCGCCAGATAGGGCGCCGCTTCATCGTCGCCGCCCACGGTACGAAATGTCGAACGATATCCGAGCTCCGGATATTTTCGCGATGTTGCGGCAGGCGATATCTGGGCAATGCCGGCTGCCGCATACACTTTTGCCGCTGCAATGGTGGTGGTGCTGTTGGAACTGCCGATCACGCCAACCACTCCTGCTTGCACCAGGAGTTTGGCGACTTGCTGCGCGCGTTCCGGATCGCCGCGATCATCCATCCGCACAAGCCGGAACACGACGCGTTTGCCGTCGATCTTGAATGCAGTGCGATTGGCTTCTTCAATGGCCAGTTCCGCACCGTTTGCCGTGCTTTTTCCATACATTTCGGAGATGCCGCTGAGCGGTCCGGTGAACCCGATCAGCACCGTCTGAAAATCGCCTCCGCAGACACGCGTGGAGACGGAAAACAATACAACCAATATCCCTGCCCTGTATAAGCGGCTCAAAAGGAGCATCTCACCTCCGTATGTTTTTTTCGTAATCAAAATGACATCTCTTATACCTCACGAGACCTTCGATCACGATCAAAAAAATACGAAATCCGGGCACCATTACAAACTGTCACAGGACCGATTCCTGAAAGCAACAACGCCCCGAAATCGGGGCGTTGTGAATAGCTTGTTGCAGCTTGCCTCAGCGTGCCGTTCGTCATGCCGCGCATGACGAACGCAGCGATCAGCGCGTGACGGGCTTGTAGCGGATACGCTTCGGCTTGGCGCCTTCTTCGCCGAGACGCTTCTTCTTGTCGGCTTCATATTCCTGATAGTTGCCGTCGAAGAAGGAAACCTGCGAATCGCCTTCGAAGGAAATGATGTGCGTGGCGATACGGTCCAGGAACCAGCGATCATGGCTGATCACCAGCACAGTGCCGGCGAATTCCAGCAACGCATCTTCCAGCGCGCGCAGGGTTTCCACGTCGAGATCGTTGGACGGTTCATCCAGCAGCAGGACGTTGCCGCCTTGCAGCAGCGTCTTGGCCAGATGCAGACGACCGCGCTCGCCGCCGGACAGGTTGCCGACGATCTTTTGCTGATCGCCGCCTTTGAAGTTGAAGCGACCAAGATACGCACGCGACGGCATTTCGAAACGGCCCACCGTCAGGATGTCGGCGCCGCCGGCGACGTCTTCGAAGACGGTCTTCTTGTTTTCCAGATCTTCGCGCGACTGATCGACCAGCGAAATCTTCACCGTAGGTCCCAGCACCAGATCGCCGCTGTCCGGCTGTTCGCGGCCCGCCAGCATGCGGAACAAGGTCGACTTGCCGGCGCCGTTGGGGCCGATGATGCCGACGATGGCGCCCGCAGGGATCTTGAAGTTGAGGTTGTCGATCAGCAGACGATCGCCGTAACCCTTGCTGACGCCCTTGAATTCGATGACTTCGTTGCCCAGACGCTCAGCCACCGGAATGAAGATTTCCGAAGTCTCGTTGCGCTTCTGGTATTCGTGCTCGCTCAACTCGTTGAAACGCGACAGACGCGCCTTGCTCTTGGCCTGGCGGCCCTTGGGATTCTGGCGCACCCATTCGAGTTCCTTGGCGATGGTCTTCTGGCGTGCCGATTCGGTCGCTTCTTCCTGCTTCAGGCGCGCTTCCTTCTGCTCCAGCCAGGACGAGTAATTGCCCTTCCATGGGATGCCGTGGCCGCGATCCAGTTCCAGGATCCATTCGGCGGCGTTGTCGAGGAAGTAGCGATCATGGGTGATGGCGACGACGGTGCCCGGGAAGCGCAGCAGGAACTGTTCCAGCCAGTCCACCGATTCGGCGTCCAGATGGTTGGTCGGTTCGTCGAGCAGCAGCATGTCAGGCTTGGAAAGCAGCAGCTTGCACAGCGCCACGCGGCGCTTTTCACCGCCCGACAGCACACCGATCTTGGCATCCCACGGCGGCAGGCGCAGCGCGTCGGCGGCCATTTCCAGTTGCTGGTTGAGGCTGTTGCCGTCGGAGGCGGAGATGATCGCTTCCAGGCGCGCCTGCTCGGTGGCGAGCGCATCGAAATCGGCATCTTCTTCCGCGTACGCCGCGTACACGGCATCGAGCTTGGCTTGCGCTTCAAACACTTCGCCGAGTGCGCTTTCGACTTCCTGGCGCACGTTCTTTTCCGGATCGAGCTGCGGTTCCTGCGGCAGGTAGCCGATGTTCAGGTTCGGCGCCGGCGTTGCTTCGCCTTCGATTTCCTTGTCGATGCCGGCCATGATTTTCAGCAGTGTCGATTTGCCGGAGCCGTTCAGGCCGAGCACGCCGATCTTGGCGCCGGGGAAGAAGGACAGCGAGATGTCTTTCAGGATCTGACGCTTCGGCGGCACGATCTTGCCGACGCGGTTCATAGTGAATACGTATTGAGCCATGTTTGGATGCCAGTAATGAGGGTAAGAGAATTGGGACGACTGGGCGGACGCTTGCCGGGCTAGCCTCAGCTAGATGCTGGCCGGACGGGTCTTCGCAGACCACAAGCGCCACAGTCCTTCCAGAGAGTATACAGCCAGCGCGCTCCAAATCACCATGAATCCGGTCAGACGCGGCCCGTCGAAGGGTTCGTCATAGATGAAAACCCCGGTCAGCAGCTGCATCGTGGGCGAAATATATTGCAGCAAACCCAGCAGCGACAAGGGAATCCGGCGAGCCGCGCGGGCGAACATCAGCAAGGGAATCGCCGTCACCGGGCCCGATAGCGCCAGCAGGATCTGCGACGGCAGCGAGGCCTGCAGGAAGCCTCCGCTACCCTTGCCGTGCAGCGCCGATACCGCGAGCACCACCAGCACCAGCGGCGAGAGCAGGATGGTTTCCAGCGCCAGGCCTTCCAGCGCGCCGAGATGCGCGATCTTGCGCAGCAGGCCGTAGATGCCGAAGGTGGCGGCGATGGTCAGCCCGATCCACGGCAAGGCGCCGTTCATCCACGTCAGCCACAGCACCGCGCCCAGCGCCATGAACACCGCCAGCCATTGCAAGGGACGCAATTTTTCCTTGAGGATGACATAGCCCAGCAGCACGCTGATCAGCGGACTCATGAAATAGCCGAGGCTGGCGTCGACGATGCGGTCGCTGTTGACCGCCCACACATACAACACCCAGTTGCCCGACAACAGCAAGGCGCTGATCAGGAATCCCAGCAGCACACGCGGCTTGCGTACGACTTCGCCGAGCCAGGCCCACTGGCGCTTCCAGCTCAGCACGACGATGAGAAACAGCAGCGACCAGAAAATGCGCTGGAGCACGATGTCGAAGGAGCCGACATCCTGCAGCAATTTGAAATAAAGCGGGAACAGCCCCCACAGGAGAAAACAGCTTATCGCGTAAAACATGGCGACCTGAAAGTAGGAAAAGTGGAATGACAAAAATGAAAGCGCCGCGAAAACTCTGGAAAGTTTCGCGGCAGCAACGACATTATCTCAGGATTCCTCTTTTCCGGCTGGCAGGGCCGGGAGCGCATCGGATCAAAGCGTGACGATGAAGCTCCCCCGGATACGTTGAATCTCACAATCCACCTGCGCCGCGCGGCGCTCGATCACGAACACATCCGCGCCGCCGATAGTGATCATCGGATGGTGCCAGACGCCGCGCCTGAGCGTGACACCCTGGCCGGGTTCGACAATGAAAGCCTGGATGGCGTCTTCATCCGGCGCATCGGCGCCTTGCGTCACCACCACCAGCACACGCCCCTGCCCCATCGGCACGAAACTCTGGCTGCCCAGCAGATGGCGCTCGAACATGGTCAAGGCGTAGGGCGCGACGTGGGTGCCGTCGCGGGTGCGAAAGATCGCCACGCAAGCCTCGCCGCCCTGCTCGCTCACGTCGAGCTGCGTCAGGTCGTCGAAACGCTGTGCGGTGCCTTCATTGATCGGCGTGCTGCTGGCCGACACATCGGACTGCATCTTTTCTGGAGCAATGACATCGCCGAATGGCGCGAACGCCGCCGGCGTCAGCGCCTGCGCGACGATGACTTTGCTTGCGGCTGTTGTCGCCGATGCCGGCGAGTCAGGCGAGTTCATCGATGAGCTTTCTCGACAAACGGATCAAGGCCTGATCGCTGCCCTGCGGGCCGATGATGGAGAAGCCGAACGGCGCGCCGTCGAGCGTCATCAGCGGCAGCGAAATCTGCGGGCAACCCGACAGGCCGGCCAGGCACAGCATGCGCACGGCCTGGTTGCGGTAGTTTTCCAGCACTTGCTCCGACTCGCTCAGCAGCGGCGCAATGTCGGGCATGGTCGGCAAGACGATCACCCGATCGCTGCCGAGCAGGCGCAGGAAATCTTCGCGGAAGCGGTCGCGCACGCTGCTGTGCTCTTCCATCTGCTGCGGCGTGATCTGACTCGACCAGGCGAAACGTTCGGCCACGCCGGGGCCGAGTTGCAGGTCGTGGCGGACGATGGTTTCGCCGTGGCTTTGCCAGGCTTCGTAACCCTGGATATAACGAAACGACCAGTACAAGGCGTCGAACGAAGGCGTCGCGGTCTTGACCGGCAGGGGCGTGCCGATGATGCCGGCCAGGCATTCCAGCGTCTGCATGAAGACCGCCTGCACGCGCGGCTCCAGCAAGGCCAGTACGTCGGCCGCCACCAGCACCTGCGGCATAGCCGGCGCACCGTCGGGCAGCAGGCAGCTGTCTTCGCGCAGCAGCACTTCGCCCACGCGCGAGAAGCTGTCGATGTCGCGCGCGAACCAGCCGCAGGTATCGAAGGACGGCGCCAGATCCATGCAGCCCTTGAGGCTCACGCGCGCATGCGTCGGGCGCAGGCCGATCAGCCCGCAGTGGCTGGCGGGAGCACGTACGGAACCGCCGGTATCGGTGCCGAGTGCAACATCCGCCAGCCCGTTGGACACCGCGGAGGCCGACCCCGAGCTGGAGCCGCCTGGAATCCGGTCAGGCGCGCCGCCGTTGCGCGGCGTGCCGAAATGGGCATTCTTGCCGTTCATCGAAAACGCCAGTTCGTCGGTATAAGTCTTGCCGACGAATTTGGCGCCCGCCTGCGCCAGCGCCACCACCGACGGCGCCGATGCCGTCTTCACACCGGACATCGCCAGCATGTGCGGATTGCCGCAGCCGGTCGGAAAACCGGCAACGTCGAAGATGTCTTTCACCGCCAGACGGATGCCTGACAACGGACCCGACGAGATCGCCGTTGCGGCAGACGCAGGATAGGGAACGAAACAGCGAGCTGCAGAGACAGAGGCGGAGACTGACTGAGTTGCGGATGCGTCGGCGGACATGGACGATTCTTTCAGACGTAAAAAAGATGATGGATAGAGTTGAGCATTCCCGACAGGTTCAATCTGCCGGCACACTGGCCACACTGGTCGCTGCATTCGCGTCGGCAATCTGGTGCACGCGCAGACAGCTCACGACATGGCCGGGAGAGAGCGTCTCTTCGCGCGGCTGCACGCTGCGGCATTCGGCGACGGCGTATTTGCAGCGTTCGGCAAAGGCGCAGCCGGCCGGCAGGTTGCTCAGGTCCGGCGGTGCGCCGCCGATCGTTTCCAGGCGCTGGCCTTTTTGCATGGCGCCATGGCTGCGGCTCTTGAGCAGCGACAAGGTATAGGGATGGCGCGGCCGCGTCAGCAACTCCGCCGCCGGGCCTTGCTCGATGATCTTGCCGGCGTACATGACGGCGATGCGATCGGCCACTTCGGCGGCGGCGCCGATGTCATGCGTGACGAAGACGATGGACAGGCCGAGTTCCTTTTGCAGATCGCGCAGCAACAGCAGGATCTGGATCTGCACGGTGGCGTCGAGCGCGGTGGTCGGTTCGTCCGCCAGCAACACCTTGGGCGAGCAGGACAAGGCCAGCGCAATCATCGCGCGCTGGCGCATGCCGCCGGACATTTCGTGCGGATAGGCGTCGAGACGGCGTTCCGGGCTCGGGATGCGGACTTTTTCGAACAGGCTCAGCGCCTGCTTGTGCGCTTCGGCTTTCGATACTTTCTTGTGGCGGCGGATCGCTTCGACGATTTGTGCGCCGACGGTGTAGACCGGATCGAGCGCCAGCAAAGGCTCCTGGAAGATCATCGCCACCGTGTCGCCGCGCAAGGCCGCCAGTTCGCGCTGCGACATCTTCAGCACGTCCTTGCCGTCGACCTCCAGCCCGCCGCTGATGCGGGTCGAGCGTTCCGAATGCAGGCGCATGATGGAGCGCAACGTCACGCTCTTGCCCGAGCCGGACTCTCCGATCAGGGCCACCACTTCACCCTGGCCGACGGTGAGGTTGACGCCGTTGACGGCGCGGATCAGTTTCTTCGGCGCGAAGAACTGCACCTGCAGATCGCGCAGGGAAATCATGTCATGCATAGCTCACCTCGCCGGTAGCGGAAAACAAGGATGCGGTATCGGCTTCATAGCGCAGGCAGGAGACGCCATGCCCCGTATCATCGCTGGCGAATACCGGTGCACGTTGACTGCATACCGGCTGGGCATAGGCGCAGCGCGTGTGAAAGCGGCAACCGCTCGGCGGATTGATGGGGTTCGGCGGATCGCCTGCCAGCGGCGCTTCCAGCGTGCGCTGCAGCGGATCCATGCTGGGCATCGATTTGAGCAGCGCGCGCGTGTAGGGATGCTTGGGCTGGTCGAACACCTGGTCGGACGAGCCGATTTCCACCACTTGCCCGAGATACATCACCAGCACGCGGTCGGAGATGAAGCGCACGACGTTGAGGTCGTGGCTGATGAACAGGTAGGTCAAGCCAAACTCTTGCTTGAGGTCGAGCAGCAGATTGAGCACCTGCGCTTCCACCGATTTGTCGAGCGCCGACACCGCTTCGTCGAGGATCACCAGGCGCGGCTCCAGCGCCAGGGCGCGCGCGATGTTGACGCGCTGGCGTTGGCCGCCGGACAGCTCGTGTGGATAGCGCCCGGCGAAACGCTCCGGCTGCAAGCCGACGCGCGCCAGCAGATCGCGTGCGCGCGTGATCGCTTCACGCGACGGCAGGCCGTGCACGGTCGGCGCGAAGGCGATCGAGTCTTCGATGGTCATGCGCGGATTGAGCGAGGAATAGCTGTCCTGAAACACCATCTGCGTCTGGCGGCGGAACTGGCGCAGCGGCAAGGCGCGCGAACCGACGGTTTCACCGTCGAACACCAGCTCGCCGCTATCCTGGCTGATCAGCTGCATCAGCACGCGTGCGGTGGTCGACTTGCCGCAGCCGGACTCGCCGACCACGCCCAGCGTCTCGCCCTTGAGGATGTCGAAGTTGACGCCATCCACCGCGCGGACGGCGGTACGCGGCGAGGCGAAGGGCAAGCCCTTGCCCTTCAGCGGAAAATGCTTGAGCAGATTGCGCACCTGCAGCAGGGGCTGGCGCGGTCCGCCGATATCGCGTTCGTCTGTCATTGCTTGACCTCCATCGCCGAACGCAAACCGTCGGACAACATGTTGAACGAAATCGATGTGATGAAAATGAAGGCGCCAGGCAAGGCCGCCACCCAGGGTTGCGTGTAGATCGCCGTACGCAGGGTGTTGAGCATCAGGCCCCATTCCGGCTCCGGCGGCTTGACGCCGAGGCCGAGGAAGGACAAGCCCGAGGCCAGGATCATCGAGACCGAAATCAGGCTGGTCGAATACACGAAGATCGGTCCGAGCACGTTGCCCAGCACATGAGCGCGCACGATGGTGAACGCACTCGCGCCCGAGGCCCGCGCCGCGTCGACGTAATCGCTGCGGCGCACCTGCGTGGTGACACTCTCGGCGATGCGTGCAATCTGCGGGATGAAGACGATGGTCAGCGAGGTCAGCGCGTTGACGATGCCGGCGCCGAGCGCGCCCGACAAGGCGATCGCCAGCAACACCGACGGGAAGGCGTACAGCACGTCGATGGTGCGCATGATCGCGGTGTTGATGAAACCGCCCGCATAGCCGGCCAGGATGCCGATGCCGCTGCCGATCACGAAGGCCATCAGCACCGGTGTGATGCCCATGAACAGCGACAGGCGGCCGCCCAGCATCAGGCGCGACAGCAGGTCGCGGCCCAGCTCGTCGGTGCCGAACAGATGATCGGGCGTGCCGATCGGTTTCAGGCGCGTGAACATCGAGGTGGCGAAGGGATCGGCCGGCATGATCCAAGGCGCGAACACGGCGATGGCGATCAGCACCAACAGGATCGCGGCGGCGATCATCGCCAGCGGATTGCGCACGATGCGCGCGGCGACATTGGCCCAGTGGCCGCGCGAACGTTTGTAGGGCGCAGCGACGATGGGAGCAGAAACGGCAGCAGTCGCCGACATGGGTTGCATGCTCATGATCAGGCCCTTTCTATGCGAGGATCGAACACGGTCTGCAGGATGTCGACCAGCAGGTTCAGCGACACGAAAAACAAGGCCAGCACCAGGATCGTGCCTTGCAGCAGCGGCAGGTCGCGCTGGAAGATCGCCTGGTTCAGCAGGAAGCCGGTGCCGGGCCAGGAGAACACGGTCTCGATCAGGATCGAACCGCCCAGCAGATAGCCGAGCTGCAAACCCATGACGGCCATCGACGTCGGCGCGCAGTTCTTGACCACGTGGCGGAACACGCCGAACTCGCCGAGGCCGCGCGCCCTCAGGCCGATGACGAATTCCTGCGACAGGATGTCGGCCACCAGCGCGCGCACGGTGCGCGCGATGATGCCCATGGGGATGAAGGACATCGTCACCGCCGGCATGATCAGGTATTTGACGTGTTCGAAATCCCACACCCAGGCGGCCGAACCGTCAGGTCCGGCGCCGGTGGCGGGCAGCCACATCAGTTGCGAGGAGAAGATGATGACCAGCACCATGCCGAGCCAGTAGTGCGGCACGCTGACGCCGATCACGGAGATGAAGGAGGCGATCTTGTCGACCCAGGAGTTGCGGAAATAACCGGCGACAAAGCCGAACAGCGAGCCGAAGAAAAAGCCGATCAGCGTCGCCAGCGCGGCCAGCATGAAGGTGTTGCCGACGGCCTTGAAGACTTCTTGCGCGACCGGTCGTCCGGTGGCGATGGAACTGCCGAGGTCGCCGTGCACGGCACGCCAGACCCAGCTGAAAAATTGTTCGGGATAGCTGCGATTGAAACCGTAGAGTTCCATCAGTTGCTTCTGCAGATCGACGGACGCATCCGGCGGCAGAATCGACACCAGCGGATCGCCCGGCGCGATATGGACCAGCATGAAGCACAGGAACGCCACACCCAGCATGATGGGCAAGGCATACAGCACGCGGCGGATCAGATAGGAAATCATGGGGTGTCTTCAGTAAGTATTGAGCTGCTTCTCTTGCTTGCGTCCGGCACTGCCCTCGCAGCACCGGACGCAATGTTCACAACATCAACTCAGGTCTGACTCAACTCAATCCATCGACATTGTGGCGATGTCGATGAACCAGCTTTGCGGCTGTACCACGCCCTTGACCTTGGCCGAGATGGCGCGCGGACCGGTGTCGTGCGCCACCCAGACGAACGGCGCTTCATCGACGATCTTGGCGTGCAGCTGGGCCAGCAAGGCGTCGCGCGGTTTGGCGTCAAACGTGGTGCGCGCCTTGGCGATGATGGCGTCGACTTCCGGGTTGCTGTAGAAGCCCCAGTTGTTGGACACCGGCGGCGCAGCCTTGGAGCTGACGAAACGCACCATCGCGAAGAACGGATCCATCGAGGCGAAGCTGATGTTCACCGCATCCGAGCCGTGCGCGCTCGGATCCTTGGCGCCGATGCGCCAGTTGGTGTACAGCGTGTTCCACTCGATCACGTCGAACTGCACGTCGAAGAAGCAGGCCTTCAGGTTTTGCTGCATGAATTCGTTCATCGGCAGCGGCTGCATCTGGCCGGAACCGGAGGCCGAAATCTGCACCTTGACCTTGAGCGGCTTGGCGGCCGAATAGCCGGCTTCGGTCATCAGCTTGCGCGCGCCGTCCGGGTCGTACTTGATATGGAAGCTCGGGTTGCCGCGCCATGGATGGCCCGGCTCGACGGTGCCGGTGGCTTCGCCCATCAGGCCGCCCAGCAATTGCTTCATCGCCGGACGATTCACGCACAGGTTGGCGGCGTAGCGCACGCGCTTGTCCAGCCACGGCGAGCCGGGCACAAAGGACAACTGCCATGGCCACACGTGCGGCTGCGGATTGGAGTAGATCTTGAAGCCGCGCGCCTTTATGGTGTCGAGCGCATCAGGCGCCGGTGCTTCGATCCAGTCGACCTGGCCGGACAACAGCGCGGCGGTGCGCGAGTTGGCTTCCGGCAGCGGCAGCATCACCACCTTGTCGATTTGCGGACGGCGCTTGGCGTCCCAGTATTCCGGGTTCTTCGCCAGTTCCAGACGTTCGCGCGGTACGAACTTGATCATCTTGAACGGGCCGGTGCCGGAGGCATCGGCAGCGAACGCGGCCCAGGCCTGCTTGGCGCGCTCGGCCTTGTCGCTCACGGAGCCCGGCACCGCGGCCAGCTTCTTGGCCCATTGCAGCGGCGAAGCCATGAACAGGTTGGTCAGGTTGATCGGCAGGAAGGAATCCGGCTCGGAAGTGGTCAGCTCGACAGTAAGGTCGTCGATCTTCTTGGCCGAACGCAGCGTCGGCATGCGCGAGGCGGTCACGCCGACCTGGCTTGGATCGAAGTTGGGCGCATCCTTGTCGAGCACCTTGTTGACGTTCCACACCACGGCGTCGGCGTTGAAGGCGGAGCCGTCATGGAACTTGACGCCCGGGCGCAGCTTGAAGATCCACTTGGTCTTGTCCTTGGCGTCGACCGCCCACGACACCGCCAGATCGGGAATCACTTCGCTCGGCTTGTCGGCCTTGGACAGATCCCATTGCGTCAGGCTGTCGTACATCGGGATACCGGTGAAGCGGTTGCCTTCAAACCCCTGGTCAGGCTGGCCCAGCGTGCGCGGGATATCGCCTGCGGTCATGGCGATACGCAAGACTTTTTCTGCGTGTGCGCCGGCGCTCATGAGCAGGCCGAAAGCCAGTGTACAGGCCAGGGTAAGTGCGCTTGGTTTGGTCAGTTTCATGTTGATGCTTCCTTTACGAGAACGACGTGATGGAGGACTTGGTTTTTTACTGTGGTCAAAAGCTGAATCAGGCTTAAATCAAGGTTGAATCAGAGGTGAAGCAAAACGGTCATGGCTGTAAAAAGGAAATGCCGGCGCGCGCGGCGGTGTGCAGCAAGTGCACCTGCATCGCCGCACGGGCGCCGTCGGCGTCGCCGGCGGAGATCGCCGCAGCGATGGCGCGATGTTCTTCGGCTGGCTCCCAGATGCGCGAATGGTCGGCGAACGGCAGGCGCAGGCTGTGGCTGATGCGGGTTTCGAAATCGCGGGAAATCTGCAGCAGGCCGGGGTTGCCGGACAACTCGGCGATCAGTTGATGGAAGGCCAGGTCGGCCTGCGATGCGCTGACCAGGTCCACGGTCTTGAGCGCATCTTCAAAACGCGCCTGCACGCTCCACAGGCGCGGCGTGGTGTGCGTGTTGGTGACGCGCGCGGCCAGTGCGGCGGCGTCGGGTTCAATGACGTAGCGCAGTTGAAAGGTGGATTGCAACTCCGCCGACGATGGCGCGGCCGAGCTCGCTTTTTCCTTGGCGGCGGGATGGCTGCGGCCGGAGGTGACCAGCGTGCCCTTGCCCGGCATGGAGCGGATGAAGCCCAGCGCTTCGAGCATCGACAAGGCTTCGCGCAAGGAAGCGCGGCTGATGCCCAGCGACTCGGCGAGATCGCGCTGGCCGGGCAGCATCTGGCCGGTCTTGTAGGTCCCGGACAGGATCTGGCGTTGCAAGGTCTGCGCGGCGATATTGGGCATGCTCATCGATTTTCCCTTTTTTGGTCTGACTGGTCAGACCGCAAGAATCGATATAGCAAGTGATGTGCCACCTACCTCGAAAAATGTCGATTACATAGACGAGACGAGGCTTGCCGCGTTGAAGATCACAGGCTCGCAGCGTGCGGATGAGCGGTGAAAAAACGCTCCGAAAGAAACCGCCGCACGAATTTCATGCAGGCGCGTGTGCGAAAGCGTGCACGGAAAATGGAGATGAAAAATGAGGAGAGGCGATGCGCAAGTGGGTGCAGATTTTTCCGCCCAGTGCGCGATCACTACATACCGTCGTCCTGACGAAAGTCAGGACCCAGCGTCGTATCGACGGTCATCGCGACACTGGGTCCCGGCGTTCGCCGGGACGACCAGAAAGAAGAAGAGATTTGCGAGGGAGTTGTTAAGCAGCGCCGGTGTCATCAGGCCTGAGGCGCCACCGCCGGCATGGTGTGACGCGCGACGTAGCGATACAGCAGCAGCGCGGCGACGCCGCACACCGCCATCACGGTCACCAGCGGCAGCGCCGTGCCGTCGTGCCACAAGCCCATCACGACGCCGGACAGCATGCCGATGCCGAATTGCAGCGTGCCCATCAGCGCCGCCGCGGTGCCGGCCTGTTTGCCTTGCTGCGCCAGCGCGATGGCCGAGGCGTTGGGGCCGACGAAACCGTGGCAGGACAGGAAGCCGAAGAAACCGATCAGCAGCAGCGGCAAGCTCTCGTAGCCGCAGACGACCAATACCGCCACCGTGGTGGTCAGGATGGCCGGAATCCAGATGATCTTGCCCAGTACGCGGTCGGCGCTGCGCTTGATCACCAGACGCGCATTGATCTGCGAACAGGCGATCAGGCCGATGGCGTTGGCGCCGAAGACGAAGCCGAAGTTCTGCGGCTTGATGCCGTGCAGTTCAATGATCACAAACGGACCGCCGGAAATATACGCAAACAGACCGGCCTGGATCAAACCGCCACACAGGACGTAGGCCATGAACTGGCGATGCCGCAACAGGTCGAGATACTGGCGCAGCACGCGCCCAAGGTGCAGCGGCACCACATGGGCAGCGTCGCGGGTTTCTTCCATCACGCGGTGGGTGCAGATCAGGCAGATGGCGCCGAACACGGTCAGCGTGGCGAAGATGGCGCGCCAGGTCGAGAAGGTGAGCAACAAGCCGCCGATGAAGGGCGCGAGGATGGGCGCCAGGCCGAACACCAGCATCAGCATCGAGAAAGCGCGGGCGGCGCCTTCCGCGCCCATCTTGTCGCGCACCACCGCGCGCGGGATCACCATGCCGGAGCTGCCGCCCAGGCCCTGGAAGAAACGCAGCACCAGCAGCGTTTCGATATTCGGCGCCAGGGTGCAGCCGATCGACGACAGGACATATAAACAGATGCCGAAATACAGCGGCGGCTTGCGGCCGAAACGATCGCTGATCGGACCATAAAACATTTGCCCCAGCGCCAGCCCGACCAGGAAGGTCGACAGCGTCAGCTGAATCGTGTTGCTGCCCACGCCGAGATCCTTGGCGATGAAGGAAAAACTGGGCAGGTACATGTCGATCGACAAGGCGCCCATCGCCGTCAGCGCGGCCATCAAGATCAGCCAGCCGGGAAGGCGTTTGCCCTGAAAAGGCGAAGAGTCTGTATGCATGAAAAAATGACAAATACCGCCTGATGCAAAAGACGGTCGAACCAGAAGAGAGGGAATGATTTGCGCAAATTGATCGCCGCAGAACGGCATGTGACGCCGGCCATTATACCGTCTGGGAGACAAAGCTTCCGGCGGGCGTTGCGGGCGGATAAGCGGCGGACCAGCGGCAGACAAAGCAGCGCACGCCGGATACCGGCCAAGGATGGCGCGGCGACAACGAAGACGTAAATTTTTCCGCAGAACCCTCAACATTCACCTGCAAAATACCTAAAAGATGGCACACTGAATGTTGAATAAAAAAAGCTGGACGAACACTTCTCCGTACTACGCGGAATGTTTTATAAGTAGCCAGATTGGGGAAGGTTTCAGGAAAGATTCATGGGTCACGCAGCAAGAAAAAGAGCCTCGGGTGTTTTCACCACGTTTGCCGCCATTGCCGTTCTCTGTAGTTGCAGTCTGTTGTCGGCCTGCGATCAGTCTGCCGGCAGCGCTTCTTCCGTACCTGCGACGCACACGCGTCTCACCGCGCTGATCTGGGCGCCGGACTGGCCGGAGGAAATGCACAAGATCGCCGATGCCTTCCATCGCGAGAATCCCGACATCACCGTCGACGTGCAGTTCATGATCGGCAACTCGGTCGAAGAAAACCTCAAACCCAAAGTCGCCACCAACAACCTGCCCGACCTGGTCTCGGTCAATCCGAACGCCTATGCCGCCGAACTGGCGACGCAAGGCATTCTGGCCGACGTCGGCGGCAGCGCCGCCTGGGACAATATGCTGGATTCGCTCAAGCCCGACTGGACCACGCTGTACGGCAAGCGTTTCGGCATTTCGGGCGGGGTCGCAGCGACGCTGATCTATTACAACAAGGACATGTTCCGCAAAGCCGGCATCACGGCCTTGCCGGGCAACTTCGACGAATTTCTCGCTACCTGCGCTGCACTGCGCAAGGCCGGCTTCACGCCCATCGTCTGGAGCGGCGCGTTTCCCAACATGCTGGCCAACGGTCCGTTCAGTTCCGGCTTCGCCAACAATGTGGTCGCACATCATCCGAAAGACTGGAAGGCCCGCATCGCCGACGGCAGTCTCGACCTGAACAACGACGCCGCCGTCGACATCTTCGCCAAGATCAAGTTGATCGCCGACAAGGGCTATGTCCAGCGCGGCTACATGAGCACCGGCTACGACGAAGGCAACCGCCTGTTCGCCGAGGGCAAGGCGGCCATGGCGTTCCAGGGCACATGGTCGTCGGGACAGTTGATGCACGGCAATCATTTTGAAACCGGGACGTTTGTGCCGCCCTGGAACGCGCCGGGAAAAACCGTGGTCCCGGTGGTCGGCAGCGAGACCGGTTTCGCCGTTGCCGAAACACGCAACAAGAAGGCGGCGATGAAATTCCTCGAATTCATCTACGACAAGGGTTATCCCATCCTGCAGAACAAGCGGCAAAACGTCTCTCCGCTGAAATACGTCGGCGGCAAGACCGTCACTGACCAGAAAATCGTCGACTATGTAGAACACGTCGCTCAGGCGCCGCTAACGGCCGGACCGTATTATTCGTATCTGCCGACCAACACCATCGACATGCTGCACCCCTTGCTGCAAGATGTGCTGTTCGGTAAAAAAACCCCGCGCCAGGCGGCCCAGGCGCTCGAGAAATCGATCCGGCATGAAGCCAGAACGGAGAACAAGTAAGCCATGCGCTGCTTCCCTGCGACCACAGCATCGGTACATCACCTCACGCCATCGGTGCGCCATGCCGCGTGCGGAAAGTTGCCCTCATGAGAAGCCTGCTGGATTTCCTGTCGCTGAAACTGCTGCGCAAGATCGAGATTCGCTACCGGCTGATCAATTCCTTCGTGCTGGTATCGCTGGTGCCGCTGCTGATTGCCGGCATCGTCGCCTATCGCGAATCGAGCAACGCCTCGCAGGAAAAGATCCGCATCTTCGCCGGCGAAGTGGTCAAGCAGGTCGCGCAGAATATGCTGCAGCAAATCGAGAAAATCGAATCCTCCAGCGAAGAACTGGTGGTGTCCGGACGCATGCAAGGCGCGCTGGCGGCCTACTACAGCAGCAACGAATCCGAGCGCGCCGCCGCGCATGCCGAGATGACGCGGCTGATGCTGGAGAACTACGGTTCCTTCGAGTACGTCAACCAGAAGTATGTGCTCGACCGCAAGCACAGGATCATGGATGCCCAGGTGTTTGCGCAGCTCGGCGACGGCGTCGCCCACTTCGTCGACGATGCGCCCGACATGAAGGGCAAACCCTATTGGAGCACCTACAGCACCGCCGCCGGCCAGAAGAGCGTGGTGATGCTGCGCGACATCCTGTTCAAGGGCAACAACCGGCTGGCCGGCACCTTGTTCGTCGGACTCAAGCCGACCCATTTTTCGCGCATCTTCGATTCGGTCGATCTCGGCTACGGCTCACGGCTGTTCGTCATCGACAGCCGCGACGGCAGCATCGTCGTCAGCGGCAGCCAGGACAACAGCGATGCCGTGGAAGCCGGCCTGGCAGGCGCCATTGCCCAGACGGTCGCCAACGGCGGCAAGGACTTCACGTCTTACCAGGACAACAACAAGAAAAAGCATCTGGCGGCCTTCGCACCGATTCCGCACACCGACTGGATGGTGGTGAGCACCACGCCGCTCAATGCGCTCAACGCCGAAGTGCGCTCGATCCGCAACAAGATCGTCTTCATCGGCGTGCTGTGCTTCATCGTTTCGTTCGCGCTGTCCTTCATCATCGCGCGCAGCATTTCGCTGCCGCTCAAGCAGCTGGTCGGCGTGATGAAAGAAACCAAAACCGGCAACTACCTGATCCGCATGGACTACGAAGGCAAGGATGAGATCACGGTGCTGTCGCAGCGCTTCAACGAAATGGCCAGCAAGGTCTACCAGCACAACGAACATCTGGAAGAACAGGTCGCCGCGCGCACCCGCGAGCTGGAACTGGTCAATCAGAAACTGGAAGCCCTGAGCGCCACCGACAGCCTCACCGGCATCGCCAACCGGCGCCGCTTCGACGAGGCGCTGGCTACCGAATTGCGGCGTGCGGTGCGGTCGCAAAAACCGCTGGCGCTGCTGATGCTGGACGTCGACTTTTTCAAGAACTACAACGACCGCTACGGTCACCTGGCCGGCGACGATTGCCTGCGCACCGTGGCGCAGATCCTGCGCACCAGCTCGCGCCGCGCCACCGACCTGGCGGCGCGCTACGGCGGCGAAGAGTTTTCCATCATCGTCGCCGAAAGCGACAGCACCCACGCCATGCAACTGGGGGAAAACATCCGCAGCGCCATCGAAAACCTGCACATCCCGCATGATGAGTCGCCGTTCGGCTACGTGACCTGCAGCATCGGCGTGACGGCGGTGCAGGTCGATGACAACATGACTACCGACACCCTGCTGCGCATGGCCGACGTGGCGATGTACCTGGCCAAATCGCAGGGCCGCAATCGCGTCGTGCTCAACGACCGCAACGGCATCGCCGGCGGACCGGCAGCCTGATGCCCATCCTCTGACGAACCTTCCCGGCGGTATGTTTTCTCCGGCCTGCCTGAACATGCCGCAGTTATTAATTCTTCAATAACAAAACATGCCGCCGGACGCGACGTGGCCGCTTTCATCCGCCATAAAGCCCCGCTTTACCGGCCTTTTCGCCGGATTGCCATGTTGCCGGCTGGCATAGTATGCATACTGCCCGTGCATCCCCTGCACGGTAACGACAACAATATCTGGACGAGACAAACATGAAAAATATCCGCATCGGTTCGCGGCTGGGGCTTGGATTTGCCCTGGTGTTATCCCTGCTGGTGTTGATGACCGTGATCGGCGTATGGCGCCTGCAGGACATCGGCAGTCGCACCGCCAGCATGATCAGCCAGGATCTGCTGAAAGAGCGGCTGGCCTCGGAATGGGCTGCCAATATCGACGCCAACGGCGTGCGCACCGTGGCGCTGATCAAGAGCAGCAACCCCGATCACCAGAAATTCTTCAAGGACCAGGTCGCCGGCACCGTTGACCGCACCAGCGCCGTCCAGAAGCAGCTCGATGAAATGATCAAGTCCGATGAAGGACGCAAATTATTCAATTCGCTGCTGGAGCAGCGCAAGGTTTACAACGATCTGCGCAACAAGGTTTTCAAGATGAAGGAAGCCGGCGACGAAGCCGGCGCTCTGGCCGAACTCGACGGCAAGCTGATCCCGGCGATGAAGGAATACACTGCGCGCGTCAACGCGGTCGCGGCACACCAGAAGGACGTGATCAATCGCAATGCCGCCATCGTTGACGACCAGTACCGTTCCGGTCGCATGATTCTGATCGCCGTCGGCGTGGTGGCGCTGCTGCTGGGCATTCTGACCTCGTGGCGTCTGGCCGAAGGCATCACGCGTCCGCTGCACCGCGCCGTGCAAGCGACCGCCGCCGTCGCGGCAGGCGACCTCAGCAATCACGTCGTCGTGGATCGCAAGGATGAAATCGGCCAGTTGCTGCAAGGTCTGCACGACATGACGCAGAATCTGCTCAAGACCGTGCGCGAGGTCCGCTCCGGCGCCGACACCATCGCCACCGCATCATCCGAAATCGCCACCGGCAATCTCGACCTGTCGTCGCGCACCGAGCAGCAAGCCGGCTCGCTGGAAGAAACCGCCTCCGCCGTCGAACAACTGACCTCCACCGTCAAGCAGAACGCCGACAATGCACGCGAAGCCAATGAGCTGGCCTTGTCGGCATCCAGGGTTGCAGTCGAAGGCGGCGCCGTGGTCGGACAGGTGGTCGACACCATGGACGCCATCAACGAATCCTCGCGCCGCATCGTCGACATCATCAGCGTGATCGACGGCATTGCGTTCCAGACCAACATCCTGGCGCTCAACGCCGCAGTGGAAGCCGCGCGCGCCGGCGAGCAAGGCCGCGGCTTTGCGGTGGTGGCGTCGGAAGTGCGCAGCCTGGCGCAACGCTCGGCGTCTGCCGCCAAGGAAATCAAAACACTCATCGGCGACTCCGTCGACAAGGTCGGCTCAGGCACGCGTCTGGTGGAGCAGGCCGGCAAGACCATGGCCGACGTCGTCAGCAGCGTCAAACGCGTGAGCGACATCGTGGCCGAGATCAGCGCCGCCACGCAAGAACAGAGCACCGGCATCGGCGAAGTCAATCATGCCATCACGCAGATGGATCAGGTGACGCAGCAAAATGCGGCGCTGGTGGAACAGGCTGCCGCCGCTGCGGGTTCGCTGCAGGATCAGGCTGCGCGTCTGGCGGAGGTGGTCAGCGTGTTCAAGCTGGATGCCAACGGTGTTGCGATCGCCGCATCGTCGCCACGTGCGCCGGCGGCTGCCGCTGCGCCGCTCAGGAACATTACGCCGCAACGCCCTGCCGCACTTGGCGCCGGCGCGAACCGGCCGGCAACACGCCTCATCCCGCCGCCGCAACCGGCAAGAAAGCCGGTCAACGGCGGTTCGGAAGAGTGGGAAACCTTCTGAACGAAGACTCCGGCTTGAAGCAAAGCCGATATGAAAACGGGCGCCTTGTTACAGGCGCCCGTTTTTTATTGTTGCCACAGCGTGCAGCAATACCGATCAGACCTTCCCGAGCTTGAACTGCCGCCCTACTTCGGCCAGCTTGCCGGCCTGGGCCTGCAACAGTTCTGAAGTCGCACTCGCCTGCTCAACCAGCGCAGCGTTTTGCTGCGTGGTGTTGTCCATCTCGGTGACGGCCTGATTGATCTGTTCGATGCCCTGGCTTTGTTCCTGGCTGGCGGTGGCGATTTCGCTCATGATGAGCGTGACGCGTTTGACGCTTTCCACCATCTCGCTCATGGTGGCGCCGGCCTGCTCCACCAGTTTGCTGCCGGAGCCGACCTTTTCCACCGAGTCGCCGATGAGGGTCTTGATTTCCTTGGCGGCGGCCGCGCTGCGCTGCGCCAGGCTGCGCACTTCCGACGCCACCACCGCAAAGCCGCGGCCCTGCTCGCCTGCCCGCGCCGCTTCCACCGCAGCGTTCAGCGCGAGGATGTTGGTCTGGAAGGCAATGCCGTCGATCACGCTGATGATGTCGACAATCTTGTTCGAGGAAGCGTTGATGGCGCCCATGGTGTCCACCACTTGCGACACCACGCCGCTGCCTTTGACGGCGACATCGGAGGCGCTTTGCGCCAGCTGGTTGGCCTGGCGCGCGTTCTCGGCATTCTGCTTGACGGTGGAAGTGAGCTGCTCGATCGAGGCGGCGGTTTCTTCCAGCGAACCGGCTTGCTGCTCCGTGCGCGAGGACAGGTCGAAATTGCCGGAGGCGATTTCGTTGGCGGCGGTCGAGATCGACTCGGTGCCGATCTGCACTTCCGACACGATCTTGCGCAGCGCTTCGTTCATCTCGTCCAGGGCCTGCATCAGCTCGGCGATTTCATCCTTGCCCTGTTTCTCGATGTTGGCGGTGAGGTCGCCTGCGGCGACCATCTTGGCCACCTGCAGCGCGCGCTTCAAGGGCGTGGTGATGCTGCGCGAAATGATGATCACGGCAACCACGCTGATGCACACCAGCAGTACGCCCAGCACCATCATCAGCTGCATGCCGCGCGTATTGGTGCGATCGATGTCGAGCGCCATCTGGTCGATGGCCTTGCGCTGCATCGACAGCAAGGCGTTGACCTTGTCCGAATAGGCCTTGGAGGCCGGTTCGAACACTTCCTTGTAAGCTTTCTCGGCGGCGGGGCCGTCGCCGGTCTTGCGCGTATTCATGACCAGTTCCTTGGCGGCCTGGTATTTGTTGCGCGCGGCGATGATTTCCTTGAACAGGGCTTTTTCATCTTCCGAGCTCAGCCGCGGCTCGATCTGCTTGATGATGCCGCTGCCGGATACCACGCTGGCGGCGATGGCGTCCTTGAAGGTCTCCGACAGGTTGGCGTCGGAGCTGCGCGCGATCATCGAGGTGCGCACGATCGCCGAATAGGTCAGCACGAACCAGTCGGCGACCAGCCGTTCCTTGGCCAGCGGCATCTCCATCATGGCGCGGGTCGATTCGGCATTGCGCCTGGCGTTGAGCAATCCCATCGACGTGGAAATGATCGCCAGAATGAGAACGATGGCAAAACCGAAAATCAGGCGGCTGGAAATCCGCATGTTGGAAAGTTGTTTCATGATGGCGATCGTCCCCGCTTACTGTCGTTTTGATGTATTTCCCCTCACCCCTTTTCGCCCGGGCTTGAATGCAGATTACCGCGTTTTAAACCTGGCGAAAATATATATTGTCTGGAAAGCTACACTATTGCCGCGCAGCATAAGAGCCGGCGATTTGCAGCGCAGTCAGGGGCCTTCATTGCGTTGCAGGCGCACCTCGGTTTCGCGCTCGACATACGTCCATTCCGGCGTGTTGCGCAGCGCAGCGAGAAGATCGTCGAAGGCGCCGGCATGCTCCGGTGCGAACTCGAACCAGGTCAGGAAATCGTAGGCTTGCACAGTGGCAAGATCGCGACAGTGATGCAGCCGGCGGGCGATCGGCGGCAGGTAACGCAGGCCGATTTCGATATGGCGCGACCGGATTTCCAGGATGTCGCGACGTTCGTCTTGCGTCAACGCCCACCATGCGGCGCTTTTGCGAATGGGTATCAGCGCCGCCTGCGTGGACGCCGCGCGCCCCAGGCCTTGCTGAACGGCAACGAGTTTTTGTTTTTCATCCTGTTGCACATAGCGCTCGTTGCTGGTAACGCCTTGCAGGGTCCAGACGGCAGGCCGGGATGGCGCGCCGTTGACAATGTCGATTTGCGCCGTCACGGCCAGCGCCTCGCCGGTAACGGCGATGACGTCCGTCACCCGCCATTGCCCGTGATCGCCGCCGGAAAAACTCCAAAGCCGTTCGTTCATGCCTGCCCTCACCGATGATGTTTTAGTTCTGGTTAGTCGCACCGCGCCGGCGCTTCTTACATCGGTCAGATGGGAACAGTGTCTCAGGCGGAGGCAAAGGGCAGGCGCCGTCCCTCGGCGTTGCTGCGGATGGCGAGATCGATGATGTGCATGACATCGACGGCATCCTGCGCCGCAATCGGGAAAGGCTTGCCCTCGAGCAGCGTCGCCGCTACTGCGCGATAGAAGCCGGCATAGTCGCCGTCCTGCGTGGCGTAAGCCGACTGCGCATCGTGCTCGCCGTCGGCTTCGCGCAGCAGACCGGGGGCATTCTTGCCGAAGCCGGTATCGCCGGGACGCAAGCCGGCCTTGAGCTGATCTTCCTGCACATCGAGGCCGTTGATGACATAGCTGCCGCGCGTGCCGTGCACGGTGAAGCGCGGCGGCGGCAAGGCGGTCAGCGCGCTGGCGTGCAGGATGACTTCCTTGTCGGCATAGTGCAGTTGCAGATGGACGTAATCCGGCACCTGCACGTTGTCGCGTTGCTGCCTCACTGTCGCCGAGACGGACTGCGGCGTACCGAACAAGGCCAGCGCCTGGTCGATCAGATGCGGCCCCAGGTCGAACAGCAGGCCGCCGCCATGTGCTGCTTCTTCTCGCCAGCGTTTTGGAATCGCCGGACGGAAGCGGTCGAAGTGCGATTCGTAATGCGTGACGCGCCCCAGCTTGCCGTCAGCGATCAAGGCGCGCAGCGTCATGAAGTCGCCGTCCCAGCGCCGGTTGTGGAAGGGCGCGAACAGCAAGCCGCGCTGCGTCGCCAAATCAGCGAGTGCCTGCGCATCGGCGCCGGACAAGGTCACCGGTTTGTCGACCACCACGTGCTTGCCGGCATTCAGTGCGCGGCGGGCCAGATCGAAGTGGGTGTCGTTGGGCGTGGCGATGACGATGCAGGTGATATCTTCGCGCGCGAGCAAGGCGTCGAAATCCGCCACGATGGCGGCGTCGGGATAATCGGTGCGGACGCGCTCGGCCTGCGAGGTTGCAATCACGGCAACGGCGGTGCGACCGCTGTGCGCGATCACCGGCGCGTGGAAGGTCGAACCGGCAAAACCGTAACCCATCAAACCCAGTTTCAGCATCTCGGACATTCGGCGTCTCCTTGTTCTCGTCGTTCAGACTTTTTTGACAAACTCGGTCTTCAGGCCCATCTGGCCGAAACCGTCGATCTTGCAATCGATGTCGTGGTCGCCCTCGACCAGGCGGATGTTCTTGACCTTGGTGCCGATCTTGACCACCCCGCCGCCGCCCTTGAGTTTGAGATCCTTGATCACGCTGACGGTATCGCCGTCTTGCAGGATATTGCCGGCGGCGTCGCGCCACACTTTGACGGCTTCATCCGCGGCCTCTGCCGCTTGCGCCGACCACTCATGCGCACACTCGGGGCAGATGTAGAGCGCGCCGTCTTCGTAGGTGAATTCGGATTGACATTGCGGACAGGGTGGCAGGGTACTCATGATGGCTTTCTTGATGATGTGGCAATGATGCTGCGGACGCGTCGGAAGCAGCAAATGCCGGTTGCAGAGTGTGCAGTATACAGTGCCGCTATACTATGCAAGTTCAATACGGCAGTGAAAATCGGTTCTTGGTGAAAGTCGAAATTCAGGAGTTGGCATGCAGTCGCTTTCAGGTATCCCCATTCGCAAGGAGTGCCCGCCCGGCGCGTGCGTGTGCGATCGCGAAAACCTGCTCAGCAACGCCGGCGCGGACACCGATCTGCGCATCCTGACGCTGACCCAGGAACAGGAGCGCAGGCTGATCGAACGCATCGATCGCATCAACAGCTACGAAGACCTCCAGCACGTCGGCAATCTGCTGTACAAGCAGCTCGGCGTAGTCCTGCACATTACGCCCAGCCCGCGCGAAGTGCGCACGGTGCGCGGCTTCATGATCCTGCTGGAAGACCGTCCCGGCCTGTGCAAGAAGACCCGTCAGGCAGTGCCCGCCGCGATTCGCAAATGCCTGGAAAATAATCCCGAAATCGCCTTCACCATCCTCAACGCGCACGACTTGTTGGGCGACGCCTGATCAATACATTCTCGCCCTCGCATCGAGGATATGCAGAAACCGCCTAAGCATCATCGAAAGCATTCGTTCTGATTCACCATCGATTTGTTTAGTCTTGACGCCCACGACATTCTACGGGGCAGGACATGACAACATCGAACAAACGCCGCCTGCTGTTGCAAGCGACCGCAGCAGCAACGCTGGCGGGAACCGCCGCCTGGAGTAGCGCGGCCGAAGAACGCACGCTGCGCATCGGCTATCAGAAGTTCAACACGCTCAACATCCTCAAAGGCACCGGCAACCTGGAAAAGGCGCTGGCGCCGCTGGGCTGGAAAGTGAAGTGGTTCGAGTTCGCCGCCGGGCCGCAATTGACCGAAGCCCTGAACGCCGACGCCATCGACTTCGGCCATGCCGCCGACACGCCGTCGGTGTTCGCCAATGCCTCCGGCGTGAATGCGGTTTATCTCGCTGCCGAACAACCGTATCCGAAGGGCATCGGAATCTTCGTCGCACAAGATTCGACTATCCGTTCGATCAAGGAATTGAAGGGCAAGAAGGTCGCGCTGGGCCGCGGCTGGAATGTGCAATACCTGCTGGTGCGCGCGCTGGAAGAAGCCGGCCTGAGCTACAACGACATCGTGCCGGTCTACGTCTCCAATGCCGCCGATGTGCGCGCGGCTTTCCAGTCGGGCAATGTCGATGCGGCCGGTTTGTGGGATCCCTTCCTGGCCGGTCAGGAACTGGCGACACGGCCGCGCATCCTGCGCGACGGCACCGGCCTGTCGAACAACCGCACCTTCCATCTGACCACGCCGAAGTTCGTCGACCAGAACAAGAACATCATCCGCATCCTGTTCGCCGAGCTGAAGAAAACCAACAACTGGACCCAGGCGCACCCGCAGGAAACCGCCGAGCTGTTGGCGCCGCAGCTGGGTGTCGACGCCAAGGTGCTGCGCCTGGCCACCGAACGCCGCAACTACACCACGGTGCCTATCGACGCCGGCATCATCCAGGAACAACAGCAAATCGTCGAGGCCTTCTACAAACTGAACCTGATCAAGAATCCGGTGCAGGTCAAGGACAAGGTCTATGGCGAAGCTCTGCTGTAAGCCTGCGCCATGACAATCCTGAAGTCGATCGCGAAGCCGATCCATCTTGCCGCCTTCCTCATCGCCGGCAACGCCGCTCACAGCCAGGTGCTGTGGCGGCATCCGCAGAGCCGGCCGGGCGGCTTCCTCACGCTCGACTACTACAAGCGCATCGCCCAGACGCTGGAACGCGGCAAGTTCGACTTGCTGTTCTTTGCGGACCGGCTGGCGGTGTCGACGCGCTTCGGCGGCGATCATCGCTATGGCGTCGCCTGCGGCGACCAGGACGCGACGCGCATGGACCCGTTGCCGGTGCTGGGTGCGATTGCGGCGGTGACCTCGCACATCGGCCTCGGCGCCACGCGCTCGACGACCTACTCGCAGCCCTACAGCCTGGCGCGGGAATTTTCCACGCTCGACCATCTGTCGGCGGGACGTGCGGCATGGAACGTGGTGACCTCGGTCAACCAGGGCGAAGCCGACAACTTCGGCTTGCGCGAGACGCTGGGACACGATGAACGTTACGACCGCGCCGACGAATTCCTCGACGTTGCGCACAAGCTGTGGCAAAGCTGGCAACCGGAGGCGCTGTTGCTGGACGCCGAGGGCGGACGCTACGCCGATCCGGACAAGGTCAATCCCATCGATCATCGCGGCACGCATTTCAATGTGCGCGGCCCGCTCAACATTCCGGCGTCGCCGCAGGGCGGACCGGTGATCATCCAGGCCGGCTCCTCGCACCGCGGCCAGGATTTCGCAGCGCGCTGGGCCGAAGTGGTGTTCGGCATCCAGCCGGATCTGGCGCGCATGCAGCGCTTCTATCAGGACCTGAAAGGTCGCACGGAAAAGTTCGGGCGCCAACCGCAGGACATCAAGGTGCTGACGGCAGTCATGCCGTTTGTCGCCGCCAGCAGGGAACAAGCCGAAGAGCAGCGCGCGCGTCACAACGCCATGGTCGATCCGGCGGTGGGCCTGTCGACACTGTCCAGTCACATGAACGTGGATTTTTCCCGATATGCGCTGGATGCGCCGGTAGACGACATCCAGGTCGAGGGCATGCAAGGCCTGTTCAAACTGGTGAAGGAATTGTCGCGCGACGGCAGCCTGACGCTGGCCGATATCGGCCGCCTGTATGCCAGCGGCGTGCTGGTGCCGCAGGTGGCGAGCACGGCGGCGGACATCGCCGACTGGATGGAGCACATCGTCGCACAACAAGGCGCGGATGGTTTTGTGATCACGCCTACGCATCTGCCCGAAGGCTTCGACGATTTCGTCGACCTTGCCGTACCCGAGTTGCAGCGGCGCGGCTTATTCCGCTGGGACTACGAGGGCGATACCTTGCGCAGCCATTTGCGCTGAAGACGTTTCTTTTTGCAAACCCATAACGGCTGCCGTCCTGACGAAAGTCAGGGCCCAGCGTCGTATCGAGCGTTAGTACGACACTGGGTCCCAGCGTTCGCTGGGACGACGGCGATGGATTGCAAGCTGACGGCAAAGCGAACCAAACGGCGGCATCCATAAAAAAACGGCGCGAAGTCACTCGCGCCGTTTTTCATTTCACCATACCGATGACTACCGTTTACTCAGGCTTGCCGCCCTTGCGATGCGGCGCAGCTTTGCCCGAGACGCGCGTATCAGGGCGCGCATCGCGCTTGTCCGAACGTTTGTCGCCCGGACGGCCGGCGCGCGCACTGCTATTGACCTTCGGCGGCGTGGAATTCTTCGCCGGGGTCTTGTCGTGGTGCTCAGTGCCGGTGCCGATGATGCTGATGTTCATCTTGCGGCCGTCAATTTCCACCGCCTTCAACTGATGCAGCAGCGGCTTGGGCATGCCGGCCGGCAGGTCCAGGGTGCTGTGATCGTCGTGGATGTCGATGCGGCCGATGTGCTTGGCTTCGAGCCCGGCTTCGGTGGCGATGGCGTTGACGATGCCCGCCGGCGTGGCGGCATGCGCGCGGCCGATCTCGATGCGGAAGGTCTGCATCTGGAATTCCGGCTTGCTCTTTTCCTTGCCCTTGCCTTTGCGCGGTTCCTCGACCGGACCGTGGTTGGGACGTTCGGAACGTTCAGCATGCTCGGTACGCTCTGGACGATCTGCGCGCACAGGGCGATCGTCACTACGTTCAGGGCGGCTGTCGCGCTGATCCCGGTCTCCACGCGGACCGCGTTCGGCGCGCAGCATCGGCGGACGCTCGTCGGTCACGCTGATCTTGAGTTGCTGACCGGCGACCCAGACCTTTTTGAGATGCTGCAGCAAATCGTCCGGCATGTCGCCCGGCAGATCCAGCACGCTGTGGTCGTCGAAAATCTCGATGCGGCCGATGTGCTTGGCATCCATCCCGGCTTCGTTGGCGATGGCACCGACGATGTTGCCAGGCTTGACGCCGTGCTCATGACCGACTTCGATGCGGTAAGTCTGCGTCGTGTGGGCGGCGAAATCGGCCTTGGTCGGACGCGGACGCTCGGTGCGCTCGACACGTTCAGCGCGCTCGGGACGATCGCTGCGCTCAGCGCGTTCCGGACGTTCCGTACGCTCGCTGCGTGCGGCGCGTGGCGCGGGGGCGGCGCTGCCGTCGTCGCGGCTGATCTGCAATTGCTGGCCGGCGACGCGCACCGACTTCAGATGGTCGATCAGATCGGGAGGCATGTCGTCCGGCAGGTCGAGCACGCTGTAGTCGTCATAGATTTCAATGCGGCCGATGTGCTTGGAATCCATGCCGGCTTCGTTGGCGATGGCGCCGACGATGTTGCCCGGCTTGACGCCGTGCTGATGGCCGACTTCGATGCGGAAGGTCTGCATGCCGGGATCGGCGGCGCGCACGATGCGCTCCTTGGCGGCGTAGCTCGGGCGCTCGCTACGTTCATTACGATCAGGACGATCACCGCGTTCTGCACGCGGCGAACGATCCGGACGTTCGCGCGGGGCGCGGTCGTCGTTGCGGACAAACTCCGGCTCGCGCTGGTTCTTGTCGAGCAGCAGCGGCACGTCGCCGCGCGCCATCTTGGCCAGCGCTGCAGCGATGTCGACCGCAGTGACGTTCTGTTCGCGTTCGTAGTCTTCGATCAGCGAGCGGAAGATATCAAGACCGCCGTCGGCCAGCGTTTCGGCTATCTGTTCCTTGAAGCGCGCCACGCGCACGTCGTTGACGGCCTGCACGCTCGGCAGGGTCATCTGCGTGATGGGCTGGCGCGTCGAGCGTTCGATGCTCTTGAGCAGGTTCTTCTCACGCGGGGTAATGAACAGGATCGCTTCGCCGCTGCGGCCGGCGCGGCCGGTGCGGCCGATGCGGTGGGTGTAGCTTTCCGGATCGTAAGGCACGTCGTAGTTGATGACGTGGCTGATGCGTTCGACGTCGAGGCCGCGCGCGGCGACGTCGGTGGCGATCAGGATGTCGATCTGGCCGTCCTTCAGTTGCTGGATGGTGCGTTCGCGCTGCTGCTGCTGGACGTCGCCGTTGATGGCGGCGGCGGCAAACCCCCTCGCCTGGAGCTTGCCGGCGAGTTCTTCAGTGCCGAGTTTGGTGCGCGAAAAAATGATGAGGCCGTCGAAGGGTTCGACTTCCAGGATGCGCGTCAATGCGTCGAGCTTGTGCATGCCGCTGACCAGCCAGTAGCGCTGGCGGATGTTTTCGGCGGTGCCGGTCTTGGCGGCGACGGTGATTTCCGCCGGATCGCGCAGATAGGTCTTGGCGATGCGCTTGATGACGGCCGGCATGGTCGCCGAGAACAGCGTGGTCTGGCGCGTGGCCGGGGTCTTTTGCAGAATCGATTCGACGTCGTCGATGAAACCCATGCGCAGCATTTCATCGGCTTCGTCCAGCACCATGGTTTTCAGCTGCGACAGATCGAGCGAGCCTTTGTCGAGGTGATCAATCACGCGGCCGGGCGTGCCGACCACGACGTGCACGCCGCGGCGCAGGGCGCTCAGCTGCGGGCCGTAGCTCTGGCCGCCGTAAATCGGCAGGACGTGGAAGCCGGGAATGTGCGTGGCGTAGCGCTGGAAGGCTTCGGCCACCTGGATCGCCAGTTCGCGTGTCGGCGCCAGCACCAGCGCTTGCGGCGCAGTCTGGCGGATATCGATGCGCGACAGGATAGGCAGCGCGAACGCCGCGGTTTTGCCGGTGCCGGTCTGCGCCTGGCCCAGCACGTCGCGATTGCTCAGCAAGGTGGGGATGGTGGCAGCCTGGATCGGCGAGGGTGTTTCGTAACCGAGTTCTTTCAGGACGCGCAGCAGCGGTTCGCTGAGATTGAGATCGGAAAACTGAGGGAGAGGTGCTTCAGACATGGTGAGACTCACAGGTTCTTTTAGGCCGCAGGGCGCGGCCGGATGGTGACGCAGTTTACTCGCTTGTGACGGAATCAGCGAAGTTAAGTTGCAACACCCACAGGGAATCTGCTGCTAAGTGCGTGCTAAATACGCATTAAACAGGGTCTGCGCACAACGCGCCGGCAGGCCGCCGGCGATGGTTATACAACAGTCGTACGCGTGAAAAAATGCCGTGGCGGAAGATTCATCCGCTACAGGTGTTCGCCGCGATCCGCCATGAATGATGCCTGCAGGCAATCAGGACCATGGAAAACCAGCTGCAAATGTTGACCTTATTGAAAGGTATTGGGAGTCAGTTGCAGCGGTGTGCCCTGCACGCCGGCACGCACCATGCGGCGCGCGACGCCGGTGATGTTGGGTTCGAGTTCGCGGAAAGTTTGCATCGGGCCGATCGCGGTAAACATCTGCGAGGCCAGCTTGATCAGCGCTTCGTTGGAGATGAAGCACTCACGATTGACGAATTCGACACACACGGAAAAACCGATACCTGCTTTGGTCATTTTCACTTCGGTTGACGCTTGAGACATGACAGCTCACTTTCAATCGTGGAATCCACTTATAGTGCGCGCAAGCGTCGCCAATAGCAATTAAAATCGGCAAACGGCGGCCTTTCCGGGGCCTTTTGAGGCCGTGCAACAGGCGAATCCGACCGGCCCGCCGGCAACAGGGTATAATAGCGCTTAGTTGGGTATTACACCCTTTTCCGGACCGGCCAGCAATATTGCCTGTCTCCACTCTTTCCGGTCGTGCTTCTGTCGTTCTCGAGCAGTCGGCCCGTCCCGTAGTAACCGTCCTGCGCCGGCAAGGTTGTACTTCTGGCGCAAAAGTCTTTTTGTGTGTCCTTGTTGGGATACCTGAACGAAAAGCAAAATCGCACTGGTCCGCTCGCGCGGCAACCGGTCTCTTTTTTCTGCGTTCTCTGGCGAATGCCGTGCAGCTCGATTGCTGCGTGCCCGTTTCGCCCGTCGAGCGCCTTACCTGGAAACCACCATGGCTAAAGAAGAATTACTCGAAATGAACGGCCTCGTCGAAGAAGTCCTGCCGGACTCGCGCTTTCGCGTCAATCTGGAAAACGGTCATCGACTGATCGCCTACACCTCCGGCAAGATGCGCCAGAATCACATCCGCATCCTGGCCGGCGACAAAGTCACGCTGGAACTGTCGCCTTACGACCTGAGCAAGGGCCGCATCACTTTCCGCCATCTGGAAAAACGCGGACCGGTCGGTGGTGGCCAGCAACGTCGCCGCTATTAAGCCGAAACAGGCCATGTCCGACACCATCATCGAACGTTCCGCAGGCGCTGCGGCGATTTCCGCCAAGGCGCTCGACATTGCGCTCGCGCTCGACGTGCAGATCGCCGATTGCGTGTGGGATATCGGCGCCGACCTGACGCATGAACATGCGCATCGGCTGGAACTGGTGACCGAGGCAAAATCGGTGCGCGTGTATTTTCGCGAACTGGAATTGACCACTGCGGACAATGCCTCGCGCAGCAAACGCATCGATGAGCGCCTGCAACGCGCCATCGCGCAGTTGCAGCAGCGCGCACCGGCGCCGACCTACGGCTACAACTGAGTTCGCTGAACTGAGTTGAATTCGCAGCCCGGCCTTCAGGAAATAAATTTTCATTTATCACGATATGCTTAGGTAAGTCTCTGGTTTACCTGTATATTGAATTCTGCACTTACATCAAGTCGTCGTTATTGTTGGTCTCTCTCCCTTGCGCTTGTTCACAAGCCATCTCTGTTTGACTCTCTTCGGTTACATCTTGCTTGATCTCGGGTGCGCTTCGGGCGTCGTCCCTCATTTTTTCAAGGAAGTAAAACATGTCTACATCACAAACCGGCACAGTCAAATGGTTCAACGATTCCAAGGGCTTCGGCTTCATCACGCCTGATCAAGGCGGCGACGATCTGTTCGCGCATTTCCAGGACATCCAGTCGACCGGCTTCAAGAGCCTGGCTGAAAACCAACGCGTTTCGTTTGAGCGCGGCACTGGTCCTAAGGGCGAAAAAGCAACCAACATTCGTCCTATCTGATCGAATGTTCTGACGCGTAGACTACGGTCTGCGCGCATGCAAGTCCGGATTCAGCAGGTCGCCGATGACACCACGCAGATAGCATGGGTCGTTGCCGACCGGATCCGGCACCCTGCGGGAAACCGCAGATAAAGAAAGCTCGCTACGGCGGGCTTTTTTTCGTCCCGCGCTTTCTGTCCGGCCCGTGCGCTTCCGCTATCATCGCTGTTTCGTTATTCCCCGATTTCCGTTCATGAATCTTCCTTTGCACGACTGGCAAGCGCAATTTGTCGCCTTGGCCGGCAAACTCGCCGACAACGACGGCGCACATGACATCAACCATTTGCATCGCGTGTGGCATACCGCGCAAACCTTGCTGGATGCGCACCCCGAGGCCGATGCGCTGATCGTGCAGGCAGCATGCTATCTGCACGATCTGGTGAATCTGCCGAAGAACGATCCGCAACGCCACACTGCATCGACGCAGGCTGCGCAACTGGCCTGCCGCCATTTGCAGGCGATGCGTTTCCCCGCCGACAAGCTCGCAGGCGTAGCGCACGCGATCGAAGCGCACAGCTTCTCCGCCGGCATTGCGCCCGAGACGATCGAGGCAAAGATCGTGCAGGATGCCGACCGGCTCGATGCGCTCGGCGCAGTCGGGCTGGCGCGCCTGTTCTATACGGCCGGTCGCATGGGCAGCCGGCTTGCTCATCCCGACGATGCGCGCGGATCGCAACGCGCGCTCGATGACAAGCAGTACGCACTCGACCACATCGCCTGCAAGCTGGAGACGCTGCCGGCGTCGATGCAAACCGTCGCCGGTCGCCGCCTGGGCGACGAACGCGTGCAATGGCTACGCGATTTCCGCGCGACCTTTGTCGCCGAATGGGAAGGCGCCGCCGGCTCGCATTCTATCGACCGCTTTTACATTGCCTGACTGGAAACACGATGCAAGATAAATCCGCGCTTGTTACAAAAGGCTAATCTTTCTTTGCGAACCAAGCCGTTTTCTCTTCGTCATATTTCCATATCAGCATTGTCGAGGAGGTATCGTGGCAAGTCAGGAACAGCACCAACCGCGCTGGAGCATCGCCGATCTGGATTTTTCCCGCATCGATCTGCGACGCGTGCGCAACGATGAAAACACCTTCTACCTGGTCGCCTGCGCCTCCTTCGTCGAAAGCGGCTCCGATCTCTATACCCACAACCTGCTGGATTTCTTCAGCGACAACGCCGAAGTCGCGGCCTGGCTGCGCGAGCAGTGGGAGGTGGAAGAACTGCAGCACGGCCGGGCGCTGCGCGCGTATGTCGAGCATGTCTGGCCCGAATTCCCATGGCAGAGCGCTTACGACAATTTCCTCGAGGAGTACGCCACCTACTGCAAGGTCGAGCTGCTGGAGCCGACCAAGGCGCTGGAAATGGCGGCGCGCTGCGTGGTCGAGACCGGTACCGCGACTTACTACCGGGCGCTGTCGCGCAGCGTGAAGGAGCCGGTGCTGCGCGATCTGGCCGCGCGCATCTCCAATGACGAGGTTAACCACTACAAGCATTTCTATCGCTACTTCCGCGAATATCGCAAACGCGAAGGCATCGGCCGTTCGCGCGTGCTTGGCACCCTGAGCCGCCGCACGCTGGAAATGCGCAATGAAGACGCCGACTGCGCGATCCGTCATGTGCTGAAATTCCGCGACCCGACGCGCGCCGGCGACACCGCCTATCTGAAGCAGCTGAGCACCCGCATGAGCGCCACCGTACGCACCAATTTGACGCCGGAGATGACGCTGAAGATGATCATGCGCCCGCTGGAATTGCCGCCGCGGGTGCAAAGCTGGGTTCAATATCCGATACAGCAGCTGATGCAACACGTGTTTTTGCGCTAAAAACAATCACCTCCTCACCGATTTGCAGCAAATTGCTCCCGTTTGGGGCAAATCGGAATCTGTCGCACCGTCGCCATTTTTACCATCACTAAAATGGTGCGATAGCACGCACGCGCCTCCACAAAGTTCGAGAAATCGAGAGAGATTGACGAATTGTCATTGGCACGCAATCTGCTAAAGCAGAGAGGCAGTCAACAAACTCTCATTGATTCTTCTAACTGTAGGAGCACTTCATGTCACGTCGCACTATCCTAAAAGCAACAGCACTCGGCGCGTTCGCACTTGCAGCATCCTCCTGGCTCCCAGCCGCGTTCGCCGCGGACACCATCAAGGTCGGCATCCTGCACTCGCTGTCGGGCACCATGGCCATCTCCGAAACATCGCTCAAAGATGTGGCGCTGATGACAATCGATGAAATCAACGCCAACGGCGGCGTCATGGGCAAGAAGCTCGAACCCGTGATCGTTGACCCAGCCTCCAACTGGCCACTGTTCGCTGAAAAAGCGCGCCAGCTGATCTCGCAAGACAAGGTTTCCGTCGTGTTCGGCTGCTGGACTTCGGTCTCGCGTAAATCGGTGCTGCCGGTCTTCAAAGAGTTGAACAGCCTGCTGTTCTACCCGGTCCAGTACGAAGGCGAAGAGCTGGAAAAGAACGTGTTCTACACCGGCGCAGCGCCTAACCAGCAAGCGATCCCTGCCACCGAATACCTGATGTCGAAAGAAGGCGGCGGCGCCAAGCGTTTCGTCCTGCTGGGCACCGACTATGTGTACCCTCGCACCACCAACAAGATTCTGCGCGCCTTCCTGCATAGCAAGGGCGTGAAGGATTCCGACATCGATGAGGTCTACACACCGTTCGGCCATTCCGATTACCAGACCATCGTCGCCAACATCAAGAAGTTTGCAGCAGGCGGCAAGACTGCAGTGATCTCGACCATCAACGGCGACTCCAACGTTCCTTTCTATAAAGAACTCGGCAATGCCGGCCTGAAGGCGACCGACGTGCCTGTCGTGGCGTTCTCGGTGGGTGAAGAAGAACTGCGCGGCGTCGACACCAAGCCGCTGGTCGGCCACCTGGCTGCCTGGAACTACTTCGAATCCGTGAAGAACCCGGTCAACACCGCCTTCATCAAGAAGTGGAAAGCCTACGCCAAGGCCAAGGGTCTGCCGAACGCCGACACCGTCGTGACCAACGATCCGATGGAAGCGACTTACGTCGGTATCTACATGTGGAAGCAAGCCGTTGAAAAGGCCAAGACCACCGACACCGACAAGGTGATCGCAGCGATGGGCGGCCAGACCTTCAAGGCGCCGTCCGGTTACACGCTGGAAATGGACAAGACCAACCATCACCTGCACAAACCAGTGATGATCGGCGAAATCAAGGCCGACGGTCAGTTCAACGTGGTCAACAAGACCAAGACCACGATCCGCGCACAGCCATGGAGCCCTTACATCCCTGGCAACGAAAGCAAGCAAAAGATGTAATGCAACCGCTTGCAAGGTTTGCTTAGTTGAGCAGTCCCCGCTGCATGTTCCATGCAGCGGTTTGCAAGACCTTGCGCCGGACGTCCGACATCCCGTCCGGCGCAATCAATGCGGCGGTTCCCCTCCCGGGGCCGCCGGCATGAATCTCAGACAAGCGTCGTAAGACCGACTTTCTTTCCGTCTTGCAGTGCCACCGAAAAGAACCATGAGACTTCTCCCCAAGATCATTGCGTCCGCCATGCTCACAGGCTGGCTATGCACCCAGGCGATCAGCGCGCATGCCGCGATCGATCCGGCACTGCTCAAGCCGCTGGCCGGCGACGACCCCGATGCGCGGATTGCCGCCGTCACCCAGATTGCTGCGCTGGCCAATGCCGACGCACAGAAAATCCTCAACGCGATCAACAGCGATGCGCTGTACGCGACGCCTGCCGGCGACGTGCTGATCATCGAAGACGCCGAGGCGTTCAACCCGGCCACCGACAAGACCGGCCCGGCCCCTGACGACGCCGAAGGCATCACCGTCAACAACCGCCTGCGCGGCGTGGTGGAAGGCGCCTTGTCCGGCCTCAAGCTGTTTTCGCCGGACCGCGCCACGCGCCTGACTGCGGCGACCGAGTTGCTGAAGACCGCCGACGCGGCACAGACGCCGCTGATCAGCAAGGCGCTGGCGGCGGAAAAAGATCCGCAAATCCAGGAAGTGTTGAAGCAAGTCGTCGCCACCGCCAACCTGCATGCGCCCGATGCGGCCGCGCGCAAAGCCGCGGTCAAGGCCCTGGCCGAGACCACCAACGCCAACCTGAAGCCGGTGCTGGAACAAATGCTGGCCAAGAATCCCGACGGCAGCTATGTCGAAACCGACGAAGGCGTACGCATCGAAGCGGTCCGCACGCTGTCGGCGCTGGACCGTCACCTGTCCATCACCGAATTCGTCGGCAAGCTGTTCTACGGCGTCTCGCTCGGCAGCGTGCTGTTGCTGGCGGCGCTGGGCCTGGCGATCACCTTCGGCCTGATGGGCATCATCAACATGGCGCACGGCGAACTGCTGATGATCGGCGCCTACACGACGTATGTATGCCAACTGGTGTTCCGCAAATTCTTCCCCGGCGCGATCGATGCCTATATCGTCGTCGCACTGCCGGCGGCCTTCATCGTTGCCGCAGCAGTGGGCATTGCGCTGGAACGCCTGGTGATCCGCTGGCTTTACGGCCGCCCGCTGGAAACCCTGCTGTGCACCTGGGGTATCAGCCTGATGCTGATGCAGGGCGTGCGGTCGATCTTCGGCGCGCAAAACGTCGAAGTCGCCAACCCGAGCTGGATGTCGGGCGGCATCACGGTGCTGGGTTCGCTGGTGCTGTCGTATAACCGGATCGTGATCATCTTCTTTGCGCTGTTCGTGGTGTTTGCGGTGTGGCTGATCCTCAACAAGACGCGCCTCGGCCTGTTCGTGCGCGCGGTCACGCAGAATCGCCGCATGGCCGACTGCGTGGGCGTCTCGACCGGCAAGATCGACATGATGACCTTCGGCCTCGGCTGCGGCATCGCCGGTCTCGGCGGCGTGGCCTTGTCGCAGCTCGGCAATGTCGGCCCCGACCTTGGCCAGGGCTATATCGTCGACTCCTTCATGGTGGTGGTGCTGGGCGGCGTCGGCCAGTTGGCCGGCACCGTGATCGCCGCGTTCGGCCTGGGCGAGGTGAACAAGTTCCTGGAACCGGTCGCCGGCGCCGTGCTGGCCAAGATCGCCATCCTCGTGTTCATCATCGTGTTTATCCAAAAGCGCCCGCAAGGCCTGTTTGCACTGAAAGGCAGGAGCGTGGAATGAGTACCCTCAATCTCCCATTGAATCTTCCCCTTAAACCTTCGCTGTTTTCGCGGCCGGCCTGGACAGGCATCGTGGTCTTTACCGTGATCCTGGGTCTGCTGCCTATCCTCAACCTGATCTTCCCGGCCGGCCATCCGCTGTCCATCTCCAGCTACACCATCGCGCTGATCGGCAAGTTCATGTGCTACGCCATGGCGGCGCTGGCGCTCGATCTGGTGTGGGGCTACACCGGCATCCTGTCGCTGGGCCACGGCGTGTTCTTTGCGCTGGGCGGCTATGCGCACGGCATGTACCTGATGCGCGCCATCGGCCACGACGGCGTGTACCAGAGCGACTTGCCGGACTTCATGGTGTTCCTCAACTGGAAGGCTTATCCGTGGTACTGGTGGATGACCGAGCACTTCTGGTTTGCGATGCTGCTGGTGGTGCTGGTGCCGGGCGTGCTGGCCTTCGTGTTCGGTTACTTTGCCTTCCGTTCGCGCATCAAGGGCGTGTACTTCTCGATCATCACGCAGGCGATGACCTTTGCCTTCATGCTGCTGTTCTTCCGCAACGATACCGGCTTCGGCGGCAACAACGGCTTCACCGATTTCAAGCGCATCCTCGGCTTCACGATCACGGCGCCGTCGACCAAGGCGGTGCTGTACCTGGTGACGCTGGCCTTCCTGCTCGGTTCGCTGCTGCTGTGCCGCGCCATCGTGACGTCGAAGCTGGGCCGCGTGCTGCAGGGCGTGCGCGATTCCGAATCGCGGCTGATGTTCATCGGCTACAACCCGCTGTGGTTCAAGCTGTTCGTGTGGACCTTGTCGGCGGTGCTGTGCGGCATTGCCGGCGCGCTGTACGTGCCGCAGGTCGGCATCATCAATCCGTCCGAAATGTCGCCGGCCAACTCGATTGAGATGGTGATCTGGGCCGCGGTCGGCGGACGCGGTTCGCTGCTCGGCCCCATCATCGGCGCGTTCACCGTCAACGGTCTCAAGAGCTGGTTCACCGCCGCCTTCCCGGACCTGTGGCTGTATGCGCTGGGGCTGATCTTCATCCTCGTGACGCTGTTCCTGCCGCAAGGCATCCTGGGACTGATCAAGAAACTGAAAAAACAAGACTCTGCCAAGGAGGCCGCATGAGCGAAATGTACAATCGCGCCGCGCCGCAAGACAGCGTCGACAACGGCCAGCATGCCGACCACGGCACCTCGTATGCGCGCATCAAGCAGGAAGGTGTCGACACCACCCACGGCGCCATCCTGTATCTGGAAAACATCACGGTCTCGTTCGACGGCTTCAAGGCGATCAACAACCTGAACCTCGACATCTCGGTCGGCGAGCTGCGTTGCATCATCGGCCCCAACGGCGCCGGCAAGACCACGATGATGGACGTCATCACGGGCAAGACACGGCCGACGGCGGGCACGGCCTTCTTCGGCCAGACCATCGACCTGACCAGAATGACGGAATACGAAATCGCCCACGCCGGCATCGGCCGCAAGTTCCAGCGGCCGACGGTGTTCGAGCAGCATTCGGTATTCGAAAACCTGGAAATGGCGATGAAGATGGACAAGCGCGTGAAGACGACCTTGTTCGCACGCCTGAATTCGGAACAGATCGGCAAGATCGAAGAGATCCTCAAACTGATCCGCCTGAACGGCCAGGAAAACCGCGTCGCCGGCCTGCTTTCGCACGGCCAGAAACAATGGCTGGAAATCGGCATGCTGCTGATGCAGGAGCCGCAATTGCTGCTGCTGGACGAGCCGGTGGCCGGCATGTCCGACGCCGAAACCGTACGCACCGCCGAATTGCTCAACGAACTGCGCGGCAAACATTCGATCATGGTGGTCGAGCACGACATGGGCTTCGTCGAAGAGATCGCGCAGGGCGGCAAGGTAACCGTGCTGCACGAGGGTTCGGTGCTGGCCGAAGGCACGATGCAGCAGGTGCAATCGGACGATCGCGTGATTGAAGTGTACCTGGGCCGCTGAACTTAAGCTGCTCAATCCGGAGACGAGAAGAACATGCTGCAAGTCAATCAACTGAACCAATACTACGGCGCCGCGCACACCTTGCGCGGCGTGTCGATCAATGTCGAAAAAGGCAAATGCCTGTCGCTGCTCGGCCGCAACGGCGTCGGCAAGACCACCTTGCTGAAATGCCTGATGGGCGTCTTGCCCGTCGCCGCCGGCAATGTCACCCTGGAAGGCAAGGACATCACCAGACTCAAGCCGCATCAACGCGCAGGACTGGGGATTGCGTACGTGCCGCAAGGCCGTGAAATCTTCGCGCGCCTGACCGTGGAAGAGAATCTGCTGATGGGCATGGCGACCAAGTCCGGCCGCAAGGCGTCGACGATCAAGGGCGAAGTCTACGAACTGTTCCCGGTGCTCAAGGAAATGCTGCACCGTCGCGGCGGCGATCTGTCGGGCGGGCAGCAACAGCAACTGGCGATTGCCCGCGCGTTGCTGGCCGAACCGAAACTGATCATCCTCGACGAACCGACCGAAGGCATCCAGCCCTCGATCATCAAGGACATCGGCCGCGTGATCAGCCTCTTGCGCCAGCGCGGCGACATCGGCATCCTGCTGTGCGAGCAGTACTTCGATTTTGCGCGCGAACTGGCCGATACCTTCGTCGTGATGTCGCGCGGCGAAGTCGTCGCCTCGGGCGTGCAGGCGGAGATGGATCACGAAGACGTGAAGAAGCACCTCGCGGTGTAAACGCATCTTTGCCCGCGCGCCGTGTTGCCGGATTATCAAGTTCCGGCGACGTGCGTTTTCACGGCAGGTCTGCTATAAACAAAGGTCCGCGCGCCGTCTCGCCCTCATGTCGCCATAATCAGAACATTGCATGAAACGCATCATTGATCCTGCCGCTGCCGTCACGGAATCCGGCCAAACCGTCGTCGCTGCTCCGCGCCATGAACAGGCGCGGTTGACGCTGGGCTTTGCCGACGATGCCGGCACCACGCGCATGATCGAGCGCAGCCACTTCGGCCCGCTGCGCGTGCAAAAGCCGCTCTATCCCGAACATCCCGCCGTCTGCCATGCCGTCATCGTCCATCCGCCGGGCGGCATCCTTGGCGGCGACGTACTGAACATCACTGCCCATGTCGGCGACAATGCCCATGCCCTGCTGACCACGCCCGGTGCAGGCAAGTGGTATCGCGCCAACGGCTTCGTCTCTCAGCAGCAGGTAGCGCTGACGGCAACCGCCGGCGCGGCGCTGGAATGGCTACCGCAGGAAACCATTTTCTTCAACGACGCCGACGTGCGCATGGAACACCAGGTCGAGCTGGCTGCCGATGCGACGTATATCGGCGGCGAAATCCTGTGCTTCGGCCGCACCGCCTCGGGCGAATCTTTCGTCAACGGCCGCGTCAGCCAGCGCACCAGCATCCGCCGCGACGGCAAGCTGATCTGGTTCGAACAAGGCGCGCTACGCGCAGGGACGTCGTCGATGACGAGCCCTCTGGCATTGGCTGGCTATACGGTGAGCGCGACCTTGATCGCCGTCGGCCTGCCGCTCAACGCTGCCTTCCTCGGCGAATTGCGCGAACAAACCAGCGCGTTGGCGCAGGATGGCAATGGCCGCAGCGGCGCGACGCAAATGAAACAAGTATTGGTGCTGCGCTATCTGGGCAACTCCAGCCAGGTTGCGCGGCAATGGCTGACGCATGCATGGCAGCACATCCGGCCGGAATTGATGCGGCGCGAGGCGATCGTGCCGCGCATCTGGAATACATAACGAACATACAAACATCACGCATCAGGGAGAACACGCGATGGAACTCACTCCACGGGAAAAAGACAAGCTGCTGATTTTTACGGCGGCCTTGGTGGCTGAACGGCGCAAGGCGCGCGGCCTGAAACTGAATTATCCGGAAGCGGTGGCGCTGATCACGGCAGCCATCATGGAAGGCGCGCGCGACGGCCGCACGGTTGCCGAGCTGATGTCGGAAGGCACCAAGATCCTGAGCCGCGCCGACGTGATGGATGGCGTGGCGGAGATGATCCCCGACATCCAGGTCGAAGCGACTTTCCCGGACGGCAGCAAGCTGGTCACGGTTCATCACCCTATTCCTTAAGGAGCACTGAGATGATTCCAGGAGAAATGCTGGTTGAACCCGGCGACATCGAACTCAACGTAGGCCGCGCCACGGCGACCGTCACGGTGGCCAACAGCGGCGATCGTCCGATTCAGGTCGGATCGCATTTTCACTTTTTCGAAACCAATCCGGCATTGAAATTCGACCGCCAGACTGGTTATGGCATGCGTCTGAACATCGCCGCCGGCACCGCGGTCCGCTTCGAGCCCGGCCAGGAACGCACGGTGGAGCTGGTGGCGCTGGCGGGCGAGCGCAAGGTCTATGGTTTCAACGCCAAGGTGATGGGCGCACTCGACAAGAAGGGAAATAAATAATGGCCAAGATTTCGCGTCAGGCTTATGCCGAGATGTTCGGTCCCACCGTCGGCGACCGTTTGCGTCTGGCCGACACCGAACTGTTCATCGAGATCGAAAAGGATTTCACGACCTATGGCGAAGAGGTCAAGTTCGGCGGCGGCAAGGTGATCCGCGACGGCATGGGCCAGTCGCAGCGCAACTATAAAGACGTCATGGACACCGTGATCACCAATGCCGTGATCGTCGACCACTGGGGCATCGTCAAGGCCGACATCGGCATCAAGGGCGGCAAGATCGCCGGCATCGGCAAAGCCGGCAATCCGGACATCCAGCCCGACGTCACCATGGCCATCGGCGGCGCCACCGAGATCATTGCCGGCGAAGGCATGATCGTCACGGCCGGCGGCGTCGACACGCACATCCATTTCATCTGTCCGCAACAGATCGAAGAAGCGTTGATGAGCGGCGTCACCACCATGATCGGCGGCGGCACCGGCCCGGCGGTCGGCACCGCAGCGACGACCTGCACGCCGGGTCCGTGGCACATCCACTCGATGCTGTCGGCGGCGGATGCCTTCCCGATGAATCTGGGCTTCCTCGGCAAGGGCAATGTGAGCTTGCCGACACCGCTTGAGGAACAGGTCCACGCCGGCGCCATCGGCCTGAAACTGCATGAAGACTGGGGCTCGACGCCGGCAGCGATCGACAACTGCCTGTCGGTGGCGGATCGCCTCGACGTGCAGGTCGCGATCCACAGCGACACGCTCAACGAAGGCGGTTTCCTCGAGCATACGCTGGCAGCCTTCAAGGATCGCACCATCCACACCTTCCACACCGAAGGCGCAGGCGGCGGTCACGCACCGGATATCATCGCGGCGGTCGGCGAAGGCAATGTGCTGCCATCCTCGACCAACCCGACGCGTCCCTACACCGTCAATACGCTGGACGAGCATCTGGACATGCTCATGGTTTGCCATCACCTGGATCCTGCGATTGCCGAAGACATCGCTTTCGCCGAATCACGCATTCGTCGCGAGACGATTGCCGCAGAAGACATCCTGCACGACATCGGCGCGATCTCGATGATGTCCTCCGATTCGCAGGCCATGGGCCGCGTCGGCGAAGTGATCATGCGCACCTGGCAGACCGCGCACAAGATGAAGACGCAGCGCGGCTCGCTGGCGCAAGATCCGTCGCGCCACGACAATTTCCGCGTCAAGCGCTACATCGCCAAGTACACCATCAACCCGGCGATCACGCACGGCATCTCGCATGTGGTCGGCTCGCTGGAAGTCGGCAAGGTCGCCGACATCGTGCTGTGGAAGCCGGCCTTCTTCGGCGTCAAGCCGTCGATGATTTTGAAGAGCGGCATGATCGCGGCGGCGCAAATGGGTGATCCGAATGCGTCGATCCCGACACCGCAGCCGGTGCATTACCGCATGATGTTCGGCGCGTACGGCGGCGGCTTGAAGACCTCGATGACGTTTGTCTCGCAGTCGGCGTTCGATGCCGGCATCGGCGACATGCTCAAGCTGAACAAGCCGGTGGTGCCCGTGAAAGGCATGCGCAATCTGCGCAAGCGCGACATGATCCACAACGGCCTGACGCCGAAGATGGAAGTCGATTCCGAAACCTATGAGGTGCGCGCTGATGGTGAATTGCTGGTGTGCGAACCGGCCAAGGTGCTGCCGCTGGCGCAACGTTATTTCCTGTTCTGAATATCGCTTTTAAAACATTATGCTGACCCTGAACACCAAGATCGAACATGCCGAACACGTCGACGGCGAATTGCTGCTGCCCTACGACCAGCGCGAAAAAAGCCGCCTGCGCGCGACCATGACTTCGGGCGAGGAAGTCGCCGTCTTCACCGTGCGCGGCACCGTGCTGCGCAACGGCGACCTGCTACGCGGCGACGACGGCCGCGTGGTGAAGATCAACGCCGCCAAGGAGGCGACTTATCGCGTCGAAGCCAGTTCGCCGCATCAGTTGCTGCGCTGCGCCTTCCACCTCGGCAATCGCCACACGCAGGCGCAAGTCGGCGAGGGCTTCCTGCGTATCCGCAAGGATCCGGTGCTGAAGGAAATGCTGGAAGGCCTGGGCGCGCTGGTGGTTGAAGAAGAAGCTGCGTTCGAGCCGGAATCCGGCGCTTACGGCGGCGGTCATCATCACCACGGCGACGACCATCATCATCCGCTGGCGCCGATCCCGGTACGCCAGAAGATCCATCGCCCCGGCGACAAATCCTGATACGCGGATCATCCATGCAAGCACAGGCCCTGCTTCATTTGCTCCAGCTGACCAGCCCGTCGCTGCCGATCGGCGCATACAGCTATTCGCAGGGGCTGGAAGCGGCCATTGAAAACGGCACGGTAAAGAACGAAGCCGGCGCGCGCGCGTGGATCATCGACTCGCTGCACGAAGTGGTCGCGCGTTTCGAAGCGCCGATTTTGTGGCGCTTGCTGCAGGCCTTTGCCGGGCGCGATGCGGGCGCGGTGGCGTTGTGGAACGAACGCTTTATCGCCGCGCGCGATACGGCCGAGTTCCGCGCCGAGACGATACAGATGGGCTATTCGCTGAGCAAGCTGGCCATCGACCTGAAGATCGGCGACGCATCCTTGCTCTGCCTGATGCAGGCGCAGGGCGAAGTGCCGCTGCCGACGGCCCTGGCGTATGCGGCCGTGGCCTTGAATGTGCCGCATGATGCCGCGTTGCTGGGCATGCTGTTCGCGTGGGCGGAGAACCAGGTGCTGGTGTGCGTCAAGTCGGTGCCGCTGGGCCAGGTTGCCGGACAACGTTTGCTGTTGTCGTTGCAGCCCGAATTGGAAGCTGCGGCCAGGACGGCGCAAGAGTTGGCCGACGATGAGCTGTCGAACTGGTCGCCGGGCTTGTCGCTGCTGTCGATGCAGCATGAAGTACAGTACAGCCGCTTGTACCGGTCTTAGTGTGGACGTCGTATTGGTCGATCAGAGTCATCTGAATTTTTATAGAATCCGTTTTTAATCGAGATAAACATGAGCAATCCATCCTCCCCCAATCCACTGCGCGTCGGCATCGGCGGCCCGGTAGGCTCCGGTAAGACGGCGCTGTGCGAGATGCTGTGCAAACGCATGCGCGATCATTACGACATGGCGGTCATCACCAATGACATCTACACCAAGGAAGACATGGAGATCCTGCTGCGCGCCGATGCCTTGCCGGCGGAGCGCCTGATGGGCGTCGAAACCGGCGGCTGTCCGCACACGGCGATCCGCGAGGACGCCTCGATCAACCTGGAAGCGATCGCGCGCATGAGCGCGGATTTTCCGGATCTGGACCTGATACTGGTAGAATCCGGCGGCGACAATCTGGCGGCAACATTCAGCCCGGAATTGTCAGATCTGACGATTTACGTGATCGACGTTGCCGGCGGCGAGAAAATTCCGCGCAAGGGCGGTCCCGGCATCACGCGTTCGGATCTGCTGATCATCAACAAGACCGACCTGGCGCCTTACGTCGGCGCCAATCTCGACATCATGGCGCAGGACGCCAAGCGCATGCGCGGCGAACGTCCGTTTGTGTTTACCAATCTGCGCAGCGGCGATGGGGTTGAGACGGTGATTGAATACATCCGCAAGCAAGGCTTGCTGGACGAAAAGAAGCAGGCTTGAAGAAGCGGACTTGAGATTCAGCTTATTCAGATTAGTTAGGCGCGCGTGCGCATCCACGAAGATTGATACGAAGGAGAAAAAACATGTTCCGTATTTCCACCAAGACTGCAATGCGCGCCGGCGCATTGACCATCGCCGTGCTGGCAGCGGGCAGCGCTTTCGCACACCCTGGCCATCCCGATTCGATGATGGCGGCGTCGGGCAGCTTCAGCGCCGGCTTCGCCCACCCGTTCTCCGGCATCGACCATTTGCTGGCCATGCTGGCCGTCGGCCTGTGGGCCGCACAGAACAAGCGTTCCGCCATGTGGGTATTGCCGCTGGCGTTTCCGCTGATGATGGTGATCGGCGCATTGCTGGCATTTGCCGGGCTTGAATTCCCTGCTGCCGAAACCGGCATTGCCGCATCGGTCGCCGTGCTCGGCCTGTTGATCGCCTTCGCCGTGAAGATGCCATTATGGGCAAGCACGGTGGTGGTGTCGCTGTTCGCGCTGTTCCACGGCTACGCGCACGGCAGCGAATTGCCGCATGGTTCGTCGGCAGCAATGTATGGTCTTGGTTTTGTACTGGCAACCGCGATATTGCATGCAGCCGGTTTGGGTATCGGCCTGTTCGCCGGCAAGCAGATGGCAGATAAGGTCGTGCGCATCGGCGGCATTGGTATCGCTGCCGTGGGTGCGTATCTGCTCGCAGGTGTGTAACGTACTGAAGCCGGGTCGCCGATGAATGTCGGCGATCAGCTTGAATTGAAAGCCGCGTTTCGACGCGGCTTTTTTGTTGTCTGGACGGTGTGTGGTGGTTCGGATGTTGGGTTCAGGCGTGGGGTGGTCGTGAGTGGAGTCTCTGGTTGCGCAGCATTGCTGGTATTGGATTGGAGGTTATTAGAAGAGGAAGTGCTGTCTCTCAGAGCGGGGCCAGACGTCTCTAGAAGGAAGAGCAATGGGGAGATAGGCGGGAGAAGGTATAGCCAGGGCGGATGTTGCCGATGCTTGAGAAGCGAGTAAGGCGATGAGTGGTCAGCGGGTCTTGCGAGGGAGCGGAGGTAGGTTACGGTTAAGGTCGTGAGAGGAGGTTGCGATGATGTGGAGCTGTTTTCCGATCAGGATCAGCAGGTGTGCTGACGGAATAAATAGCGAACAGAGAACGGCGATCGGACAGCAAAAAGCCCCACACCTGATGGTA
>NZ_LFLU01000018.1 GCF_001189965.1 Herbaspirillum rhizosphaerae
CACGGTCGTCCGAAGAAAAAACGAATCAGCTACAGACAACCGCCTAGTCGGAACAAAACAACCCAAATAAAAAAGCCGCCCGGTGAGGCGGCTTTTTTCATCGAGGCGAGAAACGGGAGTCTTCAGAACTCCAGCTTCTTCACACCGTCAGGCGTGCCCAGCAAACAGACATTCGCGCCCTGACGCGCGAACAAACCGACTGTCACCACGCCGACGATATTGTTGATCGCCGCTTCCATCTCGGCCGGTTCGGTAATGCTCAGGCCGACCGCGTCCAGAATATTGCAACCATTGTCCGTCACCAGCGGCTTGCCATCCTTCATGCGCAACTTCGCCTCGCAACCCAGCGCCGACAACTTGCGCGCCGCCACGCTGGTCGCCATCGGAATCACTTCCACCGGCAGCGGAAACTTGCCCAGCACGTCGACCAGCTTGGAGCCGTCGGCGATGCAGACGAACTTCTGCGCCACCGACGCCACGATCTTCTCGCGCGTCAACGCCGCGCCGCCGCCCTTGATCATTGCGCCTGCGGCGTTGATCTCGTCGGCGCCGTCGATATAGACCGGCATGGTTTCCACGTCGTTGAGGTCGAACACCTTGATGCCGTGACCGCGCAGGCGTTCGGCCGTCGCTTCCGAAGAAGCCACGGCGCCCTTGATGCGATCCTTGATCTTGGCCAGTTCATCGATGAAGAAATTGGCGGTCGAGCCGGTGCCGACGCCGATGATTTCACCGTCAACTACATATTCGATGGCGGCACGCGCTACTGCTTGTTTGAGTTCGTCTTGAGTCATGACAGAGTAAGAAAAAAGTGAAAGCGAATTGGGGGCAGTTTAGTGCGAACTTAGTGTGAGTCCTCGGGCTTTTCGTCCAGCGTCTCGAACAGGGCAATCTGTAGTCGGGAATGCAACTTGACCAGCTTGCTCCACAACAACCACAGCAGCCCTGCCGCACCCAGCAGCACAAAGGCCAGCAGGTTGAGCGGCGGTAAGATGCTGGCGCTCAGGACAAAGATCAGCAACATGATACCGACAATCGACATCACCGGTATCACTTCGGCAATCACGCGCCGTGCGCCCGTGGTGTACGCACCGGCGAACTCCGGCTTGACGCCGACCTCGGCCAACAACATCGCCAGCGCCTGCAGCTTGCGGTAAGTCGCGATCAGGAAAGGCAGCGATAATACCAGAGCGCCGCCCCAGATCACGGCTTTGTGGATTTGCCGGTCGCTGATCCAGGCCGACAGCCAGCGGCTGATGCCGTCCACGAAGAAAGCTCCCGCCAGGAAAATCGCCACCACCAGCGCGATGTTGACCAGCACCTGCAACAGGATGCGCCGGATGATTTTGCTGATCTCCGCCCGCTCGCCTTGCGGTTGCAGGCTTTCCAGCCAGCCCGAATACATGCCGAGGATGCCGGAGATTTTTTTCGGCACCAGCGAGACGGCTTTGCTCGACAGAGGATCCGCCGCTTTGATCAGATAAGGCGTCAGCAGCGCGGTCACCGCCGACACCGCCACCACGATCGGGTAGAGGAAATCGCTGGTGACCTTCAGGCTCACGCCGAGCGCGGCGATGATGAAGGAGAACTCGCCGATCTGCGCCAGCCCCATGCCCACGCGCATCGGCGTACGGCCGCCGTGGCCTGCCAGGAAGGTGCCGATGCCGCAACTGAACAGCTTGCCGAACACCACCGCCAGCGTGATCACCAGGATCGGCAGCCAGTACTGCGCCAGCACCTTCGGATCGAACAGCAGGCCGATGGCGACGAAAAAGATGGCGCTGAACATGTCGCGGATCGATTCGATCAGGCGTTCGATGCGGTGGATCTGGCGCGACTCGGCCATCACCGCACCGACCAGGAAGGCGCCCAGCGCGACGCTGTATTGCAGCTTCATCACCAGCAGGCAGAAACCGAACAGGATGCCCAGCACAGTGACCAGCAGCATCTCGTTGCTCTTGAAGCGCGCCACGTAATTCAGCAGGCGCGGCACGACCAGGATGCCGACCACCAGCGAGACGATCATGAACAGCAGCAGCTTGCCGACGGTATTGACCACTTCGCCGGAATCCACCGAGCCGCTGGTGGCGATGCCGGAGAGCAGCGCGATCATGCCGATGGCGAGGATGTCTTCGACAATCAGGATGCCGAAGATGATCTGGGCGAACTTCTCGTTCTTCATGCCCAGCTCGTTGAGCGCCTTGACGATGATGGTGGTCGAGGACACCGCCAGCATGGCGCCGAGGAAGACCGCGTCCATGGTTTTCCAGCCGAAATAGATGCCGATCTCGTAACCGATCCAGATCATCAGCATGATCTCGGCCACGGCCGCGACGACCGCCGTGGCGCCGACCTTGGCGAGCTTCTTGAGACTGAACTCCAGGCCCAGCGAAAACAGCAGGAAGATCACGCCCAGCTCGGACAGGATGTGGACGGTCTTGTCGTCCTGGATCAAGTTGAATGGCGGCGTGTGCGGGCCGATGATGACGCCGGCGACGATATAGCCGAGCACCACCGGTTGCTTGAAGCGGTTGAACACGACGGTGACGACGCCGGCGATCAGCATGATCACGGCAAGGTCCTGGATAAACAGTTCAACAGCATGCATGCGGTGTGTTCCCCTTGTAAGGCTGGCCGACGGGCGGCCCGGTTGACGATGTACGACTGGCGACCGGCTTGTGGCAGATGCCGCGCCAGTTTCGGATTGGACGCACGATGCTTGCCCTCTGTGCGGCAATGCGTCGATACGTGGAATGGATGAGCCCTCTTGCCGGGACAAGCAGCAGACTGGCAGGCTGCCCCGATTGAGTTTGCTTCGTTGGTTAGCGGACGGCGGCGATATGCCGGCCTGTGTCAGCTGGTTTCTGCGGGCTCGGCTTAGTCAACCTATTTTCAGCGTACTGAAAGAGCAGTTGCAGCCGATGGACTACGACGATTGGATTTGGTGCACAGTATAAAGTTGCTGCACCGTATCGTCGCTGACAGGCGCAAAGTTAGCACAATCGACATGGCGTCTGCAAATTTTATCTTGGCAGGGACACAGGGAAAATATGCGGAGATGCGCGGAGATAAGCAAAGCCGGCGCGGGAAAGAACCATTCAGCCGCTTGCCGCCGATCGGCCTGCAAGGGCAGGCACAGAACGTGCTAATAAGCCCTCTTGTTGCTTTGCCCTACTCCGGCACACGCACCTGAATTTCTGCAGCCTTTTCGTCGAACGTGATCCGTGTGGCGAATTTGGCGCGCTTCATCGGAAAACGCGACTGGAAGTGGCGGACATTGCCGGAGCCGGAAATGACACGACGCACAAACTGATAGTACGCATCCATATCGATCACATGCACCGCCAGAAAATAGTCATATTCGCCCGATACGAAATAGCACTGCATCACTTCGGCCTCTTTGGCCATGCGCTGCTCGAATTCCTGCATATGCTCGTCGGACTGATTGTTGAGCGAGATTTCAAGGAAGGCCAGCATGCCGTAGCCGAGCGCAAACGGGTCGACCATCGCCACTTCGGCGTTGATGATGCCGGCTTCGCGCAGCTCGCGGATGCGGCGCAGACAGGTCGGTTGCGAGATGTGCAATTTCTCCGCCAGGATACGGGTCGGAATCTGATTGTCTTTTTGCAGCAAGTTCAGGAGCTTGCGGTCGACCTTATCGAGCGTATGGTATTTGGGCATAAAAACGAAAGTTCAATTTTTTTCAGTCAGGCACTCAAAAAGCCTTTGCAAGCTGTTTCTTATGTTGTACCGTCTGCATTATTCGGAAACTGACGTTGAATAGTACAGTGTGTTTTGTAGTCTGTGAAACCGGTCTATGAAGCGATGTCTATACAACGTCTCTGAATAAGCAAAAAAAGGGGCTGTTGCAAAATCGGGATAACCGGCTGCTTCGGAGGAGAACCCAGAAGATGCGCGTCGGCTTGATTTTTGGCAGCCACCAATCAGTGGCATAGCAAGCGTAGTTTATTTCAATCTACAGAGGGAATTTATGAAACTCAAGAGCACAATTATTACTGGCGCAATCGCATTGGCTTTCGCTGGCTCAGCTTATTCGCAAGAAGTCATCAAGATCGCTCACGTCGGCCCTCTCTCCGGTCCTAACGCCCACATGGGCAAGGACAACGAAAACGGCGCCCGTATGGCCATCGACGAACTGAACGCCAAGGGTTTCACCATCGGCGGCAAAAAAGTCAAATTCGAACTGGTCGGTGAAGACGACGCTTCCGATCCTAAGCAAGCGACTGCCGTTGCAACCAAGCTGGTCGACCAGAAGGTCGCCGCCGTTATCGGTCACTTGAATTCCGGCACCACCATCCCTGCTTCCAAGATTTACAACGACGCCGGCATCCCGCAAGTGTCGCCATCGGCTACCAACCCCAAGTACACGCAACAAGGCTTCAAGACCGCCTTCCGCGTTGTCGCCAACGATGCGCAACTGGGCGCCGTGCTGGGTAAATACGCTGTGACAGCACTGAAGACCAAGAACGTCGCCGTGATCGATGACCGTACTGCATACGGCCAGGGCGTTGCTGAAGAATTCGCCAAGGGTGCACAAGGCGCGGGCGCTACCATCGTAGGTAAACAATTTACCAACGACAAGGCAACCGACTTCAACGCGATCCTGACTTCGATCAAGGCCAAGAAGCCTGAAGTCGTGTTCTTCGGCGGTATGGACGCTGTCGGCGGCCCGATGCTGCGTCAGATGAAGCAACTGGGCATCAATGCCAAGTTCATGGGCGGCGACGGTATCTGCACCGGCTCCCTGCCAGGTCTGGCCGGCGATGGCCTGATCGATGATCAAGTGGTCTGCGCTGAAGCAGGCGGTGTGGACGCGTCCGGCAAGAAGGGCATGGACGATTTCCGCGCAGCGTACAAGAAGAAGTTCGGCATCGAAGTCGTCTATAACGCTGCTTACGCTTACGACGCAACGATGACTGTCGCTGACGCGATGAAGAAGGCAAACTCGGCTGAACCAGCCAAGTACCTGCCTGAACTGGCCAAGATCAGCCACAAGGGCGTGACCGGCACCATCGCTTTCGACGACAAGGGCGACATCAAGAACGGTTCGCTGACACTGTACACATACAAGAAGGGTGAACGCACCCTGCTGGCTGTGGTCAAGTAAGCTTCCGCTTCACCATGAAGAACGCGCCTGATGAAAATCAGGCGCGTTTTTTTATGGCCGGCTCCGGCGCCATTCACCGCCGGTTTTCCCGGCATGATCGAGCGACCTGCCGGGCATCGGAAACAGGCAAGAGAAAAGCGCTCATTGAGCGCTTTCTTATTGGTACAGCATGTACTGCAAGGTGCTTTCGTACAATTACTTCTGCGTTAGCACCCACTTCACCAGCGTACGGGCTTCGGCTTCCGAAACCTGCGCGTTGGCCGGCATCGGGATCGCACCCCACACGCCGGAACCGCCCTTCAAGACTTTTTGCGTCAGCTTGTCTTCGGCGTCTTTCTGGCCTTTGTACTTTGTCGCCACATCCTTGAATGCCGGACCGACGATCTTGGTCTGGACGGAGTGACAGGCCATGCAGTTTTTGGACTTGGCCAGATCGGCCGGCGCGGCCTGAGCAAATGCCTGGGCGGAGAAGCCGGATGCCAGCACAACCGAGGCGATGAGTAGAGACTGTTTCATTATTACCCTCCAAGAAGTTATGCGTATTCTACAACTCTTTGCAAGGTCGCTTGTATGGGCTGGCGCATATAAACATCATGTTTTCACGACAGTGCACGGAGCATACAAGAAGGCACGCAATACCTTTTCCGTTCCTCCCGAGCGTAAGTCCGCTTGGCGTGTGTCAATGCGCCGCCGCGCCGAGCACGGTGCGATGACGCTTGCGAAAAGCGCTCGGCGCTTCACCCTTGATGCGCGCAAATTGCCGGTTGAACAGTGACAAATTGGTGTAGCCCACTTCACTGGCAATCGATGAGATTGCCTGCGAGCTGGCGATCAGCAAAGAGCAGGCGCGACCGATGCGCAGACGGCTCAGATAGTCGACCATCGTCATGCGCGTATGCCGACGGAACATGCGATGAAAACCGGAGACGCTGACGCAGGCGATTGTCGCCATCTCGGCCGCCGCAAGCGGCGTCGCAAAATGCGTGTGCAGGTGATTGAGCACACGCGCGATGCGCGGCTCGGCCGACAGCCGAGGATTGTCAAGCCGCGGAACATTGGACAAGGGTGCCGCGTCGTGGTCGAGCGAAAGCTCGTGCAGTACGTTCAACAGCAGTAGCAGTCGGGCGGTCACAGGGGCTTCACGCATGGCGACGATCGATGCCGTGACGGCTTGCCTGGCATCCGCACCGAAACGCAAACCCTGCGAGGCGCGCGCGAGTATGCCCTGTACCTGACTGAATTCCGGCAGAGATGCTGCCAGTCCGGCTACCCATTCCTGAGTAAACCAGATCACCAGCGCCGTATGCGGCAATTGCGGATCGATCACTTCGCGCGACAGCCAGCTATGCGGAATACCAGGACCGATCAGCACCAGATCGCCATCGTCGTAGGGCTCGACGTCGTCGCCGATATAGCGATAGCCGCGGCTGTTGAGCGTCAGGGTCAGCTCGTATTCCGGATGGTGATGCCATTCGAAAGGAATTCCTTCGGACAAACGCCGGTCAAGAAAGGCCCAGGACGATCCTGGCTCGGGAGTTATCGCTTCGAAGATGGCGCGCATGGCATGGCTTTCATACCGATCAGGGACGTCGAAGACATAAAAACGCCTTAATAGTATCAGTATAGGCATCGATATGCAGGTGCGACACCCCGGGGCGGCGCATAGAATTTCCTCTCCACAACAAAGAGCATGGAGACCGCCAATGACCTCATACGCCATCAATGCCGGCACCGACAAGGACGGCCACGGCAACCATCCCGCCGCCAAAGGCGCGACCACGCCGCTGGCGCAGATCCGCAAGAAGCTGCCCTTGCGCGTGCTCAGCGAGGCGGACTGGCGGCATTGGACCAGCAAGGGTTACATCATCGTCCGACAAGCCGTACCGCAAGAAAAAGTGGATGCCGTGGCCGATATGCTCTGGCAGTTTCAGGAAATGGACCCGCACGATGAGACGACCTGGTATCGGCCGCAATTGCGCGACCACAAGATGAAGGAGCTCAACAACGCCGGCATGATCGAGGTCTACAACGCGCCGGCGATGTGGGCGACACGCCAGCATCCGCGCGTGTACGATGCCTTCGTGGATATCTGGGATCGCGAAGATCTGTGGGTGGCGATCGACCGCGCCAACCTCAATCCGCCCAATCGCGGCGCGCGCGCAGCGGCTCAGGTCAACGGTTTCATCCATTTTGACGTCGACATCTCGCAGCGGCCCTTGCCCATCGCGGTGCAAGGCGTGCTCTCGTTGAAGAAACAGGACCGCGAGGTCGGCGGTTTTCAATGCATCCCGAGCATCTTCGCCGAGATCGAGCAATGGTGGAGCCGCCAACCCGAGGGCGCCAATCCCTTCAAACCTGACATCGGCGACCACACTATCGTCAATACCGAGATGGAAGCCGGCGACCTGCTGATTTTCAACAGCCTGCTCGCGCATGGCGTGCGGCCCAACCGCGCGGAAAACCGGGTGCGGATGGCGCAGTACATTTCCATGTTTCCCGCCGATTTCGAGAATGAGGAATTGCGTCAGGCCAGAATTCATACCTGGGCGGCGCAGACGGCGCCGCTCGGCGATCCTTTTCCCGGCGATCCGCGCGCATTCGAGAAGACGCATTTCGAAGTGGCACAACTCGATGCGCTCGGGCGCAAATTGCTGGGACTCGACGCATGGCCGGAGACTGAGCAAGAATCGGCATAGGCCCTGGGCTTCAACAATAAAAAAGCCGGATCGCTCCGGCTTTTTTATTGTGCTGCGCGACGGCGATCAGCCGGTGACCGCCCCCTTGCTTGCGGTCGACGCCAGTGCTGCATATTTGGCCAGCACGCCGCGCGTGTAGCGCGGTGCGGGCTGCTTCCAGCTGGCGCGGCGGCGGGCGATTTCGGCGTCGTCGACGTTGAGCTGGATCAGCAACTGGCGCGCATCGATGGTGACCGAGTCGCCCTCTTCCACCAGACCGATGAGGCCGCCGACGAAGGCTTCCGGCGCCACGTGGCCGACCACCATGCCCCAGGTGCCGCCCGAGAAACGGCCGTCGGTGATCAGGCCGACGGATTCGCCCAGGCCTTTGCCGATCAGCGCGGACGTCGGCGCCAGCATTTCCGGCATGCCCGGGCCGCCCTTCGGCCCCAGGTAACGCATCACGAGCACGTCGCCCGACTGGATCTTGTCGCTCAGGATGGCGTCCATGGCGCTGTATTCGTCATCAAACACGCGCGCCGGGCCGGTGATGACCGGATTCTTGAGGCCGGTGATCTTGGCCACGCAGCCTTCCGGCGCCAGATTGCCCTTGAGGATGGCCAGGTGGCCTTGCTTGTACAGCGCCTTGTCGATAGGTCGGATGACGTCCTGGTCGGCGCGCAGGTCGGGGATGCTTTCCAGTTCTTCGGCGAGGGTCTTGCCGGTGATGGTCAGGCAGTCGCCGTGCAGCATGCCGGCCTGGTGTAGCACTTTCAGCACCGCAGGAATGCCGCCGGCCTTGTGCAGGTCGGTGGCGACATATTTGCCGGACGGCTTGAGGTCGCAGATGACCGGCACTTTCTGGCGCACGCGCTCGAAGTCGTCGATGGTCCATTCGACTTCCGCCGCGTGGGCGATGGCCAGGAAGTGCAGCACGGCGTTGGTGGAACCGCCGGTCGCCATAATCAGCGAGACGGCGTTTTCGATGGACTTGCGGGTGATGATGTCGCGCGGCTTGATGTCTTTCTTGACCGCTTCCACCAGCACGCGGGCAGACTCGGCGGCGGAGCCGGTCTTTTCGTCGTCGGGATTGGCCATGGTCGAGGAATAGAACAGGCCCATGCCCAGCGCTTCAAACGCCGATGACATGGTGTTGGCGGTGTACATACCGCCGCAGGAGCCGGACGACGGGCAGGCGTTGCGCTCGATGCCGTCGAAGTCTTCCTGCGACATGCGGCCGGCGGAGAACTCGCCCACGGCTTCGAAGGCCGACACGATGGTCAGGTCCTTGCCCTTCCAGTTGCCCGGCTTGATGGTGCCGCCGTAGACGTAGATGCCCGGCACGTTGGTGCGCGCCAGCGCGATCATGCCGCCCGGCATGTTCTTGTCGCAGCCGCCGATGACGACCACGCCGTCCATCCACTGGCCGTTGACGGCGGTCTCGATACAGTCGGCAATGACTTCGCGCGAAATCAGCGAATACTTCATGCCTTCCGTGCCCATCGACATGCCGTCGGAGATGGTCGGCGTGCCGAACACCTGCGGATTGGCGCCGGCCTGCTTGATGGCGGAGATCGCCACGTCGGCCAATTTTTGCAGGCCCGAGTTGCACGGTGTGATGGTGGAGTGGCCGTTGGCGATGCCGATCATCGGCTTGTCGAAGTCTTCCTTTTCGTAACCCAGGGCGTAATACATCGAGCGGTTCGGGCTGCGCGAAACGCCCTGGGTAATGTTCTTTGAGCGGCGATTGAATGGCATGCGTGTCTCCTGGTTGATTCCATTAGAACCTGTTTGGGATCTTACTGCGAGGTCATGATCCGGCGTCGGGCGGTGCTCAGAATCCTCATGTACTTAAGTACACTCCGGTTCTTCCGCTCCGGCCGCCACCGGCTGATGACCTCTCGCTACAGATCGCAAACAGGTTCGCTACAGCTCACGCCAGAAGCCAAGCTGGCGTGAACCTGTCCATCTACATTGCGGACGTCGTTCCGGCTGCAAGTTATCGAGTTAGATTGCCTTGCGCAATGTCTTCTGTCAAATATATGATTCACCATCGATTAAGACGGATTACATATGAGTTCCGATTCCCGACTGGAATTGCGCCAGTTACGCTACTTCGTGGCCGTTGCCGAAGAAAAACATTTCGGCCGCGCCGCCATCCGCCTGCACATGACCCAGCCACCGCTGTCCCAGACCATCCAGGCGCTGGAGGAAATGCTGGGCACGCCGCTGTTTGCGCGCACCAAGCGCAGCGTCGCCCTGACGCCGGCCGGGATGGCGCTGCTGCCGGAAGCCCAGCGCATCCTGCAACAGGCCGGTGCCCTGCCCGACCTGGCGCGGCGCGCGGCCAGCGGCGCTTCGGGCCTGCTGTCACTATCGTTCATTTCGACTGCGGATTACAGTATTTTGCCGCCGCTGCTGCAACAATTCCGGGCGCGCTATCCGCAAGTCCAGATCGACTTGCGCGAAGCGACCACCGATATTCAGCTGGAAGACCTGATGCAAGGCAAGATCGACGCCGGCCTGCTGCTGCCGCCCTTACCGGACAAGGCGCAAAGCGCGCTCGATTATCTGCCGCTGCTGTCCGAGCCGCTGGTGGCGGCGATCCCCAGCGGCGTGGTGCGCGGCAAGAATGCGATTGCGCTCAAGTCGATTCGCGAGCTGCCGCTGATCATCTTCCCGCGCCGTATTTCGCCAGCCTTCCATGACACCATCGTGAGCTGCTTCCGTGACGCCGGCGTGACGCCGCATATCGGACAGGAAGCGATCCAGATGCAAACCATCGTCGGCCTGGTGTCGGCTGGCATGGGTATGGCACTTGTGCCACAATCCGTGTCTAACCTGCAGCGCCCCGGCGTCGACTACCGCCCGCTGACCGGCAAGACGCCCCTGATCGAAACCGGGCTGGCCTGGCGGCGCGACAGCGCTTCACCGGTGCTGCGCGCGTTTCTCGGCATGGTGGCGACGCCGCCCGCGACCTGACGCTGCTGCAGTTACTGTAGTCCCCCAACATTCGTTCTGAAAGAGTTTTCATGCTGATACACCCGATGCCCAACCCGATCGCCTTTTCCGTCGGCCCGCTGCAGGTGCACTGGTACGGCCTGATGTATCTGCTGGCGTTTGCCCAGTTCATCGCGCTGGGCCGCCTGCGCATCAAGCAGCCGCACATCGCCGCCGTCGGCTGGAAAAAGGAGGACCTCGACGACATGCTGTTCTATGGCGTGCTGGGGGTGGTGATCGGCGGCCGTCTCGGCGAGGTGCTGTTCTACAACCCGAGCTATTACTTCGCCAATCCTGCCGACATCATCGCGGTGTGGAAGGGCGGCATGTCTTTCCACGGCGGCTTCCTCGGCGTGCTGATTGCGATGTATATCTGGGGCCGCAAGCGCGGCCGCCATCTGATGGACATCATGGATTTCATCGCGCCGATGGTGCCGCTCGGCTACGCCGCCGGCCGCCTGGGCAACTTCATCAATGCCGAACTGCCGGGCCGCATCGCCGATCCGTCGCTGCCGTGGGCAATGATCTGGCCCAACGTCGACAATCTGCCGCGCCATCCTTCGCCGATTTACCAGATGCTGGTGGACGGGATTCTGCTGTTCATCATCCTGTGGTTCTTCGCCCGCAAGCCGCGTCCGCGCATGGCGGTGGCCGGCATGTTCTCGATGCTGTACGGCTGCGCGCGCTTCTTTACCGAATACTTCCGCACGCCGGATTACAATGTCAGCTTCGGCGGCATCACCATCTCGGCCGGACAGATGCTGTCGGTGCCGATGATTGTGCTGGGCATCGTGCTGTTGATCGTTGCGTACCGGAAGAAAAGCGCTGCGGTGTCAACTGCCTGAACCTCAGCAACGCATGTTGAAGATCGAAACGGTCGAGCACCTTCCTCTCGATGAAATCGATACCGTCGCCTTCGCCGGCGGCGGCAACCGCTGCTGGTGGCAGGGCGGGCTGATTTCCTATCTGATGGACCAAGGCTGGCAATTGCCGGGGACGCTGATTGGCACCAGCGCCGGCGCTGCCGTTGCCGCATCGTGCCTGACCGACGGACCGAAGGCAGCGCTTGATGCCTGCCTGCGCTTGTATGCCGCCAATCAGCGTATTGTTGACTGGGGCCAATTGCGCAGTTTGAAGATGCAATTTGCGCATCAGGAAATCTATCCTGAATGGCTGCGCAGCTTTGTCCACGTCGGCAATTTTGAACAGATCCGGCAATCCCCTTCCCGCCTCCATGTCGCCATCACGCGGCCGGCACGCCTGCTGGGGGTAAGCGGCTCGGTGGTAGCCGGCACGCTGGCCTATGTCGCGGATAAATATCTGTGGCATAGCATCCATCCACGCCTGCCGAAGCTGCTGGGTCTGCGCCAGGAATTTCACGCCATACACGAAGCGGCCGGGCACGAAGATGCGCAATCGCTGCTATCGGCAGCCGCAGCCGCGCCGCCATTCATGTCGTCGCGCCGGATTCACGGCGCTTATGCCATCGATGGCGGCTATATCGACAACGCACCGATACCGCAGCAAAGCGATGCCGACAAGTCACGCACGCTGGTGCTGCTCACGCGCTTCTACCCCAAGCTGCCGACCATGTTCAGAAGAGAGGGGCGCTGGTATTGGCAACCGAGCATGCGCGTACCGGTTTCGACCTGGGATTGCACCGCGCGCGCCACGGTGAAAGAAGCATTTTCCCTGGGCAACGGCGATGCTGTCGACGCATTGAACCGAGGCAAAATCCGGCTCTGAAGCAAATCCCTAGAGCGAGGTCGTCAGCGTCGTGAGCCACGCCGGTGAATGGTCGAGCAGGAAAATTTCCACCGACTTGTCCCATCCCGTCAGGATCAGCACGCCGATGGCGATAAACAACACACCCAGCACACTCTTCCCCCACGAGCCGGCGCCTTGCAGCTTGCCGCGCATCTTCAGCATCGCCTGACGCGACAGCATGCCCAGCAAGGCAATCGGCAAGCCGGCGCCCAAGCCGAACACCGCCATCATCGCCACGATCTGCGGCAAGTCGCGTCCCTGGCTGGCCAGGGTAATCGCCGCGCCCAGCGTCGGGCCGACGCAGGGACTCCAGATCAGTCCGAGCAGCAAACCCACCAGGAATTGCCCGCGCAATCCGCCAACATTCAGTCTCGACAAGATCCTGCTGCCGGCGCCGCTGGCGCCTGACGTGGCGACGGCAAAACGCTCCTGCAATTTTTTTGACAACAGCACGACGCCGATCAGGACCAGGACAATCGCAGCCACCAGCTGAAAGTCGCCCTGCCCCACGCCCAGACGCGCACCGGCGCTTGCCAGCACGGTGCCGATCACGGCGAACGAGGCCGACATGCCGGCCGCGACGGCAAACGGCCCGTAGCGATGCTCGTGGACGGCCGAGCCGATGATCACCGGCAACAGCGGCAACACGCAAGGCGACAAGGTCGAGAGCACGCCTGCCGCCAGGGCGACGAAATAGGAGGTGATGCCGAAATCCACGATGCCTGCTTTCAGTCTGCGATCAGAGCGCCTTGTTGATCAGGCTGTCGATGGACGCCTTGCGGGTGTCGCCCGTGGAACGCCCCTGCTCCTTGCCGCCCTTGAAGACAATCAGCGTGCTTTGTTGCGTGACGTTGAACGCCTTGACGATGTCTTTCTGGGCGTCGAAGTCGACCTCAAGGAAACTGACGTTCTTGAACGCAGGATCCTTGATCAGCGCGGAGACGATGGGGTCCTGCGCGCGGCAGGTCGGGCACCAGTCCGCGTGAACGTGCACGACGACAGGTTTGCCGCTCTTGTTGAGCGCGTCAAACTGCGCTTGCGTGAAATGCTGTCCGGCGGCGAATGCGGAAACGGCGACACCGGCTTGCAGGAGTAGAAAGACGACTAGCGTTTTGAAGATTTTCATGGCGTTTCCCTTGGTTGCCTGGATGAACAGAGTATGAAGCTTGCAGGATGCTTGCTGCCTTTTGGTCGTTCGGTTCCGGGAAATCTTACAGTTTGTTTGCCAACCGTGTTTTTACCCTGCACAAAAACAAAAAGCACATGCATCGGATAGTCGATGCATGTGCTTCCATGTTGTTGCCGCCGGCACCGCTTCCGAGAAGAAGCGCTGTCGAAGCCGGTTCCGGCTTAAGGACGCAACGCGCTGGCAGCCTTGGCCAGGGCCGTGATCTTGTTCCAGTCGCCGATCTCGATGGCGTTCTTCGGTGTCAGCCACGAACCGCCGACGCAGGCGACGTTCTTGCATGCCAGGAATTGCGATGCGGTCTCTTGCGAGATGCCGCCAGTTGGGCAGAAGGTGACGTCGGCCAATGGACCGGCGATTGCGTTGAGCATGCCGACACCGCCCGCAGGCACGGCCGGGAACAGCTTCAGCTGGCGGAAACCGGCTTCGCGCGCCGCCATCACTTCCGACGGCGTCATCACACCAGGCAGCAAAGGCAGGCCGCTGGACTTGGCCGCCGCGATCAACGCAGCCGTCAGGCCTGGCGAAACGCCGAACACCGCGCCCGCGTCACGCGAGGCGGCGAATTCTTCCGGGCTGGTCAGGGTGCCGACGCCGACGATGGCGCCCGGCACCTGCTCGGCAATCGCGCGGATCGCCGGCAGGCCGTGTTCAGTACGCAAGGTGATTTCCAGCACGCGGATGCCGCCTGCGACCAGCGCCTTGGCCAGCGGCACGGCATGTTCCAGTTTGTCGATGGCGATCACAGGGATAACCGCCGAGGTACGCATGATTTCGAGGATATTCATACTGTCGCTTTCTATTTTATAAAAACCGGTTCACGCTCTGTAGCGAGAGGTCGTCAGCCAGTGGCGGACGGAGCGGAGGAACCGGAGTGTACTTTAGTACATGAGGATTCCGAGCACCGCCCGACGCTGGATCACGGCCTCGCAGTAAGAGCGTGATCCGGTTCCAAGATTGGCGGCAAACCGAAGCTGGTGCCGCCCTCTTCCGCCGCGCTCACGTTGGCGCGGAAGACGCTGAACAATTCACGGCCCATGCCGGTCTGGTTGCCTGCCAGGTTGGCGGTGTCCGATGTGCGTGCGGCCCATTCGGCTTCCGACACCAGGGCTTCCAGGATGCCGGCTTCGGCGTCCAGACGAATCATATCGCCTGTGCGCACAAAACCCAACGGTCCGCCGGCCAAAACTTCCGGCGTCACGTGAATGGCCGCCGGCACCTTGCCCGATGCGCCCGACATGCGGCCGTCGGTCACCAACGCCACGTGGCGGCCCTTGTCCTGCAGGATGCCCAGCGCCGGGGTCAGCGCGTGCAGTTCCGGCATGCCGTTGGCGCGCGGCCCTTGGAACGTCAGTACGGCGACGAAATCCTTGTCGAGCTCGCCGGCCTTGAAGGCCTTCATGAAGGCTTCCTGCGAATGGAACACAATGGCCGGCGCCTGCACGGCGCGATGCTCATGCTTGACGGCGGAAACCTTGATGACCGAGCGGCCCAGATTGCCCTGCAACAGCTTGAGACCGCCGTCGGCGGAGAATGGGTTGGTGGCCGGACGCAGCACGGTGTCGTCGCCGCTGTCCTTCGGTGTCGCCTTCCAGGTGACCTTGCCGTCTTCCAGCAATGGTTCTGTGCAATGCGCGCGCAAGCCCTGGCCGAGGATGGTCATGACGTCGTCGTGCATCAGGCCGGCATCGATCAGCTCGCGCAACACGAAACCGGTGCCGCCAGCGGCGTGGAAATGGTTCACGTCGGCGGTGCCGTTCGGATAAATGCGGGTCACCAGCGGAACCACCGACGACAGCTTGGAGAAATCATCCCAGTCGATCACCAGACCGGCGGCCTTGGCGATGGCAACCAGATGCAGCGTATGGTTGGTGGAACCGCCTGTTGCCAGCAAGGCAACGATGGCGTTGACGATGGATTTTTCGTCGACCAGACGGCCGACCGGCGTGTATTGCTGGCCTTGCGCAGTGATCTTCAGCGCCTGCTTGGCGGCGGCGGCGGTCAGCACGTCGCGCATCGGCGTGTTGGGCGTGATGAACGCGGCGCCCGGCAGGTGCAGGCCCATGGCTTCCATCAGCATCTGGTTGCTGTTGGCGGTGCCGTAGAAGGTGCAGGTGCCGGCGTCGTGGTAGGACTTCGATTCGGCTTCGAGCAGTTCGGCGCGGCCGATCTTGCCTTCCGTATACAGCTGGCGGATTTTGACCTTTTCGCTGTTGGTCATGCCGCTGGTCATCGGACCGGCGGGAACAAACACGGCAGGAATGTGGCCGAAATGCAATGCGCCGATCAGCAGGCCCGGCACGATCTTGTCGCACACGCCCAGGTACAGCGCGGCGTCGAACATGTTGTGCGACAAGGCGACTGCAGTGCCCATGGCGATGGCGTCGCGCGAGAACAGCGACAGCTCCATGCCGGTCTGGCCCTGGGTGATGCCGTCGCACATGGCGGGCACGCCGCCGGCGAATTGCGCCACGCCGCCGTCTTCACGGATGGCATCCTTGATGATCTGCGGGAAACGTTCGAAAGGTTGATGCGCCGACAACATGTCGTTGTAGGACGAGACGATCGCCACCGACAACGCGCGATCCTGTTTCAGTTTCAGCTTGTCGTTGGCGGGAAAGGCGGCGAAACCGTGCGCCAGGTTGGTACAGGACAGCGCACTGCGTTGCACCCCTTCATGACGCGCAGCATCGAGGCGCGCCAGATAGGCAGTTCGATAAGGCCGACTACGTTCGGCGATGCGTCGCGTGACGCTGGCTAAGGTAGCGTTGAGAGACATGTTGGGTTCCTGATAGCGTTAACAAATGTAATTTTACTACAAAACTTTAAATAAAACTCCGTCTTTCAGTTGTTTTATTCACGCGCACTACAAATGAAACCAATTGCCGATTTTTCTTACCAACCTATGACAACTGCGTTACAAGCCAATTTCAAGGCTGAATGACGCGGCGATTATTGTAGTGAAATTACCATAAAATCAGTAATTCATGTATAGTAAAGATTCTTCCCGACCCTTCCCACTCTAGCCAAGATTGCAGAACATGCCGCACACAGCACTCACAGCGACCGCAGCCTTCCAAGCACTTTTGTCTCACCACGCCGATGTTCGCGAGCGGCACATGCGCGACCTGTTCGCCGCCGACGCCAAACGCTTCGACCACATGACCGTGAAGGCCGCCGGCATCCTGTTCGATTACTCCAAGAACCGCGTCGACAATACTACGCTCAAGTTGCTGTTCGAGCTGGCGCGTGAGCGCGGCGTGGAAACCCGGCGCGCCGCCATGTTCAACGGCGACAAGATCAATTTCACCGAACACCGCGCCGTCCTGCATACCGCCCTGCGCGCACCGCGCGGCCAGAGCCTGCAAGTAGATGGACAGCACATCGGCGCCGACGTTCATGCCGTTTTGGATCGCATTCACGGCTTTGTCGAGCGCGTGCGCGACGGCCAGTGGCTGGGCCGCAGCGGCAAGGCCATCACCGACATCGTCAATATCGGCATCGGCGGCTCGCATCTGGGCCCGCAAATGGCCTGCACGGCGCTGCGCACCTTTGCCCATCCGCGCCTGACGATGCACTTCGTTTCCAACGTCGACGGCCACGATCTGGACGAAGTCCTACAACAAGTTGACGTCGACACAACACTGTTCATCGTCGCCTCCAAGACCTTCACCACGCAAGAAACCATGATGAACGCCACCTCGGCGCGCAACTGGTTCCTGCAGCGCGCGGGCGAGGCCGATCTGGCGAAGCATTTCGTCGCGGTGTCGACCAACACCGAGGCGGTGCGCGCCTTCGGCATCGATCCCGAGAACATGTTTCCGTTCTGGGACTGGGTCGGCGGACGCTATTCGATGTGGTCGTCCATCGGCCTGTCGATTGCGCTGGCGATCGGCTTCAAGAACTTCAGCGACCTGCTGGCCGGCGCGCATGCGATGGACAAGCATTTCTGCGAAGCGCCGCTGGAACGGAACATGCCTATCATCCAGGCGCTGATCGGTATCTGGAACCGCAACTGCTTCAACAGCGAATCGCTCTCGATTGCGCCGTATCACCACGACCTGCGCCACTTCCCCGCTTATCTGCAGCAGCTGGAGATGGAGAGCAACGGCAAGCGCATCACGCGCGACGGCACAGCGGTCGGCGTGGCGACCTGTCCGTTCATCTGGGGCGATGTCGGCACCAACGGCCAGCACGCCTTCTTCCAGTTGCTGCATCAGGGCACCGACATCACGCCCATCGATTTCATCGCCGTGCTCAAACCGACCCACGACCTGCCCGGCCACCACGCCGTGTTGCTGGCGAACTGTTTCGCGCAGTCGGAAGCCTTCATGCGCGGCAAGCAAGCCGAAGAAGTGCGTGAGGACCTGAGCAAGCAAGGCGTGGACGAAGACGAAATCAATTTCCTGCTGCCGCACAAGACCTTCAACGGCAACCGCCCGAGCAACACGCTGCTGCTCGATGAGCTGACGCCGGCGTCGCTGGGCGCGCTGATCGCCTTGTATGAACACAAGACTTTCGTGCAAGGCACGATCTGGGGCATCAACAGCTTCGACCAATGGGGCGTGGAACTGGGCAAGGTATTGGCCAAGACCATCCAGTCCGAGCTGTCCGGCGAAGCCGTGCCGGCGCGCCACGACTGCTCGACCAATGCCTTGATCGCACTGGCGAAACAAGCGCTGTCCTGAGCGCCGGATTCATCAAACAATATTTACCGAACAACTGACTGAGACAAGAAGACTGCTATGGCTATTTCCGACTTTGACCTGGTTTTATTCGGCGGCACCGGCGACCTGGCGATGCGCAAACTGCTGCCAGCGCTGTACGCCCGCGACCGCGCGCGCGATCTGGTGCCGACCGCACGCATCATCTGTATCGGCCGCGACAACAAGAGCAACGAAGACTTCCTGCAGATCGTCGAACAGAACTCCAAACCGCACATCAGCAGCGCGACCATGGATGCCGACGTCTGGCAACGCTTCTGCGGCCGCATCCAGTACGTCTCGCTCAACGCCAAGGAAACCGCCACCTACCAGAACCTGGTCGCGGCCTTGCGCAACGATCCGGCGATCTCGCACGTGTTCTACCTGGCGACGCCGCCGACCCTGTTCTCCATGATCTGCGACAACCTGTCGCAAGCCGGTCTGGCGACGCCGAACGCGCGCGTGGTGCTGGAAAAACCGCTGGGCCACGACCTGGAAAGCGCCAAGGACATCAACGCGCAGGTCGGCCGCTACTTCAACGAGTCGCAGATCTTCCGTATCGATCACTATCTTGGAAAAGAAGCGGTGCAGAATCTGCTGGCGCTGCGCTTCGGCAACGTGCTGTTCGAACCGCTGTGGCGCCGCGAGTGGATCTCCGACGTGCAGATCACCATCGCCGAGGAACTCGGCGTGGGCGGACGTTTCGACTATTACGACACCTCCGGCGCGCTGCGCGACATGCTGCAAAACCATTTGCTGCAACTGCTGTGCATCGTCGCCATGGAACCGCCGGTCTCCAACTCGGCCGACTCCGTGCGCGATGAGAAGCTGAAAGTCTTGCGCTCGCTCAAACGCTTCACGCCGAGCACGCTGGCGATGAACGTGGTGCGCGGCCAGTACCGCGCCGGCCACGTCAACGGCGTCGCCGTTCCCGGTTATCGCAAGGAAGAAGACGCCAATCCCGATTCACGCACCGAGACCTTCGTCGCCGTCAAGGCGGAAATCGACACCTGGCGCTGGGCCGGCGTGCCGTTCTACCTGCGCACCGGCAAGCGCATGGCCGACAGCCTGGCTGAAATCGTAGTGCGCTTCAAAAGCGTGCCGCATTCGATTTTCGCGCAGAGCAACGGCACGCCGAACTGCCTGGTGATCCGCCTGCAACCGGACGAAGGCCTGCACATGAACCTGATGGCCAAGACGCCCGGCGACGGCATGCGCCTGAAGCCGGTCGAGCTGGAACTGGATTTCCGCGAGAAATTCAAGACGCCGCGCATGGAAGCCTACGAGCGCCTGCTGCTCGACGTGCTGCGCGGCCAGCTGACGCTGTTCATGCGCAGCGATGAACTGGAAGCGGCATGGGAATGGGTTGAGCCCATCCTCGAACACTGGGACCAGGAAGAAAGCGATCCTATCCCCTACAGCGCCGGCACCTGGGGCCCCGCAGCGGCAAGCGCGCTGATCGGCCGCGACGGTTTGCAATGGCGTGAAGAAGCGCTGCCGGAAGTTTAATTCAAAGACTGAACAGAAGCGCCATGCTACTCGACTCCATCCGCACCCATATCAACTCGCTCTCCAAATCGGAGAAGAAGGTCGCGGCTGCCATCCTCGCCAATCCTCAGCTTGCGCTGCAAGAGAACCTGACGGCGCTGGCCAAGAATGCCGAAGTGTCGGAGCCGACCGTGATCCGCTTTTGCCGCGCCATCGGCTACGAGGGCTGGCACGACTTCAAACTCAAGCTGGCGCAAAGCCTGGCGCTGGCCCTGCCCGGCGCCAACGAGTCGCTGGGACAGGACGACCTGGCGGTCGACCTGGTCAACAAGATCTGCAGCCGCTCGATCAATACCCTGCTCGATTTGCGCAACCATCTCGATCCGGACGCCATCCAGCTGGCGCTCGACGTCCTGACGCGCGCCAGCAAGATCGAGTTCTACGGCCAGGGCACTTCCGGCATCGTCGCCAACGATGCCCAGCACAAGTTCTTCCGCTCGGGCGTACCGACCGTGGCCTACTCCGACCCGCACATCCACAGTATTGCGGCATCGCTGCTCAAGCCCGGCGACGCCGTGGTGGCGATCTCGCAGCGCGGCGGCAATGCGGCATTGCTGCGCAGCGTGCAACTGGCGCGCAAGGGCGGCGCCGACATCATCGTGCTGGGACCGAGCGGCACGCCGCTGGCGGAACTGGCGACGGTGCTGGTGCCGATCGATCTGAGCTTCAACATCGACCCTTACACGCCGATCTCGGCGCGCCTGGCGCATCTGGTGGTGATCGACATCCTGGCGGTCGGCCTGGCGCTGCGCCGCGGTCCGGAATTCCGCAAGAAGATGCAAAACGCGCAGAAATCCCTGCAAAAATTCGACATGCAGTTCGACTCTTTCTTCCGCTGATCTTTCTTTGATCGCATCTTTCCTTTACTCTGGAGGGCCAGGCTTTCGCCCTCAGTTATCAATCACTCGTTGAGCTTTTTCCATGACATCAGCAACGACACCGACTACCGCCTTCCGCACACCGGCCTTCCTGCACCAGCGCCTGCAAAGCGATATCGATTTCTTCACGCAACACGCGTTCGACCCGGCCGGCGGCTTCTTTCACTACCTCAATGACGACGGCAGCGTCTACGACAACAGCCGCCATCTGGTCAACAGCACGCGCATGGTGTTTTGCCACGCGTTGGCGTACCGCGCCACCGGCAAGGAAGCGCATCGCGATGCGGTGCGCCACGGCCTGAAGTTTTTGCAGGAACAGCACTGGCAACCCAGCTACGGCGGCTATGCCTGGGTACTCAAGAACGGTGTCCCGCTCGACCGCACGCAACATTGCTACGGCCTGGCGTTCGTACTGCTGGCCTACGCACATGCCTGCGACATCGGCGTGGAAGAAGCGCGCGCCCACATTGACGCCACCTTCGCGCACATGGAAAAGCTGTTCTGGTCCGAACAGCACGGCCTCTACGCCGATGAGGCGACACCCGAAGGCGTGGTGTCGTCCTACCGCGGCCAGAATGCCAACATGCACAGCTGCGAAGCCTTGCTGGCTGCCTATGAAGCCACCGGCGACGTCCGCTTCCTGCATCGCGCGGAACGCCTGGCGCGCAACATCACCGTGCGTCAGGCGGCGCTTGCCAACGGCTGGATCTGGGAACACTACAGCGCCGACTGGAAGATCGACTGGGACTACAACAAACACGACAACACCAACATGTTCCGCCCCTGGGGTTACCAGCCGGGCCACATGACGGAATGGGCCAAGCTGCTGCTGATCCTCGAACGCCATGCCGAACATCTGCAAGACGATGCCAGCTGGCTGGCGCCGCGTGCACGCGCCTTGTTCGACGTCACGATTCCAGTCGCCTGGGATGAGGAAAACGGCGGCCTGTTCTACGGCATTGCCCCCGACAACAGCGTGTGCGACGGCGACAAGTATTTCTGGGTACAGGCCGAATCGCTGGCCACTGCCGCCCTGCTGGCGCAACGCACCGGCGAGGCGATCTACTGGGAAGTCTACGACCAGCTCTGGCAGTACAGCATGCAGCACCTGATCGATCAGGAACGCGGCGGCTGGTACCGCATCCTGCAACGCGACAACACGCGCTACGGCCCTGAAAAGCCGCCGCACGGCAAGACCGATTTCTACCATCCGCTCGGCGCGTATCTGGAATCGCTAAACGCCGTCGGCGCGCCGCTGCCGAAAAAACGATAGCGCCGCAAAACTTACGTAAAATGCCATTTGGCCCATTCACAAGAGATCGCTCGCCATGAACCAGTTAGAACAGCTCAAGCAGTACACCACTGTGGTTGCCGACACCGGCGACTTCGAGTCCATGAAGGAATTTGCGCCGCGTGACGCGACGACCAATCCTTCGCTGATCCTGAAGGCAGTGAAGAAGGACGAATACAAGCCGCTGCTGGAAAAGGCCGTGCGCGACAACAGGTGGAATGAGCACGAGATCATGGACCACCTGCTGGTGGCGTTCGGCGCCGAAATTCTGAAAATCGTTCCTGGCCGTGTTTCTACCGAAGTCGATGCCAGCTTGTCGTTCGATACTCAAGCCACCATCGATAAGGGCCGCAAGCTCATTGAGCTGTATGCCCGTGCCCGCATCCCTCAAGAGCGTGTTCTGATCAAAATCGCCTCCACTTGGGAAGGTATCCGTGCGGCGGAAGTACTGGAACGCCAGGGCATCCGTTGCAATATGACCTTGCTGTTTTCGTTACCGCAGGCAATTGCCTGTGCAGAAGCCAATGTCCGTCTGATTTCACCATTTGTCGGCCGCATCTACGATTGGTACAAGAAGGCAGAAGGCACGGAATTCACTGGCGCCAACGATCCTGGCGTGCAGTCGGTGCGCGGCATTTACGATTACTACAGCTATTTCGGCTACAAGACTGAAGTGATGGGCGCCAGCTTCCGCAATACCTCCCAGATCGTCGAACTGGCGGGCTGCGACCTGCTGACCATCAGCCCCGATCTGTTGAAAAAACTCACCGAAAGCAATGAGCCGGTGACACGCAATCTGACCCGCGAAGCAGCGCAAGAGCAAGACCACCGCCCTCCGAAGACTTCGGAAAAGGAGTTCCGCTTCCGGTTGAACGAAAGCGCCATGGCGACGGAAAAGCTGGCGGAAGGCATCCGCCTGTTCTGTGCAGACACGCACACGCTGAATCAAATGATTGACGAAACGCGCTCTGCCATGTGACGCATTCACGTCCGGCAATCAATCCAATAAAAAAGAGGCGCCACAGCGCCTCTTTTTTATGGCAAGGAAGATTCCATTTCAGTTCTTCAATTCATCCGGCACCTTGCCGCCATTCTCCGCCAGCTTGGTCATGACCTGCTTGTGCAGCCAGATGTTCATTGAGGCAGAGTCGTTGGTGTCGCCCTGATACAAGAGCTCCGTCGCCAGCTCCTTGCGCGCAGCCAGGCTGCTGTCCAGATTGAGCAGCTTCATCAGATCGACGATGGAAATCTGCCAATTCAGTTTTTGCGGATTCTTCGCCGCCATGTCGTTCAGGATGCTTTCCACATCGACCAGGGGAGTCACCTGTCCTGCGACGACGCCGGTATCCGATGCAGGCGCGGTGGTATTGGCTGCGTCATTCTGGGTGGGATGGGAAGAAGGAAAATCTTGCTGAAAATGTTGCTCAGAATGCCCATGGCGTTCTCCTGAAAGGGAATAAACAAAAGCTGTTGCCGAAACCGGCAACAGCCAATTGAGAAACCCCTGCTCAAGCCAAGTTCCTGCGCAATTTGTAACGCGCCGACAAGTCGTACGCTTGCCGAAAAGCTTCGATCATGGCCGCCGCTTTTCGCGAAACATAAATAAAAAGAGGCGGGATATCCGCCTCTTTTCTTTCGTAAAACTGCAGCTTGCCAGCCGCAAAAGCGATTACAGCTTTTCGGTCTCGCCCGATTTCGGCTGCCACTTCATCAGGCGCTTTTCGATCACCCCGACCGCCACGTCCAGCACCAGCGCAAACGCCGTCAGCACCACGATGCCGGCGAACACGGTATTGATGTCGAAGCTGCCTTCCGCCTGCAAAATCAGATAGCCGACGCCGCGCGCCGAGCCGAGGTACTCGCCCACCACTGCGCCAACGAAGGCCAGGCCGATGGACGTATGCAAGCTGGAAAACACCCACGAGGTCGCCGACGGCAGATACACCGTGCGCAACAACTGACGGGCATTGGCGCCGAGCATGCGCGCATTGGCGAGCACCACCGGGCTGACTTCCTTTACTCCCTGATAGACGTTGAAGAACACGATGAAGAACACCAGCGTCACCGCCAGCGCGACCTTGGACCAGATGCCCAGGCCGAACCACATCGCGAAGATCGGCGCCAGGATCACGCGCGGCATCGAGTTGGCGGCCTTGACGTAAGGATCGAGGATGGCCGATGCCACCGGCGACAGCGCCAGCCAGAGGCCGATGCCCAGACCCAGCACGGTGCCGATACCGAAGGCCAGCACCGTTTCGGTCAATGTGACCAGCAGGTGGGAATAAATCTCGGCGGGGAAATTCAGCGTAAAGAAAGTCGTGTCGCCGAAGCCGACTTCCAGCGAGCCGCTGCCGACGGTGAACCATTGCCAGATGCGCACGGCGACCTTGAGCGGTTCGCCGAAGAAGAAGGCGGTCTGCTCATTGCGCGTGGCGATGTGCCAGACGCCGAGCACGACGACCAGCACCAGCAGTTGCCAGAAGCGCAGATTTTTATGACTTGGTTTGAGGAGTTTCCACATGACGATTCTTTGTTCAGTTTTCTATGTCGGCCGGCTGAAGATTCAGGCCGCAGTTTTTTGTTGCTGATATCCCTTGAGCACTTCGTCGCGCAAGACTGACCAGATTTGCTGGTGCAGTTCGACAAAACGTGGATGCGTGCGAATCTCGGCAACGTCGCGCGGACGCGGCAGGTCGATCGTGAATTCACCAATGGGATGCGTCGCCGGACCGGCCGACAGCACCACCACGCGGTCGGACATGGCGATGGCTTCATCGAGGTCATGCGTGATGAACAGCACCGCTTTTTTCTTGGCGTTCCACAGATCGAGCACTTCGTTTTCCATCAGCTGGCGGGTCTGGATGTCAAGCGCGGAGAACGGTTCATCCATCAGGATGATGTCCGGATCCATGATCAGCGTCTGCGCCAGCGCCACGCGTTTGCGCATGCCACCGGACAACTGGTGCGGGTAGCGGTCACCGAAGCCCTTGAGGCCGACGCGCGCCAGCCATTGTTCGCCCAGCTCTTTGGCTTCGCGATCATCGATGCCGCGATATTGCAGGCCGGCGATGACATTCTCCAGCGCGCTGCGCCATGGCATCAGCGCTTCGGCCTGGAACATGTAACCGGCGCGCTTGTTGATGCCGACCAGCTCTTCGCCGAACACCTTGATGCTGCCCGAGGACGGTTGCAACAAACCGGCGCCGACGTTGAGCAAAGTCGATTTGCCGCAACCGGTCGGCCCTACGACGGAGACAAATTCGCCCGGCGCGATAGCCAGCGTGGTATTGGCGACGGCGGTATAACGCTGCGTGCGATCGTCCTTGGAAACAAAGGTGCAGGTAATGTCGTCGAGAAAAAGTGCTGGCGTCATATCGGGGAATCTCCGGCCAGGCCGAATGCTGGTGCGTTAGAAAAAAACATCGAAAAGAACATCGGAAGGGATTTCATAAAATACAAAAATACCGGACTGCAAATTGCAGACGGGCACCCGCAGGCGCCCGTGTGTCGTGACTGATGAAGGCCACTTACTTGTACTTGGCGTTCGCCTTCTTGACGAAGTCGTTGGTGTAAGTTTTGGACAGGTCGATCTTCTTGCTGGCCAGATCCGGTTCAAAGGCTTGCAGCGTCTTCAGCGCAATTGCCGGGCCTGCATCCGGAAAGGTGCCGTCCGGCGAGATCGCTTCGCGCACCTTCAGGAAGGCGGCGATGTACAGCGCGCGGTCGCCCAGCAGATAGCTCTCCGGAACGGCCTTGATGATGTCGGAAGGACCGGCCTTCTGGATCCATTTCAGCGCGCGCACCATGGCGTTGGTCAGCGCTTGCGTGGTGTTCGGATATTTCTTGATGAAGGCTTCCGGCGCATACAGGGTCGCTGCCGGCATCGGGCCGCCGAATACTTCATTGGTGTCTTTCAGCGTGCGGGTGTCGGCAATGGTCTTGATTTCACCCTTTTGTTCCAGCATGGCGATCACCGGATCCAGATTGGCGATGGCATCGATCTGGCCGGAACGGATGGCCGACAAGGCGCCGGCCGCTGCACCGACGCCGATGAAGGACACGTCGGTCGGTTTCAGGCCGCCCTTGGCGAGAACGTAGCTGGCCATGACGCTGGTCGAAGAACCGGGCGCAGTCACGCCGATCTTCTTGCCTTTCAGGTCGGCGATGGTCTTGTAGTTCGGCATGGTCTTGTTGTTGACCGAGAACACGATTTGCGGTGCGCGGCCTTGCAAGACGAAAGCGACGATGGACTGATTCTTGGCCTGCATGTTGATGGTGTGCTCATACGCACCGGACACCACGTCTGCGCTGCCGCCCACCATGGCTTGCAGGGCCTTGGCGCCGCCGGCGAAGTCGGAGATTTCGACTTGCAGGCCTTCATCCTTGAAGTAGCCCAGTTGCTCGGCCACGGTCAAAGGCAGGTAATAAAACAAATTTTTGCCGCCGACGGCGATCGATACCTTCGGTTTTTCCAGCGTTTGTGCGAACAGATTGGTATTGAACGTCACGTAACCGGCCAGGAACAGGGCCAGGGCGATCGCGAATTGCTTCAGGTTGAATTTCATGTGGTCTCCTCCTATGAGCGTGCTTATTTGTGCTTGCTTATGCTGACTGATTCTTAATGCCGGACAGTTCCTGGAATGACTGCCTTCAGATGACTTTGTCTTGCCGCAACTGCGCAATTTGTGCGTCATCATACCCCAGCGAACGCAAGATTTCATCGTTATGCTCGCCGAGGCCCGGACCGATCCATTTTGTGCCGCCCGGCGTTTCCGACAATTTGGGTGTTACGGCCGGTAACTTGATAGGCGTGCCATCGGCAAACGCGTGTTGTTCGAACATGTTGCGGGCCAGGAATTGCGGATCGCTCATCATGTCGCGCACCGAGTAAATCTTCCCGACCGGGACGTCCGCCGCCTGCAGGATGGCCAGCGCGTCGTCGATGGTGCGGGTGTCGCACCAGGCCTGAATGGCCTGGTCGATCTCTTCGGTACGCGGCACGCGGCCGTCGTTGCGCGCCAGTTGCGGATCGTCGGCCATGTCGTTGCGGTCGATGGCGATCATGAGGCGCTTGAAGATGGCGTCGCCATTGCCGGCGATGACGATGTTCTTGCCGTCGACTGTGGTGTAGGTGTTGGACGGCACGATGCCGGGCAAGGCGCCGCCGGTGCGTTCGCGCACGACGCCGGCCTGGTCGAATTCCGGCACCAGCGATTCCATCATGTTGAACACCGACTCATACAGCGCGACATCCACCATCTGGCCTTGCCCTGCCACGCACAGCTCGCCGTCCTTGCCGTTCCAGCGGCCGCCGGTGACGTCGCGATGGCGCAAGGCCATCATTGCACCGATGACGCCGTGCAAGGCAGCCACCGAATCGCCGATGGAAATACCGATACGCACCGGGGGCCGGTCGGCGTGGCCGGAGACATAGCGAATGCCGCCCATCGATTCGCCGATGGCGCCGAAGCCGGGCAAGTCCTTCAGCGGACCGGTCTGGCCGTAGCCGGACAGGCGCACCATGATGGTGGCGGGATTGAGCTTCTTGAGCGCTTCATAGCCGAGGTTCCACTTTTCCAGCACGCCGGGGCGATAGTTCTCGATGATGATGTCGGCGTCCAACGCAAGGCGGCGGGCGATGTCCTGCGCCTGCGGGTCTTTCATGTTCAGCGTGAGGCTTTTCTTGTTGCGCGCCTGCACCGACCACCACAGCGAGGTGCCGTCCTTGAGGACGCGCCATTGGCGCAACGGGTCGCCGACTTCGGGCGCTTCGACCTTGATGACGTCGGCGCCGAACTCCGCCAGCATGCGCGAGCAGAACGGGCCGGCGATCAGCGTGCCGAGTTCGAGTACCTTGATGCCGGCCAGGGGGCCGCTTGTTTGTTTCTTTTCCATACTTTTATGGTCGGGACAGTGGCTGCGGCTGATGTATCGACTGCCTCGACCATATCGACCTGGGTCGATATGATCAGCCTCCGAAGCCGGCGTGTCCCGAATCTCCTCTCCTGCTTTGTTATGTGCGGCGCCTTGCTTCTGCCGCCGTCTCCGGACTATGTTGCACGCCGGTCCAGCATGGCGCGTGCGATGGTGCCGGCGTCGACGTATTCCAGTTCGCCGCCGACCGGCACACCGCGCGCCAGACGGCTGACCCTGAGGCCGCGCGCCTTGAGCGTTTCGCTGATGTAGTGCGCGGTGGCTTCGCCTTCGTTGGTGAAATTGGTGGCCAGCACCACTTCAGAGACGACGCCGTCGGTGGCGCGCGTAATCAGTTTTTCCAGATGGATGTCCTTGGGGCCGATGCCGTCCAGCGGCGACAGGCGTCCCATGAGCACGAAATACAAACCCTTGAAGGTCAGCGTCTGCTCGATCATCAGTTGATCGCTGGGGGTCTCGACCACGCACAGCACCGTGGTGTCGCGCTCGCCGTCCTGGCAGGTGTCGCAGATGACTTGTTCGGTGAAGGTGTTGCACAGGGCGCAGTGGCGGATCGTCTCGGCCGCCTGGGCAAGCGCGCGGCTCAATTGCAAGGCGCCGTCGCGGTCATGCTGCAGCAGATGGTAGGCCATGCGCTGCGCCGATTTGGGACCGATGCCCGGAAGCGTACGCAGGGACTCCGTAAGCAGGGTGAGACTGGAAGGGGTTTTCAATTTCGATCTGAGGTATGCCGGAAGACGGAAAGCGCTTCGGCCGTCATGGATGGAACAAACTCGGTGATTTCATATTCTGCGACGTCGCCGATGTAGAACGGATCGGTTTCGATGATGGCTTCCAGTTCGGCGCGGTCGGCAGCGTCGGCGATGATGATGCCGCCGCTGCGGGGAATCTTGCGGCCCGACATCAGGAACACGCCGTCGGCATACTGTTCGTTCAGGAATTGCTTATGCGCCGTCAGCAACGCGTCTATTTCGCCTGCCGACTTGGTATAGGTAATCGAGATAACGAACATGATGCCTCCTTCAGAAAGCAGCCGCTGCCGCGTCGACAGCAAGCTGCAACATCACACCGACACATCGTTCAGAACGGCATCTTGAACCCTGGCGGCAACGGCATGCCGGCAGTCATGCCTGCCATTTTTTCCTGCGATGTCGCTTCAGCCTTGCGCACTGCGTCGTTGAAGGCGGCGGCAACCAGATCTTCCAGCATGTCCTTGTCGTCGGCCAGCAGCGACGGATCGATAGAGACGCGCTTGACGTCATTCTTACAGGTCATCACGACTTTGACCAGCCCTGCGCCGGACTGTCCTTCGACTTCGATCAATGCAAGCTGGTCTTGCATTTTCTTCATGTTGTCCTGCATCGCTTGAGCTTGCTTCATCAAGCCTGCCAGTTGGCCTTTCATCATGGTCGTACTCCTTGGTAGCTAAGTTGATTCATCTTTCTCATGCCGTGGCGGAAATGGCACATCGGCAGTTGCGGCATGTCCGCGGATTGTCCCTTACAGCGGCCGCACCGACCCCGGGACGATGGAAGCGCCGAACTCGCGCATCATGACTTGCACGAAGGGATCATTTTGCACGGTCTGCTCCGCTTCGCGTTGCCGTTCGGCACGATTGGCTTCCGCTTTGGCATTGGCGGTATGCGCCACCATGCCGATTTCAGTTTCTACCCTGACGCTCTTGCCGAAGCGCTCGCTCAGCACAGCCGTCAGTTTGTCGACATTGCCCGAGGCGCGCAAGGTTTCCACCGGGATGCGCAAATGGAAGCAGACGGCATTGCCGACTTGTTCGCATCGCACCAGCTCGCTCTGTTGCGCCATCTGCTGCACCATGCCGCGCAGCGGCAACTCGGCAGCCAGGTGCGGCCAGTTGCCGTCCCAGCCGAGCGAGGCGGCGACTTGCGCGGTCTGCGCCTGCATGGCGGGCGTGACGGTGCTGACGGCCGCCGGCGGCGCGACGACGATGGCGTCTTCGGCTTCCTGCGCATTGTCCGGTACAACGCGGCTTACGGCCTCGTTTGCGGCGGCTGCAGAATATTGTTCAGTTTTTTTTTGAGCGTCGGCGCCGGCCGGCTCTTCGTCCCAGGGCGGCGGCATGTCGTCGGACACATCCGCCAGCACAGGCGCCGGTGCCGGCGCAGGGGCGGCCTGAACCGGTGCCGGCGCAGGAGCCGGAGCAGCGGTGGCGGCAGCGGCGGAACGCGGCGAACTCTTGCCCGATCCTGCGCGGGCCGCTTCCAGTGCAGCGGCGCGCGCCGAGTTGGCCGAACCTGCTGCGGCAGCCGGCGCAGCAGCAGGCGGACGCGAAACCGGTGTGCTGGTGGTAGCGACTTGCGGCGCGGCGCTCAGGGGCGCGGCGGCCGGTGTCGGCCGGGCCGGCGCAGCGGTTCTGGCAACCGGCGCTGCCGGTGCACTGCCGGCAGAACCGGCAGCGTTTGCAGCAACCGGACGGAACGCCAGCATGCGCAGCAAGGTCATGCTGAAGCCGGCGTATTCGTCCGGCGCCAGACCCAGCTCGTTACGGCCGTGGACGGCGATCTGATAAAACAGCTGCGCTTCTTCAGGATTGAACTGGGATGCCAGACGCACGATGTCTTCACGTTGCGGCGCGTCTTCGGCCAGCGCAGCCGGCACGGTTTGCGCCAGTGCGATCTGGTGCAGCAGCGTCGCCAGATCCTGCAACGCGGCGTTGTACGACAGGCTGCGCGTAGCCATTTCATCGGCGACCGACAACAAGGCTGCGCCATCTTGCGCCGCCAATGCATCGAGCACGCGGATCAGGTAGGACTGATCAAGCGCACCGAGCATGCCCTGCACTGCTTCCAGCGTGACCTTGCCGGCAGCGTAGGCAATCGCCTGGTCGGTCAGCGACAAGGCGTCGCGCATGGAGCCGTGCGCGCCTTGCGCCAGCAAACGCAGCGCGGGTGCTTCGAATTCGATGTTTTCCTGGCCGAGGATATTGTCCAGGTGGCCGATGATGTGGCCCGGCGGCATTTGCTTCAGATTGAACTGCAGGCAACGCGACAGCACGGTCACGGGAATCTTTTGCGGATCGGTCGTCGCCAGGATGAACTTGACGTGCTCAGGCGGTTCTTCCAGCGTCTTCAGCATGGAGTTGAAGGCGTGGTTGGTGAGCATGTGCACTTCGTCGATCATGTAGACCTTGAAGCGGGCATTGGACGGCGCGTAGATCGCCTGCTCCAGCAGCTGCGCCATTTCATCGACGCCGCGGTTGGAGGCGGCATCCATTTCAATGTAGTCGACAAAACGGCCGGCATCGATGGCGACGCAGGCTTCGCACACGCCGCAAGGCTGCGCGGTAATGCCGCCGTTGCCGTCAGCGCCTACGCAATTGAGCGACTTGGCCAGGATGCGCGAGAGCGTGGTCTTGCCGACGCCGCGGGTGCCGGTGAACAGATAGGCGTGGTGCAGGCGCTGCTGATCCAGTGCATGTGTCAGCGCCCGCACGACGTGTTCCTGCCCGACCAGCGTATCGAAGCTGCGGGGGCGGTATTTACGGGCGAGAACTTGGTAGGACATAAACTTGGGGTGCGTTTGGATAGCGGCGTTGGGTCAGACGGGCATTTTATTCTATTTCGGGCCCGTCTTAACCGACTATCGCGGAATTGGCTTGATTGACCGGGCAAGCGCCGGACGATGCCAGCCTGAAGAGCGGACTATTTCCGTCCGTAAGTATCTTCGAAGCGGACGATATCGTCCTCGCCCAGGTAGCTGCCGGATTGCACTTCGATCATTTCCAGCGGGAACTTGCCGGGATTTTCCAGGCGATGCGTAACGCCCAGCGGAATATAGGTCGACTGGTTTTCCGACAGCAGGAAGACTTCTTCGCCGCGCGTGATGCGCGCCGTGCCCTTGACGATAATCCAGTGTTCGGCGCGATGATGGTGCATTTGCAAGCTCAAGGTGCAACCTGGATTGACCACAATGCGCTTGACCTGGAAACGCTCGCCGGCGTCGATGGAGTCGTACCAGCCCCAGGGACGATGGATCTTGCGATGCGTCACGGCTTCGCCGCGCTGCTGCCCCTTCAGCCGGGCGACAATCTGTTTGATCTCCTGCATGTTGCTCTTGTCGGCCACCATGACGGCGTCCGAGGTCTCGACAATCACCAGGTTGTCGATGCCCACGCAGGCAACCAGGCGCTCCTGTGCGAACACCAGGTTGTTCGACGCATCCACCAGCATGACATCGCCGCGCGCAACATTGCCGGCGGCGTCTTTTTCGGACACGTCCCACAATGCGTCCCAGGCGCCGACATCAGACCAGCCGGCGTCCAGCGGAATGATCCGGCCGTCGATACCCAGGGCCGATGCTCCCGCAAGTTTTTCCATTACCGCATAGTCGATGGAATCCGCCGGGCACGCTTCGAACGCAGCCTTGTCAACCCGATAAAAATCGTTGTCCTGCTTGCCGCCGTCGAATGCCTTGCGGCAGGCTTGCGCCATCTCCGGCTGAAAATGATCGATGGCGCGCAGCCAGACACTGGCCCGCATCATGAACAGGCCGCTGTTCCAGAGATAGTCGCCGGAATCGATGTAGCGCTGCGCGGTTTCGGCGTTCGGCTTTTCCACAAAGCGGTCGATCGCATACACGCCGTCGATGGCCTGGCCGCGCTGAATGTAGCCGTAGCCGGTTTCCGGACGATCGGCGACGATGCCGAAGGTCACCATCGCCCCGCCCGCCGCATGAGGAACCGCCCTGTTGATCGCCGCCTGGAACGCATCCACATCGCGAATCACATGGTCGGCCGGCATCACCAGCAAGATCGGATCAGCCTTGTCCTGGCTGGCGAGCAAGGCGGCGAGCGTCAGCGCCGGCGCGGTGTTGCGGCCAACGGGCTCCAGCACGATGTGTTTGCTTTGCTTGCCGACGGCACGCAATTGTTCGGCAGTGATGAATCGGTATTCTTCATTGCAGACGACCACAGGCGCTTCGATCAAGGCATAGTCGTCGCCGCCATCCCGGATACGCAAGGCGGTCGCCTGCAGCATCGTATCGGCGCCGACCAGCGGCAACAGCTGTTTGGGGTATTGTTCGCGGGAAAGCGGCCACAAGCGTGTACCGGAGCCGCCTGAGAGAATTACTGGCTGCAGATAAGTCATTAATCTATCGCTGTTATTGGATGGCGTTTGCCCGGCGTCTCAGGCAAAAGGAATCATGGCGCTTCGCGGCGACGCTTCTTTTGCTGATACATCAGGGCATCGGCGTTGTTCATCAGGTCGCCAATCGTATCATGCGCAGCCGGATCATATTCGACCGCGCCGACGCTGTACAGCAGATCGTAACCGCGCTTGCTGGCCTGATTGTATTCGTTGACCGACGTGCCCAGATGCGCCAGCACCGCCGCCGTTTCCTGCGCCGCCGTATTGGTCAGGAACACGGCAAATTCATCGCCGCCAAGACGACCGATCACATCGGATTCACGGAAATTGGCAAGCAGGATGCGCCCGAAATTCACCAGTGCGCGATCGCCCTCGGCGTGACCGAAGCGGTCGTTGATCTGCTTGAACAGATCGAGGTCGAAATACAGCAGGGACGCCGGTTTGCCCAAGCGCTTGCACATGCTCAGCGCATGCTCGGAGAGCGATTCGAACCCGCGGCGGTTGGACAATTTGGTGAGTTCATCCATGGTTGCCAGATGCACGGCGGCCATTTCCTGCTCGACCATGCGCGCCAGGTCGGCCAGCATGGTTTTGTCGTCCTCGTCAAACTCACGCGGAATGGTGTCGAGCAAGCACAAGGTGCCCAGCTTGTAGCCTTGCGGGCTGCGGATCGGACATCCTGCATAGAAGCGGATGAACGGATCGCCCACGACCAGCGGATTGTCGTGAAAGCGCGGGTCTTGCAAAGCGTCGCTCACCACCATGACGTCGTCGCGCAAGATCGCATGGGAGCAAAACGACACATCGCGCCCGGTTTCGCAGGCATCGATGCCGACACGCGCCTTGAACCATTGCCGTTTGGCATCCACCAGGCTCACCACGGCTGTCGGTACTGCAAACAGGCGACGCGCCAGCCGCGTCAGACGATCGAAGCGTTCTTCGGGAGGCGTATCCAGAATGTGCAGGTTGTGCAAGTCGCCGACGCGCGCTTGCTCGTCAACGGGAATGTCAGCAATGTTCATAAGTCCCTTCTTGCCCGGTAATTGACAGAACTCGTTGGCGCGCAGACTGGAGACGCATGCGCGCCATGCTGGTGTAACCGTATTTCCCCCCCCTGTCCGGCGGCGCCTGCACCGCACGCCCGGAAAATTGCCATATCGGCAAATCAAGGCTGTTTATTGTTGATCATTATTGATGACTGTAATGCCGATTATTTTTATGCGCAAGCCAACATCGGACTAAATGACAATTTACGGCCACATGAACAAAAAACCCCGCCAAGCGGGGTTTTCGACATGCAATTGCCGTACTGCGTTATCGGCCTCGTCAGCCCTTGGTCGCTGCCGGCTTGTCCGCCTTGGCATCCTGATCCTTCATTTTTTTAGGGAAAGGTTTCGCCTCGCCCTTGCCGGTGACCAGCGACTTGCTGCGAGGCTGGCCGTTGACCGTCAGGCCGGCATCGGACAGCTTGTTGGCGCTTTTGTCGCCCACGCCTTTGACGCGGGTTTCAAAGTCGGTCCAGTCCTTGAAGTCGCCCTTCTTGCGCTCATCCAGAATACGCTTGGACATCGCCGGGCCGATACCCTTGATACCGTCCAGTGCAGCCTGATCGCCCTTGTTAACGTCAACCTGGGCAAATGCCAGACCGGTGCTCATGACGAACGCGCAAAGTGCCAGCAAGATTTTTTTCAACATAGTGTTCCTTTCGAGGTAAGCGTTGAATCAGTGATTGACAACACCGGCAGAGCAAATCGGCCGGCTATATGATTTAACGATGCCTCGGAACAATAGTTGACTAAAAAACAACCAAATAAAACCAGAATAAATTAGAGCGAAAGTTCTTCGCGCGTAACCGTCGCCGTCCCCAGCTTGCCGACCACGATGCCGCCGGCCAGATTCGCGATCCGAACCGCTTCCGGCAGCGCCGCGCCGTTCCCCAGCATCACGGCCAGGGTCGCAATCACCGTGTCTCCGGCGCCGGAGACGTCGAATACCTCGCGCGCAACGGCAGGGAAATTGACGACCTCGTTCTCCAGATACAGCGTCATGCCTTCTTCGGAGCGCGTCAGCAGCAGGGCCTCCAGTTCGAGCGCCTGGCGCAGGTTCTGCGCCTTTGCAGTCAGCTCCTCTTCGGTCTTCCACTGGCCGACAATCCGGATGAGTTCGGAACGGTTCGGCGTGAGGATGGAAGCGCCTTTGTAGCGCGAGAAATCATCGCCCTTGGGATCCACCAGGATCCGCTTGCCGAGCTTGCGGCCGACGCTGATCATGTCGGCGACATTGACCAGGCTGCCCTTGGCGTAGTCGGACAGAATAATGACGTCATAATTGCCGGCCAGCGCATTGTATTGCGTCAGCTTGTCGCGCAGTACGGTGTCGGTCGGCGCATCTTCGAAATCGACCCGCACCAGTTGCTGCTGGCGGCCGATCACGCGCAGCTTGATGATGGTCGAGATGGCCTGATCGCGATTGAGGTAGCTGTCGATGCCCAGCTCGGACAGCAGGCCCTCGACCACCGAACCGGCCTCGTCCTGCCCGATGACCCCAAGCAGGCCGGTTTGCGCACCCAGGGTCGCGGCATTGCGCGCCACGTTGGCGGCGCCGCCCAGGCGCTCTTCGCGACGTTCGACGCGCACCACGGGCACGGGCGCTTCCGGCGAGATGCGATTGACTTCGCCGAACCAGTAGCGGTCCAGCATGACGTCGCCGACGATCAGGATACGGGCGTTGTTCGCGGAAGAAAGTGTTGTCGCCATGAACTTACGCCTTGGTCAGGATGGAACGGCCGATGCCATGATATTCAACGCCGATGTCGGCCATCACTTGCGGCTCAAACAGATTGCGGCCATCGAAGATGACCGGGTTCTTGAGCTTGCGCTTGAGCTGATCGAAATCGGGGCTTCTGAACGCCTTCCATTCGGTCACGATGGCCAGTGCATCCGCATCCTGCAGCGCATCCATCGGGCTTTCGCAGAAACGGATACGCGCCAGCGCTTCCTGGTTATCGGCAAAATCCAGCGCCAGCACGCGCCGGGCTTCCTTCATGGCCACCGGATCATACACGGCGACCGTGGCGCCGCGCTCGATCAGTTCGCCCAGCAAGACGCGCGAAGAGGCTTCACGCATGTCGTCGGTATTCGGTTTGAACGCCAGGCCCCAGATGGCGAAATGCTTGCCTTGCAGATTTTCACCGAAGCGCGTCACCACCTTCTTGCCGAGCACGTGCTTCTGGTTGTTGTTGACCTGCTCCACTGCGCGCAGGATATGCAATTCCTGGCCGTAGTCGCGCGCCGTGCGTTCCAGCGCCTGCACGTCTTTCGGGAAACACGAACCCCCGTAACCGCAGCCGGCGTACAGGAAACTGTGGCCGATACGCGGATCGGAGCCGATGCCGTGACGCACAGCCTCGATGTCGGCGCCGACCTTGTCCGCGAGATTGGCCAGTTCGTTCATGAACGAGATGCGCGTGGCCAGCATGGCGTTGGCGGCGTACTTGGTGAACTCCGCGGAACGCACATCCATCCAGTAGGTGCGCTCGTGATTGCGATTGAAGGGAGCATACAGCTTCTTCATCGTCGAATACGCCTGCTGCCCTTCCGGCGTATTGTCGTGACCGATGACGATGCGATCCGGACGCATGAAGTCTTCAACCGCGGCGCCTTCCTTGAGGAATTCCGGATTGGACACCACCGAGAAGGACGCGTCCTTGACAGCACGCTGTTCCAGCTCTTGCCGGATCGCTGCATGCACACGATCGGCCGTGCCGACCGGCACCGTCGATTTGTCGACGATGACCTTGAAACCGGTCATGTACTTGCCGATGTTGCGCGCCGCTGCGAGGACGTATTGCAGATCGGCAGAGCCGTCTTCATCCGGAGGCGTGCCCACTGCGATGAACTGGACATCGCCATGCGCTACGCTGGCGGCGACATCGGTAGAAAACGTCAGGCGGCCGGCAGCGCGGTTGCGCGCCACGACGTCTTCCAATCCCGGCTCATGGATAGGAATGCCGCCGTTGTTGAGGATATCGACCTTGGACTGATCGACGTCCAGGCAAAACACATCGTTGCCCAGCTCTGCCAGGCAGGCTCCGGTAACAAGCCCGACATAGCCGGTGCCGATAATGGTAATTTTCATAGTATTCCTACAGATGCGAGCGCCTGAGCACTCTAGTTCATCACATTCAATTCTTCAGTACGGCGCGGCGGATAGGTTTCCCAATGATTGCAGCCGGGGCAATGCCAGTAAAACTGGCGCGCCTTGAAGCCGCAATGCGTGCACTGGTAGCGCGCCAGCTTTTGCGTATAGCTGTGCACCAGCGTCTTGACCACCGATAACTCAGGACGGATTTCCGCCGGCGCATTGATCATGCGCGCTTCCAGGAATTTGTCCAGACCCAGCAAGGTAGGCGTACGGCGCAGCTCATCGCTCACCAGCTGGTTGGCCGCTTCAACGCCTTCCAGCTCCAGCACCGCCTTGAAAACCACTTCCAGCAAATCGATGGAAGAAGCTTCGGCCAGATAGGCGCGCAGCAAATTCAAGCCCTCCTTCATGCGACCTACGGCTTGATAGCCGTCGAGCAAACGCTGCGCCACCAAGGCGGCATGCGGCACGCTTTGGTGCTCGACCCGGCGCCAGGCCAGCAATGCCGCTTCCACATCGCCCTTGGCCAGATAAACGTCGCCCAGCAGGATATTCGCGCGCACGCTCTTGCGGTCCGTGGCCAGCGCTTTTTCCAGCATGTTCATGGCGGCGTCGGGATTGGTGTGCACCAGCTCATCTTCCGCCAGTTCGCAATAGAACTGTGCGATTTCCTTTTGCCGCCCGCCTGCGCCGGAGGCTTGCAAGGTCTCGGCGGCCTTGATGGCGCGCGCCCATTCTTTTTCGCGTTGATAAATTTCCAGCAAGGCGCGACCGGCCTGGGCGCCATATTGCGTGTCGTTGAGCAGATGGAAGGTTTCTTCCGCACGATCCAGCAAGCCCGCTTTCAGGTAATCCTGACCGAGTTCGTATTGCGCATGCGCCTTGTGCTCAGCCGGCAAATCGGGACGCGCCAGCAAGTTTTGGTGGACGCGGATGGCGCGTTCGGTTTCGCCGCGGCGGCGGAACAGATTGCCCAGCGCGAAGTGCAGGTCGACCGTTTCCGGATCCAGCTTGACGATTTCGATGAACGCATCGATCGCTTTGTCCGGCTGTTCATTCAGAAGGAAATTCAATCCCTTGAAGTAACCGCGCGGCAAGGTGCGCGATTCGGAAATCAACTGGTTGATATCGACACGCGCCGCAATCCAGCCCAGCCCGAAGAAGACGGGAATACCCAGCAGCCACCAGAATTCAAATTCCATAAAAATCTTTTTTTAGATGAGATGCTGCGGTGGAACAGGAACAATGCTATCCGGTTGCGGCGGCTGGATCTGCGCCAGCTGCTGCGCTTCGCGTTCTTTCTGCAGCGTCGAGACGGCTTTCTTGTGCCTGGAAGCTTCGCGGCGATGGCGGAACACGACCGGCGTCATGGCCAGCACGCCCAGAATGGCGCCGCCGACGAAGCAGACCAGCAAGACCAGCACCAGCGGATCGGTGCGTTCATAACCGAGGAAGAAATGCAGCGTGATTTCTTGCGTGTTTTTCAGCGCAAAGAAAAAGAAAAGAATAAACAGGATGGCCGCAATCAGTCTTGAAATTATCTTCATGGCGCTAATCCTTTTTTTGATGTATTGGCCCGGCCGCAATGGCCTGGCGACAAGGTACAGCATGCTGCACGGACGATCAAACGGCAGGAAACCTGTTTAACCGGATCGCCGATACGGCAGAGTTGAAATTGTACGTGAAAAAAAACGGCATCCAAAGATGCCGTTTGATTTGTTAAGCGCTATTTACACTCAGTGCGCTCAACGGTCCCGCTTGCTCTGCAGCAGGCGCAACAACTTAGTCTTCCTTGATGGGTTGCCCCACCATGGCGTCGACACGCTCACGCAATTCCTTGCCGGGCTTGAAATGAGGTACGCGCTTTTCCGGCACCATCACTTTGTCACCCGACTTGGGATTGCGACCGATGCGAGGCGGCCTGCGATTTAACGCAAAGCTGCCAAAACCACGGATCTCGATACGCTGGCCGGTTGCAAGTGCATCGACCATTGCATCGAGGATGGTTTTGACCGCGTAATCCGCATCCTTGGCGACAAGTTGCGGATAACGCTCAGCCAGGCGAGCGATCAGCTCAGACTTGGTCATTATGCTCGACTAATCAGTTCTTGTTGTCGAGCTTTGCCTTCAGCAGTGCACCCAGGCTGGTGGTACCGGAAGCGGCGCTGGAGTCCGAAGACATCTTTTGCATTGCTTCCTGAGTCTCAGCGTTGTCCTTTGCCTTGATCGACAATTGGATGCTGCGTGCCTTGCGGTCGATGTTGATGACCAGTGCTTCAACGCTGTCGCCGACCTTCAGGTGGGTACCGGCATCTTCAACGCGGTCGCGCGAGATTTCGGATGCACGCAGGTAGCCTTCGACTTCGTCGGACAACTGGATCACTGCGCCCTTAGGCTCGACCGACTTGACGGTACCGGTAACCAGTGCGCCCTTGTCGTTCATTGCAGCGAAGTTGTTGAACGGATCGCCTTCCAGTTGCTTGACGCCCAGGGAAACGCGCTCACGCTCGACGTCGATTGCCAGAACAACGGCTTCCAGCTCGTCGCCCTTCTTGAAGCGGCGGACAGCTTCTTCGCCGGTTTCAGTCCAGGACAGGTCGGACAGGTGAACCAGACCGTCGATGTTGCCGGTCAGGCCGATAAACACGCCGAAGTCGGTGATCGACTTGATGGCGCCCTTGACCTTGTCGCCCTTCTTGTGGCTGATCGCGAAATCATCCCAAGGATTCGGCTTGCATTGCTTCATGCCCAGGCTGATACGGCGACGCTCTTCGTCGATTTCCAGAACCATGACTTCAACTTCGTCGCCCAGCTGAACAACCTTGTTAGGCGCGACGTTCTTGTTGGTCCAGTCCATTTCGGAAACGTGCACCAGGCCTTCGATACCTTGCTCGACTTCGACGAATGCGCCGTAGTCGGTCAGGTTGGTGACCTTACCGAACAGGCGTGTGCCTTGTGGGTAACGACGGGACAGACCTGTCCACGGGTCGTCGCCCAGTTGCTTGACGCCCAGCGAAACGCGGTTCTTCTCTTGATCGTACTTGAGGACCTTGGCAGTGATCTCTTGACCGACTGTGAGCACTTCCGATGGGTGACGCACACGACGCCATGCCAGATCGGTGATGTGCAACAGGCCGTCGATACCGCCCAGATCCACGAACGCGCCGTAGTCGGTGATGTTCTTGACGACACCGGTAACCACAGTGCCTTCTTTCAGGGTTTCCATCAGCTTTTGACGCTCTTCGCCCATCGATGCTTCGATGACGGCGCGACGCGACAACACGACGTTGTTGCGCTTGCGATCCAGCTTGATAACCTTGAATTCCAGGGTCTTGCCTTCGAAAGGCGTTGTATCCTTGACCGGACGTGTATCCACCAGCGAACCTGGCAGGAAGGCACGAATACCGTTGGTCAGAACGGTCAGGCCGCCCTTGACCTTGCCATTGACAGTACCAACGACGATCTCGCCGGACTCCATCGCTTTTTCGAGCGAGAGCCACGATGCCAGACGCTTGGCCTTGTCACGCGACAGGATAGTGTCGCCGAAACCGTTTTCCAGCGATTCGATCGCGACGGAGATGAAATCGCCGACGTTGACTTCGAGTTCGCCGTTGTCATTTTTGAATTCTTCGATAGGAATGAAGGCTTCGGACTTCAGGCCGGCGTTGACGATAACGAAGTTATGGTCGAGGCGGACGACTTCAGCCGAAATGACTTCACCAGAACGCATGTCTTGACGTGACAGCGATTCTTCAAACAGCGCTGCAAATGCATCAGCGCCAGCGGCTCCAGGAGCCAGGACAGTAGTGGTAGACATAGATTTAAGAAAGGTGTTGGCCAGTATCCGGTCGCGATTTGCAGAAATCAAACTGCTGACGATGCACGCAAAGGGCGATGAATATTGGGTTTAGGTTTATCAACACTCGCCGGACTTTGCATCTGGCGAGCACCAATGGCATTGCAAAACAACAAATAAAACAGCAACAACTGCTAATAAAACGCTTATAAAGCCGCGTACCAGCTGAGCACCTGCTTGACCGCCGCATCGGCTGTCATGTCGGAAGTATCCAGTAGATATGCCCCTTCCGCCGGCTTGAGAGGCGCCGACGCACGATTCATGTCCCGTGCATCACGCTCCCTCAAATCCTTCGAGAGGTCTTCCATATTAGCAGGAAAACCCTTGTCAATCAATTGCTTATAGCGTCTTTGCGCCCTGGCTTCCACGCTGGCGGTCAAAAAGACCTTCAACGGGGCATGCGGGAAGATCACCGTACCCATGTCGCGACCGTCGGCAACCAGGCCGGGCGCCTTGCGAAAACCCAGCTGCAAGCCATACAAAGCATGGCGAACCGTTGATAAAACAGCAATTTTTGAAGCTGTATTGCCGACTTCTTCCGCCCGGATTGCCTGCGTGACATCTTCGTTGGCGAGAAAGATATGGCCGCCGTCGAAATGGCAATTCAGATGCTCGGCGCTCTTGGCCAGGGCGTGTTCGTCATTCATCGCCACGCCGCGACGGATCGCGGACAAGGCAGTCAGACGATACAAGGCGCCCGAATCCAGATAGTGGAAGCCGAGATGTTGCGCTACTTTTTGCGCCACCGTACCTTTGCCCGATGCAGTCGGGCCGTCGATGGCAATGACGGGAATAGTTGCCGCGTTCATGGGAATCCCCGTTTATCAGTGAAATCAGTAAAAACTCTGGCCGATCAAATCAGTGTCTGCTCGGCAATATGCTCGAACACCCGAAAGTAGTCCGGGAACGTCTTGGCCACGCATTTCGGATCGTTGATGCGCACGCGGGTGCCCTGGCGCGCGGCGCCATCAAGCGAGGCCAGCGAGAAACACATCGCCATGCGATGGTCGTCGTAAGTATCGATGGTCGCAGGGGTCAGTTGCGCGGGCGGCGTCACGCTCAGATAGTCTTCCCCCTCTTCCACGGTCGCGCCGAGCTTGCGCAATTCGGTCGCCATGGCAGCCAGACGGTCGGTTTCCTTGACGCGCCAGCTGGCGATATTGCGCAGGACGCTGGTGCCGTCTGCGTACAAGGCCGCCACTGCGATCGTCATGGCGGCGTCGGGAATGTGGTTGAAGTCGGTATCGATGGCTTTCAACACGCCATTGGATGAGGCCTCGATCCAGTTATCGCCCATGGTGATGGTCGCGCCCATCTGGCGCAAGGCCTCGACAAAGCGCACGTCCCCCTGGATGCTGTCCTTGCCGACGCCTTCCACCCGGATCGGTCCGCCGGCAATCGCGCCGGCCGCCAGGAAGTAGGACGCGGAAGACGCATCACCTTCGACATGGATGACGTCCGGACTCTGATAATGCTGGCCGGCCGCCACCGTGAACGATTGCCAGCCGTCGCGCTGCACCTCGATGCCGAAACGGCGCATCAGGTTCAGGGTAATTTCGATGTAAGGCTTGGAAATCAGCTCGCCGACGACTTCAATGGTCATCGGCTCGCTCTTGGCCATCAAGGGTGCCGCCATCAGCAGCGCCGTCAGGAATTGACTCGACACGTTGCCGCGCACCTTCATGCGATGCGCATTGAGCATGCCGCGGCGGATATGCAGGGGTGGATAGCCGGCATTGCCGGTGTATTCGATCTGCATGCCGACGTCGTTCAGGGCATCGACCAGATCGCCGATCGGACGCTCATGCATGCGCGCCACGCCGTGCAAGGTGTAGTCGCCGCCGATGACCGCAAGCGCCGCCGTCAGCGGACGAATCGCGGTGCCGGCATTACCCATGAACAAATCCGCCTGGTGCACCGGCAACACGCCGTCCACGCCATGCACGATGTAATCCTGCGTGCCGTCGACCTGCTCCCATTTGACGCCCAGCTGCTGCAAGGCCATCAGCATCACCAGCGTATCGTCGGAGGCCAGCAGATCCATGATTTTCGTCGTACCGCGCGACAAGGCCGCCAGCAGCAGGATGCGGTTGGAGATGCTCTTGGAGCCCGGCAACTTGACCGTACCTTGTACGTGGGCGACAGGCGCCAGATCGATGTGATGTGGATAGGAAGCTTGCTTCATCGGAATTCGTGGTTCACAAGGTTAATAGCGGATTAATAACAGGCTGATAGCAGACTGACAGCGAAAATACTTCGGCTCGGCGATGGCGGAAAGACAGCTAGCCAACGGCTTAATCGCCGCCCTCTTTACTTTGCCGCTCGGCCGTTTCGATCGCTACAGACCAATTGTGCCGTGCCTGCTGGGCATTTGCGTAAATTTTTTCCAGGCCGTCGCTGTCGCGCTCGACCAGCATCTTGCGCATGCGGATCAGCTGGACCAGATAAGCGTCTAGCTCGTGCAGCAAAGCGGCGCGATTGGCGAGCGAAATATCGCGCCACATTTCCGGCGAGGAACCGGCGATGCGCGTGAAATCGCGGAAGCCGCTGGCGGCGTACTGAAACAGAATCGGCGCATGCGGCTTCGACGCGATGTCGTCCACCAGCGCGTAGGCCAGCAAGTGCGGCAAGTGACTGACCGACGCAAAGACGGCGTCGTGCTCCTGCGGAGTCAGGCGATGAATCAGCGCCCCGCAGGCCTGCCAGGCTTGCGCCACACGATCGATATCCTGTTCGGTGTTTTCCGGCAAGGAAGTAATCACCGTTTTCTTGCCCACGTACAGATCGTCCAAGGCCGCATCCGGACCGTTTTGTTCACGTCCGGCGATCGGATGCCCCGGCACGAATTGCGCGATCTTGTCGCCCAGGGCTTCGCGCGCGGCGGCAACGACATCGGCCTTGGTGCTGCCGGCATCCGTGACGACGGTGCCCGGCTGCAGATGCGGCGCAATGCTTGCCAGAATCGCACCGGTCTGAGCAACCGGCGCCGCCAGCATGATCAGGTCCGCACCTTGCACGGCATCGGCGACATCGGTGCTGAGTTCATCGATGATGCCCAGTTCCTTTGCGCGCGCCAGCGATGCTTCCGTACGACCGACACCGACCACGCGCTCTACGGCGCCGGCTTTTTTCAATGCCAGTGCAAACGAACCGCCGATCAGGCCGACGCCAAAGACAACTATTTTCTTCACTATGTTCAGCCTTCAGCCCAGAACGACTTTCAATGCGTCGATAAACGCAGCATTTTCTTCCGGCAGGCCGATGGTGATGCGCAGCCATTGCGGCAAGCCGTAGTTGCCGACCGGGCGCACGATGATGCCCTTCTTCAGCAATGCCAGGTTGACGCGCGCACCGGCGCCCTCGTCATCGCCCACCTTGACCAGCACGAAGTTGCCGTACGACGGCACGTACTTCAAGCCCAGCGCGTCGAATGCAGCGATCAGTTGCTGGTAGCCCTGCGCATTGATCTCGGCGCTCTTTTGCAAGAATGCCTTGTCGTTAAGTGCAGCAACCGCAGCCGCCTGCGCCAGCGAATTGACGTTGAACGGTTGGCGGATGCGGTTGAGCAAATCGGTCACGCCCGGCTGCGCAATCGCAAAACCGACACGCAGACCGGCCAGCCCGTAAGCCTTGGACATGGTGCGCGAGACGATCAGATTCGGATAAGTGCGCACCCAGTCGGTCGACTCATATTGCAAATCGGCGGACAGGTATTCGTTGTAGGCTTCGTCGATCACCACCACGACATGTTGCGGCACCGCCTTGAGGAAAGCATCCAGCTCCGCCGGCGGCAGGAAGGTGCCGGTCGGATTGTTCGGATTGGCGATATAGATCAGGCGCGTATCGTCGGCGATGGCCGCCGCCATGGCTTGCAAGTCGTGACCGAAATCCTTGGCCTTGACCTCAATCGCGCGTGCGCCAACGGCTTGTGTCGCCAGCGCATAGACCAGGAAACCGTATTGCGCGTAGACCACCGACTGTGTCGGCTGCACGAAGGCATGCGCCGCCAGTTCCAGGATGTCGTTGCTGCCGTTGCCGAGCGTGATCCAGTCTTGCGGGACGTTGTACTTGGCGCTGATGGCGGCCTTCAGGTCGAAGCCGTTGGCATCGGGATAGCGGCCGATATCGGCGACGGCCTTCTGCATGGCCAGCTTGGCCGACTCCGGCATGCCCAACGGGTTTTCGTTGGATGCCAGCTTGATGATCTTGCTCTCTTCCAGGCCGAACTCGCGCGCAACTTCGGCGATCGGTTTGCCTGCTTGATACGGCGCGAGCGCGCGCACGTAATCCGGACCAAATTGTGTGGACATGATGAACCTTCGTATGACTTAAACGGTGAAAGGATAAGAGCCCAGCAGCTTGAAGAAAGCAGCGTTCTCTTTTAATTCGGCCAGCGCCTTGGCGACTTTTTCGTCTTGCTCATGGCCTTCAAGGTCGACGTAGAAATAATATTCCCACGCCCCCATGCGCGCCGGACGCGACTCGAAGCGCGTCATCGACACGCCATGTTTTGCCAGCGGCGCCAGCAGGTTGTAGACCGCGCCGGCCTTGTTCGGCACCGACAGCACGATAGAGGTCTGGTCGCGCCCCGACGGCGCAGTTTGCAGACGGCCGATCACCGCAAAGCGCGTGCGGTTGTGCGGATCGTCCTGGATATGCGCGTTGACGGTTTGCAGGCTGTATTTCTGCCCGGCGATCTCGCCGGCGATGGCGGCTACGGTGACATCTTCGCCGGCCATGCGCGCCGCTTCGGCATTCGATGCCACGGCCTGGCGCTCGATCGATGGGTAGTTCTGATTCAGCCACGCATTGCACTGCGCCAGCGCCTGCGAATGCGCACAGATGCGCGTGATGCCTTGCATGCCGCCGTCCTTGGTCATCAGGCTGTGATGCACCGGGATCGAAATTTCACCGCTGATACGCAGCGTGGTTTGCAGCAGCAGATCCAGCGTGCGGTTGATCACGCCTTCGGAAGAATTCTCGATCGGCACCACGCCGAAATCGGCAGTGCCGGCTTCAGCGTCGCGGAACACTTCGTCAATGGAAACGCAAGGCAAGCCCTCGACGGCGTGGCCGAATTGCTGATACACGGCTTGTTCGCTGAAGGTGCCTTCCGGGCCGAGATAGGCGACCACGACGCGCTTTTCCAGCGCGCGGCAAGCCGACATGACTTCGCGGAAAATGGTCTGGATGTCAGAGCCCAGCAACGGGCCGGGATTGCGCTCGGCCGCCTTGCGCAACACCTGCGCTTCTCGCTCGGGACGGAACACCGGCGCATTGGTCTCGGCCTTCACATGGCCGACCTCCTGCGCAACGCGGGCGCGCTGGTTCAGCAAATCGAGGATTTGCGCATCGATAGCGTCGATTTTCTGACGCAGGGGTAAGAGTTTATCGTCACTCATAGAGGTCTTTCTGATTCAGTCTTATTCCGGCCGTTACAGGAAACGTTTTTCCATCCGGCTCTCGGAGAGCGGCTGACAAAGCGCCGGTGGCAAGGCGCGCCGACGCAGACAGTGCGCTAGCACGGCAAGGAGGCGCAACGCCGCCAGCGGTGCTTTGCCAGTCGCTCTCAGCCGTGAGTTTGTTCGAAGTCGCGGAGATACGTCACCAGCGCCTCAACACCTTCAATCGGCATCGCGTTGTAGATCGATGCGCGCATGCCGCCGACCGACTTGTGGCCTTTCAGCTGCAGCAGACCGCGCTCTTTGGCGCCGGTCAGGAATGTCTCGTTCAATGTCTCGTCATGCAGGAAAAACGGCGCGTTCATGCGCGAGCGGCAGTCCCTGGCAATGCGGGTTTTATAAAATTCAGTGCTATCCAGATAGTTGTACAGCAAGTCCGCCTTGGCGATATTGCGGCGCTCCATCTCGGCCACGCCGCCCTGGCGCTTGAGCCACTGGAACACCAGGCCGGCGATGTAAATCGCGTAGGTCGGCGGCGTGTTGTACATGGAGTCGTTGTCGGCGACGATTTTCCAGTTGAAAGCGGAAGGACAGATCGGCAAGGCATGGCCCAGCAGGTCTTCGCGCACGATGACGATGGTCAGGCCGGCCGGACCGATATTCTTTTGCGCACCGCCGTAGATGACCCCATATTTGGAAACATCCACCGCGCGCGACAGAATGTGCGACGACATGTCGGCGACGATAGGCGCATTGTCGGTATCGGCAGCAACGTCAGGCGTGAACTGGTACTCGACGCCGTCGATGGTTTCGTTGGTGCACAGGTGAACGTAGGCGGCATCGCGCGACAGCTTCCACGACTCGCGCGCCGGAATGCTGGCGAACTTCTCCGCCTCGGACGATGCGGCGACATTGACCTCGCAATAACGGCGCGCTTCCTTGATCGACTTGGTCGACCACGAACCGGTGTTGACGTAATCGGCAACGCCGGTCTTGCCGCGCAGCGCCGCCAGATTCATCGGGATGATGGCGTTCTCGGCGATGGCGCCGCCTTGCAGGAACAGGATCTTGTAATCGGATGGAACCGCAAACAGCTCGCGCATATCGCGCAATGCTGCTTCGATGATCGACATGTATTCCTTGCCGCGATGGCTCATTTCCATCACGGACATGCCGCTGCCGTGCCAGTCCAGCATTTCATCGGCAGCTTGCTGCAATACTTCTTTCGGCAATACGGCCGGGCCAGCGGAAAAATTGTAGACCATGATCCAGGATAAAAATAAAGAAAAGACGAAGCAACGATACAAGAACGCAAGCAGGAAAGACAGGAACAGAAAGCCCGGCAAACAGGCGGAACAAACAAAACAATAAGTGCGGCAGGATGAAAATGACCGGCCATCAGCCGGTCATTTTCTGTTCAGCCCGGCTTATTCCGCAGGTGCGTCGCCTTCGCCGGCAGCAGCATCGCCACCTTCGGAACCAACAGCACCTTCGACATCGTCTTCAGCCTTGTCTTCTTCGGCATCGGACTCGACCACACGCTGCAAACCGCTCAGCTTGGTGCCGTCTTCCACTGCGATCAGCGTCACGCCTTGCGTTGCGCGACCCATTTCACGGATTTCCGCGACGCGGGTACGGATCAGCACGCCGCCGGTGGTAATCAGCATGATTTCATCGCTGGCTTCCACCAGTGTTGCCGCAACTACCTTGCCGTTGCGCTCGCTGGTCTGGATGGCGATCATGCCCTTGGTGCCGCGGCCGTGACGGGTGTATTCCGTGATCGGCGTACGTTTGCCGAAGCCGTTTTCGGTTGCCGTCAGAACGGACTGCTGTTCGTTTTCGGCGACCAACAGGGCGATGACCTGCTGACCGTCTTCCAAGTTCATGCCGCGCACGCCGCGCGCCGTGCGGCCCATCGGACGCACGTCGTTTTCGTCAAAGCGCACGGCCTTGCCGGAATCGGAGAACAGCATGACGTCGTGCTGACCGTCAGTCAGCGCAGCGCCGATCAGGAAGTCGCCCTCGTCGAGGTCGACCGCGATGATGCCGGCCTTGCGCGGATTGCTGAAGTCGGACAGCGGCGTCTTCTTGACGGTGCCGAGGCTGGTCGACATGAAGACGTAACGGTCTTCAGGGAAAGTACGATTCTCGCCGGAAACCGGCAAGATGACCGTGATCTTTTCGCCGTCTTGCAGCGGGAACATGTTGACGATAGGCTTGCCGCGCGAATTGCGCGAGCCTTGCGGCACTTCCCACACCTTCAGCCAGTACATGCGGCCGCGGTTGGAGAAGCACAGGATGTAGTCATGCGTGTTGGCGATGAACAGCTGGTCGATCCAGTCGTCGTCCTTGGTCGCCATGGCTTGCTTGCCGCGGCCGCCGCGTTTTTGCGCGCGGTATTCGGAAACCGGTTGCGACTTCATGTAGCCGGTGTGCGACAAGGTCACGACCAGGTCTTGCGGCGTGATCAGGTCTTCGGTGCCGAGGTCGGTAGCGTTGAGTTCGATGGTCGAACGGCGCTCGTCCTTGGCGCCGATGCCGAAGTCGTTCTTGGCGGCGTTCAGTTCGTCGGTGATGATTGCAGTAACGCGAGCCGGCTTGGACAGAATGTCCAGCAAGTCGGCGATCTGCTCCATGACTTCCTTGTACTCGTTGACGATCTTGTCCTGCTCCAGACCGGTCAGACGCTGCAGACGCATTTGCAGGATTTCCTGCGCCTGATCGTCGGACAGCTTGTACAGGCCGTCGTTCTGGATACCGTAGTGCGTCGGCAGATTTTCCGGACGGAAGGCGTTGATGCCGCCGGTGTTTTCTGCGCCGGTACGCGCCAGCATCTCGCGCACCATGGACGAATCCCAGGCGCGCGCCATCAGTTCGGTCTTCGCGACCGGCGGCGTCGGCGCCGCACGGATGATAGCGATGAAGTCGTCGATGTTAGCCAGCGCAACGGCCAGGCCTTCCAGCACGTGACCACGTTCGCGCGCCTTGCGCAGTTCGAAAATGGTGCGGCGGGTAACGACTTCACGGCGGTGCGACAGGAAGCATTCCAGCATCTGCTTCAGGTTCAGCAGCTTGGGCTGGCGATCGACCAGCGCCACCATGTTCATGCCGAAGGTGTCTTGCAGCTGCGTCTGCTTGTACAGATTGTTCAGCACGACCTCAGGCACTTCGCCGCGCTTGAGTTCGATGACCACGCGCATGCCGGACTTGTCGGACTCGTCGCGCAGATCGGAAATACCGTCCAGCTTCTTGTCGCGCACCAGTTCGGCGATACGTTCCAGCAGCGCCTTCTTGTTGACCTGATACGGCAGCTCGTCGACGATGATCGCCGTACGGCCTTCGCGGCCGAATTCTTCGAAGTGCGTCTTGGCGCGCATGACCACCCGACCGCGGCCGGTGCGATAACCGTCGCGCACGCCGGAGACGCCGTAGATGATGCCGCCGGTCGGGAAGTCCGGCGCGGGGATCAGCTCGATCAGTTCATCCACCGTGCAATTGGCATTCGACAACACGTGCAGCGCACCGTTGATGACTTCGGTGATGTTGTGCGGAGGAATGTTGGTCGCCATACCCACCGCGATACCGGACGAACCGTTAATCAGCAGATTGGGGATGCGAGTCGGCAGAACCGAAGGTTCTTTTTCCTTGCCGTCGTAGTTGGGATCGAAATCGACGGTTTCTTTTTCGATGTCGGCCAGCAGCTCGTTGGCGATCTTGTCGAGGCGACACTCGGTGTAACGCATCGCCGCCGCGCCGTCGCCGTCGATCGAACCGAAGTTGCCCTGGCCGTCGACCAGCATGTAGCGCAGCGAAAAGTCCTGCGCCATACGCACCAGCGTGTCGTAAATCGAAGCGTCGCCGTGCGGGTGATACTTACCCATGACTTCACCGACCACACGCGCACACTTCACGAACGGGCGGTTCCAGACGTTGTTCATCTCGTGCATGGCAAACAGCACGCGGCGGTGCACCGGCTTCAAGCCGTCACGCACGTCCGGCAGAGCACGGCCCACGATCACGCTCATCGCGTAGTCGAGGTAGCTCTTGCGCATCTCTTCTTCAAGGGAAATGGGGATGGTTTCTTTGGCGAATTGATCCATTGGCAAGTCGGAAGGTATTGATCTTGGTTGTTAAATCAGGCCCGCAACAGCATGCTGGAAACGTCCACAGCGGGTAGCGACTTTAAACCAAGCATTCTAGCACGGCGAGCCCTGTTGCCACGGGTTTTAGCTCTGGAGCAATATGCAGCCGCCGGCATAAACAGTTGGAGGCAAGGCGGCAATTATGATTAAAATGCGAGCCTTCCCTGAAAAAATTGCAAATCCGAAGCAAGAGGCATTTTTTCTTTGCGGCAAAATCGGCCCTTGCCAGCGCCTTTTGCAGCCAATCCCAACCTAATCCGCCTCGCCACTGCTTCAACATACTAATTAATATGTCATATAAATTTACTGCCGGACTCCTGCTCAGCCTGCTCGCCGCCTCTGCCGGCGCACAGAATTTCACCAACATCCCGGCGACGCCCGCCTCGTCCGCTTACAACCAGGACAACCAGGGCAATGTTGCGCGCAGTCAATACGGACTGTGCTGGCGCACGGGTTATTGGACACCCTCCGATTCGGTGACCGGCTGCGACGGCGATCTGCAACCGCCTGTCGCCAATCCGATTGCGCCGGCGCTGGTCAGCAATCCGACGGCGATCAGCGCTGCCGGCCAGGTCATGCCGGCCGACGCGGAAAACTGCAACTTCACCGTCACCCTGAGCGGCGACCAGACCTTCGGCTTCGGCACGGCTAAATTGAATAGCGCCGCTGCCGGCATTCTGGATAAGGAAGTCGTCGAAAAGCTGAAAACATGCAGCCAGATTGACAACATTATCGTGACCGGCCACGCCGATCGCCTTGGCGCTCAGAAACATAATCAGGAAATCTCACTCAAACGGGCAGAAGCCGTTTCTGCGTTTCTGAAAGGCAAAAATGTTTCCGCACCGATCCAAACCGTCGGCGCCGGCAATAATGAACCGATCACCAACTGCAGCGACAAGCTTGCCGGAAAGAAATTAACAAGCTGCCTATCACCTGACCGGCGTGTGGTTATTTCAGTGCAAGGGCATGAAAAATAAGGTTTTTTACGCAAAAATTGGCTTTTTTGGCAACTCATATAGTGTGTTCATAGAGGTAAACGTCTTGTTACCAAAAAACAACAGAGTGTTAAAAACGTTGATTGGACTATTTGGCAACGTTCGCCGATTGCACCAGCCTGTGGCAGAATGGCGGCTAAGTTCATTGCACGGCTCCTGCAAAGGGACGTGTGACGACCTGAACACATGATATTATTCGTTTTTTTGATGTCGTAATTTTGTAGCGCAGTTTATCTGCGGATATCTCACCCGAGAGGAGAAACATGAACAAATTAGCAAAACTCGTCTTCGCTGCTGCGTCCGCAGCCATCGCTCTGTCTGCGACTGCACAGGAAATCAAGGACATCAAGGTCCGTCCAAACAGCCTGTACCTGCAAGACGGTCGTGACGTTGTAACTCGCAGCGGTTTCGGTCTGTGCTGGCAAACTGCATTTGTTAACGGCCCTTGCGAAGAAGCTCCTGCTCCAGTAGCTGCTGCTGCTGCCGCTCCTGCTGCTGCTCCAGCTCCTGCTGCTGCCGCTGCACCGACATCGGAAAAAGTCACCTACGCTGCTGACGCATTCTTCGACTTCGACAAGGCAGTCCTGAAGCCAGCCGGTAAGGCTAAGCTGGACGAACTGGTTGCTAACCTGAACGGTCTGAACCTGGAAGTCATCATCGCTGTTGGCCACACTGACTCGGTCGGTTCGGTTGCTTACAACCAAAAACTGTCCGTCCGCCGCGCTGAATCGGTCAAGGCATACCTGGTTTCCAAGGGTGTCGAAGCTAACCGCGTCTACACTGAAGGCAAGGGCAAATCGCAACCAGTCGCAGACAACAAGACTGCAGCTGGCCGCGCCAAGAACCGCCGCGTTGAAATCGAAGTTGTTGGCACACGTAACAAGTAATTGCCGGCACGCGATTTTCAATCGAATTAAACCCCGCTTCGGCGGGGTTTTTTTATGGAAATTTGTTTTGTGTCGGACAGCAAGCCGATTGCTTCGGCTATCATTCATCCTATGAATGCCGATCCTCTAGAACTGCAAAAATTTAGCGATCTCGCCCATCGTTGGTGGGATCCCACTTCCGAATTTCGTCCCTTGCACGAAATCAACCCGCTTCGCCTTGAGTGGATCAATGCCCGCGCGGCATTGCCCGGCAAGAATGTGGTCGACATCGGCTGCGGCGGCGGCATCCTTGCCGAATCCATGGCACGCAAAGGCGCCAGAGTCACCGGCATCGACCTCTCCGAAAAAGCCCTGAAAGTCGCTGACTTGCACGGCATGGAATCCGGTGTTCAGGTCCGCTACGAAAAAATTGCCGCCGAGGATCTCGCCGCGCGTGAAGCCGGACAATTCGATGTCGTGACCTGCATGGAAATGCTGGAACACGTGCCCGATCCGGCCTCCATCGTGCGCGCCTGCTCCGCCCTCGCGAAACCGGGCGGCCATGTATTCTTTTCCACCTTGAACCGCAATCCCAAAGCCTATCTGTTCGCCATTCTGGGCGCGGAGTATTTGCTGCGCATGCTGCCCAAGGGCACGCACGATTACGCCAAATTCATCACGCCGGCCGAGCTGGCGCGTTTCATTCGCGAAGCAGACCTGGAACTCGACGGCATCAAGGGGCTTTCCTACAATCCTTTGACCAAACTGTATTCGATCAATCAGGACACCAGCGTCAACTACATGGTGGCTTGCCGCAAGCCGCTGTAACCGCTGGCATAAACGAAGCCCGGATAAACGGGCTTCGTCCCCACAACAACGTCAGAAATTCACAATGCCTCTGAAGAAGCCACGCGCCATCCTGTTCGACCTCGACGGCACACTCGCCGATACCGCCCCGGACCTCGCTGAAGCAGTCAATGCATTGCGCGCGGATCGCGGCCTGGAACCTACACCCTACGAATTGCTCCGTCCCGTCGCTTCGGCCGGCGCGCGCGGCCTGATCGGCGCCGCCTTCGGCATCAAGCCCGACGACGACGCCTACGAAGAATTGCGCGTCAGCTTCCTGAACCGCTACGAAGCGAACCTGGTCGTCAAAAGCAAACTGTTCGACGGCATCCCCGATCTGTTGAAACAGTTGGAAGCGCAAGGCCTGGCCTGGGGCATCGTCACCAACAAGGCATCCCGCTTCACCGATCCGCTGGTGCCTCAGATCGGCCTGGGCCACGCCGGCTGCATCGTCTCCGGCGACACCACACCGCATACCAAACCGCATCCTGCGCCGCTGCTGGAAGCCGCCAGTCGCCTGCAGCTGCCTGCGGAGGATTGCTGGTACGTCGGCGACGACCTGCGCGACATCCAGGCCGGACGCGCGGCCGGCATGCAAACCGTGGCGGCTGCCTGGGGCTATTGCGGCCATGCGGAACCGGCGTCATGGGAAGCCGATGCACTGTTGCACGATCCGCTACACCTGCTTGACCTGATCAGGTCATAATCACCCTGATCTCAATCGTCGCATTTATTGCAATTGCAGTGCAGCCGGAAGCCCGCTTCCATCCGACTTCCGGCCACATCAAAATATATTGAAGGCGTTTGCCTGCCGCGAGCGCACTTCTCCACGAGGAAACGATCATGGCGAATCATCCCCGTCCTGCCTGGCAACTGCGCACACTGCGCTGGTCCGCATACACCACCACCGTCCTGCTGCTGCTCGCACTGATCAGTTGGCTGGCGCTGCCGTCGCTGGTCAAGAAAATCGCCGCCGAGCAGACCCTGGCAAAAATCGGCCGCAAGCTCGACATCGGCGAAGTCAGTTTCAATCCCTTCATCCTCGCCCTGCGCGTACATGACGTGACGCTCTACGAGCCTGATCAGAAAACCGCCGCGTTCAGCGCCAAAGAACTGGTCGTCAACGCCTCCGCCACCTCCCTGCCGCGATTGGCCGCCATCCTCGATGAAGTCAAACTGGTCGAACCCAGGGTCCACGTCGTCCGCCTCAGCGACGAAGGCATCGGCCGCTACAATTTCTCCGACATCATCGACCGCATTCTCGCCATGCCGAAGAGCGAAGGAGAAACCTTCTTCTCGCTGGCCAACCTGCAATTGCAAAACGGCGCCATCCTGTTCGACGACAAAGTCACCGGCAAGACCATCGACATCCGCACGCTCAACATCGGCGTGCCGTTCGTGTCCAACCTGCCGCGCAACGTGGATACCTTTGTCCAGCCGGTCCTGTCGATGACCGTCAACGGCACGCCGTTTTCGCTCAAAGGCCGCAGCAAACCCTTCGCCAGCTCGCTCGACACCACGCTGGCCATCGACATCAACAAGCTGGACCTGGCGAGCTACGTGCCGTTTGTCCCGGTTGCGCTGCCCGTCAAACTGGAGAGCGCCAAGCTCACCACGCAACTTGACCTCACCTTCAGCCGCGACAAGGACAAACCGCAAATCGCCCTCGACGGCGACGTGACGCTGGCGGATATTTCGGTACAGGAAAAGAACGCAGCGCAATTGCTGAAAGCCGGTTCGATCGCGGCAAAAATCAACAAGCTCGACCTCGTCAAACTCAGCGGCGTCATCGACCAGATTACTATCGACAAGCCCGAAATATGGGCAGAGATGAACAACAAGGGCGAGATCAACTGGACCCGCATCGGCAAGAGCAACACCAAGCCTGCTGCGGCGAAGAAGACCGCGGCCCAAGCAGCACCAACAGCGCCGGCCGCACCTGCAACGGCTGACGCCAAACCGGCTGCCGCCGCACCGGCCATTACCGTCCGCAAATTGATGGTGCGCGACGGCAGCGTCAAATGGACGGACGACGCCAACGCCGCGCCGCGCCAGGTCGTGCAGCTGGAAAAAATCACCGTCGACGCAGAAGAAATCTCCACCGTCGCCGATGCCAAGCCAGCCAAAATCGCCTTGTCGCTCACCGAAAACGGCCACGGCGAAATCGGCTTCACCGGTGAAGTCGCACCGCTTAAAGGCAGCGTCAACGGCAATGCAACGCTGAAATCGGTACAGTTGAGCGGCTATCAGAATTACCTCAATCGTTCCCTCAACGGCGCGCTCAGCGGCAAGGTCTCGGGCCAGACCGAGGTGCAAGTCGCCGGCGGCCAGGTCAAACTCGGCAAGCTCGGTGTCGAGGTGAGCGATCTGAAACTGGCGTCCAAAGCAAAATCCGCAGCGAGCGTCATCGGCGCCAAAACCATCGCCCTGGACAATGCATCGATCGACTTGCAAGCGCGTAAAGCGGAAGCCGACACGTTCCGCATCGCCGGCCTGAACGGCGACCTGCGACGCGACGCCAAGGGCGTATTGAACTTGCAAGACTTGCTTGCCACGTCCGCCGCGTCGGGCAAGCCGGCCGCCGCAACCGACGCTTCCGCCAAAACCGACGCGCCTGCAAAGGCCACAACACCGGCCGCTTCAAACACTGCGGCATGGCAAGCCAAACTGCACAGCCTGGCCATCACCGACAGCACCATCGCCTACGAAGACGGCGGCACCACGCCGCCCCAAAAACTGCGCGCCGAAGGCATCAACCTGAAGGTCGACAATCTCTCCAGCCAGTTGGATCAGACCACCAGGATCTCGCTGCAAACCAAACTCAACAAGAACGGCAAACTCAACGTCACCGGCCAGGCAGCGCCGCAACTGAAGACCATCGACCTTGCCCTGGATGCGCAAAACCTGCCGATTGCACCGTTCCAGACCTACTTCACCGATTACCTCAACGTCACGCTCACCAGCGGCACCCTGAGCACCAAGGGCAAGCTCGCACTGACGCCGCCCGTCAACAAGCAAACGCTGGCGCTGCAATATAACGGCTCGGCCAGCCTGAACAATTTCCGCGTGCTCGACAAGCTGACTTCCAGCGACTTCCTGCGCTGGAGGGTGCTGAACCTGCAAGGCATCAACGCCAAGATCGACGGCAAGCCGGTGGTGTCGCTGGAAAAAATCGCCCTCTCCGATTTCTACGCCCGCGCCATCCTGTCCGATCAGGGCAAGCTGAATCTCCAAGACATCGTCGTCTCCAAAGACCAGCCGCCGAGCTCCGTCACGACGCCGGCCAGCGCCGACGACAAACCCTCCACCACCGTCGCCAAGACCACCACCTCCACAGCGCCGGTCACGCCTGCCGCGCCTGATCCGAATGCGCCGGTCATCCGCATCGGCCAGACGGTCCTGCAAGGCGGCAACATCAATTTCACCGACAACTTCGTCAAGCCCAACTACACCGCCAACATGACCGGCATGGGCGGCACCATCGGCAGCATCGCCTCCGACAAGCCGGCGCCGGCGACCATCGACCTGCGCGGCAAGATCGACAACGACGCGCCGCTGCAAATCTCCGGCGCGCTCAATCCCCTGTTCAAGCCGATGTTCCTCGACGTCAAAGCCAGCGCCAACGGCGTGCAGCTGCCGCGCCTGACGCCCTATTCCGCCAAGTACGCCGGCTACCCGATCACCAAGGGCAAGCTGTCGATGGACGTGCAATACAAGATTGAAAACGACAAGCTGGTCGCGCAAAACGATGTCCGCATCGAACAGTTGACCTTCGGCGACCACGTCGACGGCCCCAACGTCACCAAGCTGCCGGTGATGCTGGCCGTCTCCCTGCTGAAAGACCGCAACGGCACCATCAACCTCAACCTGCCGATTTCCGGCTCGCTGTCCGATCCGCAGTTTTCGATCGGCGGCATCATCATGCGCGTCTTCGTCAACCTGATCGTCAAGGCGGTCACCTCGCCGTTTGCGCTGATCAGCTCGATGTTCGGCGGCGACAGCGCAGGCGAACTCAGCTATATCGAATTCGAACCCGGCTCATCGGAACTGACCGACGACATCCGCAAGAAACTCGATACGCTCGGCTATGCCTTGCATCAGCGTCCGGCCCTGAAGATCGACGTCATGGGCCGCGCCGATCCCGCCGTAGACGACGCCGGCCTGCGCCAGGAACTTCTCAATCGCAAGATGCGCGCAATGAAACGCAAGGACATCATCGAAAAAGAAGGCCAACCCTCCGGCAAGGACCTCGACGTCACGGAAGGCGAGCGCACCAAGTACATGGAAAAAGTCTACAAGGACGAGAAATTCAAAAAACCGCGCAACATGGTCGGCCTGACCAAATCGCTGCCGCCGGAAGAAATGCAAAAACTGATCGTCGACAACACCACGATCACCGAAGACGACCTGCGCAACCTGGCGCAGCGCCGTGCCGACCTGGTACGCAATTACCTGCAAGACCAAAGCATCATCTCGGCCGATCGTATTTACCTGATCGCGCCCAAGCTCAACGCCGAAGGCATCAAGGACAAGGGACAAACCAGCCGCGTCGAGCTGACGTTGCAGCAATAGAGGGGTGGGATGCGCACGACCGCTCTTGATAAGCCGGCAAGCCGCCCCCATACTGAGTTATAATGCAGATCTGCATGGGGCCGACTTGGTTTCGACGTGGGTTGCAAAGCAGCGCAGGGCATACCGAGGCCTGACTACCTCGTAAATACAATCAGACAAGATATAACTGCAAACGATAACTCGTACGCACAAGCGGCTTAATACCCGCTTGCTCTACACTACTTCTTCCTTGGGGTAGGCTGGTAAAACAGCAGTAGAGTCATTTACAAGGAATCGCTTTGAATCGGGTCACTTGATTCAAGGCTAAATCTAAGGTGACTCGCCTTAACGAAGCGTGCGCGTCCGCGTCGTTCGGGTTAAATCAAATGGCAGCGCTAAGTATGTAGAACTGTCTGTAGAGTGCTTGCGGACGCGGGTTCGATTCCCGCCGGCTCCACCACCAATACAAAAGGTCACCCCCGGGTGGCCTTTTTTATTGGTGATGATCCAGACCGAACCGAACCGAACCGAACCGAATCCGCGTCCGGTACGGACGCGGGGCAAGCCCGGGGTTGCGCGAAGCATCACTTCGTGCCGGACGAGCCAGTTGGGCTTTCAAGCCCAACTGTGGGAGATTCCTACAACTCAACCACCAATACGAAGGTCAACGTTGGGTGGAATGCCGTTCAGTTAAGCCCGAAACGTCCTGCCAAAACCTGTGACACCGTCGTCCTGACGAAAGTCAGGACCCAGCGTCGTATCGGCGGGTGTCACAACACCGAGCTCCAACGTTCGCCGGGGCCAGATGAATGATGAAAGATAACAACAGGCGCAACTCCACCATACACCCTCCTCACCAAGACCTGTTTTGCCCAAAAACGCACTCTCCGTTCGGCTTGAATTGGCCGATGCGGATCAAAAAACCTCTATCGCTCCCTGATTTCACACGTCTAAACAAAACAAAAATTCAATAGTTTTTATTCGAAATTAATATCGAATAGTTTAATTTATAATGAGTTATTACCCACATTAATGTTGCATAAATTTCAATTTATGATGCTGGGGGCTGTCAGGTGTCAAATCAATCCGAGAATAAATCACCTATGAAAATTCGCACACGGACATTCAGCGCTTTGTGGGCATTAGGCAGCGTCATCGGCGGTATCTTGTTTCAGGTTTCTTCAGCGCATGCTCAGGATGTACAGACGGCATCCATCGGATTTCTCACGCCGCTGACCGGGATTTACGGTCCCTACGGAACGAACGGCGCCAATGCAGCCCAGCTCGCCATTGATGACGCAAACAAACGCAAGATCACAATCAATGGGAAACTGGTTGTCTTCAAACTGAACGTGCAGGATGACCGGTCCAATGCCAACAATGCTGTCCAGGTCGCGAATTATTTTGTAAAAACGGGGGTTGTCGCTGTCATCAGCCGGGGCAATACGCGCAACGCCATGAGCGTTTCCAAAATCTATAGCGACGCCGGCATCGCGCAAATCACACCCACTGCGAGCGGACGGCCGTTTACCCAGCAAGGATTTCAGACCACCTTCCGCATTATCGGCCACAGCGATCAGGGCGGCCGCTACCTTGGCGAGTACATCCGCACGACCTATCCCAACAAAAGCATCGCTGTCATCGATAACCGTACCGAAGCCGGCCGGACTTTCGCCGACAATTTCAGCCTGGCGATCACCCAAAACGGCGGCACCATCATGAGTCGCGACTTCGTCGATGACACGACTTCCGATTTCAACACAGCCTTGGTGCGTGCGAGAAAAGCGGATATCGTTTTCTTCGGCGGCCTGTATTCACAAGAAGCGCCCTTGTTGAACGCCATGCGGCGTTTGGGCATGACCGCCATGCTGGTCAGCGGCGCCAACGGCATGACCAGCTCCAATTTTTTGTCTCCGGATGTCGCAGATAAGGCTGATGGCACGATCGCTCTGGAGACCACCCTGCCTTTCAATGAAGTCGAAGGCTGGAAAGCGATAAAAAAAGCCAATGTAGAGAAGTTCGACAGCGCGGCCGAGTTGTACGAGCCGCTAGCCTATGACGCCATACAAGCCATCGTTGCGGCAGTCGTGCGGGCACAGTCTCTCGATCCTCCAAAAATCACTGCGGCGCTCCATCGCATCAAACACAAGGGATTGACCGGGATGATCTCGTTCGATGCTGAAGGCAATCTGGAAGAGCCCATTTATTCCATTTATCAGGTAAAAGAAAAAAAATGGGTGCTGGTTAAAATCGTCAGGGCAAAACAAGGCCGGTAGCAAGTTCGTCCGGATGTGCACACTGCGTCCACATGAATCCTCAACACCTCCTCAGGCGCCAGCCAACCACGGCAGCATCTGAAATGGTGCCTGCCCGCCGGGCGATCATGCGCTCAACGGACTGTGTCGGTCTTTAAGGCAATCCATTTCTGGTCTTGTACTTTGTAAATGGTAAACGACGGCGTGCGCGGATTGCCGGTGGCATCAAAAGAGACTGCTCCCGTTACCCCTTTGTAGTTGATCTGATGCAGCGTCTCGGCAATTTTTTTCGGATCCACGGAATTGGATTGCCGTACGGCAGCCATGAAAACAGCCGCAGCGTCGTAGGCATAAGGTGTCAGGCCGTAGATGTTGAAGTCGAAATGACGAGTGAAATCAGCTTCGAATTTTTTCCATCCAGGCATGCTGGTCAACGATGCTCCGGCTTCCTGTGCGATCACACCATTCGCGGCGGCGCCTGTCGACATTAAGAAAGACGAACCGACGATGCCCACCATGGACGTGACCAGGTAAGGTTTTATTCCCAGGCGTTGCATATCCTGGGCCAGCGTACCGGTCTGCGACGAATAACCGCCAAAGAAAATCGCATCGGCGTTTTTTGTACTGAGATTTTTGAGAATACTGCTGAAGTCCAGCAAAGTCGGATCAATCGATTCTCGACTGACAACCGCCGCGCCGTAGCTCCTTGCGACCTTGCTGCAAAGCGTACTGATGGAAGTGCCGAAGGTGCTGCCGTTATCAATCACGGCAATCCGATGTACGTTCAGATTCCTGATCAGGTATTTCCCCAAAAAATCGCAAGCGTTATCGTCAATGCCGATCATTCGAAACGTACTTGACGACCCCGCTTCCGTATATTGCTTTACGGTCGCTGTCGCGGAAATTTGTGGAATACCCGCTTTGGCATAAATCGGCGAACCGGCAATACTCGTGCTGCTGTTGGTGCCGGCAATGACGCCGACAACACCGGCCTTGACGAACTCAGCAGCGATGTCTGCGGCCCCTTCGGTACTGCCGCGATCATCTTTGCGCAACAATCGAAAGTAGATACGTTTTCCGTTCATTTTGAACGGCGAACGGTTGTTGTCGGCAATGGCCAGTTCTGCCGCGTTGGCAAGGCTCTTGCCAAACGACTCGGAAACGCCGCTCAAGGCGCCGGAAAACCCTATCGTCAGTGTCAGGCTGCCGTCCTCTTCCGCGAAACACGCCTGCGCCTGCGCCAACAAAGAAATCGATAGCAGCAATTTACCGATCCGACTCAAAAACCATCCTTGGCTCTTACATAAGCTCTTCATGTCCGATTTCCGTTTTGATCAAGCGCCGAAGCGCAACGCACACAGGCGGCGCCGTTGCCATCAAAGCGCCAATTATTTGTATTGTTGCACAGTAAGCTGCCACAGCCGCGTGCCTTGCTTATGTTGAAGAGGTAACGCGGCTGGGCTCACGCATCCTGCGTTGCCGGCTTGAGCGTGTCAAGGTTGTTTTCAGGGGGATTGCAGATTGGTGCTCCCCTTGGGGCTGCGCCGGGAGGGACACTAAGCCGCTTGAGAAGCGTGTTGTGTTGCGTGTTGTATTAGTGCGGCTTGTGAATTGATTGCGGATTGCTCGGGTGTTTGATTCCCGGCACCGAGCGCATGCATCCTCCGTGAAAATTACGCGTTCTTTTCCAGAAAAGTCGAGGCCCGAATGATTGCCTGCCAAGACCGCACGTCACATCCGCAAACGATGCGAGCGGCACCTGGCTGTCGAAAGGGATGGGAGAGCAGGTCCCCATCTTCATTCAGGACGATCTGCCCAGGGTACAGACGGCAGTTGTGGAGTCGTACACCATGCCCTTCGCATCTTTGTCCCGGGCCGGCAATTGATAGTTCAACCGACATTGATCCTGGTCTTTGCTTCCCCATTTAATGGTCAGCTTACCCGTATCCGCCTCTGCCGTACGCACAAAGATGCTTCCGCCTTGTCCGGACATCCCCACCGAATTGCCCTGCTCATCGAAGGCTTCCGCACCGAACGGCAGCGGATCGCCGTTTGACAGCTTCACATTGATCAATACGGATCGGCCGCTCACTGTCGGGTACTTCAGCATCACGACTGCACCCGCATGCGGCGCCACCCGCTGGCTGGTCACTGCCAGCTCGACATCCGTGGAAGTCCCCTTCGGGTCGATCGCAATTTCGTTGATTCTGTAGGCCGTCAGGTAAGGAACAATGGCATAGCCGCGACCGTCGACGCGAACACCCGCTGTATTAACCTGGGCGCCTTCCGCATTTTTCGCTTCGACAATGCCGATTGTTTCACCCAATGTCTGCGACAACGTAATACCCCCGGCATGCACCACCAACCCGCCGGAGACTTGAACCGATTGTGCAGAACCGGTACTGCCCGCGCTGACATTCGCTCCGAGATTGGCATAAGGGGCGCTGTATTGAACATTGGCGGAAGCAGTCTTCGATCCGCTGCCGTCCTTCGACCCTGTTGCGCCATATGACAACGCGTTGTCGTCCCCTGCAGTGCCTGTCACAGAAGTTTGCAAGGTCGTTCCACTGCGACTGTCGCGCGAAGCACTGGTAGTGATGCGCGGCGAGTGAATTTCCTGCCCAAGCGGGAAGGACAAGCTTGCGTATAAAAGCGTACCGGCTGTCCCGCTTGCCAAGTCCTTCTGGCGTTGTACCGAAACGTTATAACTCATCTGTCTCCAGGTGTTACTGTAACCGGCGTTGTATTGCGTGTTCGAACCGGGACGGTTCCAGTAATTCTGGGTCGCGCCGGACAGATAGAGCGAACCGTTTCCGCTGCCGAGACTTTGATTGATGATCAGCTGCAGCTGGCTACGCTGGCGATCTTGCGCACTCAGATTGACACCTTGAGATTGCAAGGACTTCGCCAACTGCAAATCGGCCAGTCGCATATATCCGCTACTGGAGTAACGATACGCCGCCAGCGAGAAATTGGTGTTGGTTTCTTTCAAGAACTTGCTATAGTCGGCACGAAAGCTCTGACCGTCACGCACATCGCGATCCGATACTTTGGCATGCGACTGCGTGAGGCTGAATGACACCGCGCCTATCGGCGTACTGAATGCGGATCCGCCGATGGCCGCCAGGTAGTCCGCCGCAATGATGCCTCCGCCGAACAAGGTGATATCGTTGGTAATGCCGCGCTGGTAAGTGCTTTCCATGAAGCTGATGGACGGGCCTAATCCCACATTGCGCGTCTGACCGGCCGTGATGGCGTAACGGCTGACACCGGGGCGCAACAACTGGACGATAGAAGCGTAGGGAACGATGAAGCTGCTCTGGCTGCCATCGGCTTCCGTCACCTCTACCCGCAAATCACCGCCGTACCCGGTTGGGTAAAGATCGTTGATTTCAAACTGACCAGGCGCCACCGTCGTTTCGTAAATCAAATTGCCGTTCTGGGTAATGCGAATGCGCGCATTAGTCCTCGCAACGCCGCGCACGATCGGCGCATAGCCATTTTGCGAATCGGGCAGCATGCGATCGTCCGAAGCGAGGCGAACGCCGCGAAATCCGACGCTGTCGAACAACTCTCCCGACGTAAAGGAATCGCCAATGATCAATTGGCTTTTCAGAGGTACGATGTCGCGTTGAAGATAGGTAGCAATGTTCTGATACCTGGTCGGCGATCCGGACTGTTTTGTGAAAGAACCCGAATTGCGCAAGTGCCAGTCGCCCAGATTGATGCCGCCATTGAGTCCAAGATAGTAGGACGTGTTCGTCGTCGAACCGCTGCTGCTGCGGTAGGCATTGAAGTTGTATCCCAATATACCGGCGTTGATCCCCTTGTCCCAGAACTCAGGGCTGATATATCCACGGGCGCTACGACGCAAAGAGATTTGCGGAACGCTGAAATCGAGACGCAAATCGGCACTATCGTAGGTAGCCGTTGCATCAGGGATGAGATCTTGAATCTGTAAACAGTTGCCGGCGGTCTTGCCGCTTTGGAGAGAGGCAAGCGCCTCCGGCGTCATCTTTTCAAAGTCCACGCCGGCCATGTCCAGCAGTGCGCGGTCCATACAGGGAGACGCTCCCGTCGCGGCATCCTTGCCGGTGCTGCGGAAGAGCACCTCCACTCTGCCCAACCAGGTGCCGTTGACGTAAATATCCGACGGATAGCTTCCCGGTATCACGACGTTTCCCTTGGAAAAGCGCGAAACGTCTACCGGCGCCCCACCTCTGAATTGAAGAAACTCATTGCCGAACTCCACCTGCGCCAGGTTCATCGACGGCTTTTCCGCATAAACAGCCGCGCTTTCCAGAACTGCCAACGCCATCAGGACCAAGGTGCAAACTGGCTTAAGCTGAAATTTTTTCTGAACATATCCCATGCGTCGCTGCCAATCGTTAGATTCAAATCTTGAAAATAGATTGGCGCGCTTTCCTTCGCCAACACAAGGACGCTATTGTCGCGACGATTATTTTTACGAGATATAGGAAAATTCCCAAAAATGTGTTTTTGAATGCAACGCTTCTTTTTTCGCCCTTGCGAACATGCAAGAGCAATGCGCCCCTTCGAAATTGCACGACATGTCACGCCAGGCCGAAACAGGTTTTGATATGTCGACGAGTACATTTTGTCCGGCTTGGTTGCCTAAAACACCTGTCGTCTACTCCATTTATTAGGAATTCATATTTGAGAGTTTTCCTATGTTGTTTGTCTCCGTGAGTCCCTACCATGCTCTCCAACGGTTGAGATTTGAAGACATTCCTTCGGTCGCAACGAGACTTCAAAAGTGATACGAATAATCAAAATTCGGTCGTCACACCCGAAGGTCGCGGGTTCAAACGATTTCAGCGTCGGCAGAAATCACTGCAACATGGCTATCAATTCCTGGAGTTATCTTATGAAAAAAACAGTCTTGGCCGTCCTCCTGGCCACTGCTTCTCTGGCACCGCTGTGGGCTTTCGCCTCCGACGGCACCATCATCATCAACGGTTCCGTGTTTGCACCGACGTGCATCATCAATGGCGGCGCCCCGAACTTCACCAGGACCCTGCCGACACTGTCGAGCTCGACCCTGAGCACCGTCGGCAGTACCAACGGCGACACCAGCGTTTCGATCAACCTGACAGGTTGCAATCCGGCCAGCGGCGGTGCACGCGTTTTCTTTGAATCAGGTGCAGGCGTCAATGCGACCAGCGGCCGCTTGATCAACACCGGCACGGCAACCAACGTGGATGTTCAACTGGCGATGCCGGACGATACCCCGATCATCGTAGGTGCGGCTTCCGGTGCGCAGAACACCGGCACCTACACGTCTATCGTCAGCGGCGCAGCGAGTCTGAACTACAAGGCACGCTACTACTCCACAGCGACAACACACGCGGCCGGTACCGTTGCCGCCAGCGTGACCTACGCGATCGAGTACGAGTAATCAACGAAGCCGGGCCAAACACAGTCTGGCCACAATCTGGACTGTTGCACGACAGGCCGCCGCGATGATGCACGCTGGTGGATTCCATCAAAGTGACATGATCGCCACAACAGGAATTCTCGATTGCAACAGTACGATTCTGCTTGTTAAACACTTGTCCTAAACGAAATCAATGAAGCCGCCGTTGCGACTGCATTGATGTACAACGACATCAAAAAAGGTGGGGTATGAACCATAAACTTAAAATTATCTTGACGCTGTGCGCCTTATGTATTGGCGCCACTGGCCAGGCCGACGCCAGCGTCGTCATTAACAACACGCGCGTCGTCTTCCCGTCCAATGAGCGCGAAGTGTCGATCCGGATGACCAATGAAGGCCTCAGTCCGGGGCTGGTGCAAATGTGGCTGGACAAGGGCGACGTCAAATCCGTACCGAATGAAATCCAAGTCCCCTTCCTGCTCACGCCGCCGCTGTTTCGCATCGATCCGGCCAAGGGCCAGACGGTGCGCATGATCCTTAATCCGACCGAAAAACTGCCGCAAGACAAGGAAAGCCTGTTCTGGCTGAACATGCTCGAAGTCCCGCCCCGGCCGCAGAACATCGACACCAACGACACCAGCTACATGCAAATGGCATTCCGCACGCGCATCAAGGTGTTCTATCGTCCGCAGGCGCTGAACACGCAAGAACAATTGCTGACTGCGCCGGGCAGGCTCACCTGGAAGCTGGTGCGCAATGGCGACGCCTATGCACTCGAAGCGAGGAACCCCACGCCCTACTATCTCAATCTGACCAAAGCCGGTCTGGGGGTCCCCAAGGCAGAGAAGCCCGAAGCGATGAATGAAGAAGGCGGCATGCTCCCCCCGGGCGGCGAAGCTCGCTTTGAGCTGAAGGACCTGCACAAGGCCCCGGCCGCCGGCGTGAAAGTACGCTTTACCTATCTGAACGACTACGGTGGCGGCGTTGATGTGGAAAGTGACTTTACGCAGTGATGCGCCACCGGGCTAACAGGGATAATGCGATGAAAAAATATATTTCGAATGCATGGGCGATGCTGCGTGCTTTCAGCGGCGACAGGGAAAATTCTGCTCATCATTCAGATGCGAAGTCAGCATCTGAAACGGCCCCGATCCGGGAGAGAAAGTGGTGCCGGCGCAATTCCCGCAGGGTCTTGGTCATCGGCAGTTTGTCTGTCGCGGCCTTCGCGATGCCAGGCGTGAGTAATGCGGAGTGCCACTGGACTCTTAGTGACCAGGTCACTCCAACAGCACCTGCAATATGGCGCTACAACTTCACCTTGCCCGCTACGGTGACGATACCCCGGGATGCCACTTCGGGGACCATCCTGGCTCGCAGTACACTACTGCCTACCCAAACGACCAAACTCATTATGTGTGACACGACCACGCCTAATGCCATCGTCACGCCAAGTCGAGCTTTAGTTGCGGGAAGCACCACTAGCATGCAGACGGGGGTTCCAGGAATATCGCTCGTAGTAATGCGGAATATCGAGAATACACTTCTACCTTGGGTCTATAACGACCAGCTCACCAGCAACGGTTTACGTGCTTTTACTCAAAATCCAGTTTCGTATGAACTCCGTTTAGTCAAAGACGCGTCTGTTCTTTCTACCACCGCAAGCGTACAAATTGCTTCCGGACTCTTGTCTGTCGCGAACCTAGATCTGGGCGCTAATTTTTTCGCTATCAGTTTGGCCAATAACGTCACCATCGTCCCTCAGACCTGCAAGGTGAACACGCCTAATATCAGCGCGAATCTGACGCCCGCCACAGGCATTTCGAGTAAAACGTTCACCGGTCCCGGATCGGTTTCTCCCTGGGGGCAGGACTTCACGATCTCCGTTGATTGTTCCGGCGTTGCGTCCAAGGTGTTCATGGTGCTCACTGACCAGCAAAATCCAGGCAACACTTCCAACCGGCTTCCCTTGACCTCCACATCCACGGCAAAAGGACTGGCGATTGAGGTCTGGCGCAAAAGCGGTTCGCAGATGAGTTTTGGCCCCGATTCTTCAGCCTCGGGGACAATCAATCAGTTTTCCGTGTTTAACAGCGACGGCAGTGCGAGCGGCCCGGTTGGGATCACCTTTTCTACACGCTATGTCCAAACCGGCACCGTGACGCCGGGCACGGCCAATGGATTGGCGACCTTTACCATGTCGTATCAATGAAGTCATGTTTGAGAAAATCGCAGCGCCGGGAACATTACAACAGCGAGGAATGAATACCAACGGCGCTTGAAAATACCCTGGCAGATGCACGATAAAAAGAGGAGGGACATCCGTCCTCTTTTTTATTTCACCGTTTTATGTAGTGCAAAGCGATCGCGAGTGCGCGCCATTGTTCACGGATCCCCGCTGCGTGAGATCCTGGCTGATACCCGTCATAGCCAAATCATCCTGTGATGCTGTGTTGACATCCGGAGCGAAGAAATAACGATACCGGGGAATCAAAGCCTCCGGCAACGCGTGGATTCAGCCTCATCTCCGCAAGAAAACTGACATGTCGCTCTTCGACTTAAACAAGTCGTTTTTCCTGTCCGTCTCCAGGTCGATTCGTTTCGAGTTCCCGCCGCAGCCTCCCATTCACGCGCATCGCTTCCGCCGACGAAAAAAGCGTTTTACCAATTGATATTGGAATTTTTTTTGGCTTGTTGATGTTTCGAATCAAGAAATTCTTCTTTAAGAATTTTCCTATATTTTTCGCTCAGCCAGCTATCTACCATGCATCAAGCAGTTGAGATTTCAAGAACAACATCTCAACCGCGACAAGGCTTTCGAAGTGACGCGAATAACTAAAAGTTGATCGCGACCTGCCGAGGTCATGAGTTACAGCGGTTTCAGCATCATCAGAGGTCACCGCACATTACTTTATCAATTATTGGAGTTATCGTATGAAAAAAACAGTCCTGGCCTCCGTGCTGGCTCTTACTTCCCTGGCGCCGTTGGCAGCTTTCGCGTCCGACGGGACCATTAACTTCACCGGTTCGGTGACTGCAACGACCTGCACCGTCAGTGGCGGTTCCACCATCTCAAAGGCTCTGCCGCCAGTGTCGTCCACCACTTTGGGTGCAGCCGGCAACACCACTGGCGATACCGCCATACAAATCTCCCTGACTGGTTGTGCCGGGGGCTCTGCCACCGGTGTACGTGCTTTCTTTGAAAGCGGTACAGGCGTCAATGCGTCCACCGGACGTTTGATCAACACTGGTACGGCAACCAACGTGGATGTTCAACTGGCGATGCCGGACAATACTCCGATCGTCGCGGGTGCAGCTTCCGGTTCGCAAGGCACAGGTCCTTTCACAGCACTTAGTGGTGGCGCAGCGACATTGAACTACAAAGCACGCTACTACTCCACAGGTGCGACACACACCGCCGGCAACGTCATTGCCAGCGTGACCTACTCGATCGAGTATCAATAAGCAGCCGGTAGCGCAGGCAAAAAATCGGATAAGAAACGATGACACGAAAGACTTCGGCTGAGGATGCTGGTTATCTCATTGTCAGATCAGGACTGCCGCTATGGCTGCACCTCTGTGAAAAATCTTCCCTGCTTATTTTGCCTGCTTTGTGATGCCCGACTGAAGCCGCGACCAGCGGCTTCAGTCGCGTGTGAAGAAGCAAAAATGAAGATATGCATTGCACAGTGCAGTCGCCGAAGCGGGCCCGTTCTCCGGTATGTGCGGTTTCATATCGGTAGGCATGTAGTTAATCCAATTGCTGACCCTGCATCTGGACGCATATCTGGACGTGTACCCGGCGCAATTCATTTCATAAAGAGTATTCAACTATTGAGGATGCTATGACTAGTTCAATCAAAAAAACGCTTTTTCTGAGCACTGTTCTCGCTGTGGGGTCCATTCCGCTGACATCGATGGCCGCTGATGACGGCTTCTATCTTGGCGCAGGCCTTGGGTATGCCAAGGCAAAACCGGAAAGCACCTTTTACCGGGTCGGCGGTAACGAGAAATCGACAGACACCGGGTTCAAGTTGTTTGGCGGTTACCAGTTCAATCAGTATTTTGCTCTGGAAGGGCAATACATCGATTTCGGCAAATTTACCGGCGACACCACCCGATTCGCGCCGGGCAGCAATTTGCACCAGACAACTAAATTATCGGGCTTCACGCTGAATGCGGTCGGGATGTATCCCCTGACCAACCAGTTTTCGCTCATCGGCAAGGCCGGCGCGATTTTCTTTCAAAACGACTATACCGTTCGCCGCGACAATGGCAGCATCGCACCGGCAACCGCGCGGCCAGGTCAGCTGAATACCAGCAAGACGAACTCGACCAGGCTGATGCTGGGCGCCGGTGCCGAATACGCATTCACGCAGCAGCTGTCATTACGGGCGGAGTACGAATACTTCGGCAAATCTGCCATGTTGCTCGGCAATAATCGCTTTGAACCAGTCGAAACAAGCATGTTCTCGCTGGGCCTGCGCTACAAGTTCTGACGACGATCGATCTGTTGCTTCAGCCAGCCGGACATAAGTCGCCAGTGAGAAAGCAACAGGGACGGCACCTCATCGGATGAGGTAGCATGCCTTTACCAAAAAGGACAGTGCAAGATACTGTGCTGATGATGCAATCATGTAGAGCCAAAGGAGAATCGCTATGCCAACCTTGAGAATTGAACTGGCGCCAGGAAGAAGCGCAGAACAAAAAATTAAATATGTTGAAGAGGTAACGCGGCTGACCTCCGACATCCTGTGTTGCCCGATTGAGAGTATCGACGTTGTCTTTATCGAAATTGCAGGGACGAATTGGGCCAGGGCAGGACGCTTCCTGGTGCAGCCGTCATCGTGACCTCTATCTGATCTCGACCTGATCTGGCAGCGACCGGCAGTGAAGCCTGCTACTGTCAGATCCCCTCCTCCTGCTTTCCCGGCAGCCGACAACAACCCCTCCCCCGTCAAACAGAGTCTGTCCGATTGTGTGTGTGAATCACGGTCATGGAATCAACGACGTCATGCATGCCCCGATGGAATTGGGCCTGCATCGACTGTCTGCGTCTTGGTTTCTGACCATCTTGCACGCGCCCCTGTACCGCTTTGTCGGCAGCGTAAAACGATCAAAATTTAAGCGAATTTAATTTTTTATTGATTGGCTTAAGTTCGAGTTTTTTAAGGGTTTTCCTATAAAAACCCGGGTGATAGTACAGGTCTGCATGTCCGTAATAGCCTGCATTATGAAACGACAATCCCGACGACGATGCGATCTCTGCTTGCGCGCCAGGGCCGCCTTGCAGAACAACTATTGATAGTCGAAAGAAAGCATGATGTGCTTGCGCATCTCAAGACTATCGGCGCCACTCGCTTGCTGCATGGACGCCGTCAAGGGAATGGAAATATGTCGTTGCGCCGGAAACACATAGCGCATGCTGTCGCCGGAACGAATGGTCTTGCTGGTGCCGGTCAACACCATTTCGGCGTCGTTGCTGTTACCCAAAGCACGTGCCTCGATAATTGCAAGAGGTTCTTCGAACGAGATGTGGACCGCCTGGGCCGTATTGCAGCGCACCGCGAGATCTATGCTGCGCGACGGTGCTTGCAGGCGCACACTCTTCGCGTTTGCTTCGGACGATGTTCCCTGAACGGTGCATACCGGCTCGGTGATGGCGCCGAAGAAACGAAGTATCCCATCTGAAGCGAACGACGGCGCAGACGATCCGGCAAGCACAAAAAGAAAAGCGAACCTGGCAACATCCCGATTGGCGATAAACATAAACACCCCTGAAATATTTGATTGAATGATTTTTTTAGAGACAATGACTTGTCGGAAGCAGGCAAGATTTATATCCATGAATGAACGTCCTTTCGACGGGAATTCATTCCTACTTACATCGAAAAAAAATTCTATCACCAATTAATCTCAGGAAACTATTTGCGTTTTAGCAATTGCTGCACGCTCTCAAAAAGGAGCGAGGGAGCGATTGAAATCACTTCGTCATTGCCTCGATGGCGATGGGTACTAAAAGCCATCGCCGACAAAATCAACGCAACTACTCCAGCGCAAAACCGATCACTCGCTCTCCGCCAATAACCCGTTCATCGCATCCCGCATCATGATCGACGCCAGCGAGGCATGATCATTCTTCACCATATCAAGATCGTGCAAGCCATAGCCCGGCAACATCAGCTGCTTGATGTAAGCGCAATCGCTGTCGCAGGTATAACGCACCCGTCCCGCTTTCTTCTGCACCTCCAGCGTGTATTCGCCACGCACCTTGCCGCGATAGCGCACCGTCACGCGCGGCCTGGCGTCAAGTTCCGTCGCTTCGCTCAGGTCTTCGTAAACATATTCGCCACCGGACGTACCGACGTAATGCGGCTGCAGCGGCACTGCCGGCACGGACTGAGGCGCGGCAGAAACCAGGAACAGATGATTGCCATGGGTCGGCTCTGCAATCAGTTTCTGCACTTGCGCCAATGCCGCTTGCAGTTGTTCCGGCGTCACCGCCTGCGCCGGGCTGTCCGCCGTCGCACCGGCTACCGGTGCAGGCAAGGATTGCAAGGCGGTCGATGCCACGGATATTCCCGACAACTCTGCATCCAGCGCCAGCTGACGTTGCCGATACCAATCGATCAGACAGGCGCGCGTCTGGCAGTTCTGTTCACGCCAGCGCCAGAAACCGTCCGAACGCGCGGCAAACTCCCGGCGGTCGGCGGCTTTCGCCCTGGCCTGCTTGTAGGTCTTGCCCAACTGATCGTCGAGACGGGAAAGCTCGGCATCGCCGCAAATGATTTTCTCCGTTGGCGAGCCGGCCTTGCTGCAGTTGAAGCTGGCGCCGAAAGCGGAAGCGACGACGCCGCTCGTCAACAACGTCGCCAGCAGCAAGCGCCGCTTCCAATCTGACATGTTGAAAGTCATGCGATGACGGCTGGCGACCGATGAAAGCGGCGCGATGGACGATGCTGGGTGGCGTGATGTCTGGCTCATGATCTCGTGTGCGTGTCGGAGATGGTGGAAGCCGAAGGATGGCATCGACGCATGGACAGCAAAATCGAAATGAAGCGGGCTTTCTCTCTAAAATCTTTACAAATACCGGGTAACATTTACGTCCGTTACAAGTCGTTTCAACTTGCTGCCATTCCTTTACGGACTTGCCACCCCGACGTAACGCAGATCGCTCGATATCAACCATGCCGGACCCGGACATGCCTTCAGAAAAACTAAGCGCCACACGAGAACTGCCCTTCAAGCCACCGTTCGACTGGGCGCGCCTGTTGCGCTTTTTTGGCGGACGCTCCACCGCCGGCGTGGAAGCGGTGGAGAACGGCGTCTACCTGCGCACCATCGAGTGGCAGGGCGATGCCGGTACGCTGGCGATCTCGCGACATCCGCAAGACAACGCGCTGATCGCCGTGCTGGAAGGCAAGGTCAGCCGCCACGCGGATGAACTGGCGGCGCCGCTCAGCCGCATGTTCGGCCTGGATGCCGATCCGAAGCCGATTCGCCGCCACCTTGCTGCGGATCCATGGCTGGCGCCGCTGCTGAAGGCAGCGCCCGGCCTGCGCCTGCCCGGTTCCTGGTCGGCGTTTGAGCTGATCGTGCGCACCATCGTCGGCCAGCAGGTCAGCGTCAAAGCGGCCACCACCATCGTCGGACGACTGGTGGAACGCGCCGGCGAACGCATCGAACATCACGCGCATGCAGCGACCGCATGGCGCTTTCCCACACCGGATGCCCTGGCGACGGTGGATCTCACCGCCATCGGCATGCCGGGCAAACGCGTCGCCGCGTTGCAAGGTTTTGCGCGTGCAGTAGCCGTCGGCGATGTACCGGTAGATGCGCCCGGCGTCGATCTCGCCGAGCGGCGCAAGAGCTTGCTTGACTTGCCTGGCATCGGCCCCTGGACCGTCGAATACGTCGCCATGCGCGCGTGGCGCGATGCCGATGCGTGGCCGGCGTCTGACCTGGTGCTCATGCAGGCCATCGCCGGCCGCGATCCGGCGTTGCTCAAACTCGCCCATCAACGCGCCCGCGCCGAAGCATGGCGGCCATGGCGTGCTTACGTGGCGATGCATTTATGGAATGAAATCGCCGACCGGCAAGGACAACAGCGCGGCGGTTGACGTGATGACAACAAATGCGCCATTTCGCCGGATCTGCGCGTCACGATATCCCCCGCTCTTCGCGATCAAAGCGAAACGGATTGTGTAACCGTCTGCAACCGATGCGCTATTTGTCGCGCCCGACGCCGCCAACAGAATATAATGGCGCACATCTTTTGCACTACACCTTAGGCCATGAGCTCCGAATTTCACCAACTCTCAGAGAAAGTCGCGCAACTTGCCGCCCTGACTCAGTCATTGCGCCGCGAAAACGCCGACCTGCGTCTTAACGTCTCCGCCCTGACTACCGAGAATGCGGAATTGGCGCGGCGCATGGAAGAAGCGCATCAGCGCGTCGAAGCCTTGCTGGAAAAATTACCGGTTGCGGCGCCGACGACGCCGGCGATCAATGAAGAGGAGACAGCATGATTCAGCTCAACGTGACAATCATGGGCCACTCCTACACGCTGGCATGCAAGGAAGGCGAAGAAGCGACGCTGCAACAAGCGGTTGCCTACCTGGATGAAAAAATGTGCGTCATCCGCGACTCCGGCAAGATCAAGGGCAACGATCGCATCGCCGTCATGGCCGCGCTCGGCATTGCCGCCGAATTGCTGTCGACCCAACCCGGTGACGGACCTTTCGCCGGCCTGACGGTTGCAGAATGGAAGCAAAGCATCGCCGCCATGCATACCGTGCTGGATGAAGCATTGGCGCCGCAAGAAAATTTGTTCTGAACATATTTTTTAGCGAATTTTCTTGTCCTCCGTTTTCAATTCTTGACCTGCGGGAAACTCATTCTGCATCGCGCGCTTGTGCGCTTCCTGCTCGTCGATGTCAAGGCTTGTGCGTGAATAATTTTGTCTTGCCTCTCGCTGCGCAAATAGCCGATATTTTTACGCAAACACTTTGACAAGAATCGCGAATAGAGTAGACTTAAGTCTCCTGCCGTGTTCGCGAATGCTTATATTCCTTGAACCATTTATGTGCACAGGCTGTGGGATTTTGTTTGGTGGGCGTGAGCGTCGCTAGTCCGATGAACCCGAAATTAAACTAACTGCAGCCAACTTGAACCGCTTGGTTCAGGATGCCAGCATAGCGGCACAGGCGGGACTAGTTTCAGAAGAAAGCGACTGTAGAAATACGGTCGCTTTTTTTATGCAAAAACGCTTTGTGGGTCTTTGTAAGATCTGACGCTGTAGCAGCGTCGAGGCCGTGCATCGGCCTCATGCAGCGTTCACATTGCCTGCGGATCACAACGGCGCGTGTGCGGAGAGACTGCAAAGACGCGCACGAACAGCTCCGCGGATTGACGCCATGCGAGGATAGATGACGATCAGTCGCTGCGCTTCTTGGCCGCGGCTTTGCGCTCCTGCCCCACTTCGGCGATCGCATCCTGAAACTCGGTGACATCTTCAAAGCTCTTGTACACCGAGGCGAAGCGAATATAGGCAATCTTGTCGAGGCGCTTCAATTCGCGCATGACCAGTTCGCCGACCTGGCCCGACACGACTTCGCGCGCGCCGCTGGACAACAATTTTTCCTGGATGCTCTGAATCGCGCCGTCGACCGCTTCGGCCGACACCGGACGCTTGCGCAGCGCCAGCATCAGGCTGGCGCGCAGCTTGGCGGGATCGAACTCGCTGCGGCTGCCGTTCTTCTTGACGATGACCGGCATGGCCAGCTCGATGCGCTCGTAAGTCGTGAACCGCTTGTCGCAATTGGCGCAACGACGGCGACGACGAATCGCGTCGCCCTCTTCCGAGAGTCGCGTATCCAGCACCGGCGTGTCGTCATGATTGCAGAAGGGACATTTCATAGAGGCGAGTAGAAGCTGACTGCTGGGTTAATACCGGAGACCATCTTACTGCGCCCGCGGCCTCCATCCTTGTCGTCTCGACAAAGAGGAAGGCCGCAGGATGAAACAACAACTTTACTGCCTTGCTGCCGACCGGACTTGCGCCCGATGTGTACGATTAAGCAGCATAGACCGGGAATGCGTCGGTCAATTTCTTGACTTCGACCTTCACGCGCTCGATGGTGGCGGCGTCATGCGGATTGTCCAGCACGTCGGCGATCAGGTTGGCGACCTTTTCCGCTTCCGCTTCCTTGAAACCGCGTGTGGTCATCGCCGGGCTGCCCAGACGGATACCGGAAGTCACGAATGGCTTCTCAGGATCGTTAGGAATGCCGTTCTTGTTGCATGTCATGTGCGCAGCACCGAGGATGGCTTCGGCTTCTTTGCCGGTCAGATTCTTCGGACGCAGATCCACCAGCATTACGTGCGACTCGGTGCGACCGGAGACGATGCGCAGACCACGCTTGATCAGCGTCTTGGCCAATACATCGGCGTTCTTCACGACTTGCTGTTGGTAGGCCTTGAATTCCGGCGACAGCGCTTCCTTGAATGCCATGGCCTTGGCGGCGATGACGTGCATCAGCGGACCGCCCTGGATGCCCGGGAAGATCGCGGAGTTGATGGCCTTCTCGTGCTCGGCCTTCATCAGGATCACGCCGCCGCGCGGACCGCGCAGCGACTTGTGCGTGGTCGATGTGACGAAGTCGGCGAACGGCACCGGGTTCGGATACACGCCGGCAGCGATCAGACCGGCGTAGTGCGCCATGTCGACCATGAAGTAAGCGCCGACTTCCTTGGCGATCTTGGCGAAACGTTCGAAGTCGATGCGCAGGGCGTAAGCGGAGGCGCCGGCGATGATCAGCTTCGGTTTCTTTTCACGCGCCAGTGCTTCCATGGCTTCGTAGTCGATTTCTTCCTTGTCGTTCAGGCCGTAGGAAACGACGTTGAACCACTTGCCGGACATGTTCAATGCCATGCCGTGGGTCAGGTGGCCGCCTTCCGCCAGCGACATGCCCATGATGGTGTCGCCCGGTTTGAGCATGGCGAAGAACACGCCCTGATTCGCTTGCGAGCCGGAGTTCGGCTGCACGTTGGCGGCTTCGGCGCCGAACAGTTGCTTGAGGCGGTCGATGGCCAGTTGCTCGGCCATGTCGACGAATTCGCAACCGCCGTAGTAACGCTTGCCCGGATAGCCTTCAGCGTACTTGTTGGTGAGCTGGGTGCCCTGGGCTTCCATGACTGCCGGCGACGTGTAGTTTTCGGAAGCGATCAGCTCGATGTGCTCTTGCTGACGGACGTTTTCTTTCTGGATGACCGACCACAGTTCCGGATCGATACTCGCGATGGTGTGATTCTTTGCAAACATGATTTCTCCAATGGATGAGGATGCGCCTGAAGGCATGTCAGTTCGGCGCGCCCAAAAGCAAAAACACAATGGGCAAAGCCGACTTGACTGACTTCCAAATCGAATGAGGGCCAAAAATAAAAGGGAATTGCAGGCAGCCTCAGTCGTACGTTCTCCATTCAGGGCTGCCCAGGCGCACGGCTAATGAAATCTCACGCTTCCCGATGGATACCCATCTTGTGCCGGAACAAGGTCCCGGTTTTTCGCCAGTTACGTGAGACGAAATGGTCTGCCCATTGTAAGTGAAGGCTTAAATTTCGGCAAGATTTGCGTCTGCCGCCATGCGTGAAAATGTTGCATCGCACGCCGCCTCTCGCCGCAGCCCGCTTTGGGCTACAATTTCGGGTTGTTGATGCAGACAGGCATTGACCAGACACCAACACGGAGAACATACAATGATCGTCTTGATTACAGGTGCAACAGCTGGTTTCGGCGCAGAAATGGCACGCAAGTTCGTGCAAAATGGTCACAAAGTCATCGCCACAGGCCGCCGCAAGGACCGCCTCGACGCCCTCGCCGGCGAATTCGGCGACAACAAGGTGCTGCCGCTGGTGCTGGACGTGACCGACAAGGCTTCCATCAAATCCGCGCTCGCCAGCCTGCCGCAAGGCTGGCAAGACATCGACGTGCTGATCAACAATGCCGGCCTCGCGCTGGGCCTGGAACCGGCGCATCAGGTCGCGCTGGAAGACTGGGAAACCATGATCGACACCAACGTCAAGGGCCTGGTGACCGTCACGCATCACATCCTGCCGAACATGGTCAAGCGCGGCACCGGCACCATCATCAACCTGGGTTCGATCGCCGGCGCTTATCCGTATCCGGGCGGCAATGTATACGGCGCCACCAAGGCCTTCGTGGATCAGTTCACGCTGAATCTGCGCGCCGACCTGGTCGGCACCGGCGTACGCGCCACCAACCTGGCTCCCGGCCTGTGCGGCGGCACCGAGTTCTCCAACGTGCGCTTCAAGGGCAACGACAGCGCGGCCGCCAAGGTGTATGAAGGCACCACGCCGCTGACCGCAGAAGATATCGCGGAAGCCGCTTTCTGGGTCGCCACCCTGCCGGCGCACGTCAACATCAACTACATCGAACTGATGCCAACTTGCCAAGGTTTTGGCGCGATGAACATCAAGCGCACTCAATAAAACACCGCAGATGTCCGAGTTAACCAATAAGAACAATATGAGCAGCAACAGCGTCGATGGCAATAGCAGCGACGCCTTCGCCTGGCCGGTGCGGGTCTACTACGAAGACACCGACACCGGCGGCGTGGTGTTTTACGCCAACTACCTCAAGTTCTTTGAGCGCGCGCGCACCGAGTGGCTGCGCGCGCTGGGCTATTCCCAACAAGCACTGGCCGAATCTGCGGGCCTGATCTTCGTGGTCAAGAACACCGCCGTGGATTACTTTGCACCGGCGCGCCTCGACGATGAACTGAAATTGACAGTCGTGGTCGAACAGTTCCGCAACGCCTCGCTGGCCTTCGTCCAGGAAGCGTGGCGTATCAAGGGAACATCGCAGGGAACAGAACAAACATTACTGGCGCGCGGCCGTATCACCATCGTCTGCGTCGACGCGGCGAGCTTCCGGCCTCAGGCCATTCCGGAAGAAATGCTGGCGCGCTTCAAGGGAAATTTATAATTCGCCATCTATTCGACATCTGCACAGCTTGCGCGTCAAGCTTGCACATCAAGCCCGGAAGCCATGACCGCAGCGGTATCTTTACACCTGCCGCAACGGGATTGAAAAAATTTGCACGTACAATTGACCATCTCTGACCGAACCTCCGACCCTCAATCCCCATGAATGTCACTCAAGATCTATCCTTCGTTACCCTGATCGCCAATGCCTCCGTCATTGTGCAACTTGTCATGTTGCTGTTGCTGTCGGCGTCGATTTTCAGCTGGACTTACATCTTCCGCAAGATGTTCACAATCCGCAGCTCGCGCATCCAGACCGAAGAGTTCGAGCGTTCGTTCTGGTCCGGCGGCAATCTGATTGCGCTGTATCAGGACACCCTGTCCAACCGTCGCAAGGGCAGCGGCCACGGCGGCGCGCTGGAACGCATCTTCCAGGCCGGCATGGGCGAATTCAACAAAGCCAAGGCGCAGGTCGGCAAAGGCGCGACGATCGATTCCACCGGCTTGCTGGACGGCGCCCGCCGCGCCATGCGCGCAGCCTACCAGCGTGAAATGGACGCGCTGGAATCGCATCTGGCCTTCCTGGCCTCGGTCGGTTCGGTGTCGCCTTACGTCGGCCTGTTCGGCACCGTGTGGGGCATCATGAATGCCTTCCGCGGCCTTGCCAATGTGCAACAAGCGACACTCGCTGCGGTTGCGCCCGGTATTGCCGAAGCGCTGATCGCGACCGCGATTGGTCTCTTTGCAGCGATTCCTGCCGTGATTGCCTACAACCGCTACTCGCACGACATCGACCGCCTGGCGATCCGCTTTGAAAGCTTCATCGAAGAATTCTCCAATATCTTGCAACGTCAGGCACGCTAATGGCAGGTTCATCCATGCGCGGGGGACGCACCCGCAAGTTCAAATCGGAAATCAACGTCGTGCCTTACATCGACGTGATGCTGGTGCTGCTGATCATCTTCATGGTGGCCGCACCGGTGAACGACCCGAGCGTCATCAACCTGCCGACCGCCGGCAAGTCGACCGTGCCGCCCAACGAATACATCGAAATCGCCCTCAAGCCCGACGCCAAGGCCACCATCAAGGTCAACGGCCCCAAGCGCGGCGAGACGCAGACGGCAAGCAGTCGCAACGATCTGGCGCAAAAACTGCAGGCCTTGCATGCGGACAGCCCCGACATGCCGGTGATGATTTCCGCCGACAAAGACATCAAGTACGACGAAGTGATTCAGGCCATTGCGTCCGCCAAGAAGCTGGGCATCACACGCGTGGGACTGGCAACGAAGTAATATGAGCTCTCCTTACCAAGTACCGAGACAACCGGGTCGCTGGCGCGCCATCGCACTGGCGGTGGTGGTCCACATGGCCTTGCTGGCTTTCCTCTGGTTCGGCATCAGCTGGCAGAGCCAGACGCCGCTGACCGTGGAAGCGGAGATCTGGGATCCGACCGTCAAGGAAGCCGCCCCGCTGCCGCAACCCGAGCCGGAACCGGAACCACCGAAACCGACGCCGGAACCCGTCCCTGAACCAGTCAAGCCGCCACCGCCACCGAAGGTCGAAGAACCTCCCGTGGTGAAGCCGGATATCGCACTGGAAAAAGAGAAGGAAAAGAAGCGCAAAGAAGCGGAAAAGAAAGATCGCGAAGAGAAGGCGAAAGAAGCCAAGCTCGAGCGTGAAAAAGAAGATCAGCTGAAGAAGGAAAAGCAGGAGAAGCTGGACGCCGACAAGAAACTCGCCAAGCAGAAGGAAGACGCCGAAGCGAAGAAGAAAGCCGAAGCCGACAAACTCGCTGCCGAGAAGAAACAGAAACAGCAAGCCGCCGACAACAAGGCTGCCGAGCAACGTCGCCAGGACGATCTGAAACGCATGATGGGCCAGGCCACCAGCAATAGCGGCGGCACCGGTACCGCAGCCAAATCGCAAGGTCCGATCGGCGCGGCAGACTACGGCCGCAAGCTGGGCGCGAAGATCCGCTCCAACACCATCTTCGACGTGCCCGGCGAATTGAGCGCGAACCCGGCGGTAGAATACACTGTCGAACTGCTGCCAGACGGGACCGTACGCAGCATCCGCAAGAACAGAACATCCGGCATTCCGGGCTTTGACGAAGCAGTTCTGCAAGCGATCAACAAATCGCAACCTTTCCCTCCAGACAAGGATGGCCGGGTGCCGAACAGCTTTACTTTCACCCATTTACCGAAAGATCAGTAAACGATGACAATGAGGATGATGAAAAACTCACGCGACCTGCCACTTGGTTTTCGCCGCCTGACAGGCATTGCCCTGACCGTTGCCGGCATCGCCATGGCGCCTGCCTCGCATGCAGAATTGCGCTTTGAAATTTCCGGCGTCGGCGCCAGCCAGATCCCGGTCGCCATCGCATCCTTCCCGGGCGAAGAAGGCGCGCCGCAACAGATCACCAACATCATCAGGGCCGACCTGACGCGCAGCGGCATATTCAAACTGATCGACAACAGCGACTCGCTGTCGGACTCTTCCACCATCAATTACGGCGACTGGAAAAACCGCGGCGCCAACGCGCTGGCGGTAGGCAGCGTGCAGCGCCTGGCCGACGGCCGCTTCGATGTGCGCTATCGCCTGTTCGACACCATCAAGGCGGCGCAATTGTCGGCGCTGTCGTTCGGCAGCCAGCCGCAACTGATCCGCCTGACCGCACACAAGATCGCCGACGACATCTATGAAAAACTGACCGGCATCCCCGGCATCTTCTCAACGCGCATTGCCTATGTGACACGTTCCGGCAAGGAATACCGCCTGGAAGTGGCCGATGCGGACGGCGAAGGCGTACAGGTCGCGCTGCGCTCCAACGAACCGATCATTTCGCCGGCCTGGTCGCCGGACGGCGGCAAGGTGGCGTATGTTTCCTTCGAAGCCAAGAAACCGGTCATCTACATCCAGAACCTCGTGACGCGCCAGCGCACGCTGGTGGCCAACTTCAAGGGCAGCAACTCGGCCCCCGCATGGGCGCCCGACGGTTCGCGCCTGGCTGTGGCATTGACGCGTGACGGCCTGACCCAGGTCTACATCATCAACGCCGACGGCAGCGGCCTGCGCCGCCTGACCAACACCGCCGGCATCGATACCGAACCGCGCTTCTCGCCGGACGGCAATTATGTCTACTTCACCAGCGACCGCAGCGGCGGCCCGCAGATCTACAAGGTCAGCCCCAACGGCGGCGAAGCCCAGCGCGTGACTTTCGGCGGCAGCTACAACATCAGCCCGCGCATTTCTCCGGACGGCAAGACTTTGGCGTTTATTTCGCGCCGGGAAGGCAAATTCCAGCTCTACGCGCTGGATTTGACCAACGGTCAGGAACAACGCCTGTCCGACACCGTCAAAGATGAGTCGCCCAGCTTCTCGCCAAACGGCAAATACATCATGTACGCGACGGAATCAGGCCGTCGCGGGTCTTTGGCCATCGTTTCCACCGATGGCCGGATCAAACAGCGCTTAACAACCCAGGTCGGCGATGTCAGGGAGCCAACCTGGGGGCCGTTCATGAAATAAACAATTATTCACATTCATTCACGACACAAGGAGTTTCAGATGCGCACATTCAGTTCTTTTGCAATCGTTCTTTCGGCAGCAGTGCTGCTGGCGGCATGCTCGTCCACCAAACTGGACGACAAAAACGCACCGGTGGAAGCCCGCGCCACAACCGGCACTACTGAGGGCGCAGATCCACGCGCAGTCAACACCGTCAACGCCGGTTCCGACCCGCTGAACGATCCGCAAGGCGTCCTCGCCAAGCGCAGCGTCTACTTCGACTATGACAGCTACTCGGTCAAGGAAGAGTTCCGTCCTGTGGTCGAAGCACATGCCAAATACCTGAACTCGCACAAGGATCGCAAGGTCATCATCCAGGGCAATACCGATGATCGCGGCGGCACCGAGTACAACCTGGCCCTGGGTCAGAAGCGTGCAGAAGCAGTCCGCAAGGCCCTGGTCCTGCTGGGCGTCTCCGATGCGCAAGTTGAAGCCGTTTCCTTCGGCAAGGAAAAGCCGAAGGCATTGGGCAGCGACGAAGCAGCATGGGCTGAAAACCGCCGCGCTGATATCGCTTACCAATAAGACCTATGCGCACTTCCCTGAAAACCAAGTTCAAATCGGTTTCTGCAGCGGCCATGCTGGCCGCTGTCGCGTGCCTGCCGATGACAGCGCACGCGGGCTTGTTTGACGATGACGAAGCGCGCAAGGCCATCCTCGATCTGCGCAACAAAGTCGATAGCCTGCAAAAGGATATGGTCAACAAATCGGACAAGAACAGCGCGCTGAGCCTGTCCGATCAAAACGACCAGCTCCGCCAGGAAATCGCCAGACTGCGCGGCCAGATCGAAGTGCTGACCAATGAACTGTCCAACACGCAGCAACGCCAGAAAGACTTTTACGTCGATCTGGATGCGCGCCTGCGCAAGCTGGAACCGCAAAAAATCACGATTGACGGCAAGGAAGCCAGCGTCGATCTGAATGAGCAAAAATCCTATGACGCCGCACTGAACCTGTTCAAGGGCGGCGACTACAAGGGTGCCGGCGCTGCGTTCAGCGACTTCCTGAAGCGTTATCCGCAATCCGGTTACGCGCCATCGGCGCAATACTGGGTGGGCAACGCACTGTATGCGCAGCGCGACTACAAGGGCGCCATCGCAGCACAGCAGGTAGTGGTGAAGAATTACCCGGACAGTCCGAAGGTGGCCGACGCCATGCTCAACATCGGCAGCTCGTACATCGAGTTGAAGGACAAGGCAGCGGCGAAAAAATCGTTGGATGCGCTGATTGCGAAGTATCCGGAAAGCCCGGCGGCCCAGACAGGTAAAGAAAAACTGGCAACATTGAAATAGCGCCTTGAAATATTTCCCCTACCTGTTTGACACGATCGATCGATATTGCATATAATAGCGGTCTTTCGGGTCGTTAGCTCAGTTGGTAGAGCAGCGGACTTTTAATCCGTTGGTCGCAGGTTCGAGTCCCGCACGGCCTACCAGAAATTCGCAGTAGATAAAAAGGGTTCCAAGCCATTGGAGCCCTTTTTGTTTTTCCCATTCCTTGTTTCGTTATTCGCAACACGTCGCCATCGGCAACGCGTCCTCGCGGCGCGCATAGCCACCGCATATACGCTGTCGACCCGCACACCTTACGGTTACTGCCGATGCTAACGAAAATCAGGCAGAACCTTTATTCCATAGTATTTGGCAAATGTCGCGCGATAAGAGTCTTTGAACCATTGCGGCGATGAGGCCGTAGGAAACGGCCTGACCGGCATTGGTATCGCATCGAGATCAAATCCTGTGGTGATGGCATCTGTGCTGCCGGCGGCGACTGCCGCATAGACTCTTCCTGCCTGGACCGATGCAATCGAGTCCTTTTCCACATGATCAAAAAAGAAATAAATCAGCCTGGAAAACAGCACGATGAGCACCAATGCCAATACAGGCTGAAACCTGGGCGCCCTGGAAGCCAAACGAGCAACGGATATCCCTACGAGATAGACCAACGCAAGTTTTCCCACCAACATCAGATCTCCCCAAGGATAGGATTCCATATCGAAGTAGTTGGTATTGGATTTGGCGGATATCAAATAAGTGGAAATCAAGACAGCCGCGCCGAGATAGAGTGCAAAGTAAAAACCATATGCAAAATCACTCTCGCGCTCCGGCTTTCTGCGCGCTTTAAGCACCAGAACTGCCACGCACAAGAGCAGCAGGACAATACCGATCGGCATCATTCTGGACTCGAGGAAGAACCGTATGCCGCCAACAAAATTGGCGCTTGCCACTCCCTTGGAACGATCCGAAAAAAGCACCGTGATCAACAGCGAAATCGATCCGAAAAACAAATTGATCAACAATAACCTGGAATAGCTATTTTGTTTAAGATGCGTCCAGAGTCTGGCGGGGTTCAAGCCGGTATTGGCTTTCATCTCCAGTAACAGCAAGAAGAGGCTAAAGATGAAAATAGTCAGCGTAAATGATTCGAGCGAAAAATTGCAGAGATAGGACAGGAACAGAAAACCGGTAAATGCCGAATCGCTGAGTTTTCTTTCCTTTGCCTCAAACGTCATTTTCAGCAAAACAAATGTCAGAAATCCCGGCAGTTGATAGCAAATGAAATGAACCTGATTTTTCCAGAAAAAAACTTGAAGAGTGACCACCGCGAAGAAGAGGCTGAACATCAGCTTGAACCCGCGGTTAGTTTCGGGGGCCGCCGCCTTCTTCAGAAAATAGGAAAAGCTGCAGGTCACGAAAACCGCAAAAAAACTTGCGGATACAAGCTTGTACAACGTGAAAAAGCTGACTTTTATAATTCCGTTTATCGAGAAAAACGTAAAACTGAAAATGGAAGAGAAAAGTGTTCGCCCATAAATGTCGATGATGCGATTGGGCGTCCAGGCCGAATGAAACTTCGGTGCCAGAACACCGTGCAACGCAGAAGCAAAATGAACCACGTCGTCGCCGTTCATGATTGCCACATCAAAAACAGCCCACCAGGCAAACAAAAACACACATCCCAGCATTACTCTGTCGAACGAAATATTCTTTGTACTCATCGGCCGTCCCAATTAGCAGAAGACAACTTTACAGCGCGAGTCGTACTTTAAAGTCGTCTCGCCTGACATCTTGTCATCCAAATGTAAAATCAGATGCCATGATAAGGGAGCGGCCCTGATTTGAGTTCGCTTATTGTGCGTCTGCCAATCCCGGGGCTGATGACAATCAGTCGCCGGAGAAGCAAAAAAAAAGCCCCCGAACTTTGCAGGTCGGGGGCTGAATCCAATCCGGGGAGGAGTTGGAGGAGACGGGTTCACTTTATCGCAGCGCACCATGCGTCTCCAGAACAATTACACAATGACACATTCTCAACACTTTGATTACAGCTGACAGCATCGCCAACTTTTGTAAAAGACTTTAACCGTCCTTGCAATTTCAGTGTCGATGAACAATAATAGATGAGAATTATTCTCATCTAAAGAATTTCACCTCCGCCGGCCCTCCGCTTGCTTGTGTTGTTTGTTTCTCCCCCCACCTCAAGCGCCCGCCGACATGCCGTCTTTTTCTTTGGATGCCCTGCCGCGGCGACTTGGATATCGGCAACCCGCCCCCACATGGGTCGGAATCGCTCGGGACCGGCATGTCGTGCCGCCGCTCACTCTGCAATACAGCAATAACGAAGAAGGAAAGATCATGATGCGTCTGCGCCCTTTCGACGATCAGCAACTCCCCAACCTGACAGACGTGCAACGCATTGCGCTGCACCCGCAAGCCACCCGCCTGCACAACGAGTTCGCACCGCTGCTCAACCGCCTGGCGGCGCTCGGCAACCTGACGGAAGTCACACGCAATTCGTCTGCCCTGCTGGAAAAAGACAATGTCAGCGGCGCGCTCTATGTGAAGAACGAAATCGAATTCGCCCCTGCAGAAGCCATGCACTTGCGCATCTTCTATCCGCAATGGGAACACGGCTACGCGCTGGAAGAACACGACGAATGCAGCGGCAACAAGCAGCACAGCTTCCAGTTCTTCGATCGCTACGGCAATATGCTGCACAAGATCGTCCTGCGCGAGAACGACGATATCCTGGCCTTCAGGCAGCTCGTCAGCGAACATGCCGCCGCCGACCAGAGCTCGCCGCTGCAAGTGGTGCATCCGCGCGAAGACAAGGCTGACGTCCGCAAGGAAATCGATGTCGATGCACTGCGCGCCGACTGGGCGCACACGCACAACCACAACGACTTCGTCCAGCGCCAGGAAGCCTTCGACCAGCAGCGCCTGCGCAAGCTACGGCTGGCCGGCAAGGCCTTCGCCTATCAGGTCGCCAACGATTCGGCCCGCATCATCCTGCAGCGCATGACGGAATTCGGCACTGCCATCATGGCGCAGGTCGGCAATGCCGGCATCGTGCAGGCCTACTACGGCAAGATCAAGAACATCGGCATCAAGGATTCGCGCCTGAAGATCATGAACTCGGGTTTTCGCATGCTGCTGCGCGAAGACCATATCGATTCAATCTGGGTCGCAAAGAAACCGACGACCGACGGCATCATCACCTCGCTGGAACTGTTCAATCGCCAGGGCATGCATATCGCCAGCTTCCTCAGCAAGAAAGACAACGGCCAGCCGGAACCGCGCGAGTGGCGCGAATCGATCATGCGCCTGATGCCGATCTTCGGCGTTTAAAGCAAGGCCTAAGCGGTTCTTCGCATCGAAAAACTGCCGCGTCGCTCCCCGCCCGAGGCCGGCAGGCGCAGAACAATTACAATACCCGCAAATCAATTCAGGGAATCACTCATGAGCGAACGTCTTCTCGTCATCCTGGCAGGCCTCAACATGTTCATCGCGGTCGGCGCCGGCGCTTTCGGCGCGCACGGACTGAAACAGATCCTCGACGCCGACATGCTGGCGATCTGGCAAACCGCCGTCATCTACCAAATGGTGCATGCACTGGGCATGTTTGCCGTGGCCTTGCTGATTCCAAAGTTCGGGTCGGCCATCCTGGGCTGGGCAGGCAGCGCCATGTTCATCGGCATCGTGATTTTCAGCGGCAGCCTCTATGTGCTGGCCTTGAGCGGCATCCGCTTCCTCGGCGCAATCACGCCGATCGGGGGACTGGCCTTCCTGGCCGGCTGGCTGCTGGTGGCGTGGGCTGCCTACAAGGCGCAGTAAGCTTGCTGCGCTTTGCAATCTTCTTTGCAAAAGCAAAAAGCCGGCGAGAACCGGCTTTTTGTTTTTACACCCCGGCGAATTGCTAAGCCGCCGCTCCGCTCAGCGCCACCTTCACCAGATCGTCGATCTCGGTCGTGATGTTCGACAGCACCCCGGCCACCACCGAAAATTCCTTGCCGGCCTGTCCTGCGCGCGCCGCCACGATGCGGGCATTGAAGGACACCATCTTGGCTTGCTTGGCGATGGTTTCGATGTCCGTCATGATGCCGCGCAATTGCTTCTTCATCAGCAGCGCATGGCGCTTCGACTGGTCTTCGTAGACGCTGGTGATCTGGTTCAGCACGCTCAGCAGCGGCGTGGTGATGCGCACCAGTTCGTCCAGCAACGCCGGCGCGTCGCGCAGGCTGTCGTCGATGGCATTGAGCGTGCGCTCGGCCAGGTTGATGAAATACACAATCTGCGCATCGCCGTCGAGCCGGCCGAAATACGCTTCGCGCACCTCTTCGCAAAAAATGCCGGGAACGGTATCCGAACCCTTCACCAGCGCCGTATGCGCACCGCGGAACAAGGCCAACGCTTCGCGCGCGATCTTGACTGCGCCCTCGTGGCTTTGTGACGCCAGCACCGCATACAGCACCAGGCGCTGCGAGGTGAAGCGGCGTCGTCCCGACAGATTGATCAATGCCCCGAACACCTCGCCCGACAGCGGCTTGGCATCGGCAGCGGAAGTCGTCTCGCTCTTCCCGGTATCGCTGTTTTGCATCAGCTGGATTTGCCCGGAGACCGCCATGTTGTTCCTTTCGTCTGAATCTGTGCTTGCCCGATTTGTTCTGCCTGGCGCTACGCCGCTTCTTTGGCCGGATGCGCCTGTTTGCGATAAAGGAACTCCAGCACGGCAGTGCGGTATTCGGAATACTGCGCATCCTGCGCCAGCGCCACACGCTCGCGCGGACGCGCCAGCTTGACGTCGAGAATCTCGCCGATGGTCGCCGCCGGTCCATTGGTCATCATGACGATGCGGTCCGACAACAGCACCGCTTCGTCGACATCGTGCGTGACCATCACGACCGTCGATTCGGTCTTGGCGACGATCTTCAGCAACTCGTCCTGCAAGTGCGCGCGGGTCAAGGCATCCAGCGCGCCGAAAGGTTCGTCCATCAGCAAGACCTTGGGTTCCATCGCCAGCGCGCGGGCGATGCCGACGCGCTGCTTCATGCCGCCGGAGATCTCGTTCGGACGCTTGCTCTCGGCGGCCGTCAGACCGACCAGCGCCAATGCGGCACGCGTGCGGTCGCGCAGTTGCGTACGGTTTTCCGTGGCGCTGAAGACGCGCTCCACGCCGAGATAAATGTTTTCGTAACACGTCAGCCACGGCAGCAAGGAATGGTTCTGGAACACCACCGAGCGCTCCGGCGACGGGCCGGCGATTTCACGGTTGGCGCACAGCAGCAAACCGTCGCTGGGCATGAGCAAGCCGGCGATCAGGTTCAGCAGCGTCGACTTGCCGCAACCGGAGTGCCCGATCAGGGTGATGAACTCGCCCTTCTGCACGGTCAGGCTGATGTCGCGCAGCGCGTGGAACGCCCCCTTCTTGGTATGGAATACCATCTCGACGTCGTTGATCTCAATAAATTTGTTCATCGTTTCCATCACGGTTCCTTCCCGGCTTCGACTGCGTCATCGTTCCGAATACGTATTCGGAATCTGTGTTCAGAGTCAGTTGCTGACCTGTTCGTAAGTGAAGGCCTTCGCCAGCGCCACCAGCAATTGCTCCAGAATCAAGCCCACTACGCCGATCACGACGATGGCGATGATGATGTGCGGCACGTTCAGGTTGTTCCACTCATCCCACACCCAGAAGCCGATGCCCACGCCGCCGGTCAGCATTTCAGCCGCGACGATCACCAGCCAGGCGGTGCCGATGGCCAGGCGCACGCCGGTCAGCATGTAAGGCAAGACGGACGGGAACAGGATCTTGGTCAGGATCTTCCATTCGGACAGGTTCAGCACGCGCGCCACGTTCATGTAGTCCTGCGGCACACGTTGCACGCCGACGGCGGTGTTGATGATCATCGGCCAGATCGAGCAGATGAAGATCGACCAGATCGCCGCCGGGTTGGCCGACTTGAACACCAGCAGGCCGATCGGCAGCCATGCCAATGGCGACACCGGTTTCAGCAGACTGATGATGGGACCGAACATGCCCGACAGGAATCGCACGCGGCCGATCAGGAAGCCCAGCGGAATCCCCACCAGCGCCGCCAGGCCGAAGCCGATCGCCACGCGCTGCAACGACGCCAGCACGTTCCAGCCTATGCCCTGGTCATTCGGACCGGCGCGGTAAAACGGATCGGAGAACAGCTTGATCGCTTCCTGCAAGGTCACCAGCGGCGTCGGAAAGTTGCCGGTCTTGGCGGCGATGATCTGCCACACCAGCACCAGGAAAGCGAGGCCGGTCAGCGGCGGCAATACCTTCATCAGCAAGCCTGCCATCAGCGGCGATCGCTTCGCCTGCTTCGACTTCGCCTTGACGGCCGGCGCCGATGCAACAACAGCTGTTGCTGAAACTGCAGCTGCAGTTGTTGCAGCCGGCTTCGGTTTTTCGTTCATCGCGGTTTCCATGACTGCGCTCATATCGACTCCTTCACTCTGTACTGCAACAAAGACATGCGGCTATCCATGCTCAGGTTTTGATCTTGAACGAGGCGGCGTAGGCTTTCGGATTCTTGCCGTCCCAGACGGTGCCGTCCATCAGTTTGGAGCTCCGCATCGGATCCTTGGGAATGCTGGTCTTGGTCATGGTCGCAGCTTCCTTGTACAGGTCGATCTGGTTCACCGCCTTGGCCACGGCCAGGTAGTCCGGATCGTCCTTGAGCAAACCCCAGCGGCGATGCTGCGTCATGAACCACATGCCGTCCGACAGATACGGGAAGTTGACCGCGCCGTCGTTGTAGAACTTCATGTAGTTCGGATCGTCCCAGGTCTTGCCGAGACCGTTCTGGTAGCGGCCCATGATGCGCTGGTCGATCACGTCCTTGCTGGTGTTGACATAGGACTTGTCGGCGATGACTTCGGCCATCTTGTTCTTGTTGGCCAGCGAGGCGTCGATCCATTTGCTGGCGTCGAGGATCGCCGCCATCATGGCGCGGCAGGTGTTCGGGTTTTTCTTGACGAAGTCGAGCGAGGTGCCCAGCACTTTTTCAGGATGGTCTTTCCAGATGTCTTGCGTGGTGGTGGCGGTGATGCCGACGCCGTCGACAATCGCGCGATGGCCCCACGGCTCGCCCACGCAGAAGCCGTCCATGTTGCCGACCCGCATATTGGCCACCATCTGCGGCGGCGGCACGGTGATGACCTTGGCGTCCTTCATCGGGTTGATGCCGTTGGCGGCCAGCCAGTAGTACAGCCACATCGCGTGCGTGCCGGTCGGGAAAGTCTGGGCGAAGGTGTATTCGCGCTTGTCGGTTTGCATCAGCTTGGCCAGCGAGGCGCCGTCGACACCGCCCTTGTCGGCGATCTTCTTCGACAGCGTGATGGCCTGGCCGTTGTTGTTCAGGCTCATGAGCACGGCCATGTCTTTCTTCTGGCCGCCGATACCCATTTGCACGCCATAGATGAGGCCGTACAGCACGTGCGCCGCGTCCAGCTCGCCGTTGGTCAGCTTGTCGCGCACGCCGGCCCAGGAGGCTTCCTTGCTGGGCACGATCTTGATGCCGTACTTCTTGTCGAAGCCGAGCACCGAAGCCATGACGACGGAAGCGCAATCGGTCAGCGGGATGAAACCGATCTTCACTTCTTCTTTTTCCGGCTTGTCCGAGCCCGCTGCCCACGCTCCTCCGGTGGCTAATCCCAACATGGTCGCTCCTGTTGCAAGTCCTGCGGTCTGAATTAATTGACGACGCTTGAAATCCACTTCCTCGACAGCTGCCACGGCCTTGTTCGCGTCTTGCTCTTTGAATTCCATTGCGTTTCCCCATTCAGCAAATAAAAAAGGCGTCCCTTCAGCACGCAATGAAGCATGCTGAAAGACGCCTTTGTCTTGGATGGTTCAACCGCCATTGGCCGAACCGTTCGATGCGCAAACCTTGCGCTATATCGAGGATTCAGCAAAGAGCGTGCCAAGTTGGGTAAAAAATCGGGAAAGCCCCGTCGCTACGCTATGAAACGGCAAATCGGCAGGGCTGCGGGAAAACCAAACTCAGGAAAATCCGACGCAGGAAAATGCCGCGTCAGCGCACCGCGTTTGTGCTGCGCACCAATTTGGCGGTGCATGATTGCCCCCTGGGATCAGTGCGACGGGCGGGAAAAATGTCAGCCGAGCAAGTCTTCGACGTCCAGCAAGCGCTGGGCTATTTCGGACAATTTGAGGTTCTTGTTCATGGCCATGCTGCGCAATTTTTGATAGGCCTGCTCTTCCGACAGCTTGTGTTTGGCCATCAGCACGCCCTTGGCGCGCTCGACCACCTTGCGCTCGGCCAGCTTGTGCTTGGTGTCGGACAGCTCGGTGAGCAGCTTTTGCTCCTGGCGGAAACGCGCCAGCGCCACGTCCAGCACGGGCTTGATGCGTTCCGACTGAAGACCGGCCACGATATAGGCGGTGACGCCGGCTTCCATGGCCGCTTCCATGGTGGAGGTGGTGTCGTCTTCGGTAAACATGACGATCGGGCGGCGCTCGTCGCGCGTGGTGATGACAATGTGTTCGAGCACGTCGCGTGCATCGGACTCGGCATCGATGATGATCATGTCGGGCTGCAGCTGGGCGATGCGCTCCGGCAGATAGAGGTCTGCCGGCAGCGAGGCGATGATGTTGTAGCCGGCTTCCAGCAAACCGATGCGCAACGCCTTGCCACGCTCCGCCTGCTCGTGCAGCGCAGTGTCGCTTTCATCGACGTGGTCGATGATGGTGTTGACGACAACGATGCGTAAATTGCGCATGTGTGGTTCCAATGTTCGCCTGGACATCGTAAATCGATTCTGAACTCGTTGCGGGCTGATGTGTTGTTTCTGCGGCCGGATCTGCGGGATGGGCGACAAAGTTGCCGCTCCGATCTTCCCCCGAATGCAGCCGGGCGAATAGTAACTCATTTGCTGCAAGCGCACACTTTATATCATTTCATGATGTATTTCAGCGCCTCAATCCAGGCGCCTTGCATCGCCCCGTCAGCTAGCAGCAAGCAAAAATCAAACCACGATCCGCGGCGCACACCGACGCAAGGATGCTCCACTCCTACTTCGCCACTCGCCTTTTCCTACAGGAAATTGAGGTGCACGCCTATCTACCGCAGCAATCGCGATGGCTAACATCCATCACGTCATCTCCTGCTTTTGCAGGTGAACACGACACCGCATTCGATCCGCGCATTCGATCTATTTTCAGGAGACCCCCATGTTCCGTCGTCATTGCACGCTGCCGGCCGTCAGAAAAACCGCGCAACTTGCCACCTACTTCGCTGCCGGCAGTGCGCTGGCGCTGACATCGGCCGGCGCGCTGGCCGACCCGTCGCCCGCACTTGACCGCTTCAGCCTGTCGGCGGGCGCTTACTATGCCGATCCCACCTTTCGGGTAAACGCCAATACGCAATACGGCAACTTCCAGTCCGGCGACATCGATCGCAACCGCACCACCCTGCCGCGCATACGCGGCGAGTTGCTGCTGTTCGACAGCCAGGGCCTATCCTTCGATTACTTCACCTACAAGAAAAACAACAGCGCAGCCATCGACAGGTCGGCATTGATCGGCGGCACCACCTCCAGCCTGAGCGCCAACGCCGACGCCAACTTGCAGGTCGACATGGCGTCGCTGGCCTACAAATGGTGGATCGGCCAGGGCAGCGACGTATTCGGCATCGGCCTCGGCGCCGGTTATTACCGTGCTCATCTGGATGTGAACGCAGCGGCTACGCTCAACGGCACCGCCGGCACCTTCAACGAAAGCTACACAGAGAAAACCTGGGCGCCGCTGGTCGAATTGGGCTGGAAACACGCCTTCAGCAAAGACTTCCGTCTTTATGCCGAAGCCTCGGGCGTGAAGAAAAACTGGGGCCGCGTCACCGGCCACATCTATAGCGCGGCGCTCGGCGCGGAATGGTATCCGCTGGCCAACCTGGGTATCGGCGCCGACTACGGCATCACACGCATCAACATCAATCGCAGCGGCGGCGGCACCATCAATGACGCCAACCTCGACATCCGCCTCAAAGGGCCGTCGGCCTACGTGAAAGTGCGTTTCTGATATTGACGCTGTGCGCCCGCCGACCGGTGTGGCGCACAGCGCCGGTAATCGCTGCAAGTCCTGCAGTACAACAAGGAGAACAACATGACCATCGGCACCATACTACTGATCGTACTTATCCTGATCCTCATCGGCGCCCTGCCGGCCTGGCCGCACAGCCGCTCATGGGGTTACGGCCCGAGCGGCATCGCCGGCACCGTCGTTATCATCCTGCTGATACTGGTGTTGCTGGGCAGGTTGTAGAAGGTTTTTCTTCCTGGCATCACAAACAGGATATGATGAGCGGCGTTGCATCTGCAGATACCCTGCAGATGCAACGCCGTTTATCATTTTGACTGGAAGGGAGCTCGTAACGATGACAAAAAATCGCCAAAAACACCTTTTGCTACTGCCGTTCTTCCTGGCCGCTTGCTTTACCGCGCATGTCCCTGCGATGGCTGCGGAAGAAGACGTTTCGCAGCAAGATCCGCAGCGCTGGTACGAGGGCGACGACACTGCCCAGCTGCATAACAAGAATCTGATGAAAGAAGCGCACGCAGCCTATGCGCAAGCCCTGGGCGAATGCAAACCGCTCAAGCGCGCCGAAGCCAAAGCCTGCCGCAAGGAAGCGCGCGAGCTGATGCAAAGCGATCTCGACCGGGCCAAGCGCATCTACAAGGCCAATACCGCCGGTAGCGAATAAGAACCCTACGAGGACCAGGACCGCGCTGTTAAGCCGGCATCGCCCCTGTTCGGCACAAAGGGTTGCCGACGCATCTTTCGACACGCCCAAAGACAAGGGGACCAAACTGGTCCCCTTGTTCTTTTCTTGTCTCCACAATGTCCTCCTGCATGACATCCCGCGTACGGCCGGGGATGCGATGAGAAGTCTGTACGACGGCAACCGGCTTATTTACTTGCCGACCTGGTTACCGATCACGCCGCCGACCGCTGCGCCGCCGGCCGTGCCGATGCCGCTGCCGCCTGTCAGCACTGCGCCGCCGACCGCACCGACGCCGGCGCCGATGGCGGTGTTCTTGTCGCGTTGGGACATGCCGCTACAGCCGCTCAATACGGTGAGGGCGCACACAGTGATCGAGGTCACTGCAATCTTATGTATATTTTTCATGATGACACCTCTATAAAAAGTTGATTGATGCTGCCGCTGCAGCAAATGATTCAGTTGAGCGCCGGTTTGCGAGGCGCATACTTTTTAGACGACTTGAAGGCGGATAGTTTCACACCGAAGGACGTCCCAAACATTCGCTTACACTTGCGGGATCGTGCGAGTCACAAGCCTTCTTGCGCATCAGCGCGTGGTCATACACGATGACCGCATTACGGATCGACGAAGGATGCTTTCTCTCTACCATGTCGAGATAGCGGAATTTCTTTTTGTCCGATGCCGGCTTCACGCCGGATGCTTTTCCTGCTTGTGCATGGCTCTTCACCATGAGGACATGAGCGGCATCGTCGTTCGGCACCGGCACTGCTGCTTGCGTAGCGTGAGGGGTAGCGGCGACGGCAGCTGAGCATGCCATCATGCCGACCAGTACGAGCGAAGCAACGGTAACTGTTTTTTTCATAATCCCTCCCTCGACATGTCCTGCGTACCAGGGCCTGTTAAGTCAATACCTGCCTGTTCTTCTCTCGGCCCATCATGACAAAAGCGGGAAAGGCTCAACAGCCGTGCTTCTCCGATTCTGGCGTAAGACGATTCCTACAAGAAAGAGCGGGCCGGCATGAAAATGGGAGCCTTCGCTCCCATTTACCGGCTCAGGATCAGCGATCCTTCAGTGCTTCCTTGGCGTCGCCGTAGCCTTTTTGCAGGCTGCCGTCGATTTGCTTGGCGGCGCCCTTGACCTGTTGTTCCTTGCTGTTCACCATTTCACCGGCCTTTTGTTGGACCTTGCCGGCTACCTGTTTTGCGCTACCTTGAACTTGATCTTTATTCATGATGACTCCTGAAAGTTGAAAGACCAGTTACTGCGATGCTCAACAGTCAACTGCACACATCTCCATGGATGGAAACGCGATGAGTTCATCTTAGCGAGGGGGATGGTGCGGGACTATAAGACAGCCCCGCTTTGAAACGTAGGACAAGCAGAGTAAAAAACGACCTGAAAACCGAACCCCTTGTCAGGCTTATGTATCGGGCTTATGTATCAGGCTTGCGCGGCAGGAGCAGCAGGTGCTGCAGGCGCGGCGATCGGCAGGCGAATGGTGATGAGGGAACCGTTGCCCGGCGTGGAACGGATATCGACTTCGCCGCCGAAGAACGTGGCGCGTTCGCGCAAACCGCGCAAGCCGTAGGTCTTGTTGTTGTCGCGCCGGTCTTGCGAAATACCGACGCCGTTGTCGCGCACGGTCAGGGCGACCTGCTCTTCATCGACATCCAGGATCACGTCGACCTGCGTCGCCTTGGCGTGTTTGGTGACGTTGTTGAGCATCTCCTGCAGCATGCGGTAGATGGCGATTTCCATCTGATGGCCGATGGCGACGTCTTCGTCCGGCAGGCTGGCCTTGCAGGTCATGCCGCTACGCTCGGCCAGCTCGTCCATCTGCTCGGTGATGGCGGCCTTGAGGCCGAACAGGTCGAGCATGTTGGGCCGCAACTCGGTCTGGATGCGTCTCGTGGTGCCGACCAGCGAATTCATCAGCCCCTGGATGCGCGGCTTGCGTTCCTGCCATTTCTCATCGTCGGGCAGGATCTTGTAGACGCTTTCCAGATGCATGCTCAGTGCCGTCAGCGAGGCGCCCATGTTGTCGTGCAGCTCGCGCGCAATCGCCCGTTTCTCTTCTTCGCGTACGGTTTCCAGGTGATTGGTCAGCTCGCGCAGCAGCGCGGTGCGCTCGACCACCGTTTTCTCCAGCTGCGCTTCACGCTCGCGCAGCGAGTCTTCCGCGCGTTTGCGCTCGGAGATGTCGGTACTGATGCCGATCACGCCCAGCACATTGCCGACCTTGTCGAACCAGGGCACGCGCGTCGATTGATACGTGAAGACGCCGTGCGGCAAATGCAGGGTCTGCTCGATGGTTTCCGGCAGGCCGCTGGCCATGACGCGCCGGTCGTCTTCATCGATGCGCTCGGCGTCTTCCTTGTGCGCGAACAGTTCGCGGCTGGCGCGGTACATCGCCTCTTCCCAGGTCTTGCCGACTTGCTGCAGCATGGCCGGATTGGCGAACACCAGCAGCCCCTGGCGATTCTTGACGAAGATCGGTTCGCGCGTGCTGTCGCTGACCGCGGTCAGCAGGGAATTGGTTTCCGCCAGCTTGGCGGCGCTCTGCATGCGCGCGCCGTATTCGCGATCGAGCCGGCCGGCGAAACGCCAGAAAATGAACACCACCAGCGCACCGTCGATCAGCGTCAGGAAAGGCAACATCAGGCGGTCGGCATAGAGGCCGTATTCGGCGCCGCGCGCCACCAGCAGATTGAGGATCAGGATCAGCAGCAGCATCGACGGCAGCAGGCGGCGCAGCATGTTGCCGCCGGGCGCGTGACTGACGATGATCGCCATCAGGCGATGCGAAGGCCGCGCCATCAGCAGCGCCGCGCTCAGCAACAAGAAGCCCAGCGCCGACAGGAAAGGAATCCCGGTCGAATAATGCAGGAAGGTCAGCTTGTTGACGCCATACAGATAACCGACCAGAGGAATGGCGCTCAGACCGATCAGGATGAAGGCCAGATACTCGGCCGGATAGTGGCGTGCGTGGATGCGTACATCATGCAGCAGCAAGGTCAGCGCGATCAGGACGAAGCTGCCCGCCGCCAGCGGATGGATCGCCGCGCCGAACGCACTGTGCGCAAGGGAAATCGTGGAAAGCAAGCCCGGCAGGCGGTCGCCCAGCAAACTCAGTCCGAACACGTTCTGCAACAGGAAACCGGCTCCCAGCACCAGCAGCAGGCAGGCCACGATACGCGCAGAAATCGCCAGGCGGCGACTCGATTGGTCGACGTTGAGGCATTGCATGTAGAGCGCCGCCCCCGCCAGGATGAAACCGACCGCCGTGCTGCCCTGCACCGCGATCAGATCCGCCAGGATCTTGCGGTAGTCGTCTTCGGCATAACAGCTGATAAGCACCACCATGCCGAACAGCACGATGATCATGGCCAGGCTCATCGCCGCCGTGACGATGCTGGCAAAATTCGCCTGCGTGGCGACGTAGTGCTCCAGCGATGAACTTTCACCGATCTCGTTGCGTACTGCCTTTATTTGCATGTGCCGAAGCCCCCGGATTGTGCCGTTGAGTGCGCAAACGTCACGTGGCGAACACGCATCTTCGTTCTTGCACCGGCTACATTATTTTAGACAGGTAATTCTGCCTGCGCTGCACGACATAAACCGGTCATGCCGGCGTGTAGCCGCGCAATGGCGCCATTCCTTTTCCCTTGCCGCTGAGTCTTTCGATCAGGCTGCGCAACTTGGTAAATTCAGAAGATTTGTCGAAGAAGAATTGCACGCCGTATTGCAAGCCGACACGGCGATAGGTGGCGCTGACATGATTGCTGAAGATGATCTTGAGCTCGTCATGGCTCTTCTTGCCGGAACGCGCCAGCGACTGCAACAGATTCATGCCGTTGCCCTGCCTGAGCTGGATGTCCAGGATCAGCACATCGTAGCTTTCGTTTTCCAGATGGGCGGCGGCGTCATCTTCGGTCTCGGCATAACCGGCCAGTTCAACGCCCGGAATCTCCGCGAGGCTTTCCATGATCAGGTCGCGCACGTCGGCCGAATCTTCGACGAGGAATACCGTCAGCGGCGCATTCGCGCTGCGCCCCATCCTTTCCGACATTTCCTGCAATACCTGTTCCATGATTACTATCCTGACACTCAAATCCAAAATCCCGGGCCGGTATGGCAAACGACAGTGCGGCGTATGGTCCGCACATTCCTGCCGTCATGTTTCGTCAATCGATCAGATTATTCTTGATGGCGTAATAAATGATATCGGCGTTGTTGGCCATATTCATCTTCTGCAATACGCGCGACCGGTAGGTGCTCACGGTCTTCACGCTCAGACAGAGTTCATCGGCGATCTGCGTCACGCCCTGGCCCTGTCCCAGCTTGTAAAAAATTTCATATTCGCGTTGCGACAGCGTTTCGTGCAGCGGTTTTTCCGAATCCACAGGATCGGTAGTCAGCAACTCCGCCACGCCGTAGCTGATGTATTTGTGGCCGCGCAGAATAGTGTTGATGGCGCTGACCAGATCGGTCGCGAGCGCTTCCTTCTGTACATAGCCGCTGGCGCCGCTGCGCAGCACCTGCACCGCATAGCGGCTTTCCGGATGCATGCTCAGCATGAGCACCGGCAAGGCCGGCTTTTCGCGTTTGATTTGTTTTAATACTTCGACGCCGCTTTTATCCGGCATCGCAATGTCGAGCAGGACAATGTCCCACTCCTGCGTACGCACCAGGCGGATCGCCTCTTCGGCGGTACTTGCTTCACCGCCGACTTCCATGTTCGGAATGTCCGCAATAAAGTGCTGGACACCAGCACGCACGACAGCGTGATCATCGACTACCAATATTTTTGTCATAGTTTTTACCAGCATCAAGTTCAATGCTGCAGTCCTTCCTGATCAGGCAAATGCGGTACGACTGCGCTGTTCCTTGCCTGCTGTGCAGCGTTTCCGTCATTTGATTGAGTTGCCCGGCGGCACCGGGGCCTTCCGCGGCTAACTATACCTTATTACCTCTTGCTGCTTGGTTCCGATAAAACAATTGTCCGGCAAACAAGCTCCGGATCGGATCCGGGCGGCAGCCGCAGCCGCCGCCGGAAAAGACCTTACTTGAGGCGCAGGTCGTTCTTCACCGAAGTCACGCCCTTGACGCCGCGCGCCAGTTCGGTAGCACGGGTAGCGCTGGTTGCCGAGCTGACAAAACCGCTCAACTGCACGACACCCTTGTAGGTCTCGACGTTGATTTCGGCCGACTTCAGGTTAGGTTCCTGGAGGATGGCGGTCTTCACCTTGGTGGTGATGACGGCATCATCGACATACTCGCCGGTGCCTTCCTTGTTGGGACCGGAAGCGCAGCCGACCAGCGACACCATCATCAGTGCGAGGAAAAAGCCCATAAAGCGTTTGGTCAAAGATAAAGTCATGATGATCTCCTTGTTGGTAAATTCGAATACATTAGTGTGATTGTTTTTATGGAGAAGCATCGCTACCTCTCCATGACCTTACTGGATTGCTGCGAATTACTTGCCGTACTTGGCCTTGGCGGCGGTCGTGCACTTGTCTTGTTCCGCACCCTTCAAGGCATCGCACTTTTCCTTGGCGACGCTGTAATCGGCATCATTGGTGGTCTTGGCTGCATCCTTGTTGGCGTCCTTGGTCTTGCGCTTGGCCTTGGCGTCGGCGATCGCAGTTTCGTGCGCAGCCTTGGCTTCCTTATTGCAGACGTCTTCCTCATTGCCCTTGAGCGGCTTGCACTTGGCCTTGGCGGTCTTGTAGTCCGCATCGGCGGCGGCGACGTCAGCCTTGTATTGGGATTTGACGGCGTCGGCGGCGTTTGCCAGGCTATGCGCGCCGAAAGCGGCGGTGGTCAGGATGCAGGTGGCGATGAGTTTTTTCATGAGATTTCCTTTATTGATCTATAAGACGAAATGGGTTGACGGAAATGCGGTCCGGGCGGGGGATCAGAGCGTAGCCCGCAGGCTCGCATCGATCGCGCACCTATGGCGCACGAATCAATGACGCCAATCCTTGTTGCTGTCCTCGAAAGCCTTGATCTGCTTTTCGGTTTCGTCCTTGTTGATGCCATATGCTTCCTGGATGCGGCCGGCCAGCTCTTCGCGCTTGCCGTTGATGGTGTCGAGCTGATCATCGGTCAGCTTGCCCCATTGCTGCTTGGCCTTGCCTTTAAACTGTTTCCAGTTGCCTTCAATGATGTCCCAGTTCATGCTGTTCTCCTTGCTTGTTGTCGATAGTGTGGTTTTGCCAGACAGTGCCGGGGGCATGTCTTCCACCGGCGTCTATGCGCCGGTCAGGCGCAGTCAATCCAGCAGGTCGCTCATGTCGTCGGCGTGTTCTTCTTCCTTCGCCATGATGGAGATGAGCAAATGCTTGGTGGTCGGATCGTCGTCGCCGATGCGTTCGATCATCTGGCGATAAGTCTCGATGGCGATACGCTCTGCGATCAGGTTGGCGCGAATCATCGACTTGATGTCGGTCGATTCGTCATAATCCGCGTGGCTGCGTTCGGACAGCTCGCGGGGGTTGAAATTCGGCTCGCCGTTCAATTGCACGATGCGTTCGGCGATCTGGTTGGCGTGCTGTTCTTCTTCCAGCGCGTGTTCGAGGAACTCGGCCTTGATCGGTTCGTTTTCCAGACCGGTCGCGGTGAAATAGTGACGCTTGTAGCGCAGCACGCAGACCAGCTCGGTCGCCAGCGCATCGTTGAGCATGGCGACCACTTCTTCACGATCGCCTTTGTAACCCTTGGTCACGGCGCCGTCGCTCAGCTTCATGGCGTCCTGGCGCACTTTCTCGCGGTCGATGTGAAACGGCTTGCCGCTGATGTGGTGCACCGTGGATGGTTTGCTTGACATGATCGTGTTCCTTTATCCGGTTGGCTGTATGGCTGAGGATGAGCCGGCGCTTAGCGTTCGCAGCTGCGCGACACGCACAGGCCGAGCAACAGGCCGACGCCGGTGGAGATGGCAATGGCCCGCCACGGGTTGGACTGCACGTAATCGTCGGTGGTGGCGGCGATTTCCTTGCCGGTCTGCACTACATACGATTGAATCCCCTGGGCCTTGATGAACGCACGGTCGAGGATTTCCTCGCCCTTGGCGCGCAGATCGGCGGCTTTCTGGCCGGTTGCCGCAGCGGCTTCATTGAACAGTTCCTGGGCTTCCTGCAACAGCACCTGGACGTCGGTTCGGACGGTTCGCAATTTTTCTTCGCGCATTTTTTAACTCCTTGTTTGTTGGCTTCGGCTTATGGCTCAATACATGAAGTATTGAAGAACGAGCAGCATCAGCAGAGGCATACCCACTAACCAGCAAAGCACCAGTTTTTCCATGATTGCACCCGTTTCGATCTGTTCTTGTGTCGTGAAACGAACCGCTTGTCTCTTCCTTGTTTCCCTGTAATCCGCGTGGCTACATAGCGTTGCGGACCCGGTAACTGAACGATACTTTCTGACTGCATCATCAGCGATAGGACTGCTGCTGATTGCCTTGTAGGACAAGGCCGGTAAAACACCATCCCTTGCATGACCCTCAATCAGGGCGTAGCGTCCTGCGATAGCACATCGCTTTGTGCAGCCGGCGCCGGCATGGCCGGCTGAAATACATTGCCGCCTTCACCCTCCCAGCGTTGCAAGGCCTTGCGGTGCGCGCGTTGGTCGGCGCGCTGCAGGCGATTGGCGCAAATGTTGAGGACGGCAACGACTGCTGCACTGGAAATACCCAGCGCCAGCAACAGGCTTCGTTTGGTCAGCATGGCGATCTCCCTGTTCTCTTTGTTAATTTCTTTGCGAGGCAACCGGCTCAGGCCGAGAGATGCTGCTTCGCAGAATGCTTGATCGAGTGCTTGATGATCTGGCGCGCATCGCCGAGGGTGCGCTGCACCTTGCCTGCTTCCTGCAATTGCAGGGCATGGCGGCGGCGCGACTGATCGCCGGAAACTCTGGCCATGTTTGCATGCAGACGTCCCAGTGCAATTTTCAGATTGCCTACCAATTGGTCTTTGTTCATGACGCGCTCCTCGGCTTTGATGATGCGATGGGAGGATCGTAGCAATGCCTTCGGGCAAGAGGTATAGGACGCCCGCCCATTGTCTTGTAGGACAAGATGAGAAGCCGCGCCGGCAAAGGCTTTCCGCCTATCTCCACAGTGATCGTTACCGATCTTTGCGCTTGCCTTCCTACAAGCGATTGCGCAGGCGTCTGATGGCCCCGGCGCGGTGCAGCTACTACGATGCAAACATTGGATGGCAAGTCGGCCGAAGCTTGGCAAGTCTTGGCAATACGTCAAGATTATTCCGCGCTTGCCGCCTGATCGCAGACAGGCACGCAAAGAACCGATGCGCGTCTCCTGGTCAATACGCAGCTCAATGCGTTGACCTCACATTTCAAGGAGCAGATATGGGTAAGTATTTCCTCGCCTGGATACTGGGCGTTCCCGCTTTCGTGCTGGTGCTGATCTACTTTTTCGTGCACTGATGTACTGATGCAGCGATGTAAGAGCAGAAAAAGAAAAAACTTTTCCCCTCCATTTCAATGAAAGGCACATGATGAAAAACGATCAACTGATTGATACCCTGAACGACCTGATCCAGATTTCGAAGGACGGCGAAGAAGGTTTCCGCGTCTGCGCGGAAGACGCATCGGAACGCCAGGCGTATTACAAGACCCAGTTCCTGGAACGCTCGCAGGCCTGCGGCCAGAGTGCGCTGGAATTGCAGAACCTGGTGCGTGCGCTGGGCGGCGAACCGACCAACCACACCACGGTCAGCGGCGCCCTGCATCGCCAATGGATCAACATCAAGAGCGCCATCGTCGGCAAGAACGACGAAGCGATTCTCAACGAATGCGAACGCGGTGAAGATGCCGCAGTGAACGCCTATCGCAAGGCCCTGGCGGAAGATTTGCCGAGCGACGTGCGCCTGCTCGTCGAGCGCCAGTACCAGGGTGTGCTCGCCAATCACGACCGCGTCAAGGCATTGCGCGATCAGGTGCGCGCCAAGAAGGCGGCATAAGCATGCGGTAGCAAGCGACGCACGCATGTCTCCCAACATGCGTGCGCCGGAAATAAAAAAGAGCGGCTCACAAGCCGCTCTTTTTTATTTTACTGACAGATCTCCGTCTTATTTTTTGTGATGCTTCAGCATCAACGCCAGCTCTTGCAGCGCGACCAGCATGGTCTTGATGAATTCGCGTGTCGGTTCATGCGTCAACTTGCCGCCGGCGTCGAAACGATCGCCGGCGCCGCCGATCATGACTTCCGGCTTGTTGAGAAATTTCAGATCGAGAAAGACGCCGATCTGGCGCAAGTGATATTGCGCGCGCGCCGTACCGACGGCGCCCGGGCTGGCGCCCATGATGGCGGTCGCCTTGCCTGCGAAAGGTTGCTCCGGCGGGCGCGAGGCCCAGTCGATGGCGTTTTTCAGCAAGCCGGGAATCGAATAATTGTATTCCGGCGTAGAGAACAGGATCGCATCCGCTTCGGCAATCTGCTTGCGAAAACGCTCCACCGAAGGCGGCCATCCTTTGGCGCGTACATCGTCGTTGTAGAGGGGAATATCGGAGATGTCGGCTTGGATCAGACGCACTCCGGGCGGCAGCAATTCCGCTGCGGCGTGCAGCGCTGCCGTGTTGTAAGAACCTGCGCGCAAGCTGCCGGAGATGCCGAGAATAGTGATCGGGGTATCGCTCATTTCAATGTCCTTTGATGAGGGAGTTGAATCTGAAAACAGCGGAAACACCGACCTATCCTACACCAGACTTGCGCGCCGCTTTCTTAGCCCTCACCCAGATAAGCCGCCTTGACACGCGGATCATTAAGCATCTGCTTGGCATCGCCGGTCATGGTGATCAGGCCCGACTCCATCACATAACCGCGATGCGCCGCCTCCAGCGCCAGCTTGGCGTTCTGC
>NZ_LFLU01000019.1 GCF_001189965.1 Herbaspirillum rhizosphaerae
TGCATGGCCTTGCGAACCGTAGCCGATGATGGTCACGTTCTTGTTCTTGATCAGGGACAGGTCTGCGTCTTTGTCGTAAAAAACTTTCATAATCTTCCTAAATCTTCCTCAATGTCGGAGCGGAGCTCTTCTGTTTTGTAATGGGTATGCCGTCGCTCTGCGTTTCCGCGTCAAGCGACAGCGACTATATGTGCAGCACGGATTTCAATCAAGCGGCAAATCGCGTCGCAGATCAGGCCACGGCGTATGCAGGCATCGCCTGATCGCGCACGTGCGGAATATCCAGCTGACGCAATTTTCGATACAGCGAGGCGCGGCACATTCCCAGTTGCCGCGAGGCGGCGGAAATGTTCCAGCGGCTGCCGACCAGCGCATCGATAACGCGCGTACGCTCGTCCCCGAGCGGGCCGCCGGGTTGGCGAGGAAGGATATCGGCAGCACCGGCTTGTGGCACGATGCTGCGAATGTTGGATCCTGAGTTAGATACTGAGTTGGAGGCTGAAACAGCATTCAGCCCCGCAAAATGAGGGGATGCGGGAAGCGATGTGGAAAACGACTCCATCAGCTCTTCCGGCAAATCGGCGACTTCAATCCGGTCGCCGTTCATGACGGCGCAGCAGTAGCGGACCACGGCGTGCATCTGGCGCAGATTGCCCGGCCACGGATAAGCCAGCATCTGCTGCAAGGCCTGCGGCGCAAGGATGCGCTCGTCAACGTAGTTGCCATCGTCTCGCCCCGGCATTTCGTCGGCGATCATCTGCATGATCAGCTCGCGCCTGTCGGCGCGTGTACGCAGCGACGGCAAGCGCAACACGCCGCCGGCGATGCGGTAATACAAATCTTCGCGGAAGCGGCCCTGCGCCACCAGCGTCTTCAGGTCCTGATGCGTGGCGCAGATCAGATGCACGTCGACCGGCACCGGATGCGCCGCGCCCAGCGGAATCACTTCGCGCTCCGACAGCACGCGCAGCAAACGCGTCTGCAACGAAAACGGCATGTCGCCGATCTCATCGAGGAACAGCGTACCGCCGTCGGCCTGCTGCACCTTGCCTTTCATGCCGCCCGGCAGCGCGCCCGAAAACGCGCCTTTGCAGTAGCCGAACAATTCGCTCTCGGCCAGGCTCTCCGGAATCGATGCGCAGTTCACCGCCACCCAGTTGGCGGCGCGGCGTGCGCTGTAAGCATGCAGCGCGCGCGACAAATATTCCTTCCCGGTGCCGGTTTCGCCGAGGATCAAGATGGGAATGTTCTTGTCGATCAGGCGCTTGCCGCGCGCGACCAGGTCTTGCATCTGCGGATCGCTGCCACAGAGTTCATCGAGTGAGCGATAGCGTGCGCTATTGACATATCTGCGCGCCGTAGCGAGGTCTACCGTGGATGTCGGCATGATTTGTCTCCTGTCTATGAACTGCTTTTTCTTATGTGGCGTCTATCTCGGTTCGTGGCCGGTCGCGCCTTTGAAATTCTCTTCGCCGCGGTCGAGGCGACACAAAATTTCTATGAGCCAGTCGCAAGTAAGCTGACTCTGCGGCAAAGAATAGCCAGCTTATCTGATAACTTCCAATACAATATAGACATACAATTAATACCTTAAAGGTATCAGATGATCGAACTGCGCCACCTCACCTATTTCCGCACCGTAGCAGAAACCCTGCATTTCGGACGCGCCGCCGAGCTGTTGCATATCTCGCAACCGCCCCTCACACGGCAGATTGCGGCGCTGGAGAAGAAGCTCGGCGTGCAATTGTTCGATCGCAGCAAACGCAGCGTGCAGCTGACCGAAGCGGGCAAACATTTCTACCGGGACACTGCTGAAATTTTTCATGCACTGGAGCGCGCCAGGCGCAATGCCGTCAGCACCGGCGCAGGCAAGAGCGGCGCGCTGCTGGTCGGCTTCATGATGTCGACGGCGTATAACATCCTGCCGTCGGTCACGCGCCATTATTCGGCCAATTATCCGGAGGTCGACATGCGCCTGACCGAGCATGTGCCCAACCTGCTGGCGGTGGATATCAAGGAAGGAAAGCGCGACGTCGGCATCATGTATCGCCCCGAGGATTGCAGCGGACTGGACAGCCGCACCATCTTTTCCGAGCCGCTGGTGGCGGTGCTGCCGAAGAATCACCGGCTGGCTTCACGTGAAAAGATTTCAGCCAGAGATCTGGCCGACGATCCCTTCGTCAGCATCCCGCGCGCGATTGCGCCGGTGGTGTACGACCTGATCGTCAATTGCTGCCTGGCCGCCGGCTTCCGCCCGCGCATCAAGCTGGAAGCCAACCTGCAGCAAACCATCGTCAACCTGGTCGGCGAAGGCCTGGGCGTGGCGATGGTGCCGAACTCGATGCAGGCCATGCATCTGGAAACCACGGTCTTCAAACCGCTGACCGATGCGCCGGTAGTGGAAGTCGCGGTGATCTGGAACAAGGACAACCGCAATCCCTGCATCCAGACTTTCGTGGAGACGGCGGAAGAAGTGTGGAGCAATCTGCGGCAGGCCCAGCACAATGCAGCGACGCCTGCCGTCGCTGCAAGAAAACGCAAGATCAGCCGCCCTTGAGCGAACTGAGCACCAGCCGCAGACGTGCAGAATTGCCTAGCCGGCGCGCCAGTTCGGCGCAGGCCGGATCATAGGCGGCAGCCAGCTCCATCAGCGGCAAGGCGTTTTTCGGATCATAGTCGGCGCCAATCTCATGTCCCTTTTCATGATTGTCGGAACGCGCCTTGTCGAACGGCACCCGGCTGCCGGCGAACTCGGCATGCGTCTTCTCTCCGCGGACATACGGCAGCAACCACGCAACGCTGTTGGCGACCGAGGCGCCGTTGGGCGCTTGGCAATGATAGAAATCCTCGCCGTCTTCAGCGAACGCCAGCGCCAGACTCACCAGCGGACGCAGGTCGTAGACGTGATACGACAAGGCATCGCGCTCGATGAAATCGATGCTTTCGCCGCCGGGACGCAGGTTATCGCCGATCTGCGCGCGAAACCCCTGTTTGGCGTAGCCGATCAATTTGGCATCGCCCAAGGCGTAACCGATCAGGCCGACCAGTTTCAGACGATGGCTATGCCAGTTGTTGGTGGCAGTCGGCTTGCCCATGACACGCGACGCGATCTCGGCATTTGCAATGCTGTGCATCCAGACATCAATACGGTCGCGCGTGGCCGCAGGTAAATCGGCGCGAACGATGCGATACCCGAAAATCGCCGGTTCCAGCCCGGTCTCATCGATAGGCTGACCGCTGGGCCGATTGCGTCCGGCCCAGGCGTCGAGGAATTCGCCTGCACGCCCGGCATAGCGGGCGTCGCCGCTCACCTTGTAGGTCACGGCGAGGGCCTGAATCTTGTCCATGTCCTTCAGGCCGGCAGAAGTTTTTTCCTTGATCGCGTCGCCTTGCAGGCGACCGCCGGTGGACAAGGTCGCCACCGGCTGCGGCGGCGCAGCCAAGGCTTCGTCAGCGATGCGCCGTTGTGCTGCCATGGCCTGCCGCACGACGGGATCGCTTTGCATGCCCGAGCGCAATCGCTCCCACTGCGCACTTGTCGGCCACAACGTTTGGGCGGACGCAAACGGCGCCATCAACACGAACAACAAAGCAGATGCAAACAGAGAAAAACGACGGGAGCGGTAGCCAGGCATGCAATCACCAGTCAAAGGAAACGTGACCGGATATTACAACCCGTTCCCTTTGACCGCGCACGGCAAGTTACCTTTCGTCACACCTGCTTCGCGACCGGCGTTTCATCGGGTGAAGCGCTCAAACGCATTTGAGGCTCAGACCGCCGTCGACGATCAGATCCACGCCGGTGACATAACGCGCCGCATCCGAGGCCAGGAACAAGGCCGCATGCGCCACATCCCAGGCATCGCCCATGTGCCCCATCGGGCATTGCTCATGACGCTTGCGGCGCATCTCTTCGATGTCGCCGCCGTAAGAGGCTTTCAACGGCTCGCGGATCATCGGCGTGTCCATCAAGCCCGGCAGCACGCAGTTGGCGCGAATGCCGAGCGGCGCGTATTGCATGGCGATGTTCTTGGTCAGCGCCAGCATCGCCGCCTTGGACGCCGAATAGGCGACGTAAGGAAAGCCCACCCAGCGGATCGCCGCCAGCGACGAGATATTGACGATGGCGCCCTTCTTTTGCTTCTCCATCACCGGCAAGACGTGCTTGCAGGTCATGAAGACGCTGGTCTGGTTGATGGCGATGACGCGGTTCCAGCTCTCTTCGCTGGCTTCGACCGGACCGCCGGTTTCGGCGATGCCTACGTTGTTGTGCAAGACGTCGATGCGGCCGAAATGATCGAGCGCGGCTTGCACCATGGCTTCGATGTCGGATGTTTTGGAAACGTCGGCGGCGACCACTTCGCAGATCCCGCCTTCGCTGCGGATCAGGTCTGCAGTGACCTGCGCCGCTTCCAGATTGCGGTCGACGGCCAGCACGCGCGCACCTTCGCGCGCATACAGCACGGCGGCGGCCTTGCCGTTACCCCAGCCTTCGCCGACCGAACCTGCGCCGCTGACGATGACGGACTTGTCTTCCATTGCGCGTGTCATGGCGATGCTCCGTTCAGATGTCGAGGATGCCGGCGGCCACGAAGCCGCCATCCACCGGCACCACGTGCCCGGTGATGTAAGAAGAATCGTCGGCGGCCAGGAAAGACACGGCAGCAGCGATTTCGTCGGTGCTGCCGTAGCGATGCATGGGCACACCGTCGGTGAAGCTCTTGCGCGTTTCCGGTGAATGCACGGCTTGCGTCAGCGGCGTGTCGACCGGACCCGGCGCGACGCTATTGACGGTGACGCCGGATCCGGCGAGTTCAATCGCCATCTGCTTGGTCAGGCCGATGACCGCTGCTTTCGACGTGCCGTAAGCGGTGCGGCCGGTGCCGGCGCGGATGCCGGAAACGGAAGAGATATTGACGATGCGGCCCCATTTCCTGCGCACCATCATGCGCGCAGCATGCTGGCCGCACAGCATGACGCCGGTGACGTTGATGTTCATCGTCAGCAGCCAGTTGTCGAGCGGGTAGTCGAGGAAGGGAAAGGTCTTGGCGACGCCGGCATTGTTGACCAGCACGTCGCAGCGGCCATAATCTTTTTCGACGTTGGAGAAAGCGGCGGCGATCGACTCCGCCTTGCTGACATCCATCGCCAGCGGCGCAGCCTTGCCGCCGTCGGCGTTGATCTTGTCGGCAGTGGCCTTGGCCGCCTCCAGATTGATGTCCGAGACCAGTACGGTGTAGCCGTCGCGCGCCAGGCGCTGGCAAATTGCGGCGCCGATGCCCATGGCTCCGCCCGTCACGAGCGCCACGCGGGCGCCGCTATCATTTTGGTTCATGTTGTCTCCGTGAGGATGGCGGCTTGCGGAGGAAAGGTGCAAGCCGCCGTTTTTAGATTTTGTTTTTGTTAATCAGTGTTCCAGGAAACCGATGGAAATCCACGGCACCGCAGCCACCACCAGCAGCGCCACCACCAGCGCCGCCAGATAACTCCAGACGCGATTGAAGACCTTGTCCGGCGACACCTTGCCGATCGCGCAGGCGGCATAGAAGCCGACGCCGAACGGCGGTGCAAACAGGCCGATGCCCATCGCCAGGATCACCACCATGGCGTAATGCACGTCATGGATACCGAGTGAACGGGCAACCGGGAACAGCAGCGGCCCGAACAGCACGATTGCCGGAATGCCTTCCAGGATGCTGCCCAGCACGATGAAGATGACAATCGTGATCAGCAGGAAACCCATGCCGCCGCCGGGCACGCCTTGCATCAGCGCCACCAGCTTGGCCGAGAAGCCCGACTGCGTCAGCGCCCACGCCATCGAGGTGGCCATGCCGATGATCAGCAGAATGGCGCCCGACAAGGTCGCCGCTTCCACCAGCATCGGATAGATGCGCTTGAAGTCGAGGTGCTTCATGAAGGCGTGCATGATCAGGCCGACAATGATCGTATAGGCCACGCCGATGGTCGCCACCTCCGTTGCCGTCGCCACACCTTCGATCACCGCCACGCGGATCAGCATCGGCAGGGCCAGTGCGGGAATCGCGGCAATGAAGGTCTTGCCGATCACGCCGATGGTGGCGCGCTTCACATCCGGCATCGGTTCGCGACGCGCGCGGAACCAGCAGATGACGCCGATCGCAATCGTGGCGATCACCGCCGGCATCAGGCCGCCGATGAACAAGGCGGTGATCGATACGCTGCACACCGCGCCGATGGTGATCAGCACCAGGCTGGGCGGAATCGTTTCGGTCATGGCGCCCGAGGACGACAGCAAGGCCACCAGCTCTTCCGGCTTGGAGCCGCGTTTCTTCATTTCCGGGAACAGCGCCGGGGCAATCGCGGCCATGTCGGCGGCTTTGGAACCGGAGATACCCGACACCAGGAACATCGCGCCCAGCAGCACGTATTGCAAGCCGCCGCGTACATGGCCCAGCAGCGCCGCCATGAAGTCGATCAGGGTTCGGGCAAGGCCGCTGATTTCCAGCAGCGAACCGAGCAAGACGAACAAGGGCACCGACAGCAGGATCAGGCTGGACATGCCTTCGTCCATGCGGCTGACCACAATCATCATCGGCGCGCCGGTGGCGATCGTCAGATACGCCATCGTGGCCGTACCGAAGGCAAACGCAATCGGAATCCCGCCTGCCACGCAGACACCGATCAGCAGCACGAAGAACACGATCAGGTTGTAGTTGCCCATCGCCAGCAAGGCCGGCTTGGCGATCCACAGCACAGCGCCGATGACCGCCACGACAGCAACCGCGGACAGCACCTGCTTGATGCTGGAACGGCTGGCCATGCGCGCAATCGCCGCCAGGAACATCAGGATCGCGCCGACCGGCAAGGCCGCCGCACGCAAGCCGTCGGGGATTTCCAATGCAGGCGTGGTGATCGCCATCTGCTCGGACGCATGGTCGACGGCAGGATGGATGATCATCAGCACAAAGATGCAAACGATCAATGCCGCCACGGTTTCCAGCCAGATGCGCCACTTGTCAGAGAGCCGGTTGACGATGGCGGTCAGGCGCATGTGTTCGCCCCGGTCCAGCGCCAGCACCGCACCCAGCATCGACAGCCAGATGAACAGCGTCGAGGCCAGTTCGTCGGACCAGATCAACGGATCGTGCAGCGCGTAGCGGTAGATCACGCCGGCCAGCAGCACCGCGGTTTCCACCACTACCAGTGCGGCCGCAACGGCGGCGACAACGTGCATCACGCCGCGATTGACGCCCGCCAGCAGTCGCGCCAGCGGGTTGCTCGGCGCCGATGCAGAAGGCATTCTCACTTCGGTCATCGCCGCGTCCATTTACGCCAACTTTCCGGTGTATTTCTCCAACAGCGCCCAAGGTTCATCGCCGAACTTCTTGTGCCACTCGGCGTAGAAACCGGCGCTGCGCAGCTTGGCGCGGAAGGCTTCGTTGTCGGTGTCGTTGAAGGCCAGACCCTTGCCCTTCATTTCGGTCGCCAGCGAATCGTTGAGCGCCTTGACGTCGGCGCGCTGCTTCATGCCGGCTTCGTTGACGTTGCGGGTAACGATTTCCTGCAGGTCTTTCGGCAGACGCTCGAAGGACTTCTTGTTGGCGAGGAACCAGAAACCGTCCCACATGTGATTGGTCATCGAGCAGAATTTCTGCACTTCGTACAGCTTGGCGGTCGAGATGATCGCCATCGGGTTTTCCTGGCCTTCGACGATCTTGGTCTGCAGCGCGGAATACACTTCAGCGAAGTTGATGCTGGCCGGCGCCGAATCGAAAGCGCGGAACATCGAGGTCCACAGCGGGCTCGGCGGCACGCGCAGCTTCATGCCCTTGAGGTCTTCCGGCTTGTTGATCGGACGGGTGCTGTTGGTGATCTGGCGGTAGCCGTTGTCCCAGATTTTTTCAAAGGCGAAGACGGTCGACTTGGCGTCGATCTGCTTGCGCACGTGCGCGCCCAGCTCGCCGTCCATCGCGGCCCAGACCTGGTTGTAATCCTTGAAGGCGAAACCGACGCCACTGATCTGCGCAGCCGGCACCAGCGTGCCCAGGATCAACGGCGACAGTGTGAAGAAGTCGACCGCACCCGAGCGCACCTGGCCCAGCGTGTCGGTATCGTTGCCGAGCTGATTGTTCGGATAGACCTGGAAGTCGATACGGCCCTTGGATTCGGTCGCGATCTTGGCGGCCATTTCTTTGGCGCGCAGGTTCATCGGATGGGTCGCCGGCAGGTTGTTGGCGTACTTCAGTGTGAACTCGGCAGCGGCAAATGCCTGGGTCGACATCATGCCGGTGGCAGCGGCGGCCGAGGCAACGGAAACAGTCTTCAAAAAACGACGGCGAGTGATGCTGGCAGTTGGGTTACCCATCTGTTTGTCTCCTGATTTTAGTTTTGGTTAATTTATGTTGCCGATTTATGTTGTCGATACTAGTAACGACTAATTCAGCACTGCTTATGCGTACCAGAGCAATTTGGATGCCAAGTCGTCGATTGTCTCCGCAGACTTGCGCGCCCCTCCCTGAAGTCGGCATTGCAAGCACATTCTCTGCGATAAACGCCTGCTTCGACAAGGGATGTAAGTGCGATATATGGTGTTTATTTTCCTGCGACACCTGTCGCATGCCTTATACAGTTGCCATACACTTGTCATCGGCTCATATGGCAAATTCATCCCGCAGCGCAGCAAATTCAAAGCCGTCCGCGACGTGCTATGTTTACCGCCATCACGGCCCGCAAACCGCGTCATTGCGGGCCAGCCACGCCCGGCCGACACCATAAAAATCAACGCTAGCGAGACAGCGGCGGGCTGAAAAAATCGTGGCATCGTTTTTGCATATTGCTGTTCCAACACACTCTTTTCAGGAACCCAAATGACCGCACCTTCACCCTGCATCACCGGCTGGAACCACTCCCAATTCGGCAAACTCGACGGCATCGATCCGGAGGCGCTGATCGGCCAGGTCGCCAAGGCCGCCATCGAACACGCCGGCCTGACGCCGGAAGACATCGGCTCCATCCATATCGGCACCTTCAACGGCGGCTTCCTGTATCAGGACTTCCCGTCCTCGCTCGTCGTCAACACCCTGCCTGCGCTGCGCTTCAAGCCGGCCGTGCGCGTCGAAAACGCCTGCGCCACCGGTTCCGCGGCCATCCACTCGGGCATGCAATCGATCCTGTCCGGCCAGGCCAAGCATGCGCTGGTGATCGGCTTTGAAAAAATGACCGAGCTGGCCACGCCGCAAGTCGGTGAAGTGCTGCTCAAGTGCTGCTACGCCAAGGAAGAAGCCGGCATCCCCGGCGGCTTTGCCGGCGTGTTCGGCAAGATCGCGCAAGCCTATTTCGAGCGCTACGGCGATCAGTCGGACGCGCTGGCCGCCATTGCCGCCAAGAATCACAAGAACGGCATGAGCAATCCTTACGCCCACATGCGCAAGGATTTCGGCTTCGACTTTTGCCGCAATGTGTCGGAGAAGAATCCTTTCGTCGCCGGTCCGTTGAAGCGCACCGACTGCTCGCTGATCTCGGACGGCGCCGCCGCAATAGTGCTGAGCGCCGCCGATGTCGCCAATACCATGCAACGCGCCGTGACCTTCCGCGCCGCGGTGCACGTCAACGATTTCCTGCCGCTGTCGCGCCGCGACCCGACCCGTTTCGAAGCCGGCACGCTGGCATGGCAACAGGCCTTGAAACAAGCCGACCTGAAACTGCTGGATCTGTCCCTGGTGGAAACCCATGACTGCTTCACGATTGCAGAGTTGCTGGAATACGAAGCCATGGGCCTGGCCGAACCGGGCCAGGGCGCGCGCGCCATCCTCGACGGCGTGACCGCCAAGAACGGCCGCCTGCCGATCAATCCATCCGGCGGACTGAAATCCAAGGGCCATCCGGTCGGCGCCACCGGCGTGTCGATGCACGTGATGGCGGCGATGCAGGCCAGCCATGATGCGGGCGACATGCAGATTCCGAATGCGCGCTATGCGGGCGTGTTCAACATGGGCGGCGCTGCGGTGGCGAATTACGTGAGCATTCTGGAACGCGTGCATTGATCAATCACGTTCCAAAGTATTCATGTCATTCCAGCGAGGGCTGGAATCCGGTGTCGTGACAAACGCAGATGACGATACTGGGTCCCAGCGTTCGCTGGGACGACAGCAATAGATGCAGCAAGCAATACCAGTAGTACAGACCCACATAAAAAATACACACGAGCGAGACGATGTTAACCAAAGTAATGAACCTGGGGCGCCTGCTATCCGACGTCGCCCGCCGCTTTCCCGACGAACCCGGCCTGATCATCGGCGACGGCACGCCGGACGGCAAAGGCGACAAAATCGCCACCTGGAAACAGATCAACGACCGCGTCGACACCCTCGCGCACTCCCTGCAAAAGCTGGGCGTGAGCAAAGGCGACAAGATGCTGGTCCATTCGCGCAACAACCTGCAGATTTTTGAAAGCGCCTGGGCGGCCTTCAAGCTGGGCATGGTCTGGGTGCCGACCAATGTGCGCATCACGCCGCCGGAAGCTGCGTATCTCGGCCAGTCGAGCGGCGCCAGCGTGATGCTGTACGACCGCGGTTTCGCCAACTACGTCGACGCGGTCAAGGAAGTCTCGCCAGCGCTGAAACATATCATCGCGCTGCAAGACCCACGCGCCGGCGAACTCGATTTCGAGACGCTCGCCACTGCGACCGGCGCCCATCAGCCTTTCGATGAAGTCGAGGTCGATTACGACGACCCGCTGTGGTTCTTCTACACCTCCGGCACCACCGGCCATCCCAAAGCCGGCATGCTGTCGCACGGCCAGATGGCTTTCGTCGTGACCAATCACCTCGCCGACCTGCTGCCCGGCCTGACGCACCAGTCGCGCTCGCTGGTGGTGGCGCCGCTGTCGCACGGCGCCGGCATCCACGCCGTGGTCAACACCGCGCGCGGCGCCGCCAGCATCCTGCTGTCGACCGAACGCCTGGTGCCGGAAGAAGCCTGGCAACTGGTGCAGCGCCACCGCGTCGACAACATGTTCACCGTGCCGACCATCGTCAAGATACTGACCGAAGACGAATCGGTCGACCGCTACGACCACAGCTCGCTGAAGCACGTCATCTACGCCGGCGCGCCGATGTACCGCGCCGATCAGGTGTATGCCCTGAAGAAACTCGGCAAGGTGCTGGTGCAGTATTACGGTCTCGGCGAAGTCACCGGCAACATTACCTTCCTGCCGCCGTACATGCACGAAGCGGACGACGCCCATCCGAAAGCGCGCGTCGGCTCCTGCGGCATGCCGCGCACCGGCATGGAAATCGCCATCCTCGACGACAGCTGCAAAAAACTCAAAGCCTTCGAAACCGGCGAAATCTGCGTACGCGGCCCGGCCGTGTTCATGGGCTATCACAACAATCCGGACGCCAACGCCAAAGCCTTCAAGGGCGACTGGTTCCACACCGGTGACCTCGGCCACGTCGACGAAGACGGCTTCCTCTACATCACCGGCCGCTCGTCCGACATGTACATCTCGGGCGGCTCCAACGTCTATCCGCGCGAGATCGAAGAAGCGCTGCTGACGCATCCGTCGGTGTCCGAAGTCGCCGTGCTCGGCGTGCCGGATCCCAAGTGGGGCGAAAGCGGCATCGCCGTCATCGTCGCCAAATCCGGCCAGCAGGCCGACGGCGATGCACTGCTGTCGCATCTGGAGAGTCGCATCGCCAAATACAAATGGCCGCGCCGCTTCGTGTTCTGGGAGACCATGCCAAAATCCGGTTATGGAAAGATTGTCAAAAAGCAGATCAAAAGTTTGCTTGAGGAGAAAGGTGACTATCGCTTATGAAAATTTCCAACAAGTCCGCCGACGGCCATCCGGGCTTTGTCGAGGTACGCAAGTTTCTTCACGCCGGCCAGCAGAGCTACCCGCGCACGCTGGACCTGGAAGCCAATCCGGCGGAAGAATTACGCATCACGCTGCAGCCCGGCACCAAAGTCGGCGAGGCCTTGCGTGAGGTGCTAAAACGCTACGGCCAGCGCGGCGGCGTCGGCCGCATGTGCGGCGGCACTGCGCGCAAGCTGCATTACCATCGCATCGAAAACACCCGCGACGCCAACCGCCCGTATGACTACGGTCCGCCGCATGTACTGGAAGGCGTGATCACCTTCGTCACCGGCGCGATCACGGTCGGCCAGAATCAGGAAGGAAAAATATTATTGCACTGCCACGCCGGTTTTCTCGACGGCGATGGAACGATACACGGCGGGCATTTATTGCTCGACACGGTGGAAGTGGGCGACGATCCGCTCATCATCCGCCTGTGCTTGTTTTCCCAGGGCGCTTTCGTCGTCAACAGCGATGAAGAGACGCTATTCAGTCTATTGCATCCGACACCCATGGAATCATGATGACGACATCGACACTGACAAAAAACACAGAGACACTTACACACGACAACGATATTCAGGTAGAAGAAGGCACACTGGGAAAACTGGTGATGGCCCGCCTCAAACCCAACCAGGACCTCACCGAAAGCGTGGAAGCGCTATGCCGACAATACGGCATGCAAACCGCCATCGTGCGCGGCGCCATCGGCAGCCTCATTGATGCGCATCTGGAATACGCGACGCCGACCGGCTGGCGGGAGATGGAGATCAACGGGCCGGGGGTGGAGATTCTCAATGTCTTTGGCGAGATCGGTTTTGGTGACGGCAAGCCGCATGCGAATCCCTTGCAGGGGGTGGTGGCGGATGTGGAGGGGAAGATTTTTGCGGGGCGTTTTGTGAGGGGGAGCAATCTTTCGTTTATTACGATTGAGATTACTTTGCAGGAGTGGATTCCTAAGCAGGTGCAGCGGGTGATGCATGCTTGAGGTTTGGGGTTGATTCGCTCTGGTGGATCGGTTGGATGGAAGCGGCTCTTTGGGGTCGCTTTTTTATTGGGGCATTTTTTCAATCATCTTTTTTGTGTAGCTTCGATGTTTCTCTCTTCGGACAACCGTGCCGGGGGTAGCCCGGCAGCTACTCACTTTTCTTGCTCCGCCAAGAAAAGTAAGCAAAAGAAGGCGGCCGCGGTTCGTAGCCCCCTTCGGGGGTTCCCGGCGCCAGCAGGCGAAAATCGGGAAGGGAAAACAACTCGCTTCGCTCAGACATTTTTCCCTTCTTTTTCCGATTTTCACCTGCTGACACCGGCTACTCTCAAGCGGACTTCCAGACTAGCTCGCTGCGCATCGCCAGGGGACAGGGGTGTTTTTTACTTCTCCGGCCTCTTTAGCTTTGTCGTTCCAACGAAAGTTGGAACCCAGTGTCGTGACTGAGTTTGAAGATGCGCTGACGCCACTGGGTCCCAGCGTTCGCTGGGACGACGCATTAAAAAGAGAGATGAAGTTTGGACGCCCAAGGAATCTGAAACACGATGCCGCAGGCGAGTACCCCCCTGGCGAGGCGAAGCGAGCCAGTCCGGCAGTTCCGCTTATGAGCTGCCGTTGGTGACATGCACAAATCGGAAAAAGAAGGGAAAAATGTCTGAGCGCAGCGAGTTGTTTTCCCTTCCCGATTTGTGCTTGGCACCAACGGGGACCCCGAAGGGGCTGCGAATCGCGGTCGCCTTTCTTTGCTTACTTTCTTTGGCGAAGCAAAGAAAGTGAGCGGCTGCCGGGCCGCCCCCGGCAACCCAAGGTTGATCGAAGAAAGAAAAGAATCACTGATCCACAGCAAGCAAGTCGGAACAAAACACCAGAAATAAAAAAGCCCCGCAATTGCAGGGCCTTCATTCAATCATCATGCAACCTCAAGCCCTAGCCAACGCCGCATCCAACAACTCAATCCAATGCCTCACCGGCGTATCCGTCCCCGACTGCAAATGCGTCAGACACCCGATATTCCCCGACACAATCATGTCAGGCTGAGTAGCCTGCAAATTATCCAGCTTGTTGTCCCGCAAACGATAAGACAGCTCCGGCTGCAACACCGAATACGTCCCCGCAGACCCGCAGCACAGATGACTGTCGGCACACAGCTTGACGTCGACGCCGGCGCTGCCGAGAATCTGCTCCACCTTCCCGCGTATCTTCTGCCCATGCTGCAAAGTGCAAGGCGGATGATAAGCAACCCGCTTGCCGATCTTGCCCTTGAGCTTGCCAGCCAACTCAGCCTCGAAGTCCGGCAAAATCTCGCTGATATCGCGCGTCAGTTGCGCAATCCGATGCGCCTTGGCAGCATACGCAGCGTCGTGCTGCAGCAAATGACCGTACTCTTTAACGGTGGCGCCGCAACCGGAAGCATTCATCACAATCGCTTCCACCGTAAATCCAGCCGAGCCGTCGACATACGGCCACCACGCATCGACGTTGCGGCGCATGTCGTCGAGACCGCCGTCCTGGTCGTTCAGGTGATAGCGGATCGCGCCGCAGCAACCCGCTTTCGGCGGCACGATCAGTTCGACGCCGAGCGCATCGAGCACGCGCGCGGTGGAACTGTTGATGTTGGGCGACATGGCCGGTTGCACGCAACCGTCGAGCATCAGCATCTTGCGTGCGTGCGTGCGCGTCGGCCATTGTCCGGCCTCCTGTTTCGGCGGCACCTTATTTTGCAGCTTTTGCGGCAACAACGGACGCACCAGCTGGCCTGCCTTCATCGCCGGGTTGAACAACCACTTGTTCGGCAACAACGTCTTCAAAGTCGTACGCACCAAACGTTGCGCGAATGGACGCGGAACCTGATCTTCGACCACCTTGCGGCCGATATCGACCAGGCGGCCGTATTGCACACCGGACGGGCAAGTCGATTCGCAATTGCGGCAGGTCAGGCAACGATCCAGGTGCGATTGAGTGGCGGCAGTGGCCTGCTTGCCTTCCAGCACTTGCTTGATCAGGTAGATGCGGCCGCGCGGGCCGTCGAGTTCGTCGCCCAGCAATTGGTAAGTCGGGCAGGTCGCAGTACAGAATCCGCAGTGCACACAGGAACGCAGGATGGCGTCGGCCTCTTTGCCTTCAGGGGTGTCGCGGATGAAATCGGCCAGATTGGTTTGCATAGGATTTAGAATTCCGGATACATGCGACCGGGATTGAAGATACCGGATGGATCGAAGGAGGCTTTCAGGTTGCGATGAATCTTGGCGACTGCGGGTGCGAGCGGATGAAACACGCCGACGCTCTTGTCGCCGCCGCGATACAGGCTGGCGTGACCGCCTGCTGCAACGGCCGTAGCGCGGATGCTTTCCGCGCTGTTTTCTGCGTTTGTATCGCCGCGATACCAGCGCTGTGCACCGCCCCACTCGATGAGCTGCGTACCGCTGAGCGCCAGAGGCTGGGCCACCGATGGCAAGGAGATGCGCCACAACGGCGCCGCCGTATCAGCAAAGAATGCGTGACTCTGCTCGCGCAGATCGCACCAGAAATCGTCGCCGTTGCTCAGCTCCGTCCCACCCAGTTTTTTCTGCGCAGCGTCGACGGCCGCCTGCGCACCCGACAGACGTATCGTCAACACGCCGTTGACCCAGGCGCTGGCCGACACCGGCAACGGCTGGCCGCCCCATTCGTTGAGCAGACGGATCGCGTTGGCCTCGTCGACTTCGAACACGCGCGTGCTACTGGCAAACGGCTGTGGCAATACCTTGAGCGAAACTTGCAGGATCAGGCCCAGCGTGCCGAGCGAACCGGTCAGCAGGCGCGAGACGTCATAGCCGGCCACGTTCTTCATGACCTGTCCGCCGAAGTGCAGGACTTGTCCTTGCGCATCCATCAAATCGGCGCCCAATACGAAGTCGCGCACAGATCCGCTGAACTGGCGGCCCGGTCCCGACAAACCCGCCGCAACCATGCCGCCGACGGTCGAGGCGCCGCCGAAGCGCGGCGGCTCAAATGCCAGCACTTGATTATTAGCTGCCAGCGCAGCATCGATCTCCGACAGCGGCGTGCCGCAGCGCGCAGTGATCACCAGTTCGGTCGGCTCGTAGTCGATGATGCCGCTGTAGGGGCGCGTGTCGAGCACTTCGCCGCGCAGCGCCTGGCCGTACCAATCCTTGGTGCCGCCGCCGCGGATCTGCAGCGGCGTGGCGCTTGCCGTGGCCGCGACGATGCGTTCTTTGAATGCTTGCAGTGTCTGTTCCATGCGTTAAAACCTTGGCAAATCTGGGAATTTGATCTGACCGCGCTGCACGTGCATCTTGCCGTACTCGGCGCAACGGTGCAGCGACGGGATCGCCTTGTCGGGGTTGAGCAGAAACGCCGGATCGAAGGCGCGCTTGACCTTGAAGAAGGCTTCGCGCTCTTCCGGCGAAAACTGCACGCACATGGAGTTGATCTTTTCGATGCCCACTCCGTGCTCGCCGGTGATGGTGCCGCCGACTTCGACGCACAGTTCCAGGATCTCGGCACCGAACAATTCGGCGCGGTGGAATTCATCCGCCAGATTGGCGTCGAACAGAATCAGCGGATGCAGATTGCCGTCGCCCGCATGGAACACATTGGCGCAGCGCAGGCCGTACTTGCCTTCCATTTTGGCGATACCGAGCAAGACTTCCGCCAGCTTCTTGCGCGGAATGGTGCCGTCCATGCAGTAGTAATCCGGCGAAATACGGCCCGCCGCCGGAAAGGCGTTCTTGCGGCCCGACCAGAAGCGCAGGCGCTCGGCTTCGGATTGCGACACGGCGATGGCGGTGGCGCCGCTGGCGTTGAGCACTTCGCTCATGCGACCGATTTCTTCTTCGACTTCTTCCGTAGTGCCGTCCGATTCGCACAGCAGGATCGCCTCGGCGTCGATGTCGTAGCCGGCCTTGACGAAAGGTTCGACCATGCGCGAGCTGGTCTTGTCCATCATCTCCAGCCCGGCCGGAATGATGCCTGCCGCGATCACATTGGCGACGGCGTTGCCGCCCTTCACCACGTCGTCGAACGAGGCCATGATCACGCGCGCCTGCTGCGGCTTGGGCACCAGCTTGACGGTAACTTCGGTGACGATGCCGAGCATGCCTTCGGAACCGATGAACACCGCCAGCAGATCGAGGCCAGGGGCATCGAGACCGGCATTGCCGAGTTCGACCACGTCGCCTTCGATGGTGACCACGCGCACGCGCAAGACGTTGTGTACGGTCAGGCCGTATTTGAGACAGTGCACGCCGCCGGAGTTTTCGGCGACGTTGCCGCCGATGGAACAGGCGATCTGCGAAGAAGGATCGGGGGCGTAGTACAAACCGTAAGGCGCGGCCGCTTCCGAGATGGCCAGATTGCGCACGCCGGGCTGGACCACCGCGGTCCGCGAATACTTGTCCATGCTGACGATCTTGTTGAACTTGGCGGTCGACACCACCACGCCGTCGGCGATCGGCATCGCGCCGCCCGACAAACCGGTGCCGGCGCCGCGCGGGACGATCTGGACTTTCAGGTCATGACAAGCCTTGAGAATGGCGACAACCTGCGCTTCGTTCTCGGGCAGCACGACCACCATCGGCAACTGGCGATAGGCGGCAAGGCCGTCGCACTCGTAAGGACGGGTGTCTTCTTCGTCGAACAGCACGCAATGCGGCGGCACCGCCGCTTTCAGCGCGGCAACCACCTCGCGCTGGCGGGCAGGAGAAAATAAGGGAGCAACTGGGGCGTTCATGCGTGACCTCGTTTGGCTTTGGGCTGGGACGCGGCGATGACGGGTAGTTTTAGTGTCGGCTTATGGTCGCCGATATTGAATGCTTGTCTCGCTATTGTCTTCGCAATGCCTGAAGTGTAGCGAATTTCGACACCGGATAGCGAAAAGCGTGGTCAGGGCGCACTGAAAAGAATTCACGGCGCTGAATGAATAACTTTCAGGAGGCTCTTCCTTTACCATCGCCACAGCATATATCGCCTCAATTCATGCGTCGATCCCATTTCCGTAGTACCGCCAAGACAACAACAATAAGCGGGTCGATATACATCAGCGCTTTAACATTTCTACAGATATCCCTGACTATCGATCGACGCTCCTGAAAACTCGCGCCAGAAGCCTGGCGGTAAAAAATATACGATTATTTTTTCTTTGGCGTTTAATCTTTTCTGACTTCCTTCTTTTTTCGACTATTCCTGTAGCCACCCTGCCAGCGGCTTTCTACACTGTCGCTCGCCATCGAAAAAAGGGAATAGTTCATGCAAAGCAACGCACCACGCTTGCTCAGCAGCGTCGTCACGCTGCTGATAGCCGGATCCGTCCAGGCACAAACCACAGGCGCCGACATTGCCGCCAGTCAAGAGCAATTACAGCAGGAACGCGATCGTCTGCTGCGTCAGCAACAGGAGCAGACACCCGATGTGCGCTTGCCGGCACCGAGGAAAACGGATGCGTCAGCCCCCTTTCCTGTAGAAGAGTCGCCTTGCTTTCCTATCACTCGCATCAACCTGACGGGTGAAGCCACCGAACGATTCGAGTTTATATTGAGCAGCGTCACAGGAAAAGACGGGGCGCTTGGTCGCTGCCTGGGAACGGAAGGCATCAATACCGTTATCGCTCGCCTGCAGAATTCGCTCATCCTGCACGGCTATACCACTACGCAGGTGCGCGCTGCACCACAAGACCTCAAGACCGGCGAACTGGTTCTGACCATCCTTCCCGGCCACGTGCGCCATATTCGTTTTGCTGCCGACGCCGACCCGCGCGGCACAGCCTGGAATGCCCTGCCGATCAACGAGGGAGAGATCTTCAATTTGCGTGATATCGAACAAGGTTTGGAGAATTTCAAACGCGTACCGACAGCGGAAGCCGACATCCGGATTGCCCCTTCTGAAACGGCGGGTCAACCCGGCGACAGCGATCTGATCATCCACTACCGACAGAATTTTCCATTTCGCCTGAATATCTCGCTGGACGATGGCGGCTCCAAGGCTACCGGAAAATATCAGGCCGGCGGCACGCTGTCTTACGATAACTGGTGGACCCTCAACGATTTGTTTTACGCCAACTGGAATCGCAGCCTCGGGCAGTATGGCAATCAGGGAGTCCACAGTTACACGGTTCATTACTCGATACCCGCCGGCTACTGGACACTAGGCGGCACCCTGTCCGGCAGCCGCTATCACCAGCAAGTCGCCGGTGCCAATCCGGAAAATGCTGTTATTTACAGCGGACAAAGCGAGAATGCAGAACTAAAATTGTCCCGACTGATTTACCGCGACGCCGTCCGCAAGACCACACTTTCTATCAAAGGACTGTTGCGCAGCTCTCGCAATTTCATCGACGACACCGAGGTCGGGCCACAACGTCGCCAGTCCAGCGCCGTGGAAGCAGCCATCAACCATCGCGAATTCATCGGCAACGCCACCGTCGATGCCAGTCTCGCTTATCGACGCACATTTGATAAACAAGGAAAAGAACCAGAATTCATGGTCGACCTGCCGCAACTGGCGACACGCTACGGCCTGTTCCTGGCCGACGCCAATATCAATGCACCGTTCCAACTCTCGGATCAGCGCCTGCGCTATAACGGCACCGTGCGTGCGCAATGGAATCGTGGAGCATTACCGTCCCAAGACCAGTTCGCCATCGGCAGCCGCTACACTGTACGAGGCTTCGACGGCGAACTGATTTTGCAAGCAGAGCGCGGCTGGGTGATGCGCAATGAATTGGCGCTGGCATTGGGCCAGAGTAACCAGGAACTGTATGCTGCCATTGACGCCGGACAGGTCAGCGGCCCCTCGGCGCAGTACTTGATCGGCGAACGCCTGGCAGGTGCAGCGATCGGCTTGCGTGGCGCACTTTGGAAATCTGGCTATGAAGTTTTTATTGCCACTCCGATCAGGAAGCCCGAGGGATTCCGGACGGCAGCGGTTACAGGCGGTTTCAGCATCAATCTTTCATTCTGAAGTCGTTGCCCCCCTTCATTTCCGACACAGTTGCACTATGCGAGTACCGCTGCGAAAAACACCGGAAGACCTGGTCCCTATCAGCGTATTAATGAAGTGATTTTAAAAACTGTCTGATTTCCTGCAGAATCCAGCTTCTTTTGCTGGAACATTTTTGTATGAATTATCAGAAAGAATTTCCATCAGTTCGACAGAACAACCTCGACCGATTTCAATCAATACCGCCTCATAGCTTTTTTCGCTCCCCGGAAGAAACGTAATGGATTTCTGGCATGTGTATCTGCTCATCCCGGATGCATATCCATGGCCAAGCATATGCAACGTAAAGGGTTTATTTGCCGGTATGTATAGTTCGGACGAAACCAGTTTCGCATCGGCAGGAATAGTGTATTCGCGTGAATTGACCGGCATGTTCAAACTTTGATTATTAAGATTGGCAAAGCCTTTTTGCGGCACCACCATGACGCCTGAGCCAGGCTTTCTCCAATCGATACAATCGGATTCTGGTACGGCACGCACCATGCTGGTGGATACAACGCGAATTTTTGCGCGCTCACCCTGCGTTGGCGGTTGATAGGCTCTCGAGAACGAACGCATGTTGGCCATGTTTCCGCATCCTGATAGTGCGATAACAGAGACGAAAATAAAAGGAAGCGAACTGTGATGGAGGAAATTGTTCATAGTAGTAATCTTTAAGAAAAAGTATGTCGTGCTTTTTGATGCTGCTGAATGGAATTATTTTCGTTCACTTAACTTTTCCAACTGGCTTTAGTTGCGGGTAACCTAAATCAACATTTCGACAAACCAAATCATCGGCGCTGGTACATGGGCGCCCCTCGCATGCAGGAATGGAAGGCCAACCTTTTTGTTCACAAATAATTGGGCCAAGCAGATATCGGAATCCTTTTTTCTTCATACACAGACTCCCCTTGGCGTTGGTGTTAAGGGGGACTTTTTCACTGAATCCTGTGTAAGGGTTTTCATAGCCACAATCAAGCAGCGACTTCTTTATCTCATCATCGGAAGAGTCGCGTTTTTCCCAATTTTCGAACATCGGCGGTAAGGGCTGAAATGCTGCCCTGAGATTGCAGCCAAAAAGGAAAATACTCAGCACCGCAACGCAAAAAATATTTACTCTTCTCATGATTTCTTAACCTAATCTAAAACTAAAAATAAAGCTTGATATGTCCCTCCAACAGATCATTTCCAATGATTAACACAAGCATTTTCAATAGAACGTCCATAACAATTATGTGTAGTATTTTTTTGTCCTGTCGCAGCCTTAAACATCTCCATCAGAGTATTGCTCCCCGCTCGGACAATTCCGCCCGTTCCCGGATTGTTCCCGATAAGCCGCCCCACTGGATCGGCCAGATGATTCTGCATCTGCAATCGCATGACGGCCTGCTGTTCGTGCGACATCACTTGACGATTCTGTAAATTGCTCAACAACGCATCTGCCTTGGCGGCGTTGTAGGCAGGGCCATAGAAGTTGATCGTCGTATTGCTCAGACTGCCTTTAGCGTTGTCTTTTCTCGAAAAGGATTCCAGTGCATTGCCAGTTGTCATCGCACCTCGGCTATGGCCGTCAACTTGCAAACCACTCTGACCGTACTGCTGCATCGCATTTAGCGTCTCCTTTGTCGCGTTGGTCAGGCCGGCGAAGTCGTTTTCCAGAAACTTCTGATAGCCGGACACCAGCAATTCAGAAATGAGATTGCTTGCTTGAGGAAAGTGAATCAGGTATTGCGGTCCATTTGCTGTACTGTGCTGATCGGCATATTTCAACGCAGCGTCTTTGTCATTGAAAATACCGTTATTGGCTATATGCACCTTGCCGTCAGCGCCAGGCTTTAGATTCCTCTTTTCTGCCTCGCTCAGTTCCCGCGCCATAGGAAGACCTGTTTTCTCATCAACAATCGTCTTTCCATTTTCATCCTTCAAGACCTCGTACATCCTGGCCTGTGCGATGAACATGGTTCGATACGATTCATCGGTGAACTTGACCGCCTGTTGATACACCGCCTGTTTGATCGCCTGCTCCGCTTGCACCGTGTTCTCCATGGCATGCACGTCCTGTTTCTGTGCGGCCGCATGGGCATTGCCTGTGTCACGGTTGAGACTGGCAACGGTCTGCTCTACACTCTTCCCCGTAACAGCTTGTTGCCTGTCCTGGTCGGTCAGAACTACCGTTCCCTGGCTGACCGCGCTCTTTGTTTTTCCAGAGGAAGAGCCCGAGGCTTCACCGCTATTGAGCAGATTACTGACGATGCCTTTAGCTACACCATATTTGCCTTGAGTAGCCATATCTGAAGACAAGTTAAGACCGCTACTACTGACGTTGGCGTCTGCGTTGTTCCGTATATCCGAAGTCGTCAGTGTTTGCGTGACCAGACTGTTCTTGCCGAGGGAGCTGGCTACGCTGTTGCCTGCAAGGACGGCTCCTTTCAGATCCGTATTGCCATGTACGCGAATATCGAAACCCCCATCCCCTGCCTGAATGCCCGATTGCTCAGTGACGCTGGCGTAGCTGCTGTTGGTGTTGGATCGATTACTATTGAAGCTGCCCGTTGATGCTGCGCCATAGCAGAACGGAGGGATGCACAGAGAAACGCCTGCGCTCATGTTCTCCTGCTTTCCTTCGTAAGTACTCGTATCTTGTAGGCTTTCGATACTGAGGTTACCTTTGCCATTGGCGCCTGCTTCGGCAATTACTTGTTTACCGCGGACAATGGCCCCTTTGATATTGGTATCGCCGCCTGATCGAAGCGTCAATTGATTTGCAGCGTCAATGCCAGTGTTCGTGTAATCAACATCCCGGCCATCTGCACGACCGCGCCCTCCCGAGACCCCGGCATTGATGGTGAATCCGTTTTGCGTGCCGCCCAGCGACAGGCCAATGCCGATACTGGCGCTTGAAGCGCTATTGGTACTGTGCTGTTCTACCGTATTTTTTGCGGCAAGCAGATTGATCGCATGGTCTGCGACGAGTGCGATGTTGCCTCTTGCCTTGACCTGGCTTCCCTGTATGATCAAGTCGCTATTCTCGCCGTCTCCGATGGCGGCAATTTCGATATTTCCTCCGGCATTCACAATAGATTTTTTTGCCGTAACGGCATATCGTTCGCTACGGTTTGCGCTTTGGCTGGTTCCAAGGGAAATAGCAATGCTAATGCCGGCGGCGGAGGCTGGATTTCTGGATACGGCATCAGCTGCATCTGTCGCCGCGAGCGCTGTCGCTCCGGCAGCCAAGGCTTTCATGCGTTTGTCTTTGGTCTTTCCGGCCGCCTGTCGCAGATGCTGAGCGGTTTGCATGGCGGACACCACCGGATTGGTGATTTGCACCGTGACGCCCTGCTGCTTGAATTTGGTTTCCTGCGTGCTCTGCTCAGTGTCAACGCCGGCGCCAATATCGACCTGCTTACCGCTGATGCTGATGTCGCCTTGCGGTGCAATGACGGTGCTGGCGGTCTGGGTGTAATGCTGGCCGGCAGCCAGCGTGACGTTGCCGCTGGTGGCGCCGACGGTCGAGCCTGATGCAGTGGTGGTGGTCCGGGTCTGGTCGGTGCTTTGCATCTTGCTGCCGACGGTGACACCGAGGCCGCCGCCGCTGAACATGCCGGAGGTGGTTTCTTTCTTGTAATGGCTTTCGCTGCTGGTGTCGGTGGCGGCGATGATCTTAACGTCATTGATGGCCGTGACCTGCGTGCCCATGGTCGAGACGACATCGCTGCCGGTGATGGTGGCGTTGTTGCCGGCGGTCAGCACCGTAGTATTGCCGCTGAAGGTGCTGCCGTTTTGTCGGCGATAGCTGCTGGCGTCGTCCGTCTGCGTGGTCTTGCCGCTAAAGATGCCGCTAGAGCTCTTCTGGTGCTCGTCGCGGGCACTGGCCGATTCATTGGCGATGCCGATGTTGAGGTTGTTGCCAGCGAAAGCTGCCAGCGCGGCGGCTGCGATAACTTGCGTGCCTTGGGTACTAAGGTCACGGCCGGCGTTGATGCTGATGTTGTTGCCATTGATTTGGGTGGCAACCTCCTGACTAGTGCTGAACGTAGCGCGATTGACGCCCACTTCTTTGGTGCCGTGTGCGCCATTGGCGTCATCAACGACATTGGGGCCGGTAAGGACTTCAACCAGGTTGGAGGAACCTTTGTCGTCAGCCCAGCGTATTTTCTCGGTGTAGCCTTGCGTCACCGTGCCCAACTTGACATCGCGCACTGCGGAGAGGTTGGCGTTGCCGGTGGCGTTGATCACGGCGGCGTTGGCGATGAAATCGCGTCCGGCGGCCATGGTGAGCGTGTTGCCGATGACGCTGGCCACGCTATCGATGTTGGTCCCGGTGGTGGTGGTGTTGGCCGTCGCCACGCTGGTGCTGTTGTTGTTGATGTCGCGGTTGGCGAGCAAGGTCGCGCTGTTGCTGCCGTCAATCTTGCCACCCAGATTGTTGAGGTCGGTCTGCGCCTGCAATACCGTATCGGTACCGGACACGCGCCCGCCGAAATTGTTGATGTTGTTGCCGGCCAGCACAGCGCTGTTCCTGGCGGCAATCGTGCCGTTGTTGAGGATGTCGCCGGCGGTCTGGTAATTGACGTTGTTGCCGGCAATGAGGGTGCCTTCGCCGGTCACTTGCAGGCGGTTGGCGCGCAGGTAGACCTGCGGCACCAGCACGTCTTGAGTGCTGCCGTCGGCCAGCGTCACGGTTTGTTTGACCAGCCAGACGATGTCGGAAGTAAGCATGGCCATCTGCGTAGCTGTGAGCGCCACACCGAGCTGGTAATGAAAGGTCTGCGCCATTTGCACGCCGGCGTTCATTAGCGCCTGGTATTGCGCTTCGTTGCTGGTGTAGTTGCCTGCGTAGCGTTGGCCGATGGCTTTCTGGATTTGCTGCTGTACCAAGAGCTGCTCGTAGAAGCCGTCGCCGATGCGCTTCATGACTAGATTGGGATTCTGGCTCAGTTGCGTGAGCATGAAGTCGGAGCTGAGCCAGCTACGATAATTGGCAAACTGTGGGTCGGTGGCGATCAGGTAGCGGTTGTTGCCAGGCACGAACAGCGCGCTATTCGGCAAGCTGATGTCGGGATTGCTGGTGCGAACGACTAGGCTGGCGCTGCCAGGAACCGTACTGGGCGTGTTCTTGAGGGTCTTGTCTTGCTGGGCGCCGCTGCCGTTGATGGGCGTGATGTCAAGCACGAAGCTGGTTTGTATCGATTGGCCTTCATACGGGCGGTCGTCGTAGCGGCGGTCGTCGGCACTGAAGCGGTGACTCTTGATGTAGGTGTATTTAGCATCGCCCGTGGTGGTGACAACTTGCGTGCCAGCCATGCCGTTGTTGGTGGGCTTGGTGCCGAGGACGTTGTTGCCGGTATTGTCGCCGCCGGCGATGATCTGGCTGTTGCGGTTGTTGACGGTCTGACTGTTAAAACGCAGGTTGCCGCCGGTAGTGATCATGGCGGGGTCGCTCTTGGTGACTTTGGTGCGTGCGATCTGTTCGGTGCCGTCGTAAATCGTCCATTCGCTGACCATCTGTCCCGAAGGGAGTTGCAGACGGTAGTTGTCTTCGTCACCCATGTCTTTCCAGTCGGTCACTACCTGGCCGCTGTCTTTATTGATCAGTTTGACGCTGTCGGCATCGAGCTTTTCGGTCGCACCGTTCAGGCGATATTGGACGATGCGACGGCCGGTGCTATTCTCGACCGTTGTTTCCAGATGGGCGTTGTTGTTGTTGACGATGTTGTGGCTGATCGTGGCATTGCCGTCGGCGGCAATGGTGGCACTGCTGTTGTTGATAGTGTCGCCCATGCCAACGGCTTGATGGTTGGCATCGAGCGAATTTCCTGTGACCAGATCGCCGACGGAATAGATCAGGGCGTGGTCGCTATTATTGATGGTGGGAACACCCAGGTCCATGCGCGTGCGCGCCGCGATGACCGGTGCCAAGGTGACGCCGTTGACGGTTTCGGGGAGATTGTTGAGCGTGTCGCCGGACAGTGCTACGTGGTCGCCGTAGATACGGCCGGTGCCGATATTGGTGATTGTAGGGCTGTCGATGAAGGTGTCGCTACCGTCGATCAGGCCGCGATTGGTGAAGGTGTGACTGTCAGTGGCACGCAGCAGATTGGTCTGCGCAATAACTTGACCGCCAGTCTGGTTGTCGATCGATTTTGCAGTAGCGGCGAGCGTCTTTCCGGCTAGCAGTTTACCGCTATTGGTGAGTTTGCCGGCAGTGGCGATGGTGGCGTTGCCATCGGCATGGACGATGCCGTTGTTGTTGTAATCGCTATCCAGCTTGATCGACAAATCGCCCAGACTGAGTGCTTTGCCGTCGCCGCTCATGGCGGCACTATCCACGAACAATTGCTTGCCGGCGATGAGTGTGCCACCGGTATTGACGATGGTTTGTGTTTTAGGAGCCGCGGCGGCATGCGCGTCATGCACATCCAGCGTTTGACCAGCGGACAGCGAGCCATTGGTGTTGTCGATGATGCCTGCACCGGCCACCGTCAGATCGGTGTTGGCCCGCACTGCGCCTGCGATGTTATTCACGCTGGCGGCGGAAATCGTTATTGCCTGGCCTTGTATGCCTAGATCAGCGCCGGTCGTGTTGCTGTTGTTGACGCTGGCGGCCGTGACCGTGGTGGCTATTGTCGAGCGAATCAGACCGCCGCTATTGTCGAGTTGACCGGCGCCGAGGACCAGTGCCGTGCTGCCGTCAGCCTGAAACTGGCCGCCCTGATTACTCATGCCGGTGGCCGTCGCGGCAATATGTTTTGTGGCGGTGATGCTGCCCTTGTTTTGCAGCAGGCCATCTACAGTAACCATGACATCGCCTGCACCGACGCCGATGACGCCGGCGTTGTTCATGCCGACACCGTGCTCGGTGCCGACCAGAACAATCATCCCCGAATACATCCCTGCCAGTTTTGCCACGTCAATGGAAAATCGCCCGGGCGCGGCACCCGTGGCGCCAGTGGTCGACGTCACGACGCTATGATCGGCAGAAATCGTATTGACGCCGGTGCTGACCTTGAGCTTGTTGGACCAGATGTTGGCGTTGACTTGCACGGCGCGCGCCATGATGTCGGTGTAGTCAGTCGATCTGGCGTCGAGGCCATTGCCGTCGATGGTGACCATACCGCCGGTGACGCGGTAGGAGTCGAGATTGCCGCCGACGATGCCTGGAAGACCCGTGGTCAGTGTCGCTCTTGATGCATTGATGAAACCGGCATTCCCGACATACAGACCCGCAGGATTGGCAATAATGACTTGTGCGCGATCGCCGGCGACTTCGACATAGCCGCGCAGATAGCTGGGATTGCTGGAGTTGATTTCGTTGACAATGATCTTCGCGGTGCCGACAGCCAACCAGGGATTGCCTTGCACCCAGCCACCTAATTGCGTCAGCGCATTGTTGCGGGCATTGTTGAGGATGACGCCTTTGCTGTCGACGTCGAACTGGCTGTAGACGTTGCGCGAGACGCCTTGGGCGCTCGGTGTCTGGATATTGACCAGCGGCACGCCGTTGCCGGTTTGCAGGACGGTTGGTCGCTGATTGCCCGGGGCATTGCGGTAGGCCACGACCTGGGCATCGACCACGGCGGCGCTGCCAAAAAGTGTGGCGATGCCGACGGTCAGACGGGTAAAGCGCAGCGAGAAGCAGCCCATAAGTGCGGAGGACACCGCAATGAACAAGGCCGCGCCGCCAGAAGAACTATCTTTGCCACGTGTGCCGGCAGTTTCAGCAACGGCGGTATAGTCGTCGGTTTTTTGATTGAAAACGACTCGATAGACCTTCCTATTCATGTCCCCACGCCCGCCAGTAATGGTCAAGCGGGAGACTATAGAAAATCGATCTTACGAAAGATATGGGCTTTTATCGAAAACCAAAATGATCGGAAATAATTTTTCCAAAAATCGGAAGGAATTCTATTTTGTAGAAAAAAGAGGTTTCATGCATTTTATTAATTCTAATTTCATAACTAATACTTATCGTATTTACATTGCTCCTGCTTGAACTGTGCAGCGATGGACTTTTTTCCCAGCAATAGATCTGCCGCGACATCCTTAAATATCGAATGGTATTGGAAGGATGCCGGGCCATCGAAAAGAAACTGCTTTCTTTTCTCTATGAAATGGAGGGTATCGCCGAGTACGGTGAAAGTTCAGATGTTCCTGAATGCGTTCTGCAGCCAATCGATGAATGCATCCACCTCCGGCCGCTCGCGAATCTGCTTCTCGTACACCACGTAATAGGCATGCGGCGGCGTGCGCAGACGGATATCGAACAATTCGACGATTTCGCCGCGGGCCAGCAGTTCTTCGGCGAAATGCTGGCGCGTGAGGCCAACGCCGTAGCCGTGGCGCACCGATTCCAGCAGCAGGCCGAGGTCGTCGACGCGCAGGCCGGTGGACGGCTCCGGCCAGTCTTTCAGGCCGGCGGCTTCGAACCATGGCTGCCAGGGTTCCAGCGCGGAACGCAGCAGGTTGGCATGCTGCAGGTCTTGCGGCGTCTTCAGTGGAGCGATGGTCTTGAGGTAGGCCGGGCTGGCGACGGCGAAGGCCGGTTCTTCAAACAGTTTTTCGGTGACGAAATTGGGATAGTTGCCGGCGCCGAAACGGATCTCGACATCGCTTTCGGACAGGCTCAGGTCGTACAGCGGCACCGACAGATACATCTCGACCGTGATGTCGGGAAAGCGCTGCGTGAACTCGGCAATACGCGGCACCAGCAGGTGGCGGGCGAAGGTCGGCGGCAGCATGATCTTGACCTTGGGCTGCACCGTGGCGTTGCGATGCGGCATCGGGAAATCGGTCAGCGTGCGCAGCGCAGAACGCACCACATCGAGATAGCGGCGACCGAATTCCGACAGGCCGATGGAACGGCCGTCGCGATAAAACAGGCGCTCGCCGACGAAGTCTTCCAGCAGGCGAATCCGGTGCGACAGCGCCGAGGGCGTGATGCAGAGTTCTTCGGCCGCGACGGCGAAGGAGTTGTGACGCGCCGCAGCTTCGAATGCTGAAAGGGCATGGACGGGAGGGAGGCGTGTTGCCATGTCTTGTTTTACCTGCTGTTGTGCTGTTGCGCTGTTGTAATGCGGGACCGCCGTCATGTTCGATGCGCGTCCCGGTGTCCTGCCTGACGATGTTTAAACGACGATACGTCTGATTACCAGCGCACGATCTTGCCGGGGTTCATGATGTTCTTCGGATCGAGCGCGTGCTTGATGGCGCGCATGACATCGATGGCGCCCTCGCCGTGCTCCTGCACGAGGAAGTCCATCTTGTGCAGGCCGACGCCATGCTCGCCGGTGCAAGTGCCGTCCATTTCCAGCGCGCGTGCCACCATGCGTGCGTTGACGCCTTCGGCGCGGGCGATGTCGGCCGGATCGTTGGGATCGACCATCATCTGCACATGGAAATTGCCGTCGCCGACGTGGCCGATGATGGCGTGGATCAGGCCCTGCGATTCGCAATCGGCCTTGGTCTCCAGCACACATTCGGCCAGGCGTGAAATCGGCACGCAGCAGTCGGTGGAAATCGCGCGTGCGCCCGGGCGCAGTTGCAGCAGCGCAAAGTAGGCGTTATGACGTGCGGTCCACAAACGCGTGCGATCTTCCGGACGCGTAGCCCATTCGAAGCCGGTCGCGTTGTTGTCGTTGGCGAGTTCTTGCACCATCTCGGCCTGCTCTTTGACGCCGTTCTCGCTGCCATGGAATTCAAACAGCAGCAAGGGATTCTCGGGCAAGCTCATCTTGTCGTGGGCATTGATGGCCTTGACGCCGTTTTCGTCGAGCAGCTCGACGCGCGCCAGCGGCACGCCGACCTGGATCGCCTGGATCACGGTGTTGACGGCATCGGCCACGCTGGGGAAAGAACAGATGGCGGCGGAGACGGCTTCCGGTTGCGGATAGAGGCGCACGGTGACTTCCGTGATGATGCCGAGCGTGCCTTCGCTGCCGACATAGACGCGGGTCAGATCGTAGCCTGCGGACGATTTCTTGGCGCGGGTGCCGGTCTTGATGATGTTGCCGTCGGCGGTGACCACCGTCAGCGCCAGCGTGTTTTCGCGCATGGTGCCGTAGCGCACGGCGTTGGTGCCGGAAGCGCGGGTCGATGCCATGCCGCCGATGGAAGCGTCGGCGCCCGGATCGATCGGGAAGAACAGACCGCTGTCCTTGATTTCCTGATTCAGCTGTTTGCGCGTGACGCCGGCCTGTACGGTAGCGGTCAGGTCTTCGCCGTTGACGGCCAGCACCTGATTCATCTGCGACAGGTCGATGGTGATGCCGCCTTGCAGCGCCAGCACGTGGCCTTCCAGCGAAGTGCCGGTACCGTACGGGATCACTGGGATTTCATAGCTGCTGCACAGCTTGATGAAGGCGGCGACTTCCTCGGTGGTGTGCGCGAACACGACGGCGTCGGGCAGCATCGGATCGTAGGAGGATTCATCGCGGCCGTGATGCTCGCGCATGGCCTGCGTAGTGGAGAAGCGATTGCCGAACAAGGCCTGCAAGGATGTCAGCAGCGCCTCGGGAACGGGCTTGCGCAGTTTCTGCGCATCAACGATATGGTTCATTGCTTGTCTCTCTGTCTGTTGGAATAGTGACGCAAGGGAATATCCTTCTATGCCGGATTGCAGCAAAACATGCACTAAAACTCCGGCGCAGCGGCCTTCTCTCTCGTCAAAACCTCTATGGGATTTTACTCTCTTGCTGCAGACATATTTTATATTTGTCTGACAACTTGAGCTTTAAACGCCAATTTTTGGCCTATCCTTGAGATTTTTGTTTGCAGAGAAAAGCATGGGCAATCGACTTTCCAAAATCGCGACGCGCACCGGCGACGACGGCAGCACCGGACTCGGCGACGGCAGCCGCACGGCGAAAGATCATCCGCGCATTCACGCACTGGGCGAGGTGGACGAACTCAATTCGCATCTCGGCCTGCTGCTGTGCGAAGACTTGCCGGCGAGCTTGCGCGAGGAATTGCTGGTGATCCAGCATGACTTGTTCGACCTGGGCGGCGAGCTGTGCATTCCCGGTTACAGTCTGATCGCGGACGCCCAGGTTGCGCGGCTGGATGCGCTGCTGGAGAAGTACAACGCCGACCTGCCGCCGCTGAAAGAATTCATCCTGCCCGGCGGCTCACGCGCGGCGGCGCAGATGCACGTGTGCCGCACCGTCTGCCGCCGCGCCGAACGGGCGGTAGTGACGCTGGCGCAAGCAGATGCGGTGAATCCGCAGCCGCGGCAATATCTGAATCGCTTGTCGGATCTGTGCTTCGTGCTGTCGCGTGTGCTCAATCGCTACGCGGGCGGCAGCGACGTACTGTGGCAAAAGGGTCGTACTGAAGACGAAAAGCAGTAATGATATAAATCAAATAAAAAAAGCGGCTGAAGCCGTTTTTTTTACACCGTCATTCAGGTTTCAACCTACTCAGCCGTTGTTGACCACCAGACGCGGCTCATCCTTGCCGAAGCGCTGCACGATCGAAGCAGCAATGCCCGCACTATCCAGGCCGCAAGCAGCCAGCAGTTGCGCGGCGTCGCCGTGATCGATGAAGCGATCCGGCAAACCCAGGTGCAGGATAGGCTTGACGATGCCGGCTTCGGCCAGCGCTTCTGCCACGGCAGCGCCGGCGCCACCCATGATGCAGCCTTCTTCCACCGTCACCAGCGCATCGTGGCCGGCAGCCAGTTGCTTGACCAGTTCGATGTCGAGCGGTTTGATGAAACGCATGTTGGCGACGGTGGCGTTGAGCTTGTCGCCCGCAGCCAGCGCCGGTGCGACCATGGTGCCGAAGGCCAGGATCGCGATCCCCTTGCCTTCGCGGCGCACTTCGCCTTTGCCCAGCGGGATCGTGGTCAAGGTCTTCTCGACCGCGACGCCGGTGCCGGATCCGCGCGGATAACGCACCGAGGCAGGGCCTTTGTAGGCGAAGGCGGTCGACAGCATCTGGCGGCATTCGTTTTCATCCGAGGCAGCCATGACGACCATGTTCGGGATGCAGCGCAGGAAGGCAAGGTCGTAGTTGCCCGCGTGCGTGGCGCCGTCGGCGCCGACCAGGCCGGCGCGGTCCAGCGCAAAGGTGACGTCGAGGTTTTGCAGCGCGACGTCGTGGATCAGTTGATCGTAGGCGCGTTGCAGGAAGGTCGAGTAAATCGCCACCACCGGCTTCAAACCTTCGCAGGCCATACCGGCGGCAAAGGTGACGGCGTGCTGTTCGGCGATGCCGACGTCGTAATAGCGATCAGGGAATTTCTGTTCGAACTTGACCATGCCCGAGCCTTCGCGCATGGCCGGCGTGATGCCGACCAGGGTCTTGTCTTGCGCGGCCATGTCGCACAGCCATTCGCCGAAGACCTGCGTATAGGTCAGCTTGCTGGCCGCGGCAGGCTTGATGCCTTCGGCCGGGTTGAACTTGCCGGGGCCGTGATACAGCACCGGATCGGCTTCGGCCAGCTTGTAACCCTGGCCTTTTTTGGTGACCACGTGCAGGAATTGCGGTCCCTTGAGGTTCTTCAGGTTTTGCAGCGTCGGGATCAGCGAATCGAGGTCGTGGCCGTCGATCGGGCCGATGTAGTTGAAGCCGAATTCCTCGAACATGGTGGCCGGGACGATCATGCCCTTGGCGTGTTCTTCCAGGCGCTTGGCCAGCTCCAGCATCGGCGCCGGCAGCATGGACTTGCCGACGTTCTTGGCCTTGGCGTAGAACTGTCCGGACATCAGGCGCGCCAGGTAGCGATTGAGCGCACCGACCGGCGGCGAAATCGACATGTCGTTGTCGTTGAGGATCACCAGCAGGTTGACGTCTTCGCAGATGCCGGCGTTGTTCATCGCTTCGAAGGCCATGCCGGCGGTCATCGCACCGTCGCCGATGACGGCGATGGCGTGGCGGTCTTCACCCTTGGTCTTGGCGGCCAGCGCCATGCCGAGCGCGGCGGAAATCGAGGTCGAGGAATGCGCCGTGCCGAAGGTGTCGTATTCGCTCTCGGCGCGGCGCGGGAAACCCGAAATGCCGTCGAACTGGCGCAGCGTCGACATCTGGTCGCGGCGGCCGGTGAGGATCTTGTGCGGATAGGTCTGGTGGCCGACATCCCAGACGATGCGGTCTTCCGGCGTGTTGAAGACGTAATGCAGGGCAATCGTCAATTCCACCGTGCCGAGATTGGACGAGAGATGTCCGCCGGTCTTCGACACCGAGTCAAGCACGAAGGCGCGCAGCTCGTCAGCCAATGGCTTCAACTGGGTGCGCGGGAGTTGCCGCAGATCGGCTGGACTGTTTATCGTATTAAGCATGCTGGGTTGATCACCGTTAATTTGCTACTGCGAAGATGGCGTGGACCGGTCATGTTATTTTGCTGCGGTCACTGCTTTCTTCGTACTCTTTGTTCTCTTCTCTTCGCTATCTTTTATGCCTTGCGCTGCACGATCAGGTCGGCCAACTCGTGCAGGCGGCGCGCCTTGTCGCCGAACTGCTCCAGCGCCCGGTGCGCATCGCCGCGCAGCTTTTCCGCCAGCGCCTGCGATTCGTTCAGACCGAGGATCGATACATAGGTCGGCTTGTTGTCGGCGGCATCCTTGCCGGCGGTCTTGCCGAGCGTGGCGGAATCCGCCGTCGCATCGAGAATATCGTCCACCACCTGGAACGCCAGGCCGATGGCGCCGGCGTAGGCCTCCAGCGCAGCCGCTTCCGCCGCCGACAGCAACTTGCCGCTGTAGGCGCCGAGCAAGATCGATGCACGCAACAACGCTCCTGTTTTGAGCCTGTGCATCTGTTCCAGTTCCGCCAGCGACAAGGTCATGCCGACGCTGGCCAGATCGATGGCCTGGCCGCCGCACATACCCGCCGAACCTGCAGCCACGGCCAGCAGATGCACCATCTTCAGCTGACGCGCGGCCTGCTGTTCATCAACCATCTCCGCCAGCACGGCAAACGCCTGCGCCTGCAAGGCGTCGCCCACCAGCAAGGCGGTCGCTTCGTCGTATTTGACGTGGACGGTGGGCTTGCCGCGGCGCAAGGCGTCGTCGTCCATGCAGGGCATGTCGTCATGCACCAGCGAATAGACGTGGATCATTTCGACCGCAGCGGCGGAGCGCGCCAGCAATTGCTCCGGAGCATCGAACAGTTCTCCGGCCGCGTAGACCAGCAGCGGACGCACGCGCTTGCCGCCGTCCAGTGCGGTGTAACGCATGGCCTGGTGCAGGCGGGCCGGCATGTGGGCTTCCGGCGGCAGGTAGGTGTCGAGCGTGGTTTCCATGTCGGCCTGGATATACTGCATCCAGTCTAGGAAGGACGAAGTGGCACCGACTCTGGCGTTCATTCGCGCTCCTCATCGTCGGAGGAGCCGGCCGCCAGCGGCTTGAGCATGTCGCCTTCGAGCACCTTGACCTGGCTGTCGACCTTGTCCAGCTGGGCGGCGCAGAACTTGACCAGTTCGGCGCCGCGCTTGTATGCCGCCACGGATGCTTCCAGCGGCAGTTCGCCCGCTTCCATCTGGACGACCAGTTGCTCCAGCTCTTCCATGGCTTCTTCAAACGAGGCGGGCGAGCTGGCTTTGACAGGATTCTTTGGCATAGTGGCTGATTTCGAATATAGCCCGTTATTTTAGTTCAAACCGCCACAGATAGGCGTCCGAACGCGAACTTGATCGTCATTTACGCGGTCGAACGCCCCAGATAACCCGGTTTTATGGTACTATCCGCGGTTCTGTCCAAAATTTCCTCTTCATATTATTTGAACCCAGGTTTTTGCGGATTCTTTCTCTCTTAGGTTGGTGCAAATTAATTTGGGGGCGGGGATGTCCGATCTTGCTACTTTTGCCAAACTGGCGCGCTCAAACGCGCAATTGCCAGTAGACGTCTATTTTGACGCGGCGCTTTTCAAGCGCGAAATTCACCAATTGTTTCAGAAGGGCCCGCGTTACGCCGGCCATGAATTGATGGTGCCCAATGTCGGCGACTATGCAACGCTGCCATGGGAAAACGAAGGTCGCATGCTGGTGCGCAACGCGCAAGGCATCGATCTGCTTTCCAACGTCTGTCGCCACCGTCAAGCCAAAATGCTGGACGGCCGCGGCAATGCGCGCAATATCGTCTGCCCGCTGCATCGTTGGACCTACGATCTCAAGGGCGACCTGATCGGCGCGCCGCATTTCGGCGAAACGCCGTGCCTGAACCTGTCCAAAACGCCTTTGCAAAACTGGAACGGCCTGCTGTTCGAGAACAACGGCAAGGACGGCGTCGATGTCGCCAAACAACTCCAGCAACTGGGCGTGAGCAAGGACCTGGATTTTTCCGGCTATCTGTTCGATCACGTCGAAGTCCACGAATGCGATTACAACTGGAAGACTTTCATCGAAGTCTATCTGGAGGATTATCACGTCGAGCCTTTCCATCCCGGTCTCGGCAGCTTCGTCAGCTGCGACGACCTGAAATGGGAATTCGGCAAGAACTACAGCGTGCAGACCGTGGGCGTCAATCACGGCCTGGCCAAGTCCGGTTCGCCGACTTACAAGAAGTGGCAGGAGCAGGTGCTGCGCTTCGGCAACGGCCAACCGCCGAAGTATGGCGCGATCTGGCTGACGCTGTATCCGAACATCATGGTCGAGTGGTATCCGCATGTGCTGGTGGTATCGACGCTGTGGCCAAGCGGCCCGCAAAAGACCACCAACGTGGTCGAGTTCTACTATCCGGAAGAAATCGCCCTGTTCGAACGCGAGATGGTCGAAGCCGAACGCGCCGCCTACATGGAGACCTGCGTCGAGGACGACGAGATCGCCCTGCGCATGGATGCCGGTCGGCGTATACTGATGGATCGCGGCACCAGTGAAGTCGGTCCGTACCAGTCGCCGATGGAAGACGGCATGCAGCACTTCCACGAATGGTACCGGTCGCAGATAGCGGTGCAAGAGAACTGAATCCCCTGGAGCAAACATGCAGAAAGCACCGAAGATGCGATGGTCACGATGTAGTCTCACAACATCCGTAACATTGACGACATCGGCAGCTTCAACCGAATTCTGCATCACCTCCGACTAACGCAATATCCGAAGGCAGCGCCGGCACCAGCTCGCGCTGCCTGTTTTTTTGTCATCGTTTTTGAATAGAGTACCGTCATGCAATCCCTCTGGATGCTTGTTGCCTCCTTCCTGTTTTCCATCATGGGCGTCTGCGTCAAGCTGGCCGGCGATCATTACACCACCGCTGAAATCGTGCTCTGCCGCGGCATCGTCGGGGTCTCCTTCATTTACGGCCTGATCAGCATCAAGGGCGGCACGCTGAAGACCCCTTATCCGCGCGACCACATCATCCGCGGCGGCGTCGGCGTGATCTCGCTGTGGCTGTGGTTCTACTCCTTCAGCCTGCTGCCGGTGGCCACCGCCACCACGCTGAACTACATGTCCTCGATCTGGATCGCCGCGATGCTGTTCGGCGTGGCCTGGTGGCAGGGCAAGAAGCGCTTCGAATGGGGCCTGGCCGGCACAGTGCTGCTGAGCTTCATCGGCGTGGCGCTGCTGCTGCGTCCGTCGATCAATCCGGACGAACTGTTCGGCGGCGTAATCGCCTTGTTCTCCGGCGTGCTGTCGGCGCTGGTCTACCTGCAGGTGCGCAAGCTCGGCCTGCTGGGCGAGCCGGAATATCGCGTCGTCTTCTATTTTTCTTTCACCGGCCTGCTGGCCGGGATCGCCGGCAGCATCGCCACCGGCCGCGTGCCGTTCTGGCATGCGCACAGCCTCAAGGGCGTGGCGCTGATCCTGACCATCGGCCTGACTGCCACCATTGCGCAAATCGCCATGACGCGCGCCTATCGTCTCGGCAATACCCTGGTCACGGCCAACCTGCAATACACCGGCATCGTGTTTGCCAGCATCTGGGGTATGCTGATCTGGAAAGACGCGCCGGGCTGGCTGGGTTTTGCCGGCATCGCCATCATTTTGATGAGCGGCATCGTCTCCACGTTCTACAATCAACGCTCGCAACAACCGTCCAAGAATCTGCCGGCGATCGATCCGATCGCCACTGAAGTTTAGGAAAAACCATGACCTACGCTACCCTCATTTCCGCTGCCGAACTCGCCGCCCATGCAGGCGACGACAACCTGCTGATCGTCGACTGCCGCCACGACCTGGCCAATCCCGATGCCGGCCTCGACGCCTATCGCGCCGGCCACATCCCGAACGCGCGCTTTGTCCATCTGGACCAGGTCATGTCCGGCGCCAAGACCGGCAGCGACGGCAAATTCAAAGGCCGCCATCCGCTGCCGGAACGCCAGGATTTCATCGACGCCATGCGCGTCATCGGCGTCAACGCCAACACGCAAGTAGTTGCCTACGATGCACAAGGCGGCATGTATGCGGCGCGCCTGTGGTGGCTGCTGCGCTGGGTCGGCCATGTGCAAGTTGCCGTGCTGGACGGCGGCCTGCCGGCCTGGCAGGCGCAAGGCGGCGCGATCACGACAGATATGCCGGCAGCCACGCGCGGCGACTTGCAGGAACAGTCTTCACTGGTCACCGCCATCGACGTCGCCGGCGTGCTGGACAATCTCAGCAGCAAAGCCATGACCGTGGTGGACGCCCGCGCAGCAGATCGCTATCGCGGCGAGAACGAAACGCTGGACGCCGTCGGCGGCCATATCCCGGGTGCGAAAAACCGTTTCTTCAAGGACAACCTCGCCGCCGACGGCCGCTTCAAGTCGCCGGAAACACTGCGCGCCGAATGGAATGCTGTGATCGACAACCCGCAAACCGCCATCATGCAATGCGGCTCGGGCGTCACCGCCTGCCACAATCTGCTGGCATTGGAAGTCGCCGGCTTGCCGGGGGCGAAACTGTATCCTGGGTCGTGGAGCGAATGGAGTTCGGATTCTTCTCGTCCGGTCGCCACCGGTCCGCAGCCCTGACGGCAACGCAACAATCTACGTCGGCGTCGCTGCCTTTGGCGATGCCGGCAGCCCGGCAACCGGCGCAAGCGCGGCGATAAAAGCCTGCACAAACTGATCGACCATCACCGAAGCGCCGCGCCGATGCATCAGCACCACCGCGGATTGAAAGTCCTCTTCCTTCAGATCGATGAAATGCACGCCGGAGACGGCGATGGCGCGCATGCTGTCTGGCACGATAGCGATGCCGAAGTTGGCGTTGACCAGACTCAGCAGCGAGGCCTTGCGTGAAGTGGCGCGCGCCGGCTTGGGAAAGAAGCCATGCGCAATGCAACGCTCCGCCACCAGATAACTCAGGCCGCCGCGATCGCGATGCGGCGTCGACACGAACAGCTCGTCGCGCAAGGCGGCGATGTCGATGACGCTGTGCTGCGCCAGCGGATGCTGCAAGGACACCGCGACCACCAGCTTTTCCTGAAACAGGGTGACGGTTTCCAGATGCGGATGCTTGCGCAGGATGGGGACGCGGGCCAGGCCGAGATCGGCGCGCCCTTCTTCGATTTCCAGCGCCTGATGTTCCGACGAAGCTTGCGAGATCTCCAGCGTGACGCCGGGAAAACCTTCCAATACCGTATTCAGACACGGCCCCAGCGGCGGCGACAGCGGCACCGAGCTGGAGTGCAGCAGGCGAATCGCGCCGCGCTCGCCCTTGTCGATGTAGCGCGCCTGCGAAATGGCGTGCTCCAGGTCTTCCAGGATCTTGCGGGCCTTGTCGTAGAACTCCTGCCCGGCCGACGTCAGTTCAACCTGCTTGGCGTCGCGCCGCAGCAGCACGACGTCCATGTCCGATTCCAGCTCCTTGATCTGCCGGCTCAGCGCAGACTGGGCAATGTACAGGCGCTCGGAAGCGCGCGTGTAACTGCCGGCGGCGACTATCTCGACAAAATACCTGAGCTGTTTGAATGAAATCATCGTGCCCGCATTGTGAACCGATCCCGCGCCTGCCGCTATGCCGTTTTGAGATAACAGCCGGGCACATTTGATATTGGCGTAGCCGCCGCCGGCGGGACTACAGTAACGGCACGCCATCCCGGCAAGAGCTTAGGAAAAAGACAAGAAAGGGACTATCGTGTTTGAAACATTGCTTGTTACGCTCGGCTTCTTCGGCCTGGTCATCAGCGTGGTCGTCAAGCTGATGTGCCGCCCTGTCAAACCCCGCTCCGGCCACACGGCGAAGCGCTGACCATCGGTAATCAATGTGCGTGCGCGTGGCTGGTCAACACCAGCACGATCGCTACGCCAAGTGCAATCAGGATGACCTGCGGAATGGTTTCGCGCAGCGTCGCGCGGCGTTGCATTTGTGGCATCAGATCGCTGACGGCGATGTAGATGAAACCCGATGAGGCGAACACCAGCACATAAGGAATCCATTCCATGCCGCGCTCCAGCGTGAAGTAGCCCAGCACGCCGCCCAGCACTGCCATCAGGCTGCAGATCAGGTTGTAGACATAGGCGCGGGTGCGCGAGAAGCCGGCATTGAGCAGCACGATGAAGTCGCCGATTTCCTGCGGAATTTCGTGCGCGATGATGGCCAGGCCGGTCACCAGCCCGAGATGCGGATCGGCCAGGAAAGCTGCCGCGATCAGGATGCCGTCGGTGAAATTATGCAGGCCGTCGCCGACCAGGATCATCCAGCCGGCCTTGCCTGCTTCGTGCTTGTCGTGACCGTGATGATGGCCGTGGCCGTCTTCTTCGTGATGATGCGAGTGCCGCAGGATGGACAGTTTTTCCAGCAGGAAAAACGCCAGCAGGCCGCCCAGCAGCACCGCGAACAGCTTGTGCGGCTCGGCCGAGGATTCAAAGGCTTCCGGCAAGGCGTGCAGCAGCGAGGTCGACAGCATGATGCCGACCGACAGGCTGACCAGGCGTTCGACCATCTTCGACAACAGCGCAAACGAGAAAATCGCCGCAGCCGTGATGCTGAACACGCCGGCAATCGTCGTGGCAAGCAGGATGGAAATCAGAGTGGAATTAATTTGATGCCCCAATCGTCAGAGATGGCTGCAGCCTTTGTGGCAGAAGGTGACAGGAAGTGGCAGATTAGACCATAGCTGTTTTTTTTCGGCAAATCGCTCACGCTCCGGGAGCGTCCGCCTGCGGCAGCGCCGCGCCGTCGGGCGGCGACGGAAACAGCAGCTCGGCGATTCCGTCCCCCGATTGTTCGCCTTCGTCGCCGATCAGTTGCCGGATCATTTTCAGCAAGACCTCGTCCTGGTAAGGCTTGCCCAGATATTCGTTGACGCCCAGCTCCATCGCACGCTCGCGGTGCTTGGCAGCGGTCCGCGAGGTGATCATGATGATGGGCAGCGTGGCGGTGCTGTCCATATCGCGGATATTGCGCGTCAGATCGAAACCGTCCATGCGCGGCATTTCAATATCGATCAGCGCGATATCGGGGCGCATGTCTTGCAGTTGGTGCAAGGCGTCGACACCATCGGTCGCCAGCACGACATGGTAGCCCTCGCGCGTGAGAAGGCGCTGCATGACGCGCCTGACCGTCAGGGAATCGTCGACCACCAGGATGGTCTTTTTGCTGCTGTCCCGGTCCGTCGCGGCCGGTTCAAGCTGACGCAGCACTTTTTGATAGCCATGGCGCTGCGCCAGCTGGATCGGATTGAGGATCAGCGCGATGTTGCCGCTGCCCAGCACGGTAGCGCCGACCACGCCGACCATGTGCGCCAGTTGCGGACCGATGTTCTTGGTCACCACTTCGCGGTTGCCGATGATGCGATCCACCAGAATGGCAAGAAAGTCGTGACCGCTCTTGACCACCAGGATCGGCAAAGTCTGCTGCGCCGGCACACCCTTGTCTTCGCCCAGCAAAGCAGGCAGGTAGTGCATGGGCAACTTGCGGCCCTGCCAGTCCAGCGTGCCCTCGCGAAACAGCTCGGCCTGATCGGCCGCTTTCAACTGCAAAACCTGTTCGACCAGCAGCGAGGGAATGCCGTAAGTCTGCGCTCCCAACTCCAGCAGCACCACCTGCGTGACGGCCAGCGACAGAGGCAAGTGAATGATGAAGGTCGCGCCTTTGCCGGCGACGGTATCGATACTGATGCGACCGCCCAGTGAGGCAATCTCGGAACGCACCACGTCCATGCCGACGCCGCGCCCTGCGATCGCCGTCACGTCGGCGCTGGTGGTAAATCCCGGCTGAAAAATGAGACCAGTCAGTTCCGCATCCGACAGTTGCTGAGCGGGATCAATCAGACCGAGGCGCACTGCCTTTTCCTGGATGCGCGCCAGATTGAGTCCCTGGCCGTCGTCGGACAGGCGAATCATGACTTCGTAGCCTTCTTGCCGGACCTCCAGCGACAGATGTCCGACCGCCGGCTTGCCGCTTTGGCGCCGCTGCGCGGCAGTTTCAATGCCGTGCACCGCAGCGTTTCTCAGCAGGTGTTCGAACGGCCCGACCATTTTTTCCAGGATGCTGCGATCCAGCTCGACGGCACTTCCGACAATCTCCAGCTCAAGCTCCTTGCCGGTTTCCTTCGCCATCTGACGCACCAGCCGGTGCAGCCGCTCTTCCACGCCGCGAAACTGCACCATGCGCGCCTGCATCAGTTCCTGCTGCATTTCGCGCGTCAGCCTGGCTTGCTGCGTCAGGCTGTTCTGCGTGTGATCGACGGTCTCCAGCAGGTTCTTTTGCAGAGAAGCGACGTCGTTGACGCTCTCGGCCAGCATCCGCGTCATTTCCTGCAGATGGGTAAAGCGGTCGAACTCCAGCGGGTCGAAATGCTGATTCTGCGGCTGCCGCTGATTGGAAGCGGCAATCTGGATCTCGGCCTGAATTTCCACCTCGCGCAACTGCGTCGTCAGGCGCGCGACGTTGCTGCCCAGGTCGGCCAGATGTTGCCGCAGGACGTTGACTTCCGATTCCAGCCCCGAGCGCGAAATGGAAATCTCACCGGCCTGATTGAGCAGGCTGTCGAGAATGCCGGCGCGAATACGCACCAGCGGCGCAGCGATGATGTTTTTACCGGCATCGGTGTCGGCCGGCGCGGCGGACTCGACGCCCGGTGCGACGATCTGAGGTCCCGGCTTTGCATTGGCATGACTGGATTGCTCGTTCGCCACGGGAGCCGGCGACGGCGGCAACGCTTGCGGCACGGATAGCGGCGCCGGTGTCGGCGCTGTCTCCAGCGCTTCAAACAGGAGCAAGCCGTGATCGTAACGCGCCAGCAAATCGTCGATTTGCGCAGCGGACGGCATTCCTTCGCGCACCATATCGTCGATGCAGGTTTCGAGTTCGTGCATATGCTGTCCGAGACGCATTGCACCCGCCATGCGCGCGCTGCCCTTGATCGTATGCAAGGGACGCAGGAGATATTGAATAATCCCGCGATCGTCCGGCGACTTTTGCAGCTTGTACAAACTTTCGCCGATCTGAGGCAGGAGATCGCGCCCCTCTTCCAGAAAGATTTCCAGCAACTCCTCATCGATCAGATCGATACATGTCTCGGAGCCGCCATCTTCCCGTACTTCAGATTTTCCGGACGTCGCGGATTCCTGGTTCCCTGCCGATGGCGGAGCAACAAGAGCAGCATCCTGATGTTGTCGTCCAGGCGCCGGCGCATCCGTGCTCTGCAACTTCAGGCTGTCCAGCATAGCCTGCAGTTGTTGCTGCAAATCTTCCCGCGCCGGCGGCATCCTGCCGGATGCGAACGCCTGCTGCATGGTTTGCAATTGCCGCACAAGCTGCAGCAGGCTGGCGCACACATCCGCATCAAGCAACCCTGGGAAGCGCTCCAGAAACTGCATCACATCGTCCAACGCCTGCGCCAACACCTGAAGTACCGCAAAGCGTACCGACGCCGAGCTGCTCTTGAGTGAATGCGTCGCCCGCAGCATTTCCGGAGCAATCACGCCGGGCAGGGTACGCTCCCATTGTGCGAGATGCGAATACATCGTGTCCAGCAAGGCCGCCGATTCGTCGCAATAAATCTGGTGCAGGCGGAGCGGGATTTCGACATCGCCCAGACGAATGGTCGGGACGGATAGCAGCGCATCCTGCGCACTCTGCCTGGCGCTCTCCACTGCAGAGACGATCGCATCGGGACGCCGCCCGGATTTGCCTTTCTCGCGAATCTCGTCAACCCACACTGCGACTTCATGCTTCGCATAGTCAAGCAAGGCATAGTCGGCGTCGGTTCCCGGCGCTGCCGCCGTCAACCAGTCGTTCAAGAAACTTTCCATCGCCATGGCGCCATCGCTCATGGCGTTCAATCCGACCATACGGCAACTGCCTTTGAGCGTATGGAACCCGCGCCGCAGGACAATAATATGCGCCATGTCATTGCGCGCATGGCGTGATGCATCCAGGGTCTTGCCCAGCGTGTTCAGGATGTCGTCGGCTTCGGTCAGAAAGATATCGAGCAATTCGAGGTCAAGATCTTCTTCGGCCGGTTCCAGTACAGCGACACTTTCAACGGCGGCCGGCGATATCTGCTCGACCGGCTTCAATTGCATGGCCGGCGCCAGAACGTCGCTATCACTGCCCGGATCATCTTCGTGCCTGGCGCGATATGGCATCACGGAAGTATGCCGCATCAGCGGCAAGGACAGGCTTAACGCGGCAAGGTTACGGATGGCGCGGCTGATCGCTGGAGATTGCCGGGGCGCCGTCTCATCTTCATCTGCGCCGGGGATTTTTTCGATCCGCTGCATATCGGCGCGCAGCAATTCCGCCAGCCCATCCAATTTCACCCGATCGGCAGTGGCGGCAAGGTCGCGAATGATGTCGGCGATATCTGCGTGACGGCGCTCGCCGTTGAAACTGCTCTCGATCAGCGCCTCGGCACGCGTCAACGCGGTCGCCAATTCCGTCAGCGCCGTTTCACGAGGATCCGGAGCAGACGGGGTCATACGCCCGGTGTCAGGCGTGGCGTCACGCCCATGCTGATAGTCCGCCTGCCGCAAATCAGGCAAGGCGTTGGCATGCTTGATGGCCTGTACAACGACGTTCGACACTGGCGCCAGCGCAACAAAGAAGACGCCTTCGCGCAACAAGCGTGCATCGCCTTCGAAGGCGCCGCTCACGAGACGCCGCAATTGCAGGTTGATTTGTCCGAGGAATTTTTTTGCGTATTGATCGACATGGATCTCGCCGTTGGCGAAGAGCGCAACAGCCGCGCTGACGATGCGCCAGAAACCGGAGTGAGATGAAACCGCGGAAGCATTGCTCACTTTGCCCACGATACCGGCCATGTCGCGCAAAAGTCGCGCACCGTCGCCCGCGTCCGATGTGCGCAGGTAGCTCAGCAAGGCCTTCTCAAACCCGGTCCGGCAAGCCGCCAGATCGACTTGCGCCGCAGATGCCGCCTCATCGGCAAACGGAAACCTGAGCTCGCTCTCGCTGACGGCCTGCGGAAAAGCCAGATCGACCGGATGGATTCTTTCCTGCCCTGCGGCCGTCAGCAGCGCTTTGTAGGCGCCGAACAAGCACAGGGGATGCGGCGCCAGGCCGTCATCCAGATCCCTCAGATAGTGCAGCAAGGCTTGACAGGCGTCTCTTGCAGCGCTTCTTGCAACACCTCTTGCAACATCTGCCGCTACCCTTCCCGGACCGCCTTCATGTTGATTATCGAGCACCCGATCGATGGCATTGACGAAAGCGGCCAGCGGCGACTCTCCGGCAAAGATCAAGGCTTTGTAAATTTTTTGCATGACGGCACGCACCCGCCCGACATCTGCCTCCGTCTTTGCATCGTCCAATGCACTGCATGCATCAGCGATCGCTGCAGTCAACCCCGGCGCAAGCAGAATCAGGTTGCCGGGCTCACCATCTGTATCTACAGCGGTCCCCTCCCGACTGCGGGAGTCGGGAGGGATAGCGCCAGGGGACATCGTTACGTTTGGCATTGCGGCGGCGACGTCAGGAAATCGTTACCCGGAAGCGGGACACCGAGTTCTTGAGCAATTCGGCGAGATCATGCAATTCGTTGAACAACGACACCACTTCGTCGCGGCGTTGCTCGATGCTTTCATTCTCACTGAGGATGTTTTGAATGTTCTGCGCCAGACTGTTGACCGATGTCGCCTGATTTCCCGTTGACGAAGAAATATCCTGAATCAGCTCCGCCAGTTGGTTGGACACGCGCCGGATATCCGACAGCGAAGCGCCGGCGGCATCGGACAGCTTGGCGCCTTCGACCACGCCGGCGGTCGATTTTTCCATCGCGGCGACGGCATCGTGCGTGTCGGTCTGAATCATGCGCACCAGCGCGCCGATCTGACGGGTCGCGGCGCTGGAACGTTCCGCCAGGCGCTGCACTTCCTCCGCCACCACTGAAAAGCCGCGTCCCGCCTCCCCTGCGGAAGCTGCCTGGATTGCCGCATTCAGCGCGAGCACATTGGTCTGCTCGGTAATGTCGGAGATCAGTTCCGTGATTTCGCCGATCTCCTGGGAGGATTCCCCCAGGCGTTTGATCCGTTTCGATGTTTCCTGAATCTGTTCGCGGATTTCGTTCATGCCCTTGACGGCATCTTCCACCGCCTTGGCGCCGCGTTCGGCCACCACCACGGAATGCCGCGCGACGTCGGCAGATTTGTTTGCCGATGTCGAGACGTCGGTAATCTGGATCGACATTTCGAGCATGGACTGACCGGTTTCGAGGATTCTGCGCGCCTGGGTCTGGCCTGCGGCGGTCAGTTCCTCGGCATTGCTCCGGACCTGATTGGATGCCGCCGCCACCTGCGAAGCCGTGCGCGTTACCTGGCCGACCAGACCGCGCAAAGCCTCGACGGTGTAGTTGACGGAGTCGGCAATCGCGCCGGTGATGTCTTCCGACACGGTGGTATGCACCGTCAGGTCGCCATCGGCCACTTTTTGCAATTCGTTCATCAGACGCAAGATGGCGACCTGATTGATGGCGTTGGTGCGCATGGCGCGCTCTTCCTGCTGTTGCGCATGCAGCCGTTGCGCTTCCGCTTCCTGGCGCCGCAGCTCGGCTTCTTCGGCATTGCGCCGGCTGCTTTGCAACTGCACCCAGGCAATGCCGATGCCGCAAATCAGCGCAGTCGCCATGGACAACAGCATGATCCAGAACGTCCAGGAACGCGTCTCCTGCGCCAGCCGGTAGTCGTTTTGCAAAACGGTGAGATGCTGTTTCAGCGTCTCGTTCTCGAGGAACACCAACTGTTCGGATTGTTTGGCGGCGATGAAGTTTTGCAGATTGCCGAGAATATTGGCGACCAGCGGCTGATATTCGCCGAATACCTTGCCCAGTTCGTTCAGCTTGTCGCGCACGTCTTTGTCGCGCACCGCGGTCAGGCCGAGAATTTCGCTGCCGTTCAGGAAGCCGTCGATGATGTCGCGAAAGGTGTTGACGTCTTTGCCGAGCAGGAAGGCGGTTTCGGGGTTGACGCCTTCGGAGGTAAGAAATTCGTTGGCGCTGCGCCCCAGCCGCAGCGTCAGCAGCACCAGTTGGCCGGCAGCGGCCACCTCGCGCGGAGAATTGCCGCCTTGCGACTGCAGCATGGAAATCTGTTCGCTCAGATCCAGCAGATTGGGGGAAAGCAAACGCAAGCGCGCCAGCGTGACGCCGAATCCTGTGAGTTCAGGCTGCAGCTTGAGTACGGTAGCGGCCGCTTTGTCGGTGTGGCTCCAGATCTTCTGGACATCGGCCAGCACCACCCGCATGTCCGGCTCGGGCTTGCGGATGGTGTACCCCTGATACTCGCCGCCCAGCATCAGTACGTTCATGCCCTGGTTGAATTCCCGGCGGCTTTCGCTCAACTGAGTGAAGGCTTCCCGATTGCCTTGAATGGCGTTGGGCACCGCCTTGCCTATGCGTTGCGAATGCATGACCAGATCGCTGGTGATATGCGCCTGAAGACTGGCGTGAATGTAGTGTTTGGATCCCAGCCAAAGGAAGAAAAACGTCGAAATCAGCGCGAGAATCAGCAACAGCAGCAAGATACGCGTCTGCGCACGCAAAGAGTGCCTGCCGATAAAAGGCAGGCGCGTGTGCTGATAGCGTTGCATGTATTTTTCTGCCCTGGAACTGACAGTTGTTGTCACACTCGCCCGTTTCTCCGCAGGCGCAGCCGTTTTGTTTTTTGACAACCGCGGCAGCTTGAATGCCATAACTCAGACTCCTGATGACCCGCTCGCCAGCGCCAGCGGGATAGAACTTCACGTTACAGACCGACCTGCAAAAACCGCGCATCGTTGATGACTGCGGCGAGGCTGATCTCTACCCACTCCTGCCGGCTGCGATCGAGATAGCGCTTTCCTTTGATGATTTCCGACACGTCACCGCCATCTTCGTCTTCCTGCGGGCTCATTTCCTGAAGATGGCGCAAACCGAGCACACGCGACACCACGAATCCGGCGGTGCCGGACAATGCCGCAGAGACGACGATCACGCGATTGTCCTTGCTGCGCGCCTGCAGTTCGCCGCCAAAGAAGCGATCCAGATCGACCACGCCGATCAGGTTGCCGCGCACATTGGCAAGACCCAGGTACCAATCTTTGGTCAGCGGCACTTTGGTCACCGGCATGGGATTGACGATTTCGCTTGCTTCACGCAGGTCAAGCAGATAATGGCGCTCTCCGACGACGACGCCGAGCCGGCTGTCGCGCATGCCGATGCCGTCTCGTGCTTCCCCAATACGGTCCAGCAGGCGCGCCTGGAATTCACGCAGGCGACTGCTCTTCCATTGCGCCGGGAGTGAGTTCGCTGCCTCTTCTTGCATCATCGATCCTCTTCTTCCATCTTGCCGGCGACCGCAAGAGCGCTCATTGCACAACGGCTGCGATTTTTACCAGCAGCTCGTCGGCGTCCACCGGTTTGACGATATAGTCGCTCGCGCCCTGGCTCAACGCCCAGATGCGATCCGTCTCCTGCCCCTTGATGCTGCACATGATCACCGGAATGTGTTTCAGATCAGGATCGCGCGCAATCTGCCGCGTAATCTGGAAACCGTTTTTCCCCGGCATGACGATATCCATGAAAATCAACTGCGGCTCGAACAGGCGCATCTTGTTCAGCGCGACATCGCCGTCATCCGCAGTCTCGACTTCGAATCCCTGTTTAATGAGGATATCCGCCAGCAGGTAACGGTCTGTTGGCGAATCGTCGACGACAAGTATTTTCTTTATTTTCATTGAGCCCTTGCTCCATGCTTGAAAAATACGCTGATCAGGACGCAATGGCTGGGCGACGCCCTTTCGCATGGGTATTGACAGCCTCCAGCAGGCCCGCCTGCGAAAATGGCTTGGTCATGAATGCGGTCGCGCCGACCACTGCGGCGCGTGCCCGATCAAACAGACCGTCCTTGGACGACAGCATAATGACCGGAGTTGCATGAAATCTTGCATTTTTTTTAATTAATGCACAAGTCCGGTAACCATCGAGCCTGGGCATCAGAATGTCGCAGAAAATCAGATCCGGGCTATTTTCGGTGATTGCTGCAAGCGCATCGAAGCCGTCCGCAACCAGCATGACATGGTGGCCGGCCTGACGCAAAAACAGATCGGCGGAACGTCGTATGGTGTCGCTGTCGTCGATGACCAGGATAGTGAGAGGGGCTGGCGGTGCAATATCGGGCATTGATGTCCCTCCGGGATAGCACCTGATCAGGGCTGGTTAGCCGACTATAGCAAAATGTACACAAGCTATAAAACGGAACAGGCCTGCCTTCCCCCCTCATTTGGCGGAAAAGCAGGCCTGTCGAAGCAGCAAAAGTCTGCTGCGGATGGATTGCAGGTTTAGAGGGCGACCATCTCGAAATCTTCCTTGCGGGCGCCGCATTCCGGGCAGGTCCAGTTGATCGGCACGTCTTCCCAGCGCGTGCCGGGAGCAATGCCTTCGTCCGGCAGGCCGGCTTCTTCGTCGTAGATCCAACCACAGATCAGGCACATCCAGGTCTTAAATTCTGTTTTGCTATCGCTCACGGCTGACTATCCCTCAAATCAATCAAGTAAAATGGTAAACCAGATATCTTAATCTACTCGTCGTGCAAAACCAAACTTCTCCCTTGATATTAACTTTTGGCGCAGCCGACCCGGTCGGGGCGACGGGCATCCAGGCCGACCTGGCAACCTTCGCCGCCATGGGCTGCCACGGCCTGTCCATCATTACCTCGCTGCTGGTCAGCGATACGGCGCGTATCGAGGACATCCAGATCATCGACGTCGACTGGATGGCCGATCAGGCCCGCGTCATTCTCGAAGACATGCCGGTAGCGGCATTCAAGGTCGGCGCGGTCGGCAGCATCGAGAACATTTCGGCCATCGCCGAGATCGTCTCCGATTATCCCGACATTCCGCTGATTCTGGATCCTTTCATCACCGCCATGCCCGCACAGGACGGCGATGACGACGACAATCTGATCGCCATTCGCGAGCTGCTGATCCCTCAGACCACGCTGCTGCTGGCCTCTGCGGTGGAACTGAACCGCCTGGCGGAAACCTGGCGCGAACCGGTGCCGGGCGACGCCTTGCAGCTGGACGCCACGCGCATCGTAGAAATGGGCTGCGAATATCTCTTCGTCACCGGCATGCCGGGCGAGATTCACGAAGTCGTCAATGCGCTGTTCGACAACACCGGCATCATCCGCCGCGACAGCTGGCAGCGCCTGCCGGGCTCGTTTACCGGCGCCGGCACCACCTTGTCCGCAGCCATCTGCGCCATGCTGGCCAATGGCCTGGAAATTCCCGAGGCGGTCTCCGAAGCCCAGGAATTCACCCTTGCCGCTCTTGCCCATGCGCAACGCCTGGGCATGGGCAAACTGATTCCCGACCGCTACTTCTGGGCGCGCGAATCGGACGAAACCAACTGAACCGACTACTTCACCCACCTTCTCGTATGAACCAGAAAAGCTCCGGCACTACCAACGAATCCCTGTTCGCCCGCGCTCAGCAAACTACACCCGGCGGCGTCAACTCGCCGGTGCGCGCCTTCCGCTCGGTCGGCGGCACGCCGCGCTTCATCACCAAAGCGCAAGGTCCGTATTTCTGGGATGCCGAAGACCGCCGCTATATCGACTACATCGGCTCCTGGGGGCCGGCAATTGTCGGCCACGCCCATCCCAGGGTCGTGCAAGCGGTGCAGGAAGCCGCCGCGCGCGGACTGAGTTTCGGCGCACCGACCGAAGGCGAAATCGAGATGGCGGAGGAAATCTGCAAGCTGGTGCCGTCGATCGAGCAGGTGCGCCTGGTGTCCAGCGGCACCGAAGCCACCATGAGCGCCCTGCGCCTGGCGCGCGGCGCCACCAAACGCGACAAGATCGTCAAATTCGAGGGCTGCTACCACGGTCATGCCGATTCCTTGCTGGTCAAGGCCGGCAGCGGCTTGCTGACGTTCGGCAATCCGACCTCCTCCGGCGTGCCGGAAGATTTCGTCAAGCACACGCTGGTGCTGGATTACAACAACACACAGCAGCTGGAAGACGCGTTCAAGGCCGCCGGCAATGAAATCGCCTGCGTGATCGTCGAGCCGATCGCCGGCAACATGAACTTGGTGCGTGCAACACCGGAATTCCTGCACACCATGCGCCGCCTCTGCACCGAGTACGGCGCCATTCTGATTTTCGACGAAGTCATGTCTGGCTTCCGCGTGGCACTGGGCGGCGCTCAGTCGCTATTTGGCATCACGCCGGATCTGACCGCGCTGGGCAAGGTCATCGGCGGCGGTTTGCCGGTTGCGGCCTTTGGCGGTCGCGCCGACATCATGAAGCACCTGGCGCCGCTGGGCGGCGTGTATCAGGCCGGCACCCTGTCCGGCAACCCGGTGACCGTCGCGGCAGGCCTGACAACGCTGCAGATCGTCCAGGAAGCCGATTTCTACACCAAGCTGAGCACACAGACGCGCAAGCTCGCCGATGGCCTCTGCGAGGCTGCCAGGGCCGCCAACGTGACATTCTCGGCCGATACCGTGGGCGGCATGTTCGGCCTGTACTTCGCACCGGCCGTCCCCGCCAGCTATGCTGAAGTCATGCAGGGCAACAAGGACAAGTTCAACGTGTTCTTCCACGCCATGCTGGATGCGGGCGTCTATCTGGCGCCGTCGGCGTTCGAAGCGGGATTCGTGTCGGCCCAGCATGACGATGCCGTGATTGACGCGACCATCGCCGCTGCGCGCACTGCTTTCGCAACGATCAAATAACGTCGGCAAGTAACGCAGGAAATAAAAAAGGACGCTTAAGCGTCCTTTTTTACGTGAGGAAAAACTGCTGAAACTGTTGTTTCCCGATCAGATGTCCTGGCGAATCAAGCCGAGAACGACGAACCGCAACCGCAAGTGGTCGTTGCGTTCGGGTTCTTGATCACGAATTGCGCGCCTTCCAGATCGTCCTTGTAGTCGATCTCTGCGCCGACCAGGTACTGATAGCTCATCGAGTCGATCAGCAACTGAACGCCGTTCTTGGTCATGGTGGTGTCGTCTTCGTTGACGATTTCATCGAAGGTGAAACCGTACTGGAAGCCCGAGCAACCGCCGCCTTGCACGAATACGCGCAGCTTCAGGTCGGGGTTGCCTTCTTCTTCGATCAATTGCGCAACCTTGGCGGCGGCGCTATCGGAAAAGACCATGGGGGCGGGAAACGAGGTTTCTGTAATTTCTGCAACGGCATTCATATTAAGCTCCTGCTAATCAGCGGACAATGGAGTGATTATAAGGCCTGTGGAGAATTCATGCATCGCCGCCGGCCGAAGCCGCCAGTTTGAGCACCGGCGCCTCTTCGGTCTGACCGTGGCTGAGCTTGCCGGACACCAGCGCGCCGCCGTGCATTTCCAGAGCCTTGTAATAGACATCTCCAGTTATGCGGGCTTTCGGCTGCAATTCAAGTAGCTCGACCGAATGGACGTCGCCGATGATTTCGCCGTTGACGATCAGATGCACGGCGCGAATCTCGCCGACGATCTTGGCGTGCTCGGAAATGACCAGCACGCTTGGCTGCCCTGCTTCGGCGTTGATATTGCCCTTGATATGGCCGTCAATGCGCAGGCCGCCCTTGAAATGGACGTCGCCATGGATACTGGTCGAAATGCCGATCAGGCTGTCGATGGTGCTTTTGGATTTACGTCCCAACATGATTCACCTCACAAATTCACGGATTGCTGAGCTCGCATCTGGCCTCTTTCGAGAACGCGAGCCTGAATCGCCTTGATGGTTGCACCTTCGGGAAGCGTTAACACTCCGTCAACCCGTTGATAATACTTGAATGCGAGCTTATAGCGCGCGAGATCCGTGGCATTTTGCTCGGGGAAGTTGATAGTAACACTTTTGCCGCTCTGCAACACCGTTACGCTGAACTGCAAATTCCCCACGAACTGACGGCCTTTTTCGCCCTGAATGGCGAGCAACTGATACCGCACCTGGTTCGGCGCGACAATCTCGGCTTTCAATCTCTGGATGGTGACGCCATCGGCGCCAACGTTGGTCGGGAGCAAGCTTTGGAAGAAAGAGAGATCTTCCTTCAGCTTAGCATTTTCCGCCTCCAGTGTCTTGATCTGCCCCGCCAGCTGCGCCTGCGCCGAACGCTCGATATTGAGCTGGCTTTCGGCCGCATTGGCCGTCGTCGAAAACTGATCGCGCTCGGCATTGAGCTTCTTGACCTGCTCCGACAGCACCTCCACGTGGTCGCGCATGCCGTCCGGGTTCAAACCCGAAAAATTATTGCGCCCGAGGTCGTAAGCCCACATCGCCATCGCACCGCCGACGGCGATTACCACCACCAGGATCAGCGCGCGCAGCGGCCACGGCATGTGGCGCTTGATGGTCATCTTCGGCGCAGAAATCGACATGCGCCGCACCCATAACTTATATTTCACGGCAAAACCGGGACGTGCATCAGACCGGTGGTTTCTTCCAGTCCGAACATCAGGTTCATGCATTGCACCGCCTGGCCGGACGCACCCTTGACCAGGTTGTCCTGCACCACCAGCACGACCACGGTGTCGCCGTTGTCCGGACGATGCAAGGCAATGCGCAGCATGTTGGAAGCGCGCGTGGTGCGTGTTTCCGGATGCGAACCGAACGGCATGACGTCAACGAAAGGCTCGTTCTTGTAGGCGTCTTCGAACAAGGCCTGCAATGCGGCGTTGTCGATGTCCTTGATCAGGCGCGCATACAGCGTGGAATGCATGCCGCGGATCATCGGCACCAGATGCGGCGTGAACAGCAGACCGACCTTGTCGTCGGTCAGCTTGCCCAACTGCTCCAGCGTTTCCGGCGAATGGCGGTGGCCCGAGACGCCGTAGGCTTTGAAATTGTCCGATGCTTCCGAAAACAGGGTGGCGATCTCGGCCTTGCGGCCGGCGCCCGACACGCCCGATTTGCAGTCGGCGATGAGATGCGATGCATCGATCACGCCGGCCTTCAGCAGCGGCGCATAACCCAGCTGCATGGTGGTCGGATAGCAACCGGGGTTGCCGATCAGGCGCGCCTTCCTGATATTTTCACGATTCAGTTCCGGCAGGCCGTAAGCCGCTTCTTTCAGCAGCTCAGGGCAGCTGTGCGGCATCTTGTACCACTTCTCGAACGCGGCGATGTCTTGCAGGCGGAAGTCCGCCGCCAGATCGATCACCTTGACGCCGGCGGCCAGCAACTCCGGCGCCTGCGCCATGGCAACGCCGTGCGGCGTGGCGAAGAAAACCACGTCGCACTCGGTCAGCCGGGCGTTGTCAGGCGAGGAAAACGCGATATCCACGCGACCGCGCAGCGATGGGTACATGTCAGCGACCGGCATGCCATCTTCTTTGCGCGATGTCACTGCCTGCAATTGCACTTGCGGGTGGGTGGCGAATATGCGCAGCAACTCCACGCCTGTGTATCCTGTGCCGCCGACGATACCTACCTTGATCATGTTTTTTCCTTGCTGAAAGAGCGTGCCCGAGAGCGTTTTATTTTAACAGGAGAATATTTCTGTCACATTACCCCAAACTGCACCGATTCAAAGCGCGAATAAGGCGGAAAAATGACTTTGATACCGAAATGCAACCCGGTCGCATGACCGCGGCAACGAACTGCGACGCGCGATAGCATCTCAGATATCCGTACAAAACAGGCCACAAAATGCAAAAAGCCGCCAGGCTTGTCGCCGGCGGCTTTTCGATGTGCTGAAAAACAGCACGCGTCGTGATTAACGCTTCGAGAATTGCTTTGCGCGACGTGCTTTGCGCAGACCAACCTTCTTACGTTCGACTTCACGTGCATCACGAGTAACGAAACCTGCCTTGGACAGTTCCGGCTTCAGTGTTGCATCGTAGTCGATCAGAGCGCGGGTGATGCCGTGACGAACAGCACCAGCCTGGCCGGATTCACCGCCGCCGTGGACGTTGACCATGATGTCGAAACGTTCGACGTTGTTGGTCAGTTCCAGAGGTTGACGAATCACCATCAGACCGGTTTCGCGCGAAAAATATTCATTCGCTGGCTTGCCGTTGACGACGATCTTGCCCGAGCCGGACTTGATGAAAACGCGAGCCACTGCACTCTTGCGACGGCCGGTTCCGTAATTGTAGTTACCGATCATGTCTATTCCTTAGAGTTCGAGTGCTTTAGGTTGCTGAGCAGCGTGCGGATGGTTGCCATCTGCATAAACCTTCAGCTTCTTGATCATCGCGTAGCCGAGCGGGCCCTTAGGCAGCATGCCCTTGACCGCTTTTTCCAGCGCGCGACCTGGAAAACGCTGTTGCATTTTCAGGAAATTGGTTTCGTAGATGCCGCCTGGGTAGCCGCTGTGACGGTAGTACGTCTTTTCAGTTGCTTTGGTGCCAGTGACACGCAGTTTGCCGGCATTGATCACGACGATGAAATCGCCCGTGTCGACGTGCGGAGTAAATTCTGGTTTGTGCTTGCCGCGCAGTCGGAGTGCCACTTCGCTGGCAACACGTCCGAGGACTTTGTCCGTCGCGTCAATCACGAACCACTCGCGCTTTACCTCATGGGCTTTAGCGGAAAAGGTTTTCATGATGACTTCCTAATGTAATTAAATAAACGCTCAATTTGGCGGTTCTGCGGCTACCGAAACGATACTTTGTGTCGTCATACCGACGCAGACTCTTCCTTGTTGTCTTTCCAGAGCGCACGGAAAGCCGAGAATTATAGCCTTTTCAAGGACTTAGCGTCAAACCCTTTCTTCGCCGCGCCGCGCGCCGCGGGCTTTTCCGCACATTCGTCTATGAAAATATCCGCAAAGGGCAGGATTGCTACGGACAAAAAAAACCCGAAACGATGGTTTCGGGTTTAAATCCACACCAAAGGAGGAGGGTGGAGGAGACTCGGTTTGATTGCGTCGGAAACGTCAATCAGTGAATTCAATATAGCAAACGGAATTGTGCAGCGCAAGATTTAATTTCTCCTATGTGACGCAATTAAAAGTTAAAGGAAAGTAAGTATTTTTGTTGCTGTGCAATATGCATTTTTTTGCCTATTTCATCTCTGCCAATCCCAACGCGATGCCAACCACATTTCCCGAAAAAGCTACAATAGCCGCCTCCCTCTAATTACCCTGCGAGAACGCACATGGAATGCACAGTACGCTGGACCGGTCTTTCCGGCATGACCTTCTTGGCTGAAACCGGCTCGGGCCACGTGGTGGCGATGGATGGCGCCCCGGACGGCGGCGGCCGCAACCTGGCGCCGCGCCCGATGGAAATGGTGCTGCTCGGCACCGGCGGCTGCACGGCTTATGATGTGGTGGTGATTTTGCGCAAAAGCGGCCAGGATATTCGCGGCTGCGAAGTGACACTGAAGTCGGAACGTGCGGAACAGGATCCCAAGGTCTTTACCAAGATCCATTTCCACTTCACGGTGCGCGGCCGCAACCTGAAGACCAACGTTGTCGAACGCGCCATCAAGTTGTCGCATGACAAATATTGTTCGGCATCGATCATGCTGGAGAAAACTGCGGAAATGACACACTCGTTCGAGATCGTGGACGATCTGAGCGATGAAGTGCAGGTTCAGGCGCAACAATAAGCAGCGCCCCTCCCCTTTTCCCTTCTTCGCCACCATCGGCGAAATCGGGGACGCACAGCAAAACAGGGCTTCGCGCCCTGTTCTTTATATCCGGTAAGCCACCGTGGTCATGACTTTGGACATCATTTTCATGACCCCGCGAATCGGCGCCGGCATCTCTGCCGCCCCCAATGCTTTGGCCGCCTCGCCGTGCTCGACTTCGTCCTTGCGCATCTGATCGACAATGGCGCGCGATTTGGCGTCTTGCGGCGGCAATTTTTCCAGATGGCTGATCAGATGCAATTCGACCTGGCGCTCGGTCTCGGCGACAAAGCCGAGATTGCGCGCATCGCCCACGCGCGCGGCAATCGTGCCCAGCACGTAAGAGCCGGCGTACCACAGGGGATTGAGCAGGCTGATGTGTGAGCCGAGCTCACGCAGGCGCTCGGCGGTCCACGCCAGGTGATCTTCTTCTTCGATGCCCGCATGCGCAAACTGCTGCTTCAGCGCCTGCGCCTGGGCAAAGCGGCCCTGGGCATCGTACAAAGCCTGTGCGCACACTTCGCCGACATGATTGACGCGCATCAGGCCCGCGCTGTGCAGCTTTTCGACGTCGCTCATGGCAGCCTCGCCAATCTGCGACGCCGGGTTCGGACGCGATGACGCCACCACGCCGCTGACGACGCGCAAGGCCTTGTCCAGATCAGTGATCAGTCGATCGACGAATTGCATGGATACGGATTCCAGTAAAAATGAATGCCAGGTAAACGCTGAAACAGGCGATACCGCTCAGGCCATTTTCCAATTGATTGTTTCGCCGCCATTCAGCGGCACAACCGTCGCGTCGCCCATCGGCAACTCGGCGGGAATGGTCCAGTTCTCGCGGCGCAAGGTCACCGTACCTTCGTTGCGCGGCAAGTCGTAAAAGGCCGGGCCGTTGAAGCTGGCGAAGGCTTCGAGCTTGTCCAGCGCACCGGCCTGGTCGAAAGCTTGCGCATACAGCTCCAGCGCGTGCAGCGCGGTGTAGCAGCCGGCGCAACCGCAGGCGTGCTCTTTCAAGCCCTTGGCGTGCGGCGCGGAATCCGTACCGAGGAAGAACTTGTCGCTGCCGGAAATCGCTGCGGCCACCAGCGCCTGGCGATGGGTCTCGCGCTTCAGGACAGGCAGGCAGTAGTAATGCGGACGAATACCGCCCTTGAAGATTTCGTTGCGGTTGTACAGCAGGTGATGCGCAGTGATCGTCGCCGCAGTCGGGCCTTCTGAAGCCATGACATAGTCGGCGGCGTCTTTGGTGGTGATGTGTTCGAAGACGACCTTCAGCTCCGGCATATCCTTGCGCAGCGGCGTCATGACGCGGTCGATGAAGACGGCTTCGCGATCGAAGATATCGATCGCCGGATCGGTGACTTCGCCGTGCACCAGGAAAGGCATGCCGACTTCCTGCAAGACTTCCAGCGTCTTGTAGCACTTGCGCAGATCGGTGACGCCGGCATCGGAATTGGTGGTGGCGCCGGCCGGATACAGCTTGACGGCCTTCACGAAGCCGCTCGCCTTGGCCTTGCGGATTTCTTCCGGCGGCGTGTTGTCGGTCAGGTAGAGCACCATCAGCGGCTCGAACTGCACGCCGGCCGGCAGCGCCGCCAGGATGCGGTCGCGGTAGGCGCCGGCCTGCTCGGTGGTTGTGACCGGCGGCTTCAGATTCGGCATGATGATCGCGCGCGCGAATTGATGAGCGGTATGCGGCAATACGCTTGCCAGGGTCGCGCCGTCGCGCAAATGCAAATGCCAGTCGTCCGGACGGGTAATGGTCACTACGTCGCTCATCGCTCTTCTCTTCCTCTGAATTAGTGCTCGTGCCAAGCGCACGAAATCCCGCTATTTTACCGCAAGGGCTGCCGCACCCGAATTGCGGCACCTCAAACACCCGTCTTCAAACGCCATCCAAAAAACAAAAACCGCCGCGGCCTGAACCGGGCGGTTTTCGTTGAACGACTGAGCTTGCCAGAGCAAAATCCGGAGCGCAGACAAGGCGCTCCGCCTCCGGCGGCTTCAGCGTCTTAGTGCGTAATGATCTTGGCCAGGAAGTCGCGCGCGCGTTCCGAGCGTGGCGAACCGAAGAAGTCTTCCTTCTTGCAGTCTTCCACCACCAGACCTTTGTCCATGAAGATGACGCGGTTGGCAACCTTGCGCGCAAAGCCCATTTCGTGGGTCACGACCATCATGGTCATGCCTTCTTGCGCCAGGCCGACCATGACGTCCAGCACTTCATTGATCATTTCAGGGTCGAGCGCCGATGTCGGTTCGTCGAACAGCATCGCGATCGGGTCCATCGACAGCGCGCGGGCAATCGCCACACGTTGCTGCTGGCCGCCGGACAATTGGCCCGGGAATTTGTCTTTTTGTGCGATCAGGCCGACGCGGTCCAGATACTTCAAGCCCTTTTCGGTCGCTTCGTCCACGCTGCGGCCCAGCACCTTGACCTGGCCGATGGTCAGGTTTTCGCGGATCGACAGATGCGGGAACAGTTCAAAGTTCTGGAACACCATGCCGATGCGCGCGCGCAGTTTCGACAGGTTGGTCTTCGGATCGCCGACGGACACGCCGTCAACGGTGATCGTGCCCTTCTGGAACGGCTCCAGGCCGTTGACGGTCTTGATCAGCGTCGACTTGCCCGAACCCGACGGACCGCAGACCACGACCACATCGCCCTTGGCGACGCTGGTGGTGCAATCGGTCAGAACCTGGAAGCTGCCGTACCACTTGCTGACGTTATTGAGTTCAATCATTTATTTCTCCTAATTCCTGAATACGGTATCAGCCGGCCACGCATCTGATAAGCGCTGGCCGGCGGGTGTCGGTTAGCGAATGATGGCGATCTTGTGCTGGAAGCGCTTCACGGTTTGCGACAGCACGAAGCTGAGCACAAAGTAGACCACGGCGACGAACAGGTACATTTCCACCAGACGGCCGTCACGCTGAGCGATCTTGGAGGCGCTGGTCACGAAGTCCGGCACCGAACCCAGCACGTACACCAGCGACACGTCCTGGAACAGCACGATGGTTTGGGTCAGCAGGATCGGCGTCACGTTGCGGAAAGCCTGCGGCAGCACCACGTTGCCCATCATCTGCCAGTAGTTCATGCCGATGGCGTAGCCTGCAAACACCTGGCCGCGCGGGATCGACTGAATGCCTGAACGCATGATTTCGCAGTAGTACGCCGCCTCAAACAAGATGAAGGTAATCAGCGCCGACTGGAACGCGCCGACCTGGATCGGTTCGTTGGCGCCGATCACCCAGGCGCCGATGAACGGCACCAGGAAGTAGAACCAGAAAATCACCAGCACCAGCGGCACCGAGCGGATCAGGTTGACGTAGGTGGTTGCCACGAAAGACAGCGGCTTGTTGCTGGACAAGCGCATCATCGCCAGCAAGGTGCCGAGGATGATGCCGCCGACCATCGCAGTGATGGTCAGCACCAGCGTGAACTTCAGGCCGGTCGTAATCAGGTAGAACCACGAACGCTGAATGATATCGAAGTCGAAATTGGAAAACATAGTTTAATGACCTCCCGTACTGGAGCTGCCGGTCGTGATGTAACCTGGCACGGCGGTAACTTTTTCCAGGATGCGCGCCAGCAGCAGCGCAATAACGGAAATGATGATGTAGATGACGGTGGCGCCGGTGAGCGATTCAAACGTCTGGAACGTGAATTCGCGCATCGAGTAAGTCGCCGCCGTCAGCTCCACCAGGCCGATGGTCAGGGCCACCGAGCTGTTCTTGATGATCGCGGCAAACTCGTTGGTCAGGGCCGGGATGATGATGCGAAAAGCCATCGGCAACAGCACGTAGCGGTAAGTCTGCACAGGCGTCAGGCCCAGTGCGGCGCCGGCCATGCGTTGGCCGCGCGGCAAGGCGTTGATACCGGTGCTCACCTGCACGGCAACCCGCGACGAGGTAAAGAAACCCAGCGCCAGGAAAGCGGTGACGAACGATGCTTCCGGCAAGCTCTTGAGCCAGTCGCCCACGGCGGCAGGCACCAGTTCCGGCATCACGAAGTACCAGAGAAACATCTGGACCAGCAGCGGAATATTGCGGAACAGCTCAACGTAGCCGTTGGCGATGCGGACGGCCCAGGGTTTCTGGGTCGTGCGGATGGTGCCGACGATCGTGCCGAGAACCAGCGCCATGATCCAGGCCAGTACGGCCGTGGCGATGGTCCATTTCAGGCCGATCAGTAATGTATCGATGTAGGGGATGCCATCGGGAGACTGCTCCCAGAATATGCCCCAGTTCCAGTTGTAATGCATAGATGCCCTCGTCTTCTCGTCTCGACTCGTTTGCGATCAGGAATGCCGCATTGCCACGGCACTCCCAGGCGGCCTGCGCCGGTTTACACAGAGGTAAAACACGGTTTTCTGAGCAGGTCTTGCTTTCTTCGCCAACTTAAACAAAACGGGGGACAACTCCCCCGTTTCGTTTTTCATGCTGTACAGCAATCAAATGCTGTACTTCTGACTCACTTCTGAAGCTTATTTCTTCTTCGAAGATTGCTTTTGCGCTTCCGGCACAGCTGCGTAAGCAGATGGTTCGCCGGAATCGGTAGGCTTGGCAAAGACGGCTTGCAGTTGCGGGCTCATCGGCACGTTCAGGTTGACACCCTTTGGCGGGATAGGCGATTGGAACCACTTGGCGTAGATCTTCTTGATGTCGTCGCCCTTGTAGACGTTGATCATCGCATCGTCGACAACCTTCTTGAACGCGGTGTCGCCCAATGGCAGGATCAGGCCGTACGGCTCAACCGACAGCGCTTCGCTGGAAACCACGTAGTCGCCGGGCGCCTTGGAGTTGGCTGCCAGCGAGGACAACAGAATATCGTCCATCACGAACGCGACTGCACGGCCGGTTTCAACCATCAGGAAAGCTTCGGCGTGGTCCTTGGCGGCCAGGATGTTCATACCCAGGTTGCGCTCGGTGTTCAGCGTAGTGATTTGCTTCAGGTTGGAAGTACCGGAGGTCGACACGATGGTCTTGCCCTTCAGGTCGTCCAGCGTCTTCAGGTTGGCGGCTTTCTTCGACAGGAAGCGGTTGGCTGTCACGAACTCGGTCACGGCGAAAGCAACTTGCTTCTGACGTTCCATGTTGTTGGTAGCCGAATCGCAAGAGATGTCGGTTGTGCCGTTGGCGATCAGCGGGATACGGGTTGCCGAAGTCACAGGAACCATCTTCACGTTCAGCGAAGTCAGACCCAGCTTCTTCTGGATCGCTGTTGCCGCCTTCAGGCACAGGTCGATCGAGTAACCTTGGTACGATTGCTTGTCATCGAGGTAGGAGAACGGGATCGAGGCATCGCGCACACCCAGTGTCAGCGTACCGGTTTCTTTGATTTTCTTCAGACGACCGGTGAACTCTTCAGCATGGACCGAGCCCATCAAAACACTTGCCCCAACCAATACCCCTGCTAGCTTTAATAACTTCATGTGACCTCCTGGAAAAATTTTTACGTAGTGTACCAAAAGCCATTCTTCAAAAATAGTCTTCATTCCTGAAAAGAGGCTATTTTGCCTTTAAATTACCTTAGTTTCCTAAAACTTTCCTGCATCGCAGAATGCAGCTCAAAAACCGTTATTTCATGCGGAAATTCCGCCAAATTCATTCATCCGCGACTTTATCCGTCGGGTAGCGCAGCGTATCACGCAGCAGATACCCCATCGGCATATTCATCGCCGGGATCGTGGCGCTGATGGGCTGCATGAACCAGCGGTCATACAGCTTGAAAATTTCGCCCGACCGGACAATCTTCACCATCTGCAAATCCACGTAACGCTTGAACTCCGGATCGCCCTTGCGCATCATGATGCCGTAGGGCTCCAGCGAAAGCGACTCGCCGACCATCGTGTAACGCTCCGGATGCGGCACCGACAGCAGATAGCGCCGCAACAGCACATCTTCCATCACGAAGGCATCCGCCTTGCCCTTTTCCACGCTGTCGAAGGCCTCCTCGTTAAAGGCCACTTCCACGACTTTGATGTCGAGAGAGCGGATTTTGCTGCGCTCTTCAATCTGCTTCACCATCGGCGTGTTGCGCGGCACCACCACCGTCTTGCCACGCAGGTCTTCCCAGCTGTGAATTCCCGAATTGGCCTTCACCAGCATGCGCACTGAAGCGAAGAAATGCGGCACGGTAAAATTGACAATCTTCCGGCGCTCCGCATTGTTCGTCGACGTGCTGCATTCCAGATCCGCCTTGCCCTGATCCAGCGCAATAAAGCGCGTCACCGTATCCACTTCCATGAACTGCACCTGCATCTGCGGCAATTTGAAATCCTTCCGGATTCCTTCTGCGATCCTGCGGCACAGATCGATGGCATAACCCGTCACCTGCTTGTCGTCGCCTACAAACGCAAACGGCATCGTACCGTTCAGGTAAGCGATCACAAATGTGTTGGTGCGCCTGACTTTATCGAACATCCCTTCCGCATGCACCGGTAACGACATGCCGATGCTCAACGCCAGGACCGCCCCCCAACCACACCAGATTTGCCTGACCGATTTCTTCGTCATCTGCGACTCGCATCCCAGCCCTGCGACTGGAGAAATTCATTGAGCAAGTATCATGCCAGAAAATCAAGCAAACAATCCCGCAATCAACGGCATAATTCGCGCCCTGTCCGCTCTTTCGCGCCTTGACGGGACGCGTGTAAGAGCCTGGCTGCCATAGCCGGCGTGCGATTTAAAAAGGGAAGTTTTTGCCGCCATCAGGAAACACTGCAACCGGCGCTGCGCGATTGCATGCGCAGGACAGTCCGCAGCAAGCGCACACGCGCTCGCGCCGACAACGTCTGGTCGTCGGCATGTTTCGAATGTTGGGCGTAGACGTCTCCTCCTTACGCACAAATCAAACGGTCACGGCATGCGCAAAAAATGCGAGGAAAACGCACGCGCGCTTTTCGCATTTTTCGTCAGACCGACGCAGGCAAGCCTGCACCGCCATTTACTTTTTTTCTATTGTCGACGGCAGGGAATATTGATTTTATTTTTCTTCCCTGCCGCCGGTTATTTCAACTGCATATTTCTATCTGCTTGCCGCCGGCCGCATCAAGGATACAAACCGCGCATTTCGCGCGCTTGCAACACGCGTGTACACGCCACGATGAATGCCGCCGTGCGCAAGGACACCTTCTTCTCTTCCGCCAGTTGCCAGACGGCTGCGAAGGCTTCGCGCATGATGCGTGTGAGACGCAGGTTGATCTCGTCTTCGGTCCAGAAGAAGCTTGAGAAATCCTGCACCCATTCAAAGTAGCTGACGGTCACGCCGCCGGCATTGGCGATCACGTCAGGCACGATCAGCACGCCTTTGTCGGTCAGAATATCGTCGGCCGCCGGTGAGGTCGGACCATTCGCGCCTTCGAGAATGATCTTGGCGCGAATCGATGGCGCATTGTTGACCGTGATTTGCTGTTCGAGTGCAGCAGGCACCAGAATGTCGCAATCGGTTGCCCAAAACTGGGCGCGGTCTTTGACTTCATCAGCGCCCGGGAAGCCGGCAACGCTGCCGTGTTGCGCCACATAGGCTTGCAGCGCAGGCACATCGAGACCGCTGTCGCGCACGACTGTCGAGATGTGATCCTGCACCGCGACGACCTTGGCGCCGGCTTCAGCAAACAGACGCGCAGCGATGCCGCCGACGTTGCCGAAACCCTGCACCGCGATGCGTGCATTCTTGATGTCGAGATTGCGTTTTGCAGCGGCTTCGCAACCGACCACAAACACGCCGCGACCGGTCGCTTCGTGGCGGCCGAGACTGCCACCCAGCGAGATCGGCTTGCCGGTGACAACGCCGGAAGCGGTGCTGCCCTGATTCATGGAATAGGTATCCATCATCCAGGCCATGATCTGCGAATCGGTGTTGACGTCCGGCGCCGGAATATCTTTGTTCGGTCCGATGATGATGCCGATTTCGCTGGTGTAGCGGCGTGTCATGCGCTGCAGTTCACCGCGCGACAATGTCTTCGGATCAACCCGGATGCCGCCTTTGGCGCCGCCGTACGGCACGTTCACCGCCGCGTTCTTGACCGTCATCCAGGCCGACAACGCCATCACTTCGGACAGCGTCACATCCTGGTGGAAACGCACGCCGCCCTTGCCGGGACCGCGCGAGGTATTGTGCTGCACGCGATAGCCTTCGAAGTGGGCGATCGTGCCGTCATCGCGCTCAATAGGCACGTCGACGATCAGCATGCGCTTCGGGCGCTTCAGGGTTTCCACCCAGCGCGCCAGCGAGCCGAGGTAGGGGGTAACGCGGTCGATTTGTTCGAGATAATCTCCCCATGGGCCGATGCCATGCGGAGTAAGGTAGGAAGGGACTTCGTGCTGCTTGACTGGTTCGTTCGACATGATGCAATCGCTCCTTGATGTTGCCACGCTTTAGCCATGCTGGCCGAGACTGCTGCAAAATTAATCAAACCGCGAAACTCAGGCTTACGCCATCCTACTCCTTCCGGAGTCGGTGTTGTCGCGCGATATTGCTTAATTTTTCAGCCGCCGGCGAGGAGAAAGCCTCGCCAGGCGTGTGGACGCATCTGCACAGGAAAACCGTGCAAACCAAGAATCCAGGGCACGCCATCGACAGCGACGCCATCGTAGGGCAATGCCATGCACCAACGCTAATGCTTTGTGCGCATGCAACTATGCAATCCATGCATAACCTTGAAAGAGCCCTTGTACTACGCGCCTTTCGGAGGTTTTTTCGCCCGCGCGGCCGCATTCTTGCGGTTCTCTTCCTGTTCCTGGAGGTAATCCCACAGGCGCGCGACCACGACTTTTCCGCTGCGTTGCGGCGTCGGCCGTTCGCGGTACAAACGGATTTCCATTTCGACTTCCCACTCCCCGTGGGCGCCGTCGGCACGCGCCAGTTGCTTGTTGCGCACTTCGCGCGTCACCGAGGATTCCGGCAGGAAAGCGACGCCATGCCCTTCCAACGCCATCATCTTGAGGCTTTCCGACATGTCGGTCTCGTAGTGCTTCTCCAGATGCAGCGGCTTTTTGGCGTCGCCCATGATCAGCTCGACCATGCGACCCAGATAGGCGTTCGGCGTATAGGACAGGAAAGGCAGCGGCGACTTGGAACTGCCGGGCAGTACATAGTCCGGCTTGCCGCCGCGATCGCAACGCGAATACGGGCGCACGCTTTCGCGCCCCATGGTCAGCATGTCGTAACGGCTGGAGTCCAGCTGCACCGGCTGGCGCGGATGGTGATAGCACAGCAGCAGATCGCAGCCGCCTTCGACGATGGTCATCACCGCATCATGGACGTTGAGCGCAATCAGGCGCGTATTGAGCGCGCCGAATCCCGACTCCAGCGAACTCAGCCATTTGGGGAAATACGTCAGCGACAGGGTATGCGGCACCGCGAAGTCGACCGTGGTCTGCTGCGCCGGCCGTTTGCCGCGCAGCATGGCGCGCGTGTTGTTGATCTGGCCGAGCATCTCCACCGCCTGCTCGTAGAACACCTCGCCCGCCGCCGTCAGCCGCGTCGGATACGAGGTGCGGTCGATCAGATCGGAGCCCAGCCAGGCTTCCAGCGACTGGATGCGCCGCGAAAAAGCCGGTTGCGTCACGTGCCGCAATTCGGCAGAGCGACTGAAACTGCGCGTCTCAGCCAGGGAAATAAAATCTTCCAGCCACTTGGTTTCCATTCTTCCTACTCCGCCTCAGGAGAGCATGATGCCGACCATGCTTCGTATAGTTTCAGCTTAAGCCAGTTGCAGCGATGGCGACGGTTCCGATGCGCCTTCGTCCTCGTCGTCATCCTTGGCCTGCTGCCTCGCCCACATCTGCGCATACGCGCCGCCCGACGCCAGCAGCTGCGTGTGCGTGCCGCGCTCGATGATATGACCATGCTCCAGCACCAGAATCTGATGCGCATCGACGATGGTCGACAAGCGATGCGCGATGACCAGCGTGGTGCGATTCTGCGCGATCTCGCTCAGTTGCTCCTGGATCGCCTGTTCCGATTTGGAATCGAGCGCGGAAGTTGCTTCATCGAAAATCAGCACCGCGGGATTCTTCAGCAAGGTGCGCGCAATCGCCACACGCTGCTTTTCGCCGCCGGACAATTTCAGGCCGCGCTCGCCCACCGTCGTCGCATAACCGTCCGGCAGCGACTCGATGAAATCGTGCACGTAGGCGGCCTTGGCGGCGGCGATGATTTCATCCTTGCTGCTGCCGGGCTTGCCGTAGGCGATGTTGTATTCGATGGTGTCGTTGAACAGCACCGTATCCTGCGGCACGATGCCGATGGCCTGGCGCAGCGACCCTTGCGTGACCTTGCGCAGATCCTGACCGTCGATGGTGATGCTGCCGGCGTCGACGTCATAGAAGCGATACAGCAAACGCGACAACGTCGACTTGCCCGATCCGCTATGGCCGACCACCGCCGTCGTGGTGCCGGCGGCAATCTCAAAATCGACGCCGAACAGAATCTGGCGCTTGCTTTCGTAGCTGAAATCGATGTTGGCGAAACGCACTGCCGCACCGGCGGTGACGAGCGGCCTAGCATCGGAGGTATCGGCGATTTCCTTGTTCTGTTCCAGCAGCGAGAACAGGCGCTCCATGTCAGCCAGGCTCTGCTTGATTTCGCGATAGATCACACCGAGGAAATTCAGCGGAATATACAGTTGGATCATGAAGGCATTCACCAGCACCAGATCGCCCAGGCTCATTGTGCCGTTGATCACGCCCTGCGTGGCGCGCCACAGAATCAGCGTGACCGCGATGGCGATGATGGCCGATTGTCCCGAGTTCAGCAAGGACAGCGAGGACTGCGATTTGATCGCCGCCGTTTCATAGCGTTGCAGGCCTTCGTCGTAACGGCGCGCTTCGAAATCTTCATTGCTGAAATACTTGACCGTCTCATAGTTGAGCAACGAATCGATCGCCTTGGAATTGGCGCGCGAATCGAGATCGTTCATCGTGCGGCGGAAGTGCGTGCGCCACTCGGTCACGGTGATCGTGAAGATGATGTACAGCACCAGCGCGCCGCCCGTGATGACGGTGAACCAGATCTCGTAATGCAGCACCAGATACACCATCACCAGCGCGATCTCGATCAGCGTCGGCAAGATGCTGAACAGCGCATACGACACCAGCGTCGACACGCCGCGCGTACCGCGCTCGATGTCGCGCGTCATGCCGCCGGTCTGGCGGTTCAGGTGGAAGCGCAACGACAGCGAATGCAGATGGCGGAATACTTGCAAGGCAATCGTACGCACCGCGCGCTGCGTCACCTTCGCGAACACGAACTCGCGCAGCTCGGTGAAGACCGTGGTCGCCAGTCGCAGCGCGCCGTAAGCCACCAGCAGCGACAGCGGCAACACCAGCAAGGCCTGAGGATTGTTCGGCCCGATCGTCATGCGATCGACCAGTTGCTTGAGCAGCAACGGCACGCCGATATTGGTCAGCTTGGCGCCGACCAGGAAACCCAGCGCCAGCAGCACGCGCCATTTGTAAGTCCAGAGATAAGGCAACAGCGTGCCCAGCGTTTGCCAGTCGCTGTGCGCAGGAACAGAAGCGCCGCGCTCAGCTTGCGGCGCGGAAGAAGGCGGATATCGACGCATGAAAGAATTGACCGAAAAAATTTGTGCTTTTGTTTTACGGGGGAGCCGACGCAGAGGCGACGACTCCTATAAACTAGGGGATTAGGGTCTGTAACAGCCTGCAGGGCTTTACCCTCCCGAACTTCCGCATTATAAGAGTCCGCAGGACTTCACGCTTTTAAAAGGAAAAGTATGACAAGCCAGCATAACACCTCGCTGCCGGTAGGAAAGATGCCGCAACTGCGCGTCATGCCGATGCCGGCGGATGCCAACGTCTACGGCGACGTCTTCGGCGGATGGATCATGGCGCAGGTCGACATCGCCGGCTCCCTGCCCGCCACCAAGCGTGCCAACGGCCGCGTCGCCACCATCGCAGTCAACTCGTTCTTATTCAAACAACCCGTCTTCGTCGGCGATCTGCTGTCGTTTTACGCCGATATCGTCAAAGTCGGCAATACCTCGATTACCGTCAACGTCGAGGTTTACGCCGAGCGCAACCGCCTCCAGACCGAGATCGTCAAGGTGACCGAAGCGACGCTGACCTACGTCGCCACCGACGAACAACGCCAACCGCGCGCCTTGCCGCCGCTGGCGCCGGGCGATAGCGTCTCGATCACCAGCGGCTTGCAGGACCTGGGCGGCGGCTGGTCGGCAGCCTGATGCTGCCATGACATTTTTCTGATTTTTCCGGGACAGGCCTGCCTGCTGCGACCTGTCTTTTCATCCACTGCCAAGACATTTCCATGACCTCCACTTCCGCACGTCCCGATGTCCTCATCGCCGCCAGCCTTCCCCCGCACCTGAGCCAACGCCTGCATGCGCATTTCAATTGCCATGACATCAACACCCTGAGCGAAGCCGAGCTGGCCGCCATTGCGCCGTCCATCCGCGCCATTTCGTCCAAGGGCGAAACCAAGGTAACACGCGACTTCATCGCCCGTTTTCCGGCGCTGGAAGTCATTTCCGTCTTCGGCGTCGGCTATGACGGCGTCGATGCCGTTGCCGCACGCGAACGCGGCATCGAAGTCACCAATACGCCCGACGTGCTGACCGACGACGTCGCCGATTTCGCCATGACGCTGCTGCTGTCCACCGCGCGCCAGGTGGTCCACGCCGACCGCTTCGCCCGCAGCGGCGAATGGAAAAAAGGTCCGCATGCGCTGACCACCAAGGTCACCGGCTCGCGCCTGGGCATCGTCGGCCTGGGTCGCATAGGCAAGGCCATCGCCAAACGCGCAGAAGCCTTCGACATGAGCATCGCGTATCACAACCGCTCGCCGCAAAGCGACGTCGGCTACCGCTATGTTGCCGATCTGAAGACGCTGGCGTCGGAAGTCGATTTCCTCGTGCTGTCGATGCCGGGCGGCGCCGGTACGCGCGCACTGATCAATGCAGACATCCTCGAAGCGCTCGGCCCCAAGGGTTTCCTGATCAACGTCGCGCGCGGCTCGGTGGTCGATGAAGCAGCGCTGATCAAGGCGCTGCAGGAAGGCAAGATCGCCGGCGCCGGTCTCGACGTGTTCGAGAACGAACCGAATGTGCCGGAAGCGCTCGCCAAACTCGACAACGTCACGCTGACGCCGCACATGGCCAGCGGCACCGTGATCACGCGCACCGCGATGGCAGATCTGGCTTTCGACAACCTGCAGGCGCACTTCAGCGGCAAGCCCTTGCTGACGCCGGTGCCGCGTTAAAGAGAATGAGGTCATGAGCACAACCCGACTGATCGCGCTCGACTGGGGCACAACGTCACTGCGCGCCTATCGCCTTGGCGACAACGGCGCCGTGCTCGACAAGCGCGGACTGCCGTGGGGCATCATGAACTTGCCGTCAGTGGATGCAAGCGATGGCGACGGCAGCCGCCACGCCGGTTTCGTCAAGGCATTCGACGAAGCCTGCGGCGACTGGCTGCGCGATACTTCGGGGACGCCCGTCATCGCCGCCGGCATGGTCGGCAGCGCCCAGGGCTGGCGCGAAGCGGCTTATGTCGACATGCCGCTGGCGGTCGCCGAAGTCGGCAAGCAACTGACGCGCGTCGACGTCAGCGGCGGACTGGTATTGCACATCGTTCCCGGCCTGCTGCAACGCGGACATTTGCCCAATGTCATCCGCGGTGAGGAAACACAGGTCGTCGGCATTCTGGAATCGCTGCAAGGCGACGCCGAAGTCCTGATCGGCCTGCCCGGCACACACTCGAAATGGGTACGCGTGCAAGAGCGGCGCATGACGCATTTCGACACCTTCATGACCGGCGAGGTCTACGCCGTACTAAGCCAGCACACCATCCTCGGCCGCACCATGGACCGTGACGGCGAGCCCGACCACGCCGCCTTCGAACGCGGCCTGCGCGTGGCGCAAACGGAGGAAGGACGCGCCGGCGTGTTGTCGACTATCTTCAGCAGCCGCACGCTCGGCCTGGTCGGCGAACTGGGGCCGCGCAGCCAGCCCGATTATCTGTCCGGCCTGCTGATCGGCCACGAAATCGCGGCGCTGAAATCCACGCGGGAAGCCGCCGGCTGCGCGCCCTCCCCGCATATCATCCTGATCGGCGACGACAAGCTATGCGCCCGCTATCAGACCGCCCTGAATCTGTACGGCCTGCATCTGAATGGTATCGACATCGCGGCGCAAGCCACCGAAACCGGCTTGTGGAAAATCGCCCTGCAAGCCGGCCTGCTGAGCTAGATATCAGCATCACTGGAGAAACACCATGTTGAAAGAAGCGCTGAAACAATGCGGGCTGATCGCGATCCTGCGCGGCATCCGTCCCGACGAAGTCGAAAGCATAGGCAAGGTCTTGCATGACGCGGGATTTCGCATCATCGAAGTGCCACTCAACTCACCCGAGCCGTTTGAAAGCATTCGCGTGCTGCGCAATGCCCTGCCCGCCAATTGCATGGTCGGCGCCGGCACCGTGCTGTCGCCGGCGCAAGTGCTTCAGGTCAAGGATGCGGAAGGACAGCTGATCGTCATGCCGCACAGCGATCCCGAAGTGATCCGGGCCGCGACCGCCGCCGGCCTGGCCAGCGCGCCTGGTGTGGCCACGGTGACCGAGGCATTTGCCGCGCTGGCGGCCGGCGCCGACATCCTCAAGATGTTCCCGGCCGAGCAGCTTGGTCCCGCCGTCGTCAAGGCCTGGCGCGCGGTGATTCCGGCCAGCGTCATGCTGGCGCCGGTCGGCGGCATCACGCCTGCCAGCCTCAAGGAATTTGTGGCGGCCGGCGCATCGGCATTCGGTTTGGGCTCGGCGCTGTACAAACCCGGCATGAGCGCAGAACAGGTGAAGCAGAACGCAGAAGCCTTCGTCAGCGCGTGGAAGCAAACCCAGGCCTGATTCGATTGCATCTGACCAGCTTCACGGCCATAAAAAAACGCGACCGGCAAGGTCGCGTTTTTTGTTTGTACTGCTGAAGACACTCAAGCTGAAAATCAGGCTGCCTTCTTTTCCTCTTTTTTCTCGTCACGCAATTCGCGGCGCAAAATCTTTCCGACATTGGTCTTCGGCAGCTCATCGCGAAACTCGATGTACTTGGGTTTCTTGTAGCCGGTGAACTGTTCTTTGCAGTAGGCCATCAACTGCTCGGCCGTCAGCGACTTGTCCTTGCGCACCACGAACAACTTGACCGCTTCGCCGGTATGCTCGTCCGGCACGCCGACGCAGGCGCATTCCAGCACGCCAGCGTGCGCCGCCACCACGCCTTCGATTTCATTCGGATAGACGTTGAAGCCGGACACCAGGATCATGTCCTTCTTGCGGTCGACGATACGAGTGTAACCGCGCTCATCCATGATGCCGATGTCGCCCGACTTGAAGAAGCCGTCCGGCGTCATGACCTTCTCGGTTTCGTCGGGACGGTTCCAGTAACCCTGCATGACCTGCGGGCCGCGGATGGCGATTTCACCTGGCTGGCCGAGCGCGACCGGCTTGCCGTCGTCGTCCAGAATCGCGATGTCGGTCGACGGCAGCGGCAGGCCGATGGTGCCGGTGTATTCGTCGATGGTGCAAGGATTGGCGCTGGCGATCGGCGAGGTTTCGGACAAGCCGTAACCTTCGATGATCGGGCAGCCGGTGATCTTCTTCCACTTGTCCGCCACCGATTTCTGCACCGCCATGCCGCCGCCGACGCAGCAGCGATAGCCGGAGAAATCCAGCTTGGCGAAATCGGGATGATTCAACAGCGCGTTGTACAGCGTATTGACCGCCGGGAAGGTGTTGACCTTGTACTTGCCCAGTTCCTTGATGAAGCCCGGGATGTCGCGTGGATTCGGAATCAGCACATTGAGCGCGCCTTCACGCGTGCCCAGCATATTGCAGACCGTCAGCGCGAAGATGTGATACAGCGGCAGCGCGCAGATGAAGACCAGCTGGTCGAGTTTGGCGCCCTGATTCAGCGCCGGCATCAGCCATTCTTCGGCCTGCAGCACATTGGCCACCAGGTTGCGATGCGTCAGCACCGCACCCTTGGCGACGCCGGTGGTGCCGCCGGTGTATTGCAGGAAAGCGATGTCGTCATGGCCGACATCGACCGGCGCCGGCTTCTTGCCTTCGCCCAGCGCCAGCGCTTTCTTGAAGGTGATCGACTGCGGCAGCGAGAACGGCGGCACCAGCTTCTTGACATGGCGCACCACCAGATTGACGATCGCGCCCTTGAGGCCGCCCAGCAGCTCGCCCATGCTGGCGACGACGACGTGCTTGACGGCGGTATTGGAGATCACCTTGGCCAGCGTGCAGGCGAAGTTTTCCAGCACGAAGATGGCTTCGGCGCCGGAGTCTTTCAACTGATGCTCAAGCTCGCGCGGCGTGTACAGCGGATTGACGTTGACCACGGTATAGCCGGCGCGCAGGATGGCGGCGATGGCGATCGGATATTGCAGCACGTTCGGCATCATGATCGCCACGCGCGCCCCCTTTTTCAGGCCGGTGCTTTGCAGCCATGCGGTCAGCGTGGCGGACAGTTTGTCCAGTTCGCCGTAGGTCAGGTACTTGCCCATGCAGGCATAGGCGTTGCGGTCTGCGTATTTAACAAAGGCCTCGTCGATCAGCTGGACCAGCGAGCGGTAGCGGCTTGGGTCGATGTCGGCTGGGACGCCTGCGGGGTACGATGCAAGCCAGAATTTATCCATATTGTTCCTTTTGTCTCCGATTCAGAGCGGCAGCCCGGCTGTATTCTCAGGACCTGGTTGGATGCCGCAAAAAAAAGCACGGTTGTGTTTTTATTTATTGCAGATGCTATCCACCAATCTCATTAAGGGCAAGTATTTTGAGAAAATTTAAGAAAATTTTCTTGTTTCCCCTGCCAACCGGCCCCATCGGCTGACACCTTGCGCCATCTTTTCCAAACTGGCAACTTTTTCTGCCGATTCATGGCGATTTTCAAAATTAGTCAATTCGGCAATGAAATTCTCGCTGCGCTCTCTGCCCTGCACTGTAGCACCGGAGCAGCATTATTTCGCACCCGCCTGAGCAGATTGCTGTGGCGGCTGCCCTGCCTGCAAACGATCCAGCTGTTCGTCGCGCTGCGGCTTGTCCAGCTTTGCCAGCGTTTTTACCCGTTCGAAGAAATCGGCGAAATCGCGGCTCTGGCGGAACAAGGCCCGAAACGCCGGCACGCGGTCATGATAGGTGCCAACCAGCGCCAGATGCGCGTTCGACAGCGGCATGGCGAACCAGCGGTCGTAGCCGCTGAATCCGCCCCAGCGCACTTTGAGCTGCTGGTACTCGGCGCGCAAGGCATCGAAGATCGCCGCCTTGCGCTGCAGCTTGTCGGCGTCGCCGGCATCGCTTTGGTAGTCAGCGTCCAACTGAGACCGGTATTTCAGCAGGAGTTCCAGAAAGTCTTCCTTGCGCGCAGCGAAGACGCGATAGGCCTGCGCCAGCTTGTCGTCGTGGCGCGCCTGCAACCAGCGGTCGAGGCCAAGCTCTTCCACCGTGGTGGCATAGGATTCATTGAATTGCGAATCGCCTTTGACATAGACCACCTGATGGCCCAGCTCATGGAAGATCAGGCGCGCCAGTTCGCCGTCGGGATAATTGATGAAGGTCGACATGACCGGATCGTTGAACCAGCCCAGCGTCGAATACGCCGGCACGCCCAGCACCTGCACGTCATAACCTTGCTTGACCAACCCGTCGGCATAATCCTGCGCGTCCTGCTGGCTGTAATAGCCGCGATAGTCGACGCAACCGGCAATCGGGAAGCACCACTGCTTCGCCTGCAGGGACAAGGCCGGCGCCGCCACCACGTTCCAGACGACGAAGGGTCGCTGCAGCTGCGCATAATTCTTGTAGCTGCCGTTGTCGGGCAAGGACAATTGCTCCACCGCGAAGCGGCGGATCTCGCGCACGGTCTGCAACTTGGCGCGCAAACGTTCGGAGGTAGCCGGATCGGCCAGCCAGTCGTCGATAGGCTTGGCCTGCGCCAGCAGCGAGAACTGCCCATGCGCCGCCTGTGCGTAATACCCCAGCGAGGAGCAGCCCGCCGCCAGCAGACACGCTGCCGCAGCGCCGGCCATCAAGACGATTTTTGCTACGCGCTTCCTGCGCATGCTTCCACCTGCACCAGCACGTCGTAGAAGGTCGGCGCATTGCCCATGTCGGTCAGGCGCTGGCTGGTCACTTCGTTGGCATTCTTGCCGTCGGCGGAAAATTTCTTCCACCAGATCGACAATCCCACCACCAGGCCGGGACGTGCTTTCGGCGTCACCCGCACCTTGGCCAGCATGCTGCCGCGATCGTTGAAAATGCGCACTGCGCCGCCGTGCACGATGCCGCGCGCGGCAGCGTCGTCGGGATGCATGTCCAGATGCGGCTCGCCCTCGGTGTCGCGCAGACTCTGCACGTTGACGAACGACGAGTTGAGGAAATTGCGCGCCGGCGGCGAGATCATCGCCAGCGGATATTTTTCGGCCAGCGCCGCGTTGCTGGCCACCGATTCATAGGGCGGGATATACGTCGGCAAGGGATCCAGGCCATCGGCCAGCATGCGCGCCGAATAAAACTCGCACTTGCCCGAAGGCGTCGCAAAACCGCCGTCGGCAAACGGCGCGGCCGGCATGTTCAGGCGTTGCCAGCCCTTCTCTTTCAGACGTTCCCAATCGAAATCCGCAGCGCGTTCGTTGCTGCGGTCAAATGCCTGCGCCGCAATCGCATCGTCGCTGTCCTTGAAGCAATCCTCGTCGAAGCCCATGCGTGCCGCCAACAGGCGGAAGATCTCGGTATTCGGCTTGGCTTCACCCAGCGGCGCAATGGCGGCGTTGTTCGCCATCATGTAAATGTGGCCGTAGGTGGCGTGTACGTCGACGTGTTCCAGCTGTGTCGTAGCGGGCAAGAGAATATCGGCGTAATCGGCGGTGTCGGTCTGGAAATGCTCCAGCACGACGGTAAACAAGTCTTCGCGCGCAAACCCCTCCACGACCCTGGCGGACTCAGGGGCGACCGCAACCGGATTGGCGTTATACACGATCACGGCTTCCACGCGTGGCCCGAAATCGGGAGAACTCTCGCGCAGCAAATCGTCGCCGATGGTGCTCATGTTGATGGTGCGCGATGGAACGCCGTGCTGCAGCAGCAAGTCGGGACGCTTCAGGAAGGCGCCGTTCTGCGGAAACGAATCCGAGGTCGATACCTGCAACCCGCCGCCTGCGTGCCGCCATGCGCCTACCAGGGCGGGCAGGCAAGCCACATTGCGCACCGCCATCCCGCCGCCGCGCACGCGCTGCAAGCCATAGTTGGCACGGATCAGCGTGTTCTCGCCGCGCTGTGCGGCGCTGCCGTATTCGCGCGCCAGCTGAAGCACTTCATCGACGCTGATGCCGCAGACTTCCGCGACGCGTTGCGGCGGCCATTCCTGCACGCGCTGTTTGAGCTGATCGAAACCCAGCGTGTGCTGTGCGATGTAATCGGTGTCGAGCATGTTCTCGTTGATCAGCACATGCATCATGCCCAGCGCCAGCGCCGCATCGGTGCCCGGCAACAGCGCGATGTGCTGATGGCATTTGTCGGCGCTCAGCGAACGATAAGGATCGATGGCAATGATCCTGGCGCCGCGGCGCTTGGCTTCTTGCACACGCATCCAGAAATGCAGGTTGGAGGCAATCGGGTTGCCGCCCCAGATGATGATCAGCTTTGCATCTTGCACGTGTTCGGTGTCGGCGCCCATGCGTGCGCCAACCGTATAGCGGTAACCGGTACTTCCGGCGGAAGAACAGATGGTGCGCTCCAGCAGCGAAGCGCCGATGCGATGGAAAAAGCGCATCGACATCGATTCGCTCTGCACCAGGCCCATGGTGCCGGCATAGCTGTACGGCAAAATGGCTTGCGGGTCGCGCGCGGCGACTTGCTTCAGGCGGGCTGCGATGGTGTCGAGCGCTTCGTCCCAGCTGATGCGCTCGAACTTGCCTTCGCCCTTCTTGCCGACGCGTTTCATCGGATGCAGCAGGCGTTCCTTGTGATAGGTGCGTTCGGTATAACGCGACACCTTGGTGCACAGCACGCCGGCCGTGGTCGGATGATCCGGATCGCCGCGCACTTCGGTGGCGATGCCGTCCTTCACGGTCACCAGCAAGGCGCAGGTGTCAGGACAGTCATGCGGGCAGGCGCCGCGGACGATGATGGGATCGGCGCTTGAGGAAGCTGGATTCGGAGCGGAATTCATGACAATTAGGAAACTGAAGGCGGATTGGACGGCAAGATGCTTACTTTATCTTAAAATGCCCCATCTCTTTCAGAAGCTTTCATCATGCAGGCTGCCCAATCCCTTGTTCAGGAAGCTGCTCCCGCCGTCGAGTTCTGGCGCGATCCGGCCTTGCCCTTCTTCGAAGGCCGGCGCGCCGTCGGCAGCGTCAGTTGCTACACGCCGCACACGCATCCGACCTTCTCCATCGGCATCGTCGACGCCGGGACCAGCGTATTCTCGCTGGCGGACCGCGAAACGCCCATCCGGCCGGGCGACGTGGTGTTGATTGCCGCCAACGATGTGCACTCCTGCAATCCGGTGCAGCGGGAAAGCTGGAGCTATCGCATGTTCCACCTCGATCAACAATGGCTGTGCACGCTGCTCGACGAAGCCGGCCTGTCGTCGCGGACGACGCTGGTTTCGCAGGTATTGCGTTCGCCGCGCGCCCGGGTCCTGATGGATGACATCAGCGACGCCATGCGCGATAGCGAAGATGTTTTGCAAAAAGAGAGCGTGCTGGTTGCTGCACTGTGCGAATTGTTTGCCTCGTTTTGCGCGTCCTCATCGGATGCAATGAGCGATGCCGATACGGCAGTGGAAGCTTCCGACCTGCAACCGGCGCACGACCACCTGCAGCACCATTGCTGCGACAAGATAGCGCTCGACACGCTGGCGCAACTGGCCGGCACCGGACGCTATCAGTTGATCCGCCAGTTCCGCCGCCGCTACGGCATGACCCCGCATGCGCTGCAACTCGACATGCGCATCAACCTGGCGCGCGATTTCCTGCGCCGCGGCGAATCTCTGGCCGATGTCGCTTACCGCACCGGCTTTGCCGACCAGAGCCATTTCCATCGCGCCTTCAAGGCGCGCGTCGCCGCCACGCCGGCGCAATACCGGCTCGGCGGCTAGGCGAACAGCGTCGCGGCCACTATCGCCAGCGCAGCGATCAGCAGCAGCACGCCCGCCAGCCATTCGGCGCGCGAGAAATAACGCACAATCCGGGCAGCGACGCGCTCGCTGGATACCGCCAGCACCAGCGCGGCATCCCAGACAAAGACCGCCGCAAACATCCACGCGCCGTATAGCATCTTGATCTCCATCCCGGTTGCGGCGCCGACCATGAGCGTGAACAATCCCAGGTAGAACAAGCCGTTCTTCGGATTCAACCCGCCGGACAGGAAGCCGGCCGCAAAACCTTGGAAGAAGCCGTGATGCGCTTCCATCCCGCGATCGGCATGTTGCCACGCCAACGGCTGCGGGCTGCGGCTGGCGCGGATGAAGGCCCAGCCGATATAGGCCAGGTAGCCGCCGGCCAGCAATTTCATCGCCAGCAACAAGGCCGGACTATGCTGCAGCACACTGAAGCCGGCCAGCGCCATTACGATATACACGCCGTTGGCGCAGGCAATGCCGAGACTGGTGCCGATGCCGTTGCGCCGGCCGTGACGCAAGGCATTGCGCAACAGCAGGAGAAAATCGGGACCGGGACTGACCAGCGCCAGCCAGTGCGCTGTCGCCAGCAGGAGAAATTCATGCAAGACCATGTTGCCGCCGTCCAGGGTTGATCAGAGACGGCGATGCTAGGCGCGATGGCACGATCCGTATTGAACAAAATTGCGCCCTCCCCTCTGTACGCGCGGCGACTTGTTGCGTTACTCTTCATTTCCTCACCGCAACATCAATCCATAACGAAGGAGACGCTTCCCATGACATTTCGCTTCCCCGCCTTGCGCCATATCGCCTGTGCCGCGGCGCTCGCAACCTGCGGCGGCGCCTTTGCCCAGACGCAAACCCTGACGCCGCAGCAGCAGCGTTTCCACGAGATCTACAAAGAACTGGTCGAAATCAACACCACCCATTCGGTCGGCAGCACAACGCAGGCGGCGCAGGCCATGCAGGCGGTGTTGCTCAAGGCCGGGTTCAGCAAGGACGAGATGCAGATCATCGAACCCTTCCCGCGCAAGGGCAACCTGGTGCTGCGCTGGAAAGGCAGCGGCGCGAAACAACAAAAGCAGCCGATGCTGCTGATGGCGCACATCGACGTGGTGGAAGCCAAGCGCGAGGACTGGAAGACCGATCCCTTCAAGCTGCAGGAAAGCGACGGCTATTTCACTGCGCGCGGCTCAATCGACGACAAGGCGATGGCCTCTTCCTTCGTCTCCGTGCTGGCGCAATTAAAACAGGAAGGTTTCCAGCCGACGCGCGACATCATCATGGCGCTGACCGCCGATGAAGAACGCGGCGACGTTGAAAGCAACGGCGCCATGTGGCTGCTGAAGAACAAACCGGAACTGTTGAAAGCCGAGTTCGGCATCAACGAAGGCGGCGGCGGTGAACTGCGCGACGGCAAACCGAATCTGCACCGCGTGCAGATTGCCGAAAAACTCTACACCACTTACGAATTCGAATTGCGCGACGTCGGCGGCCACAGCTCGCTGCCGACCGCCACCAATCCGATCTACGGCATGTCGGAAGCACTGGCGCGCCTCGGCGCTTATCGCTTCCCGGTAATGCTGGCCGACGTCACCAAGACCTATTTCAGCCGCACCGCGCCGTTGATGTCGGGCCAACTGGCGGAAGACATGCGCGCGGTCGGCAACGGCAGCACCGATGCCGCCGTCATCGAGCGCCTGTCGAAGACGCCGCTGTACAACGCGCAGCTGCGCACCACCTGTACCGCCACCATGGTCAACGCCGGCCACGCCGAAAACGCCCTGCCGCAATCGGCCAAGGCCGTGGTCAATTGCCGCATGCTGCCGTTTGACGATCCGGACAACGTCGAGAAACAACTCAAGCAGGTGATCACCAATAACGGCGCCAATGACAAGATCACCATGCGCCAGTTCGCCAAGCCGACGCGCAGCCCGGTGTCGCCGCTGCAGGGAGAGATGTTCTCCACCATTGAGACGCTGACCAAGGAAATGTGGCCCGGCGTGCCGGTGATACCGTTCATGAGCACCGGCGCCACCGACAGCCGCTTTGCGCGCAATGCGGGGATTCCGATGTATGGCGTTTCCGGCCTGTTCTTCGATCCGGCCGATTTGCGTACGCACGGACTGGATGAGCGCGTGGAGATTCCGCGTCTGTACGACAGCCGCGAGTTCATACTGAAACTGGTGAAGAAACTGGCGTCGTGATGTGCTGAAGCATGAAAAAACGCCGGCCTGAGCGCCGGCGTTTTTTATTGCGCGTCGTTGAGATGGCAGGCCGACATATGACCCGGTGCGATCTCTCTGAGCAGCGGTTTCTCTACCGAGCAGCGCGGCATCGCATGCGGACAGCGCGGATGAAAATGGCAACCCGACGGCGGATTGAGCGGCGACGGGATCTCGCCCTTGACCGCAAAGTAGGTCGCCTTGCCCACTTCCAATTTGGGCGCCGACGCCAGCAAAGCCTGCGTGTAGGGATGATTGGCGCCCGCGAAGACGGCATCGGTCGGCGCCGACTCGACGATGCGGCCGAGATACATGATCAGCACGCGATCGGAAATATGCCGCACCACGCCGAGGTCGTGACTGATGAACAGATAGGTCAGGTCAAGCTCATCGCGCAGCTTCATGAACAGATTCAAGACCTGCGCCTGAATCGACACATCAAGCGCCGCCACGGCTTCGTCGCAGACCAGGAATTTCGGCTTCACCGCCAGGGCGCGCGCAATGCCGACCCGCGCTCGCTGCCCGCCGGAAAACTGATGCGGGAAACGGCGCAGCATGTCGCCGCTTAGCCCCACGCGCTGCAAGAGTTCCGCCACATATTCCTGCTGCTGGCGCTTGCCGATGATGCCGTGCACCACCGGCGCTTCGCCGACGATGTCGACCACGCGCAGGCGCGGATTCAGCGACGCATACGGATCCTGAAAGATCATCTGGATGGCCAGCTGCCGCTCGCGCTTTTGCTGCGGCGACAGCTTGTCGAGATCTTCGCCCTGCCACAGCCGCACACCCTCCGTCAGGCTGTGCAAACCGACCACCATGCGTCCCAGCGTCGACTTGCCGCAGCCGGATTCGCCGACCAGGCCGACCACTTCGCCGGCGTTGATGTGCAGGCTGACATCGTCGACAGCGTGTACGACTTCTTCCTTCAAGACGCGGCCGAAGGCTTGCGTAAACAGGTTGGCTGTTTTCGCCGCGCTGTCGAGCGGTTTGACGAAACGTTTGACCACATGCTGTAGTTCCAGCAAGGGCTGCTTATCCGTGTCTGTATGCACGCTTTGTTCTTTCAATGCGTTCAATGTCATGACGCCGCCTCCAGCGGCGCATCCGCCATCGGGTGGAAGCAGCGCAAGGCGCGGCCGTCGACCATGCGCGTCTCCGGCGTCTGCGTGCATTCCGCAGTGGCGTGCGTGCAGCGGTCGCGGAAAGCGCAGCCGGACGGCAGGTTCAGCAGCGACGGCGTGCTGCCGGGAATCTGGCGCAGCGCCTGACCGCGCGGATTGCGCGACGGCGCCGAAGCGATCAGGCCGTAGGTGTAGGGATGGCGCGGCCGGGCCAGCACTTGCGCCACGGCGCCGCTTTCGACGATGCGTCCGGCGTACATGACGCTGACGGTATCGGCCAGTCCGGCGACAACGGACAGGTCATGCGTGATCCAGATCAGCGCCGTGCCGGACTCGCGGCACAGCTTCTGCATCTCGAACAGGATCTGTCCCTGAATGGTGACGTCCAATGCCGTGGTCGGCTCGTCGCAGATGATCAGGTCCGGCTTGTTGAGCAAGGCAATGGCAATCGCCACGCGCTGCCGCATGCCGCCGGAAAACTGATGCGGATAGGCATGCAGGCGCTCATCCGGCGCGGCAATGCCGACCCGCACCAGCGCGTCGCGCGCCAGCGCCAGGGCGGCGTCCTTGCCGATGTCCTGATGCGCCAGCACGGCTTCGATCATTTGCGTATCGATGCGCAGCACCGGGTTCAGGGTCATCATCGGATCCTGGAAAATCATCGCAATGCGATTGCCGCGGATTTCGCGTATCCGGCTTGCCGGCATGGCCCGCAGATCCTCGCCGTTGAGCAGGATGCGACCGCCGACCACTTTTCCCGGCTCATCGATCAGACCCATGATGGAATAACCGGTCATCGACTTGCCCGAACCGGATTCGCCGACCAGGCCCATCACTTGGCCCGGTTCCACGGTGAAAGAAACATCATCGACTGCGCGCGCAATGCCGCCGCGCGAGAAGAAATGCGTCTGCAGGTTTTCTACTTGCAAGGTGGCGGTCATCGTCATTGCCCCTGCAAGCGTGGATTGAGCACGTCGCGCAACTGATCGGCGACCAGATTGATCGCCACCACCGCCGCCAGCAAGGCCACGCCGGGGAAGAAGCTGATCCAGTATTTACCCGACAGCAGGTATTGGAAACCATTGGAAATCAGCAAACCCAGCGACGGCTCCGTCACCGGCAAACCCAGTCCGAGGAAAGACAAGGTCGCCTCCAGCGAAATCGCCGACGCCACCTGCAAGGCGGCAATCACGATCAGCGGCGGCAAACAATTGGGCAGCAGATGGCGAAACATGATGCGCAGCGGAGAGAGGCCGAGCAGGCTGGCGGCTTCGATGTATTCCTTCTTGCGTTCGACCAGCGCCGTGCTTCTGGTGGTGCGCGCGTAGTAGGCCCACTGCACCGTGACCAGCGCGATGATGATCTTGTCGACGCCGCGCCCCGTCAGCGCCAGCAGGATCAGCGCCACCAGAATCGGCGGAAACGCCAGCTGGATGTCGGCCACGCGCATGATCAGCGCTTCGATGCGGCCGCCGGCATAGCCGGCCAGCAAGCCCAGCGACAGACCGATCGCCAGTGCGATCACGGTACTGGTGACGCCGACCATGACCGAAATGCGCAGGCCATAGAGAATCGCCGACAACATGTCGCGCCCCTGATCGTCGGTGCCAAGCAGGAAGGTCATGCCTTCCATCGAGGTCTTGCCCGGCTCCAGGCGCGAATCCATCACGTCGAGATGCTCCAGGTCGTAAGGATTTTGCGGCGAGATAATCGGTGCAAAAATCGCCGCCAGCAACAGCAGCAGCAACAAGATGAAACCGAAGGTTGCGATGCGGCTGCTGAAGAAGCCTTGCAGGAAGCGTGTGAACGGCGTGTCGGCCCGGGTAATCTTGTTGAACATGTCAGCCTTTCGCCTCCGACAGACGCACGCGCGGATCGAGCACCGAGTACAGCACGTCGACGCACAGGTTGATCAGGATGAAGATGACCACGATCAGCGACAGGAAGGCGACGATCACCGGCCGGTCGAGCACGCGGATGGAGTCGATCAGCAGCTTGCCCACGCCCGGCCAGGCGAAGATCGATTCGGTCACGATGGAGAACGCGATGATGGAGCCGAACTGCAGCGCCACCACGGTAACAATCGGAATCAGGATGTTCTTGAGTACGTGCACGCCGACGATGCGACTGTTGCGCAGGCCCTTGGCGCGCGCGAATTTGATGTAGTCCTGCAGCAGCGCCTCTTGCGTGCCGGCGCGCGTGAGGCGGATGATCAGCGCGATGTTGAACAGCGACAGATTCAGCGCCGGCATCAGCAGATGCCTGAGCCCGTCCCAGGTCAGGAAACCCAGCGGAATCCCGAACAGCATGCCTGTCTGCCCGCGTCCGCTGGTCGGCAGCCAGCCCAGCTCGACCGCAAACACCATGATCAGCATCAGCCCGACCCAGAAGGTCGGTAGCGAGAAGCCGAAGATCGACACCGTCATGATGGTTTTGCTGGCGATGCTCTTGGGCCGCAGCCCGGCCCACAAACCCAGCGGCAGACCGATCACGATGGCGATCAGGATGGCCGAGACCGCCAGTTCCAGCGTGGCCGGCAGGCGTTCCAGGATCAGCCCGAGCGCCGGCGTGGCGTAGACGAAGGAGCGTCCCATGTCGCCGGCCAGCGCGTTCTTGATGAAATAGAAGTACTGCACCCACAGCGGCTGATCCAGGCCAAAGGCGGCGATCACGCGTGCCCGCTCGATCTGGTCGGCGTCGGCGCTGATGAGGATGTCGATGGGATTGCCGATGGCGTAGACGCTGACGAAGACCAGCAGCGACATCAGGAGCAGCACGGCGACGCTCTGTACGCAACGGCGGATGATGAAGACGAGCATTGGCTGTTTTGGCTAGGCTATAAAAATGACGGGGGATGGCAATCTGCACACGAAGTTGTGATGGTGCATAAATCATGCCGGATAAGCAACTACATTTATCGCAAGCGCTCAGGCCCAGGGGTAATATAGCCGAGGCGCCAGCAAATGATCGGCGTCCGGGGTATCCTTCCATCATCGAGGAACGCCATTGAACCGGTTCGGTCACCGCCGAACCAGTTGCTGTACATGGCGAAATGACAAGACAGAAAACGCTTCACACAAGATTGACCACAAGGTACGCATCATGAAACTCATCGACCCGATCACCCAATTCCATTCTGAACTGCAAAAAATCCGCCGCGATATCCACGCGCATCCCGAGCTGAGCTATGAAGAGCAGCGCACCTCCGACGTGGTCGCACAGAAGCTGACCGAATGGGGCATCCCGGTAGTGCGCGGCCTCGGCGTCACCGGCGTGGTCGGCATCATCAAGAACGGCAGCAGCACGCGCGCCATCGGCCTGCGCGCCGACATGGACGCGTTGCCGATGCCGGAGCTGAACACCTTCCCGCATGCGTCCAAACACGAAGGCAAGATGCACGCCTGCGGTCATGACGGCCACACCACCATGTTGCTGGGCGCGGCGCATTACCTGTCGCAGCATCGCGATTTCGACGGTACGGTATATGTGATCTTCCAGCCGGCGGAAGAAGGCGGACGCGGCGCCGAGCGCATGATCCAGGACGGCCTGTTTGAAAAATATCCGATGGATGCCGTGTTCGGCATGCACAACTGGCCAGGTATGAAGGCCGGCACCTTCGGCGTGACGCCGGGGCCGATGATGGCGTCCAGCAACGAATTCGAAGTGATCGTCAAAGGCAAGGGTTCGCATGCGGCGCAGCCGCACAAGAGCATCGACCCGGTGATGACGGCGGTGCAGATCGCACAGAGCTGGCAGACCATCGTCTCGCGCAACACCAATCCCAACGATTCAGCCGTGGTATCGATCACGCAGATCCACGCCGGCAGCGCGACCAACGTGATTCCCGACAACGCTACGCTGATCGGCACGGTGCGCACCTTCAGCACGGCAGTGCTGGACATGATCGAGCGCCGCATGAAGGAAATCGCCGAACATACCTGCGCCGCCTTCGACGCCGAAGTCGATTTCACCTTCAACCGCAACTATCCGCCGCTGGTCAATCACGCCAAGGAAACCGCGTTTGCGGTCGAGGTCATGCAAAGCATCGTCGGCGCCGACAACGTGAATGCGACCGTCGAGCCGACCATGGGCGCGGAAGATTTCGCCTTTATGCTGCAACACAAACCCGGCTGCTACGTCTTCATCGGCAATGGCGAAGGCGGCCACCGCGACAGCGGCCACGGCCTGGGTCCGTGCAATCTGCACAATCCAAGCTATGACTTCAACGACGACTTGCTGCCGATCGGGGCAACGTATTGGGTGCGCCTGGCTGAGGCTTTCCTGAAGCCGCAATAGTCCTGCGTCGAAACGGTTGCTCTCTCGGAGCGATGACAAAGGCGAGCTTGCATGCTCGCCTTTTTCTTTAGTGCTGATGCAGGGGATTGCTGCAGCTTGCCGCATGACCGGCGTCATTCCATGCCGACCCGCGGATGATGCTGCAGAAATTCAGACGCTTATAGGCAGGATCTTTCAACGCCAGCACATCGGCGTTGACCGTACCGAAAGTTGACAAGGGCTTGTGCAGCATGCCGCCGGCAAAGGCGTCGATGATGCCTTCCTTGAAATGTTCGCCGCGCGGATGCGCCGCGACGACGAGCTTGCGCTGTTCTTCGCTGAAGTCGTTGTAGGCAAGGCCGAGCACGTCCATTTCCACGCCTGCCGTGACCAGCGCCACCACCGGTTTTTTATGCTCGGGAATGCCCGGCGTGGTGTGCAGCGCGATAGCGTCCCACACCAGCTCGACATCGGATTCGGCGACGCCGTGCTGACGCAGGAAATTGCGCGCGGCGTTGGCGCTGTCGACTTCGAATCTGTCTTGCGGGCTGCTGAATTTTTCGGTCAGCCCCATGTCATGGAACATGGCGCCGATGTAGAGCAGCTCTGGATCGAAGTCGAGTTGCTTGCGTTGTCCGGTGAGTGCACCAAACAGGAAGACGCGGGTGGAATGATGAAACAGCAGATCCGATTCGGTGTCGCGCACTAGCTGGGTCGCTTCGCGCGCCATGGTGCTGTCGGGAATCTTGATGCCGGCAATGGTAGTGGTCATGTTTGCTCTCCTGAGCGATAGTGCGCAAGCTGCAACCGGCTGCGTGACGGTAACCTGAAAACGGTGAAGCCAGTATGGCAGCGGAGCATTGCGAAAACTACCGCCGGGAGCGGTGGAAACCCGCCAATCACAGGCGTTTTACGGCCATCGACCGAGACCGTCTTTGGCGACTTACAGGGTCATGGGGAGCAAGATGAAAACACGACGGCCCATCGGGGCGCCGCCGCGCTTTTTTGACATTGCATCAATGCAGAGACGACAGCTCCGGCGGTAAATCAGTCGGCCAGAATCGCCACCGCCTGCTTGCCGTAGGCAACGATATAACCGCCGTTTTGCTGCTGCCATTCACGCGCGGTCGGTTCGTCGCTGAACCAGTTCTGCCGGAAGTCGCCGAACTGGCCTTGTTCGAAACGGTAGCGATCCAGCATTTCGGCGCCGCAACGGTCGATCTCCTGCTTGCAGGCTTCCCAGCCGGCAAAGCCCAGTTCGCGGCCCAGCATGTGCAGGACGTGCTTGAGCTGCAAGGTATCGCGCACGGCGTAGAGATCGGTGACGCTCAGCTCCGGCATGACGCCGGTATCGATGATCCGGCGCAATACCGGCAGGGCTTTGCTGGGTTGCGCGTCGCGGCCGCTGCGCACCAGGCGGCGCGCGTGACGACGCAGGAATTCACTGTTGCTGCCCGGTTCGGCGGCGACATTGCGGGTAGTGCCAGAGGAGGTAAAAAGAGGATGGGAGGTAGACCACATAACGTTCCTTTCATAGTGCCCGCTCTCGCAACGGTCATGATCAAGGTTGTACGTCAGGGTTTATCCGAAAAGGAAGTACCGCTTCGACATCGACAGGTGCGTCAGCTTTCGCGAGAGCGGGCCTCCTGTCAGGCCCGGCGCTATTCTAGCTCTGATGGGCCGCGCAAGGCAATGCCTGTTCAGAAACTGTTGTTTCAGGCATGATCGGCGAATCAATTACAACAAGGAGAAACTATGAAACTGGTCGCCGATTTCCTGGTAGGACTGATCGCCGTCTTGCATGTCTGGATTCTGGTATTGGAGATGTTCTTGTGGACCAAGCCCTTCGGCCTGAAAACCTTCGGGCAGTCGCGTGAAGCAGCCGAGGCATCCAAAGTGCTGGCGGCCAATCAGGGCTTGTATAACGGCTTTCTGGCTGCCGGTCTGGCGTGGGGACTGATCGGCGGCGACGGCGCGGTCAAACTGTTCTTCGTCGCCTGCGTGCTGGTTGCGGGGATCTACGGCGGCCTGACGGCCAAGCGCTCGATTCTGTATGTGCAGGCATTGCCGGCATTGCTGGCGTTGATTGCGTTGCTGGCGTCCCGCTAGATTACTCAGCGATCACTTCGCCGTCGGCTGCACTTCCGTTCCGGCTTGCGCGGCGACGGTGGCCTGGCGCAGCAGGCGGATATCGCCGTACCAGGCTTCCACTTTTTCTTCCGTATTGTCGGTGTCGGTCAGCACGCCGACGCCGATCAATCGTCCCGGCTGTTCGCCGTAGATCTTCACGTAGTCGTCGACGATATTGCGCTGATAGCTGACCCACTTGCCGACGTTGGCGGCGCCGCTTTCGGCCACCAGCATCTGGATGCGGCCGGTGCGAGTATTGGAAATGACGGTTTCTTTCGGCGCCTTGTTTTCCCAGATATACATCAATGTGGCATAGGGAAACTCATGGCCCGACACCAGCTTGGCGGTATCGAACAGGATGGTATCCATGAAGGACAGTTTGCTCTTGTCGCCGTCGAAAGCCAGCACAATGCGCACCGGCGAATCTTCGGTGTCGCGATGGTAGTTGTCGGCGGTCTTGATCAGGGCTGAGGTCTTCCAGCTCCAGGTCAGCCAGGGTTGCTTGACCGGGTCGATGTTGACTGCATGGCGCAGGCCTGAGGATGCCTTGTCGGCATAGGCGCGCAACACGGTTTTGTCGCCGTCCTTGACCAGGATGTAGTCGGTGGTCTTCTTCTTGCGCATCAGGATCAGCGGTTCCCACTCGTTGGGAAGACCACCCGCCGGATTGGTCGAGAACAGCGCCAGCGCCTGATCAAGACGAATCTGCTTGGCCACCGGGTCGAGGGTCTTTTGCGTGTTGGCGCATGCTGCGAGCAGCGCCACGATACCCGTCAATACGGCCAGACGCAACGAGGAAGGAACTGACTTCATGAGCTTCTTTGCAAGAGGTGAGATGCGATGCGCACGCTGGCCGGGGCTCAGTTTTGCTGACGCAGGATGTTGATGAACATCTTGCCGATCGAGGACAAGGTGGCATTTTTGCGGGTCACGATACCATAGTGCTCGATGCGGGTCTTCAAATGCACGGGCAGGATACACAGCATCTGTTTGGCGGCGAAGAAGTGCGCAATGTCGAGCGGCATCACGGCCACCATGTTCGATTGCGCCAGCAAGGTGACGGTGACGAAAGGCGATGCGGTCTCGATGACGTTGCCGGGCACCTTCAGGCCTTCCAGCTTGAACTCGTGCTCAATCCAGATGCGCATCGGCATATTGCTGGAATACAGAATCCACGACGAACTCATCAGTTCCTGCAGACGCACCTTTTGCGCCGTCGCCAGAGGATGATCGAGGCCGGTGACGATGCACATCGGCTCGCCGCGCAACATTTCGTAGTTGTACAGCTGCGGCTGCGAACTGACCGATGAGCGCCCCACCATCAGATCGATGCGCCCCTGATCCAGCAAGAGCAACTGGCGCGCACTGGTGTCTTCGGTGATTTCGATCGAGACTTCCGGTTGCACTTCGCGCAAGCGCGTCAACGCGCGCGTGACCATAGGCGCAGCGCCCATGATGGTGCCGATCGACAGACGGCCGCCCTGCCCCGTCAGCATGCCTTGCAACTCGTCGCGCAGATTGCTGATGTCGCTCTGGATCAGGCGCGCGTAACGAATCACGCAACGGCCCAGTTCGGTCGCTTCGATCCCGCGCGGCGAACGGTCGAACAAGGTGACGCCGAGGGCGGATTCCATTTCATGCAAGGCCTTGGTCGCCGCCGGCTGGGTCATGTGCATGACTTCCGCGGCCTTGTGCAGGGAGCCCTGCTCATCGAGCGCGGTCAGCAGGGCGACCTGCCTGAAGCGCAGGCGGCTGACGATGGCATTGACCGACGGCAGCACGGACGGCGCATCCTGCGGCGTTTGCGGCAGATGCGGCTTATCCGCGTCATCCTGTCCTTGCAGTTGGTTATCACCCGATGAATTAAGGTCATTAGACATCGTTGGGGAAGCCTCTTATATTCTGATCCAGCAAAACTACAATGCTAACGCATCCATCCCTAATACTCATAAGGATGCGAATAATTTCATCGAGACATTTGCGAAATTAATCTGAGTTTGACCTCAATCGATTGATTTCCTCCTCATGCAGGTGCGCCACGCGGCAATTGCTGCGCCACAGCATCAGATGCATTTTGCAAATTTCTCGCTAAAAAATACGGAGACACCGTGAGACTGATTCAATTCGAAGACCGCCAGGGCGGCCGCAAAGTCGGCATCGTCAATGGCAAAGCCATCAACGTGGTTTCCCAGGTCGGCACCATGCGCGAACTGGCCTTGCTGGCGATTGCCGAAGGCAATTCGCTGGAACGCCAGGCGCAACTGCTCAATAGCAATACCCAGGAAGACTATGCTGCGATCCTGAAGGAAAACCGCATCCTGGCGCCGCTGGACCATGAAGATCCGGCGCATTGCCTGGTGTCGGGCACCGGCCTGACCCATCTGGGCAGCGCAGCGACGCGCGACAAGATGCACCAGAAGCTGGACGACGACGAAAGCGCCATGACCGACACCATGCGCATGTTCAAGTGGGGCCTGGAAGGCGGACGTCCGGGTCGCGGCAAGGTCGGCGCGCAACCGGAGTGGTTCTACAAGGGCGACGGCGACATCGTGGTCAATCCGGGCGCGGCCTTCCCGATGCCGGAGTTTGCCGAAGACGCCGGCGAAGAGCCGGAACTGACCGGCCTGTACATCATCGACAACGACGGCCGGCCGCATCGCCTCGGTTTCGCCATCGGCAACGAATTCTCGGACCACGTGGTCGAGCGCAAGAATTACCTGTACCTGGCGCATTCGAAGCTGCGCTACTGCTCCTTCGGCCCGGAGCTGCTGGTCGGCGACCTGCCTACCAATCTGGTCGGCATGAGCCGCATCCGCCGCGACGGCCGCGTGATTTGGGAAAAGGAATTCCTCTCCGGCCAGGACAACATGTGCCACGCCATCGAGAACCTGGAGTACCACCACTTCAAGTACAACCAGTTCCTGCGTCCGGGCGACATCCATGTGCACTTCTTCGGCACCGCGACCTTGTCGTTCGCCGACGGTGTACGCACCCAACTGGGCGATTGCTTTGAAATCAGCCTGCCCGATTTCGGCGAGCCGCTGGTCAACGGCATTGCACGCGAACAGTCGCGCATCGCCATTGATGGCATCAAAGTACTTTGATTCTCAGATAGCAAGTTTCAGGAATTTTGTTTAGGAATTTTGGTTTAACCCACAGAAAAGCGCCCGCCAAGAGGCGATTGCCGATACGCTCTGCAGACCGGACATCCGATCCGCAGAGTGCATCACCATAATGAACGGTCCTGTGTAGCGGACATTCCCGGTCCGGCGCCAGGCCTCAGCAAGGAGACCCAGCAATGCAACAACACTTCCATCCGACGTGCGTGCCGACACGCGCACAGGCGACATCCAGTATTCCATCCATGCTGCCGCAGCCGTCTGCCGCAACACGATCAGCGCGATAGCGCACAGCAACGCCCGATAGCGGCCGGCATGTTTTAACAATGCGCCGGCGCTGACGACTCAGTTGCTGTCCCGAAGACTTCTGGAGACTTCATGCATTACACCTTTGATTTCATGAGCGTGTTCGTCAACTGGCCCCGTTTGCTCGAAGGCGCCTGGCTGACGGTACAGTTATCCGCGCTTTCCATCGTATTGGGCTTTGTGGTCGGCACGCTCTGCGCCATCGCCTTCAAGAGCAAGAGCTGGCTGCTGCAGGCGCTGGTCAAGACCTATGTCGAGATCATCCGCAATACGCCGCTGCTGGTGCAGGTGTTCCTGGTCTATTTCGGACTGGCGAGCATCGGCCTGAAACTGACTGCAGAAACCTCGGCCGTGATCGCGCTGACCGTCAACGTCGGCGCCTACACGGCGGAGATCATGCGCGCCGGCATCAACTCCATCCATCCCGGCCAGATCGAAGCGGCCGAATGTCTGGGCATGTCGAAGTTCCATGTCTACTGGCATGTGGTGTTGCTGCCTGCAGTCGAACGCGTTTATCCGTCGCTGACCAGCCAGTTCATCCTGCTGATGCTGGCCTCGAGCATCACCTCGCAGATCTCCGCCGAAGAACTGACCGCCACCGCCAATCTGGTGCAGTCGGAAACCTTCCGCAGTTTTGAAGTGTATGTGGTGATCGCCGTCGCCTACCTGGCCTTGTCTTTCCTGTTCCGCGCTGCGTTCTGGCTGGTCGCGAAGACAGCGTTTGTGCGCAAGCGCAAGCTCGGCACCAACCTGTAAGGAAACTAAGGAAACAACGTGACCTCATTTACCTTTTTACATGTCGAATACCTGCTGCAGGCAGCGGTCTGGACCATTGTCCTGTCGCTGGTGGCGTTCGTCTTCGGCGGCGTGGCCGGCTTCGTGATCGCGCTGTGGCGCGTGTCGCCCAATAAGACGCTGCGCGCCGTCGCTAGCTGGTATATCCAGATCGTTCAGGGCATTCCGCTGCTGGTGATTCTGTTCGTGGCTTACTTCGGCCTGGCGATTGCCGGCTTCAAGCTGTCGCCGCTGGTGGCGGCCGGGATTTCGTTTGCGGTGTATTGCGCCGCCTTCCTCGGCGAGATCTGGCGCGGTTGTATCGAAGCGGTGCCGAAAACGCAATGGGAAGCCTCCGAATGCCTGGGCTTCAACCGCTTTGAACAATTGCAGAAAGTGATCCTGCCGCAAGCGTTCAAGATCGCGATCCCGCCGACGGTCGGCTTCATGGTGCAGATCGTCAAGAACACCTCGCTGGCATCAGTGATCGGTTTCGTCGATCTGTCGCGCGCCGGCCAGATCATCAACAACTCGACTTTCCAGCCGTTCACCGTGTTCGGCTGCGTGGCCCTGATTTATTTTTGTCTCTGCTATCCGCTGTCGGCGCTGAGCAAGCACTTTGAAAGGAAATTGAATGTCAGCAATCGTTAGCATCAACAATCTGCACAAGAGCTTCGGCACGAACAAGGTGTTGAACGGCGTGTCGCTGGATGTGCAGAAGGGCCAGATGGTCGCAATCATCGGCCGCAGCGGATCGGGCAAGAGCACCTTGCTGCGTTGCCTGAACGGACTGGAACGCATCGACTCGGGCGATATCAACGTCTGCGGCCATGACATCCATCATCCGGACAAGCTCAACCTGCGCGAGCTGCGCAAGCAGGTCGGTATCGTGTTCCAGAGCTACAACCTGTTCCCGCACGTGACCGTGGAGCGCAACATCACGCTGGCGCTGACGACCATCAAGAAGATGGCGACAGCAGAAGCGAAAAAAATCGCGCACAATGTCCTGACGCTGGTCGGTCTGGAAAACAAGAAGGAAGCCTACCCGGAGCAGCTCTCCGGCGGCCAGGCGCAGCGCGTGGCGATTGCCCGCTCGCTGGCGATGGCGCCGGAACTGATGCTGTTCGACGAAGTGACGTCGGCGCTCGATCCGGAACTGACCGGCGAAGTATTGAAGGTCATGGAAGATTTGTCCAAGCAAGGCATGACCATGGTGCTGGTCACGCACGAAATGGCGTTTGCGCGCAAACTGGCCGATATTCTGGTGTTCATGCATCAAGGAAAAGTCTGGGAAATCGGACCTCCGGACGAGCTGTTCACCAATCCCAAAACCGCTGAGCTGGCGAAGTTTGTCAGCAGCGATTTGTAATCACGGCAATACCCGAAACTTCGGTAACTTCACCTAGCAGTAAAAATCTATACCTCAGGAGACAACATGAAATCATTACTGAACTTCACCAAAAAAGCAGCTGTCGTCATGCTCGGTCTGGCGTGTTTCGCCCAGGTCGTCCACGCCGACACGCTGGCCGACATCAAGGCGCGCAAGAAAGTGCTGATCGCCGTCGATCTCGGCGCGCCGCCGTTCGGCATGACCAACGCCAAGCTGGAACCGCAAGGTTCGGATGTGGAAACAGCGCGCGCGCTGGCCAAGGACCTGGGTGTGGAACTGGAAATCGTGCAAGTCACCGGCCCGAACCGCGTGCCCTTCCTGATGACCGGCAAGGCCGACATGGTGATCGCCACGTTCAGCATCACGCCTGAGCGCGCCAAGGTCATCACCTTCACGCATCCGTACGGCGCTTCGCAATTCGTGGTTGCCGCACCGAAGGGAACCGCAATCAAAGGCTTGCCTGACCTGACCGGCAAACGTATCGCTGTCGTGCGCGGCAACATGCAGGATTCGCTGCTGACGCCGCTGGCGCCGAAGGGTGCGACCATCGTGCGTTTTGACGACGACGCAACCGTGACTGCGGCTGTGGTGTCGGGCCAGGTTGACGGTCTGTGCACGCCGAATGCGCTGGCTGCTGCAATCGCACGCCAGAATCCGACCAAGGGCCTGGAAACCAAGTTTGCGATCAAGGACATTCCTTACGCGATCGGTATCCGCCAAAACGAACCTGAACTGCAAAAATGGCTGAACGCCTGGATCGATACCAACACCAAGAACGGCCGCCTGGGTCAGATCTATCAGCAATGGGTCGGTACACCAATGCCTGACCTGGCGCAGTTTGCAGCGAAGTAAGCAGGAACGCATTACCTGAGCAGCAACACGCATGCCGCGCCGGTGTTTCGGTATCCGGGCACACCGGCCGGTTTGCATGACATTCTCTAGTTGTCGATACTTATCGAGATCATCATGAAACCAATTTCTCCCGTCATCCGATTGAACCCTGTCGATGATGTTGTCATTGCGCGCCGCCAGCTGATCACCGGCACCATTCTCGAAGAAGAGAACGGTCTCCGGGTTGCGGCCCTGATCCCTGCCGGTCACAAGATGGCGACACGCGCCATCGCCGCCGGCCAGCCGATCAAGCGCTATGGACAAATCATCGGCACCGCCAGCCAAGCCATCGAGCCAGGTCAGCACGTGCACACGCACAATCTGGCCATGGCGGAGTTTTCGCGCGAACACTCCTTCGGTGCCGATTTCAAGCCGGTCGATTACGTCGACACACCGGTCACCTTCATGGGCATCAAGCGCCCGGACGGCCGCGTCGCCACGCGCAATTACATCGGCGTGCTGACTTCGGTGAACTGCTCGGCCACTGCCGCGCGCGCGATTGCAGACTACTTCCGCCGCGACATCCACCCGGAAGCGCTGGCGGATTTCCCCAACGTCGACGGTATCGTGGCACTGACCCACGGCCTCGGCTGCGCGGTCGATTCGGAAGGCGAACCGCTGGCGATGCTGCGCCGCACGCTGGCCGGTTACGCCAAGCATCCAAACTTCGCTGCGGTACTGATCGTCGGCCTCGGTTGCGAAACCAACCAGATTTCGGGATTGCTGGAAGCGCACAACCTGAAAGAGAACGAGTACTTCCACACCTTCACGATCCAGAGCACCGGCGGCACCGCCAAGACGGTTGCGCTCGGCATCGAGAAGATCAAGAAGATGCTGCCCAAGGCCAACGACATCAAGCGCGAACCGGTGCCGGCCAGCCATCTGACGCTGGGCCTGCAATGCGGCGGCTCGGACGGTTATTCGGGCATCACCGCCAACCCGGCGCTGGGCGCGGCAGTCGACTTGCTGGTCAAGCACGGCGGCACCGCGATCCTGTCGGAAACGCCGGAAATCTATGGCGCCGAACACTTGCTGACGCGTCGCGCAGTCTCGCCGGAAGTCGGCGAAAAACTGCTGGCGCGCATCGCGTGGTGGGAAGAATATTGCGCCAAGAACGGCGCCGAGATGAACAACAATCCATCGGCAGGCAACAAGGCCGGCGGCCTGACAACTATTCTGGAAAAATCCCTGGGCGCGGTCGCCAAGGGCGGCACGTCGAATCTGGTGGACGTCTACAAGTATGCAGAGACGGTGACGGCCAAGGGCTTTGTCTTCATGGATACCCCGGGCTACGATCCTATCTCTGCAACCGGGCAAGTCGCCGGCGGCGCCAACATGATCTGCTTCACCACCGGTCGCGGCTCTGCCTATGGCTGCGCGCCGTCGCCGTCGCTGAAGCTGGCGACCAACACGGCGCTGTGGCAGCGCCAGGAAGAAGACATGGACATCAACTGCGGCGAGATCGCCGACGGCATGGCCACGCCGCAGGATATCGGCGCGAAGTTCTTCCAGATGATTCTCGATACGGCGTCCGGCAAAAAGACCAAGAGCGAATTGCACGGCTACGGGCAGGATGAATTCGTGCCCTGGCATATCGGCGTCTATACCTGACGGCCTGATCGTTTTTTCTCCTTGCCGTCGCCGGCGTTTGTTTTTGCCGGCGGCGGTTTTTACCTTCGGGGTGTTGCGACATGTTTCAGAGAATTTTCATGAAGTTTTCTCGGAAACATTTCTCAGCATCTCATCCGGGCAGCATCACATTCTTCCCGGTGTTTCATTCTTCGACTGACCTTCATCTGGAGCAGGCATGGCACAAGCATTCACGATTCAGGCGCATCTGCCTGAAGATCATCAACAAGCAACCCTGATCGGCCGCATCTGGCAACCGAACGTCGGACCGGTACTGGTCAAGGTGCAGGCCGACGGCGTGTACGACCTGAGCGCCGTCGCGGCGACATCGAGCCAGTTGCTGGAACTGGACAACCCTGCCGCAGCGGTCGCGCAAGCCAAGGCACCGCGCCTGGCTGCACTGGAAGAGTTGCTGGCCAACGCCGATGCCGGCACGCGCGATACTTCGCGTCCGTGGCTGCTGGCGCCGATTGACCTGCAGGCGGTCAAAGCCAGCGGCGTGACCTTCGTCGCCAGCATGCTGGAGCGCGTGATCGAAGAACAGGCGCGCGGCGACGCCGGCAAGGCGGAGTCGGTACGCAAGGCGATCACCGCTGTCATCGGCGACAATCTGTCGAGCGTGGTGCCGGGTTCCGAAGGCGCCGCCAAGCTCAAGGAAGTGCTGCTGGAACAAGGTGTCTGGTCGCAATACCTGGAAGTCGGCATCGGACCCGACGCCGAAATCTTCACCAAGGCGCAGCCGCTGTCTTCGGTCGGTCTCGGGGATGAAGTCGGCATCCATCCGAAATCGGTCTGGAACAATCCTGAGCCGGAAATCGTCCTGGTCGTCAACAGCCGCGGCGAGACGGTCGGCGCCACGCTGGGCAACGACGTCAACCTGCGCGATTTCGAAGGCCGCAGCGCCCTGCTGCTGGGCAAAGCCAAGGACAACAACGCCTCGTGCGCAGTCGGGCCTTTCATTCGTCTGTTCGATGCAAACTTTTCAATTGACGATGTACGGCGCGCCGAACTTACAATGCGGGTAGACGGTACGGAAGGCTTCACGCTCAAAGGCAGCAGCTCGATGGCCATGATCAGCCGCGATCCGCTGAATCTGGTGGAACATGCGATCGGCCCGAATCACCAGTACCCTGACGGCCTGGTGCTGTTCCTCGGCACGATGTTTGCGCCGACGCAGGATCGTTTCGGTCCGGGCCAGGGCTTCACGCATCAGGTCGCCGATGTCGTGACGATCGCGACGCCGAAACTGGGCGCGCTGGTGAACAAGGTCAACTTTACCGACAAGGTCGCGCCGTGGACATTTGGACTGACGGCGCTGATCAAGAATCTCGCACAACGAAAACTCATTTAAAGGAAATCCCATGTCGCAATCTTCTGGACGCCTGGCCGGCAAGACCGTATTGATCACTGCTGCAGCCCAAGGCATCGGCCGCGCTTCGACCGAGCTGTTCGCCAGGGAAGGCGCGCGCGTCATCGCCACCGACATCAGCAAGCAGCATCTGGATGAGTTGGCCGGTATCGCCGGCGTGGAAACCCGCCTGCTGGACGTGACCGACGACGCCGCCATCAAGCAACTGGTGGCGGACATCGGCGCCGTCGACGTGCTGTTCAACTGCGCAGGCTACGTCGCCGCCGGCAATATCCTCGATTGCGACGACAAGGCCTGGGATTTCTCCTTCAACCTGAACGCCAAGGCGATGTTCCACACCATCCGCGCGGTGCTGCCGGGCATGCTGGCCAAGAAATCGGGCTCCATCGTCAACATCGCTTCGGCCGCATCAAGCGTCAAGGGCGTGGCAAATCGTTTCGCCTACGGCGCCAGCAAGGCGGCTGTGGTCGGTCTGACCAAATCGGTTGCGGCGGATTTCGTCGCCCAGGGCGTGCGTTGCAATGCCATCTGCCCGGGCACCATCGAATCGCCATCGCTGAATCAACGCATCACCACGCAAGCCAAGGAAAGCGGCAAGAGCGAAGCGGAAGTACGCCAGGCGTTTGTGGCGCGCCAACCAATGGGCCGCATCGGCAAGGCAGAGGAAGTGGCGCTGCTGGCGCTGTTCCTGGCTTCGGAAGAATCTGCATTCACCACTGGCGCGATTCACATGATTGACGGCGGCTGGTCCAACTGATCTTCGCGGCGAACCACCTTTACTGCGATGTAGTTTGCTACATCGCTGCGCTGTTTGAGTAAGTGCTTGTCCGGTGTTTTTTGTCGCACATTTTCCTGCGGCCTCTCCGATCGCGATATCGGCGGAGGCCGCAGTGCTTTGGATGTCGTCGACGTATTGTGTCTTGCGTTTTTTCTTTCTCTTTTCATGCTGTTGACGTTGTACCGTTTCCGGCTCAGTGGGCATAATGCTGTTTCTTCTTACGGAATAGCCGCCCATGTCTCCAACTGAAATCCAGGTCGCCTTCGAATCTCCCATGCAACTCGGTGAATGCCCGTTGTGGCACGCCGGCGAAAGCGCTTTGTATTGGATCGACATTCCCGGCAAAGCCGTACATCGTTTGCACATCGCCAGCCATGCTCATCGCTCGTGGCCAATGCAGGAGGAACCGGGTTGTATCGCCATGCACTCCGATGGCGGCCTGGTGGTGGCCTTGCGCAACGGCCTGTTCCGGCTCAATACGGACAGCGGTGAGATGACCCGCTTGCACGACGCGCCTTATGACGAGAGCAAGTTGCGCTTCAACGATGGCCGCTGCGATGCCATGGGACGCTTGTGGACCGGGACGATTTACGAACCGCGCGACCAGCAACTGGGCAGCTTATTTTGCTTCGAGCGCGGCGAACTGCGCGATGCGGCGCATCCGGTGACGACTTCCAACGGCGTCGCGTTCAGCACGGACAAACGCACGATGTTTCATTCGAATACGCCGGCGCATCGCATCGACGCCTACGATTTCGATCTCATCACCGGCAAGACCGGCAACAAACGTTTGTTCAAGCAATTCGACATGGACAAGAGCGCCCCAGGCTATGGAGGTCGTCCGGACGGCGCGGCGGTCGATAGCGAGAATGGCTATTGGTGCGCGATGTTTGAAGGCGGACGCGTGCTGCGACTTTCCGCAAGCGGCGACATTCTGCAGGAAATCAAGGTGCCGGCGCGTTGCCCGACGATGGTTGCATTCGGCGGAGAGGATCTGCGCACGCTCTACATCACGACCGGCAGGAACGGCCGCAGCGAAGCGGAGCTGGAGCAGTATCCACTGTCCGGTTGTGTCTTGTCTGTGCGTGTGGATGTTGCCGGCTTGCCGGAATTTGCCTATCGCAGGTAAGTAATGAGGAGTGCCGGCGTCGCTGATTTTTGGATCCGCCAGCACTCCGGCTTTGCAGCGTCAAGTTTGTGCCGGTTCGCCAGACGCAGAATGCATTGCCTGTTTGCCAATGAAATGACCGCGTTCTGCGACACCGCCAGCAAAGCTGTTCAATTTCAGCGACAATCACGCTCACGCTTGTTCAAGACTTGCTTTCTTTTCTAGTTGTTATGAGAAAATACATGCAAGTGTTTGTGGATCATATCCCTACTCAGCACAACTGATTCTATTTCGATATTCAACAATATTTACTCTAGCGAAAATTCCATGTCGATGAAAAAATTTGCCCTCAAACTCACTGTTGCCGCCATCGCTCTGATCGGTCTGCAAACTGCCAGCTACGCTGTTGATTCAGTTTCCGTCGAAGCCGGCGCCGGCTCCAAAGTCCAGATGCTGCGTCTGGGCGCACAATGGGATTGGAAAAACACAGCCTGGTGGCAATCCAACGGCACCCACATCGGCGGCTACTGGGATCTGACCGTCGCTGAGTGGCATGAAAAGCGTTACAACAACACCGACAGCAGCAAGAACTTCACGGACATCGGCTTTACCCCGGTCTTCCGCTTTCAGCGCGATGACAAGAAGGGTTTCTACGGCGAAGCCGGTATCGGTGTTCACCTGTTCTCTTCGCTGTACAACAACGACACCAAGAAGCTGTCGACCGCATTCCAATTCGGCGACCACCTCGGCACTGGCTACGTGTTTGCCAACGGCCTGGATATCGGCCTGAAACTGCAACACTTCTCGAACGGCGGCATCAAGCAGCCAAACGGCGGCGTGAACTTTGCGATGCTGAAGGCGGCTTACAAGTTCTAATTGCTTGATCAGCCGCTCCTTACGACGGTTGACGAGTTGAAAGAGCCGGTCATCGACCGGCTTTTTTTCGTCTGTATGTTTTAACGATAAAGGTTTGAGCCTGACAATCCAACTGACTTGTGTTTTGCGCCGATCTTTGTTCTGTTCTATTCGTTTGCAAGCCGCGTTCCGACGCGGCTTTTTTGTTGTCTGGACGGAGTGTGGTTGGGTTCAGGCGTGGGGTGGTCGTGAGTGGAGTCTCTGGCTGCTGGTATCGATTGGTGGCTGTTAAAGACAGCTGTGTCCCTCAGAGCGGAGCCAGAAGTCTTCAGAAGGAAGAATGGTGGTGAGATGGTGCCCTGTCACCGGCCAGGTGATGCGGGTTGATACTGGAAGAAGGAATATGCCAAGGGCGGATGTTGCCGATGCGTGCAGCTGAGGAGCTTTGAAGTGGGTGCTTGAGTATGGTCGAGCCGAGTTGTCTGTTCGATGAGTGTAAAACGAACGGGCGGCGCAAATAGCGAACAGAGAACGGCGATCGGACA
>NZ_LFLU01000002.1 GCF_001189965.1 Herbaspirillum rhizosphaerae
CACGGTCGTCCGAAGAACAAACGATACAAACTACCAACAGAAGGCAAGTCGGAACAAAACACAAAGCAAAACACAAAACAAAAAACCAATCACCCCCCCATACTCTCCCTCCGAAACTCCTTAGGCGACACCCCCACCTGCCGCTTGAACAAGCGACTGAAATAAGCCGGATCCTGAAACCCCAGCTCATAAGCAATCGTCGCCACACTGGACGGCACATACGTCAGCTTGCGGCAAGCCTCCAGCATCAGCCGATGCTGCGTCATATCGAACGCCGACTGCCCCGCCAGCTTCAGGCACAGCCGATTCAGACGGCTCGGCGTCACATGCAACTGATCCGCATACGCGCCGACCAGCCACTGTTCCTTGTAATGCGTCTCCACCAGCGTGCGAAAGCGGCTGAACAGTTCAAAGTCGTTGCGCCCCGACAAATCCGCAGAACGATGATCCGCATCCAGCCGCACCAGCAGCAGCAGCACGCTGCGCGCCAGCCATTCCAGCATCAGCGTGTGGCCGAACAGCGGCCATGCGGATTCGGCGATCAGATGGCGCAGGATGGCTTCGATGCGCTCGCGGATTTCCGGCACGCCCGACAGGTCGATCGCCAGCGGTTGCAAAAACAGCGCCGAAAAAATGTCGCTGTGCAAACCGGCATCTTTGCGCTCGCCGACCGAAAACACCACGTTCTGATCCACCGTCAACACGAAACCGACCGCTTCTTCCGAGAAGTCGAAACCATGCTCGACCGAGGGGTGCAAGGTGATGACCACCGGGCCGTCACGCTCCCATACCTCGTCCTCGACCTCGGCGCGCACATGGCCTGACATTAAAAAAAGTACCTGAAAAAGGCCGCGATGCGTATGCCGCGCGATATGCCAGTCGTGGATGCGGCTGCGCGTTTCGATCAGTTCGATGTGGACGAACTCGGCGCCCTCGGCACGTACAGCCTCGCCGTAGAGAGAGAACTGAGGGACCTCGCTTGCGCGTGTTGCGGACTTCCTGGTTGCCATGCCGACACCGTTGGGAGAATTGTGAGTGTCAAAATAGTACAAGTAATTTTCGGATTCATCCATTCTTTCCCGATGCATCGGGGACTACGATGCAGGCATATAAAAAAGATTACTAACAGGAGATATGCCATGCGTACCCAAGTCGCCATCATCGGCGCCGGCCCCGCCGGTTTGCTGTTGTCCCATTTATTGCATCTGCAAGGCATCGAGTCCGTCGTGCTGGAAAGCCGCAGCCGCGCCGATATCGAAGCGACCATTCGCGCCGGCGTGCTGGAGCAGGGCACCATGGATATCCTCACCGAATCCGGTGTCGGCGAACGCATGCGCAAGGAAGGCGCCTTGCATCGCGGCATCGAACTGGCCTTCGGCGGCCGCCGCCATCGCATCGACCTGACCGAACTGACCGGCAAGGCGATCACCGTCTACGCCCAGCATGAAGTCATCAAGGATCTGGTCGCTGCGCGCCTGGCGGCGCAAGGGCAATTGCTGTTCGAAGTCAGCGAGGTCGTGCCGAAGGATGTGCAGACGGAGCAACCATCGGTCAGCTTCATGCACGGCGGGCAGGCGCAGCAATTGCAGGCCGACTTCGTGATCGGCTGCGACGGTTTCCACGGCGTGTCGCGCCCGCAGATTCCGGAAGGCGTGCGCCTGGACTATCAGCGCATCTATCCGTTCGGCTGGTTCGGCATCCTGGTGGAGTCGGCGCCGTCCTCGGACGAGCTGATCTATGCGCAACATGAGCGCGGCTTCGCGCTGGTGAGCACGCGCTCGCCGACGGTGCAACGCCTGTACTTCCAGTGCGATCCCAAGGACGACGTCAACAACTGGTCCGACGACCGTATCTGGAACGAGTTGCACACGCGGCTGGAAAGCAGCGACGGCTGGCGTCTCAAGGAAGGAAAGATTTTCCAGAAAGGCATCATCGGCATGCGCAGTTTCGTGTCGACGCCGATGCAGCACGGCCGCCTGTTCCTGGCCGGCGATGCGGCGCACATCGTGCCGCCGACCGGCGCCAAGGGCATGAACCTGGCCGTCGGCGATGTGAAGCTGCTGTCGCGCGCGCTGGATGATTTCTACAAAAAGGGCAGCAGCGACCAGCTCAATGCGTACTCGGAAACGGCGCTCAAGCGTATCTGGCGCGCGGAGTATTTTTCATGGTGGATGACCAGCATGTTGCACACCTTCGACGATGCCTCGCCGTTCCAGCAGCAGATCCAGCGCGCCGAACTGGAGAACGTCGTCAACTCGCGCGCCTTGTCGACGGCGCTGGCGGAGAACTACGTCGGGGCGTTCTAGCAAACAAAAACGGCGCATGCATGATCGCTCATGCATGCGCCACCACCTCAAGACCGAGGGACTTCACAACATCAGAAGGTGTGGCGGACGCCAGTCATCACACCGAACTGATTCATGCCGGTGCCGACGGTGCCGCCGACATCCAGAGGGATTGCCGCCGTACCGCCGTTCTTCATGTAGCCCAGCGAGGTGTACAGCGCAGTGCGTTTGGAGAGGTTGTAGGTCAGGCGCGCAACCGACAGCGTCGACTTGTTGGCAGATCCCTTGATATTCAGGCGCGCGACCTGCGCGTCCAGCACCAGCGCCGCGCTGAACGGCATCGAGAACCCCAGGTAATACAGATCGGAATTGGTGTTGACCGCTGCCGCTGCGCGCGTCTTGCGATCTATCACGCCGCCGCCGATCTTGGTGTCGCCCAGCATCGCATAGCCGTTCAGGGTAACGCGCTGATCCGTGTTGTCGCTGCTGGTGAGACCGTTGGCGGCGCCGGTATTGCCGTACATGATGTCGTAGGAGCTCGACACGCCAAAGCTTTGGCTGTCATAGGCAAGCATCGCGGTAACCTGGCGGCAGGCTTTCGCATTGCCCGCCACTTCGCCAGCACAACCGGTCGCGCTGGCGCCGCCGGCAGTGGAGGTATCGCGGCCGAAGCTGTAGGTCGCGCCTACCGTGACGCCCGAGAAGGTGCCGAGATAGCCGATGGCGTTGTCGCTGCGCGCATTCGGGATATAGGAATCGATGCTGCTGATCGAGAAGATGTTCGGTCCCATGACGTCCGACTTGGCGGTGACCAGATAAGTCATGTTGACCTGGCGGCCCAGCATCACGCTGCCGTAGTTGTTCTTCAGCCCGACGAAGGATTGGCGGCCGAACAGGCGATTGCCTTGTCCCATGCCGCCGGTGTCGACGGCAAAGCCGGACTCCAGCACGAACATCGCTTGCAGGCCGCCGCCCAGGTCCTCGCTGCCCTTGAAGCCGAGGCGCGACGGAAACGATGCCGTCAGCGTCGGCATCTTCATCACGGAGTTGCCGGCGGCATTGGCGTTGGTGGTGTAGACGACGCCCGTGTCGATAATGCCGTAAATCGTTACCTGGCTTTGCGCCATCGCCTGATGCGAGCACGCGGCGCCGAGCAGAACCAGGGTGCTGCAGACTGACTTGTTCATGATCTTCCCCATTTAAATGAAATTGCAGAATTAATGTCGGCGCCGCTGATGCCGTTGCGGGCCATTGCCGCCCGCGTTCGCCGCGCCGCCGCTATGCATCGGGCGATATTCGTCTCCATGCGCCGATGCAATGTTGTGCAAGGATTTCTGTTTTTTTGCGCTGCGTGTTGTGTGCTGCGTGCCTGCGCAATGTCGTCTCTTGTCGAAGCGATCTTAGATAAACGGGAGGATGAAAAATATCCGCCGCTTGCACGTCGGGGGCGCGCCAGTATCCGTTTTTTACGCAGATTTCAGCGCCGATGCATGGCGGTGCAAAATGTGATTTTTATGGTGCAGGAAAAAGGAAAAAACCGGTGTACGACATCAGGCTGCCGTCAGCAGCGCGACCGGCGTCTGCGCCAGCGTCAGTTGATGCAGGCGCGCATCGGACACCTTGAACGCCGACACCGAGTATTTCAGCCGCCCCGCCTGTTCCTCCAGCGATTGCGCTGCAGCGGCGACCTGTTCCACCATGGCCGCGTTCTGTTGTGTGCTCTGGTCCATCTGCGCAATGGCGGCGCCGATTTTTTCAATGCCGTGCCGCTGTTCCACCGATCCTGCGCTGATGGCGTTGACGATGTCGGAGACGGCGCTGATCGATTGCTGCACTTTGTCGACCGTGGTGCGGACATCGTGCGCCTGGCGCAAGCCGTCCTGCACCATGCCGACGGACGCATCGATGAGCACCTTGATTTCCTTCGCCGCTGCAGAAGAGCGATGCGCCAGATTGCGCACTTCGCTGGCGACCACCGCGAAACCGCGTCCCTGCGCACCGGCGCGCGCCGCTTCCACGGCGGCGTTGAGCGCCAGGATGTTGGTCTGGAAAGCGATGCCATCGATCAGCGCGGTGATCTCGGAAATCTGTTTCGAGCTCGCATCGAGTCGGCCGATGGTCTCGCTCATGGTTTGCATCGACCTGCTGCCGGACAGCGCCAGCGCGTGGGCGTCGTCGGCCAGGGTGTTGGCGCGCAGCGCGTTGTCGGTATTGCTGCGGATGGTTTCGGTCAGATGCCGCATGCTGTGCGCGGTCTGCTCCAGCGAGGCGGCCTGTTGTTCGGTGCGGATCGACAAATCCATGTTGCCGGCGGCGATCTCGCGTGTTGCGGCGGCGACCGAGGTGGTGGCGTGGACCACCTCGACCACCACGTCTTCGACGCGCTGGAGAAAGCCGTCAAAGGCGCGCGCCGAGGTGCCGAACTCATCCTTGCGCGGACTGGCGGAGCGCTTGGAAAAATCGAGGAACGACGCCATCTCGCCGAACTTGCCGGTCTGGCGATGCAAGCCGCCGCAGACCACCGTGATGAGATGGCGTGCGGCGATCAGCGCGATGCCTGCGCCGACGGTCAGGCCAGCGACGGCGACCCACAGCATCAGCGCGGCGAGCCGCCGGCCGTTTTCAGCCGCCTCGCTGGATAGGCCGGCCAGGTCCGCCGCCATCGCATGCGTGATGAAAACGGCGCAGGCTCCCAGTCCGGACAAGACCAGCGTCACCAGCAGGAACGCCAGCGTGACCTTGAATTGAATGCTGCGAAAGTAAGTGTGCATCGCGTGGTTTCCGTTCTTGTCTGATCGCGTCCTTGCCGTGGACGGCATGACGCCGCTCGTCGCCACGGACGATACAAGGGGGGTATCGTCGCGCTGATCTTAGAAGGAGTGCGCGGAAAGAAATATCCGGCGTTTGCAGATGCGTGGGGAGGCTTTGTCCGTTTTTTGCTCTTGCCTTGCTCTTGCGGGGAGTCGCGCGGAAATAAAAAATGGCATCTCGGCGATGCCATTTTTTCAAAGCGAAGATGCGCAAGAAATCAGCGCACGCAACCGCGCGTCTGCTTCGGCAACTCGCCGAAGCGTTCACGGTAATACGCCGAGAAGCGGCCGAGGTGGCCGAAGCCGAATTCGAAAGCGGTTTCGGTGATGTTGGCGCCCGGATGCGTGAGCAGGCGCTCGCGCGCGGCGTCGAGACGGATGTTGCGCAGCAGGTCCATCGGCGCCACGCCATGGTGTTGATGGCACAAGGCGTTGAGCGCACGCACGCTGACGCCGGCGGCATTGGCCAGATCGGCCAGCGCCAGCGGCGCGCACAGACGCGTGCGGATGTATTTCTCCAGCATGTCCAGGCGCTGCAGCTTGCCGGCGCCGACCAAGCCGTCGGCCGATTCGTCGGCGGCGATGCCGGCGGCAGTCGGACCGGCGGTATACGTGCTGGTCAGTTGCGACAACAGGAATTGCGCGGCGCCGCGTTCGAAATGGCTGATCCATTCGCTGTGGCCGTCGTTCTGTCCCGGCAGCGCCAGTACGCGCAATAGCGACTGGATCAGTAGATCCCAATGCGGCATCGCTTGCTCCGGCAGCAGGAACAGCGACGGCATGTTGGCAGGGCCAGGCTGGCCCTGCGCGCTGAGTTCTTCAAACAAGGCCAGCGGCACCTTCAGGATCAGCTGTTCCGAGCCTGCCTGCCACCACAGGCGCAAATTCCGTTTTGGTGCAATCAGCGCCGTCTTGCCTTGCGGGATGCACACTTTTTGGCCGTCGGATTCGATCTCGGCGGTGCCGCTCAAGGTCATGTGGACCAGTGCGAAACCGTTGAACAGGCGCGGCCGCACGATCACCTCGGCGCCGTATTTCAGCATGAAGATCTGCAACTGCCGTATCGCCGCCTTGAAGAGCACCGTATCGACGTCGTCGCCCTTCCAGAACAAATCGTGTTCCGACAATTCATTGGCGACCTGAGCGTGGCAATCCACCTTTCTGGTCGACTGGAATACACGATGTCGATAGAGCGGGGCCAGGCTGAGCGATTGGCTTATGTTCTGCATGTTAACCTCTTAACGATGTCCCGCCGAGTGGGATGGGAGGACGATAGAGACCGGGTGTTGCCGGATTGCCGGCGCGATATTTTCTGCGCCTGATCCGGGAAACGAAGATTGGATCGATGGCCGGTTCAGGTGTTCAACGACAACTGATCACGTAAAAATCAATCGGCAATCAGCCAACTGTCAGCAATTTTCATGCCCGGATTTTCGAGGGATCCCTGTGCGGGAATGGCGCACCGACCGGATTTGCGTCCGGGTGCGCGCCTGTGCGGGGAATCTGAAAGCTGCTTTTTTCCATGCTTGTCTCCTGAATGATTTTTCTTGTACGGCATTTTTTAAAACGTCGCCGGCGGCCTTGCACTGTCTTGTGCTGTCTTGTTATTGTCCATGCAGCGTTTAGATTTTATGCGCGGGTCGGTAAAACGTACAATATCAAATCGGCATCCCTGTATGCTCCGGAGGTATATTGGAACTTCGTCATCTCAAGTATTTCAACGCCGTCGCCAGCACGCTCAGTTTCAGCCGGGCGGCCGAATTGCTGCATATCGCCCAGCCGCCGCTGAGCCGGCAGATACGCCAACTGGAAGAACTGCTCGGCGCCGAACTGATCGATCGCGCATCGCGGCCGATTGCGCTGACCATGGCCGGAAAATTCTTCTACGAGCAGACCGTACAGGTATTGTCGCGGCTCGACCAGATCGAGGAAGGCACGCGCCGCATCGCCACCGGCCAGCAGCACTGGTTCAATATCGGCTTCGTGCCGTCGGCGCTGTACGGCCTGTTGCCGGAACTGATCAAACGCTTTCGCACCGAGTTGCCGGACATCGAAATCGGCTTCTCCGAAATCATGACCATGGAGCAGGTCGAGGCACTGAAGTCCGGGCGCATCGACGTCGGCTTCGGCCGCTTGCCGATCAACGATCCCGACATCGTGTGCGAAACCATCATCGAAGAGCCGCTGATGGCGGTCTTCCCGCTCGGCCATCCTTTGCTGAAAAAGACCAAGGTCGGGCTGGCCCAGCTCGCCGAAGAGAAGTTCATCCTGTATCCTGCCCGGCCGCGTCCCAGCTATGCCGACCAGGTGCTGGAAATCTTCGCCAGCCGCGGCCTGAAACCCACCATCGTCAAAGAAGCCAACGAGATGCAGACCGCCATCGGCCTGGTCGCCGCCGGCGTCGGCGTGGCCCTGGTGCCGCGCTCGGTGCAAGGTCTGCATCGCGCCGACGTGGTGTACCGGCCGCTGGCGAACAAGGGCGTGTTCTCGCCCGTCATCATGAACTTCCGCGCCAGCGACCGTTCCGTCTTGCTGGAAAAACTGCGTTCGACCGCAGCGCATATTGTGCAGCAGGACGTGCCGCAGGAGCGCGAGCAAGGACCATGACGCCCGGGTTCGGCGTGCTCAGGCCAGGAATCTTTCCAGACCCGCGGTGAATTCCTCGCTCGCTTCAACATTGGATAAATGCGAAGCCGCCAGTTCCAGATACTCCGCGCCGGCAATTTTGTCCTGCAGGAAACGGGCGTCGGCCACCGTCGTCACCGGATCGTGACGCCCGGCGACCAGCAAGGTCGGCGCTTCAATCCGGGACACCTGGTCGCGCAGATCGGCAACGGCCAGCGCCGTGCAGCAGGCGGCGTATCCGCGCGGCGAGCAATGACGCAGGTCGCTCACCATGGCGTCGACCAGAACCGGCGCACGGGCAATGAATTCCGGCGTGAACCAGCGTCCGGCGGCGCCGTCGGCGACACCGTCCATGCCATTGCCGGCGACTTGCGCCGCGCGGCTGCGCCATCCTTCTTCGGCGCCGATGCGCGCAGCGGAATTGGCGACGATCAGGCGCTGCAGGCGATCACCTGCATGGATGCCCAGCCACAAGCCGATGATGCCGCCCATGGAAATACCGCAGAAATTCACCTTGTCCAGTTTGAGCCGGTCCAGCAGATCGATCACGTCCTGCCCCAGTTGCGCCAGCGTCAGGGAATCGGCGGCGCCGGGACTTTCGCCATGGCCGCGGGTGTCGTAGCGCAAGATCCGGTAGTGCGCGCGCAAGGCGCGGGCCTGGCTTTCCCACAGCGACATGGTGGTTCCCAGCGAGTTGGAGAACATCAGGACCGGCGCATCCGGCGGGCCTTCCAGGGTATAAGACATCAGTGCTGCGGGCGTAGTCGTCATGGCTTTTCCTGCGTGCTGCTTTCATGTAAAACAAATCAGGCCATGCGCGGGCATGGCCTGATGTCGTATCGTGTGTTTTCCGTCCGGCTTATGCCGCGGCGCGATCGCGCTGGATCTCCGCCTTCGGCAAATCCGCCTGTTCGGCATGCAGCATGAAGTCGAAGTCGATGGAGTAAAACGGTGTATCCACTTCCTGCTTGCGGATCGCAGCAGGATCGGTGACATGCGTCATCTCCGGCACCAGGCCTTCGCGGGTGGCGAACGCGAAGTCGTCCCACAGGTATGGATCGCCGGCGATGTTGATCTGGGTGGTCAGCTTGCGATAGCCGGGGGCGGAGACAAAGAAATGGATGTGCGCAGGGCGGGTGCCGTGGCGTCCCAGTTTCTTGAGCAACTGATCGGTGGCGCCGCCCGGAGGAACGCTGTAGCCGACCGGTACGCGACTGCGCAAACGGTAGCGGCCTTCCGCATCGGTGCGGATGCTGCTGCGCAGATTGAACGGCGTCTGGCTCGGATCGAAGAAGGAATAGCTGCCCAGGTGATTGGCGTGCCAGACTTCCACCAGCGCATGCGCCAGCGGCTTGCCGTCCTTGTCGCGCACCTGGCCCTGCATGAACAGCGTCTCGCCCGGTTGCTCATCCTGGTCGAGGCGCGCAAAGCCTTTCTGCTCCGGCGCGCCGGCTACGTACAGCGGACCTTCGATGGTGCGCGGCGTGCCGCCGGCGATGCCCTGGCGCGCTTCCGCCTCATCCATGCGCAGGTCGAGGAAATGCTCGAAGCCCAGGCCGGCTGCGATCAGGCCGTATTCGCCGGATTGTCCGGCAGCGGTCAGATAATGAACGGCAGACCAAAATTCTTCAGGCTGGACATCAAGCTCTTCGATCGTGTGGAACAGATCGCGCACAATGCGGTTAACAATCTCTTTGACACGCTGGTCTCCTTGCCCGGTCTCGGTGCTTTCGATTTTTTGCAGTACGGCGTCTATCGTTTTCTTGTCCATGTTGGTCTCTCTCGTCTCTGATTGGCTTTTGGCTTGGTGCAGCTTGGTGTCTTGATCTCAGCGTTCGTCATCGTGAATCGAAGACGGGTGGCGGCACAGCGCCTCGACTTCGATTTTCATGTAGGGAAACAGCGGCAGGCTCAGCAGCAGCTCGTGCAGCTCGGTCGAACTGGCGACGTCGAAGATGCTGACGTTGGCGTAGCGTCCCACCACGCGCCACAGGTGACGCCATTTTCCGGCGCGCTGCAGACTCTGCGCCAGCTCGCGCTCGCGGCTCTTGAGCGCATCGGCGGTTTCCTTGGGCATGGTGTGCGGCAGCTGCACATCCATCGTGACTTTAAACAGCATATTGTCTCCTGTTCAGTGTAATGGGTGATGTCGGGGCGGCGCTCAGGACAGCGACACCAGCGTGGCTTTCCGGTCGCGCCGCAGGAAATTCACGCGCTCTTCGTCCAGCGTGATGCCAAGGCCGGGCCCGTCCGGCAGCTCCAGCGAAAAATCGCGATAGCGCAGCGGCACGGTGAGAATTTCTTCCGTCAGCAATAGCGGACCGAACAGTTCGGTGCCCCACGCCAAGTTGGAAAACGTCGAAAACAATTGCGCCGAGGCCATCGTGCCGATCGCGCCTTCGAGCATGGTGCCGCCGTACAGATCCACGCTGGCGGCCGTCGCGATGGCGGCGACCTGCTGGGCGCCGGTCAGGCCGCCCGACTGCGTGATCTTTACCGCAAAGACGTCGGCAGCGCCGCCTTGTGCGACCTTGTAGGCGTCGACCGGGCCGTGCAGGGTTTCGTCTGCCATCAGCGGAATCCGGTTCTTGTCGCGCAGGCGGCGCAGGCCGTCGAGATTGCCGGCGGCGATGGGTTGCTCCACCAGATCGACGCCGGCGTGTTCCAGCAACTGCATGCCGAGCATGGCGTCGGCTTCGCTCCAGGCCTGGTTGACGTCGACCCGCACGCTGGCGCGATCGCCGACGGCGCGCTTGATGGCGGCGACATGGGCGGCGTCGTCGCGCACCGCGCGCGCACCGATCTTCAGCTTGAAGATGTTATGCCGGCGCAGCGACAGCATTTTTTCCGCTTCGTCGATATCGCGTGCGGTGTCGCCGCTGGCCAGGGTCCAGGCAATCGGAAGAGAGTTACGCACACGGCCGCCGAACAGGCTGCTGAGCGGCACGCCGAGCCGCTTTGCCAGCGCATCGCTGAGCGCAGTTTCAATCGCACATTTGGCGAAGCGGTTGCCTTGCACGTTGTCATTCAGCGTCTGCATGCGTGCGGCGACCTGGTTGGCGTCGGCGCCGGTCAGCAGTGGCGTCATGTAGGTATCGATGTTGACCTTGATGCTTTCCGGGCTTTCTTCTCCATAGGCCAGTCCGCCGATGGTGGTGGCTTCGCCGCATCCCGTCACGCCGTCGTTGCCGGTAATGCGCACCAGCACCAGCGTCTGGCGATGCATGGTGGTCATCGACAGGCGATGCGGCCGGATGGTCGGGACGTCGAGCAGGATGACGTCGACGGTTTCGATGGAGGCGGGTGACAGGCTCAAGATAAAAATCCGGTTTCAGGTTGTTTGCCGAATCATAGGAACAAACCGGCGCGGCTGTCCAAGACCGATTTCGATACCTTGCATACCTGTTGGGTATAACGTGCACAGCCGGAACGCTTGCGGCGCTGCGCCGCGGTGCAGCAATAAAACCGGCGCTGCCGGCGCCTTGCAAGAAACGGATAGCGTAAGGGCCCAAGCTTGCAAATGGCGGATATTGCGGGGGAAGTGCTTTCCCTATGATGGGGCATCTGCTGGGTCAGGCATGGCCCGGTGTTTACCCAGGAATGAGGACACGCTTCATGAACAATACACCCCGGCTTGAGCAGCAAGGCTACGCCCCATTGCTGCAGTTCCCGCGCACGGACGGCTCGCGCACTCCTTATAAAGTGTTCAGCTCGCAGGAGGTCTACGACCTTGAGCAGGAGCGCATCTATCGCGGCGAGACCTGGAGCTTTCTCGCGCTGGAAGCGGAGATCCCCAACAACGGCGACTATAAAAGTACCTTCGTCGGCGACACGCCGGTAGTCGTCACGCGCACCGAAGACGGCGCGCTCGCGGCCTGGGTCAACAAGTGCGCGCACCGCGGCGCCATCGTCTGCCGCACGCCGCGCGGCAACGCCACCTCGCACAGCTGCGCCTATCACCAGTGGAGTTTCGACACGCGCGGCAACCTGCTGGGCGTGCCGTTCCGTCGCGGCCAGAAGGGCGCCGCCGGCATGGCCAAGGATTTCGATCCGAAATGCCACGGCCTGCGCCAGTTGCGCGTAGAAAGCTATCGCGGCCTGGTGTTCGCCAGCTTCAGCGCGACCGTCGAACCGCTGGCCGACTACATCGGTGCCGAAATGCGCCCGTGGATCGATCGCATCTTCCACAAGCCCATCGTCTACCTCGGCTGCACGCGCCAGTACTCCAAGTCGAACTGGAAGCTGTATCTGGAAAACGTCAAGGATCCCTACCACGCCAGCCTGCTGCACCTGTTCCACACCACGTTCAACATCTTCCGCGTGGGCATGAAGGCGCGTTCGATCGCCGACAAGCATCACGGCCTGCACAGCATCATCACGGCGACCAAGAACGAAACCGAAACTTCGGACGCCTACAAGCAACAGGCGATCCGTTCCTTCGATGAAGGCTTCCAGCTGGAAGATCCGTCGGTGCTCGGCCAGATCAAAGAGTACGAAGAGATGACCACCAACCACATCCAGCCGATCTTCCCGCAGCTGGTGGTGCAGCAGATCCACAACACGCTGGTGGCGCGCCAGTTGCTACCGAAGGGGCCGGGCAACTTCGAACTGATCTTCCATTTCTTCGGCTATGCCGACGACACGCCGGAGTTGCGCGCGCTGCGCATCAAGCAGGCCAACCTGGTGGGGCCGGCCGGTTACATCTCCATGGAAGACACCGAGGCAACGGAGCTGGTGCAGCGCGGCACTGCCCGTGATCCCAATGATTGCTCGGTAATGGACATGGCGAAAGACAGCCCCGATCAGGAAGACACGTTGATTACCGAGAGTCTGATTCGCAAGTTCTGGCTCGGCTATCAGAAGCTGATGGGCTTCGAGAGCATCGAAAAAGCATAACGACGCACAACAAAGCATTCACAGTATTCAGAGTATTAGCGAGGCATACAAGATGGAAAAAATGACACTGTGGTTTGAACTCCACCAATTGCAGGAAAACTATATCCACGCGCTCGACAACGACCGCCTGGAAGACTGGCCGGAATTCTTTACCGACGACTGCCTGTACGAGATCGTCCCGCGCGAGAACGCCGACGCCGGCCTGCCGATCGGCATCATCTATTGCGACAGCAAGAAGATGCTGCGCGACCGCGTGCTGTCGCTGCGCCACGCCAACATCTACGAAGAGCACACCTACCGCCACATGACCTCGGGCCTGATCTTCAAGCCGGTGGACGACAACACCGTGGAAGCCGAATCGAGTTACGTCGTGATCCAGACGCTGCAAAACGGCGAGTCTTTCGTGTACCAGGCCGGCCGCTATCTCGACCGCGTGGTCAGGACCGACGCCGGTTGGCGCTACGCCAGCCGCCGCGTGATTTACGACACGCTGCGCGTGCCGACTTTGCTGGCCACGCCGATCTGAGGAACGTCATGAGCGATTGGTTCGATGTCGGCAATGCCGATGATTTCGGCGATGGCGAGGTGGCGCCCGTCGTGGCCGGCGGCCAGCCGGTGGCGCTGTTTCGTCTCGGCGAGGATTTGTTTGCCCTGAAAGACCTGTGCACCCACGGCAACGCCAAATTGTCCGACGGCTATGTCGAGGACGGTTGTGTCGAGTGCCCGTTGCATCAGGGACTGTTCGACATCCGCAGCGGCGCGCCGCGCTGTGCGCCGGTGACCGAAGCGGTGCGCAGTTTTCCGGTGCGGGTGGTGGCAGGGCGAGTGGAGATCGGCATGGGCGCCGCCGCGCAGCAAGAGGCCGCTCCCGCAGTGCAAAAAATGCAGGCGACGATTTACGCCATCACGCGCGCTGCGCCGGATGTGGCGGTGCTGCAGCTGCGCTGCGACGGCGCCGAGCTGGCCTATCAGGCCGGGCAGTACATCGACGTACTGCTGGCCGACGGCCAGCGCCGCAGCTATTCGATGGCCACGCACGCTGACGGCAGCCCCGACATGCTGGAGCTGCATGTGCGCCATTTGCCGGGCGGTCTGTTCACCGACCGCGTCTTCGGCGGACTGCAAGAGGGCGAGATTTTGCAGCTCGAAGGACCGGGCGGCAATTTCTATTTGCGCGATGGCGCGAGCCCTGTCATTCTACTGGCCAGTGGCACGGGATTTGCTCCGATCAAAGCGCTGGTCGAAGAGGCAATCGCAAAGAACAACAACCGGCCGATGCGTCTGTATTGGGGAGGACGCAGACAGGCCGACCTGTACATGGATGCGCTGTGCCGCGACTGGGCGGCGCGCCTGCCGTGGTTTGAATACGTGCCGGTGCTATCCGAAGCGGACGGCGCCTCCGGCTCCGGCTGGAATGGGCGCACAGGCTTCGTTCATCAGGTCGTCATGCAAGACATCCCCGATATGCAGCAATACCAGGTCTACGCCTGCGGTGCGCCGGTGGTGGTCGAATCGGCACGGCGCGATTTCACCGGCAGTTGCGGTTTGCCTGAAACGGATTTTTTTGCAGATGCATTTTTGTCGAAGGCCGACAGCCGGAATTGACGGTTGAAGATTCACGGTTCTGCGTGCAAGCGCGTCTGCGAAACAGATTTTTACCACGTATCTTTCATCCACCATGGGGAGTTTTGGCATGAATCGAATAACAACAATGGCAGGCGCGGTCTTACTGGCGCTGGCGGCAGGTGCAAGCGTCGGCGCGCAGGCGGCGGACGTCGTCAAGATCGGCTTTCTGACCACCTTGAGCGGCCCGGCCAGCGCGCCCGGCGTCGACGAACGCGACGGCTTCATGCTGGCGTTGAAAACCCTGGGCGGCAAGCTCGGCGGCGTGCGCGCCGAAGTCATCACCGTGGATGACCAGTTCAGCCCCGACGCCGCCAAGCAAGGTGCGGATCGTCTGCTCAAGCGCGAGAAGGTCGATATCCTGACCGGCTTCGTGTATTCGAATATCTTGCTGGCCGTGGCGCCGGCGGCGTTCGCCAGCAAGACCGTGGTGATCAGCGCCAATGCCGGTCCGGCCCAGTTCGCCGGTGCCGGTTGCTCGCCGTATTTTTTCAGCGCCAGCTACCAGAACGACGCTACGCACGAAGCTGCCGGCAAGCTGATGGCCGACAAAGGTTACAAGCGCGTCGCCGTCATCGCGCCGAATTATCCCGCCGGCAAAGATGCCTCGGCCGGCTTCAAGCGCTTTCTGAAAAAGGAACCGGCGATCGAGTTGTTTCCCAAACTCGGCCAGCTGGATTTCGCCACTGAAATCGCCCAGCTGCGCGCCGCCAACATCGACGCCGTGTATTTCTTCCTGCCGGGCGGCATGGGCGTCAACTTCGTCAAGCAATACGCCGCAGCGGGCATGGATCCCAAGATTGTGCGCGTGATGCCGGCCTATGATGCCGACCAGCAGATGCTGTCCAATGGCGACCTGCTCGCGGGTGTGGCCAACACCGGTCAATGGTCGGCCGACTTGCCGAACGAACAGAACCGTGCATTCGTGGCGGCTTTCGTCAAGGAATACGGCCGTCAGCCGTCGATGTATTCCTCGCAGGCGTATGACGCCGCGATGCTGATCGACAGCGCCGTCAAGGCCGTCGGCGGCAAGGTGGAAAATCGTGAAGCGCTGATCGCCGCCATCAAGGCTGCCAACTTCAAGTCGGTGCGCGGCGGTTTCAAGTTTGCAGCCAACCACTATCCGATCCAGAATCAATATGCCCGCGTGATCACCAAAGCCGCCGACGGCAAATACATCAACAACATGACGCAGACGCTGATGACAGATCACGTCGACGCCTATGTCGGCGAATGCAAGATGCAATAAGGGACGATCTTGGCCAATCTGATTTTTGAGCAAGTGCTCAACAGCCTGCAGTTCGGCGTCATGCTGTTCCTGATCGCCTCGGGATTGACGCTGATCTTCGGCGTGATGAACTTCGTCAACCTGGCGCACGGCAGCTTCTTCATGATCGGCGCCTATCTGGCGGCGTACATCGCAGGTGCTACCGGTTCGTTCTGGCTTGGCTTGCTGGGCGCACTGCCGGCCACGGCCGCGATCGGCTTCCTGCTGGAGTGGCTGGTGTTCCGCCGGCTCTACAAGAAGGACCACATGGTGCATGTGCTGGCGACGTTCGCACTGATCCTGATCTTCAACGACGGCGTGCGCATGATCTGGGGGCCGCAGCCGCTGCCGCTGAATATGCCGGCGGCGTTTGCGGGTCCGGTGATGCTGTTCGGCTTGCCGTACTCCAGTTATCGTCTGCTGGTGATGGCGGTGGGCATCGTGGTGGCGATCGGCTTGTATCTGCTGATTAACCGCACCCGGCTCGGCATGTGGGTGCGCGCCGGTTCCAATAATCTGGAAATGGTCACGGCGATGGGCATCAACATCCGCCTGCTGTTTCGCCTGGTGTTCAGCTTCGGTCTGGTGCTGGCAGCGCTGGCCGGCATCATGCTCGGCCCGCTGGTGGCGGTGCAGGCCGGCATGGGCGACGACGTGCTGATCCTGGCCTTTGTGGTGGTGGTCATCGGCGGCATCGGTTCGGTGCCGGGGGCGGCGGTCGGCGCCCTGATCGTGGGTGTGGTCGACACGCTCGGCCGCGGCCTGCTGCCGCAACTGTTCGCTCTCTTTCTCAGCGCCGACGCCGCCGCATCGGTCGGTCCGGCGCTGGGCTCGATGATGATTTATCTGGTAATGATCGCGGTGCTGTTCTGGCGTCCCAGCGGTTTGTTCCCTGCTCGTTCCTGAGGATGTCCATGCAACGTTTGTTTTTGCTGTTCTTTGTCGTGCTGGCGGTGCTGCTGCCGGTGCTGGCGCAGGCCGCCGGGATGGAGTATTACATCGGCGTGCTGACGCGCATTCTGATTTTTGCGATTGTCGCTTCCAGCCTCAACTTCATCCTCGGCTACGGCGGCATGGTCAGTTTCGGCCATGCGGTGTTCTTCGGCCTGGGCGCTTATGTGACGGCGATCGCCAGTTTCCACGGCGTCACCAGCGCCTGGGTGATCTGGCTGTTCGCTGCGGTGGTGTCGGCGCTGGCGGGGCTGGCCATCGGCGCTATCGCACTGCGTACGCGCGCCGTTTACTTCATCATGATCACGATGGCGCTGGCGCAGCTGTTCTATTACTTCTTCGTCGGCTTCCGCTATTACGGCGGCGACGACGGCATCCAGATCAACGGCCGTCCGGTAATCGGGCTCGGCCTCGACATCAGCGGCGACAATGGCTTTTACTGGCTGGTGCTGGCCTGGCTGCTGGCGGTGCACGTGTTGCTGGCGCGCTTGCTGAAGTCGCGCTTCGGCCTGGCGCTCAATGCGATGCGCGAGAACGAGCGGCGCGCACAGGCCATCGGTTACCCGACCTTGCGCTACAAGCTGGCGGCATTCGTGATCGCCGCCGTGATCGCCGGCATCGCCGGCAGCCTGATCGGCATGAGCAATCTGTTCGCCAGCCCCAAACTGTTGCACTGGTCGCAGTCCGGTATTTTGCTGGTGATGGTGGCGCTGGGCGGCGTCGGTTATTTCTACGGCGGCCTGCTCGGTGCGGCGGTATTCCTGCTGCTGGAAGAAATCCTCTCCACGCATTTCGAATACTGGCAAATCTATGTCGGCCTGATCTTGCTGCTGGTGGTGATGGTGGCGCCGCGCGGCGTCAGCTCATTGATGAGCATCGGCAAGTCCTTGAAGCAGGGAGAACAACATGGCGCATGATGCATTCTTTGCCTTGTCTGTAAAGGGACTGAAAAAGAGCTACGGCGGCCTCGCCGCCACGCGCGATGTGGAACTCGATATCGCACAAGGCCATGTCCACGCCATCATCGGCCCCAACGGCGCCGGCAAGACGACCTTGTTGTCGCTGCTGTCGGGCGCGCTGGCGGCGGATGCGGGCGAGATCTTCCTGTTCGGCGAAGCGATGCACGGACGCGCCGAGCAATCGCGCGTCGGCGCCGGCCTGGCCCGTTCATTCCAGATCACCAGCGTGTTCGACGAACTGAGCGTGCTGGAGAATCTGCAAGTCGCCGTGCAGCGCCGCCAGCATGTCAGCTATGGATTCTTCCACAGCAGCGCGCAGGACCAAGAAGCACAGGAGACGGCGCTGATGGTCGCGCGCCGCGTCGGCCTGGAAAAATTCGCGCATCAGTTGGCGTCGCAGTTGTCGCATGGCGCGCGCCGTCGTCTCGACGTCGGCCTTGCCATCGCGTGCAAGCCGCGCGTGCTGCTGATGGATGAGCCGATGGCAGGCATGGGCCACGAAGAGTCGGGCGAGATGATTGCGTTGATCCAATCCCTGAAGCAGGAGCTGACCGTGGTGCTGGTCGAGCACGACATGGACGCCGTGTTCGCGCTGGCCGATCGCATCACGGTGCTGGTGCAGGGCGCGGTGCTGGCGACCGGCAGCGTGGACGAGATTCGCGCCAATGCCGAAGTCAAGCTGGCCTATCTCGGCGAAGAGGAAGGGGACGAAATGCGAGGGGAAACAGCATGAGCGCACTGTTGGAAGTGTCCGGACTGACCGGCGGCTATGGTTCCAGCCAGGTGCTGTTCGGCATCGATATGCGCGTCAACGAAGGCGAAGTCGTCACGCTGCTCGGCCGCAACGGCATGGGCAAGACCACCACCCTGCGCACCATCCTCGGGCTGAACCGTCCGACCGGCGGCGAGGTCTCGTTTCGCGGCCAGCCCATCCACGCGCACAGCGCCGACAACATCGCGCGCCGCGGCATCGCCATCGTTCCGGAAGGGCGGCAGATTTTCAAAAACCTCAGCGTCGAAGAAAACCTGTCCGCTTTTGCGGCGCGTCGCAACGGTCGCGACAATCCGTGGACGCTGGAGAAGATCTATCAGCAATTCCCGCGCCTGAAAGAACGCCGCAGCAACGGCGGCGCGCAGCTCTCCGGCGGCGAACAGCAGATGCTGGCCATCGGCCGCGCGCTGATGACCAATCCGCATCTGCTGATCCTGGATGAAGCCACCGAAGGCCTGGCGCCGCTGGTGCGCGAAGAAATCTGGTCTTGCCTGAAAGCCTTGCGCGAGTATGGCCTGACCATCATCGTCATCGACAAATACATCAAGCGCCTGATCGGTTTTGCCGACCAGCATACGATCCTGGAAAAGGGTAAAGTCGTCTGGCAGGGCGATTCGGCGCAACTCTCGGCGCAGCCGGATTTGTGGGATCGCTACCTGAGCGTTTAAATCATTTCAAGCCATGCAAGAGCGAGGAACAAGCGCATGAATCAAGCCGCAACGAAAGTGGAAACCGACGCCGTGCGCGTCATCTGCGCCGAGCAGGACTGCGAGGCCGGTTACAACCTGAAGGCGGCTTTCCCCGACTTCCCGCAAGTCTTGCAGGGCTGGCAAAAGGCCACCGCGGCGATACGCGAATCCATGCTCAGCGATGCAGACATCGCCTGCGGAGCGGGACCGCTGCAGAACTTCGACGTCTACCGCGCCGCCGGCGCCGATCGTCCTTTGCTGGTCTTCATCCATGGCGGCTACTGGCAAGGCGGCGACAAGAGCGATATCGGCTTCATCGCTGCACCGTATGTGCGCGCCGGCATCAGTGTCGCGGTCATGAACTATTCGCTGGCGCCGCAGGCGAGCATCGAGCAGATGGCGGAAGAGGTGCATGCCATGCTGAAGAAAATCAAGAGCATGGCCGGAGAATTGAATATCGATGTCCGGCGCATTTCGCTGATGGGGCATTCTGCGGGCGGGCATCTTGCTGCATACGTCGCTGCGCAACTGAAGGATGATCCGGTGCAGGCCGTATTCGCCGTCAGCGGCCTGTTCGATCTGGTGCCGCTGATCCCGACTTCGCTGAACAAGGCGCTGACGCTGGATCTGCAACGCGCCGAAAATCTGAGCCCGGTGTTGATGGATGGCCCGCCAGCCACGCGTGTGCACACCATCATCGGTGAACACGAAACCGGGCAATTCCACGTCCAGGCCGCGGTCATCGCCAACTGCTGGCCGCAGGTTGTGGCGCACCATGTCGTGCCGGAAACGCATCACTACACGGTGTTGTGGCCGCTCGCCGATGAGGGCAGTCCGGTTTGCAAGGCGGTGATCGCCGAGATTCTGCGCTAAGGAAGAGTACACATCTGATGCGCCTGCGCCAGCAGTTCGAATGAGCGCAGGCGATCTTGCAGCGCATAAGTCCACGCCGTGACGCCGATCTCGTCGGCGCCGGCGTTGTCTGCCAGGCGATGCAGCTTGCGCATCACGTCGTCGGCGGTGCCGACAAAGTTGCGTTCCAGCTGCAGTTCGATACGTTCCCGTTGCTGTGCCGTGTAGGCATAGGCCAGTGCCGTCTCAGGCGGCTCCAGCGGTTCCCGCACGCCGTCGTCGAGACGCGTGCGCCATCGGCCGCGCGAGGCAAACAGGCGGCGTGCTTCTTCTTCGGTATCCGCCGCCAGCGCCCACGCCATCATGGCGGCATACGGCGCTTCGCCGAACGCACCCGGACGAAACGCCGCGCGATAGGCATCGAAGGCCGCTTCCGAAATCCCTGCGCTTTGTTCCGCCGAATAGTTGAAGCACATCGGCAGGCCGAGTTCGCCTGCTGATCTTGCTCCGGCTACGGAGGTCACCAGTAACCACGGCTGTGGTTTGCCCGGATTGTGCGGGAGTGTCTTCAACCCGGCCAGTTTGTCGTCGTTGCCGGGAATGTCCTTGTTCAGCCACGCACACAGCTCGCGGATCTTCTGTTCGAACTTCAGGCGGTCGCCATCGCCGCCGGGATTGAGCGCACGGAAGGCATTGCCGTCGCCGCCCGGCGAGCGTCCCAGGCCGAGGTCGACGCGTCCCGGCGCCAGGGCTTCCAGCACGTTGAATTGCTCCGCCACTTTGAACGGTGCGTAGAACGGCAGCAGGATGCCGGCCGCACCCAGGCGGATGCGCGAGGTCAGCGCAGTGAGTGCGCCGAGCAAAATCTCCGGCGCGCTGCCGACGATGGCGGGATTGTTGTGATGCTCCGAGACCCAGAAACGGTGGTAGCCCAGGCGTTCGCAATGCTGCGCCAGCTGCAGCGTATTGCGCAGCGCTTCGGCGTGTGTCGTGCCGGCGGAGTATGCCGATTGGTCGAAGGCGATCAGGGGTTTGCGGGATGTACTCATGATTCTGTGGAGGCGCGCAGGGGAATCACGTAGGGAATATCGCCGTCGCTGCCGATACGCGCACTGACGCCGTAGACGGCTTCGATATGCTGCGGCGTGAGCACTTCGCGCCAATGTCCTTGCGCGACGATGCGTCCTTCTTTTAGCATCACCAGACGGTCGGCAAAGCGGCTGGCCAGTCCCAGATCGTGGATGGCGATCAGCACGCCGCTGCATTGGATGTCTGCGATTTCGCGCGCAGCGCTCATGGCTTCAAGCTGGTGATGCAGGTCGAGATCGCTGGTCGGTTCGTCCAGCAGCAACAGACGCCCTTGCTGCACCAGCGCGCGCGCCAGCAGCACGCGCTGGCGTTCCCCGCCGCTGAGCTCGTCGTAGGAGCGCAAGGCCAGCGTGTGCAGCTTCAGGCGCTCGATGACATCGAGCACGATGCGGCGATCCTGTTCGCTGCTGTTCCAGCTGCGATGCGGTGCGCGGCCGAGCGCGATCATGTCGGCCACGCGCAGCGACATGGCCGAGCCGGTGTGCTGCGGCACGTAGGCGACTGCACGCGCCAGATCTCGGCGCGACATGTCCTGCAGGTTTGCACCGTCGAGCGTCATGCCCGTGTGCTGCGACGACAGGATGCGGTTGACGCACTTGAGCAGCGTGCTCTTGCCGGCGCCGTTGGGGCCGACCAGGCAGACGATTTCACCGGCGCCGACTTGCAGGTCGATGTTGTCGAGGATGAGGCGATTGCCGTGGCGGTAGCGCAGTCCGGAAATAGTCAGCATTACAGCACCGCCTTGTGCCGGCTCGACAGCAACAGATGGAGGAATAAAGGCACGCCGACATATGCCACCACGATGCCGACCGGGATGATCACCGGCGCAAACAGCAGGCGTCCCGCCATGTCGGATAGCAGCACCAGCAGCGCGCCGACGATGGCGGAAAAGGGCAACAGCCAGCGATGGTCGCCGCCGATCAGCAGGCGCGCGATGTGCGGCGCCACCAGGCCGACGAAGCCGATCACGCCGGTGAAGCTGACCACGGCGGCGGTCATCATGACCGCGACGATGGTCACCACTGCGCGCACGCGGCCGACCGCAAAGCCGAGCGAGGCGGCGATGTCGTCGCCGCCGGCGGCAAACGCATTCAATGCCCAGGCATGCCATTGCAGCAGCGGCGTACCGAGCAACAGCACGCCGCCGGCGATGGCGACTTCGTTCCAGGTGCTGCCGTTGAGCGAGCCGAAGGTCCATTGCACGATGGCCGAGAGTTGCTGTTCGGTGGCGACGAACTGCACGCTCGCCGTCAGCGCGCTGAACAGATAAGTCAGGCCGACGCCGCCTAGCACCAGCATGGTGGCGCTGACGCCGCGCAAGGCCGAGAAGGCCAGCACCAGCGTCGCGCACAGGACGGCGCTGGCGAATGCGGCGGCGACCGTGAAATAGGGGCCGCTCCATGGATTGGCGGCGCCGGAGAGGATCGCCAGCGAGGCGCCGAAAGCGGCGGCGGGAGAGATGCCGACGGTATAGGGACTCACCAGCGGATTGCGCGTGATGCCTTGCATGGCGACGCCGGCCAGCGCCAGCCCGGCGCCGGCGATGACCGCCATGACGATGCGCGGCAGGCGCAGCTGTTGCAGCAGGCCGATCTGCCACGCCGGAATATCCGCCAGCCAGGCCGACGGCAACAGGGGCGCAAACAGGCCGCGCAGGCTGGTCGCGAGACTCAGTTTTTGCACGCCCAGTGCGCCCGATACGGTCATCGCGGCAATCAGCAAGAGCACGCCGGCCAGCATCGCCAGACGATTGCGCCAGCGCTGGCGCTGCAGCGCGTGCAGCAAGACCTGCCGCGATACCGGCGTCATGGCGTCGCTCACTTGCGCAACTCCGCCAGCGATGCGGTATAACCGCCCGGCGCCGGTACCTGTTGGAAGTCTTCCAGCCAGGTGCGCATCACCCGGTCGGGATCGATATCCCTGAAGCGATCCGGATACAGCCATTTGGCGATCTGCAGCGCGCCGATGATCTTGGAACAGCCGCCCGCCAGGTAATAACTGATGTGATACACCTGCCCGTTGCGCACCGCCGGCAGGCGGTCGAAGCCGGGTCGCGCGGCCAGCGCTTCCAGCACCTGCGAAGAGAAGGCGCGGCTGTGCGGTTCGTACTGTCCCGGCTCCAGCTTGACGATGACGTCGGGACGGCGTGCGATGATTTCTTCCGGATCGATGCTGAAGCCTTGCACGCTGCCGCGCGCCGACGATTGATTCAGGATGCGCACGTCGCCGAACACATTGATGCCGCCGCCGATCTCCACCATGTCGTGCCAGCCTGAGCCTTTGAGCAGAGTCTTGTAGGCGCCGACTTCTTCGATGTAGACGCGCTTGCGTTGCGCCATCGGCAAATTCTGCAGGCGCTGCGCCAGCAGGTCGCGGTAGCGGCGATAGAAGGCATTCAGTTTGGCCGCGCGTTGCGGCTGCCCGAACAGCTGGCCGAACAGCGTGACGTTTTCTTCATGCTTGAGCACGTCCCAGGCGGTGACCACCACCACCGGAATGCCGAAGCGTCCCAGCACCGTGGCCGCTTTTTGCCAGTCGCTGTTGCGCGGGAAAAAGACTGCATCCGGCTGCATCGCGACGATGGCTTCATAGTTGGGGCTGGTCTGGCCCTGGCCCGCCAGCATGGACGGCGTCACCGTCGGCCAGTAGCTGCGGCTGCGCGCGGAGTCGATGTCGACGCCGACCACTGGCTGCATGCCGGCGACGGCGCGCACGAATTCGGTGGTGTAGCGGTTGAAGACGACCACGCGTTTCAGCGGCGTCCTGAGCGTCAGTTCGCGGCCGACGTCGTCGCGGAAAGTGAGACTGTGACGATCGGTCTGCGCGTAAGTCAGCGTCGCCCATGTCAGCAATATCAATAGGAAAAGCAACCGCAAAGGCCGCAGCCCCTGCAGTTGTTGTCCATGATCAAATCGATCAGAACGCATAGTTCATGGTCATGGTGTAAGTGCGCGGCGCACCCAGGATCCACTGCGTCGCCGTACCGGCATAGGTCGATGCGGCGTAGACCTTGTCGGCGATGTTGTCGATGCGGAAGTCGAACTTCAGCTTGGGCGACACCTTCCAGGCCAGGCCGGCGTCGAGCACGGTGTAGGCCGGCAGGCGCGACTGGTCGGTGTTGTCGGAGTAGCGGTCGCTGACGTAATGGGCGCCGGTGCGGGTTTCCCACTGCGGCGTGACGTTCCACAGCACGAACAGATTGCCGGTGCGTTTCGGCACGAACTGCGGACGATAACCGGCCAGCGAGGTCGCCTTGCCGTTGACCGTGGCGACGAAGTTGTCGAAGCGCGCCTGCAGCACCGAGGCGTTGGCTTCCACGCGCCAGTCGTCGTTCAGCTTGAACGTCAGCGAGCCTTCCAGGCCGCGCGACGACTGCTGGCCCACCGTATCCGAGATGGTCGGCGTATTGATGTTGGGCGCCAGCAGGTTGTTCTTGATGATGCGGTAAGCCGCCAGCGTCCATTCCACGCGGCCGTTCCACAAAGCTTGCTTGACGCCGACTTCGGCTTGCTTGCCTTTGGAAACGCCGTACTGCATTTGCGCCGCGCTAATGCTCGCCAGCGAGGTGACCGGATCGGAGGCGACCGCATATTGCGCATACAGCGAGGTGTCGGCGACAGGAGTAAACACCACGCCGGTATTCCAGGACACTGCGTTCTGGTTGCCGTTGGCGCTGGTCAGCGTGAGGAAGTCGTCGCGCCTGGTCTGGTAGTTGTCGCCGCGCAGGCCGCCGGTGACGGCCCATTGCTTGCTCAACTGATAGCGGTCCTGCAGGAACAGGCCGGCCTGGTCGACCGTCACGCGATACAGGGCGCGGATGGACGGCGCGTTGCCTTGCGAGAAAACGCCGGGATTGAAATTGAGCGCGTTGACGGTGCTCGATCCGGCGAAGTTGCCGGCGGTGTTGGTGTTGTCGTTGCGGTCGTACAGCGAGCGGTTGAAGTCGAAACCGACCACCAGCTGGTTCTTGTTGCCGAACAGTTCGCTGTCGATGGCGGCGTAGCCGTGATCGCCGTACTGCGTCTGCGCGCCGACGATGTCGCGGTAGTTGGAGCGTGCGACGTTGCCGGTGGTGGGGTTGTAAGTATAGGTATAGGTTTCCTTGTAGCGGCGGTCGTGCTTGATCAGGTAGAGGTCGTTGCTGAGCACGACCTGGTCGCTGAGCGCGTAGCGCGCGCGCAGGTAGGTGCGGTTTTCGGTGAAGCGCACCTGGGCATCGTCGACGTTGTAGTTCTTGAAGCGCGTGCCGGGCACGATGGCGCCGTTGACGATGGGTGTGCCTTCGTAGCTGCCGGGATGGATGTCGGCGTAGTCGTTGGCCAGGGTCAGGGTCAGGTCGCGTGTGGCTTTCCACAACAGCGAGCCGGAGACCGTCAGGCTGTCGCTGCGGCCGCGGTCCATCCAGCCGTCGGAATTGATGTGGCTGACGTCGAGACGATAAGCCAGCGTGTCGCTGAGCGGGCCGGTGCTGTCGAAGGCCTTGCGATAGGTGCCGAAGGAGCCTGCCGAAAATTGCACTTCGTTGGATTGCTGCTTCAGGTCGGGGCGCTTGGGCACGACGTTGACCGCGCCGCCGACGAAGCCGGTGCCGTACAGCACCGATGCCGGGCCGTTGAGGAATTCCACCCGTTCTACGTTCCATGGGTCGACCGGGAAGGTCACCACGCCGCCGGCGTTGTACAGCTGCAAGCCGTCGTACAGCTGAGAAATCGAATTGGGACCGTAGAAGCCGCGCGCCGACAGCGAGTTATTGCCGTTGCCGGAGAACGGCACCGAGGTGATGCCGGGGGCGCGCGTTTCGGCGTCGAGCAGGGTTTGATAGCCGCGCTCGCGGATCGTGTCGCCCATGATGACGGCCACGCTGGCCGGCGTTTCCAGCGGCGTCAGGTTGAGCCGGCCGCCGGCGGTGGACGGCGTCTTCAGGTTGCCGCCGTCTTGTGCGGTGACGTTGATTTCGGGCAGCGTGGCGTTCGCGGTTTGATTCGTTTGATCCGCCGTCTGCGCCGAGACGGCGCCGGCGTTGATCACGGCGAATGTGCCGAAGGCGCTCGCGAGCGCGTACGACAGGTGGCGCAGTTTGCCCGCGCGCAGTGATGCAGAGTGTTTCATGAGACTTTCCCTTTGATGACCGCCATCTCCGTGTCGTGTGATGGCAGTCTGTTTTTGTACGGCGCGCATCCCCGCGCGCCGTGATCAAAGGAAGCCGGCAAACAAGAGTAAAAGTGAAAAGCGAAGAGGTGCGCAACGGACACCCGAGGCGACAAGCGCAACGGACCGGCGGCCTCGGGCGGGAGCCGGAGGGCAGGTGCGGCGGATCTCGGATTCGGTAGTCGTGTGCAGTGCTTCGCAGTTCACGGCATACCCCGGCCGTTCGCTTCCATCCGTTCTGGCCGGTATCCGGGCTAACAGGACCGATCGCCTCGCCTTCCCATGCCTGAAACGAGCGCACAGTGGACTATGGAGGCAATCTGCCATGCAACAACATCCTGCACGGCGCCTGTTTTACCGTTGCGGGGACAGCACACGTTTGCCGCTGCAATCATCGGATGGTTACCTGACTGGAGCGCGTGTTTCCCGTTTAACTGCAATCAAGGAATCTGATTGCGAGCACCAAAACTCCGCCATGATACTTGCGCAGGTGGGTTCCCGCAATCGCGGCGTCGGGCTTGTACGGGCCCGAGGGCGCGGTGGCTGCTTCGTGTTTTCTGTGCATTTTGTCGGCCCTCGCTATACTTGTCGTCTTTACAGGGAAGGACATCATGACTTCGCGCAATCGCTTCAATCTCACATACTCATTGCCGTTCACCATCGCTGCGGCGACCCTCGCTCTCGGCGCCGGCAGCTTTTCCGCCGCCGCCTCGGCGCAAGCCACCATCAAGATCGGCGAGATCAACAGCTACAAGGCGCAGCCGGCTTTTCTCGAGCCCTACCGCCAGGGTTGGGAAATGGCGCTGGAAGAAATCAACGGCAGCGGCGGCGTGCTGGGCAAGAAGCTTGAAGTGATTTCGCGCGACGACAACGGCAATCCGGGCGACTCGGTGCGCGTGGCCGAAGAACTGGTCAAGCGCGAACAGGTGTCGCTGCTGTTCGGCGGCTTTCTCTCCAACACTGGTCTGGCGCTGACCGACTACGCCAAGCAGCGCAAGATTTTCTTCCTTGCGGCCGAACCGCTGACCGACAAGATCGTCTGGCATAACGGCAACAAGTACACCTATCGCCTGCGTCCGTCGACCTACATGCTGGTGGCGTCGCTGGTGAAGGATGCCGCCAAGTTGAAGAAGAAGCGCTGGGCCATCGTCTATCCGAATTATGAATACGGCCAGTCCGCCGTGGCCAGCTTCAAGACGCTGATGAAAGCCGCGCAGCCGGACATCGAATTCGTCGCCGAACAAGCCACGCCGCTGGGCAAGATCGACGCCGGCGCCGTCACCCAGGCGCTGGCCGACGCCAAGCCGGACGCGATCTTCAATGTGCTGTTTGCCACCGACCTCGGCAAGTTCGTGCGCGACGGCAATACGCGCGGACTGTTTGAAGGCCGCGAAGTGGTGTCGATGCTGTCGGGCGAGCCGGAATACCTTGACCCGCTGCGCGGCGAAGCGCCCAGCAACTGGCTCGTCACCGGCTATCCCTGGTATGCCATCAACACGCCGGAACACAAGAAATTCGTCGACGCCTATCGCAAGAAATACAACGACTATCCGCGCAACGGATCGCTGGTCGGCTATAGCACGCTGATGTCGATCGCGGCGGGTCTGAAGAAGGCCGGCAGCGCCGATTCCGACAAGCTGGCGGCGGCGTTCTCCGGGCTGAAGGTGGAGACGCCGGTGGCGACGATCACCTATCGCGCGCAGGATCACCAGTCCACGCTGGGGGCCTTCGTCGGCCGCACCGGCGTCAAGGACGGCAAGGGCATCATGAGCAGCTTCGTGTACGTGGACGGCGCCACCCTGCAGCCTTCGGATGCGGAAGTGAAGAAGCTGCGTGCAGCGGATTGATCAATGCATGAATGAGGTACAGGCCGGCGCAGCGATTGCGTCAAGCCTGTGCCGCATTGTCGGTGCCGACGTTGCAGACCTGCTTGCCGTCGTTCGCCGGCAAGGAATTTTCTCCTGACGAAATCCGGTTGCGCCCGCTGTTCTTGGCGAGATAGAGCGCGCGGTCGGCGCGCGCGCTGAAGCGGTCCAGGCTTTCTTCGCGGATCGCCGTGGCGATGCCGATGCTGATGCTGTAGCGGCAGACGCCGAACTCGCCGCTCACCGCCTGTTGCTCCGCTTGCCGGCGCAAGGCTTCCGCAATGTGTGCGGCGTCCGTCAGCGGCGTGGCCGGCAACAGCAATCCGAACTCTTCTCCTCCCAGCCGTCCCAGCGTGTCGCCGGCACGCAGGCAACCGTGCGCCATCGTCACGAATGCGCGCAGCACCTGGTCGCCGCCGGCGTGGCCGTAGCTGTCGTTGATGCGTTTGAAATGATCCAGGTCGATCAGCAGCAGGCTCAGCGGGCTGGCCGGCTGCGCGCTTGCCAGTGCATCGCGCGCACCGCTCTCGAATCGCATGCGCGACAGGGCGCCGGTGAGGTGATCGTGATGCAGCGCGTGTTCAACCTTGGACAGCATGGCGTCGTGCACCATCATCACCGCAACCATGGTCATGGTCGGCATGACCACGGCGCCTACGGTCAGCAGGCCGATGTTCCAGATGTTGTTGAGCATTGCCGCCGACTCGTCCGGCGTCATGATCAGGAAGTACGCGCCGCGCGTCAGTTGGGTGGCCGCAAACAGCATGGCCAGCGCGGCAGCGAACCAGAAATTATAGGGACTGCGATTGGCCGGACGATGGCGCACCAGGATCACGCTGACGGCAGCGCAGACCGTGCCGTTGAACGCGGTGCTGGCCGCCACGCGCATGGCCAGGTTCTGGTCGACGTAACGCCAGATCACCATGGCGACGCCGACCAGCACCACGCCTGCGCCCATGCGCAGCCACGGTATCGGACGACCGAGAAAACGCGCGCAACCGGCGTAATAGAGTGCTCCCGCCATCGACAGCACGATGTTGGCGACGACGATGGAAATGAAATCCGGAATCGCGCCGCGCAGCGCCAGCAAAGGCAGCGACACCACCATCGCCAGGTTGGCGAAGAACCATTCGCGCACGCCGGCCACCGGCGAGCGCAGCAGCGATCCCAGCACCAGCAGCATGGCCAGGCTGAACAAGGCGGTGGTGGTCAGAATGGAGACGACGGTGAGCATGATAAGGGGCGGAAAAATGCGGCAGGGAACTGCACGGCCGCGTATTGTAATGCGCAACAACGGCGCGGGGCGCGCTCATACATTCTTTGCATGGCGTCGCCGGCGGATCTGCGCCAGATCCGTTTTCCTTGGGCAATATTTTGGCGCGCCATGTTGATGCGATTCTTGATGCGATTTTTGATGCAATTCAGCAACCTTGCCTGCGGTCGCGAAAAAAATCGCAAGACGGTGCCGCAGGCAAATCCTATGAGGCGGCGATGACGCACGCATGACATGGCTGCCGCCAATCAGGAGCGCGCGCGTATACCCGATTTTTTTGCGAGTGATTGTTTCTATTTATGGAATAACGTTTTTCCCTTGTCGCCATTTATTCTCGTATTGGCAAAGATTAAAGTACGGCCATCGATGAGCAGCACTAAACTCCCTTCATCGACAGGCGGCCCGAAGGGTGTTCATGTCCGTCGGACCGCCGTTCCTTAATCATCGTCAATCAACGAAAGAAAAAAATGGCTATCCATCCATTGGCGGCCGCTCTCTTTTTGACCGTTCTCAGCGGTTCCGTACTAGCAGAAGCGCCCAACCAACAATTCGCAACTCCCAAGACCCGTGCCGAAGTCGTGGCTGAACTGATCCAGGCCCGCGCCAACGGCGAGCTCAACATCAGCGACGCCGATTACCCGTCCACGCCGAAATTCGTCTCCACCAAAACCCGCGCCCAGGTCGTCGCCGAACTGGAGCAGGCCCGTGCACGCGGTGAGCTCAACGTCAACGATGCCGACTATCCGTACGCGCCGCCGTTCGTCTCCACCAAGACCCGCGCCCAGGTGCTGGCCGAGCTGGTCGAGTACAACAAGCATCCTGATCCGCAGGGCTTGTATCACGGCTATTGAGCAACGCGGGACACAAGACAGACAAGCAGCAACGCAAAAAATCCGATGACCTCGTCCATGCGCACAGCGCCCGACGACGCCGCAGAGGAAAAGCCGTCACGACGCCGCACAAGCCGCTGTCGTCGTGAGGCAGGCGGAGACAAGAATTCTTCCGAACACACAAGAAAATCGAGGTAAGCATGTATTCCCTGAGCGCAAACTATCTGGCCGGTCATGTCGATGAAGTGCTGGAGCTGGCCGGCTCCGATGAAATCCTGGTGACACTCGATTCCAGCGACAACCTGATGATCCTGAAGGAATCCACCTGGCGTTCGCTGCAAGACATCGTCCACCTGTTCGCCACCTCCGTGAACGCCGAGCGGCTGCAGCAGAGCCTGCAACAGGTGCGCGCCGAATATCTGGTCGAGGCCGTCGTTGAGTGAGCCCGCCATGAAGCTGCTCCTCACGCCGGGCGCCGCCGAAGACCTCGCCTACTGGGACGCCAGCGACAGCGCATTTGCCGGCAAGATCCGCCAGGTGCTGCACAAGCTCAAGCACGGCGAAGCCCTGCCCAGCCATCAGGTGACCAGCTTGCCGCTGAGTCTGAAAGGACTCAGCGCAGTGCGTTTGTCGGCCGAACATCGGGTCGTGTTCGAACGCCTGAACGGCGACATCATCGTGCACCAGTGCCGTTTCCACTACTGATTGCGGTCCCGCCTTTTCTCCTTAATCCCATGCATTCGCATCGGGCAATGCCCCTTCCTTCCGGCCGGGGCATTGCTGGTTTTGCTGAACACGCATCGTTGTATAAAAGATACAAATAACGCTGTTATCAGAGTAATTTAAAAATAAATCTTTGTTTTAAATTCCATTATTTGTTTAAATAAATAAAGTCTTCTTGCAATTTCCATCGAGAAGCATCGATTTCGACGTGTTTTCGCCACACCGCGATCGATCAATACTGGATGTCATTTCAACAATCTTTGGAGTTCTAAAAATGAGAAAGTCTCTTCTGGCGCTGGCCGTTATCGGTTCGCTCGGCTCTTTTGCCGGCATCGCCCATGCACAAAGCTCGGTCACGATCTACGGCATCATCGACGCCAGCGTCGGCTACAACAGCAAAGTGGCGACCGGCACAGGCCGCGTAACCGGCAACCGCGCCGGCGTCGATTCGGGCGCCATCAAGGGTTCCCGTCTGGGCTTCAAGGGTAGCGAAGACCTCGGTGGCGGCCTGAAAGCCCTGTTCAACCTGGAAAACGGCTTCAACGTCGACACCGGCGCCGCGGCGCAAAACGGCACGCTGTTCGGCCGTACCGCCACCGTCGGCCTGTCCGGCAACTTCGGTGCAGTGCTGCTCGGCCGTCAGAAGGATTTCATCGACGACATCGCCGCCTTCACCACCATCGACGATCTGGGCGGCATGGTCAGCAATGTCCACGCCAAGGATCTGGATCGCACCAACGGCGAGCGCGTCAACAACTCCATCCGCTACAACACGCCTAACGTCAACGGTTTCTACGGCAGCGTGATCTACGGCTTCGGCGAAACCGCCGGTTCGACTTCCACCGGCCAGTCCTACGGCATCGGCGGCGCCTACGCCAACGGTCCGTTCGGCATCGGTCTGGGCTACTTCCAGGCGAAGAAGGCCAGCAACGCCACCGGCGCCGTGGCTTCCAGCGACGTCAATTCGTCGTCGGCAACCACTTGCGCGACCGGCGCCGGCAATGTCGGCGACACTTGCCTGAAGACCTGGACACTGGCAGCCAGCTACCAGCTCGGCGCAGCCAAGCTGCACGGTTCGTGGTCGCAAGTGAAGCTGCCGCTGGCGCAAGCCGGCAGCGCGTCGTCGTTCTCGGCGGCATCGGCAGCCAGCTTCACGGGTGACACCACGGCGCAGTTCGCCGTCGGCGGCATCAACAACGACAAGACCAACATCTTCGACGTCGGCGTGAACTATGCGCTGACACCGTCGCTGTCCTTGCTCGGCAGCGTGCAGTATGCCCGCGTGAACTTCGTCAACGCCGCCAACGGCAAGATGACCCAGCTCAACCTCGGCGCCAAGTACGCCTTGTCCAAGCGCACCACGCTGTACGGCATCTACCGCAACCTGCGCGCATCCGACATGTATAACGTCGGCGTGAACAGCTCCAGCGTGCCGGGCGCGGACAACAGCCAGAACGCCCTGAACGTCGGCATCATCCACAACTTCTAATATAGAGGTGGAGGAAGAGCGCTTATTGATTCCCTCAATAAGCGCCTTCGTCAGGAGCAGAGGCGAGCGCAGCATCTCGCATCCCAAAAGCGCCGGTCTATCCCTGACCGGCGCTTTTTTCTGCCTGTTTGCAACTATTTCCGGCCATGTTTGCCGGGATGCCTGTGTGCAATCCGCTGCAAGCCGCGCGCTGCCTGTGTACCGGTAAAAAGCTATTGAATTGATGAAGACTATCAATTTTCCCTAAAGATTGAATTTCCCTAAGATTGCTCCATGTCCAGATCCAGCCACGCAGGAATGTGGACCGCAGGTAAGAAAAATACTGCGCCGGTCATCGGGCCGGCGCCAAACTTCAGGGAGCTTCACATGAACAATCCATCTCAGCCTGCCAAAGGAACCGCCGTCAGCGTCGCGGCCCGCCTCGGCATCAGCTTCGCCATCGTGCTGGCCATGATGCTGGCGCTGACCATCCTCAGCATCATGAAGGTCAACTCCATCGAAGGCAGCCTCAGCACCATCAGCGACGACAACAACGTCAAGCAGCGCTACGCCATCAACTTCCGCGGCAGCGTGCATGACCGCGCCATCGCCCTGCGCGACCTGACGCTGGTCGGCGACGGCGAAGTCAAAGACGTGATCGGCCTGATCAACAAGCTGGACAACGACTACCAGCAATCGGCCAAGCCGCTGGACGCCATCTTCGCCGGCGAACAGGGCAAGAAAGTGCGCGCCGAAGAACGCGCCGACCTCGACGTCATCAAGGCCATCGAAGCACGCGCCATGCCGCTGGTGCAAAAAATCATCGCCGCGCGCACCGCCGGCGACATCGACGGCGCGCGCCAGCTCATGCTGCAGCAAGGCAAACCGGCCTTCACCGAATGGCTGGCGTCGATCAATAAACTGATCGATCTGGAAGAACAGATGACGCAGGCAGAATCGGCCCGCGCACGCAGCCTGGCGCACGGCTTCCAGGCGCTGATGCTGACTTTCCTGGCGGTGGCGATGGTGGCCGGCGTGGTGCTGGCGACGCTGATCACACGCTACATCCGCCGCGCGCTGGGCGCCGAACCGGATGACGTCAAGGAACTGGCCTTTGCGGTCGATCGCGGCGAGTTGTATCACGCCGTTGACCTCAGCAAGGACGGCGTCGCCCGCAACAGCATCATGGCCGCCTTGTCGGAAATGAGCAGCAACCTGCGCAACACTGTCAGCGAAGTACGCGACGCCGCCGCCGGCGTGACCGAGATCAGCAGCCAGATCGCCGAAGGCAACCGCGACCTCGCCGCCCGCACTGAAGACCAGGCCGCCTCGCTGGAAGAAACCGCTTCGGCGATGGAGCAACTGACCTCGACCGTGAAGCAGAACGACGACAACGCACGCCAGGCCAACCAGCTGGCGCACAATGCCTCCGAAATCGCCCAGCAGGGCGGCGCCATTGTCGGCCAGGTGGTGCAGACCATGGATTCGATCAACACCTCCTCGCGCCGCATTGTCGACATCATCGGCGTGATCGACGGCATCGCCTTCCAGACCAATATCCTGGCCTTGAACGCGGCAGTCGAAGCAGCCCGCGCCGGCGAGCAGGGACGCGGTTTCGCGGTGGTGGCGACGGAAGTGCGCAGCCTCGCGCAGCGCAGCTCGGCCGCCGCCAAAGAGATCAAGCAACTGATCGACGACTCGGTGGAAAAGGTCGATACCGGCACCAAACTGGTCGAGCAAGCCGGCGACACCATGGAACAGATCGTCTCCAGCGTGAAGCGCGTGACCGACGTGATGGGTGAAATCTCCGCCGCCAGCCATGAGCAAAGCATAGGCATCGAAGAAGTACACCGCGCGATTGCGCTGATGGATCAGGTCACCCAGCAGAACGCCGCCCTGGTGGAGCAAGCCAGCGCCGCCGTCGGCACCTTGCAGGACCAGGCCGCCAGCCTCAACCATGCGGTCGGCGTGTTCAGCCTGGAAGCGCCGGGGGCGCAAGTTGTTTCACCGGTGAACATCGGCAACATCGTGCCGCTGCGTCCGCTCGGCGCCACGATCGTCAATCCTGCCCCGCAACTGAACGACCAGCGCAAACGCGCCTGATCGCCCGGCTCCCCACCCCGGCCCCGCCCGCCCCATGCAGTATGGTGGCCGGCGGGGCATCTTTTTGCGTGCTGAAAATTTCCTTCCGGCATCACTTCATTTTGCACATCCTGCTGCCGATAATCTTGGTGTGGGGCATTTGCCTGCCAAGCTTGCACAACATCAAGAATCAATAGAACAGAAATACAGACAGGGACGGCCCATGATTCATATACTCCGCTCATCATCGTCGCTGGCGAAGGTGCTGATTCTGCCGTTTGTCGTCCTCATCCTCGCGTTGTCGCTGCTGGTCGGATTGCTGTCTTATTTCGCCGGCCGCCATGCTGTCGTGTCGGTGGCCGAGCAAATGCTCGATCAGACCGCCGATCGTGTCGCGCTTACGGTGCAGCGCCATATCGATGGCGCCACGTCCGTGCTGGAAGCGGCGTTCCCGCGCGGCCTGCCGGTGACGACCGACATCAATACCGACCTCGATGGCATCCGCGCCCGCTTCTGGATCGCCACCTCGATGCATCCGGAACTGAACAACTACGTCTTTTACGGCAACCGCAGCGGCGACTTCGTCGGCCTGTTCCGCTATGGCGTCGAGGATGCGGAATTGCGCGTCAAGCGCGCGACGGTCAACTACCGCAGCGCCTATCGTTTCGACCGCATCGGCGGCCAGCTCAGCATGCCCAAGAACGACGAGACCAAATTCGATCCACGTACGCGGCCCTGGTACGCCGCCGGACAAAACAGCGACCGCGATGCCTGGAGCGAGATTTACATCAACTACTGGGACCGGGATCTGGTCGCCACCCGATCGCGGCGCGTGCTGGCGAAGAATGGCCAGTTCGAAGGCGTGGTCGCCACCGACGTCTCGCTCAAGGTGCTCAACGACTTCGTCCGCGATCTGCATGTCAGCGCGCGCGGCGTCGCGTTCATCATGGAGGCCAACGGCAACCTGATTGCCTCCTCCAGTGGCGAGAGCATCTTCACCGGCCAGCAAGAGCAAGTCGACCGCTTGCGCGCCGACGCCAGTCAGAACGAAATCATTCGCGACGCCTACGTCACCTTGCAACAGCATCTCGCCGAAGAAGAAAATCTCGGCGGCGCCAACACCACCTTTACGTTCGAGGGGCCGGGCGGCGAGACGATCTACGCTTCCTACTCGTGGGTGCGCGACAGCGCCGGGCTGTCCTGGATCACGGTGGTCGCGGTGCCGCGCGGCGACTTCCTCGATATACTCGACAAGAACGCACGCTGGACCGTCGTGATCGCCGTGTTGGCCGTCATCATTGCGCTGCTGCTGGGTTTGAGCGTGGTGCACTGGGTGGTGCGCGATGTGCGCCGGCTGTCGCGCGCGGCGGCGCGCATCGGCAAAGGGCAGATGAACGTCGCGCTGAAGATAGAGCGGCGCGACGAGATCGGCCAGCTTGCCGACAGTTTCATGCAGATGCAGAGCGAACTCAGCACCGACAAGCTCACCGGCGTCACCAGCCGCGCCGCTTTGCTGCGCTATCTGGATGCCGCCGTGCACAAGCGCGGCCGGCGCGCCGCCGAGTTGTTCGAACAGTTCACCGTGATGTTCATCGACCTCAATCGTTTCAAGGCCATCAACGACAAGCTCGGCCATGAATACGGCGACCTCACGCTGATCGAGGTCGGTCAGCGCCTGCGCACCATCATGCGCGAGGACGACGTGGTGGCGCGCTTCGGCGGCGATGAATTCGTGCTGGTGTTCTGGGGCATTGCCGAGGCCGCATTCGCCGACAAGGTGCGAAAGAAAATCGAAGATGTCCTCGCGCCGCCGCTGGAATGCCTGATGGAAGTCGAAGGCGCCGAAGGCATGACGGTGGGCGCCTCGATCGGCGTGTCTTTTTATCCGCAAGACGGCAAGGATGCGGAAACGCTGATCAAGCTTGCCGATCACGGCATGTACGAAGACAAGGCCGCCGGCCGTAAGAACGAGAAGGACGGCGGGCGCGATCATCGCTGACGGCGTGCAGGCGGCGTCAAGTAATGGCACACTGAGCGCCATCCGCCTGGCCATCCTTCAGGAAATCGTCCAACCATGATCGTCAACAATCTCTTGCGCCGGCTTGATCTCACCACCTTGCGCCTGTTCGTCTCGGTGCAGGAAGAGGGCACGCTCACGCGCGCCGCTGCACGCGAGGCCATCGCCGTCTCCGCGGCCAGCAAGCGCCTGGTGGAGCTGGAGCAAGCCATCGGCGTGGCGCTGTTCGTGCGTCATGCACGCGGCATGGAACTGACGCCGGCGGGAGAGACCTTGTTCACGCATGCGCGGCGCGTGCTGCTCAGCGTCGAGACCATCGGCCTCGAACTGGCCGAGCATGCGCAAGGGGTGCGCGGCTATGTACGCATGGTGGCGAACTTGTCGGCCATCGTCGAATTCCTCCCCGAAGACCTGATGGCGTTCACGCAATTGCACGAGCAGGTCAAGCTGGATCTGGAAGAGCGCCCCAGCGGCAGCGTCGTCAAAGGCGTGCAGGACAGCTGGGCCGACCTCGGCATCTGTTCCGGCGACACCGAGACCTACGATTTGCACACTACGCTGTACCGGCGCGACCGCCTGGTGCTGGTGATGCGCGACAGTCACGCATTGGCAAAACGCAAGAGCGTGAGCTTTGCCGATACGCTCGACTACGATCACGTCGGCCTGCATGCCGATAGTTCCATCAACGCGCGCACGCATCTGGCGGCGCGCTCCGGCGGCAAGTCGCTGAAGATGCGTATCCACGTGCCGGGCTTCGATGCCGTCTGCCGCATGGCGCAGGCGGGTATGGGGCTGGGCGTGATTCCTTCCGGCGTGTATGAAGCCATCGGCCGCTCGCTCGGTCTCACTGCGATGCCGCTCAGCGACGACTGGGCCAGCCGCGAATTGAAGATCGTGGTGCGCGATCCCAAGGGTTTGTCGCCGGTGTCGCAGGCCTTGTACGACTATCTCTGCGGCGCGGAAGAACGCGCTGCCGGTAACCTCAACGTCAAACTTAAAACAAGAAAAGCACAGTAACGACGAGCGTTCGCGTTTGGCGAACGCTGCTTGCCGACTTACGGTTGGACGTCGCAGGTATTCCCTTCTTATCCTGTAAAAAAGGAAGAAGGAGACTGCAATGAGTGGACCACTCACAGGAATACGCGTCATCGAAATCGGCACCCTCATCGCCGCGCCGTTTGCGGCGCGCGTGATGGCCGAGTTCGGCGCCGACGTCATCAAGATCGAAGCCCCCGTCAACGGGGATCCCATCCGCAAATGGCGCAAGCTGCACGAGGGCACCTCGCTGTGGTGGTACCTGCAATCGCGCAACAAGAAATCGCTGTCGGTCAATCTGAAATCGCCGCAGGGCATCGCGCTGATCAAGCAACTGGTGGCCGATGCCGACGTGCTGATCGAGAACATGAAGCCGGGTGCGCTGGAAAGCCTGGGTCTCGGCTGGGACGAGCTCAGCGCGCTCAATCCCAAACTGACGCTGGTGCGCATTTCCGGTTACGGCCAGACCGGCCCGTACAAAGACCGTCCCGGTTTCGGCGCCATCGGCGAAGCCATGGGCGGCATCCGCTACACCACCGGCGAACCGGACGGCGTGCCGGCGCGCGCGGGCATCAGCCTGGGCGACTCGCTGGCGTCGCTGCATGCAGTGATCGGCGCGCTGATGTCGCTGCTGCGCGTGAAGACCGGACAAGGCCTCGGCCAGGTGGTCGACGTGTCGCTGGTCGAGAGCGTGTTCAACCTGATGGAAAGCCTGGTGCCGGAATACGATCTGCTCGGCCACGTGCGCGAACGCAGCGGCGGCACCTTGCCCGGCATCGCGCCGTCCAATACCTATCCGACGCGCGACGCCGGCTACGTCGTCATCGCCGGCAACAGCAACCCGATTTTCAAGCGCCTGATGCACGCCATCGGTCGCGCCGACCTGGCTGAAGATCCCGCCTTCGAACACAACGACGGCCGCGTGCAGCAAGTTGCCCTGCTGGACGCCGCCATCGCCGGCTGGACCTCGCTGCACGGCATGGACCATGTGCTGGCCGTGCTGGAACAGGCCGGCGTGCCGTCCGGCCGCATCTATTCCGTGGCCGACATCGTCGCCGATCCGCACTACCAGGCGCGCGACATGATCCTGTCGGCGCAACTGCCCGGGGGCGTCAACGTCAAGATGCCAGGTATCGTGCCGAAGCTGTCCGACACGCCCGGCGAGATCCACTGGCAAGGTCCGGCGCTCGGTGCGCATACGGTGGAAGTGTTGTCGGGACTCGGACTCGGCGCAGAAGAAATCCGCCGTCTGCAGGAAGAAGGAGTGGTGCAATGAGTGCGCTTCAGAACCAGGCTTCCGAGCGTCTGATCGTGCAGGAAGTCTCGCCGCGCGACGGCTTGCAGATCGAACCGAGCTGGGTGCCGACCGAGGACAAGATCGCGCTGATCGACGGCCTGTCGCAGGCCGGATTCACGCGCATCGAAGCCGGCTCTTTCGTCTCGCCGAAAGCCATTCCGGCGCTGCGCGACGGCGATGAAGTATTCCGGCGCATCGCACGCAAGGATGGCGTGATCTACGTCGCATTGATTCCCAACGTCAAAGGTGCAGAACGCGCGCTGCTGGCCGGCGCCGACGAACTCAACATGGTCATGTCCGCCAGCCAGACGCACAACCGCGCCAACATGCGGATGAGCTGCGAAGCATCGCTGGCCGGTTTCAGCGATATCGTGGCTTTGGCCCGGGGCGTGGACGACGTGTCGCTCAACGCCACCGTCGCCACCGCCTTCGGTTGCCCCTTCGAAGGCAGGATCGACGAGGACCGCGTCATGCGTATCGTCGACGACTACCTGCAACTCGGCATCACCGGCATATCGCTGGCCGACACCACCGGCATGGCCAATCCGCGCCAGGTGGCGCGCATCGTAGGGCGCGTTCTGAAACGCCTGCCGGCAGCGGCGCTGACGCTGCATTTTCACAATACGCGCGGCCTCGGGCTGGTCAACGTGCTGGCCGCGTATGAAGCCGGCGCGCGCCGTTTCGACGCCGCGCTCGGCGGTCTCGGCGGCTGTCCGTTTGCGCCGGGAGCATCGGGCAACATCTGCACCGAAGACCTGGTCAACCTGTGCGAGGAAACCGGCATCGAGACCGGCATCGATCTGCCGCTGCTGATCGGCATGTCGCGCAAGTTGCCGGCGCTGCTGGGGCATGAGGTGCCGGGCCAGCTGGCCAAGGCGGGACGCAACTGCGACCTGCATCCGATACCGGCTGCCTTGCAGACCGCGGTTGAGAAGACATCCCCTGCGCATTCGCAATAACACGCAACAGCACGCACAAGAACAAGAGCACATCGCCTTTAACCAAGCGCGCGCCGAAAGTCTCAACAGAACATTCGGACGCCAACAGGAGACAACATGAACACCCATACCGCCGCGGGGCAGACCCCGCAAGAACTCGTCGCGCCTCAGGCCGACAGCAATCCCGCCGACATTGTCGCCATCGTGCGCAAAGCCGCCTGGCGCATCATGCCGCTGATCATGATCTGCTATCTGTTCGCCTTCTTCGATCGCATCAACATCAGCTTCGCCAAATTCCAGTTGCAGGGCGACCTCGGCCTGAGCGACACCGCCTACGGTCTCGGCGCCAGCCTGTTCGTGGTCGGTTACGTGCTGTTTGAAGTGCCGAGCAACATGTTCCTCTACAAAGTCGGCGCGCGCCGCTGGATCGCCCGCATCATGATTTCGTGGGGACTGGCGACGGCAGCCATGGTGTTCGTCTCCAGCGAGTGGCAGTTCTACGGATTGCGCTTTGTGATCGGCGCGATGGAAGCCGGGTTTGCGCCGGGCGTGCTGTATTACCTGACGCTGTGGTTCCCGTCTTCATATCGCGGACGCATCACCTCCATGCTGTTCCTGGCGTCGGCCTTCGCCGGGCTGATCGGCGCGCCGGTGTCGGGCATGATCCTCGGCCATATGGAAGGCGCCTTCGGCATCCGCGGCTGGCACTGGCTGTTCATGCTGGGCGGCTTGCCGTGCATAGGCCTCGGCCTGGTCGTGCTGTGGCAGTTGAAGGACAAGATCGAAGACGCCGGCTGGCTCAGCCAGCGCGAGCAGCAGATCCTTGCCGCCAACGTGTCGCGTCCGACGTCGCACGAACGCGGCCACTCGCTGCTGGGCGCGATCAGGACGCCGGGCTTCCTGATGCTGGGACTGGTGTACTTCCTGATCCAGGTCGGTTCCTACGGTCTCAACTTCTGGGCGCCGCATCTGATCCGCACCGCCGGCACGCAGAATCCGACCGTCATCGGCCTGCTGACTGCCGTGCCTTATATCTGCGGCGCGGCGGCGATGATCATCGTCGGTCGCTTATCCGACGCCAACGGCGAACGCCGCCGCTTCGTCATCGGTTTAATGATCCTGGCAACCGTCGGCTTCTTTGCCGCCGGCGTGTTCGAAAAGCAAACCGTCTTGCTGATCGTTGCACTGGGCGTCATGGGTGCCGGCGTGGTTGCCGCCATCCCCGCCTTCTGGGCGCTGCCGCCCAAACTGGTGACCGGCGCCGGCGCCGCTGCCGGCATCGCGCTGATTAATACGCTCGGCCAGCTCGGCGGCATCGTCAGCCCGGTGATGGTCGGACGCATCAAGGACCTGACCGGCAGCACCACGCCGGCCCTGTATGCGATAGGCGGCATGACCTTGCTGTGCGCCTTGCTGCTGATGTATGCGATGCCGGCGGCATTGCGCGAGAAGGAGTAAGTTCCGGCTGCCGATGCAAAGCCCCGTTCCCTTGAGCGGGGCTTTTTTCATGCGGCAATTTGTCTTCTAAAGTTATGCGAATTCCTTCTTGGACTCGCTTGTATCCCGCTTCCTATAATTGATCGCACCCACCATATCCGGCTGCCGCGATATGGTTTACATCGACGACCGGAGGCGACATGAACGCAATTGCAGGCAAGACTGTTCCGACTTACGAAAAGATTCGCGTAAAACCGCAGGCGGTGCATATCGGCGCAGAGATTTCCGGCGTCGATCTGCGCGCGCCGCTCGACCCGACCGCCGTCGCCGAGATCCGCGCGGCGCTGCTGCAATGGAAGGTGGTGTTCTTCCGCGATCAGCCGCTGGACCACGCGCAGCATGTGGCGTTCGGCAAGCAATTCGGCGACCTGACCGTGGGACATCCGGTGTTCGGTTATGAGGCGGGCCATCCGGAAATCTATTCGGTCGGCCGCGATCGTTTCAAGAGTCGTTTCGACGGCCCACGCCTGGTGCGTCCGTGGACCGGCTGGCACACCGACGTCACCGCCGCGGTCAATCCGCCGGCGGCATCGATACTGCGCGGCGTGACGATTCCGCCTTACGGCGGCGACACGCAATGGACCAATCTGGTGGCGGCCTACCAGGGTTTGTCGCCGGCGCTGCGCGCCTTCGTCGACACCTTGCAGGGCGAGCACCGCTTCACGCCGCCCGAAGGTAATCGCGCCACGCAGGACTTCGTCAACAAGGTCGCAGCGACGCCGCTGGTCAGTCATCATCCGCTGGTGCGCGTGCATCCCGAGACCGGCGAAAAGGCGCTGTATGTCAGCCCCGGTTTTCTCAAGAACATTGTCGGCCTGCATCCGCGCGAGAGCGAACAATTGCTGGCGCTGCTGTTCGAGCATGTGGTGCGTCCCGAGTACACGGTGCGCTTCAAATGGGAAGAGGGCTCGCTGGCGTTCTGGGACAACCGCTCCACCGCGCATCTGGCGCCGGTCGATATTTATGACACTGACTTTGAACGTCAGCTGTATCGCATCACATTGGTCGGCGATGTGCCGGTCGGCCCTGACGGCAGGTCTTCGGTCAGTATCGAAGGGCAACCGGTCGTCGCGCATAGCGTCGAGTAGGAGCGCCGATGCCACGCATTGAAATTTCGCCGCGCTCGGTGGCCATCATCGGCGGCGGCATGTCGGGAACGTTGGCGGCGATTCGCCTGATTCGCCAGGCGCGCAGCCCGTTGGTGATCCGCATCTTCGACCCCAATCCGGAACTGGGACGCGGCGTTGCCTATGGCACCACTGATTTCAGTCATCGTCTGAACGGGCCGGCCAAGGCCTTCAGCCTGCGGCCGGACGACGCCAGTCATTTTGCCGACTGGCTGCAGACACGCGCCAATCGTTCCGGCTGGCGCGATTTCGACGACCGGTTGCTGGCGTTTGCACCACGCTGGTTATATGGCGATTACATTCGCTCTGAACTCGCCGAAGCACTGAATGCCGCAGCGCCCGACGTCGAACTGGAGCATGTACTGGCGCGTGTCGACGACATTGTGCAGGAGCACAATCGGGTGCGCATCAAGGTCGATGCGCGTCGTGAATTTCTTGCCGATCATGTCTTGTTGGCGCCTGGTGTATTCAAGGCAAAACCGGGGTTTGCCGTTACGCCGGATCTGCACGATGACGGACGTTATCTCGCCGATCCGTGGCATCCCGAGGCGCTCGACAAATTGAGGAATGTCGAGGATGTGCTGCTGGTCGGGAGCAGTCTGACCATGATCGACGCGGTGGTGTCGCTGGAAGCCCGCGGCTATCGCGGAAACTATCAGGTTGTCTCGCGCCGCGGCCTGGTGCCGGTCGGACGCAATGAGGCGCAGGCATGGCCGGAATTCCTGACGGATGTGGCTGCGCCGGTTTCCGTACGTGCAGTGTTGCGCGCGGTGCGTGCGCAGATCGCCATAGCAAAAGCCCAAGGCGAAGACTGGCAGCGCGTGGTGCTTGCAGTACGGCCGCATCTGACGCGCCTGTGGCAGGGGGCGTCGCTGATCGAGCGACAACGTTTCATGCGTCATGTGCGTGCCTACTGGGACATGTTCCTGCACCGCGTGCCGCCGCCGAGCGCAGCCGTGTTCGATGCAGTGCGCGCAGCCGGTCGCGTGCGTTTGCATACGGGTACGCCGACTGCGGTTCATTCCGCCGAAGACGGCAGGCTGGATGTATCGGTGCGCCTGCGCGGGAAATCCGCAGAAATTGTCTTGCGTAGCGATGCCGTCATCAACTGCACCGGCTTTGAATATGTATGGAAGCGCGTGAGCGATCAGCCTTTGCTGGCGCGATTACTGGAAAAGGGATACGTGCGCCCGAGCGCGCTCGGACTCGGCATCGATGCGGATCCGCAGACGCTGGCGGTAATCGGCGTCGACGGCAAAACGTCGGACAATATTTCCACCATGGGTTTGCCGTTGCGTGGCGTGCTGTTCGAATCAGGCACCATTGCCGAATTGCTGCGGCAGGCGGTATTGCTGGCGCCGCTGCTGGATGCGGCTGGACAGTATGCGGATGAAGAGGCGCGCGACGCCGCCTGATCATGACAAATCCGAGCATGCATACTCGGATTGATTATTGGATGCGTTGAAGCAAGAGCGATATAGTGGAGTCTCTCCTCTCTGCTTCATGATTTGTGATGTTGCAATGTAGTTGCAGGAAGGACGGTGCTTACTCCCGCAGCATCGTCCTCATGTCGGCAGCGTCGACATGTGAGCAGATTCAAAGCGCGGCCACTTTGCAGATAGCACTGGGCCGCGCGAATCTACTCATGTGTCGGCGCTGTATTTTTTCGTACTGTATTTTTCTGCACCACAAATTCAAAAAGCCCCTCACGGCAACGTGCGGGGCTTTTATTGTTGAGCCGGACCGGCTCAAAGAAAATAATTTATTTTTTGTAACTGTAGATACCGATGCGCGCGTTCGGATCGATCTGGCGGATGTAAAGCTGATACGTATCGCCGCTGCTGGTTTTCAGTTTTGCCATCTTGCTTTGTTTGCAACACGACGGGCAGGCCACTTTCTTTTCCTGTATCGGGCGCGCGTCCGGAGACAGCTGCAGCATGAGCTGTCCGCAGTGCGGGCATGCCAGGCTGATGTCTTGCGCGAAGATGCTTGCGTGGGCGGGAGCTTTGCCGCCCGGGGTGTTCGATTTCATCGTCGATTATTCTTATAAGGGTTGCCGGTTATAACCAAAGCCGGGGAGCATAACTCCCCGAATCCAGGTGGAGCAAGTCGGTGAATGTATCACACTTTTATCGGCGCGCCAGCGAATCGCCATCGGCAATTTTTTGCACAATTCGTCACGTCATTTTTTCTGTGTGAACGGATGTCCAGGCGTTCGTGCGCGCACAGCGAGTATAAAAATCCGGCGTGATATTGGGAACGACTGTTTACGACTTTGCTTACGCGAAAAACGGAGAAAAAGAGAAGAAAAAACACGGGAGGAAAATCGGATGCGCTTGTTGCAGATAGCGTCACTGCAAGAAGGCGTACGTACGCATCTGCGCAAGACTCGGCAGACGGCGGCAGAAGAACAGGAAAAAGAAATCAACAAAGACAGTTCGCCGGCGGCATTACGCCGGGAGCGAACTGTCTGTCATCGACATGTGATGCAACCGATTAGTGTGTGGTGTCGAGGTAGTTGGCGCGGGCGATGTTACCGCCGCGGCCGAGTTCTGCGACGACTTCAGCACGGGTCTTGGACGACGCGACAGGTGCAGGGTTAAAAGTTTCCTGATAGTTGCGACGGCCCAGATCGCCACCGGCTTGCTTGACTTCAGCGACGACTTCGGCGCGAGTCTTGGTGGAAACGAAAGGCTTGTCGATCGGATATTGGGTTTCAGCAAAAGCGGAGCCGGCGGCGGCGATCAGGGCTGTAGCGGCGATAATTTTAGCGATGTTCATTTTATTCTCTCTGAGTAAATGGTTGATGCAAATGATGTAAATGCGGCAAAAAAGTGAAGCCATGAAGTGAAACCGGAAGGGTTCATCTGGGCTCACTACCGATCTGGGATCGGAGTTTTGTTTTGCAACCAGATATTTCAGCGATATCCGAAAATAGAATGACTGATATAAGCAGATCGTCTAACTGGAAGGCGCCGGCGGATGAGAAAAATACCGCCCGCGATAAGGGATATGTCGCCGCGATGCCTTGCCGGATAAGGCATTGCGGCGATCATGCTCAGAGGCTGACAACGATGCGCGAGAGCTGCATTCCCGATTGTTCCAGAAAGGCGAATACAGAATCTGCGCCGATGGTCTCTATGCGATCGCTGAAACGTTTCTCGTTGGGATGATCATCGAAGGCAATGTTGGCCTTGAACATCCTTGCGCCCAGCCGCGTCATCGGACCCAGCGTCAGCACCGTGGGCTGGTAGCCTTTGAACTTCAGCCACGCCTGTGCCTGCTCGCGATTGCGGATGGAAGATTCTTGCGCCATTGCCAGCGTTTCCAGCACCCATTGATTGGACTGTTGGTATCGCGTGCTCCACACATAGGACAGCATGTTGTAGTTAGGCGTATGTTCGGCCAGGACTTTCCGCGGATCGGTAAGCACGGCGCGCAGGCCTTGCTGTATTTCCGGTGTCGGCACCGCAATGGTCGTCTCGAAGCGGTACGGGTCGTCAAGGAAGAACTGGCCCATTCCCTGTTCATAAATATTGCTGAGCGCCGTGTCGCATTCGTTGAGCTTGTGCACGATGGTCCAGCTGCCGTTGTCCTTGTAGGCGAAGCCGAGATGTGAGTAATGCTGCTTGTATTTGCTCAGGTCCTGCCCGGCGCGCCCGATGATCACGACCTCGGCGCCGCTGGCGTCGAGTTGTTCGACGGTCTTGACCGCCAGCGCAATGCCCTGGGTGACCATGCCGGCGGCGGGCGGTTTCTGCTCGCATCCCTGTCCGGCATGGCCGAGCGCCGGCAGCAAGAGTGCGAGGGCCGTTGCGGCGGCGAGCAAGAGTTTCTTGTACATGTTGTTCTCCCTGTGGTGTGGCAGATGGCGACGATCGGCGATCAGGAAATTTTCCGGCTCTTCATGAGCGCCTTGCCCAGTTCATTGGGAATGATCGCCAGCACTTGTCCTGCACTGACCAGCAACATGCCGGCCGATGTCGCCGTAACCTTGATGCTGGCGCCGACGCCGACCGACACCGCGCCGCTGACATTGGTGCTGACGGTGACCGAGCCGCGCACGCCGGTGCCGATTTTTTCCAGCACGTAGACCGAACCCTTGCCTGATGCTTCCACGCCCTTGACCAGGTATTCGCCGCCTTCGGAAATGAACATCGCCGGCGCCACCACCGATGCCACGACCGAAATGGCGGAAGCGTCGCTGGCGGTCGATTGCGCAGCGGCCGGATTGGACAGCAGGCTGAATGACAGCGCGCAGCTCAGTGCAAGCGTGCGGAGGAAAGAAAAAGAAGAGGATGGATTGCTGCAGGACAGTGTCGGCTTGTTCATGTTGTTCTCTCTTGTTGAGTTATCGGGAAGCGCGTCGTTGAACGCAGGCGGACTGTAGCAGCGGTATTGGAATATGCGGAATTGACGCGAATGGAATCGTTAAATAATTAATTAAGTATTGGAATACGATACTATCGACAGATCGCTCCCCATTCACTGTCCAGAGAGAACGACATGGCCCAGGCAGACGCGCTCGTCGGCGCATTGAAAAACGTATTGAAAGCACGCGGCGTGACCTACGCCAAACTGGGGAAGGGGCTGGGGCTGAGCGAAGCCAGCGTCAAGCGCGTGTTCGCCGAAAAGAGTTTTACGCTGGAGCGCTTCGACCAGATCTGTTCGCTGCTGAACATACAGATCAGCGACCTGGCGCGCATGGTGGCGCACGAGTCCGCCGTGCCGGTGCAACTGACGCACGAGCAGGAGAGCAAGCTGGTCGCCGATCCGCGGCTATTGCTGATGGCGGTGCACGCGGTCAACCACTGGACTCTGGAAGAAATCATCGACGCCTTCGCCTTCACCAAGGCGGAATGCATCCGGCTGCTGGCGCGGCTGGACAAGCTGGGCATCATCGAGCTGCTGCCCAACAACAAGATCCGGGTGCGCGTGGCGCCGGATTTTCAATGGCTGCCGGGCGGCCCCATTCAGCAGTATTTCCGCGCGCAGCTGAAAAACGATTTCTTCAATTCGCGCTTCGACGGCAAGGGTGAACGGATGATGATGGTCAGCGGCATGCTGTCGCAGACCAGCAATGAGGTCATCCAGCAGCATATGCGCCGCCTGGGCGCCGAGTTCTCGGCGCTGCACCATCAGGATCTGGAACTGCCACTGGAACAGCGCTTCGGCACCAGCCTCATCGTGGCGCTAAGGCCCTGGACGCCGGAAGCGTTCAAGGCCTTGCAGCGCAAGCAAGGAAAATAATCCGGGCGACGAAGATCGGCTGCGACGGATATCAGTAGTTGATCGTGACGACTTTCGGCGCGCCGGCTCGCCGGTTTGGCGTCGCGGCCTGGGGGGGCGAGTTCGGTGTCGCCATCGCCATCGATTCGGGCACACGATCGAGATAGTACGGGTCGGCGCTGGCGTCCACGGCAATCAGTTCGCCGAGAACGTTGCTGGCTTTTTCCGATGCCTTGACGTCGATGCTGGAGCACGACTGGAAGTAATCGGCGCTGCCTTCGCTGAAGTCGACCCGGCATCGTTCGGTCACCATGGCCGATACGCCGAGTTGTCCGGATGCCGCGGCATGCACTGCCTTGGCCCAGTTCAGGTAGCCTCCTGCGAGGATCACAAGTGTTACTGCAACATGGATTTTCTTCATGGTTTTTCCCTCCGTTGAACCAACTCTAATTGAGCTGAAAAATCAACAAAATCAGGGAAATCCTGATGAGAAGGTTGGTAAGCGGCAGGGTGAGTCCGGGGGGCAATATTGTGCCGCCGGGTGCGTGCTGTCGGTCGGCCTGCAAGCCATGCTGGTGGCGGGTTTTGCCGTGATGAAACGGTCGTGCTAAATGATTGTCCGGGCGTGCATCCCAGCCAACAATTTTTCCTATCGGGTCGATAGCAATTGTTCAACATAGGCTATGAAGGCGCGCGCCTTGGCGCTGGCCATGCGTCCGCCCGGATAGACCGCCCACAAGTCGACCGGCGGCAAGGCCCATTCCGTCAGCACGCGTTGCAGCTCGCCGCTGGCGAGTTCCGGTTCGAACATCCATTCCGACGAAATCGCCAGCCCCATGTCCGCCAGCACGGCGGCGCGCACGCCTTCGGCGGCGTTGACCTTGATGCGGCCGCTGACGGCGACCGACACCTCGGTGCTGCCGCGCCGGAATTCCCAACTGCCGCCGCCGGCCTGGCCGTAGATCACGGCGCTGTGGCAACTCAGATCCGCCGGCGTGGCGGGCATGCCGTGTCTGGCAAAGTAGGACGGCGTGCCGACCACCGAGCGGGGGCTCTGCGCGATCTTGCGCGCCGTCATGCCGGAGTCGGTGAGCGCGCCCATGCGCAGCGCAACGTCGATGCCTTCTTCCAGCATGTCGATGTGGCGGTCGTCGAGCACGATGTCGAGGCTCAGCTGCGGATGCAGGTCAAGGAAAGGCTTGAGATAGGGCAGGATGCGCAGCCGGGTAAACGTCACTGCCGCACAGATGCGCAAGGGTCCCGACAAGCCGGTGCCGGCGTCGCGCGCGCTGCGCTCGGCTTCGTCGGCGTCTTCAATCGTGCGCAGGGCGCGTTCGTAAAAGCGCTGGCCGGCTTCGGTTGGCGTGAGGCCGCGGGTGGAGCGCAACAGCAGCCGCACGCCGAGGCGTTCTTCCAGTTGCGCGATCGTTTTGGATACGGCCGGCTGGCCTATCTCCAGCCGGCGCGCGGCGCCCGAGAACGAGCCCGATTCGACCACGTTGACGAAGGTTTCCATCGCATTCAGCCTGTCCATTTGTATTCCTCCATGGAATTCATCATAGCACCGGGACCGGCGATTTCGTTCTTGTCCGGCCTTCTGTATTCCTTGTGGGAATGAATCATATGCCGTCCGCCTGCGTTCCCAGGCTTGCCCGATTGGCAGAAGATGCCTCCGTCGATTGCATTTTCGCAATCCCGATCCCTAAGCCGGAGACTCACCATGACATTGCAAGCCAGGCTGGACGCCTTCAAAGCCGATTTCGTCGCCGGCAAGCCGCCTTACAACGCGCCCGCCGCCATCCACCCGGTCATGGCCCGCGCCACCGCCGAACTGATCGCCTCCGGCCAGGCCGGCCGCGCGCTGAAGGCCGGCGACAAGGCGCCGTCCTTCACGCTCAAGGATCCCGACGGCAAGCCGGTGTCGTCGGCGGCGTTGCTGGCGCAAGGTCCGCTGATCCTCAGTTTTTATCGCGGCGTCTGGTGCCCGTACTGCAATATGGAGTTGCAAGCCCTGCAGGAAGCATTGCCCGCCTTTCAGGCGGCCGGCGCGCAGCTGGTCGCAATCTCGCCGCAGACGGCGCCCAACAGCCGCAAGTCGGTGCGCAACAACAATCTGGAATTTCCCATCCTGAGCGATACGCACAACGACGTCGCTGCCACCTTCGGCCTGCGTTTTGCGCTGCCCGACTATCTGATCGAGTTGTACACCATGCGCAAGAACGACCTGCCGGCTTTCAACGGCGACGACAGCTGGACCTTGCCGATGCCGGCGCGCTACGTGATCGCCCAGGACGGCGCCATCCTGTACGCCGAGGTCAACCCCGACTACACCCAGCGTCCGGAACCGCAAGACATGCTGCATGTCCTGCAGGCCGCCTGAACGTTGCCGCATTGAACCGAAGGACGCCTGCGCTGCTGCAAGCGTCCCGATGAAGAAAGGAAGCATCATGAACATCATTCCCCTGGACACCGGTTTCGGCGCCCGCATCAACAACGTCGACCTGGCCCGCCTGGATGAAAATCCGGAGGCGCAACAAACGCTGCAGAACGCCTTGCTGGAATACGGCCTGCTGGTCATTCCCGGCCCGGTGCTGACGCCGCAGGCGCAGATCGCCGCCTCGGAAGTGTTCGGCGCGCTGGAAGAGTTTCCGCCGACCGCCAGCCAGATTCCCGGCTATCCGCAAATCTTCCGCGTCGCCAGCCGCGCCACCGAAGGCTACACTGGCGTGGGCCGCTACTGGCATTCGGACGGCTCCTTCCGCGCGGTGCCGACGCCGATCTCGCTATGGCATCTGGAAGCGCGTCCCGATGTCGGCGGCGATACTTTGTTCACCGATCTGCAGGCGGCTTATCGCAGCTTGCCGGACGAACTCAGGGCGCAAGTCCATGGCTTGCAGACCACGCATCGCAATCACGTGGTGCATCCGCTGGTGATGCCGCATCCGCATACCGGCGTGGAAGCTCTGTATCTGAACGTCGGCCTGACCGACAGCATCGTCGGCATGCCGCGGGACGAGACGGAAACGCTGATCGCGGCCATCGACCGCCACTTCTCGCGTGAAGGTGCGGTGTATCGTCATCAGTGGACGGAAGGCGACTTCGTGGTGGCGGACAATTTCCGCGTCGCGCATCGGGCCACGCCTTTGTCGCCGCTGCAGCGCCGGGTGCTCAATCGCACCACGGTGCGCGGCGACGGCGCGTTCTGGGAAGCGGAGCACGCCGATGCTGATGCCAGGCAGGCAGTCGCAGGCTGAGAGGGAGTGTCTGCCGGTTTGTACGTTCAGTCGGCGCGATCGAATTCGCGCCGTTCGACCTGGTCTTTGGCGATCTGTTTGATGAAGAAGCGAAACAGCAGCGCCACCAGCAGGCAGATGGCGCCGCTGATGGCGGTGCCCACGCTTTTCAGCGGAATGGCCGCCGCGATCGCGAAGACGGCGGCGGTGGCCGGAATCCAGAAGATCGTGGCCATGGCCAGGGAACAGAAAAATTCTTTCATGCGATTGCTGTCGGATGCTGATGCAAGAGAAATACGTCCGTTACTGTAACGGATCATGCTGCTTCTTGCCAGACGCATGTGCCTGAAAGCCGGCTTAAGCAAATCTCACTGCAGCATCCCGCTGCCGCTCCTCGGCGTCTGCTGCACGCCGCTCGCCATCACCGCCGCTGCCGACCTGGTCTCCACTCCGAGTTTGACGAAGATGTGTTCGAGGTGCTTGTTCACCGTGCGCGGACTCATGCCGAGGATGTCGGCGATGTCGCGGTTGGTCTTGCCTTTACCCAGCCACATCAGCACATCGCTTTCGCGCGGCGTCAGATGAAAGCTTCCCGGCGCCGGCGGATTGGCTGAGCCCTCGTTGGCAAGCGCCGGATGCATTGCCGCTACCGGCGTGCTGGTTGCGGCATCGGCGGCAAGGTTCTTTTCTTCCAGCAGCAAGGTGATCTCGTGACCCTGGCCGGCGGCGGAGAGGGCGATGCGCAGTTCGCAGCCGCCTTGCGTCATCACCAGCGGGCGGATGTCGCCATTGCCCTGACGCTGGCGCACCAGGCTTTCGTTGAGCCAGGATTGCAGCGTCATCGGCAATTTGTGCGTGGCGCCGGCCCCGGCGGGGAAATATTTCTCCAGCCACAGCGAAGCCTTGCTGGTCTGCCACAGCGGCAGGCCGTTGCCGCTCAGGACGATGACGGCATGCGCGGCGTGTTCCAGCATGCCGCGCGCCTGCGACATCATGCGCGCGGTCTTGATGTGGGCGCCGATGCGGGCTACTACCTCCTGCGGCTTGATCGGCTTGGTGACATAGTCGATGCCGCCGACCTCGAAGCCGCGCACCACATGTTCGGTTTCGGTCAGCCCGGTCATGAATACCACCGGCACGTGGTTGACGCTCTTGATCAGCTTGATGCGCTTGCAGGTTTCGAAACCGTCGATGCCGGGCATCATGGCGTCGAGCAGGATCAGGTCCGGCGTAATGTAGTCGAGCCGCTCCAGCGCGCTCATGCCGTCGGTGGCGACCAGCACGATGTGGCCGCTCTCGTCGAGCGAATCGGACAGCATGGCGAGGTTGTCGGGCTTGTCGTCGACGATCAGGACGACATGCCTATCGAACGTTGTTGACATCATGACGAATCATCTCCTTGATACGGGTGACATATTCATTCAGGCGAAACTGTTTGACCAGTTGCCGAAGTTCCGTGGTGAAGGGCAGGTAAGCGGAGTTCTGTTGTTCCATGTCGTCGAGCTTCTTGAGGATGCCCTTGGCGTAACCGATGTCGCCGAGCTCCAGCAGCGCCTGCAGTTTTTCCTGCGAGGGCACCAGCATCATCGGCTGGGCCGTGACGGCTTTTTTCTCAAGTACGGAGGGCGTGGAGAACGGTATGGGCGGCGGCGCCGATTCCGACGTCCCGGGCGACGACACCCAGTCGATGCGCAACTGCTGCTTGATCTTGGACAGCAGCTCGTTGTACGACACCGGCTTGACGACGAAGTCGTTGTACAGCGGCGGATCAATGCCGTCGTTGCTACGTTCGTGTCCGCTCTCAAAGGCGTTGGCCGAGACGATGATGATCGGCAACTGCGTCAGCCCGCGCGCACGGATGGCGCGCGCCACCGACCAGCCGTCCATCAGCGGCATGGCGATGTCGAGCAGCACCAGGTCCGGCGTGCGCCGTGCCAGCTCTTCCAGGCAGGCGATGCCGCCGTCGGCTTCCACCACGTCGAAGCCCAGCGGCAGCAGCATTTCCTTGAGCAGCAGGCGCTGCGAGGCCTGGTCATCCACCACCAGCACGCGTTTCGAGGGACCGATGTAGCCCGACATCTGGTCTTCCAGTTTCAGGCGCGGACGCGGCACGTGCACTTCCGGCAGGTAGATCTTCAGGTGGAAGCTGCTGCCGCTGCCGACCTTGCTCTTGACCGCCAGCTCGCCGCCCATGATGTGCGTGAGCATGCTGCTGATGGCAAGGCCCAGGCCGGTGCCGATGTCTTCCCGCAAATTGGCGGCGTTGCTGCGTTCGAACGGCAGGAAGATGCGTTCCAGATCGTTGTCGGCAATGCCGATGCCGGTGTCGATGATGTCGAAGTAGGCGATCTCGCGCATGTAGCGCACGTGTACCGTCACGCTGCCGCGGTCTGTGAACTTGACGGCGTTGCCGAGCAGGTTGATCAGGATCTGGCGCAGGCGCTTCTGGTCGGCGTGCACGATGTGCGGGATGCGGCCGGTTTTTTCGAAGCGGAAGCTCAGGCCTTTTTGTTCGGCTTGCGGGGCGAACATGCCGGCGATCTGTTCGAGGAATTCCGACAGCGCCAGTTCGTCCGAGGCCAGGCGCATCTTGCCGGCTTCGATCTTGGCGATGTCGAGCAGGCCGTCGATCAGGCTCAGCAGATGTTCGCCGCTGCGGCGGATCACGGCGATGGCATCCTTGCGCGCCGGCGGAATCGTCGCATCCACATGCAGGATTTGCGCATAGCCGAGGATGCTGTTGAGCGGCGTGCGCAGCTCATGGCTCATGCCGGTGACGAAGCGGCTCTTGGCCAGGTTGGCGGATTCGGCGGCTTCCTTGGCGCGTTGCAGTTCGGCGTCGGTCTGTTTGTGCGCCTCGATTTCCTGCAGCAGCAAATTGGTCTGGCGTTCCGATTCTTCATGCGCCACGCTGCGGCTTTCGTTGGTCAGGATCAGCCACCACGATCCGACGCCGATCAGCACCAGCAGCGTACAGAACAGCTTGATGAAAATGCTCTGGATGGAATCGGGACCGCTTGGCGTCAATCCGGAGATGCCGGCCATTTGCTGGAAATACAGCATCCACAGCACCACCGCCAGCCCGCCCGAGATCAGGCCGAACACGATCAGGTAGTGGCCGATGCGGGTGTTGAGCTTGAGCGTGACGCGCGCCGGCAGCAAGGCCTGCAAGGCGCTGAATACCTGGTTCGGCAGGCGCGCCGCCGGCGTCTTGCAGCGATCGTTGCAGCGCGCGTCGAGCGAACAGCACAGCGAGCAGATCGCGCCCTGATAGGCCGGGCAGTGCGCCATGTCCGGTGTTTCGAACTGGTTGCCGCAGATGACGCATTCGAGTTCGGCGTGATGATGATCCGAATCTTTTCCCGTATGAAGATGTTCAGGCAATGTGTCCTTGCGCGCGATGTAATAACGGCTCTTTGTCGCGAGGGCGATCAACGGCGCCATCAGCAAGGCGGTGCCGAGCGCGATGAACGGCGACATCGCCGCCGCCAGTTTGCCGAGCACGCCGGACATGGCAATCGCCGACAGGATGGACGCAATCGCCATGGCGCCGACGCCGACCGGATTGACGTCGTACAGATGCGCGCGCTTGAATTCGATGTGCGGCGGGCTCAGCTTCAGCGGCTTGTTGATCACCAGGTCCGACACCACCGCGCCGATCCACGAAATCGCCACCAGGCTGTATAGCGCCAGCACGTGTTCCAGTGCATTGAACACGCCGAGCTCCATCAGCAGCACCGCAATCAGCACATTGAACACCAGCCACACCACGCGGCCCGGATGGCTGTGCGTCAGCCGCGCAAAGAAGTTGGACCACGCCAGCGAACCGGCGTAAGCGTTGGTGACGTTGATCTTGATCTGCGACACCACCACGAACAGCGCGACCGCGCCCAGCACCAGCGCCGGATTGGAGAACACGTATTGATAGCCGATCAGGTACATCTGGGTCGGCTCCACCGCCTTGCCCATCGGCACTTCATGCTGGATCGCGAGGAAGGCCAGCAGCGCGCCGCCCAGCATCTTGGCGCCGCCCAGAAGGATCCATCCCGGCCCGGCCAGCAGCAGTGCGGTCCACCAGCGGCCGCGGTTGGCCGGCGTTTTCTCCGGCAGGAAGCGCAGGAAGTCGACCTGTTCGCCGATCTGGGCAATCAGCGAAAAAGCCACCGTCGCCGCCGCGCCGAACAGATAGATGTTGAAAGAACCGCCTTCCTCGGCGCGGCCGGCGAAGGTGATCAGGTTGGTGAGCGCTTCCGGTTCTTTATAGAGCACGCAGATATACGGCAGCGTCAGCAGCACGATCCACACCGGCTGCGTCCACATCTGCAGGCGGTTGATCAGCGTGATGCCGTAGGCCACCATGGGGATCACGATCAGCGAGCACAACACATAGCCGTACACCAGCGGCAGGCCGAAATAGATTTCGATGGCCTGCGCCATGATGGCCGCTTCCAGCGCAAAGAAGATGAAGGTGAAGCTGGCGTAGATCAGCGAGGTGACGGTCGAGCCGATGTAGCCGAAGCCGGCGCCGCGCGTAAGCAGATCCATATCGACGCCGTATTTGGCGGCGTAGTAGCTGATCGGCAAACCGGTCAGGAAGAACAGCACCACCACGCAGGCGATTGCCCAGAAGGTGTTGGTAAATCCATAACTCAGGGTGATGGCGCCGCTGATCGCTTCCAGCGCCAGGAACGAGGTCGCGCCCAGGGCCGTATTGGCCAGGCGGAACTCCGACCAGCGCCGGAACGAGCGCGGCGTATAGCGCAGCGCGTAGTCTTCCAGCGTCTCGTTGGCGACCCAGGTGTTGTAGTCGCGCCGGACTTTGACGATGCGTTGTATCGCGGGGTTGGTCACATTTTGCTCGCGTTCATGGTGGCGGCCGTCATCGCTGGGGCCATTGCCGTCTGCCGTGCAACATGGCGGCAGGACGAAACCCTTTGCAGGGCAGAGCAACATCCTTGCGACTGCCGCTCCGTGAAAGCAATTTTCAAACCAATCGGTATGTGAGGGCATACGTCAAATGACGTATGCCGCAACGCCGCTTCTGCCCCGATTCACCAAAACGCAGCACTCTTGCGGTCTCCAGGCAAGAGCCCGCAGACAGCGTCGCCGCAAAAACGCACCAATACCATGCCGCACGTGGGCAAAAGCTGTGCGGGTGGGCATGCTGTTCTGCGCCCGGCAGTCGTCGATTTTTACGTTAAACGACGTATTGTTGCGCCGCACCGCAAAACCTATTCTCCATCCCAGAACGAACGGAAAGAACCACCGGCAGGGAGAAAAAACTCGCATGCACTGCACTGAGATGCAATGCGCATGCGATGGCAACGGGCCGGCCTTTCCACTCGTTTTGAGGCCCTATGTGTTCTCTGACTTTTCTCTGACCAGCACAACAACCAATAACGCTCGAAAGGAGTACCGCATGTCGCACCATTCCTCTTCCAAACCGCCTTCATCGCAACGCCGCAAGATCATGATGGGCATTGTTGCAGGCGCCGCCGGTGCTGCCATGGCGCTCCCGGGCCTGGCCATGGCGCAGCAGTTCCCGACCGCCAAGGTCAACACCACCAAGCTCGCCATCACCGATACCGAAGTCACCGTCGGCCAGTTGCACTCGGCCACCGGCACCATGGCGATCAGCGAAACCGGCTCGATCCAGGCAGAGCGCCTGGCGATCGACCAGATCAACTCGATGGGCGGCATCCTCGGCCGCAAGATCAAGATCATCCAGGAAGACGGCGCCAGCGACTGGCCGACCTTCGCCGAAAAAGCCAAGAAGCTGCTCGAGAACGATCACGTCGCCGCCGTCTTCGGCTGCTGGACATCGGCCTCGCGCAAAGCCGTGCTGCCGGTCTTCGAAAAGGACAACGGCCTGCTCTACTACCCGACTTTCTATGAAGGCCTGGAGCAATCCAAGAACGTTTTCTACACCGGCCAGGAAGCCACGCAGCAAGTGCTGGCCGGCCTGAACTGGGTGGCCAAGGAGAAGAAGGCCAAGACCTTCTTCCTGATCGGTTCCGACTACATCTGGCCGCGCACCTCCAACAAGATCGCTCGCAAGCACATCGAAAACGTGCTCAAGGGTTCGGTGGTCGGCGAAGAGTACTACCCGCTGGGTAATACGCAATTTGGCTCGCTGATCAACAAGATCAAACTGAAGAAACCTGACGTCATCTTCGCCGACGTGGTCGGCGGCAGCAACGTCGCGTTCTACAAGCAACTGAAGGCAGCCGGCGTCACCGCCAAGACGCAGAACCTGCTGACCATCTCCGTGACCGAAGATGAAATGCTCGGCATCGGCGGCGAAAACGTCGAAGGCTTCTACGCCTCGATGAAATATTTCCAAAGTCTCGACAACCCGAACAACAAGAAATTCGTAGCCGAGTTCAAGGCCAAGTTCGGCGCCAATTCGGTGATCGGCGACGTCACGCAGGCAGCCTACCTCGGCCCATGGCTGTGGAAGGCTGCGGTTGAGAAGGCCGGCAGCTTCGACGTCGACAAGGTCGTCGCCGCGTCGCCAGGACTGGAGTTGAAGACTGCGCCGGAAGGCTACGTCAAGGTCCACGCCAACCATCACCTGTGGAGCAAGACCCGTATCGGCGAAGCGCAGAAGGACGGCCAGTTCAAGGTCATCTATGAATCCGATCTGATCGAGCCGAATCCTTTCCCTAAGGGTTATCAATAAGCATCCTCCGTCGTCCTGACGAAAGTCAGGACCCAGCGTCGTGAAGAAGGCGGTAGCGCAGAGCAGTTGGATGCGCTACCGCCACTGGGTCCCAGCGTTAGCTGGGACGACGGTAGTAGGGCAGCGGTCAATTGATTCTGATTTGTTGGCAGTAAAGCGGCGGCGTCTGTAGTGACATGCGGGCGCTGCCGCCCATGCAGTTGAGTAGTTGAAGTACCCAGACATTGTTTATCAATCACCCAGGGCGGGAGTCAACATGGTCTCACTAACGGAATTTTTCGCCATCTTCGCCATGCAGGGCTTCAACGGCCTGTCGGTGTTTTGCGTGTTGCTGCTGATGGCCCTGGGCCTGGCGATCATCTTCGGGCAGATGGGCGTGATCAACATGGCGCACGGCGAATTCCTGACCATCGGCGCTTATATCACCTACCTGCTGTCGCACCTGACTACGACCTACGCACCGAGCCTGCAGCCTTACTATTTCTTCGGCGCGGTGGTGCTGTCCTTCCTGGTCGCTTACGGTTTCGGCTACCTCACGGAATTGCTGCTGATCAGCCGCCTCTACAAACGCCCGCTCGACACGCTGCTGGCGACCTGGGGCCTGAGCCTGGCGATGCAGCAGACCTTCCGTTCCATCTTCGGCGCCAAGGAAGTCAGCGCCACCTTGCCCGACTGGCTGCTCGGTTCATTCAAGCCGACCGACGCCATCGACATCCCGATCAACGGCCTGTTCATGATGTGCCTGACGGTATTGCTGACCGGCGGCATCTTCATCCTGCTGTTCCGCTCGCGCTGGGGTTTGCAGGTGCGCGCCACGATGCAGAACCGCGTCATGAGCGGCGCCGTCGGCATCAATACCCGCAAGGTCGACCGCACTACCTTCGCCCTTGGTTGCGGCGTGGCGGGTGTGGCCGGTGCAGCTTTCACGACGATCGGTTCGACCGGTCCCACCAGCGGTTCGCTGTATATCGTCGACACCTTCCTGGTGGTCGTGTTCGGCGGTGCGCAAAGCCTGATCGGCACGATTGCCTCGGCCTTCTCGATTGCGCAGACGCAGTCCACCGCCGAGTTCTTCCTGACCGGTTCGATGGCCAAGGTGCTGACGCTGTCGGCGGTGATCCTGATCCTGATGCTGCGTCCGCAGGGCTTGTTCTCGGTGCGTGTACGTAAATAAATCGTCTTACAGATCTCTTCAGCGAGGCTCAACAATGAATGCAGCATACGAAAAAATATTGGGCGGCAGATCCGGATTGACCGGGTTGCTGATACTGGGCGTGCTGTTGCTGGTGATCTTCCCGCTGGGGCTGGACATCTTCCGTCTCAACCTGGTTGGCAAATATCTGTCCTACGCCTTCGTCGCCGTCGGCCTGGTGCTGTGCTGGGGCTACGGCGGCATCCTGAGCCTCGGCCAGGGCGTGTTCTTCGGCGTCGGCGGCTATTGCATGGCGATGTTCCTGAAGCTGGAAGCGTCGGACCCGATCAGCACCAAGATCCAGTCCACGCCCGGTATTCCCGACTTCATGGACTGGAACCAGATCACTTCGCTGCCGGCCATGTGGCAGCCCTTCCATAGCTTCAGTTTCACCGTGCTCGCCGTGCTGGCGGTGCCGACCTTGCTGGCGCTGATCATCGGCATGGCGATGTTCAAGCGCCGCGTCGGCGACGTGTACTTCTCGATCGTGACGCAGGCGATTGCGGCGATCCTGTCGATCCTGATCATCGGCCAGCAAGGCCTGACCGGCGGCGTCAACGGCATCACCGATCTGAAGACGCTGATGGGCTGGGATATCCGCACCGACAGCGCCAAGATGATCCTGTACTTCGTCAATGCCGGTCTGCTGTTCGCCTGCATCCTGTTCGGCCGCTACATCCTGACCTCCAAGCTCGGCCGCTTGCTGATGGCGATGCGCGACAAGGAAGAACGCGTGCGCTTCTCGGGCTACGACGTCGCCAGCTTCAAGGTGTTCGTGTTCTGCGTGGCGGCGATGTTCTCGGCCATCGGCGGCGCCATGTTCACCTTGCAGGTCGGCTTCATGTCGCCGTCCTTCGTCGGCATCGTGCCCTCGATCGAGATGGTGATCTACGCCGCAGTCGGCGGGCGCATGTCGCTGCTCGGCGCGGTGTACGGCACGCTGCTGGTCAATTTCGGCAAGACCTATTTCTCCGAAACCTTTCCCGAGCTGTGGCTGTTCCTGATGGGCGGTCTGTTCATCGCGGTGGTGATGTACTTCCCCAACGGCCTGGCCGGCGTGTATGAAAAGCAGGGCAAGCGACTGATGGAAAAATTCTCGCGCAAGCCAAAAAAGGCGGCAGAGCCCGAACCGGTGAAACCGAAAACCGTCATCAAACCTGATGCGACCGATATCGCCATCGACGGCGCCAACCTGGAGGCTAGCAAATGAGCAACGCACCTATCGGATTCGAATCCACCGATCACCCCGTGCTGGCGATCGAAGACCTGACGGTTTCCTTCGACGGTTTCAAGGCGGTCGACAAGCTCAACCTGTACGTCCAGCGCAATGAAGTGCGCGTGGTGATCGGCCCCAACGGCGCCGGCAAGACCACGGTGCTGGACCTGATCTGCGGCAAGACGCAGGCGACCTCGGGCAGCATCCGCTTCAACAACCACGAACTGACCAAGATGAGCGAGCACGCCATCGTGCGCGTCGGCGTCGGGCGCAAGTTCCAGACGCCGTCGATCTACGAAAACCTCAGCGTGTTCGAGAACCTGGAGATGTCCTTCCCTCGGGGACGCAAGGTGTTCGGCGCGCTGACCTTCAAGCGCTCGCCGGACGTGGTGGCGCGCGTGGAATCGGTGGCGGCGGAAATCTTCCTCGACCAGCATCTGTACACCCAGGCCGACCTGCTGTCGCACGGCCAGAAGCAGTGGCTGGAGATCGGCATGCTGCTGATGCAGGAGCCGGAACTGCTGATGCTGGATGAACCGGTGGCCGGCATGAGCGTGTCCGAGCGCGAGAAGACCGCGCAGTTGCTGGGCCGCATCAGCCAGGGGCGCTCGGTGGTGGTGATCGAGCACGACATGGATTTCGTCAAGAGCATCGCGCACAAGGTGACCGTGCTGCATCAGGGGAAAATTTTGGCCGAGGGCAGCATGGACAAGGTGCAGTCCGATCCAAAAGTTATCGACGTCTACCTGGGGCACTGACAGGAGTGACTGGAAAAACGCCGCTGGACTGCGTTGCTGCCTCCTTGCCGTGCTCACGCACTGTCTGCGTCGGCGCGCCTTGCCAGCGACGTTTTGCCAGCCACTCTGAGAATATTTGAGGAGAGCTTTATGTTTAACGTATCGAACCTCGCTTCAGGCTACGGCCAGAGCGCCGTCATCCATGACATCAACCTGTCGGTGGCGAAGGAAGAAATCGTCGCCGTCATGGGGCGCAACGGCATGGGCAAGACCACGCTGTTCAAGACGCTGATGGGCATCCTGCCGCTGCGCGACGGCAGCATCAAGATCGAGGGCATCGAACTGGGCGCGATGGAAAGCCATCAGCGCGTCTCGCGCGGCGTCGCCTATGTGCCGCAGGGCCGCATGATTTTCCCCGGCATGACGGTGCTGGAAAACATCCAGACCGGGCTCGCCGCCGATGCGCGCGGCAAGGTGCCGGACGAGCTGTACGCGCTGTTCCCGGTGTTGTACGACATGCGCAGCCGCAAGGGCGGCAACCTGTCGGGCGGGCAGCAGCAGCAACTGGCGATTGCGCGCGCGCTGGCGACCAATCCGCGCGTGCTGCTGCTGGACGAGCCGACCGAGGGCATACAGCCGTCCATCATCAAGGACATCGCGCGCAGCTTGAAAGAGATCCGCAAGATCCGCGAGCTCACCATCATCGTGTCGGAGCAGGTGCTGAGCTTCACGCTGGAAATCGCCGACCGTTTCCTGGTCATCGACAAGGGGCGCTTCGTCTACGAAGACACGCGCGCCAACGTCGATGCGCCGACCATCAGCAAGTATCTGTCTGTCTAATTTTGTGATTAGCAAAGTCTTTAAGGAGGAGCAGCACCATGAGGCACGGAGACATATCAAGCAGTAAAGACGCGGTGGGCGTGGCGGTTGTCAATTACAAGATGCCGCGCCTGCATAACCGCGCTGAAGTGATGGACAACGTCAACAAGATCGCGGCCATGCTGGTCGGCATGAAGCAGGGCTTGCCCGGCCTCGATCTTGTCATTTTTCCGGAGTACTCGACGCACGGCATCATGTACGACGAGAAGGAAATGTACGATACCGCCGCCACCGTGCCGGGCGAAGAGACGCGCGTGTTCTCGGAGGCCTGCCGCATCGCCGACGTCTGGGGCGTGTTCTCGCTGACCGGCGAACGCCACGAAGAACATCCGCACAAGGCGCCCTACAACACGCTGATCCTGATCAACAACCACGGCGAGATCGTGCAGAAGTACCGCAAGATCATGCCATGGACGCCGATCGAGGGCTGGTATCCGGGCGACACCACCTATGTCTGCGACGGCCCCAAGGGATTGAAGGTCAGCCTGATCATCTGCGACGACGGCAACTATCCGGAAATCTGGCGCGACTGCGCTATGAAGGGCGCCGAACTGATCGTGCGTTGCCAGGGTTACATGTACCCGGCCAAGGACCAGCAAGTGCTGGTCGCGAAGGCGATGGCCTGGATGAACAATGTCTACGTCGCCGTCGCCAACGCGGCCGGCTTCGACGGCGTGTATTCCTATTTCGGCCACTCGGCGATCGTCGGTTTCGACGGCCGCACGCTGGGCGAATGCGAGACCGAAGAGATGGGTATCCAGTACGCCGAACTGTCGGTCAGCGCGATCCGCGATGCGCGCCGCAACTGGCAGTCGCAGAACCATCTGTTCAAGCTGCTGCACCGCGGCTACACCGGCAAGATTAATTCCGGCGAATCGTCGGCCGGCGTGGCCGATTGCCCTTTCGACTTCTACAAGACCTGGGTCAACGATCCGCAGGCGGCGCGCGTCCAGGTCGAAGCGATCACGCGCAAGACCGCCGGCACGCCGGAGTGTCCGGTGCCGGGCATTCCCAACGAATAGCAAGGTTTTGCAGTTCATTCCAACGCAACAAAACAGCAAGCCAACACCAGGCACCAACACCACTAAACGAGAAGGAGAGTCGCATGCAACACTTCAAGATCAAGCCCGGCGTACCGCTGGCAGAGCAGCCTGAACTCGGACACAACCGCTGGCATCCCGACCTGCCGTTCCTGTCGTCGGTCAAGCCGGGCGAAGCGATCCTGATCGAATCGCTGGACTTCCTCGACGCCCAGATCAAGGACACCGACGACGTCGCCGACGTCAAGAACGTCGACCTCACGCGCGCCCATCCGCTGACAGGTCCTTTCCATGTCGAAGGCGCCGAGCCGGGCGACCTGCTGGTGATCGACCTGCTCGACATCAAGCCGGTGACGCCGGTCGGTTTCTCGGGCGTGTTCTCCAAGGAAAACGGCGGCGGTTTCCTGGCCGATTATTTTCCCGATGCCGACAAGGCGATCTGGGATCTCAAAGGCCTGTACGCCACCTCGCGCCACATCCCCGGCGTGCGCATCGCCGGTCTCACGCATCCGGGCCTGATGGGCTGTTTGCCGTCGCATGATTTGCTGGCCGAGTGGAATCGCCGCGAAGCGCCGCTGGCCGCCAAGGGCCTGGCCAAGCCGCCCGATCCAAGCACTGCGGTGTTGCGCGGCCTGACCGGCGCCAAGTTCGACGAGATGGCCAAGGTCGCTGCGCGTACCGTGCCGCCGCGTGAGCATGGCGGCAATACCGACATCAAGGACTTGTCGGCCGGCACGCGGATCTTCTTCCCGGTGTATGTGAAGGGGGCGGGTTTCTCGATGGGCGACCTGCACTTTTCGCAAGGCGACGGTGAAATCGGTTTCTGCGGCGCGATTGAAATGGACGGCGTCAGCCACGTCGGCTTCGACCTGATCAAGGGCGGCATGGCGAAGTACAACATCACCTCGCCGATCTTCATGCCGAGCGTGGTCAAGCCGCACTACGAGCAATGGCTGACCTTCGAAGGCATCAGCGTCGAAAACGGCGTCAACTATTACCTCGACGCCACCGTCGCCTATCGCCAGGCTTGCCTGAAAGCGATCGATTACCTGACCCACTTCGGCTACACCGGCAGCCAGGCCTACATGCTGCTGACCGCCGCGCCGGTGGAAGGACGCATCGGCGGCATCGTCGACATTCCGAACTGCGCGTGCACGGTGTCGTTGCCGACCTCGATCTTCGATCAGGACATCACGCCCAAGGGGATGCTCAACGACAAGTCGTATTGGGGTAGAAAGCCTTAGCCGTTCAGTCCGGTCGCGGGCGGAGATTTGTCTCTGTTCGCGATCCTCGCATCAAAGTCCTTTTCACACCGGAGCAGAACATGCCCTTATACGATATCCGCTGCAGCCACTGCGAAGGCATCTTCGAAAAATTCCTCAATATGCAGGCCTTGCATGGCCAGGTTGCGTGTCCCTATTGCAAAACGGATACCGTTGCTGCGCCATTGCTGACCGGCGGCCGCGTCGGCTTGCAGGTGACGGAGCGCTGGCGTCCGCGCAACGGCGCCGAGCAGCTGGCAGGACAGGGCGCAGCGGGGCCGGGTGCGCATGCGGGCGCGGCGCGCAGCAGCGTGCTGCACAATTGCAAGGGACACAGCTGCAGCATTTGCCTGACCTGAGCGTAGAGCGGCTAACAAAACGCCGCTCTCAATGTGAGGAGACAAACTGCGCGCCGTCATCCTGCGGCGGCAGTGCAAAACTCTTGCGCATGCGATCAACCTCGTCGACCGGCGTGCGGCCGAACAGGCGCTTGAATTCGCGGCTGAACTGCGATGCGCTTTCATAGCCGACCTGCGCACAGGCGGCGCCCGCCGTCATGCCATTACGCAGCATCAGCAGGCGCGCCTGGTGTAGCCGCGTTGATTTCAGATATTGCAGCGGCGAGGTGTCCGTCACCGTTTTGAAATGCGCGTGGAAGGTCGGCACGCTCATGCCGGCTTCCCTGGCCAGTTGCTCTATGCCGAGCGCTTCGTCATAGCTGCGATGGATCATGCTGATGGCGCGCGAGATCTTGCCGAATTGTCCTTGCATGGTCAGCGCGGCGCGCATCGATCCTCCCTGCTGGCCGGTCAGCACGCGAAAATAGATTTCGCGCCTCAGCGACGGTCCCAATAGCTCCGCTTCCAGCGGATTGCTCATCGCCTCGAGAAAGCGCAGCACCGAAACGCTCAGCGCCGTCTCCATCGGCGTCGACACCATGCCGCGCGGTTTGGCGGCGCTGGGGCCGACACAGTCGTCGATCTGCATCATCAGTTCGGCGGCGACCTTGAAATCGAGACGCAGGTAAATCGCCAGCATCGGCTCCTTCTCATTGGCATCGGTTTCCATCGAAAACGGCACCGGCACCGACACCGCCAGGTAGTGCTGGGCATCGTACAAATACACTTCCGAACCGAGATAGCCGCGCTTGCGTCCCTGCGCCACGATCACGATGCCGGGCTCGTACAGCACCGGCATGCGTTTCAACGGACGGTTCGAGCGCAGGAAACGGACGTCGGGCAGCGGCGACAGGTTATAGCCTTCCAGCGGCGTCAGCGCCGCCAGCAGCTCGACCATACGTTCGACCATGCGGCGGTTTTTCTTCGGTGTGCTGAGCGACAGGGCGGTTGGCATCTCATTGAATCCGGCTATTGGCGATGTCGCTACTGTGCCATTGTTTTCGTGTATCCGCAGACGACTCAGAGAATCAGGCAAACATGCGAGAACAACTGGCAACTGCAGTGTGCGTGGAAATCGATAATGGCCTTGTCGATTTTTGTTCTTGATTTTCACGCACAGCAAAGGAATTGCCATGTCCACATCCAAAACTTTTTTCATCACCGGCGTCAGCAGCGGCTTCGGCCATGCGCTTGCCGAGGCCGCCGTCGCGGCGGGTCATCGTGTGATCGGCACGGTGCGTACGGAGGACGCACGCCGCGCCTTCGAGCAGCAATTCGCCGGCCGGCCGGGGCAGGCGTTCGCCCGCCTGCTGGACGTTACCGATTTCGCCGCAGCGGAACGCATCGCCGCCGACGTCGAGTCTGAGATCGGCGCGGTCGACGTGCTGGTCAACAATGCCGGTTACGGTCATGAAGGTGTTTTCGAAGAATCCGGCATGGATGCGCTGCAACGCCAGTTCGACGTTAACGTGTTCGGCGCGGTGGCGGTGACGAAATCCTTCGTTCCCTTCATGCGCCGGCGCCGGCGCGGCCACATCATCAACATCACGTCGATGGGTGGTTTCATCACGATGCCGGGGATTGCGTATTACTGCGGCAGCAAGTTTGCGCTGGAAGGCATTTCAGAAACGCTGGGCAAGGAACTCAAAGCCTTCAATGTATATGTCACCGCCGTCGCGCCGGGATCGTTTCGCACCGATTGGGCGGGCCGTTCGATGGTGCGTTCGCCGCGCAGCATTGCCGATTACGACGCGCTGTTTGATCCCATCCGCAACACGCGCGCCGAGCGCAGCGGCAAGCAACCGGGCGATCCGCGCAAGGCGGCGCAGGCGATGCTGACGCTGGCGGAGAGTGCAGAGCCGCCGGCCCATCTTCTGCTGGGCAGCGATGCGCTGGAATTGGTCAGAAAGAAACTGGAAACAGTGCGTGCGGAGCTCGACAAATGGGAGAAGCTGACGCGTTCGACGGACGTTGCAGATGTCTGACAAATTGCTGAATCCGCTTACAGATTAATACAACTTTACAGTCTTCATTTTGCGGTCTCTCCCCGTTAAGTGGGTAACAGCCTTGTTGCGTCCGGCGTTTGTCCGGGTGCTCGATATGAGGCTGACATCATTATCCGATTTCCTAACGAGGAGCAAAAAAATGAATACCAGAATGATCAGGATCGCAGGCCTGTTGTCGGCCGCCGCGGCAGTGGTCGCCGTCAGCGGCTGCGTGGTGACGCCGCCGTCGGTGCGTCCGGCTTATGTCGAACCGGCTTACGCCGCGCCACCGGGCGTGGTGTATGTGCAGCCGACCTATGCATCGCCCGGCCCGGGCTATGTCTGGGAGTATCACGCGCACTACGGTTGGGGCTGGCATCATCCGCAATACGGCTGGCATCGCGGCTGGCGTTGAGTCGACGACGATGGCCTGAGCGCCGTCGCCGGTCTTGCGCCCTGCATTTCATGATTGGAATGCAGGGCGTTTTCATTTCTGATTTACTTTGCGGTCTTGCTATCCGCTCTCTGATCGAACTCGCGGCGCGCCTGTTCGATGCTTTGCAGGTTTTCCGCCGCCCAGATCCACACGCCGCAAAACGCTGCGCCCAGGCTCATGCCAAGTTCCGTCAGCTTGTATTCCACGCGCGGCGGCACCACCGGATGCACGCTGCGAATCAGTAAGCCGTCGCGTTCCATCTGGCGCAGCGTTTGCGTCAGCATCTTCTGGCTGATGCCGCCGACCAGTTCGCCGATGCGCGTGAAGCGCGACTCGCCGTGTTCCGACAACACTTCCAGTATCAGCATGGTCCACTTGTCGGCGACGCGGCCGATCACGTCGGTGACGAGCGCTTCCAGGCGCGGATCGATTTCTTGCGGCGGCGCCTGCGTGGCGTAGTAGTGCGCCTTGGCAATCTGTTCCTTGGTGGGCGGTGCGATCTTCATCTTCTTATTCCTTACTCTCTTTTTGGTAACTCTCGCACTTGATAGTGCCTACTTTCTAAAAGAGAGTGTAGTCCATATACTGGGTTTCAGCGGGTTTTCTGGCAAGCGAAACTTGCCGCTTATCTACCCCTTATCCATCGATCATCCATTGATTCAAGCAAGGACTTACATTCGGGAGCAGTCATGAAACTGAAGAATAAAACTATCCTCATCACCGGCGGCGGCAGCGGTATCGGCCTGGAACTGACGCGCCGTCTGATCGCGCTCGGCAACACCGTGATCATCACCGGTCGCGATATCGAAAAGCTGCACGCGGCAAAGCGCGCATTGCCGCAAGTGCACACCATACAGAGCGACGTCAGCGACGCCGGCGCGATCGCCGCCTTGCACGCACAGGTGACAGCGCAGTTTCCGGCGTTGGATGTATTGATCAACAACGCCGGCATCATGCGCAATCTCGATCTCAACGACACGCGTCACGGCGTTGCCGACATCACGCGCGAAATCGATATCAACCTGAGCGGACCGCTGCGCATGGTGCAGCAATTCTTGCCGCATCTGAAAACGCAGAAGGACGCCGCCATCGTCAACGTGTCGTCGGGACTGGCGTTCATCCCCTTCGTTTCTTCACCGGTGTACAGCGCCGCCAAGGCTGCGTTGCATTCCTATTCGCAAGCCTTGCGCGTGCAATTGCGCGGCAGCAGCGTGACGGTGATCGAACTGGCGCCGCCGGGGACCGAGACGCCCTTGTTCCGCGACGAGTTCAAGAAAGAAGTGAAAGACATGAAAGCGATGGACGTGAAAGAACTCGCCGATCATGCGATCAAAGGCATCGAAGCAGGAAAACTGGAAATCCGCCCGGGGTTGAGCAACGTGCTCAAGCTGATGAGCCGGCTGGCGCCGGAATTCATGCTGAATCAGCTGGCGAAGAGTTTCAGGCCGGCCCGGGTGTGAGGTGACGCGACCCGGGCGGCGCTGAAGAGGAGGCGCCGAAGTACGCGGGGATGCTGCGCACTTCGGTTTGCATCATGACGCCGATCAGACTATCAGAATGTGTAGCGGCCTTGCACGTAGATTGTGCGCGGCGCGCCGACCATGCGGCCGGGGTTGCCGTCGATGTTGCGCGTGTAGTAGCGGCGATCGGTCAGGTTGTTGACGCCGGCCATGACGTCGAAGCCCTTGGCGTTCGGCATCTTCCAGCTGACTTGCGCGTTCCAGGTGCGGAAGCCGGGGATCTCGCCGGTGGCGCCGTCTGCGCTTTCGGCGATGGTGTTGGCGACATCCATGAACTGGCGGCTCTGATGCGTGGTCGACAGATTGAATGCCCACGGACCTGTTTCGTAACGCGTGCCGATGGTGTCGGTCGTGCGCGAGTAGAACGGCACGTCGAGACCGGAGGTCGCGCCTGAGCGCTGCAGGGCGCGCGTGTAGGCATAGGTGGCGTACACATTCAGGCCGCGCAATGCGCCGTCCTTGTCGAAGCTGTAATCGACCGAGGTTTCCACGCCGTCGTGCTGGGTCTTGCCGATGTTCTGGAACAGCGCCGGATTGGTGCCCGGGATCTGTGAGATCTGGTTGTCGAAACGGATATCGAAAACGGTGACTTCAGCCGACAGATTGTTGCCCTTCCAGCGCGCGCCGGCTTCGACCGTTTTCGCCAGTTCCGGCGACAGCGGATTGCTGGCCGACAGCGAGTTGAGCTGGGTGTTCTGCACGACGCCGAAGGAAGTGTTGTAGTTGGTGAACAGCGTCAGTTCGGGTGAATACAGATATGCGATGTTGACCGATGGCAGCGGCTTGTTGTTGGTGACTTCGAACTTGCCGTTGGTGGTCGAATCGATGCGGGTGGAATTGATGTGCTCGTAGCGCACGCCCGGCGTGATGCGCCATGCGCCGATGGAGATCTTGTCGTCGAGGTAGACCGCATGCGCATCGGTGCTGTTCTTGAAGGAAGAAACTGCGCCGTTGACACCGGTTGCAATCGATTCGTTGTAGCTCTTGTCGGTGCCGCGCTCGCCGATATAGCGATAGCCGACCGTCACGTCGTTTGCGACCTTGCCGGCGATGAAGCGCTGCGTGTAGCGCGGCTCGATGCCGGTGGTCTGGTAGTCGCGCGGCTGATGCTGATAATTGGTGGTGGAACTGCCGATCAGCACGCTTTGACGGAAGCTCTCGACAAAGTAAGTGCGGATTTCAAATTCCTTGGTGTCCGAAATCGTATTCAGGTAACCGAAATCAACGGCCTTGCGATTGCCCGACCAGAAATCATGTTTGCGGGTGTTCTGGAACGGATTGGCATTGTATTGCGCGACGGTCAATCCACCCGGTGTACGCGACAGCACGTCGTAGTAGGACACCTTGCCGTAGATCTCGGAGTTCGGATCGATTTCAAAGCGGAACTTCAACGCGAAATCGTTCAGGCGTTCATTGCTGTTGTCGCGCCAGCCGGATCCTTCCGTACCCGAATACAACATCGCCAGGCCCAGGCCGTTGTCCAGCTGCGTGCCTGCGAAAGCGCTGTACTGCGTGCTGGAGCCGCCCTGGCCGTAGCTGTTGTAACGCACGCTGGCGTCGCTGGTCAGGCCCGGTTTGGTCGGGATCGAGCGGGTCTTGAAGTTGATGATGCCGCCGACGTTTTGCGGACCGTAGCGCACCGCGCCGCCGCCGCGTACCACATCGATTGCTTCGATGTTGTTGAGGCTGACCGGCGCAAACGAAATTTGCGGCTGGCCGTAAGGCGCGACCGACATCGGCAGGCCGTCGAGCAGGATGGTCGAACGCGGCGAATAGCGTCCGGTCAGGCCGCGCACGCCGATGTTGAGCGAGATGGCGCTGCCGGCGGTGCCGGAATTGTCCGTTGCCTGCACGCCGGGAATGCGGCGCATCACGTCGCCGATGTTGACGGCGCCGGTGCTTTCGATCTCGGTTTTCTTGACCACGGTGCGGGCGCCGGGGAAGGTCTTCACGCTGGTTTCCAGCGTATTGCTGCCCAGCCAGTCGCCGCTGACCTGGATCGATTCCAGGGTGTTGGGCGTGTCGCCGGCGGCTTGTTGCGCATACGACGCGCCGGACAGGGACAGCAAAGCGGTGGCAATGGCGACGGCGCAGCGGCTCGGCGTCGCGACGGTGCGCGGAAGAGTAAATAGAGTCATGGCGGTTTCGGTTGATATAAAAGCGAGTCGTGCTTCCGGCAGGCAGGGATGCGGCGCCGGCAAACAGGTAAAAAATTCTTTATAGATGTAACTAAATAAGAATCATAACCATTTGCGATATCGATACCAAGGGAAACATGCGGTTTGGTATGGGCTGGAAGGTCTTGCGGCGCCTGCTGTTGGTGGAAGTGTTGTTAAAAAATCACAGGCCTAATACGCGAGTCAAACGCAATTGTGGAAAACCGCAGGCCGCATTGCCGGGGTGAAAGACGAGGTCCGGCAAACCGGCCGACGATCGTGTACGCTGTCGCCTTCGACCGCAGCAGGCGGATCCCGCGAATTTCAGAAAGACGGAGCAGCAATGAACACAACAACCTCTGTAAAAACAGCCCTGGTCATCGGCGGCGGCAGCGGCATGGGCGCCGGCGTGGCGCAAAGACTGGCGGCCGACGGCTTCGGCGTCGCCATCCTGTCGTCGTCAGGCAAGGGCGAGGCGCTCGCCAACAGCCTCGGCGGCGTCGGCGTGACCGGCTCCAACCGTTCTTCGGATGATCTGCAAAAGGTGGTGGATGCCTGCCTCGCCCGCTGGGGTCGCATCGACGTGCTGGTCAACAGCGCCGGCCACGGACCGAAGGGAAAAGTGCTGGAGCTCACCGACGAAGAATGGCTGCTCGGCATGGAGGTCTACCTGATGAACGTGGTGCGCACCGCGCGCCTGGTCACGCCGCTGATGCAACAGCAGGGCGGCGGAACCATCATCAACATCTCCAGTTTCTCGGCGGTGGAGCCGTCGCAATCCTTCCCGACGTCGAGCGTGTTTCGCGCGGGGCTGGCGGCCTACACCAAGCTGTTCGCCGACAAGTACGCCGCAGAAAACATCCGCATGAACAACGTCCTGCCGGGTTTCATCGACAGCCTGCCGGAAAAGCCGGGCATCAGGGAACAGATCCCCATGGGCCGCTACGGCAAGGTCGCGGAGATCGCGGCGCTGGTGTCGCATCTGTCGTCGGATGATGCAGCGTACATCACCGGCCAGAATATCCGTATCGACGGCGGCATCACCCGCTCGCTGTAACGGGACGAAAATCGCCGCCGTCCGGCAAGGACGACGCGGCGCAGCTATCATGGTCTTCTTCGAAGAGGAGGTGCGCCATGGACAGCCAGACACTGAACGCCTACGACAACAATGCGGCCGCGTTCGCCGACGACTGGCTGGCGCAGCCGGCGCCGGACGACATGTACGCGTTGCTGACCGAACATTTTGCACCCGGCCCCACGGCCGACATCGGTTGCGGCGCAGGGCGCGACGTCGCCTGGCTCAATGCCAACGGTTTCGACGCGGTGGGTTATGACGGTTCCGCCGGCTTGCTGGAAGAAGCGCAGCGGCGTTATCCGACACTGACCTTTGAAAGCGCGCTGTTGCCGGCGCTCGACGGCGTGCCGACCGGACAGTTCCAGAACGTGCTGTGCGAGACCGTCATCATGCATCTCGAGCCTAGCGATGTTCCTGCTGCTACTGCGCGTTTGTTGGCCTTGCTGCGGCCGGGGGGAACTCTGTACCTGAGCTGGCGCGTTACCGACGACGCCTCGCAGCGCGACAAGCATCAGCGCCTGTACGCGGCCTTCGATGCGCAGTCGGTGCTGGATGCCTGCAGCGGCTATCAGCTGTTGTTCAACAAGACCGAAACCAGTCTGTCTTCAGGGAAAACGATTCAAAGGCTGATTGTCAGGAAGCCCTGAATCAGGAAAGGCCGGATGCAGGCGTACGCCGAGAGTCCGGACGCTGACGCAGCCCTGACACGCGGCTTGCGAACCCGCTTGTCGGGCATTGCTGCGATCCCGGCGACTTGCGGTCCTTTGAAAAGCCGTTAAAACGCCCCTTACACGCGTGGTTTGCCCTCTTGCCAGCGTGATATGATTTTCCTCTCTGTTTTCCCGTGTTGATGCGTGCCGGTCGCCATATTGCGGCACTGCCAGGCCACGCGATCGGCGTTGACGGAAGCGGAGCGAATACGATTCAATCCCGGGCGATCTGCAGCCCGGAGCACAAAGCCACGGAGGGCTTATGGCGGTACCGGAGTCGAACTCCTCATTGGATCCTGCAAACTGGAGCGAACTCCGGCAGCAGGGGCATAAAATGCTGGACGACATGTTCGACTACCTGGAGGGCGTCAGCGAACGCCCGGTGTGGCAGCCTATCCCGGATGCCGCGCGCCTGCCTTTCAGCGAACGCCTGCCTGCGCAAGGCAGCTCGCTCGACAGCGTCCATCAGGTCTTCATGGAAGGCATTTTGCCCTATGCGGTAGGCAACGCCCATCCCGGCTTCATGGGCTGGGTCCACGGCGGCGGCACGCCGGTCGGCATGCTGGCCGAGATGCTGGCCGCCGGCCTGAACGCCAATCTCGGCGGCCGCAACCAGATTCCCGTTGAAGTCGAACGCCAGATCGTGCGCTGGATGCGCGAGCTGTTTTCTTTTCCTGACAGCGCCAGCGGCTTGTTCGTCACCGGCACTTCGGCTGCCAACCTGATCGGCGTGCTGATCGCGCGCCGCCGCGCCTTCGGCGTCGAGGTGCGCGACGACGGCACGCAGACCAGCAATAACGTTGTCGCTTACACCTCCGCCGCCGCGCATGGCTGTATCGAACAGGCGATGGACATCGCCGGCCTCGGCCGCAAGCATCTGCGCAAGATTCCGATCCTGGCCGACGGCACCATGAACCTTGCGGTGCTGCAGCAATCCATCGCCGCCGACCGCGCCGCCGGGCTGCAGCCTTTCCTCGTGATCGGCACCGCGGGCTCGGTCGACATCGGCGCGATTGACGACCTCGAAGCCATTGCCGCACTGGCGCGTCGCGAGCAACTGCATTTCCACGTCGACGGCGCGTTCGGCGCGATGGCCATGCTGTCGCCCACGCACGGCGCCAAGCTCAAGGGTATCGAGCTCGCCGACAGCATCGCCATGGATTTCCACAAATGGCTGCAGGTTCCTTACGACGCCGGCTTCCTGCTGGCGCGCGACGGCGAATTGCACCTCAGCACTTTCGACGACGAGCAAAAGACTTATCTGGCGCGCGACACGCGCGGCATCGCCGCCGGTTCCCCCTGGCCCTGCGACCTCGGTCCAGATCTGTCGCGCAGCTTCCGCGCGCTCAAGACCTGGTTTACCTTCAAGGTCTACGGCGCAGGCAAACTGGGGCAGGTGATCGATCACAGCTGCGAACTGGCGCGTTATCTCGAACAACGCATCAAGGCCGATCCGACGTTGGAGATGATGGCGCCGGTCAACCTGAACATCGTCTGCTTCCGCCTGCGCTGTCCGGAAGAGGTGGCCGACGCGGTCAATCGCGAATTGCTGATCGCCATCCAGGAATCAGGCGCTGCGGCGCCGTCGTCCACCAAAGTCAACGGCCGTCTCGTCATTCGCGCCGCCCTCTTCAACCACCGGAGCACCACCGCGGATATGGATAAACTGCTGGCCGCCATTGCGCGACTGAGCCCGGGCATCCTTGCTGCGCATACACCTATGAGCCAGAACAGCCAGAGTACCCTGCCGTCCCTGCAAGACCTCACGCCGCAGTTCGATCCGGATTCTCCTTATCTGATCGGGTTGGCGAAGTTGCTGACGGCGGCCTACTTCGACGTCGACCTGGGCCCGATCGGCAATACGCTGATCCAGCACCTGCAGTCGGCGCCGGACGATCACAAGGCCATGATGGACTTGTCGACGATCCTGTACATCCGCGGCAACGACGAAGTCGCCGCCGCGACCCAGCTCGACGCCATCCAGATGCAGCAGCTCTACCATCTGCCGACCGCCGCGGGCGGCAAGCCCGGCCTGCGCCTGCTGGCGCTGATGGTGACCGGCGACTTCATGGCCAATACGCCGCTGGAGTTCATGCTCACCGGTTCCGACGTGGCGCTCGATGTGTTGTACGTCACGCCCTACGGCGACCTGCCGGCAGAATTGCCGCCGCACGACGTGCTGTTCGTGGCCGTCGGCGAATCCGACATGACGCGCGACCTGCTGGAAGAGTTGTGCGAAGCCGTGGAAGGCTGGGACACGCCGCTGCTCAATCATCCGCGGCCGTCGCTCAACCTGTCGCGCGACCGCGTGGGCGAACTGCTGCAAGACAAGCCTGAACTGTCGATTCCGCTGACGGCGCGCATCGATCGTTACGACCTGGAAGAGTTGCAGAACGGCGCCGCCGGATTGACGAGCTTCCTGTCCGACGGCGAGTTCCCGCTGATCATCCGTCCGATCGGCTCGCACGCCGGCAAGGGCCTGGAAAAGCTGCTCGCGCCTGCCGACATCGCCGCCTATCTGGAAGCCCACGACGGCGACGAGTTCTTCATCTCGCGCTTCGTCGACTACAGCAGCCCGGACGGCCTGTTCCGCAAATACCGCATCGTGCTGATCGAAGGTCGTCCGTTCCTGTGCCACATGGCCATCTCGGAAAACTGGATGGTGCATTACCTCAACGCCAACATGACCGGCGAGAACAGCTTCAAGCGCGACGAAGAAGCCGCCGTCATGCGCAATTTCGATCAGGATTTCGCCGAGCGCCACCAGGCGGCGTTCGACGTGCTGAACCAGACTTTCCCGCTGGACTATTACGGCCTCGATTGCGCCGAAACCAAGGACGGCCGTTTGCTGATCTTTGAAGTCGACACCGGCATGATCGTGCACGCGATGGATCCGGTGGACATGTTCCCTTACAAGCAGGACAACATGCGCAACGTGTTTGCCGCTTTCCAGAACATGCTGCACAAGGCGAAAGATTCTGCCAACGATTCGGCCGGATAATCCGGTAACCCCGATGCCAGCAGCCCCAGCCAAGCCGGGTAAGCTCTCTCCGATTTCCACCTTGTTGCTGCAGGGTGGCGACGACAGGATTCGTCTGCTCGACGGCGCGGCATTCAATAAATACGGGTGCCGTCCCTATCCGGTTGCGGGCTGCGTCGACTTCAGTTCATCGACGGCGTCGCATGTCTCGGCGTCCGCTTACGATGCGCTGGAGTTGCTCCGGTATCGTCTGGAGGAGGCGATCTCCGCGTCTTCTCCTGAGCAGGTGTACGCACGCGAGCTGCAGCAACTGCGCACGCGCTTTCTGTCGCTGTGGAATGTGCCGGCGACGACGGAGATGATCTTCTCCGCCTCCGGCACCGACGCGCATCTGATCGCAGCGAGTCTGGCGCAAACGCTGCATGAGACGCCGCTGTGCGCCATCATGATCCAGTGCGAAGAAAGCGGCAGCGGCGTTGCCGCGGCGTTGTGCGGCCAGCCGTTTTCTTCGCGTACCGCCACCGGCGATATTCCGCCTGCATGTGCGGCCGGCGATACATCCACGATCCATATCGACCTGCGCGCACCCGGCGGCAATGCGCGGTCCGCTGCTGAGGTCGATGCCGATTTCGAACGCGCCGCCGATCGCATTCTGGAGCAGGGTTTTCCGGTCTTGCTGGTCGCGGTGGACGTGTCGAAAACCGGCCTCGCCGCGCCCGGCATGGATGCGCTCGCCAGATTGAAGACTCGCTGGGGCCGGCAATTGACGGTGCTGGTCGACGCCTGCCAGTTCCGCCTCGACAGCGCCGCCTTGCATGCATATCTGGAGCTGGGCTGCATGGTTGCCATTACCGGTTCCAAGTTCTTTGCCGCGCCGTCCTTCTGCGGCGCCTTGCTGGTTCCGGCGGCGCTGGCGCAAGCAATGCAAGCACGGCCGATGCCGGCCTTGCTGCGCAGCTATTCCAGCAGCGCGGAATGGCCGGCGCACTGGCCGGGTGCCGGCGAACTCACGCGCGTTCCTAACCTCGGTTTGCTGTTGCGCTGGGAAGCCGCACTGCAAGAGATGCACGACTTCCTGCAAGTGCCCGCGGAGGAAGTGCAGCGCATCGTGTCGGCATGTGCAGAGGCGGTGCAGGGCAGACTGGCGTCGGATCCGCATTTTCAGGCGCCGGACGACAGCGCCGCCGTATCGGCATCGAACAAGCCGCCCACCATCCACGCCTTCATTCCCTGTAGACCGGCTCCGGATCGCAAGATGCTGGAGCGCAGCGAAGTGGAGCGTCTGTACCGGAGCTTGCAAAGCACGGTGCAGGCCGACGGTCGCATGTATCTGCTGGGGCAGCCGGTGCAGTGCGGCGGCTCAGGATCGTCCCCGGCATGGGCATTGCGCCTGTGCCTGAGCGCGCCGTTGATCGTCAATGCCTATCGCGGCGGCGAGGTCGGTCTGAGCACGCTGATCGAACAGGCGCTGGCTTGCCTGACGGCAGTGGCGGCGACCATCGATCAGTTGTAAGTGCTGGCCATCGACAAGGCCGCAAGAACGGATTCACCCCAGCATATCGTCAGGCCGGAATTTTTCTTCTTTCATGAACATGAACCCGTCACCCATTCACACCAGCGCATCGCCTGCAACAGAGATGCCGGTCGAAGTGCTTAACGAGGTACTTAAAGCCGTCGGCCTGCATTCGGTGCGCGCCGGTCCATATTCTTTCGCGCTCGCGCGCGGCCGCTGCCTGGTGGTCAGCGGCCCGTCCGGCGCCGGCAAAAGCCAGTTGCTGCGCATGATCGCCGATCTCGATGAGAATGCCGGCGAGATCAGTTTGCACGGCGTGCCGCGCGAACAGATGTTCGCCCCCGACTGGCGCCGTCAGGTGGTCTACCAGTCGGCTGAGCCGGCCTGGTGGGAGATCCATGTCAAAGACCATTTTCAGCAAACGCAACTGGCCGAGGCCCGCGCCTTGCTGGCGCAGCTGAATCTGCCGGCGGATATGCTCGACGCCGAAGTGTCGCGGCTGTCCACCGGCGAACGCCAGCGCATGGCACTGATCCGCTCGCTGCTCGTCAAGCCGGCGGTGCTGCTGCTGGACGAACCCACGGGCGCGCTCGACGAGAGCAATACGGCGGCGGTAGAAGCGGTGCTGAAAGCCCAACTGCAAGCCGGGCTGGCGCTGATCCTGGTGACGCACTCGACAGAACAGGCCGAGCGCCTGGCTGACGACAGGTTACACATTACCCGCCGGGAGGCCGCATGACTTTGCAGCCGATTTCCGCCGCCGATCTCGCCATCGCCTCGGTGCTGGTGATCATCAACGCGGTCATTTCCGTCTCGCTCGGCCTGCGCCTGCACAAGCCGGTGCTGCTGGCTGCGGCGCGCATGGTGGTGCAATTGCTGCTGGTCGGTTTGTTGTTGCGCTACGTGCTGGAATCGAAGTCGCCGCTGCTGACCACGCTGGTGATCGTCGCCATGATTCTGGCGGCGGCAAGGGAAGTTGCGGTGCGGCCGAAATGGCGCCTGAAAGGCTGGCAAAGCTACGGCATCAGCACCGCCATGGTGAGCGCGACATCGATCGCCACGGTGCTGCTGGCGCTGCTCACGGCGATTCGCCCCTCGCCCTGGTACGACGCCCACTACGCCGTGCCGCTGATGGGCATCGTGCTCGGCAGCGTGCTCAATTCGGCCAGCCTGGGACTCGATATTTTCTTCAGCGGCGTCATTGCGTCACGCAATGTCGTCGAAGGCCGCCTTGCACTTGGTGCCACGCGTTACGAGGCGCTCGCGCCCTATATGCGCAACGCCATCCGCAGCGGCCTGATTCCCGTGATCAACCAGATGTCGGCGGCCGGCATCATCACCTTGCCGGGCATCATGTCGGGCCAGATCCTGGCCGGCGTCGATGCGGTCGATGCGGCGAAATACCAGATCCTGCTGATGTTCATCCTCGCCGGCGGCAGCGGGCTGGCGGCAACCGGCAGCGTGTATCTGGCGGCGAAGGCAGTGACCGATGAGCGGCATCGCCTGCGCTGCGACCGGTTGAGAAATTAGTCAGCGCACGGTGCGTGGTGCTCAGGCACTGCCTCTGCCGAACATCGGCGAGCTGTTGCTGGCGGCGGCCAGTTCCGTTGCTGCCGCGAGCAGGGCGGGGCCGAGTTCCTGCATGCGTTTTTCGCTCAGCCGCATCAGCGGTCCTGCAATGCTGATGACGCCGATGGTGGGATAGCCCTTGCGCTGGATCGGCGCCGCCATGGCCGTCATGCCCGGCGCAAAGACTTCATTGATCATGGCGTAGCCGCGCTTTCTTCCTGCCTCCAGAAATCCCAGCAAGGCCTTGACCGTGGTCGGCGCATTCGGACCAAAGTCTTTGGGTTTGCCGAATCCTTGGCGCGACACCAGTTCCAGCGCACGCTCGTCGGACATGGTCAGCATCCAGGCGTGGCCGGTGGCGGAGCACGACAGGATCGTGTCCATCCCCATGTCCGGATCGTAGCGCAGCCCCTTGCGCGCACCCTGCGCCTTCGCGACCCAGGTCAGCCTGTCGCCGTCGACGATGGCCAGTCGCACCAGTTCTCCCGATAATTCGGCAAGGCGATCGAGCGTCGTCTGTGCAATGTCGACGATGCCCGAGGTCGCCAGAAAACTCAGCCCGAGACCGACCAGTTTGGTCGTCAGCACATAGTCGCCATGCTCGCGCACCTGGCGCACATAGCCGCAGCGCACCAGATCCGTCAGCAGCCGATGGCAGGCGCTGCGAGGGATTTCCAGTTCGTCGGCCAGCAGCGCAAGCGGTGTCGCCTCTGCCTGTGCGGCGAGGTATTCGAGTATTCCCAGGGTTCGTTCCAGCACGCCGTTCATGTGTCTCCATCATTCTGAAATTGGTCTGCAATTGGTTTGCGGATGCATGCAGATATGTTCTTTTAATTCATATTGTGAAATTAAATTCCAGTCTGGAATCCTGTTCTACATGCGTTGATATGATTCTACGCCAGCAGTGCAGGAATTCGTAAAGCAAACAAACGCAATACGCTGAACGCCAATGCCGACCTGCGTTTTCGTCCTGCTGGCGAAGACGGTGCAGATCAATGGCGCAATGCGAACGGTGCAGAAATATCTAATTGACTAGCGGGCCATAAGCCGCAGCATATTCTTACAGGAGACAACAATGGATACAGGAGTCAACGGCGCCGCTCATACCGCGATGGGGCCGCGGGCGGTGACCGCCGCCACCATCGGCACCGCGCTGGAGTGGTTCGATTTCACCTTGTACGGCGCCGTGTCGGCGACCGTGCTGCCCAAGCTGTATTTCCCTTCCATGGACCCGACCAACGCCCTGCTGGCGTCGCTCGGGACCTTCGGCGTCGGCCTTGCGGCGCGTCCGCTCGGCGCCATCATCTGCGGCCACCTCGGCGACAAGCTGGGGCGGCGCAACCTGATGCTCGGCACCGTCACCATCATGGGCCTGGCGTCGGTGCTGATGGGATTGCTGCCGACCTATGCGCAGATCGGCGTGTGGGCGCCGATCCTGCTGGTGCTGCTGCGGATCATCCAGGGTTTCGCGCTGGGCGGCGAGTCTACCGGCGCGCAACTGATGGCGCTGGAGCATGCCGCCGCCGATCGCCGCGGCAAGTATTCCGGCCTGCTCGGGTTGTGTTCGCCGCTCAGTCAGATCATGGCCAATGGCGTGCTGTTGCTGCTGGCTTCCATCCTGTCTGCGGACGCCTTTGAAAGCTACGGCTGGCGCATCCCCTTCGTGCTCAGTTTCATCCTCGTGATCGTCGGCATCTACATCCGCCTCAAGGTCAACGAGACGCCGGCCTTCGTCGAACTCAAACGCACGGCCGTCGCGCAGGCCGGCAGTCCGTTGAAGGATGCCGTGAAGTTCCACTACAAGACCGTGCTGCGCCTGATGTTTTTCTTCTGCGGCCCGGCAGCGATCTTTTATCTGATCGTGGTGTTCTCGCTGAGCTACATCACCAAGACGCTGGAAGTACCGAAGCAAACCGGCTTCCTGCTGCTGATGGGCGCCAACGTCTGCGCCATCTTCGGCGCGCTGGGCGGCGGCATCCTGAGCGACAGGATCGGCCGCAAGAAAGCGCTGGCGCTGGGCTCGATCGCGACCCTGCTGATCCTGTTCGTGTACTTCGCGATCCTCGACACCAAGAGTTTCGTGCCGATGCTGATCATCATGGGATTGTTTCTCGGCTTCACGCAATTCCAGAGCGGCATCCAGCCGGTGGCGTTTGCCGAAGCGTTTCCGACCAACGTGCGCTACTCCGGTTCGGCGCTGGCCTACACCGGCGCCAACCTGCTGACCGGCGGCCCGATGCCGGTGGTGGCAGTGTGGCTGCTCAGCGTATTCCACGGATCGCCGTGGGGCGTGGTGGGCGTGTGCGTTGCACTGAATCTGCTGTCGCTGGCGATGATTTTGATCGGACCGGAAACCAGGGGCATCGACATGAACCGGGTCGATCCGGTTGCGCAAGCCGGTGACACACATGCCGGCAACGTGATGTCCGCCGATGTGCACCGTCATCGCGCCACCTGAACCCTGTTTCGATTCACCGCACGCACTACATCTCTGAAGGATTGCATTTCATGACCAAGCTCGTTTATGTACTCAACGGCGCCAATCTCAACATGCTCGGCAAGCGTGAGCCGCATATCTACGGCACCACCACGCTGGCCGAAATCCAGCAGCGCACGCTGGCGACGGCGCGCGAGCTGGGTCTGGAATGCGAATTCCGCCAGACCAATCACGAAGGCGTCATGGTGGACTGGCTGCACGAAGCCTTCGAACGCGAAGCCGGCGTGATCATCAACCCGGCCGGTTTCTCGTTCTCGTCGATACCGGTGCTGGACGCCGTCAAGCTGTTGCACACGCCGGTGATCGAACTGCACATCACCAACATCCACCGGCGCGAAGAAACGCATCGCCACTCGCTGATTTCGCTGGCGGCGACCGGCGTGATCTGCGGGCTGGGGGCGGCCGGTTATCCGCTGGCGGTGCGCGCGATGGCGCAGGCTCTGGAGGATGCCGGCTGACACCTCGTCGCGGTGTCCGATTCTGTCCCAAGCTTGTCCGCCCGGCGTCTTGCCGCCGGGGATGGGGATCGTAAGATGAATGCCTGGCCGAAACGCAGACGATGAAGTCGGCACGGCAGAGGCGGGCGGTTTTTTGTAGAATGCCCGCTTCCCCTTCATTTTTGCATTCACCTAAGGCCCCTCATGCAAGCCCACCCCATGCGTTCCTCCCATCTGGCGCTCGTGCTGCTCGTCATCCTGGTCTGGGGCGTCAACTTCGCCATCATCAAGGTTGGCCTGAATGGTGTGCCGCCGATGCTGCTGGGCAGCCTGCGTTTCATCCTGGCGGCGTTTCCGGCCTTGCTGTTCCTGCGTCCGCCCAAGGTGCCGCTACGTCTCTACCTGGCCTTCGGTCTGACCATGTCGGTCGGCCAGTTCGCCTTCCTGTTCAGCGCGATTCATGTCGGCATGCCGTCCGGGCTGGCGTCGCTGGTTCTGCAGTCGCAATCCTTCTTCACGCTCTTGCTGACCGTATTGTGGCTGCGTGAAAAATGGCGCGCCAATCAACTCGCCGGGCTGTTGCTGGCGGCCGGCGGCCTGATGCTGATCGGCAGCGCGCACGGCGCTTCCATGCCCTTGCTGGGTTTCCTGCTGACGATTGCGGCGGCCGCCATGTGGGCGTGCGGCAATATCGTCAGCCGCGCGGTGGGACGTTACGGCCCGATGAATCAGCTGGCCTTCGTGGTGTGGGCCAGCCTGGTGCCGCCGTTGCCGATGTTCGCGTTATCGTGGGTGATGGAAGGCCCTGCCGCCATCGGCTCGGCGCTGCAGCACATGAGCTTGCAGTCGTTTGCGGCGGTGGCCTACATCGCCTGGGCGTCGACCTTGTTCGGCTATGCGGTGTGGAATTTCCTGATCGCGCGCTATTCGGTCAATCGCGTGGCGCCGTTCACCTTGCTGGTGCCGCTGGTGGGTTTGACCACCGGCTGGCTGGTCTTCGGCGAAGCGCTGCAGGCGATCCACTTTATCGGCGCCGCGCTGCTGATGGTGGGGCTGATCGTCAACCTGTTCGGCGCATCGCTGTTCGCGCGCCTGAACTGGAAAACCCGTCAATCCTGAGCGGGCTCATTCAATCTCATTTGTTCCAGAACGGACTCTGCCAGGCATCCAGCGCGTCGAGAAAGACGCGCAGCCTGGCCGGCAGGAACTTGCGCGTCGGGTAGAGCGCATGCACCGGGATCTTCGGTGAACTCCACTTCGGCAAGACGCGTTGCAAGCGGCCGTCGGCCAGCATCTCGTCGCAGTAATTGAAGGGCAGCAGGCCGATGCCGTGGCCCTTGTACGTGAAGTGGCTCACGCTGTTGAAATCGCGACTGGAGATCGCGCCGGAGACATGCACAGACGCCTGCTTCTTGCCGCTGACCAGATCCCACTTCGCCTCGTTGTTTTTTCCGTTCATCAGCACGCACTGATGCGCGCGCAGGTCTTCCGGCTTTACCGGCAGCGGCCGCCCCTCCAGATATGACGGCGTCGCCACCAGATAGCGGATGTTGGTACCCAACTTTTTCGCAATCAGGCTTGAGTCTTCCAGCTCGCCGAAGCGGATCCCGACGTCAATGTTCTGCGCAACGAAATTAACGAACTCATTCGTGATGAACAGATCGATCCGGATGCGCGGATAGTTCTTCAGAAAATCCGACACGAAGTTCAGAAACGCCTCTTCCCGCAGCACCACGGGAACGGTGATGCGCAGGATGCCTTCCGGTTTCTTCTGCGTCTGCGTCAGCACGCGCTCGGCATCGGCCAGGATGCTCAGCGGCTCCTGGCATTGATGGAAATAATCCAGTCCCTGCACCGTCAGCGTCAGCTTGCGCGTGGTCCGCTGCAGCAGGGTGACGCCCAGTTGCTGCTCCAGTTCCGAGATGCGGCGGCTGACCGTCGACACCGGCATGCCCAGCGCGTGCGCAGCCCGGCTGAAGCTCTCGAACTGAGCCACCTTCACAAATATCGCAATGTCGTTGAGATCCGCCATGCCGCGATATTTCCATAAATGGAAAAGAAATTCCACATATTTCCATCTAATCAGGCAAGCGCATTTGCTTCATTCTCCTGTCTACGCCATCCGGCATCCCCGCTGACGCAACACCGATAACCCTGAGTTTCTCCATGAAAACCCTGAAACCGCTCACCATCGAATCCGTGCCCGATAACGCCAGGGCGAGCATGGCGTTCGTGAAAAAACGGCTTGGATCGATTTCCAACCTGATGGCCACGCTCGGCAATTCGCCGGCGATGCTCAATGGCTATCTGGCGCTGGACGCCGCATGGGACACCACCGTGCTCACGGCGCGCGAGCGGCAACTGGTGCTGCTGACGGCCTCGGTCGAGAACAAATGCCTGTACTGCATCGCCGCACATTCCACCACGCTGGCCGGCATGCGCGTCGATGCGGAAATCATCAAGTCGGTGCGCAATCGTACGCCCTTGCAGCATGGCGGCCTGGACGCACTGGTCGGGTTGACACGCGAGCTGGTCAACGAGCGCGGCTTTGTCGGCGAGATCGCCAAGCAGAAATTCTTCGCAGCAGGCTATGACGAAATCGTCCTGATGGAAATCCTGATCGGGGTCGCGCTCAAGACCATGAGCAACTACCTCGATCATCTCAATCCCATCTCGATCGACACGGTCTTCCAGGAACAAGCCCAGGTGCGGTAGGGCCGGGGACGACAAGAACTTTTGCTTCACACACGCAGTTAGTCATCTACTTATTCAGTTATTCACAAGGAGCACTACCATGAGCACGAACAAAACCATCATCATCACCGGCGCATCGCAAGGCATCGGCGCCGGCCTGGTGCAGAACTTTCTCGACCGCGGGTACAACGTGGTCGCCACCTCGCGTAGCATCGTCCAGCGCGGCGCCTTCACGGCATCCGCCAATCTGGTGCTGGTTGACGGCGACATCGGCCAGGAAAAGACGGCGGCGCTCGTCGTCGCTGCCGCGCTGGAAAAATTCGGCCGCATTGACGCGCTGGTCAACAACGCCGGCATCTTCTACACCAAGCCCTTCGTCGACTACACGGAAGAAGACTTCCAGGCCTTCGTCTCGACCAATCTGCAAGGCTATCTCTACATCACCCAGCACGTCGTGCGCCAACTGCTCAAGCAAGGCACGGGCGGCAGCGTGGTCGGCATCACCACCTCGCTGCTGGAACATCCTATCGCCGGTGTAACGGCGTCGGTGCCGATGATCACCAAGGGCGGCATCAATTCGCTGTCGACCAACCTGGCGCTGGAATACGCCAAGGACGGCATTCGTTTCAACCTGGTCGCGCCCGGCATCGTCGACACGCCCATGCATGAAAAGAATCCAAAAGATTTCCTGAAGACCCTGTCGCCGATGGGCGTGATTTCCGACGTGCAGGACATCGCCGACGCCGTGGTCTATCTGACCGAAGCGCGCACCGTTACCGGAGAAGTGTTGCACGTCGATGGCGGCGCACACTCGGGCAAATGGTAAGCGCGCGCGGTATGGATACGCCGCCGGGCGGCGCGGAGCAACGCCTGAAGGAGCTCGGCATCGTGTTGCCGGCGGCGCCTTTGCCTCTCGGTGCTTACGTCGAAGCGGTGCAGACCGGCAAGCTGCTGTTCCTCAGCGGCATCCTGCCGGTGGTCGACGGTAAGCCCAGGCATGTCGGCCGGGTGGGTGTCGAGCTCGATCTGGAAGCCGGTCGCGACGCCGCTTTCACCGCCTGCCTGAATGCACTGGCGGTGGTGCGCGACGAGCTGGGTTCGCTCGACAAGGTGAGTCGGGTCGTGCGGCTTGCCGTCAGCATCGTGGCCGAGCCCGATTTCCGTTCGCACCCGCTGGTGGCGGACGGCGCATCGGAACTGCTGGAGGCAGTCTTCGGCAAAGACAAGACGTCGACGCGCAGAGCGCTCGGCGTGGTCTCGCTGCCGCTGGGCGCACCGCTCGAGCTGGAGCTGATCTTCGAAATCGGGCAGTAGGCAATCAAGTCACCAAGCAACCAAGGAGCCGAACATGAAAGACGCACTTGCCGTCGCGAGCAATTCCTACGCACGCGACAACGCCCTGCACTGGAAGCGCAATCTGATCGTCTGCGTGTTCGGCTCCTTCACGACGCTGGTGAGCCTGACGCTGTTGTTGCCCTTCCTCCCGGTCTACGTGGAGGAGTTGGGCGTCAAACAGAATTCCGCCATCGTCTGGTGGTCGGGGATCGCCTTCGGCGCGACCTTCCTCGGCACCGGCCTGACGGCGCCGCTGTGGGGCTACCTGAGCGACCGCTTCGGCCGCAAGCCCATGCTGGTGCGCGCCGCCATCGGCATGGCGATCTTGATGCCTCTGATCGGTTGCGCGCACAACGTCTATGAGCTGAGCTTGCTGCGTCTGCTGGCCGGTGTGATCGGCGGCTATGCATCGTCATCGACCTTGCTGATTGCCACCCAGACGCCTGCCGATAAATCCGGCTGGGCGCTGGGCATCCTGTCGACCGGCGCATTGGCGGGCACCTTGACCGGGCCGTTGATCGGCGGTCTGCTGCCCGGCTTGATCGGCATCCGTCATACTTTTTTTGCGACCGGCGCCATGATCGCGGTGGCAGCGCTGCTGACCATCGTGTTCGTGAAGGAAAACTTCGTACCGCGTCCGCGCAACAGCAATGCATCGGCGCCGGCAGCAACAAAGCATCTGCGTCTGGTCGTCGGCGCCATGTTTGCAACCGCCATGCTGGTGCTGTTCGCCAACATGTCGATCGAGCCGATCATCACGGTCTACTTGCAGGACATCCACGTTGACCGCAGCCATGTTGTGCTGGACGCCGGCATCGTGATGGCGTCATCCGCGCTCGGCAGCATCATCATGGCCGCGCCGATGGGCAGGCTGGCCGATCGCATCGGCGGCTGGCGCGTGATCGTGTATTGTCTGACGGCGGCCGGCTTGTTGATGATCCCGCAGGCGTTCGTGTCGGCCTGGTGGCAACTGGGGATCCTGCGATTCCTGCTGGGCGCGGCGCTGGCCGGATTGTTGCCGTCGATCGCCAAGCAGATCCGGCAATCCGTGCCGGAGAGCGCCTTGGGCAAAGTGCTGGGTTATTCGCAGTCGTCGCAATATGCAGGACAAGTGCTCGGCCCGCTGGCGGGCGGCGCGATGGGCGGCACGGTCGGCATGCGCTCGGTATTTTTTCTGACGAGCGGCATGTTGTTGTGGGGCGCCGCCGCCAATTTGTGGGCTTGCCGCAAGGTGCGCCTTTGATCCATCCGGGACACGCTGCCGCAATGGGCCGCTTCTACAGATCGCGGCCGAGAAACCGGGTGCCCGGAACCGGGTTGAAGGTGAACGGCGTTGTTTCGGTAAAGCCGAACGAGGCATAGATGTGCTGCGCGGCAGCAAACTCCGGCAACACGTCCAGACAGATGCGGACATACCCGGCGTCGCGCGCTTCCTGCAAAATGCGCTCGACCAGACGCCGGCCGAGTTGCTCGCCGCGCGCCTCCGGACGCACATAGACGCGTTTCATTTCGCAGATCCGGGCATCGACTTTGCGCAAGGCGACGCAGGCAAGCACGCGGTCGCCGCGCCAGGCGAGCAGCAGCCTGCCGTCGGGTGCGGCGTATTTTCCCGGCAGTGCAGCAAATTCGGTTTCGTAATCCTGAAAGCCGAGATCGACGCTGACGCTGGCTATGTATTCGCGAAAGATGTCGACGACGGCATCGCGGTCGTCAGGGAAGTGGGCGTGTCGGATTTCTGTCATGCAGGAATTTTAGCGCAGCTTGTCATCCCGGCATCTTTTTCGGAATCGATGAAATGCCGCCACAGAAAAAGCAGTTCTGGAAGTAGAATTCTCCGCAGCAGGCTGATCCGAAAGCATCACGTCTTTGTATGTCCTTTCAGGAGAACCGTGTCATGAATCTGTCCAAATTAAAAGTCGCCAGCCGTTTATATATCGGATTCGGCCTGGTCCTGGCACTGTTGCTGGGGATCGCCTTCTTCAGCTTCATGCGCATGGCGGTACTCAACGACAACATCAACTTCCTGGTGAACGATCGCTACGCCAAGATCGCGCTGGTGGATACGGTTTCCAATAACGTCAATCTGGTGGCGCGGGTGGTGCGCAATGTCGCGCTGTCCGACGACGAAGCAACGTCGAAGCAGGAGCTGGCGCGCATCACCAAAGCGCGCGCAGAAAACGACGCGACGCTGAAAAAACTCGGCGATGCGATCGTCACGCCCAAGGGCAAAGAGCTGATGGCGGCGCTCGATCGCACCGGCGCCGACTACTATGCAGAGCAGCAGAATCTGTTGAATCTGCTCACGCAGAACAAGATGGACGAAGTGAAGAAGTTATTGTTTGGCGCCATGCGGGTGAAACAGAATGCGATGTTCGAGGCGCTCAGGAATTTGTCCGATTATCAGCATGCCGCCATGGACAAGACCGTCGCCGACAGCCAGGACACTTATCACCACACCACGGCGCTGTTGTTCGCCGTCAGCGCTGCCGCATTCTTGCTGAGCCTGGTCGCCGCCTTGCTCATCACGCGCAGCATCATTCGCCAGCTTGGCGGCGAGCCCGATTATGCGATGGCGGTGGCCAGCGATATCGCCAACGGCAATCTGGCGACGTCGATCACCTTGCGCCAGGGCGACCAGACCAGCCTGATGGCATCGATACGCGTCATGCGCAACCGGCTGGCGGAGATCGTCGGCCACGTGCGCACCGGCACCGACACCATCGCCACGGCATCCAGCCAGATCGCCATGGGCAACCTGGATCTGTCGACGCGCACCGAGCAGCAGGCCAGCTCGCTGGAAGAAACTGCATCGGCGATGGAACAACTGACCTCGACCGTGAAGCAGAACGCCGACAACGCGCGCCAGGCCAATCAGCTGGCGGCCTCCGCCTCCGAAGTGGCGATCGCCGGCGGCGACGTGGTGGGCAAGGTGGTGGAAACCATGGGCACGATCCACGAGTCATCGAAGAAGATCGTCGACATCATCAGCGTCATCGACGGCATTGCCTTCCAGACCAATATCCTGGCATTGAATGCAGCGGTGGAAGCGGCGCGCGCCGGCGAACAGGGACGCGGCTTTGCGGTGGTGGCTTCCGAAGTGCGCGGACTGGCGCAACGCTCCGCTGCAGCAGCCAAGGAAATCAAGGCATTGATCGACAACTCGGTGGCGCAGGTCGACGCCGGCAGCAGGCTGGTGGAGCAGGCCGGCACCACCATGACCGACGTCGTCAACAGCGTCAGGCGCGTGACCGACATCGTGGGAGAGATCAGTTCAGCCAGCGAAGAACAGAGCGACGGCATCGAGCAGATCAACCTGGCCATCACGCAGATGGATGAAGTGACGCAAAAGAATGCGGCGCTGGTGGAAGAAGCGGCCGCAGCGGCGCAATCGATGCAGCATCAGGCCGGGACCTTGCTGGAAGTGGTGAGCATTTTCAAGCTCGGCGCTGAACACGGTGCTGCGCCGAAGCTGACGCATCAAAAGACGACTGTCGACATTACTCCCGCCGCGCCCAAGCTTCCGGCGCAGGCAGCGGCTAAACCGGCAGCAAAGCCAGTCGCAAAAGCAGTTCAAACCCCCGCTGCCGTTGCACAAGACAGCGAGGCGTCATGGGAGCAATTCTGAGCGTCGCTGCCGGGCCGGCCACACCAGCTTAGCTGTTCCAGCCCAGCCCCAGCGCCTTCTGTATGGCGACGAAGTTGCGCGTCAGATTGGCTTCGGCCTGCAGCAGGTTCTGCTGTGCGCTGAGTTGCTGGCGCGTGGTATCGAGCACGTCGACAAGCGTCGTCGTGCCCGCACGGTAGCGTTGCTGCGCCAGATCCAGCGCCTGATCCGCCGACACTTTGTTGCGCGCCAGCGTCGCCACGGTGATGCGGCCGTTGCGGAAGCGCGAGAGCGAATCTTCGGCGTCTCGCAGTGCTTCCAGCACGGTCTGGCGATATTTCATTTCCGCTTCATTGCGCACTTCTTCGGCTTGCGTCACGCGCGCGGCATTGCGGCCGAAGTCGAGGAAATTCCAGCTCAGCATCGGCGCCAGGATGGTGGCGAAATCATCCAGCTTGGTCAGGTCGGATGCGTGCGTGCCGCCGAGGCCGATCACGCCGAACAGCTTCAGGCTGGGGTAACGCGCGGCCTCGGCCTGGCCGATCTTGGCGGTGTCGGCGGCGAGCGTGCGTTCGGCGGCGCGGATGTCGGGGCGATGCCGCAGCAGCTCGGTCGGGTCGCCCACCGCCACCGCGGCCGGCGGCAAGGGCAGCGGCGTGGCGGCGCTCAGTTTGTCGTCGAGCGCGCCGGGTTCTTCACCCACCAGCGTCGCCAGCTGATTCAGATACGACTCCATGTCTGCACGCAGCGGCGTGAGATCGGCGCGTGTGCCTTCCAGTTGATTTTGCAGGCGCAGGATGTCGAGGTTCGACGCCGTGCCGCGTTCAAGACGCTGGCGCGCGAGCGTGATCATCTGTTCCTGCGCTGCGATCGATTGGTCGCCGAGTGCAATGCGTTGCTGGCGGTCGCGCAGGCTGATGTAGGCATTGGCGACTTCGGCGGCGAGGCTGACCTGGACATCTGCCAGCGAGGCTTCGGCCGCTTCCGAGGTGGCGCGCGCGGCCTGGATGCTGCGCTTGTTGGCGCCGAAGATATCGGCTTCCCACGAGGCGTCGAAACCGAGGTTGTAGAGATTCGTGGTGGTCGACGAGCCGCTTCCCGACAGCGACGGCAGCTTGGCATGCGCATACAGCGCCGATCCGCTGGCGCTCGGCATGGCGTTGGCTTGTTCCAGGTTCAGCGCCGCGCGCGATTGCTGCAGTCTGGCTTTGGCGATGTTCAGATTGGGATTGGCGGCGAGCGCGCGTTGCACCAGCTCGTTGAGCAGCGGATCGGACAAGCCTTCCCACCAGTTATTGCGTTGCGTGGCAGCTGTCTGCACGGCGTCGCCGCCGCGCAGGAAATGGCCGTTTTGCGCGGCGTGCGGTGCGACGTCGGGCGGGCCGGCGTATTCCGGACCGAGGGTGCAGGCCGACAGCAGTGCTGTCGCCGCGAGCGGAATGAGGTAAGAAGTAGGGCGCATAAGATTCATCAGTGAGTCGTAACCGGAGGCGCGTTGGTTGGCAGCGGGCGCAGGAAAAAGACGAGCGGCATCACGCAGAGAATGCCGACGCCGAGCAGCCAGAACAGATCGGCATAGGTCATCGTCAGGGCCTGCACCTGGATCGTGGCGCCCAGCGCCTGGAATGCGGTAGCTTGTCCGCCCAGCGCCGCGCTTTGCGAGGTCATGAAGGATTGCACCAGGTCGGAGTTGGCGGAGAGGCTCTCTTCGAGACGACGGCTGTGCAGCCAGATGCGCTGATCCTGGATCACCGCGATGCCGGCCAGCGCCAGCGAGCCGCCGAGATTGCGCGCGGCGCTGTACAGGCCGGCCGCATCGCCCGCCTGTGAGGCGGGCACCGAACGGATCGCCGCCTGGTTCAGGAAGATCATGGCCAGCACGGTGCCGAGGCCGCGCAGCAATTGCGACGCGATGAACGAGCCGCCGCTCGACAGCGGACTCAGGTCGGTTTCGATGAAGGCGCTGAAGGCCAGCATCAGCAGCCCGGCGCCGACCGCCAGGCGGATATCCACACGCCGCATCAGCATCGGCGTGAACGGCATCATCAGGATCATCGGCACGCCGGATAGCAACACGATCTGGCCGGATTGCAGCGAGTTGTAGTCGGCGATGCCGGACAGGAATTGCGGGATCACGTAAGCCGTGCCGTACAAGGCCACGCCGACCACCATCGCCATCGCCACCACCGAACCGAATTGCCGGTCGCGCAGCAGCCGCAGCTGGATCACCGGATGGCGCGCGCGTATCTGGCCGATCGCCAGCAGGATGAAGCCGATCACCGAAACCAGCGTCAGCCAGCGGATGTCGGTCGAGGCAAACCATTGCTCGCGCTCGCCTTCCTCCAGCACTACGGTCAGGCCGCCGAGCCCGAGCGCCATGCCGAGGATGCCGAACCAGTCGGCTTCGCGCAGCAGGTCGAATTTCGGTTTTGCATACGGCATCGCCACCAGCAACAGCGTGATCAGCGCGGCGCCGACCGGCACGTTGATGAAGAAGGAATAATGCCAGCTGACGTTCTCGGTCAGCCAGCCGCCCAGCACGGGTCCCAGCACCGGGCCGAGAATCGCCGTGGCGCCGAACATCGCATTGCCGACCGGCTGCTGCCAGCGCGGCAGGCGCGTGGCGATGATGGTCATCGCCGTCGGGATCAGCGCGCCGCCGGTGAAGCCCTGGCCGACGCGGCCGATGATCATCATCGGCAAGCTGTTGGCGAAGCCGCACAGGATGGAAAAGCCGGTGAACAGACTCGCCGCCAGCAACAAGAGCGTGCGCAGTCCCAGCAATTTTTCCAGCCAGCCCGACAGCGGGATGATGATGATTTCCGCGACCAGATAGGCGGTGGCGATCCACGTGCCCTCGGTGCCGCTGGCGCCGATTTCACCCTGGATGGTGGGCAGCGACGAGTTGACGATGGAAATGTCGAGCGTCGCCATCAGCGCGCCCAGCGTACCGGCGGCGACCGCCAGCCACGCGGCGGCGTCAGCGCGCGCAGGCGGCTGCAGCGGAGCCTGGGCCTGAGGCGTGCTCAAAGGTGCTTCCCTTCGCTGTCTTTGGCATTGATGGTGTTGACCTTGGCCGTCACCGACAGGCCGGCGACGAACAGGCGGCGCGTTTCAGGACCGACGTCGACGGCGATGCGCACCGGCACGCGCTGGACGATCTTGGTGAAATTGCCGGTCGCGTTTTGCGGCGGCAGCAGCGAGAACTGGGCGCCGGTGCCGGGCGAGATGCTCTCCACATGCGCCTGCAATTCCTGACCCGGCAGGGCATCGATTTCCACGGTTGCCGGCTGGCCGACGCGCATCAGGCCGATTTGCGTTTCCTTGAAATTGGCGACCACATAGAACGCCGTCGGCACCACCGACATCATGCGCGTGCCGGCCGAGACGAACTGGCCGACGCGCACCGACTTGTCGCCGATACGGCCGTCGGTGCTGGCCTTGATTTCGGTCGATCCCAGATTGACGTTGGCCGCGTCGAACTGCGCCTGGGCGTTTTCACCCTGGGCATGCGCCTGGCGGATTTGCGCCTGCATCGAATTCACCCGCAGTTGCGCGGCTTCCAGTGCGGCGCGGCGGGCCGCCACGGTGGCGCGCGACAAGGCCGCCTGGTTGCGCAGCGAGTTCAGCTTTTCTTTCGTCTCCGCGCCGGTGGCCGCCAGCGGCGTGTAGCGGTCGACTTCGCTGGCGGCGAAGCGCGCATCTTCTTCGGCCGACGCCAGTTGCGCCTGGGCCTGGGCGATGGCGCTGTTCTGCTCTTGCAGCGAAGCCTTGGCGGATTCTTCGCTGGCTGTCGCAGCGTCGATCTGCGCCCTGAACTGCGCGGTCTGCGCGGCATAGTCGCGCGGGTCGATGCGCACCAGCGGCTGGCCGGCCTTCACGTCCTGGTTGTCGGCGACGTAGACCTCTTCCACGTAGCCGGAAACCTTGGGCGAGACGGTCACGTTGTCGGCGTGGATGTAGGCGTCGTCGGTGCTCTCGATATATTTGCCGCGCGTTTCATGGTAAAAGAACCATCCTGCCACCGCGATCACGGCGACCAGCGCGACGCTGCGCAAGATCAACCTGGCGCGCGGGCTCATGCGTTTCTTTGGCTTTTCCGGAGTGGGGGCTGCTGGGGCTGGAGTATCCGCTGCGCTCATGCTTGTTCTGTCCTGGTCAGTGGGAAATTATCGGCACCCGACATGGAAATCGTTGGCGCCTCAAATTAATGGAGGTACCATATAATATGCCAATAGAGGAAAATATGTCCAACAGCTTTACACTCGCCTCCGAAAACGTCGAGGCCGGCGAAGCCTTGCGCGACTTTTACCTGACGTCGCAACGCACGCTGAACCGTTTGATGGCGGCGCAGGGCGCTTCGTTCGCAAAAACCAAAATGATGATTTTCATACATCGTCAGGGCAAGGTGCGTTCCACCGATCTGGTGGAAGCCTTCGGTTTCGCGCCGCGCACCATCACCGAAGCGGTGGACGCGATGGAAAAGGACGGCCTGGTGGAGCGCGTGGCGGACGCCAGCGATCGCCGCGTCAAGCACATCTCATTGACGGCGGCCGGCGTCGAGGTGGTGCAGTTGTCGGAACCGGTACGCAAGCGCTTCACCGATCAGCTGTTCGAAGTCCTGGACCCGGCGGAAAAGAAACAACTGGCGCAATTGATCGGGCGGCTCAATGTGCGTCTGCGCGAGCTGGGCGAAGAAGGCGTCGACGGCGACGGCGGCACGGACGGCTGCGCCTGATGACGCATCTGCCGTCTTCCCCGCCCCCTCGCCGCCGACAGCGCGCCTGAGCCGTCGCGCTCTTTATCAGCCGTTCCGCATTGGCGACCACCCTGGTTTGCATTGGGGAAAGTAAACTTTTCCGCCAGCAAATTACCCCTCGGAAATCAGGAATTTCCTGATTGGATAATTCCAACCTGATGAGTATGCTGTAGTCAGCATCAGGGGGATTTATTCAATGTGATCGGAACAGGGGGCTGCGATGAGCTACGGGATCAGTTTCACGAACATCGGCATTATTCTTCTCGACGTGTTGTTGGTCTGGGCTTGCCTGAGCGTCGACAAACATCTGAAACTTCTCGACTACGAGGACCAGAAACTGAAGGACCTCGACGAGTATCGCTATAAGCAGATTTCTCATCTTCACTGAGCGTTTGCCGCCGCTGTCGTTGCCGCAGAGACCCTCGCCGCAACGACAGTGACGCCGTCACGGCGAACCGGTATCCGTATCCGGATCATCAGGATCGAACTTCTTGCGCAGCGCCAGTTGTTGCCTCTCGCGAGCTTCCTTGTTGCGCTCAAAATTGGCGGCGTTGATTTTTGCCTGTTCCCGGGCGTGTTCGAACACCAGCTTTTCCATCGGACTTCGCTCGCACCCTGCCAGCAGAAAAAGCAGCAGTAAAAATACATAGATCGATCGCATGTTTCTACCCATCGAGACGGACATCGGTGATGTGTGCAGGGCATGTTGTTTTGCATGCAGATCCCCCTCGCCGATGTTCAGGCAATGCGTTCGAGGGGGATGCACGGCTTTGTTATTTGAATGCCGCTGCCGGGGGCCGCGCGGGAAGATCGGGGAGATGTAGCGCGGGCAGTCTTGATACTAGCGACTGCGCGTTGATATTGCTGTCGGGAAAGTATGACAAGTGCGGAAAAATAACCCGACACTTGCATCAACGGCAGAGCGCCGGCAGGGCAAGCTGAAGAAGCCGGCTACTCCAGCGAAATCAATCCGTGATGGATGGAGAATTTCACCAGGCTGGGCAAGTCGCTGACGCCGATCTTTTGCATCAGCCGGCTGCGATAGGTCTCGATGGATTTGGGCGACAGCGACAGCATCGCCGCCACCTGTGCGCTGGAGTGGCCTTCGGCCACCAGTTGCAAGACTTCACGTTCGCGCGCGCTCAGGGCGTCGAGCGGTCCCGAAGCGCGGTTGTCGAGCAGGTAATCGTCCACCACCGTGTCGGAAATCTTCTGGCTCAGATAACGCTGTCCGGCCTGCACGACGCGGATGGCGTTGAGCAGTTCCGAGCCTGCGGAATTCTTCAGCAAATAGCCGCGGGCGCCGGCTTGCAGCGCCCGGAAAATATGTTCCTTGGTCGCATACATCGAGAGCATGATGATCTTCACGCCCGGCGCCTCGTTCCTCAGCAGCAGGGTTGCTTCGATGCCGTTCAGGTTGGGCATGGCGATGTCCATGATCACGATGTCGGGACGCAGGCTCACCACCTCTTTCACGGCCTGCCGTCCGTCGCTGCCGGAGCCGACCACCTTGATGTCGCTATGCACCTGCAGCATCACCGCCAGGCCGTCCCTGACGATGGTGTGATCGTCGGCGATGTAGATGCGGATGGGCGCGGCGGCCGGCATGTTCATAATTCCACCACGACTTCGACGCAGGTGCCCTTGCCGGGTTCGGAAATGATTTTCAGATTGCCGCCCAACGCTTGTGCACGCTCGCGCATGGATACCAGGCCCCAGGTAGGCTTCGATTTCTGATCGCGATGCACGTTCGGTACAAAGCCGGCGCCGTCGTCCATGATGGTCAGCGTGACCGAGTTCTGCAAAATATTGAGCATCACTTCGACGTTGGTTGCATGCGCATGCTTGGCGATATTGGTGATGGCGCCCTGGGCGATGCGGAACAGCGAAATTTCCAGCTCCGGCTCCAGGCGATCGGCGATGCCGTAGACATCCACCGTGAACTGAAAACCGCAGCGTTCGGCGAACAGTTCGCACTGCCAGCGCAAGGCCGCTTCGAGTCCGTAATCGTCCAGCACCGGCGGCCGCAACTCCGCCATCAGGCGTCGCACGGCGTCGGTGGTGTCGTCGAGCAGGACGATGGAATCCTTCAGGCGCGCTTCCATGCCGGACGAACCTTCCCCGGCAATCTCGCCGCTCATGATGGTCATGTTGATGCTCAATGCCGCCAGCGCCGAACCGATGGTGTCGTGCAGTTCCTGCGCGAATCGCCGGCGCTCGGCTTCTTCCACCCTGGCCAGCTCGCGCGAGACGTCGCGCAGTTCGCGGGTCAGGGCCAGCAGGTTTTCCTCGGACTGTTTTCGCTCGGTGATGTCGACATGCGAACCTTGCAGGAAAATCGCCTTGTCGTTTTCATCCAGCATCGCCATCGAGCGCGACAGGATCCAGCGATAGCCGCCGTCGCGATGACGCATGCGGTATTCGATTTCCAGCGATTCCTTGGGCGCATCGAGATAAGACTCGGTCGCCGTTACCGCGCGTTCGCGGTCGTCGGGATGGATGCGGGCCACCAGCTCGTCCATGGAGTCGCCGATCTCGTGGTCGGCGTAGCCGATCTGGCGCTTCCACTCCGGCGAGAAGTAAAACTGATCGGTGCGCAGATTCCAGTTCCACAGTCCGGTGTTGGAGGCGCTTACGGCAAGCTTCAACTGGCCCAGCGTGAACTCCAGCTGGGCGGTGCGTTTGAAGATGCCTTTTTCGAGTTCGTGATGACGCTTTTCCAGCGCTTCTTCGGCTTCCTTGCGTTCGGTGATCTCGCGCAGGAAGGTGACCACGCCGATGAAATCCTTGCCGCGGTTGACCATGATCGGGCTGGCGCTTACCTCCAGCCAGCAGAAGCGGCCGTCCAGGCGCGTCATGCCCATCATCACATTGCTGACCGGCTGCAGCGAGGCGCCGGCAATCACCATGGGATATTCCGATTCGTCGAAAGCGGTGCCGTCGTTCTTCATGGCCTGGCGCTGGCGCAGCAATGCGGCCAGGTCGGTCATGGCTTCCTTCGGACATTCCAGGATGCCCTCGGCGACGCTATTGCAATCGAATACGGCGCCGTCTTCGTGCTGCATGACGATGCCGTCCGTGAACGCGTCTACCAGCGCCCGGTACAGGTCTTCCTTCTTGAGGCAATTGTCATCTGCCGATGTGCAAATCAGACTCTTCATATCTTTCGTATGGATTCTTATTTTTCTGTTCCGGCCGGCGGTCCCAGTCATCCGGGCCGATACCTGGCGCTTGCTGAGCGGCATCAGCATAACAGCAGACCCGGGCGTTTTAGCGTTCTTTACGCCTGCTGTACGCAAAAGAATTTGCGCGGTCTGCCGGCAGCAGCGGCGAAGAAAGTGTCTCCACGCTTTCTTCCCGTTTCAATATTGTCATTCGATCAAGATGCGTCGGCGCTCATGTTCTCCGAAATGCTGTCGCCCCATTCAAAGGCTTCCTTCTGCACGCTGTAAAACTCTTCGGCGGAGAGTTGAAGATTGTTTAACAGTTCGCTTAATTGTGCGGGGCTGAGCAGTTCCGGGTTCTCCGCCGACTCCACCAGTTGCAGCAGGCCGCCGTAGAATCCGGCGCGCGACAGCAGCGCTTCCCTGATCTCGATGGACACGCCGATCTGGCCGATCACGTCGGCGATTTCCAGATTGAACAGCGCATCCGTCAGCGACAGCACGCCGACCATGAAGGCCGTATCGGATTTGTTGGGGCGGCGCGGCTGGACTTTCTGCGACAGCAGCTCGCACATCTTGCCGCGCGTGGCGGCCAGGATCATCAGCGGCGATGTCGCGGCGTTGCGGTTGTTGTTGGGATTGGCGTACAGCAGGATCTGCAGCCAGCGTTTCAGCTGGCGGTCGCCGAGCACCAGCAAGGCCTGGCCCAGCGAAGCGATGTGCCGGCGGAATCCGCACAGCGGGGTATTCACCAGGCGCAGCAACATCAGGCTCAGCGCCACATCCTGTTTGATGAAGCGCACGATCTCGTAGTTGTTGGCGCCCTTGATGATCAGCGCCAGGATCTGCATGATGATCACGCAGGAGGCGCTCAGCTTTTTCCCCTGCAGCACATCCGGCCGGGCGAAGTAATAACCCTGGTAATAGTCGAAGCCGTGTGCGCGGCACAGCTTGAATTGCTCGATGGTCTCGACCTTTTCGGCCAGGATCTTCTTGCCCTTCAGCTTGAGGCTGCTGCTCAGGGCGGCAATGTCGGCAGCCGGCATCGCCAGCACGTCGACCTTGACGATGCCGGCAAACGGCATGAGCTGATCGGTGCGGGCGGATTCTTCCACCAGATCGTCGATGGCAAAGACATAACCCGCTTCGCTCAGGGTCTCGATGCGGCGCATCAGCGGCGGCGTCAGCTCCACCGTCTCCAGGATCTCCAGGATGACGTAGTCCTTGGGCAGCACAAAGACCACGTCGCTCATCAGGATCGCGGCATCGACATTGAGGAAGGCAGTGCGGGTGCCGATCACATTGTGCAGGCCCAGTTCGGCCGCATGCTCGATGACCGCGGCGGTGGCGGCTGCGTCGTCGGTGACGGTGGCGCGGTTGGCGGCGGTGCTGCGAAACAGCAGCTCGTAGCCGATCAGTTCTTGCTCGATGTTCAGAATCGGTTGCCGGGCGAGGAAAAATTCCTTCGCGCCCAGGTCCGGAACATCCATGGTCAAAGCAGCTACAGCCATCTTCTTGTCCTCCCTTATCCGCTGTTCACGCGCTTGCCGGGACACATGGCCGGGCGCAGTGCGCCGCGTCGTGTCTCGATCAAGCGCGATGTGAATAAACCGTCAACACAGGTGAAATGCTGCAGATCGGCTCTTGCGGACAAGCGCAGTCGCAAAAGCAATCGGCTCCTCCGGCGGCGATACCCCCGGAAGAGAAAATGCTGAACTGTAGAACGCGTTCTCGAGTAACTGGCGCGATCATAGCAACGCCGTTTGGCTTTGTATGTCAGGAAACCTTGATCGGCTTCCTCTACTTGATCGCAATATGCGGAGACGACGAAGGCTGATGATGCAAGTTTGTCATCAATAGCCGATGAGTGCGGAAGCGGAAGTAAAAACAAAAGCAGAAGCAAGAGCAGACGCTGGGGCAAGGCGCACCGGCGCGCCTTGCTCCGGGCAAGCCAGGCGCTCAGGTTTTTATCAGCGACGCCACGGCTTTTTCCGTGGTCCACAAAGCATGGGCGAGGAAGCGGTAGTTGACCAGCGCCGCCAGGTAGCCGTCGCCGTCGGGCAGCTTCGGTCCGGCGGTGGCGTCGCGCACCACGGCGACTTCAAAGCCTTGCTCGATGAATTCGCGCAGATGCGATTCCACGCAGAGGTTGGCCGCCATGCCGGCCAGCACGATTTGCGTGACGCCCTTCTTGCGCAGTTGCAGCGTCAGGTCGTTGGTCTCGGGGCCGTAGACTTTGTGCGGCGAGGCGATGATGGTCTTGCCGTCGAGGATGTAGGGCTTGAATTCCGGCATGAAGTCGGCGCCCGAGCCGTGGAAGCCGTCCAGCGTCAGCGGTCCCTTGCGGTCGAACATGCCGACCTTATGCATGACCTGTTCCAGCGGGCCGCCGAAATCCCAGTCGTGATCGACCGGGTAATAGTAATGCGGCGACACGGCCACGACGATGCCGGCTTGCTTGGCGGCGGCGAATAATTGGCCGATGTGTTTTACGGTGTCGTGCTCGACGATGCTCTCGCCGAAGATGCCCCAGGTCACGCCTTGCGGACTCAGGAAATCGATCTGCGGATCGATGACGACCAGCGCGGTGCGCGACAGGTCGAGTTGCATGTCCGGCACCGGCAGGGCGGGGTTGACAGGATCGGCGTAAGGCGAAATGTTGTTGGTGACAGCGGAGGCGTTCGAACTCATGGTGTGATTCCCGAAAGTGGATGGACGTGGTAGAAGCAGCATCGATGTGTCTGCATCGCCGGCCGATGAGGCGTAACATGCGACGGCTGCAGAACGGTGTTGAGCATATGTCGCCCCGCTACGCCGCTTTTCTCCCAACGTACGAGTTATTTACCCCGGCATCCAGAATGGACATGCTTTCCGAATTCTTTGAGCGCATCCACTTGCGCGGCCAGTTGTTTTACGCCGGCAAGGTGGACGGCACGCTGACCCTAGACCGCGCGCCGGGGACCGCCTTCATCCATATCCTGGAAGAAGGCGGCATCGATCTGGTCCGGCGCGGTATGCCGACCATACCGGTGCACCAGCCCAGTCTCCTGCTATGTCCCAGCACCTGCCGCTATCAGCTGCGCGCCAACAGGCGCGAAGGCGCGCGCCTCATCTGCGGCTCCTTCGAATTCGGCGCCAGCATGGGCAGCACCTTTCCGCTCGGCGTGACCGAAACCATGATCTTTCCCTTCGATCAGCTGGGGCCGGTGCAAGCGATCGTGTCGACCTTGATCGCGGAGTTCGGCAGCGGCGCGCCGGGACGCAACAAGGCGCTGAACGTCCTGTTTGAATACATCCTGATCCTGCTGATCCGCAAGGCCGTCGAAGACGAAAAAATCAAAGGCGGGATTTTGTTCGCCATGCTCGACGGCCGGCTGGCGGAAGTATTCGCTGCCATCCATCGGGAGCCCGAGCGCGACTGGACCGTGGAGGAGCTGGCACAGCTGGCCAACATGTCGCGCTCGGCATTTTCCGCCTGCTTCAGAAAAATGCTCGGCCTGTCGCCGATCGCCTATGTCACTGCATGGCGCATGCGGCTGGCGCAGGATCTGCTGCAGCAAGGCGTGCAGATGAAAGTCATCGCCGCGACGATAGGCTATAGCTCGCAGGCCGCTTTTACCCGTAGCTTCATCCACCAGTTCGGCATGCCGCCGTCGGAATGGCTGAAGACGGCTCGCGAGTAAACGGGCGATTGATGACGTATTTGTCCTGAATGTCAGGAACTGCGGCCTCTTTATCCCAGTCGCATGCATCCCTACCATGGCTACAACAGCGATTCGCCTGTATCCATCCGGGAGCATTTTCATGTCCACACTTTTTTCGCCGTTCCGACTCGGCCCTTACCAACTTGAACATCGTGTGGTGCACGCACCGACCACGCGCCTGCGCGCCAACGACGACGACAGCCCCAGCGAGCTGATGCTGGAGTACTACCGCCAGCGCGCTTCGCAGGGCGGCCTGATCATCACCGAGTCGACGCATGTCTCCTACGACAGCCGCGGCTATCTGGGCGCGCCCGGGATCTACGAGGATGCGCACATCCCCGGCTGGAAGAAGATCGCCGACGCCGTCCACGCCAAGGGCGGTGTCCTGTTCATGCAACTGGGACATGACGGCCGCCAGTCGCATGTCGACCTGACCGGCGGACCGCTGCCGATTGCGCCGTCGGTAGTGCCGTTTGAAACGGATGTCCTGACGCACAAGGGCTGGGTTCCTGCGTCGCCGCATCGCGCCATCGACATTGACGAAATCCAGCTGGTGATCGGCCACTACCGCAAAGCTGCCGAGCGCGCCAAGGCGGCCGGCCTGGACGGCGTTGAATTGCATTCGGCCAACGGCTATCTGTCCGACACCTTCCTGCAGGACGGCACCAACAAGCGCACCGACGCCTATGGCGGCAGCATCGAAAAACGCGCGCGCTTCATGCTCGAACTGGTGGAGACGCTGGTGTCGGTGTGGGGCGCCGATCGCGTCGGCGTGCGGCTCTCTCCGAGCGGGCAGTGGGGATCGATCTCCGATTCGAATCCCGAAGCGACCTTTACCTACGCGGCGCAGCAGCTCAACAAATTCGGCCTGGCCTATCTGCACATCATCGAACCGCGCGTCAAAGGCGTGGAAACCATCGATGAACATCAGCAGCCGGTTGCATCCGAGTTTCTGCGCAAGGTATTCACGGGACCGATTATTGCGGCAGGCGGTTTCAACGGCGAAGGTGCGGAAGCCATTTTGCAAAAAGGCGATGCCGACCTGGTGGCCTTCGGCCGCTTCTTCGCCTCCAACCCCGACCTGCCTTATCGCCTGCAGTACAAGTTGCCGCTCAATCACTACGACCGCTCGGCATTCTGGGGCGGAACGTCCGTGGGCTACACGGACTATCCCTATCATCAGGAAAATCAGGAGGATCAGGCCGCCTGACCGGTGTTCACAACGGAGAGCGCTGATCAGGGAATACTGATCAGGGAATCGTCCTGATACCGCAGCACCCGGTTGCGCCCGCCGTTCTTGGCCTGATAAAGCGCCTTGTCGGCTTTCGCCATGAGCAGGGTGCAGTCTTCCATCAGGTCAGGTTCCGTCGACACCAGCCCGCCGGAAAAGCTATAGGTGAAATCCGGCGCGATCTGCACGAGCTTTTCTTTGCGCAAGGTTTCGTTGATCCGGCTCAGGACCAGCAAGGCATCGTCCAGCTTGGTCTCCGGAAACAGGACGGCGAATTCTTCTCCGCCCAACCGGCCGACCATGTCCTGCGAGCGAAGATGCTCGCGCAAGAACCTGGAAAAATGCCGCAGCACCTCGTCGCCGACCGGGTGGCCGTATTTGTCGTTCACCAGTTTGAAATGGTCGATGTCGAGAATGCCGAAACAGAACTCATGCTTGTAGCGCGCCGAGCGCAGCAGCTCTTCATGGAAGCGGCTCAGGATATGGCGCCGGTTGGGCAGATTGGTGAGTTCGTCGGTCTGTGCGATGTGTTCGATCTTGGCGATGGCTTCCTTCAATTCCATCTCGGTCTTCTTCTGCAGCGTGATGTCGGCGAAGTGCAAAACCAGATGTCCGGAAGGATAGGTTTGCTCGCTGACCAGCAGCCATCGTCCATCCATCAGATCCGTCTCGAATCGCCGGAACGGTTTGGAGCGCGACACGCGATGCACATAGGCCAGCCAGGATTCAAGCGAATCCCACTCGATGTTGACGCCGCCCCGATGCACATACATCCAGGTCAGCCAGTCGTCTTGCGTCCAGCCGTCCATGGCGGCGGCGTCCAGGCCGAAGATGCAGTCGAAGGCGTGGTTGTGAAAGATGAAGCGGTCTTCCGCGTCGAAGACGGCAATGCCGTTTTCCGTAAACTGGATGTGATGCTCCATGACTTTCAGGAGCGTGGCTGGTTGGGATTTGAGCAAGGTCATGCCGACATCTCCGGTTGGCAGCGTTTCGTCCAGCGTAATCCGCGTCGTGTATCGATGTCAATCGGCTAACGCCGGGTGTTCTTTTGCGGTAACGCGCTTGGTTTTTTTCATGCGCGTTTCTATGCGTTATTTCATGCCAGCAAGCAATGAAAATCAGAAGGCATATTGCACGCGCATCGTGAAGCTCTTGGCCGAACGGCCGGAGTTCTTGCCGATCAGATAGGCCGTTTCGTACAGGAGCTTGTGTCCGTTTTCCAGATGCCAGGTGCCGAACAGCGCCGGGCCGGCGCGATGCGATTGGGTGGCGGTGCTGTTCCAGTTATCCCAGCGGCCCAGTTCGCCGAAACCCTGCAGGCCGAAGTTGAGCAGCGGCTTCCAGTGTTGCCGCACCTGCCATTGATAGACCAGCTGCGTGGCGTTGTTGCTGCCGGCAGTGCGATAGTCGCGTTGCAGGAACACGTTGGCGTTGAGCTGGGTGCGCCAGACCTCGGTCTGGAACACCGGTCCCCATTCCAGGCCGTAGCCGTCGCGGCGCGTGTACTGCTCGATATTGGTGTGGATGGCGAGGTCGAACCAGTATTGTCCCTGCGTCAGCAGGACATCGTTTTGCCAGTTGAGGCTGCTGAACTGGGTGCCTTGCGCGGCAGTTTGCGTATAGGTGCCGTAGACCTCGGTGTACCAGCGCGAAGTGACGCCGTAGCCGATGCCGATTTCGGGAGAACCCAGCGGCGCGGCGCCGTTTCTTTTGGCGTTCCAGTACTTGTAGTCGACGGAGATCTCGTTTTCGGCGCTGTAGACCGACACCAGGTAGTAACCGGTGGCGGCGTCGGCGCGCCTGCCGGCGAGCGCGCCGACGAGAAAGACCAACGCCATGGCGACGGCTTTCGCGGCGACGAGCAGCTGCGTTCTCTGCATCGGAATTCCCCCCCTGTTTTCCCGGTTTCGGCGCTTATGCTGTCATTTTTTACAGCATACCCCGGAACCCGTATTTGTTGCGGAGAAGATGCATCGCCGTGGTCGTACGCGGTGATGCTCGTTCGTGCCCGCAGGCACTTTTCTTTTTTCATGACCGGTTTGTGGCGAATCGTCACGACGGCTTGCTCGCTTTAGGGACAACTCAGCATCGTTTGGGGACAAGCGGGGGAAGAGCGCTCACAAGCCGCAAGCGCTCGGGCAGAATCAAAAGCGTCCAGCCACAGGGCGCGTATTTACATGCGTCAGATGCCTCACATGCCGGTCCGCAGCGACCGGCGCAAGTCGTCCAGTGGCGAATTCATTTACTCAATCAATGGAGTTGTCATGGAATCGTTCCATCCGAGTCGCGCCATCGCTGCCCGCGCGCAACCGTCTGTCCGTTATTTGCCCGTCAGCCTGTTCGGCTCGGTCATGAGTGTCGCCGGGCTCTCGCTGGCCTGGCGTCTGGCCCACAAGGCGTATGGCGCCGATCTCGCCGACCTTGCCATATCGCAGGCCATCGGCATGATCGCGCTGGCGATGTTCGTCATCCTTAGCCTGTCTTACCTGAGCAAGCTCATCAAACATCCTGAACTCGTGAAACAGGAATTCACACATCCCGTCATCGCCAGTTTCTTCGGCACGGTGAGCATCAGCATCCTGCTGCTGTCGAGCGTGATCGGCAGCTACAGCGCCTCGGCGCAGCTGGTCGTCTGGATCATCGGCACGGTCCTGACGCTGGTGCTGAGCGTCGTCATGATTTCCCGGATGCTGAACGGCAATGCCGCGCCCGCGACCGTCATGCCGGCCTGGCTGATCGCCGGCGTCGGCAGCCTCGATATCGTGGTCAGCGGCGGCGCCTTCATGGAAGGCTGGGCGTATCAGGTCAACCTGCTTGCCGCAGCCGTCGGCAGCATCAGCGCCATCGTCTTTTTCATCCTGATCTTTTCCCGGCTGATTCATCACGATCCGCTGGCGGACGGCATGCGGCCGTCGAAGATGATCTTGATGGCGCCGTTCAGCGTCGGCTTTATCGCTTATGTAAATCTGGTGCAAAGAGTCGACATGTTTGCGTCGCTGCTGTTTTACTTCGGGCTGTTCCTGTTCGTGATCATCTTCTATCGCCTGATGGTGAAACCGGCAGCGTTCTCGCCGTCGTGGTGGGCGATCGGCTTTCCGATGGCGGCCTTGACCAATGCCGCGTTCATCTACGCCGGCGCAGTCGGCGGAACAGGTCTGGCGCTGATCGCGGCAGCATTGTTATTCCTGCTCACGGTATCGATTGCGGTGCTGGCGTTTCGTACGCTGCACGGCTTGTTCACCGGCCGCCTGCTGACCGCCTGACGGGACTAGCGGGCAGATTTGGCGGCCCGCAAGGTGGCGGGAGGTTTTTTCTTCGGCGCCAGCGCGACCACTTTGACCTGGGGAACGTCGTCTGCACGGAAGCGCTCCCGATACAGCTTTGGGGTGGTCTGCAGCCGGCGCGAAAAGATCATCCGCATCTGCGTCGCGTTGTGAAAACCGCAGCGGAAGGCGACCGTCTTCAGCGGCACATCCGTTTCTTCCAGCAGCTTGCGGGCGAAATCGATACGCACCTGCTCCACAAACACCGAGGGCGTGACCTGCGCATGTTTGGCGAAGGCGCGCGCGAAGGTGCGGCGGCTGACGCCCACGGCGTCGGCGATATCCTCGATGGTCAAGGCTTCGCTGATGTGGTCGGTCACGTGTCTGAGCACCCTGGCCACCAGCGAGTCTTCATCCGGGCCGACCGCCAGATAAGGGCTGTATTGCGATTGCCCGCCGTCGCGGCGGATGTAGACGATCAGGCGCTTCGCCACCTTCACCGCCAGGTCGTGCCCCCAGTCTTCGGCCACCAGCGCCAGGCACAGGTCGATGCCGGCAGTGACGCCGCCGCAGGTGAACAGGTTGCCGTCGCGCACGAAGATCTTGTCCGGCCTGACATTCAGCTCCGGGAACCGGGCGGCAAGCCGTTCGGCATGATCCCAATGCGTGGTCACTTCCCGGCCCGCGAGCAAGCCGGCGTGTCCCAGCAGGAACACGCCATTGCAGACCGCGCCGAATTTCACGGCCTTGGACGCGCGCGCATTGAGCCAGTCCATGAACGCCGGATCAGGCCGGTAATCCGGCACGCGCGGGCCGCCAGCGACCAGCAGCAGCTCGCTCTCGGTGTGAAAATTCGGATAGTCGACGTGGACCTTGAATTCGATGCCGCTGGAACACATGACGCTGCCTGGGCGTTCGCCCACCAGCGTGATCTCGTAATGGTCTTTTTTGGGCAGCAGCAGATTGGCCTCGGCAAATACGTCCAGAGGACCGGCCACGTCGAGCGCCTGCACGCCGTCGAAAACCACCAGGGTCAGTTTCATTCTGTCTTTCCTTTTTCTTATTGTGCGTGCGTTGGAGATGCGCCATGTTCGCAGCGTGCAAGGATGAAGCATAGTGCATCAAAATGCAGCCGGATGCATGGCGGCATAAAAAAACCGCGCCTGGTTCGGCGCGGTTTTTTTGTTGTTGCGTGGCACTCAGTGCAGCAGCAGCACCAGCAGGATGATGACGGGAATAGGTACGCCCAGTAACCAGAGCAGAATGGCCGGCATGGTGATCTCCTAGGAAATGGTGACGGGTTCGGTGGAATCGGTGACGCGCGGTCCCACGGCGGTGAAGACAACGCGGTCGCGCAGACGGCCGCCATAGGTGGCGCTAAAGCTGGCGATGAAGGCGCCGCACAGCAGGGCCACGAACATCCACAGCGAGCCGTAGGCTGCTGCCTTGCGGGCCGAGTCGGCGGCATCCTTGGCTTTCAGGGCCGCATCGTCGATGTTCTTCTTGTAGGTGGCGTACGTATCGGCGACGCGCTTGTCGGCATCGGCCTGGCTCATGCCGGTGCGTCTTGCGACGACCTGGGCGACGTAGCTCTTGTCTGCGTCAGGCAAGGCGCCGGTGCGCAGGGCGTTGGCAAAGATGCGCATGACTTCGGCGCGTTGTGCAGGCGTGACGGCGGAGACAGCATTGTCGCGGCCATCAGCCAGCGGTGCGACCGCAGGCGCTGCATCCGAGCCGGGCGCAGCAGGCGCACCGGTCTGTGCCGAACCCGCGGCCGGGCGGAACAGCGTATCGATGAAATAGGCCGACATGCCGTCTGCGGCGTTGCCGTTCGCATTGTTGGCATCGGAGGCCATCGCTGCACCACCTGCAGCGCTGACGGTTGCTACTGCTGCACCGGCCGAGCCGGCAACCTTGGCGCCGCCGGACAGTACGCTGCCGACTGCGCTGCTCAGCAAGGCGGCGGTGGCAAGCGAGGCGACCGCCCACGCCAGGAAGCCATGCGCGGTGTCGCGAAAGTAGACTTCATCGGTATGCACGTTGGCCCACTTCACGCGCAGCCGGCCGGCGATATAGCCGCCGATCGCGGAGGCGGCGATCTGTGTGAAGGTGATCCACGCCACCGTCGAATAGCCGATAGTCTGAGCGCTGAGTCCGCTGCCCGACCACGGCGATACGGATGACAATCCCAGGCCGAAGCCCAGGATCACCAGAATGAACGACAACGCCGCGGCGGCAAATGCGCCCGCGATGATGGCGCCCCAGGACACGCCTGAAGAGGCGGATCCGCCCGCCTCGATGTCGGGGTCGTGCAAAGTACGATGTAGCATGGTGGTCTCCTGTGATTGACACGCCGCAGAGCACAGGCCAAGGCCTGCGCTATTGAACGGTTTATTGGTTCTTGTCTTGCGTCAAGACAAGGAAAATGTACCGGTGCCGAAACTTCCGGACCATAGGACGATGGCGGGACATCTCGTAGGACTTGCGGTAAGCGCGGCGGCGGATGCCAGGTCGCGCCCGGCCGGGACGAGTGAGTGAAGTTTGCCGGACAACGCCGGAACAAGATGGCGGTCGCGGGAGTCTGTCATGATGCATCTCCACGATGCTGCACTCGCAGCACACACCGCAGCGGCGGCACTTGTGTAACTACGCTGGCAAAAACAGGACAAGGCATGAAAACGTTCCATTGCGACAATTGCGCGCGCCAGGTTTTCTTTGAAAACAAGCGCTGCGAAAACTGCGGCTGGTTGCTCGGCTATCAGCCGGAGCTCCAGGTCGTCAGCAGCTTCACCCCGGAAGACGATGAACCGGTGGCGGACGGCGACGATGCCGGCGCGCTGCGCTGGCGCAGCATCAATCCGGTCAATCAGGGGCGCAGCTTCCGGCAATGCAGCAACTTTTCCCAGCAAGACGTCTGCAACTGGATGATCGACGCCGGCGACGACAACGCGTTTTGCGCATCCTGCCGGCTGACCACGGTCATTCCCTCGCTGGCGGTCGATCAGAATCGCATTCTCTGGCGGCGTCTGGAAGTGGCGAAGCGCCGCCTGCTGCATACGCTCTGGACCCTGCATTTGCAGCCTGTGCCCAAGCCCGAGGATAGCCAGGCCGGTCTCGCGTTTGAATTTCTGGAAGACGTGCCGCACGGACCGCGCGTCCTGACCGGCCATGCCGAAGGCGTCATCACGATCAACATCGCGGAAGCGGATCCGGCGTATCGCGAGAAGATGCGCGAGCAAATGGCGGAGCCGTATCGCACCCTGCTTGGTCATTTCCGGCATGAGAGCGGCCACTATTATTTCGACCGCCTGATCGCCGGCACGGGCAGGATCGATGCCTTCCGCCAGCTGTTCGGCGACGAAACCGTCAACTACGCCGAGAGCCTGCAACGCCACTATGACAACGGCGCAGCGCCGGACTGGAACCGGCAGTTCGTCAGCGTCTATGCCGGCAGCCATCCGTGGGAAGACTGGGCGGAAACCTGGGCCCACTATCTGCACATGTTCGATACGCTGGAGACCGCCTATTCCTGCGGCGTGCAGCTACGCCCCAAGAACCGCAGCGAACAAAAACTGACTATCGGCGCCTCACCGGTGGATGCGGCCTCATTCGAAGAGCTGATCAGCGAATGGTTTGCGCTGACCTACGTGCTCAACAGCCTGAACCGCAGCATCGGCATGCCCGATTCATATCCCTTCACCTTGTCGACGCCGGTGCTGGAGAAGCTGAAGTTCGTGCACGGCATCGTGATGCAGTGCGCACATGGGGAAGGCGGATGAAAGAGTTGATGGGGTGAAGCGGAGAGGACGCAGAAATGAGCGGAGGCAGGCATATCCGGTGATATGCAATACGAATCACAGGGCAGCCAATTATATATTGGACAACTGGTAACGAAAACGGCACCCTGCTGCTTCCATTTTCCGCTTTCATTTTTGGCGTTCGTTTTCGTTCGCTGCTCTGAGGAGACACCCACATGCCAGTTTATCGTTCCCGTACCACCACCCAAGGCCGCAACATGGCGGGCGCCCGCGCACTGTGGCGCGCTACCGGCATGAAGGATGGCGATTTCGACAAGCCCATCGTCGCCGTGGTCAACTCGTTCACGCAATTCGTGCCGGGCCACGTCCATCTGAAGGACCTGGGCCAGCTGGTGGCGCGCGAGATCGAAGCGTCCGGCGGCGTCGCGAAAGAATTCAACACCATCGCCGTCGACGACGGCATCGCCATGGGCCACGGCGGCATGCTGTACTCGCTGCCGTCGCGCGACCTGATCGCCGACTCGGTCGAATACATGGTCAATGCGCACTGCGCCGATGCGATGGTGTGCATCTCCAACTGCGACAAGATCACCCCCGGCATGCTGATGGCCGCCATGCGCCTGAACATTCCTGTCGTGTTCGTCTCCGGCGGTCCGATGGAAGCGGGCAAGGTGGTCAAGGTCGTCAACAACGACCGCAAGGTCATCAAGCTCGACCTGATCGACGCCATGATCAAGGCCGGCGACTCCACCGTGTCGGACGCCGACGTGGCCGAAATCGAACGCTCCGCCTGTCCGACCTGCGGTTCCTGTTCCGGCATGTTCACCGCCAATTCGATGAACTGCCTGACCGAAGCGCTGGGTCTCGCGCTGCCGGGCAACGGCACCATCGTGGCGACGCATGCCGACCGCAAGGAACTGTTCCTCGGCGCCGGCCGCCTGATCGTCGAGCTGGCCAAGCGCCACTACGAGCAGGACGATTACTCGGTCCTGCCGCGCAGCATCGCCAGCAAGGCCGCATTTGAAAACGCCATGGCGCTGGACGTCTCCATGGGCGGCTCCACCAACACCGTGCTGCACTTGCTGGCCGCCGCGCACGAAGCGCAGGTGGAATTCACCATGGCCGACATCGACCGCATCTCGCGCAAGGTGCCCTGCCTGTGCAAGGTCGCGCCGATGACCGACAAGTTCCACATCGAAGACGTGCACCGCGCCGGCGGCATCGTCGCCATCCTGGGCGAACTGGCGCGCGCCGGCCTGCTCGACACCTCGCTGCCGACCGTGCACAGCAAGACCCTGGGCGAAGCCATCGAGAAATACGACATCCGCGTCAGCAGCGATGCCGCCGTGCACAAGCTGTTCCGCGCAGCGCCGGGCGGCGTGCCGTCGCAGACTGCGTTCTCGCAGGCCGAGCGTTACGAACACGGCGATCTCGACCGCAGCCTCGGTTGCATCCGCGACCGCGAACACGCCTATTCGCAGGACGGCGGCCTCGCAGTCCTGTACGGCAACATCGCCGAAAAGGGCTGCATCGTCAAAACCGCCGGCGTGGATGAAAGCATCCTGAAGTTCTCCGGCAAGGCGCGCGTGTTCGAGAGCCAGGACGCCGCCGTCGAAGGCATCCTCGGCGACACTGTGCATGCCGGCGATGTCGTCATCATTCGCTACGAAGGTCCGAAGGGCGGCCCGGGCATGCAAGAGATGCTGTACCCGACTTCGTACATCAAGTCCAAGGGCCTGGGCAAGGCGTGCGCCTTGTTCACCGACGGCCGTTTCTCCGGCGGTTCCTCGGGCCTCGTGATCGGCCACGCGTCGCCGGAAGCGGCCGAAGGCGGCGCCATCGGCCTGGTGGAAGAGGGCGACATGATCGACATCGACATCCCGGCCCGCACCATCAACCTGCGCGTTGCCGCCGAAGATCTGGCGCAACGCCGTGTCAAGATGGAAGCACGCGGCCACGATGCATGGCAGCCGCAGGGCCGTGAGCGCGTGGTCTCGCAAGCGCTGCAAGCCTATGCCGCATTGACCACCTCGGCCGATCGCGGCGCGGTGCGCGACCTGTCGCAATTGAAGCGCTGATCGCTGGTCCTTAAGTCAGCACCTGCCCGTGCCGGAGCGTGTTTCCGGCACGGGCAGACACCTCGTCCCATGCCGCCATGGTTCCTCGCGAACCATCGTCTTTCTCCCTCGCTTCTCAATTCCAAACTGTCAGCGCAGATCAGTGCGAAGATCCCGCACGCCGCGTCCCAGCCGCTGACGCAAAAGCGTGCCCAATGTCGCGCCGTCGGCGTAACCGACTTCCGCCGCAATGGCGTCGAGATCGAGGCCGCTGCCGTGAAGCAGCGACTGCGCGCGCTCCACGCGCAGATCCTGGAAGTAGGCCAGCGGCGATTTTCCGAGGACCTCCTGGCAGCGCCGCTGCAATGACCGCGGACTGACTGCGAGCGTGTCCGCCGCTGCCTCCAGCGAAAATCCCTGCTTGAGACGATCGCGCGCCCAGCGTTCGAAACGCAAGATGAGAGGGTCGGCTTGCGCCAGGTGATTAGGGATGATGTAAGGCGCTTGCAGCGAGCGGATGTCGGCCAGCAGATAGCGTGAAACGAGGGCCGCCAGTTCCGGGCTGGCCTTGCGCACCAGCCACAGCGCCAGATCGAGATGGCCCATCGCCGCCCCTGCGGTCACGCCGACTTTCGACGGCACCAGCATGCGCGACTCGTCCAGCAAGACGCGCGGATAGCGTTGCCGGAACAGCGGCGCCAGCCACCAGGTTGTCGTTGCCTCCTGATGATCGAGCAGTCCGGCATCCGCCAGAAGAAACGTGCCGATGCAGGACGCGGCGATCTGCGCGCCGTCGGCATGCCACTGCAACAGTTGCTGCTTGGCTTGTTTCACATCGCGTCGTTCGAGCGCCGGGACCAGCACTTCAGGCGTGCCGGTATTGAGCGCCGGCACGATGACCCAGTCCGGTTTCAATTTTTCCGTCACCCCCTGCACCGGGATGATCAGCCCCTGGCCGGAGCGCACCTTCTTGCGCATGCCGACGATGGACATCTCGAAAGCGGGTTTGCCGCTTCTTTGCATGGCGGCGAATTTATTGGCGAGCGTGAACGTGTCGAGCGCGACTGTGAGTCCGGTATCGAACACGCCGTCGAGGGCGAGGATGGAAATGCGCATGGCGTAAATGACCTTGAAGTTGTCGCTTACGACTATACGGATTTTGCCGGCGGAGGTCTACACTGAGCCTCAATCGCACCTGTCGTGAATGATATGAAAACTGTCGTTTACGCCTGTGTGAGTTTTCGGCTTGAGAGACTATTCTCAGGCCGCGTCATCCATCCCGCACTTTGAAACGGAGATTCATCATGAAGGTCATGGCAATCGGAACAATCATTCAAGCACCCACCCCTGAACAGCGGCAGCAGATCATGCCGAAGGAAGTGCCCGCCACGCTCACGCTCTATCTCGACGGCAAGATCGAGCAATTCTGGCTGCGCGAGAATGCAGTCGGCGTGATCTTTCTCATGAACGTCGAGTCGCTCGAACAGGCCAAGGCAGCAGTGGATGCACTGCCGCTGACGGTCGCCGGATTGATGACTTTCGAGCTGATGCCGGTCGGTCCGCTGGCGCCGCTGGGCATACTGATCCAGGGCCAGTAGTTCGCAGGCGGAAAGGCGTGAGCGAAGGCCCGGGGCCAGGCCTTCGCCGCTGCCGGCCCTCAGAGCTTCGCCTGAAGAGCCGGATGGTGATGTCTAGTTGACAAACACGATATCGTCCTTGCCCTGAGGCGGGATCTTGATCGCCAGAGCCTTGACCGGTCCGCTGGCGACGACGGCGCCGGCATGCGGCGTGCCCTTGGGGATGACGATCAGCGTGCCAGGCTTGAATTCCTTGAGCTCGCCGCCCACCCACATCGAGCCGCTGCCTTCGATGATGTACTGGATCTCGTCGGTCTTGGCGTGGATGTGTTTGTTGACGTTGCCCGACTGAAGATTGATCGTGGCGTTTTCCGTATTGACCAGCGTCCTGGAGTTCAATTCGGGATACGGCGTTTTCGGCAGCATGGCATGGGTGATCGCATTGAGATCGATCACCGCCGGCGCCAGGGGCGCCTGTTCCGCATGCGCTGTGGAAATCGCGTGCTGCGCCCATGGCGATACTGCGATTCCTGCCGCGAATGCGCTGACAACGGCAATCGAGAGAACGATGATGTTTTGACGCATATAGGCTCCTTTTGTTTTAATCATGTCGGATTGTGCGAATGCTTCATGCAGGTGGGAGTGATCGCAACACGGCCACTGGCTCACAATTTACACGGTATCGCCATGGCATGCCTCACACTTATTCCCCCGATCGGTGATAAATTTCTTTCCGTAGCAATTGCGGGGTTCCCTCCCGGGGGCCATATGGAAAAGGAAGCAAGCATGCAAAGAAGTTCTTCAGCGTTCAGGTTGTGGTTCGCACTGGGCGTCGTTATTCTCATCGCCGGTTTTGCCGGCGCTTATCTGGTCAAGAGCAAGGCCGGCGAGAGCGCCTCGGCGCAGTACCGCCTGGTCGGCGGCCAGGCCTATCAAAGTGAAGAGTCGAAGCAGGACGTCGATGGGCTGCAGAGATATGGCGGCACGCCCGCTCTCATTGTCGCGGCGTACAAGCGCAAGCTGCACAATCTGTTTCAGGGAGAAAACCTGGCCTACGTGCTGGCGATTGCGGCCGTCGTCCTGGCAGGGCTCTGTTTTCGGGCGGCGCTGGATGCGGAAAGAGGGGACTGAAGAAACCGGCCTGCCAGCCGTGACGGCTGACAGGCCTACTACCGGCTATATCAGAGGTTTTCGTGCGGCGACACCTGCACGTTGCGGCGCAGGGAAATGTGCGGCACCACCATCGCGGCCAGCAGCACCGCGATCGCAATCACAAACATCATCACGAAGGTAATGTGCAGCGAATGATGCAAGGCGTCCTGCACCAGCGCATTCTGCAAGCCGCCGCCGGTTTGCGTATCCAGCAGATGCTTGATCTGGTCGGCGGTGACCGGGACTGAGCCCGGCGCATGCGCGAGGCCGTAGTTGAGCACTGCGCCGAACAGCGTCGCGCCCAGGGTATTGCCCAGATTGCGCGAGAACAGGTTCGACGCCGTCGCGCTGCCGCGCTGGCGCGGTTCGACGATTTCCTGGATCAGCACCAGCGAACTGACGCTGGCGATGCCCATGCCCAGCCCCATGATCAGCGAACCGATACCGGCCAGCAGCGGCGAGCTGTCGGGTGTGAGCAATACAAAGAACAGCGCGCCCAGCGGAATCACGCCGCTGCCGAACACCATCAGCTGGCGCAGGCCGAAGCGATGCAGCGACTTGGCCGTGGTGGTCGCACCGAGCGGCCAGCCGACCATCATCATGGTCAGCGCCAGACCGGCGACCACCGGCGTGCGATGCAGGACGCCCTGCACATACATCGGCAGGAAGGTCGTCAATCCCATCATCGCCATGCCCACGAATACCGTGGCGCAATTCGACGCCGCAATCGGACGATGGGCCCAGATGCTGAATGAAATCATGGGATCGGCCGCGCGCCGTTCCTGCCAGACGAACAGCACGGTACAGGCAATGAAGATCGCCAGTTCGATCACGGCATGTTCCGTATTGGAGGCGCCGATGTCGGTCAGCGCGAACATCAGCGCGCCGATCGCCGCCGTGAACAGCACGGCGCCGGGAATGTCGAGCGAGGGCTTTTCATGCTTGTCGCCTTCACGCAGGAACACCACAAAGCCGACCGCCGCCGCCAACCCGATCGGCACGTTCAGCCAGAAAATCCAGGCCCATGACATGTCGTGAATGATCAGGCTGCCGACCAGCGGGCCCAGCACCGCAGAAATCGCCCATACGCTGGCCAGGTAACCCTGGACCTTGCCGCGTTCGCGCGCCGGATACAGATCGGCGACGATGGTCATCGACACCGGCTGGATGGCGCCGGCGCCGACGCCCTGGATCAGGCGAAACACGATCATCGCCGGCATCGACCAGGCAAAGCCCGCCAGCACCGAGCCGAGCAGGAAGATGGCGATGCCGGCCAGCATCACCGGCTTGCGGCCGTACAGGTCGGAGAGCTTGCCGAACACCACCGTCATCGCCGTTTGCGTGAGCAGGAATGACGAGAAGACCCAGCTGTACAGATGCAAGCCGCCGAGTTGGGTGACGATCTGCGGCATTGCGGTGGCGACAATGGTCGCTTCAAGCGCGACCATTGCCATGGAAGCCATCACCGCAGCGATGACGAGGTGGCGTTTGGATTGAATGGATTCGGACATGGTGTCGGTATAGAGATGGCTGCCTGATTCACCGCAGCGTGGGCGGCGTCGTTCGGTGCAATGGCGACCGTCGGATGGGTGGCTGGTGTCGGGCATTATGCCGCGTCTGGGGGAAACGTGCTGGCAGGGGCATCAACGGCGGCGGAGCGGCGGCAAACCTGGAGGCGCCGGCGATGCCGGCTGCCGGTTGTGAAACCGGTTATGAAGAAGATTATGAATCTTCCCTGTCGAAAGCAAAGCACACGCGATTGCGTCCTTGCGTCTTGGCTTCATAGAGCGCTTTGTCCGCTTCGCGCAGCGCTACTTCCGGGGACGCATCGGCAGTGGGGACCACCGTCGCCACGCCGATGGAAACGGTGATGTGGGAAGCGGTCTGTGAATCCGCATGTTCCATGGCCATGTCTTCCACCGTCTGGCGCAATTTTTCCAGCACGGAGACGGCGCCCTTTTCCGGCGTGTTCGGCAGCAAGAGCACGAACTCTTCGCCGCCGTAACGGGCCAGCAGGTCGTGCGGTCGGCCGACCACGGCGCGCATGGCCCGGGCGATCTCCTGCAGGCACTGATCGCCCCGCAGATGTCCGTAGTGATCGTTGAACTGCTTGAAGTGATCGACGTCGATCAGCGCCAGCGTGAGCGGCAGCTGAAGCCGCGCACAAGTCAGCCACGCGCGTCTCAATTCTTCGTTGAATTTGCGCCGGTTGGCGAGGTCCGTCAATTCATCGCTTTGCGCCAGTTGCAGCAGCACGGTCTCTTTTTCTTTCAGCTGGGAGTTCGAACTCTGCAGTTGCGTGTTCAGTTCCTGCAGCGCATCGCGATCCTGGCGTTCTTTCGTCACGTCGCGCGCGTCGATGTAGATGAGCCCGCCCAGGGCGGCGACTTGCCCGAGGATATCGTGATAGACGCCGTCGGCGTCCCTCATCCGGCAGAGCATGTTCTGCGCCACGCCGGAGATCGCGAGCTGATGCTGCACCTGATGGACGATGTGGCCGTCGTCCGGATGGGCGTAGCGCTTGATGATGGGCTGGCCGATCAGTTCATGGAGCGGCCAGCCCATCAGCCTGCCCCATGCGGCGCTGATCCGCAGGCAACGTCCCTGCTGATCGAGCACCAGCAACAGGCTCAGCTTCGATTCGAAGATCTGGTCGATCTGGCGAATCTTCAGCTGTATCTCGTTGAACGCGCGGCGGCGACTTCTCTGCCAGCCCCACAGGCCCGCTATGCCGAGTACCCAGATGAGACCCAGCAAGGCGGCGCGCCCTCTTATCATGCTGTGCCACTCATTGAGCATGGTTTTCTCATCCCTGCCGGCCAGGATCACCAGCGCCTGATCCATATGCAGCGCCGCCGGTTGCAGGGTGAGCATGGCGACGATGCGCGTCGTCTTTACCGCGGGGGTCGCGCCGCGCATGACATTGCTGCTGCGTCCCGACTGCATGTGCCGGCTGAAGAAGGTTCCCGGAACGGCGGCGTTCATGCCCTGCGGCGTGAAATCCTTCGGCTCGTTGATGATCTGGATTCCTTGCCCGTGTATCAGCGCGATGAATTGATCGTCGACCGAGCGCACCGATGCCAGCAACAGCTTGTAATCTTCCAGGTCGATTGTGGCGGCCACCATGCCTGAAAACTTTCCGTCCGGCGTCAGCACCGCGCGCGACACGTTATACGTCCAGGCGCCCGCTTGCGATACGAACGGGGCGCTCACATACAAGGTGTCGCGATCGGGATGATCGCGCACCGTTCGGAAAAAGGGCATGTCGACGACCGTGATCTTGCGCGGAAGCCGGACTTTGTCGATCGCGCCTTGCGCAACGACGACGCCGTTGGCATCGATGATGAGCATGCTGCGCACGCTGGGCATTGCGTCCGAATACGCCTTCAGCCGTTGCGATGCGGCCGCCCAGCCAGGTTGCCGGCTGCGCCAGACCGGCAGATCGCCGACCACGTTCATGATGGCGCGATTCGTGGATTCCAGCGAGCGGCTGAGGCTTTGGCCCACGACCTGGGCCGCTTCCTGCAGACGCTCGGTTTCGCGCGCAATCGTGGCGTCGCGTTCCTGCCAGGCGGGAATCAGGAAAATCGACGTCACCAGCAGCAGGCAAAGCGTCAATGCCAGCCACTCGGCCACGTGAAGTTTTTTGCTGAATAAGGCTTGTTCGAGAATCTTGGTCGGCATGAATTCGTCCAGGAACATCTGTCGGTACGATGCGAACTAATTTAATCCATGCATGGCAAATTGGAAACGATCTCTGCAATCAAAAAATTAATTTTTTTGATTGCGGACAGACGGGAAAAATGCCAGATACGACGTGAATATTCAGCTTGGCTGGGAAGCGGACAGGAACGGACGCGGCGGCAGGTATAGGATGACCGGCGCCGGCAGCGGCGCGTGTCAGCCTGCAGCGGGCGGCCGGAGCGGTCGGCACAGCAGGGCGCCGGCAGGAAATTTCATGCAGGCAATGCGGATGCAAACCGAAAAGCGATCCGGGATTTTCTTTGCGGCATCAAAATGCGCTCGCAAGCTCGGGCCGCTTTGGTTCGCAGGTGAAACGGATGCCGGACTGTGCCGCTTGCCGGTGTTGCTTTTCCGGCGACGAACATCTTGCGTCGCGCCATCCGCCTCTTGCGCCGCCATGCCGTTCCGGCCTGCCCAAGGTCTCGCAGGAACGAGGCCGGCGACATTACAAATCAAACGGCGTCAGGACTTTGGACAGCCATTCCTGTTCCAGCTTGCCGTTGGCAATCTCCGCTTTGATTTTTTCTTCGTGCGCATGGGTCTTGCGCGCCGCTTCAATCAGCTTTTCCGTGTCTTGCAGCGGAAACGAAACGATGCCGTCTTCGTCTCCCACGATGACGTCGCCCGGACTGATGACCTGGCCGCCGACAGAGACCGGCACATTGATCTGCCCCGGACCGTTCTTGTAGGGGCCGCGATGGCTGACCGCCCTGGCGTAGCACGGGAAATCGGCTTCGTAAAAGGCGTTCGTGTCGCGCACCGCTGCGTCGATCACAAAGCCTGCGCAGCCGCGCTGCTGCGCATACAGCATGATCAGTTCGCCGACCAGGGCGTTCGTCGGATGGCCGGCGCCGTCGACGACCAGTACATGGCCCGGTTTCAGCAGCGTCAGCGCCTTGTAGATGAGGAGATTGTCGCCGGGACGGACCTTTACCGTGAACGCGGTGCCCAGCAATTTCTTCGAGCGGTGGATGCGCTGCAGTCCGCATATGCCGGACATGCGCTGAAGGTTGTCGCTCAGGTGAGAAACGACGATATGTTCCAGATCGGTGAGTTGCGCCTTCGACGCCACCGGCGCCCAGGGATTGATAAAGAATGCGGAATTGTTCATAGGTGTCGATAGAGTGAAAAAAAGATGTGTCAGAGGTGGCGTTTCCGGCGCGCCCGGGAGCGCAGATTTTTTAAATGCGAAATTTTCCCCAGGTGTTTTTTATTGACGGTTTGCAGACGGCGTCCAGCTGCTGTTCCGGCATGAGCCTGAGCAATGGCTGGCCCGCTTGAAGCGCTGCGGCGATGTCGGCCTTCTTGCGGAAGATGCGCTCGGCCGTTGCGACGACAGACTCGATCATGGCGACCGGAATGAACACCGTGCCGCAGCGATCGGCTATCACGTAGTCGCCCGGGTGCACCACCACGCCCGCGACAACCACCGGTATGCCGGAGGACACATGAGCGACTCTGCGTTCCCCGCTGATGGCGGTGAGGCCGGCGCCAAATACCGGATAAGCGTCCGCCGTGCCGTCGTCGACTTCGCGATACATCCCGTCGATCACCGAACCCAGGATGGCGCGCCTCGCCGCCAGCGCATTCAGGCTGCCGTCCCAGCAGGCGATGCCGTCGACGCCGCCGGCCACAACCAGGATCTGATCGCGCGCTTCGATGGCGTTGATCGCGGAGCTTAAAAAATGGCTTTGTCCCTTGCGCCTGGCGATCGCTTCAAGCTGCACCGTGCTGGCTTGTCCGACCATCTTCCTGCGATGGCCGAGCGGCAGCAAGCCGTTGGTCGCGCCGGTCAGTCCGTAGACGTCCAGGGCGTCGGAAACGGCGCCGGTGTTCAACCGCGCCAGGCGCGCCAGCAGAAGGTGGGACGGCATAAGAATTCCTCCAATGACCTGGCAGCCACTTTGCACGCGTCGGCGCCATACGTAAATTCTTATTCGGCTAAGCCATTTATACGGAGAGCCTATGGATGTGCGCGACTGCGGGAGGCAAGCAAAAAGGGAGGCAGCAGAGAAGAGAGGCGGATCCCGCAGAAATCGTCGCGTGACGCAAAACAGATCGCCGGGCCAGGGCCATTCTGGTGCGGCGCACTAAAACAAGACGCCGGATGCACAAGGAGAGTGATAGGTTTTATGTATATAAAACATACCAAAATGAGAATTTACATATACGTCGCGAACTTCGATATTGCACATCTGGATCGTCTCCATGTGGAGAAGATCGATAACACGTCATCGCCATCTCACAAGGGGATTCAAATGATTACCAAGTCTGCTTCATCACTGGCGCCGGTTCTTGCCACCTGTATTGCCGCCTGTATCGCAACCGCCACCCCGCTGCAAGTCAGCGCCGCGCAAAAAGGGACCCTGGACAAGATCGCGGCATCCAAGATCATCACGCTGGGCGTGCGCGATTCCTCGCCGCCGTTTTCCTATCTGGACGACAAGCAGTCGTACATCGGCTACTCGATCGATCTGTGCATGAAGATCGTGACGGCCGTTCAGAAGCAACTGGGTGCGAGCAGCCTGTCGGTGAAGATGCAACCGGTCACCTCATCGACGCGTATCCCCTTGCTGGCCAACGGCACCATCGATCTTGAATGCGGCTCGACGACCAACAACGAAGAACGGCAAAAGCAGGTCTCCTTTGCGCCCACCACCTTCGTGACGTCCAACCGGCTGCTGGCGAAGAAGAGCGCCAACATCAAGACGCTGGCCGACCTGAAAGGCAAGACGCTGGTCGCCACCGCCGGCACCACCAACATCAAGCAGGTGACGCAGCTTAACGCCGACAAATCGCTGGGAATCAACATCATCGCCTCCAAGGATATCGGCGAAGGCTTCCTGATGGTGGAGACCGGCCGCGCCGTCGCCTACTCGCTGGACGATGTCGTCCTCGCCGCCCTGGCGGCCAACTCCAAGTCGCCCGGCGATTACGGCATCAGCGCGGAAGCGATGTCTTTCGAGCCTTACGGCATCGTCTTGCGCAAGGATGATCCTGAGTTCAAGAAAGCCGTCGACGCCGCCATCACCGCAGTCTTCCGTTCCGGTGAAATCAACCGTATCTACGCCAAGTGGTTCCAGGCTGCGATTCCGCCCAAGGGCATCAACATGAACTGGCCGATGACGCCTCAGCTGCAAAAGGCGATTGCCCATCCCACCGACTCGGCCGATCCCGAAGTCTACAAATAAAGCGCCTGCGATCTCTTCAGGTTCTTTGCAACGCGACGGCATGTCGCATGTGAAATACGAAAGGTGACCGGGATCCGCGTCAGCGCGCAGGCGATGGCGAGGATGCCGGCATGAGCTATGAACTACAACTGGAATTGGCGCATTCTCCTGGAGCAGGCCCCCGATGGAACGGGGTCTTATTTGCATAGCCTGTTCGTCGGTTTGTGGTGGACGTTGTCTATCGCATTACTGGCGTGGCTCATCGCACTGGTGCTGGGGACGTTTATCGGCGTGATCCGCACGCACCCCAGCAAGGCATTGATGGCCGCAGGCAACGCCTACGTGGAGCTGTTCCGCAATATCCCGCTGATCGTGCAGATGTTCCTGTGGTATTTCGTGGTGCCGGAATTCCTGCCTGCCGGATTGGGCGACTGGATCAAGGCGCTGCCCAACAACGCGTTTTATACGGCCGTGATCTGCCTCGGATTTTTCACCTCGGCGCGCGTGGCTGTGCAACTGTCGGCGGGCATCAATACGCTCTCGCGCGGCCAGCGCATGGCCGGGCTGGCGTTGGGTATGACGCAAGGGCAGACCTATCGCTACGTGCTCCTGCCGATGGCGTTCCGCATCGTGGTCCCGCCGCTCACCAGCGAATTCCTCGGCGTTATCAAGAACAGCGCCGTGGCATTGACGATAGGCGTGATGGAACTGACCGCGCAGACCAGGTCCATGCAAGAGTTCACGTTCCAGGTGTTCGAGGCGTTCACCGTGGCGACGGTGTTGTACATCATCGTCAACGTGATCGTGGTGAACCTGATGCGCAAACTGGAAAACCGGATCGCGGTGCCCGGCTACATCTCCAACGCAAAGTGAGCGGATCATGAATTTCGATTTCGATGTCATACAGCGATCCTGGGTATACCTGTTTCAGGTCGGCATGGTGTTCACCCTCAAGCTCACCTTGCTGTCCCTGATCGGCGCGACGCTGCTCGGCACGCTGCTGGCGCTCATGAAGCTATCGGGCAATCGCATCGTCAGCAAAACGGCGACCGAATACGTGAACCTGGTGCGCTCGATTCCTCTGGTGCTGGTCATCTTCTGGTTCTACTTCCTGGTTCCCTACCTGGGCGCCTGGGTCATCGGTTCTTCCGAGCCGGTGCAGGTCGGCGCGTTCACCTCGTCGCTGGTGACCTTCGTGTTGTTCGAAGCGGCCTACTTCTGCGAAATCATTCGCGCCGGCATTCAGTCGATTCCGCGCGGCCAGGTCGGCGCGGCCTACGCGCTCGGGATGACTTACTGGCAATCGATGGGAAGCATCGTGCTGCCCCAGGCCTTCCGCATGATGATCCCGGTGTTGCTGACGCAAACCATCATCCTGTTCCAGGACGTATCCCTGGTCTACGTGCTGTCCATCACGGATTTCGTCGGCGCCGCATCCAAGGTGGCGCAACGGGACGGACGGCTGGTCGAAATGTATCTCTTCGTCGCCGTGGTCTATTTCATCATCAGCTTTTCCTTGTCTCTTCTGGTCAAGCGATTGAACCGGCGTCTGGCCTTTGTGCGCTGAAAAACCGGTCACCCCATTTTTATCAAATTCATCAAAAGGAAACAAAATGAACGACGCAAAATTGCTCGAACGCCTCTCCGCCCTCGATTCCAACACCATCTCCGACGCGCTGGATTTCATGGGTCTGCCCGGCGCGACTTACGGCATCCGTCCGCTTTGGAATTGCCCGAAGATCGTCGGCAAGGCCAGCACTATCCAGGTCGCTCCCAAAGAGGGGAAGACGCCGACCGTGCACATGCTCACCCCGGTGATCGCCGAGATCGAGGCGGATGACCGCGTGCTGGTGATTGCCGGCGGGCTGGAAGGCATCTCGTGCTGGGGCGACATCGTCGCCAATGCGGCAAAAATGAAAAAAATCCGCGGCACCGTGATTGACGGCATGAGCCGCGACATCGACGGCAGCGAGGCAATCGACTACCCGGTGTTCGGTCGCGGCGTGACCATGATCAGCGCGCGCAACCGTCTCATCCAGACCGGTTCGGGCGAAGCGATCACCTTTGCCGGCGTAGTGGTGAACCAGGACGACCTGGTCATTGCCGATCGTTGCGGCACGGTATTCATTCCAGCCGCCAAGGCGGAAGACATCATCGAACTGGCGGAGAAGATCAATGCGCGCCAGGAAGCCATGGTCAAGGCGGTGCGCAATGGCCGCTCCGTTGCGGAAGTGATGCACGACAAAGAGTTCGACCAGATCTATAAAAAATAAACGGGGGCGATGAAGGATATGTCAGAGGTGAACAAGGCAACGCAAAGGTGTACCGCATGATTGACATCGTCAACGTCAGCAAATGGTACGGCGATTTCCGGGTCCTGAACTCGTGCACGACGCATGCCAAGAAAGGCGATGTCGTCGTCGTGTGCGGTCCGTCAGGATCGGGGAAGTCGACCTTGATCAAGACCATCAACGGTCTGGAATCGTTCCAGCAGGGAGAGATCCGTGTCGACGGCATGTTGCTGCATCGCCGTCATACCAGCCTGGAGAAAATTCGCGCCCGCATCGGCATGGTGTTCCAGAACTTCGAGCTGTTTCCGCACCTGACGGTCTTCGAGAACATCCTGTTGGGCCAGGTCAAGGTCCTGGGGCGCAGCAGGGAGGAAGCGGGCGACAAGGCCGCGACCTACCTGGCGCGGGTTGGCATGGCCGCGCACAGGGATAAATTTCCGGGGCAGCTTTCCGGCGGGCAGCAACAGCGCATCGCCATCGCGCGTGCGCTGTCCATGGATCCGATCACCATGCTGTTCGACGAACCGACATCCGCGCTCGATCCGGAAATGGTCAACGAAGTGCTTGAAGTGATGATCTCGCTGGCGCAGGAGGGCATGACCATGATGGTCGTCACGCACGAGATGGGGTTTGCAAAACGCGTCGCCAGCCGGGTGATTTTCATGGATGAGGGCGCAATCATCGACGATTGCACCAAGGATGAATTCTTCGGCAGCAAGCGTTCAAGCCGGTCCCAGGATTTCCTCGCCAAGATCATTCATTAGGAAGATATTTCCACGCCACAGCGACGAAGAAAGACTGCGGAACCTTTAGCTGTTTGTCAGGCTGGTTCCGCAGCATTTTTCCTGGTCGGTTTCATGGCCGTGAGTACTGCAATGAATTGCTCAATGAAAGGATTGTTGCGCGAGGTATCCCACGCCATCGCCGTCGTCACCACATTCACGACTTCCTTCAGCGGACGCACGACGACGTTTTCGGGCGCCAGCTTTTTCATTGAGGCAGGCACCAGCGCAATGCCCTGACCGCAACCCACGAAGGCGATCTGGGACGACACCGTGCGCACTTCGTGCAGCACCCGCGGAGAAAATCCGCTCGCCCGGCAGGCGCTGATCAGGCAGTCGAAATACACCGGGCTGAGTTCGCGTGCAAACATCACGAAATCCTCCGCGGCCAGCGACGGCAATCGAATTCTGGTCGCGGAAGCAAGCGCATGGGTTCGCGGGATGGCGACCGCCAGCCGGTCTTCGGCCAGCGGAACCGATTTGATGGTCGGTCCCAGGTCGCCTTCCAGACGCGCGAAAGCAATGTCGATGTCCCCCGACAACAGCATGGGGACGGCGCTCACGCTGTCAATTTCCTTTACCGCGATGGTCATGTCCGGACGGTCCACGCGGAACTTGTCGAGCACCGGCGGAAGATTGTTCAGCAAGGCGAGACCGATCGCGCCGATCGTGAGCGTGCCGGTTTGCCCTGCTGCCGCTTCAGCGACGGCGAACTCCAGGCTCTTCATCTGCTCGACAAATTTTTTCACGGAAGGAAAAATCGCCGCCCCGGCTGGGGTGAGTTGCGCGCCCCTGCGCGAGCGGTCGAAGAGCTTGATCTTGAGCGCCTGTTCCAATACCTGGATGTTCTCGGTCAGCGGCGGCTGCGACATGCCGAGCCGGCGTGCGGCGCGGCTGAAACTTTGTTCTTCAGCGACCGCGAGGAACATCCACAGATGCCGGAGGAGTCGGAAATTGATCATGATTTTCTATAGGAATTTCTTAATGAAGCGTTAAAAGAATAAGAATTTACATATAGCTGCTTAGCTCCGATAGTAACCACATTGCGCTGATTTAGCGAGGCGCCGGTTCAAGTTTTTTAATGGAGATAAACATGAAGCAAGAGGACAAGGAACTCGTCGCATTATTCGCAGGCCTGGATACGCCCGGCGTGTCGGATGCGATGGACAAACTGGGATTGCCGGGCCAGTGCCTCGGCATCATGCCGCTGGATAATTACGTAGCGCCTGTCGTCGGTCCGGCCTTTACCGTGCGCTATGTGTCGGCCAGCGTGCCGCCCGGCAGCGTGGGCGATTTCATCGACGATGTGGCGCAAGGCGACATCATCGTCATCGACAACGACGGCCGTACCGACTGCACCGTGTGGGGCGACATCATGTCCCAGTACGCATCGATCCGGAACATCGCCGGCACCGTGATCGACGGCGTATGCCGTGACGTGAATCGCGCCTTGTCGGACCAGTATCCGATGTTTACGCGCGGCCGTTTCATGCGCACCGGCAAAGACCGTGTCCAGGTCGATAGCGTCAATACGCCGGTCTCCATCGGCACGGCGCGCGTCGTGGCGCGCGACATTATCGTCGCAGATGCGAACGGCGTGGTGGTGGTGCCGCGCGCACGCGCACAAGAAGTGGCCGAACTGGCGCACAAGATCGAGACAAGCGAATCGGCGATCCGCAAGCATATTGCGGAAGGCAAGACTCTGGGCGAGGCGCGCGCTCTTCTCGGGTATCACACCTTGCAGCGCAAGGCGTAATCCGTATTGAATTCCATGTCCAAATCTATCCTGGACCGGCTGGCCTCGGTCGATACCAACTCGGTTTCCGATGCACTGGACATCCTCGGTCTGGCGGGCGCCACATACGGTCTCTGGCCGCTATGGGGTTGCGGAAAAATCGTCGGCCGGGCAAGCACCATCCAGCTTGCCGCAAAGACGGCCGCGAAGCAGACGGCGCATGTGATCTCCCCCGTTATCGAAACGATCGTCACGGAGGATCGCGTGCTGGTCATCGCCGGCGGTCTTCACGGCGTCTCGTCGTGGGGCGACATCCTGGCAAACGCGGCGGAGTTCAGGCAGGTGCGCGCTTCCGTCATTGACGGGATGTGCCGCGACATCGACGGCAGCGAGCAGATCGCCTATCCGGTCTTCGGGCGCGGCGTGACCATGATCAGCGGGCGCAACCGGGCCATGCAAATCAGCGCCGGTGCGCCCGTCATGATGGCCGGCGTAGAAGTCAGCGAGGATGACTACGTGATTGCCGACCGGTGCGGAACGGCATTCATCGCCGCAGAGCGGGTGACCGAGGTTGTCGCTCTCGCTGAAACGATCCTGGCGGAACAGGACAAGATCATCCAGGCCATAGGCGACGGGGTCCCGTTGTCGCAACTGATGAAAACCGGGGAATTCAAGAAAGTCGCCGCTTACCCTTGAGGCTCGCATCGCCGCCGGATGCAGCCCAACACCTATCCTTAGAGAGAAGCATCACCATGTCAGACGTCAAGCCTGCAATCGAACGGCTCAACAAAAACCTTGCCGCCGCCAAGCCGTCGGCGACCTACAAGATGATGGACAGGGTGGCGGCGCGCCGGGCTGCCGGCGCCGCCATCATTTCGCTGAACGCCGGCGAGCCGGACTTCGCGACTCCCCAGCATATCTGCGAAGCCGCGATCATGGGGATCCGCACCGGACATACCCGCTACACGCAAGTGGCCGGCACGCGCGAGCTGCGCGAAGCCGTCGCCGAAAAATTCCGCAGCGAGAACGGACTGAACGTCACCTGGCAAGACACCATCGTCGGCACTGGGGGCAAGCAAGTGCTGTTCAATGCGCTGGCGGCGACCCTGAACGAAGGCGATGAAGTCATCATTCCCGCGCCGTACTGGGTGAGCTATCCGGAGATGGTGCAGCTGTCCGGCGGCAAAGCGGTCATCGTCGATTGCCCGGAAAGCGACGGCTTCAAATTGACGGCGTCAGCATTGGAAAACGCCATCACGCCGTCCACCAGATGGCTGCTGATCAACTCGCCATCCAATCCGACCGGCGCCGTCTATACCCGGGATGAGCTGCAGGCGCTGGCGCAGGTGCTGCTGAAGCATGAACACGTCCTCATCCTGGCCGACGACATTTACGAACACCTGACCTTCGATGCCGCCAGGTTCTACACGCTGGCGCAGGTGGAGCCGGCGCTGCAAAGCCGCACGCTGACGATGAACGGCGTCTCGAAGGCGTTTGCCATGACGGGCTGGCGCATCGGATTCGCCGCCGGTCCGCGCTGGCTGATCGATGCGATGACCAACCTGCAAGGGCAGCAGACTTCCGGGGCCAGCTCGGTGTCGCAGTTTGCCGCTGCCGCCGCCTTGTCCGGGCCGCGTGACGTACTGGAAGAGATGCGCAACACCTTCGAGCAGCGTCGCAATTTGCTGGTGGAATTGCTGAACGCGATTCCGGGATTGAGCTGCCCTGTGCCGGGCGGCGCCTTTTACGTGTTCGCGTCGTGCAAGGACTTGATCGGCAAGCGGACGCCGGCCGGTACGCGCATCGAGACCGATGAAGACTTTGCCATTGCGCTTCTGGAAGAAGCCGATGTCGCCGTGATGCCGGGCAGCGCATTCGGACTCGGTCCGTACGTGCGTATTGCCTATGCCCTGCATGAGACCTCGCTCAGGGCCGCATGCGCAGCCATCAGACAGTTTTGTTCGTCCCTCCGCTAGTGCACTTGTTTGGCGGATACGGTCATTGACCGTGTCCGCCTTTTTTCCGGGTTCTCTACCTCGGAAGCAAAACGAAGCACTCATCAAGACCTGAATGCCGTGTCATGCCTGTGTGGCGGACCTGCCGCTCATATTCCCTGAATACCTTCCTGAACATCGCCACCGACTCCGCTGAGCCGATGGCGTCGCCGGATCTATTGATGAGGCGTCTCCACCTCCAGCAGCGATCCCTCTTTGCTTTCCTTCATGAAGACATAGAAGATCAGGGAAATGCCGATGCACACGGACGCATAGACAAAGAACAAGGTCTCATGCCCCAGGGACTTGAACGTGAGCGCAACCATGTCGATGGTGCCGCCGAACAGCGAAACCGTGAGCGCGTAAGGGACGCCAACGCCAAGCGCTCTGACGGCGGTCGGGAAAAGTTCTGCCTTGACGATTGCCGACACAGACGTGTAACCCGTGACGATGACCCAGCCCAGGCACACCAGCAGCAAGGCCGTGTACGGGCTGGTCGTGTCTTTTAACGCGCTCAGCAGCGGGTAGGTGCCGAATGTCCCCAGTACGCCGAACCAGATGAGCAAAGGTTTGCGTCCGATCTTGTCGGAGATGGCGCCATATACGGGTTGCAGCAGGATGCCGAACAGCAGTGCGCCGCCCGATACCAGTGTGCTCTGGTATTCGCTCAGGCCGACCGACAGTCGCATGAACTTCTGCATGTAGGTGGTGTAGGTCCATACGGCGGACGTGCCGCCGACAGTCCACGCGACCACCAGCAGGCATTCCCTCCAATGCAGAATGAACGTCGACAAGGGGTTTTTAGTGGTCCCTTTCTTTTCCGCTTTTTTGAACTGCTCCGTCTCCGGCAATCCATTGCGCATATACATCGCAAAAATCGCCAGCGCCGCGCCGACCGCGAACGGAATCCGCCAGCCCCAGCTTCTCAGCTCCTCCACCGAGAGCAGACTCTGCAGCAATAGCAAAAGCATCAACGCCACCAGCTGGCCGCCCAGCAAGGTCATGTACCAGAGCCCGGAAAACAGGCCGCGGCGATGTTTGCCGGAGATCTCGCTCAGGTAGGTGACGCTCGATCCGTATTCCCCGCCCTGGCTCAGGCCTTGTATGACGCGCGCCAGGGCCATCAGTATCGGCGCCCATATCCCGACGCTCTGATAGGTCGGCAGGATGGCGATCATCAGCGAGCCCACGCTCATGACCGCGACCGAAAGAAGCAGCGAGCTTTTGCGCCCGAACTTGTCGGCCAGCAGGCCGAACAGCACGCCGCCTATCGGCCTCATGACGAAGGACACCGCGAAGAGCGCGGCGGCGGAAATCTGCTGCACGACGACGTCGCTGTTCGGGAAAAATGCGGGTGCGAAGTAAAGTGCAAACGCCGCGTAGACAAAGGCGTCGTAGTATTCGATCAGGTTGCCTAGCGCGGCAACCATGACCGGCCTGGTGTGCGACGCATTTTGCGGCGCGGTGTCGTGTGTTGCCATGATTTCTCCTCCGGATGATTTTTGATGTCGATGATCAATCGCACGCCGCCGGCAGAAACCGGCGAGCGCGATGCGGCGTGACCGCCGGCGATGCTTCAAGTGGATGTGTTGTGAGTGCCTGCTTTGCGGATGGGCAATTCAGTGCCGGCAAACGAGGGGAGGAAGTGCAGCCCTCTTCGTACGCTTGGTATGAGTGGGCAATTGATGCGGGCAAAAAAATAGCATGGTTGAAATCTCCTTGATTAGCTCTTTTGTATTGGTTATTGAGTAGAAGCTATAGGAATTTCAACGGCATTTAATGCTGAAAAACGTCGGTATGTATTTTGATGGCGGCATGATTTGCCGACAAAGCAAGTCTGTCGGCATATTGTTCTTGATACGGAGTTTGTTATTGCTTGCCCGTGACGCTGAGGGAAACCGATGCGCTCAGGAAAGTCCCGGGCTGCGGCGCCATGACATGCGCGGCAATGCCGGGATCAGCAGGCCGAGGCAGATCAGGGCCACGCCCATCAGCAGGTCGGCAGACAGCGCTTCGCCGAAGATGATCGACGACAGTGTGATGCCGACCACCGGCACGCCCAGCATGCATACCGACACCGTCACCGGCGACAGGCGCTGGGTCATTTGCAGCACGATCAGGAATGTCATTGCCGTCGCCAGCGGGCCGGTGTAGGCGATCACATACCAGGAATGCGATTCGGACAGAAAGGCCGGCGCGCCGTCGACGGCCAGCGCCAGTATGGTCAGCGGCACGGCGGCTACGAGCGTCTGCCAGGGCAGCAGGTCGAAGTCGAGCTTGACGCCCTTGGTCGATTTGATCTGCAGGATATTGATGGCCCAGGAGAGTGAGGCGGCGCCCAGCATCAGGTAGCCGATCATGCCGTGCAGGTCGGCGTGCAGCAACACCGGCAAGACGACGATGGCGATACCGGCATAGCTGAACACGGTCGCCAGTTGCTGCTGGCCGCTGAGACGTTGCTTGAGCACCAGCGACGCGCCCGGCACGACCCAGATCGAGGTCGCATAGGCGATCAGCGAAGCGCGTCCCGGCATCACGAAATGCAGCGCGCCGGTCACCAGCGCGGTGAACAGGCCCATCTGCAAAATGCCGACGCCCAGCACCACCGGCCATTCCTCGCGGCGCGGCAGGCGCAGTTTGCCGATGGCGGCGGCGATGGCGAAACTCAGCAAGGCCGCCGAAACGAAACGGCTGGCGGCGAACCACAGCGGCGGAATGTATTGGCTGCCGTATTTCATCACCGGCCAGTTGCCGCCCCAGATGCAGATCGCCAGCACCACGCACACGAGGAAGGGCCCGCTGATGGTTTTTGTTTTCTTGAGAGCGGCGGGCGAGCTGAGGGGCGACATGGGAGTTCCGGAAAAGAGATACAGGGCTGGAAGCGAGCGCTTGTGAAACCCGTGACGTCGTCAAGGACGGACGCGTTTTTCCGTATCGGGACTTCGTGTTGCACTGCATCCAATTTGACGCTTATGGTAGCGATTCAGGCGCAGGGAGTGCTGCCGTATTTTCGGAAATATCGACCTTTAAAAGCATAAATATCTTTGGATATTAATTTTTATTGATAAATATGCTTTTGCAATGATGAACGTCGAAATTTGTGGCGATGCGCAGCAGTGTTGCCCGGTGCTCTTTGCAGCGCGGAAATATCCACGCTATCGTCACGCCGGGCCGAACCTCTCGCGCCTCGGGCCAGGCAAATTGTTTGCGGTTTTTGCGGCTATCGCCGGCGCGTCTTCTTGCGTCCCTTGGCCTCGGCCATGGCCAGTTCTCCGGCATCCAGCACGTAGGCAGAAGATCCGGCCAGCCGTTCCACCGCCAGATCGATAAAGGCGCGCACCCGCGAGGGCTGCGCCGCGCGGCTTCCGTAGTAGATGTGGACGTTCATGTGATCGGCGGCATGCTCCGCGAGCAGCGGCACCAGTTGTCCCGAGCGGATCAGCGGGGCCGCCGACAAGCCCGACAACAAGCCGATCACCTGACCCGACAGCACGGCCTCGGTCTCGAGCTGGGCATCGTTGGTCGACAGTGTGGGAGACAGGTGATGCGAGATCACTTCGCTGCCGACTTTCAAAAGCCATGGCAGTACGCGGCCGGTGCCGGGGTGCCGGAACACGCTGCAGCGATGCGCGGCCAGTTGTTCGATTGACGCCGGCGCGCCATGTGCGGCGAGGTAAGCCGGCGCCGCACAGACGATCAGTTGCATGGCGAAGAGCCGGCGGGCGACCAGGCCGTCTTCCGGCGCCATGCCGATGCGAAAACCGACGTCGGCGCGGTCCTGCACCCAGTTGCCGATGCGGTCGTCGAGTTTGATGTCCGGCTGGACTTCGGGATAGCGCCGGCAGAACTCGTTGACCAGGGGCCACAGCAAGGGCAGGAAGGAATACTTCGGCGCGACGATGCGCAGCGGTCCGGCGATCTCGTCCTTTGCGGTGCGGATGCGATCGACGGCGCGTTCCAGCGCGGCCAGCGCGGGTTGGGATGCTTCGAGGAATTGCTGTCCTTCTGAGGTGAGCGCGATGCTCTTCGTCGTGCGATGCAACAGCCGCACGCCGAGCCGTTTCTCAAGCGCTGCGAGCGCCTGGCTCGCAGCTTGCGGGCTGATGCCTTGCGCCGCCGCCGCGCGCCGGATGCTGCCGAGCTCGATGGCCTTGGTGAAAATCTCGATGGCGCGAAGTTCGCTGATGGGCACGCAGTACTCCTCGAAATGGTGAGTCGACAGCGCCAGGCTGCGGCTGCGTGCGCAATCGGATCAGGGCGCAGTCCTGCAGTGGCGTGACTGCAGGCAGTCTATACGCTCAGGGTACCTGACGGGTTGGCCGGAACAGGATTTCGTTCACATCCATGTCGTCGGGCTGGTCGATGGCGAAGGCCAGGGCACGGGCGAAAGACTCGGCAGGGATGGCGTTGGCCTGGTAAAAATCCTGCATGCCTCGCGCCATGTCCGGCTCGGTGATGCTGCCCGGCAGTTCAGTGTCCACGGCGCCAGGCGACACGATGGTGGTGCGGATGTTCCAGGGCTTGACCTCCTGGCGCAAGCCTTCCGACAGAGCGCGCACAGCGTGCTTGGTTGCGGAATAGACGGCGCCGTTGAACATGACCTTGTGCCCGGCGACCGAGGAGACGTTGACCACATGTCCGGACATCTGGCGCTGCATATGGGGCAACGCCGCCGCGATGCCGTACAGCACGCCTTTCAGGTTGACGTCGATCATGCGGTCCCAGTCGTCGACCTTCAATCGTTCGAGCGCTGACAGCGGCATGAGTCCGGCGTTGTTCACCATCACGTCGATACGCCCGAAGGTTTGCACGGCGGTATCGACCAGGTTTTTGACATCGTCGAGCACGGTGACGTCGGTGGCGACGGCCAGCGCCCGTTGCCCCGCATGATTCAATTCGCCGGCCAGTTGCTGCAGGCGTTCGATGCGCCGTGCACCCAGAACGACGCGGGCGCCTTGCGCACTCAAGAGGCGCGCAGCCGCCTGGCCGAGGCCGCTGCTGGCGCCGGTAATGACAATGACCTTGCCTTGGATGGTATTGCTCATGGGACTCTCCTGATGATGTAGAGCCCGAGTGTAGATGGCGTGCCGTCAAGCCACTAGCAGGCCGTTCCTTGAACGGATCGCAAGCGCAGCTTGATACTGCCGATGTGTGGTCGTGTGCCGGATTGTGCCGGTGTGTGCAGCCGTCGCATCAGGCGGCCGGCGTCACTCTCACCCTGTCTCGTCCGCCGCGCTTGGACTCGTACAGCGCCGTGTCCCCCAGTTCGAGCAGCGCCGCCAGCCCGGCCGGCGGCCGGTCGAACAGCGTCGCGCCGACGCTCAGGGTCACCGCATCCGGCGTCGGAAACGTCTCCCGCGCGGTCTGTCCGAACACCTCGCGCAAGCCGTCGCCCAGCGCCACCACGCTGTCGCCGGAGGCTTCGCACAGCAGGATGACGAACTCGTCCCCGCCCAGTCGTGCAGCCAGGGAGCCGTGCGGCAGGGCGTCGCGGATCATTTCGCTCAGCGCCACCAGCAGTTTGTCGCCGGCGCTGTGGCCGTGCAGGTCGTTGACCTGCTTGAAGTTGTCGATGTCGATCAGCAGCAAGGCGCCGGGGTTTGCCGGCGAGGCCCGGTTGAGCAGCGCAGGCGCGCGCATGTCCAGCGCACGGCGGTTGAACAGGGCGGTGAGCGGGTCGCGGGCGGCGAGCTGTTCGATGCGCTCTTCGCGGCGGTGGCGTTCGGTGCCGGTCATGGACAAGGCGATCAGCATGATCGCCATGGCGCCTTCCACCAGCGAGACCTGGATCACGCCGCCGCGGAAGGCGGCCAGGTCGACGAAGGCATTCAGCGCGACGACGGAGCCGGCCTTGGCGACATAAAAAAGGCCGTGCGCCAGCAGCACATAGCGCAACTGCACCGCGCCCACGCTCAGGGAAACGCCATGAGGGCGCAGCAGGAAGCTGGCGCGCAGGGTGATGCCGGCGATCAGCAGCGACTGGATGCACAGCATCAGCCTGGACCACCAGGGCCAGGATTCATTGGGCGCCAGCAGCATGGCGAGCCAGATGACGGCGATCAGATACCAGGCGCGCGACAGCCTGGTCCGCGTGAAGCGGGCAACCCCGGCCAGGAACAGCCCGTGGGCGACGATCAGCAAGCCGTTGGCAAACCAGATGCCGATCAGCAGGAAGCCGTTGGTGCGCAGCAAGGCCAGGACGCAACCTACGGTAATGACGGCGAAGCCGGCGCTCCAGAACAGCAGCGACTTCTCGCGCACGCTATTCCACTCCACGGCCAGATAAAGCGCTGCCGCCGCGGCCAGGGCGGTGGTGAGAATGAGGATGGTGGACGGATCGAGTGCCATGGATAAGGGGTGCGCGTGGGCTTGCCCAAACAGACTGATGAAAACGGGGACGCTATTTTAGCGCCTGGCGGCCTCTTCAGCTCGCCGGGCGTTATCCGGCGGCCGGCTGACTGCCGGGTTCCCGGCCGACGATCATCCATCGGCGCCGGCTGCCGATGGCGAAAAAGCAAGCCTGTTTCGTTCAACGTCGATGCAGACGCTTGTCGCCGAGTCCGCCGATTCCCGTGCGCCAGGGTCAGAACTTGGTGGCGATACCCAGACCCCACTTGCGCTCGGGGTCGCCGGTGTCCGGCAGCAGGCCGTCGGAATAATCCAGGCTCAGCCCGACGCTCTGGTTGAAATTGTAAGTCAATGCGCCGCGCCAGTAATGGATGCTGCGCGACCCCTCCAGCGCCTTGAGGCCGGTATAGGTGGTGGTGAAGTCAAATGGCAGCCTGGGATTGGTCGACGCCAGCGTGAAACCGGCCTGCGCGCCCAGGCGGATGAAATCCTGGTGCTGGTCGTAGACGGCAGGGGTGCCCCGGTCGACGTACATACCGTTGCGGCTCTGACCGACAAGGATGGGTTTGAAGGCCAGGCCGTTGTTCCAGCGGATGAAATCGTTGAGGATGCCCGGGCGCACCATGGTGTAGGTAAAGTTGACGGTCATCAGGCGGCTGCCGTCGGAACTGTTGATGAGGTAATCCGGCCGCGCCGTCAGGTCCTCGGTGTTGGCCGATCCCGGATGCGCAAAGTGGAATGCCGACAGCATCCCGACCTGCCCGGTGCGGGTAGTGTCCACCGACACGGCGCCGCCGTTGTATGTGGTCACGCGGTTTTGCTTGAATCCGACGTAAGGCACCGCCTCGTAGGTGCTGCCGTTGCCGTCCATGGGACGCTTGTCGAAGGAATAGCCGGTATAGACCACGATGTCGTTGGTGCGGGACTGCGCCACGTCGTCGTTGGCCAGGGTCAGGTGGGCGCGGTCGACGGAAGCGTAGGCCGCCTGGTTGCTGCGATCGATGGACAACTGGTCGGGATTGCCGCGCACCCGGATCGGATCCATCCAACTGGGCTGATGCGCCGCCGCCGCGACGGTGGACGATCCTGTGCCGCCGGCGGCCACTGCCGGCGTGGTCATGGCGGCTGCCGATGCGGCATGCGGCAGGCTGAGCGCGGCGCCATGCTGCGCGCAGACCAGATCGCTCCGGTTGTCGGCATCGAAGAAGGCGGTAGCAGGGATGGCGGCGGCGGTCGGCTTGAACTGGGCGTCTTTACCGTCGAGCAGGCCTTGCAGGTCTTCAGCGATGTGGCCGGCGTTGCAACTGTCGCCCTTGCAGGCTCCTCCTGCGGATTTTTCGGCGGCATGCTTCCTGAGCAGCCATGCTGCCAGCGCGCGATATGACGACAATGGCGCCGGATGATCTCCCACCGACAAGTAGGCAGTGCTCACCGGATAGGCGGTCAGCAGGCGTGCCGCCAGCTTTTCCTTGTCTACCTTCAGGTCGGGGGCGCACAGCCCGGCATCGATCGCCTGAGCGTGGGTCAGCGGGGCAGCGCCGGAAGCGGACAGCAGTATTGCGGCGGCAAGCGTATGCATGCGACTTCGCATTGATATCCTTGTTGTTTTGGAAATAAACGGCATCGGCGCATGGCGACAACGGATGGCGCCGCCACGTCCGGACGATTGACCTGTCTTTCCGGTCAGAGAGTGGTATGAACGCGCTGCACCAAAAAATGTTCAATACCAATTGAAAATTTGTGTCGGGAAAATTTATGCCGGCGCTATGTTGGCGTCATGTCGGCGGCAAGGCTTATGCGGGCAGCGCCATCCATGCGGGGTGGACGGTGCGTTGTTGAAGCATGGTCAGCTTGCGTTGATCGGCGACGGCGTAGATCGTGGCGATGCCGTCCTCCTCCATTGCAAAGCTCAGCGCCAGCACGATCCGGCCATGGCAGGCGAGGGCGGCGCCCCAGCCGTCATTGATGGAGATGGCGCTGATTTGCATGCCGGAGGATGCTGGTGACATCAGCGATGACAAAGCGCCAACAAATTGACGGGCCGGCTGTGTCACAGAAAGATCCGCGAGACCCGCGATCGGCGTGTTGCCGATGCTGTCGCCCGCACTGTCGCCGATCACCACGGCATCGGGAGCCAGCAGTCGCAGCATCGCCTGTTTGTCCTGATGCGCTATCGCCGACAAAAAGTCTTGCACCAGCCGCTCGCAAAGCTGCTGATCGGCGATGCGACGTGTACGCCCGGATTGCACCCGCTCCCTGGCTCTGCGCACCAGTTGCCGGCAATGCACCGGCGTCTTGTCGAGGGTGGCGGCGATTTCCTCGTACTGGCAATCGAATACTTCGTGCAGCAACAAGGCCGCGCGTTCATCCGCACTCAGGCGCTCCAGCAACAACAGCACGCCGTAGGACAGATCCGACAGCATCGACACCGCATCTTCTGCCGAAGGAGCATGCCGGTCCAGCCACGGTTCGGGCAGCCACGGCACGGATTCCGCCGCGCGTTGACGCTGCAGATGCCGCAAGCGATCGATGGCGATGCGCGTCGCCACCGTGGTCAGCCAGGCGACCGGCGTCTTCAAGGTGCGGTGATCGGCGTCGCGCCAGCGCAGCCAGGTTTCCTGCACGACATCTTCAGCCTCGGCCAGGCTGCCCAGCATGCGATAGGAAATCGACAACAGCCGGCGGCGGGAAGCCTCAAAAAGAGAAGTGGATTCGGTCAGTGTTTCTTTCATGTATCTCTCCATGTCGGGACGGCGAGTGGAAGTCCGATGGCGGCGTGCCGTGTTCTGCGGCGCCATTTCAGCCTGCTCGTCTGCATGACGACGGCGCGCTGTAAAACGTGACAGGAGGTGAAAAATATTTTTCCTTTGTCACGGGCAACGCGTCGCCGGCGTCAGGTTGCTGTACCTACATTACCTGAAAGGAAAGACACATGCATGCATTCCATCCACGCGCCCTCGGCATGATTCCCACCGTCATCGAGCAGTCCGGCCGGTCCGAGCGCGCCTATGATATTTATTCACGGCTGCTGCGCGAGCGTATCGTGTTCCTGGTCGGCCCGGTCACGGACGAGTCGGCGAATCTGATCGTTGCGCAGCTGCTGTTCCTTGAATCGGAAGATCCCGACAAGGACATCTCGCTGTATATCAATTCCCCCGGCGGCGCGGTGTATGCCGGCCTGGCGATCTACGACACCATGCAATTCATCCGCCCGCAGGTATCGACCTTGTGCACCGGCTTCGCCGCGAGCATGGGCTCCATTCTGCTGGCCGCCGGCGCCAGGGGAAAGCGCCTGGCCTTGCCCAACGCCCGCATCATGATTCATCAGCCCTCGGGCGGTTCCCAGGGGACGGCCGCCGACGTGGCGATTCAGGCGCGCGAGATTCTGTACCTGCGCGAGCGCCTCAACAACATCCTCGCCGAGCGTTGTTCGCAACCGTTGGAAAAAGTTGCGAATGACTCGGAGCGCGATCATTTCATGTCGGCAGACGGCGCCAGGGATTACGGCTTGATCGACGAGGTCGTCTCGGGGCGGGGCGTGATGTAGGGAAACCTGGCAAAAGGAGAGTCGCGATTGTTTTGCTTCATTTGATGAAATGAGTTTTATAATTGCGGCCATGAACGATACTCAAAACCGCCCCCCGCTTCCCGACCGGCTCTCCATCGATCCGCGCAGCCCTTACTACAATGCCGCCATCTTTGAACACGATGTCGGCATCCGGCTTAACGACAGAGAACGCACCGACGTTGATGAATATTGCATCAGCGAAGGATGGATCAAAGTTCCGGCCGGCAAGGCGCTGGACCGGAAGGGCAATCCCCTGATGACCAAAGTCAAAGGCAAGGTCGAAGCTTTTTATCGTGAGGGATAGGCTCTCTTTCCTTCCTTGAGGACAGGCAAGGGCACGCGCGCTTATTTTTCCGATAGCGCTCGTGCCCTTTTTGCCGCCCGTAAATTTATTGCCCCTTGTTGCCGGCCAGCGGCAGGAAGATGTCGGTCAGCAGGTCGGCCGGCGCTGTGTCGCGCGGGCTGTTGAGATATTCCTCAAATACCGGATGGTCCGCCGGCGCATGGCCGGAGTTCGTCAGCCAGGCGCCGTACAGCCAGTGATAGGCCGCGCGCATGGTGGCGTAGGGACCGCGAAAACGCAACACGGCGCAAGGGCCCCCTCCCAGCGAGAACGTGATCAGCGGCGCCTTTGCCACCGCGCCCGCTGCGTCCGGCTCAATGGACAGCCCGGCGCGCGAATGCAGCTGTGCTTCGGGAACCGCAAAAGGATCGTCGAGATAAACCGCCAGCCAGCGCGTATCCGCTGTCATCAGATTCTGCGCCGCCATGTGGATCCGGCTGGCCTCGAACGCCTGCCCGATGCGCATGTAGGAGCCGCGATGATCGAGACCCGCCACCGTGATCTGCGGCACCTCGCGCACCTCGACCGGCCACGCGCCTGCGGCCGACGCGACCGGGGGCACCGCTTCAAACGGCGTCTCGGATGCGCTTTCCCGCCAGGCGCGGGGACTCTTGCCGTAAACCTGGCGGAATGCGCGCGTGAAAGACTGCGCATTCGGATAACCGCAGCGCCGTGCGATGTCCGCCACCGTGCGCGTTGATTGCGCCAGGTAGCCGGATCCCCTTTGCAACCGCAGCCGGAGCACGGTCGCCGCCAGGGTCTCGCCCTGCAAGGCGTGGTAGATGCGATGCCAATGGTAAGGAGACAAATTGGCGACTTCAGCCAGGCGATCCAGATCCAGCGGTTCGCTTAAATGATCGTGGATGTAGGCCGTCACCCTGGAGAGGTGGTTCTGGTAATCGCTCAAGTCGCGTGGTGGATTCACGGTGCGCTTATCGGACTGCTGACGCCGATGGAAATGTCGATGGTCCCGTCGCTGCTGCGGTAGCGTTCATAGTCGGCGATATAGGTTTTTGGGAAATCCGAATATTCCCATATTTTCTTCCATGCCTCGCCAACATTCTCGGGCCGGTTCGCCTCCACGGGGAAAACCACGCGATACGACGCCGGCACGACTGCCCTGGAAAAGCCCGCAGGCAGCGGCAGTTCGGCCCCCGGGTCGACGGCTAGCCCGATGACCAGGGAGTAGATGCCGTGATTATTGATTCCCGCATTCTGGAAGTGCGTGTAGACCGCATAGACATCGTCGGACATCTTCCCCTCGACGGCGGTCGTCACCTTCTCCTGAAAAAAGCGTTGCCAATGCAATGGAATCGTCTGAAACGCCTGTGCGTTGCCGGTTCGCAGTTCAATGCCGACAACATGGATGGCGTGGTCCTGATACGCTGGGGTCATGGCTGGTTCCTGAAACGATGAATGTGCGTCAAGTGTAGAGAACGGAACCGGACGTTTCTTGCGGAGTTCATCGGCGGCGGATTTGCTGACGATGCAGAAGACCGCGCTTGCCCGCATGCCTGCCCGTCAAGCTGTTGTCAGCAGGACATGCAAAGATAGCGCGAAGTCATGCCGGAAGATGCTTGTTGTCCTGTATTGCAATCCGGCCCGGCACAGGCGCCGTCGCAAGCTGAGATAAAATCCTGATTGCGGTTTTCAGCTATTCCACACCTTGCCCGAGTGCCCCATGCCAAGCAGACCATCTCCTGAACAACGACGCGAATTGGGCAGTTTCCTCAGCAGCCGGCGCGCGCGCCTGCAGCCCGATGAATACGGCTTGCCCAAAGGCCCGCGCCGCACGCCGGGTTTGCGCCGCGAAGAAGTCGCCGTGCTCGCCGGCGTGAGCGTCAGCTGGTACACCTGGCTGGAGCAGGGGCGCGAAATCCAGCCCTCGGCCGATGCCCTGCGCCGGATCTCGAAAGTGCTCAAGCTCGATCAGACGGAATCCACGCATCTGTTCGCGCTGTCCTCCCGCGAAGCGCCGGCGGTGGCGACCGGCGGACGTCTCAGCGACGGCCTCGAGATGCTGGTGCGGGCCATCCATGTGCCGGCCTATGTGCGCAACACGCGGCTCGATATCCTGGCATGGAATGATCCCATCGCCGACCTGTTCGTCGATTACGGCTTGCTGCAACCCCACGAACGCAACACGTTGCGCCTGCTGTTTCTCTACCCGCCTTACCGTACCCAGATCCTCGACTGGGAGCAGATGACGCGCGGCATGATCTCGGCCTTTCGCGCTGCACGTGCCCAGGCGCACGACAAGGCGCCGTTCGACAGCCTGATCGCCGAGCTGTCCGAGCTGAGCCCGGAGTTTCGTGCGTGGTGGCAAGACACCAACGTGAAGGGTTTCGACGAAGGCGCAAAACGCATGCGGCTGCCTTCGGGGGAAATCACGGCCTTTACCTATGTGGCATTGACGCCGGTCGGGCGGCCGGACCTGTCGCTGGTCACCTACATCCCCACACCGCCTGCCAGTGAGTGCGACTCATAGGATAACAAGACGCCTTCTTGAGATCGCCGTGCTTGCCTAAAGTGACGTCAGAGCAGTTCTTGAACACTGCTCTTTCGATCACGGAGGCAACACATGTCGCAACTCAATACCAATCCCGCTGCCAATGCAGTGTCCCGCAATCCGGCTACCGGCGAACTGATCGCCGCCTACGCGTTCCAGACGCCTGCCGAGGTGGAGCGCCTGCTCGACGATAACGCCGCCGCCTTCAGCATGTGGCGCGCCACCCCGATGGCGGCACGCGTCGCCGCCTATCGCCGCCTCGCCGTCGCCTTGCGCGAGAACGCCGAAGCACTCGCCGCCACCATCACTTCCGAAATGGGCAAGACCATCGCCGCCGCCCGCGCCGAGGTCGAAAAATGCGCCGTCACCATCGACTGGATTGCCGAACATGGCCCGGCCATCCTCGCCGATGAACCGGTCGCGGTGGACGGCGACGATCAGGTCCACGTGTCTTACCTGCCGATCGGTAGCATCCTGGCCGTCATGCCGTGGAATTTTCCGCTGTGGCAAGTGGTGCGCGCCTCCGGCCCGATCATGCTGTCCGGTAACGGCTTCATTCTCAAACACGCTCCCAATGTGATGGGGTCGGCCTATGCCCTGCAACGCATGTACGAGATCGCCGGTTTTCCGCAAGGCCTGTTCGCCAACCTGAATGCCGACAACGACACCGTCGCCCACGTGATCGAAGACCCTCGCGTCGCAGCCGTCACGCTCACCGGCAGCATGCGCGCCGGCGCCGCGGTGGCCTCCCTGGCCGGCAAGGCGCTCAAGAAGAGCCTGCTGGAACTGGGCGGCGCCGACGCCTTCATCGTGCTGGCCGACGCCAACATCGACCTGGCCGTGAAGGCGGCAATCGAAGCCCGCTTTCAAAATGCCGGCCAGGTCTGCCTCGCAGCCAAGCGCTTCATCCTCGAGAAACCCATCGCCGCCGAATTCACCCGCAAGTTCGTCGCCGCCGCCGGCCGCTTGACGACCGGCGATCCTCTGGATGCCTCGACCACGATGGGCCCGATGGCGCGCAGCGATTTGCGCGATGAATTGCACCGGCAGGTCGAACGCACGCTGGAAGCCGGCGCCACCCTGCTGCTCGGCGGCTACAAGATCGACGGGCCCGGCAACTTCTATGCGCCGACGGTGCTGGCCGATGTGACGCCCGGCATGGCCGCGTTCGATGAAGAAACCTTCGGCCCGGTCGCTCCCATTACGGTCGCCGAAGACGCGGAACACGCCATCGAGCTGGCCAACACCAGCGACTACGGCCTGGGCGGCAGCCTGTGGACCGGCGACGTCGCCCGCGCCCAGCGCATCGCCCGACGTCTGGAAACCGGCGGCGTGTTCATCAACGGCTTCTCGGCGTCGAACGCGCGCATTCCGGTCGGCGGCGTCAAGAAGAGCGGCTATGGACGCGAGCTGTCGCATTTCGGCCTGCGCGAATTCACCAATGCCCAGGCGGTCTGGGCCAAGACGGTCGGCTGATGCCGGGCTTGTCTCCACTCACATCCACCTCAAGGAAATCCATCATGTCAAACTTCTCCAGCCCGGTGTTGCAACCGGTCACGATCGGCGATCTGCAACTGAAAAACCGCATCGTCATGGCGCCGATGACCCGCAGTCGCGCGGACAACTTCGGCGTCCTTCCCGACTACGCCGCCGACTACTATGCCCAGCGCGCCGGCGCCGGCCTGATCGTTACCGAGGCGACCAACATCTCGGCCGAGGCACGCGGCTATCCGCGCACGCCGGGCATCTGGAGCGAGGCCCAGGTCGCGGCATGGAAGCATGTGACCGATGCCGTGCACCGCCGCGACGGAAAAATATTCCTGCAGCTCTGGCACACCGGGCGCATGTCGCATCCAGACATGCTGGCGGGCGCCTTGCCGGTCGCGCCGTCGGCGATCAAGCCGCACGGCCAGATCCGGGTGCATGACGGCATGAAGGATTTCGTGACGCCGCGTGCGCTGCGCACCGATGAGATTCCGGCGATCGTCGAAGACTATCGACGCGCAGCCGCCAACGCCAAGCGCGCCGGTTTCGACGGCGTGGAAATTCACTCGGCGAACAATTATCTGCTCGAGCAATTCGTGCGCGACAGCACCAATCGCCGCATCGACCAATACGGCGGCTCGCTGGAAAATCGCCTGCGTTTTCCGCTGGAAGTGGTCAAGGCGGTTCTCTCCGTGTGGGACGCGAAGCGCGTCGGCATCCGGATCTCGCCCACCACCACCGCGCCCGGCGACACCGCGCTCGACAGCGACACGATGGGGACCTTCAGCGCCTATGTCGATGCACTGTCTGCGCTGGACTTGCTCTACATCCACGACATCGAAGGCGTGACCCAGCTGAGCCGCGAGGCCGATGAAGGCATCAGCTTCGCCGCCCTGCGCCGACGCTTTAGCGGCGCCTATATCGGGAATAACCAATACACGCTGGCCCTGGCTGAAAAGACGCTGGCTGCCGGCGACGCCGATCTGTTCAGCATAGGGCGGCCTTTCATCGCCAATCCGGATCTGATCGACCGGCTGCGCAACAACGCACCGCTGGCCGAGGCGCCCAAAGAGTATTGGTACGGCGGCGATGCCAGAGGCTATTCCGACTGGCCGGCCATGCAGGCGGAGATCGCCGCTGCTGCCTGATTCACTGCCTGATTCACTGCCTGACCCACTGCCCGGGCAAGATTCCGCAAGCCATTTTTTACTTTGCAGTTTTCAATGACGTCATCCCACCTTACTTTTTTTGGAGAATCAACATGAACACAACGACCCGTATTGCATCCTCGCTTGCATCCGCATTCGCCCTCGCGGCAGCAGCAACATTCAGCAACGCCGCCATCGCCGCGCCCGTCAAGAACGTCGTGCTGGTCCACGGCTTTTTCGCCGACGGCTCCGGCTGGAAAGGCGTGGCCGACATCCTGACGCGCGACGGCTATAACGTCGCCGTGGTGCAGGAACCGGAAACCTCGTTCGCCGAAGACGTCCAAGTGACCACGCGCGCCATCAATGCCTTCGACGGCAAAAGCATCCTGGTCGGCCATAGTTATGGCGGCATGGTGATCACCGAAGCCGGCGTCAACGCCAAGGTCGCGGGCCTGGTCTACGTCTCGGCGTTCCAGCCCGAGGTCGGCGAGAGCCTGCTGAACCTGGTCAAGAAAATGCCGCCGGCCGGCGAATCCATCAAGCCCACCGGCGACGGCCATCTCCATGTCGATCAGGCGCTGTTCCATGCCGATTTCGCCGCCGACCTGCCGGCAGCGGAAGCCAGGTTCATGGCCATGTCGCAAGTGATGCCCGCAGTCCAGACGGCCGCCGCGCCGGTTACGCAGGCAGCGTGGAAGAGCAAGCCGAGCTGGGCGGTGATCACCACCGCCGACCGCACGGTCAATCCCGAGCTGCAGCGATTCATGGCGGCGCGCGCCGGCAGCAAGACGGTTGAGATCAACGGCAGCCACGCGGCGTTCATCGCGCATCCGGAGGACGTAGCGAAGGTCATCGAGAAAGCCGCCGACCTGGCCGACTGAACCCGGCCGCCATGCCGGCATGCTGCTGCCGGTGAGCGCCACTCATAGGATAACAAGACGCCTTCCTGAGATAGCAGGGCTTGCTTAAAGTGACATCAGAGCAGTTCAGGAACAAGGCTCTTTCATCTCACCCACATCGTTTTTTTAAAGGAAATCGCCATGAACGTTAAGCATGTATTGTTTGTTTTGACAAACACTCCCCAGATCGGTCCCAACAACCGCGCCACCGGTTATTTCTTCTCCGAGGTCGCCCATCCCTATGAAGTGTTCGACCATGCCGGCATCGCCATCGAATACGCTTCGCCGCTGGGCGGCACACCGCCCGAAGACGGCTTCGACGAAACGGATCCGGCCCAGCAAGCCTTCCGCGACAGCAAGGCAATCCGCCGCATGGCGCGCAGCCGCAAGCTGTCTGAAGTCGACGTCCTGGATTACGATGCCGTCTTTTTCCCGGGCGGCCTGGGACCGATGGTCGACATCGCGGTGGATCCCGAAGTGAAGCGCGTGGTCGCCCGCGCCTGGGAAGCCGGCAAGATCGTCGCCGCCGTGTGCCACGGCCCGGCGGCATTCCTGGGCGTAACGCTTGCCGACGGCACGCCGCTGATCCGCAATCGCAAGCTGACCTCGTTCTCCAACGACGAAGAAGCCGGCTACGCGCAAGCCGATGTCCCCTTCCTGCTGGAAGACGCCCTGCGTGCGGAAGGCGCCGACTATTCGGCAACGGACGTATGGCAATCCAGGGTCGTCGTCGACGGCCGTTTGTTCACCGGCCAGAATCCGGCATCCGCCGGCCCGCTGGCGCAGGCAATCGTTACCGCACTTCAAGGAGAAGCATGATGAGCGCAAGCACACCGATCACCATCGTCGCGCGTTGGCAGCCGGCCAGCGAATCCTATGACGACGTACTTGCCGTCATCCGCGAATTGCGTCCGAAGTCGCTGGCGGAACCGGGCTGCCTCGGCTACGAGGTGTATCAGGGCATGGACCAGCCGCGCACCGTGCTGCTGCTTGAGCACTACCGCGACGCGGAAGCGCTTGAAGCGCACAAGCAGTCCGAGCATTACCAGGCGCTGGTGGTGGGACGCGTGCTGCCCATGCTGGCCGATCGCAAGGTCGAGATCCTGCAGGCGCGTGCATGATGCTGCGGTTTTGTGTTGAGTCGGGAAAAAAGCCTGCGTGAGCGGGCTTTTTTTAGGCCGGTATTTTATGGCGTCCGGTTTGATAGTTGTTTTTTTATAACACTATTCTGCTCATCGCCATAAGCCCGAGATCGGAGTGATCGACGTGGCATTATTAGGTATTATTCGACGCTGGCACCTTCGCGACCAGCGTCCTGTGGCGAACGATTGCCAGGCGTTCAGGCATCTCGTACAACACCGTCGGACGGTATATTTGCGCAGCCTGTGCAGACAGGCGTCCTCGCAGTTCTCCGGACAAGTACACACTCAAACGCTGGTTCTGGTTAAAGACCGAAGCGGCCAGGTCCCGCAAGCAGCATCGATAGATTTTTGGAGTAGCAAATGGGTAAGATTTTGATTGTCGACGACCATCCGGTTGTCCGGATGGCAGTGCGTACTTTATTGGAACGCGAAAATCATACCGTCGTGGCGGAAACCAACAATGGCATTGACGCGTTGAGCCTGGTCAAGGAGTTTGAGCCTGATCTGATCGTCCTCGATCTCACTTTGCCCAAGCTGGATGGACTGGAAATCATTGAGCGCTTTCGCGGTTTTAAAACTCCTGCCCAGGTGCTGGTGCTGACTTCACGTAATCCGCTCCATTTTGCGCATCGTTGCAAGATGGCCGGCGCAGCAGGTTTCGTATGGAAGCAGGGCGATCTGGAAGACCTCATCGACGCTGTCAAGGCGATCCTGAAAGGTAATACTTACTTTCCCAATATGGCAGTGCAGGATGCCCGCCATAACGATCGCCTGGCAAACGAAACCGAACAACTGGCCAATTTATCCAACCGCGAAATGGAGGTGCTGCAATGCCTGGCCCAAGGCATGCTGAACCGGGATATCGCGGAACGCATGCTCATCAGCGACAAAACGGTGAGCACGTACAAGACGCGCCTGTTGCTCAAGCTGAACATGAGCACCTTGCTCGAACTGATCGAATTTGCCAAGCGCAACGGCGTTGTCAGCGAACAATGAAGAATGCTCTCTTTCGCTATGTGGCAGTGTTCTGCCTGTGCAGCATGGCGGCGCTCATGGCCAGGGCGGAAGACGATGCCGGAAAACTCTTGCAATTGCACGGTCGTTCGACGCTAAGCCACCTGGTCTTTCATCTCGACGGAAGCGACTGGAGCTGGCTCGGACGCAAACGGGAACTGGTGTTAGGCACCAGCCTGCCGGATGCGCCGCCGTTCGATATCAGTATCAGCGAACGGGATTATGAAGGCATATCGGCCGACTACATGGCCATCCTCGGAAAAATGATGGGGGTCAAGGTCAGTGTGCGTCGTTTCGAGACGCGCCAGGCCGCGCTGCAAGCCCTGGCGAACCAGCAGATCGATCTGCTGGCAAGGTCTAACGATATCGCCGGTTACGAAGATCGTTTTGTCCTGTCGTCGGCTTATGCTGCGGACATGCCGATGGAAGTAACGCGCACCGACGAGCAGGCAGGCGGCGCCGGCCAGCGTTTGCGCCTGGCGACGGTGGCGCACTATCGTCCGCTGCAGGTCATCCAGCAGCGCTACCCCAAGGCCCGGGTCGACACCTATCTCAGCTATCAGCAGGCGCTTGCCGCAGTGGCATTCGGTCAGGCCGACATGTTTCTGGGTAATGCCATCGCCGCAAACTACCTGATCTCCAAAAGCTACTACAACAATCTGCAGCTGGGTAATTTCAGTCCCCTGCCCGCCGGCAGCCTGAGATTTGTGCTGCGCAAAGAAGACCGGAATCTGCTGCGCAGCATCAACACTGTGCTGGCCGCCATTCCCGGCGAGGAAAGCAACCAGATACTGAGCCGCTGGAGCCTCGGCAGCGAAGTCTATTTGTCGAACACACGGCTGACCTTGACCCCGCGCGAGCAACGCTGGCTGGAACAGCATCCCAAAGTCCCGGTGCTGGTCGACGGCTTGTACGCTCCGCTGACCTTTTTTGACCAGGACGGCAAATTCAACGGCATCACTGCCGACATACTGCGCCTGATACGGATGCGCACCGGGCTGGAATTCGAAGCAGTGCGCACCGATTCGGCGGCGGATGCGGTCGACCTGCTGCGCACGGGCAAGCAATATGTGATCGGTGCCCTGAGCATCAGCGAACAGCGCCAGAAGGACATCGACTTTACCCGTCCCTACATGATCAATCCCTTTGTCCTGGTCACGCGTAACGTCGGCGATGCACCCGCCGGCCTGGCGCAGCTGGGCAAGGGGCCGTTGGCGCTGCCGTCCGGTAATTCGCTGATACCGCTGTTGCGCCGGCAGTACCCCGCCACGCAATTGATATTCGTCGACAGTACGATCGACGGCCTGGAGAAAGTCGCCAAAGGCGAGGCCGCCGCCACCATTACGCCACAGGCCGGCGCCGCTTATTTTGTCACGCGCCATTTCAGGAACGAGCTGAAGATCGCGGCCGCGGTAGGCGACGAGCCTGCGCGCATTGCCTTCGGCGTGAGCCACGACGCGCCGGAGCTGCTGACTATCCTGGACAAGGCCTTGCAGAGTATTCCGCCGGAAGAGTTGGCGCTGCTGACCAGCCGCTGGCGCAGCAATGCCGAGGTCGCGGTCAGTCCCTGGCACACCTACCGCACCTACGTGTTCCAGATCGCAGCCGCAGTGGTTTTCCTGGCGCTGGGCTTTCTCATCTGGATCGCTTACCTGCGCCGTCAGATCGGTCAGCGCAAGCGCGCCGAGCGCGCCCTGAGCGATCAGCTGGCGTTCATGAACACCCTGATCGACGACACGCCCCATCCGATCTATGTCCGCGATCGCCAGGCCCGACTGATCTTGTGCAATCCGGCGTACCTGAATTTCTTCGACGTCGAGCGGCAGCAGGTGATGGGCAAGACCCTGGAAGAAGCGGCGCTACACAGTAAAGAATTGCTGGAACGGTTCGGCCGCATCTATCGGGAAACGCTGCAAGCAGGCGCCCAGAGCGCCCAGGATATGGAAGTCGAAGTGCAGGGCAACCGCTTCCGCGTCTACCATTGGATCGGTCCCTACAAGGATTCGCACGGTCAGCTGGTCGGCGTCATCGGCGGCTGCATCGACATCACGGAACGCGACCGCCTGGTGCAGGAGCTGCTGAAATCCAAGGAACTGGCCGAAACCGCGAGCCAGGCCAAGAGCACTTTCCTGGCCACCATGAGCCATGAAATCCGCACTCCCATGAACGCCATCATCGGCATGCTGGAACTGGCGCTCAAATACGCCGACCAGGGCCGCTGGGAACGCTCGTCCATAGAGGTCGCCTACAGTTCGGCGCAGTCCTTGCTGGACCTGATCGGCGATATCCTGGACATCGCCAAGATCGAGTCCGGAAAACTCGATCTGTTTCCGCAACGCGCCAACCTGCGTGAATTGATGGAATCCGTGGTGCGCGTGTTCGACGGTCTGGCGCGGCAAAAAGGCTTGCAGCTGCGTCTGCAAATCGATGCGCAGATACAAGACGACGTGCTGATCGATCCGCAGCGCTTCAAGCAGATCGCCTTCAATCTGATCAGCAACGCCGTCAAATTTACCGAGCGCGGTTCGGTTGCGGTGCGGCTGGAAGGCGACATGCAGGAGGGCGACCGGCTGCAAGTCCGTTTGATCATCGAAGATAGCGGCATCGGCATCAGCGACGCCGACCAGGAAAAACTGTTCTCGCCGTTTGCCCAGGTAAACACCGCGAAAAACAACCTGCAGTCAGGCACCGGGCTGGGGCTGGTGATCAGCCGCAAGCTGACAGAAATGATGGGCGGCCGGCTGCAGCTTTCCAGCGAACCGGAGCTCGGGACCTTGGTCGTCGTATCGTTTTCGGTATCCACGCTTCCGCCGGTCGCCGCATCGGCGCCGGAGCAACTTGCCGACGATGAGAAAGCCGGAAAGAACCGCAGCCTGCGCGTCCTGGTGGCTGACGATCACGCGCCGAATCGCATGGTGATTGCGCAGCAACTGCGTTTCCTCGGCCATCAGGTGAGCGTCGCCGAGGATGGCGCCGGCGCATTGGATTTGTGGGCGCCGGGCGCATTCGATGTGGTTGTTACCGATTGCAATATGCCAGGCATTGACGGCTACCAATTGGCGAACATCATTCGCAGCAGCGAGCAAAATCAGCCGTATAGCGCTAAATGCATTATCTTCGGCTTTACCGCCAACGCCCAGGCGGAGGAAGTCGTGCGCTGCCGCAACGCCGGCATGGACGATTGCCTGTTCAAGCCGGTCGGCCTGGAGCTGTTGCGCCAGCGCCTGGGCCAGGCGGCCGGTACCGGGGAGCGGACCGCACCCGCCGCCGGTCAGCTTGCGACGCCGGCGCCTGCAGCAGCGCCGCAATTCGAACAACTGCATCGGCTGTCGGGCGGCGACGCTGCCATCAGCATTGACTTGCTGCACGCAATGCTAGCGACCAACCGCGAGGACGCGGCGCAGCTGCAGCAGTGCTTGCAGGGCGCGCAGTGGAGAGCGCTGGCTGACGTCGCGCATCGGATCAAAGGCGGCGCCCGCATCGCCAATGCCGAAGCCTTGATCCTTGCCTGCAGCGCCCTGGAACAAGCCTGTCATCAACTGATCGATATGCCTGACGTGCAGCGCAGGGCCGCTGCAGTGATGCGCGAAACGGCCGCACTGGAAGATCTGCTCAAGTCGGAACTGACCCGGCTGACGGCGATGCCGGATTAGCGCCTCCCGTCGATGCAGGGTAAGGCGCCAACCTGCCTGAGTGACTTTCTGTAAGCACCCGCGCGTTTTCATGCGGTCGGAACCTTGATCCGCGTACGCAGTGTTGAACTGCGTACGCCAGGTTCACACGCCGATGTCGCAATCGGTTTCCTTTTTCACATATTCCCCCCCCCACACCACACACACCACACACGACACTAAACAGCCGCGCCGGTCTTCATGCATTGAATACCGGCATCGCGCTGATAGGTATCGCTGCTTGGGCCGGAAAGCTGATGCTTGTCGCGCACATGTCATCCATCAAACGGCCTTTGCCTGGTGTCGACGCCAGGCCGATCACGCGCAATCTGACAATTTTTAACAAACATTTATCAATTTCAGATTCTTCGTCCCTGACTTGGAGAATTTTCCTACATACCGGCGAACGATCGTTCTTTAACATGCGGTCTTCCCTGGCGCTGAGCCGATCTGAAAAACCGGCATGAAGCCAAACGGCAAGCGTTCGTCCGCGTATCCCCGGCAGCAGCCTGTGCGCAGCAAGAATGGTTTTTCTACAACCCCGGCGGCTAAGCCAAGTCGCTTTATTTATCGATGGAGGTGCTATGAAACATATCACCGTGTTTGCTGCCCTTGCAGCGCTTTCTGTCTCTGCCTACAGCGCACCGAGCATCAGCATCGGCGCTTTGTATGAATATCTTGAGCCTGGCAAAAGCACCTTGCTCAAGCGTGTTCGCAACGGCGGCGACAGCACTGCTTTCGTCAAGGTCAGCGTCAATGAAATCGTCTATGAGGGCGACGCCCCCCCGACCGAAAAACCGGTACAGCCGGTAGTGCATGGCAAGGGCCACCAGGCCAATACCCTGGTGGCCAGCCCGGCGCGCTTGATCGTCCCTGCCGGCGGCATGCAAGCCACGCGCCTGCTCGCCATGGGGGAGCGTGACAAGGAGCGTTATTTTCGGGTCCGTTTCTCGCCGGTGATGCCGGAGCAGGGCGACGACTTCGGCGTGAGCGCAGAGCAGGCCGAGCAGTACAAGGAATCGCTGTCGGCCGGCTTCAATATCCTTGCCGGCTACGGTGCAGTGATGGTGGTGCGACCAGCCAAGGTGCATTACCAGACCGAACTGCAGGACGGGGCGACCACTTATACCGTCCACAACAAGGGCAATTCGATCATCGTGCTGGACGGCTTTCGCGATTGCAAAACGGTAGGCAGCGAATGCGCCACACCGACCATCTCTCACGTGCTGCCGCAACGCAGCCGTGTGTTTGAGAAAGAAGCGGGGCATCACTATCGTTTCGAACTCGTCGAAGGAGACCGCAAGCGCGCGGTCGAATTCGGGAAGTAGTTCCATCCTGGAGCTGTGTTTTACCTGTTCCGTGACGGGACGGTTTTTTTAATCTTTGGAGAAATAGTATGTTAGTAAAAAAAATCTTGATGGCTGCTTCTGTCGGCCTCGTGTTCGCTTCCGGCGCAGCGTTGGCTGAAAGAGTGGAGCATCAGGTGATCGTGGAAGCCCAGGTGCCTACCAGCAGCTTCCGGGCCGAACCAATTGGTCGCTGGATGGATAATCCGCTGCGAATGCAGTGGGATATGAATAGCGAGACCTTGCGGCCTGTTGCTGGCAACTATTTCGAGATGAAAAGCACCCTGGGTCCGATTACAGCGCATCTCGATCATCCGGCTGTCATGCGTAACGTTGCGGATGCCAGCAAAAGTTTTGACCTGACAGTCGACGTCGCTAACAAAACACTGGCTGTCGGTACGCCAGCAACCTTGTATACCGCACCAGAAGCGGCGAGCGGTCAAACGGCAGAATTGACGATTTCCGCAATTGCACCGGGTACCGGTTTTGAGCCTGGTATGTACGCCGGTGTTGTGGCGCTGACGTTTGAGAGCGAGGCGCCAACGCCCTAATTGTTGACAACGGGGGGCGGTGCGCCCTCCGTTTTCGACGAACCACAAGAAGCGGAGGCCACTTTTCACAGATTGTCCTGTGCAAGATAGATCGCATCCCGAATTCCTACTTTATATAGCTGGTATGGCATACAGATGCGCATGTCTTCACTACGGAAAATGGTCTCTTATGAACAACATCTTTACCTTCACAAGAATGGCAGGCGCCATGATCGTGGCCTGGAGCAGCAGCGTCGTGCTGGCAAATTCCGCCATGCCGGCCGCCGCCGGCGGCATGGCGATTCTCACTCAGGCCCAGGGCCTGCCGGCCGAATTCCGCGACCATTTCTTCGATACGCCGCTGGCGATCCGGGTCGAGCTGGATGGCAAGTTCCTGGGCGACGCCACCGTTCTGCTGACGCGTGAAGAAACCGTGCAACTGGTGAGTTTTACCGATGTGAGCGACAGCAAGCTCGGGCCGTCCGAGCGTCAGCGCTGGACGGATGTCTTGCAGGAACCGCGTCGCCTCGGCAGCTGCGAACGCGACTGCAGCAGCGGCTTGCTTGCCTTGCATTACAGCCTGGAAAATTCCGTACTTGCCATCGTCACTTCGGCGGCAGAGCGCGACGACGGCAACGCCCGCTTCCATGCGTTGCCGGAAGGCGGCAGCAGCGGCCTGATCCTGCGCAACTACCTCAATGCCGCCGGCGGCGCCGGCCAAAGCTGGGCCGGCCGCTATGCGGTCGAAGCGCAAGGCAGCATCGGCAACTGGACGGCGATGGGCAACCTGCAAGTCGACCAGAGCGCCGGCAACACCGGCAATCCGCGCCATTCCGTGCAGCGCCTGTTCCTGCAGCGCGAGCTGGACGGCCACTTTGTCCGCGCCGGCTATTTCTTGCCGGATGCGATCGGCGTCAGCCGCCAGCCGCGGGTTGCCGGCAGCCGCGCGTTTACCACATTGGGCGTGATGGCCGGCAGCTCCGACAGCCTCAGCGTCAACAGCGCCGCCGCCAGCGTCTACCCGGTCTACGTCACGGCCAACCGCGAAGGCATGGTGGAAATCTATCGCAACGGCACGCTGATCAATAGCCAGCCGGTGCAAGCCGGTTTGCAAGTGATCGACAGCCGCCAGCTGCCCGGCGGCATCTATGAAGTAGAGCTGCGGCTGGTGGAAGACGGCGTCGTGACCTCGCGCAGCACCGAGCTCATCTACAAGCCCAACAATTGGCGCGATCCGCAACAGCGCTGGCGCTACAGCGTGTTCGCCGGCCAGCAGCAATCGCTGTTCGACAGTGAACGCAATGAGCAGGCCGGCGATCTCGCCGCCGGCGGCGTGCTCAATTATCTGCTGCACCCGCGTGCTGTCGTGGGCTTGTCGACCCAGGTGGTCGGCAGCCAGCTCCAGTTAGGCACCTCGGTCGATTGGGATGTGGCGGATCGCACCCGGCTCTACGCCAACGTCTATCGCAGCGGCGGCTATGGCACCGGGGTCGACGCCCAATCCATTTTTTCCTACGCCAAAGGCAGCGTCGTGCTGAGTCACAATCGCGCCTGGCTGGATAATCTCGGCGTGAAGGACCGCGACCTGAACGGCGCCGCACGTTACCAGGGCATGAACCAGAACACCGCGCTGAGCCTCAACCATCGCCTGACCGACAAGAGCAACGGTTCGGCCCGGCTCTCGCACAGCGTCGGCGCCAGCAACGGCGTCGGCCTTGATCTGTCGCTGCACCATCGCGGCCAGGTGTATGGCAGCGACGGCGTCTGGCGTGTTTCCGTCTTCGATCGGCCCAACAACGCCAGCAACGGCGCCCGGCGCAACCGCGGTCTGGCGCTCACCCTGAATATCGCCCTCGGCAAAGAGGGCCGTCGCATCTCCGCCACCACCGGCACGCGCGCCGCCAGCCAGGGCAGCGGCCGCGATCAATATGCTTCGCTGAGTTACCAGCAGGAACTCAAGGACAGCTTGTTGCGCAATGTCGGCGCTACCGCCTCGGTAGACCGCTACGGCCTGGGCCTGTCCGGCAACGCCGATTTCAAGAGCGACATGGTGCGCGGCGACGGCTATGTGCAGCGTTCTTCGCTGCAGGGCGGCGCCAGCGGCGGCGTCAACCTCGAAAGCACAGTGGCGTTCGGCGCCGACCGCGTGGCGGCCACCGGCGAAGCATTGTCGGCCAACGCCGGCGTCATCGTCGACGTGGTCTCCGATGTGGCCGGCCTGGCGCTGCGCGCCGACGATAGCGGCGGCCACGGCATCGAACTGAAAACGGGGCGCAACTTCGTGCCGGTTGCGGCCTTCAAGGCCGGCACCCTGCAATTCGATTTCGACGGTCCGCACGCGCCGACCGCGGTCATCCAGCCGGCAGCCGCCAGCTATCACCTGAACAAGGGCGGTGTCGCTTATCAACAGATACGCATCATGCAAACCGTCACCGTCATGGGCCGCCTGGTCGATCATGAGGGCGTGCCGCTCAAGGGCGCTCACGTCATCAATCACGCCGGCCGCAGCGTCACCGAAGCCGACGGCTTCTTTGCGGTGGAAATGAGCGAAGCCGCGCCGTCGCTGGATATTCGCCATAAAGAACTGGGCGGCGGCTGCCAGTTTGCATTCGATACCGCGCAACACAAGCGCGAGGCAGGCGCCTTGATGGTGGGCGACGTTGCCTGCCGGGCCACCGTCGTGCAAGCGGCAACCGACGATCACCAGAGTTAAGGAATGCACATGAAATTACCACGATGGATGGGGCGCTCGGCGCTGTTACTTGCCGTACTGGCGCTGGGGGGCGGCTTTGCGGGTCATGCCATGGCAGTTGATATAAAGATTATCGCGAGATTTGAACCTTCAGCAGCCAATCCTTCGCACAATAAATTTGTGGACAAAACACCCCCATCGGGCCATTGTGTTGGATTTTTTTCTTATGTATGTCGTGATGGGGAATCTTCAACCATCATATCGGCGAATCCACGCCTAATGCACGTTCGGCAATTTCAAAGTCACGGATCAATCGATGAGCTGATTTATCAGCGTGTCGATGGTGGCTGGAAGGAAGTGCCTGTCTATGGCGATGATGGGGAGAGCGCTCTGGTTCGCTTTAGGTTGGCGACCCTATTTCAAAGAGCGGAGGGGGGGGCGGTCGATTTCGTCAGAATTATGGTCAATAATGCACACACCGAAGGCGCTTCTACAGGTGGCTGTTTGGGTCTCGGGGGATTCGTTGCTGCTGGTTCTAGCATTTGGTTCAATTGGTCTGTCCCTGAAGGTCATGTGGCATGCAGTCGCGAAAGCAATGGTGAATCCTTCTCGTCTGATGGCTTCGTTGAAGAGGCAAGTGTAGCTTATCTGCTTGAAACACCCAATCCTCTCGCGATGAAAAATGGCGTCTATACGGGCGAGCTCAGGTACTCCATTGGTTCGGGCCAACAAATCGATATAGGCAAGGGTCGCTACAATCATGACTCTATTACCTTCAAATTCGAACTGACCGTAGACCACAAATTCCAGCTGGACTTCCCTCCCGGCAGTGAGCGTGTCCTGTTGCAACCGCCAGGCGGCTGGAGCCAGTGGGCCAACCAGGGCAGGACGCCGCCGGCTTTGCGCCGCGAGATGCCGTTCAGGTTATGGTCGTCTGGGCCATTCATGGTGTATCTCAGCGATTGCGAGTACCGGGTGGCGGGGCAATGCGGCATACACAATACAAACGACAACCATACCGTCCCGCTTGAGGTCGCGGTCACCTTGCCCGGGATCATTGCCGAGTCCACCGGCAGCTTTGTACATAAACAGCTGCTGGGCACGGATAAATTCACTGCAGAACGTTTGTCCAGCGCGTCGTACATCGTCAATCAACGCTCGCTGCTGCACTTTGAAGTGGGGCAGGCCAGCGTCGCCGAAATGATGCGATATCCGGGCGGCAACTACAAAGGCAATGTCACCGTGATGTTCGATTCCGATTTCTAGCAAGCGCGGGCAGACGATGAGTTTTGGCGAGAAGGGAGAATGTCACGATGAATGAAATACCGGAGCACCGCATGCGACTGAACGACGAACAATGGCGGCAACTGGCGCCGCTGTTGACCGGGACGGAATACAGCCCCGGAGTGCGCGCAAAGAACAATCGCTTGTATATCGAGGCGGTATTGTGGGTGGTCACGCATCAACGGGCATGGCGCAATCTGCCGCCTGAATTCGGCAGGCCGTTTGCGGCGTATATGCGGTTCCGGCGCTGGAATGCGTCCGGCTTCTGGCACCAGTTGGCCCAGGCGCAATTGGCATGTTGTGAACTGCGAACCATGCTTGGCAAGATCGCGGATCACGGCGATTTGTATATGCAAAGAGCCGCACTGCGGCTGGCAAGGAAAGCCAACAGAATCGCGTATGGCGAGAAGAACCAGGCAACGGCAAACAGGCCGGAATGGGGGAGAACATCCCCGGAGACGAGCGACTCTTCGTTGCATTGGCTGGGCCTGGTCTTGTCGCCGGAGGAATTGGCTGCAGCAGTCGAGAGCTGATCCAATGGCTGCCGGCTTTCCACTGCGACGACCAGGTTTTGCCGGCGGTTTTGAACGCCCTTGAGTGAAAGGCTTTCTTTAAAAAAGGAAGCCTTTCATTTCCTAAAAAATACCAATTTCCCCCTCACTCAACTGTCACGGACTTCGCAAGGTTCCGCGGCTTATCGACGTCCGTCCCGCGCGCCAGCGCGGTGTGATACGCCAGCAGCTGCAAGGGCACCACGTGCAGGATCGGCGACAGCAGGCCGTAATGTTCCGGCAGGCGGATGACGTGCAGGCCTTCGCTGGAGGTGATGCTGGAGCCGGCGTCGGCGAAGACGTATAGCTGGCCGCCGCGGGCGCGGACTTCCTGCATGTTGGATTTCAGTTTTTCGATCAAGGCGTCGTTCGGCGCAATCGTGACGACCGGCATTTCTTCCGTGACCAGCGCCAGCGGGCCGTGCTTGAGTTCGCCGGCGGCATAGGCTTCGGCGTGGATGTAGGTGATTTCCTTGAGCTTCAGTGCGCCTTCGAGTGCGATCGGGTAGTGCAGGCCGCGGCCGAGGAAGAGGGCGTTTTCTTTGCGCGCGAATGCTTCGGCCCAGGCGACGATGCTGGGTTCCAGCGCGAGCACGCTTTGCAGTGCCGCCGGCAGATGGCGCATGGCCTTGAGATGGGCGGCTTCCTGTTCGTCGCTGAGCAGGCCGCGGGTTTGCGCCAGCGCCAGCGTCAGCAGGAACAGCGCCGCCAGCTGCGTGGTGAATGCCTTGGTGGAGGCCACGCCGACTTCGACGCCGGCGCGTGTGATGTAGGCCAGCTGCGACTCGCGCACCATGGCGCTGGTGGCGACGTTGCAGATGGTGAGTGTGTTGCTCATGCCTTGCGCGCGCGCGTGTTTCAGTGCGGCCAGCGTGTCGGCGGTTTCTCCGCTTTGCGAGATGGTGACGACCAGCGATTTCGGATTGGCGACGCTGTCGCGGTAGCGGTATTCGCTGGCGATTTCGACGTTGACCGGGATTTTGGCGATCGACTCGATCCAGTACTTGGCGGTCAGACCGGAGTAGTAGCTGGTGCCGCAGGCAAGGATGAGCACCGAATCGATGTGCTTGAACACCTTGTGGGCGCCGTCGCCGAACAGTTCCGGCATGATGCCGTCGACGCCTTCGAGCGTGTCGGCGATGGCGCGCGGCTGTTCGAAGATTTCCTTTTGCATGAAATGCTGGTACGGGCCGAGTTCGACGGCGCTGGTGAAGGCGTGCACGGTCTTGACTTCGCGTTCGGCCGGTTTGCCGTTGACGTCGACGATCCAGTAGCGTTGCAGTTGCAGGTCGACCACGTCGCCTTCTTCCAGGTAGACGATCTGGTCGGTGGTGCCGGCCAGCGCCATGGCGTCGGAGGCGACGAAGTTTTGTCCCTGGCCGACGCCGAGGATCAGCGGCGAACCTTGGCGCGCGGCGACCACGCGGTGCGGTTCGTCGACGCAGAAGACGGCGATGGCGTAGGCGCCGGTCAGGCGGCGTACGGCTTGTTGCACGGTGTCGAACAGGTCGCCGGTATACATGTGGTCGACCAGGTGGGCGATGACTTCGGTGTCGGTCTGGCTTTCAAAGACGTAGCCTGCGTCTTGCAATTCCTTGCGCAGTTCTTCGTAGTTCTCGATGATGCCGTTGTGGACCAGGGCGATGCGGTCGCGCGAAAAGTGCGGGTGTGCGTTGTGGGTAGCCGGCGCGCCGTGGGTGGCCCAGCGGGTGTGGGCGATGCCGGTGAAGCCGGCCAGGTGGGTCTCGGCGACTTGTTTTTGCAACTCGGCAACACGCGAGGTGCTGCGCGAGCGTTGCAGTTTGCCGTCCATGTGCACGGCCACGCCGCAGGAGTCATAGCCGCGGTATTCGAGGCGTTTCAATCCTTCCAGCAAAATTGGAGTGACATCCTTTTGCGCCACGGCGCCGACGATTCCGCACATATGCTGCCTTTCGTAATTGAGTGAGTGGGCTCATCTTAGGTCAGGCGATATGAAATAAGATTTCTAAATTTATTAATATTTGGATTATTATTCCAGTGTATATACGTGTTGAAATAATATTTCAAATATTGACTGTAAATGGAAAAAATAGATATCGACGACCTGGATAAGCGGATCCTGAACGCGCTGCAGGACGACGCCTCCCAGACCAATCACCAGTTGGCCGAGCGGGTGCACGCGTCGGCGCCGACTTGCCTGCGGCGGGTCAAGCGGCTGGTGGATGCCGGGGTGATTGCACGCCAGGTGGCCTTGCTGGCGCCGGAGAAACTCGGCCCTGCGCTGACGGCTGTCGTCGAGATCACGCTGGATCAGCAGGGCGACGAGCGGCAGGTCGAGTTTGAGGCGCTGGTGGCGGGCGAGGCGGCGGTGCTGCAGTGCTACCGCGTCTCGCCCGGGCCGGACTTCGTGCTGATGGTGCAGGTGGCGGACATGCCCGCCTATCACGCGTTGGCGCACCGGCTGTTCGCCACGCACAAGAACGTGCGCAACGTGCGCAGCTATTTCTCCATTCACCGCAGCAAGTTCGAAACGCGGATCGCGGTTTGAAGCAGGCGCAGCACGCTTGTCGCCTGGCTTCCTGAGTCTTACTTCTTGAGCTTTATTTCCTGAGCTTTACTTCTTGATCTTGACCGGGCGGGTCCAGCCGGGCAGCGACATCTGCTTGGCGCGCGACAGCGTCAACTGATCTGCCGGCGCATCCTTGGTCAGCGTGGTGCCGGCGCCGATGGTCGCGCCCTTGCCGATGCGCACCGGGGCGACCAGTTGGCTGTCGCTGCCGACGAAGACGTCGTCTTCGATGATGGTTTCGAATTTGTTGACGCCGTCGTAGTTGCAGGTAATGACGCCCGCGCCGACGTTGACGCCCGAGCCGATGGTCGCATCGCCGATATAGGCCAGGTGATTGGCCTTGCTGCGCGCGGCGATCTTGCTCTTTTTGACTTCCACGAAGTTGCCGATGTGCACATCTTCGCCCAGCTCGGTGCCGGGGCGCAGGCGCGCGTAGGGGCCGACTTGCGCCGCGGCGCCGACAACGGCGTCGTCGATGTGCGAAAACGGCTTGATCTGCGCGCCTTTGCCGATGCGGGCATTCCTGATGATGCAGTTGGCGCCGATGACGGCACCGTCTGCGATCTCGACCTTGCCTTCGAAGATGCAGTTGACATCGATGCTGACGTCGCGGCCGCAGGCCAGTGTGCCGCGCACATCCAGGCGCGCGGGGTCGAGCAGGGTGACGCCTTGTTCCAGCAGGGTGTTGGCGATGCGGCGCTGATAGGCGCGTTCGAGTTCGGCCAGCTGCACCTTGCTGTTGACGCCCAGGGTTTCCGCGATATCGGCCGGCTGGGCCGACACCACCTCGACGCCATCGGCAACGGCGGCGGCGATGACGTCGGTCAGGTAATACTCGCCCTGGGCATTGTCGTTGGACAGCGCCGCCAGCCAGGTGCGCAGCCTGGCGGTCGGGCCGGCGATGATGCCGGTGTTGACTTCCTGGATCGCGCGTTCAGCCTCGTTGGCGTCCTTTTGCTCGACGATGCGGGTGATCTTGCCGTGTTCGCGCACGATGCGGCCGTAGCCGGTCGGATCCGCCACGGTCACGGTCAGGACGGCCAGTTTGTCGTCGCCGGCCGCCGCCAGCAAACGCTGCAGCGTCGCCGGCGTGGTCAGCGGTACGTCGCCGTACAGCACCAGCGTCGGCGTGTTGTCATCGATAAAGGGCAGCGCCTGTGCGACCGCGTGACCGGTGCCGAGCTGCGGCTCCTGCAGGGCGAATGACAGGCCGGCATCGGCAAAGCTCGAGGGAACGGCGTCGCCGCCATGGCCGTAGACCACGCACAATGTGGAGGGCGCGAGCGTCTTTGCGGTGTCGACGACGTGCGCCAACAACGGCTTGCCGGCGAGAGGATGAAGCACTTTGGGAAGCGCGGATTGCATGCGTTTGCCCATGCCGGCGGCGAGGATGACGACGTTCATACGTTCAGGATCGGGGAGGAAAATAAGCTGAAAGTGTAGCACGCGCCTGCTTCTGCGACGGCTGAGAAAGCTTGTCCAAATGCAAAGTTGAGGGTCATTTCCGCATGTTCTCGACCCTTTGATGGCGGCTGTTCTCATTAAGATGGTAAGCGCCAAATGGCGGCTGATGATGCTGCCGATGGTGCGCATGAAGACTTGCCCTTGCAGAAGAAAACAGACAAGCGGGCGGCATCAGATCGCTATTGAAAACGGTTTTTTAAGGTTGTGCATGAAGATTCTCCTCCTGAATGACGAGTTTTACACCACCGGCGCCAGCATCGCCATGCTGCGTCTGGCCGAACGTCTGGTGCAGAACCATGAAGTGTCGGTCATGGCGCGTATCGACGGCGAAGGCGAGATCAAGAAGAAATTCGAAGAACTGGGCATTCCCATCGTCAAGGACATCCAGGCCGGCGCCATCGATCTGCTGATCGCCAATACGCTGTTGTCCGGTGCGCATGTTGCCCAGGCAGCGCCTAAAGTCCCCGTGATCTGGTGGATACACGAAGCGGAAGTCGGCCGCGACATGATCCTGCGCTTTCCTCAGCTCGCGGAAGGTTTCAAGCATGCGTCGCATATCGTGTTCCAGACTGAATTCCAGCGCATCGTGTATGGCAGCTTCCTGTTCGACAGTCCTGCCACGGTGCATGTCATGCCGTTCTGGAACGATGCGATCTACCGTCAGGAAAATCTCCAGCCGGAGTCGAAGCCGGCGAATAAAAAGCGCATTGTGAGTATCGGCACCATTGAGCCGCGCAAGCGCGTCGCCGACACCATCATGGCGATCGACAGTCTGGAGGCGGATCTGCGCAACCAGATCGAATGCGTTTTCATCGGCAAGTATTTGCAACTGGCGGAAGGCGCGCGCAAGCTCGCGGACGCTTTCCCGGAGCGCTATCGCATGCTCGGAGAATTGCCGAACGAAGTCGCCTTGTCGTACATGGCTTCCGCGGATCTGTTCGTGCTGGCCAGCGACAGCGAGTCGCAGCCGCTGACGATCTGGGAAGCGTTCGAGCTGGAAGTGCCGGTGTGCCTCTCCGACCTCGAGACCTACCGCCATGTCGGCCTGCGCCATGCGCGCAACGCCATGATGCATCCGGTCGGCAACGTCGATATCCTGGCGACCAACATCCGCATGATGTTGACCAACGACAGCCTGCGCAAGAGCGTCACTTCCGCCGGCAAGAGTTTGCTGCTGAAAAACCTGACCGACGACTGGACCGACCGTTTCGAACGTCTGGTGTATCGCGTCAACACCGAGACGGAAATCAAAAAACTGGGCTTTTGATCCGGCGCGGATGCCGGCTGCGATCACCGCCCCAACGACTTCAATGAGATCACTATGACTTTCAATCAACGCGCCACCACGGTGCTGCAATTGCCCGTATCGCCACTCACCTGGGATGGCATCCTGAAAGAATGCGATCGCCTGGAAGAGGAGTTCCTGCACATTCCCTCCGGCTATAAATGGGCGCTGGATTACAAGCGTTTTCAGGTCGAGCAGGCGCGCGGCAACGCCAGCGCCTCGCTGGCCTGGCTGAAGACCGCGATCGCCACCATGCCTTACAACAGCGAGATCATCGGCGACTACAAGAACGTCGTGAAGAAAAGCTCGGGCGTCAAGAATATCGTGATGATCGTCAGCAGCAAGAAGAGCGAGGCAAAGGCCTTGCGTCTGGCTGCGCAGTTTGATAATGCCAACATCGAATACATGATCGTCAGCGGATCTGATGCGCCGTCCATCAAACATGTGCGCGCATTGCAGGTGAGTGCTTCGGATGCCTACGAAGGCACGCCGAAAAAGGTGGCTGCGGCGCTGACCTGGGTCTACGAAAACATCGGCGACAACGTCGGCGTACTCAAGCTTGAAGACCGCATGAGTCTGCGCGAGCCGGAAAAACTGCGTCAAAGCCTGGCCGCGCTGGCTCAGGAAAACGCCTATGCCGGCGTACGCTCCGCCGATCTGGATCACGACCGTTGCCAGCACTGGGGCGAGTGCCGTGATCCGGCGTTGAATCGCCGCGTCTACGGCAAGCCGGTGTTGCGCCCGTGGGCGAACGGCGGCGCTTATTATCTCGGCGCCGGGCCGCTGGAAAAGGTCGTGATGGCGCTGATCCGCTTCCCCGGTTTGTTCGACGGCGAATATTACGAAGACAAGCTGATCGGCGATGCGCTGGTGTTTGAAGCGGTTGAGCCGAAGTTCGTCAACAGCTACGCAGACTTCGGCCTGGCTGAAGGTATTTGACGATCGTCGCTGTTCCTGCGCCTCAATGACGAAGCGCAGTAACGAGGAGCGTCGGTAGCGCTGCTTCCCGTCCGGGAAGCAGCAGGTCAGAAAAAGTCGGTCGCCTGCTCGGAGAAATATTCCGTATCGCAGCGACGCAACACCTCATGCCGCAGCGCGCGGAAGCGTTGCAGGTAGGCCGGATCGCCCGACTGGCTGTACGCCGTCTTGAGCGCATCGAGCATGACCATCTCATCGCGGCACGGATAGAACAGCGGATTGCCGATGCGCATGGCGCCGACTTGCAGATTGACGATCTGCAGTTCCGGCATCAATGCCAGCACCAGCGATGCGATGCGCTCCATGATGAACACTTTCATCTGCACCGTACTCTTGCCGTAGTCGGTGACTTCGGTCAGCTTTCTGGCCAGTGCGCTGTCGCCGGCTTCGGCGATTTCAAACATGCGCTCATTGATGGCAAACCACTTTTCCCAGAAGACCGGCTTGGCGACGACGTAGTTGCAATAGACCGTGGTGCGGAAATTATTGATCAGGTTCTGAATGTCGACTTCCAGGCCGACGGCGCGCATCAGTTCGATGGTGATCGGCAGCAGTTCGGGGTGGCGGCGGTTGCCCTGCTCGAACACGTTCAGGTAACACGCCGCATCGGACATGGTGGGCGAGAAGGTGTACACGTCGGCGCCGGGATTGCTGTCCATGAACGCATGCACCTGATGCGCCTGCAAGCCGCTCTTGTTGTGGAACTGCGGCGACAGGAAGCCGTAGTACTCGTCGGCATTGAGATCGTTGTTCAGGAAGTAGTCGCGGATGGCCCAGAATTCAAACCAGTCGGGACGCGGATTGCCGACCACTTCCAGCGGAATGAAGCCGGGATCCAGCGAGCGGCGGGTGGCTTCGTTGTAGTGGAGTTGCAGGATGTTCTTTTTCATCGCGATGGCATCCGAAGTTGGTGTGGTGGCGGCAGGGGCGGCGGCAGTCGCTGTTGCAGCTGCAGCCGGGTGGGCCGGGATTATCGTTTTCGGCCGGTCGACAAGGCTGCTGTAGACGCTGTTGTACAACGCGGCTTTTGCGCGCAGGTCGAAGTCGCGGCGGACTTCATCCTGTCCTGCCTGGGCGATGGCTTTCCGCTTTTCCTGCGATTCGATCAGCAGCGTGATGGTGTCCAGCCACGCCTGGTCGTCATTGGGCAGCAGGAATCCGGTCTGGTCGTGCGTGACGACCTGGTTGTACACCGAGACGTCGCTGAACGCCGACGCAATCCCGGCAGCGGAATAGTCCAGCCACTTGATGTAGCTCTTGCACTGGTTGTATTCGTCGCTGGCCAGCGGGATGAGCGCGATGTTCCAGGCCCATTGCTTGAGCTGGGCGGCGTAGTCGACATACTCGTGGATGAAGCTTTGGAAGATGGCGTTGGGATGGTTCTCCCAGCCTTTCGGGCATTCCCAGCCGACGAAATGGATCTTCAGTCGCGAACCGTAGCGCTCGCACAGCGTTCGCAGGGACTTGTCCACCAAGGCAAAGTTGGACGGCTGTATCGACGAGCCGAGCAGGCCGATGGTGATGGTGTCGTCCGGCAGCGGCGCCGGCACCGGACGGAAAAACAGATCGTAGTCCAGGTAATTCGGCAAGACATGGACGTGCGGATTGAGCGGCCGGTATTTTTCGGCAAGGAACTCGGTCGACACGACAATCGCTTTGGCGCGGCGCGCGGTGTACTCGATGCCCTCTTTCCAGCTGGCGCCGGCGGCCGCTTCCGGATGATCGTGCGGGATCTCGTTGAGCAGATCGTCCGATTCGTAGACCACCGGCTTGCCCAGTCTGAAGATCGCTTCCAGCGCCGAAATCGGCAGCAGGCCGGGTGTGAAGCGATGCAGCAGGATCAGATCCGCGCTTTCCACGGCGTCGGTCTGGAGCATGCCGTTTTGTATGCCCCAGATCAGTTCCCACTCGTCTTCCAGGTGCGCGAACGGACGGATCAGGCGGATCTGCGGGCAGGGGCTCCAGGTCGATTCGACGGTGTAGATCAGGATACGTTTTTTGCTTGTCGCGTTGCTAGTCACAGCGGCAGTCCTCGTTGTCTATTTGCGGCAGATATCTGTTCGTCCCGGCGGCCGGAAAGGCGCAGGCCGGGCACGACTAAAACCCGGCCGGCGCAAACCGCGCCGGCTGGGAATTATTGTGCAAAAACCCTGAAAAATCCTGCTGAAACGGGCGTTTTGCGACGCTTTCGGCGCCAAATATAACGTACAATTTTCGAAGAGTGGATACGGCGCCGGTGGCAGGCAATCCGGTTCGGTTCCAAGAAGATCGAAAACTACATTATGCCGTCGCCCGTGTCGGCACAATCTGTCGAAATGACCTATGTTTGGGGGTGTTTGTGAAAGTTGTGATTCTTGCTGGTGGTATGGGAACGCGTCTGGGCGAAGAAACCGATGTCCGTCCGAAACCGATGGTGGAAATCGGCGGCAAGCCTATCCTGTGGCACATCATGAAGAGCTACTCGCACTTCGGCTTCAATGAATTCGTGATCCTGCTCGGCTACAAGGGCTTCCTGATCAAGGAATATTTCGCCAATTACTTCCTGCACCAGGGCGACGTCACCATCGATCTGGTCGACAACAAGGTGGAAGTGCATCGCAACAAGTCCGAGCCGTGGAAAGTCACGCTGCTCGAAACCGGCCTGCACACCCAGACCGGCGGCCGCTTGCTGGCGGCGCGCGATTACCTGGGCGATGAAGATTTCATGCTGACCTACGGCGACGGCGTGGCCGATGTCGATATCAAGGCGCTGGTGGCGCATCACGACCGGCACAAGGCGCTGGTCACCATGACCACCGTGCAGCCGGAAGCGCGTTTCGGCATGGTCAATACCGACGAAAACGGCTACATCAACGATTTCCGCGAAAAACCGCCGGGCGACCTCGGCTGGATCAACGGCGGCTTCATGGTGTGCCGCGCCGGCGTGTTCGACTATCTGCAGGACGGCGAAGGCACCATTTTCGAACGTGCGCCGCTGGAAAACATCGCGCGCGACGGCATGCTGCTGAACTGGCAGCATCGCGGTTTCTGGAAGTGCATGGACACCTTGCGCGACAAGGTCCAGCTCAACCAGCTGTGGGACAACGGCGCGGCGCAATGGAAGACCTGGGCTTAAGCCTGTCAACATGAAGACGTTGCCCACCGACCTGCCCGGCGTGCTGCTGATCGAAACCGACCGCCGTCGCGACGAGCGCGGCGGCTTCGCCCGCTGGTTCTGCGACAGCGACCTGGCCGATGCGCTGCAGGGCGCGACCATCCGCCAGATCAATCACTCCCATACAGTGCAACGCGGCAGCGTGCGCGGCATGCATTTTCAGCACGCGCCGCATGCAGAGAAAAAAATCATCCGCTGCCTGACCGGGAAAATCTTCGACGTCGTCGTCGACCTGCGCCGCGGCTCGCCGACCTTTCTGGCCTGGCGCGGCTTCGAGCTGGAAGCGGGGGACGACCGCGCCTTGCTGATTCCCGAGGGATGCGCCCACGGTTTCCAGGCGCTGACCGATGAAGTGCAGATGCTGTATCTGCATACCGCGCCTTATACGCCGGCAGCCGAGGGCGCGCTGCGTTACGACGACCCTCGCGTTGCCATCGCCTGGCCCTTGCCGCCACAGAATTTATCCGAACGCGACCTGCAGCATCCCCTGCTGGGCGCCGATTTTTCCGGGATCAGCTTATGAAATGCCGTCATTGCCAGACCGACCTGCACGATACGTTTATCGATCTGGGTTTCTCACCGCCCTCGAATGCCTATCTGCGTCAGGAAGACCTGATGCGGCCGGAAACCTACTACCCGCTGCGCGTGATGGTGTGCCGCTCCTGCTGGCTGGTGCAGACGCAGGATTACGCGCATTACGACCAGTTGTTTGAATCCGACTATGCGTATTTTTCGTCGACGTCGACCACCTGGCTCAAGCACGCCGCCGACTACGTCGAGATGATCGCAGCGCGACTGGCGCTGGACCAGAATTCGCTGGTGGTCGAACTCGCCGCCAACGACGGCTACCTGCTGCAATACGTGCAGCAGCGCGGCATTCCCTGCCTTGGCGTGGAGCCGACCACCAGCACGGCAGATGCGGCGCGCGCCAAGGGTATTCCGATTGTCGAAGCGTTCTTCGGCGTGAAGCTGGCGCAGGACATTGCGGCGCGCGACGGCAAGGCCGACCTGATTGCGGCCAACAACGTGCTGGCGCACGTGCCGGACATCAACGATTTCCTGGGCGGCATGGCAGTGTTGCTGAAGGATGAAGGCAGCATTACGATCGAATTCCCGCATCTGCTGAATCTGATCGGGCAAAGCCAGTTCGATACGATTTATCACGAGCATTTTTCCTATCTGGCGCTGGGCAGCGTGGACCGCATGATGCGCACGCTGGGTTTGCGCGTGTACGACGTGGACCAGATCCCGACCCACGGCGGCAGCCTGCGCGTGTATGCCTGCCACGACAAGGCTGCGCATCAGCCCACCGCTGCATTGCGCCGCGTACAGCAGCAGGAGCTGGATTTCGGCCTGGAGACGATCGCGACCTACCAGGGCTTCCAAGCGCGCGCCGAAAAGATCAAGCTGGATCTGCTGCAATTCCTGCTCGAGCAAAAACGCCTCGGCAAAAAGGTGATGGCCTACGGCGCTGCCGCCAAGGGCAACACGCTGCTGAATTATTCCGGCGTGCATGCCGACCTGCTGCCGCTGGTGGCGGATGCCGCAGCGTCCAAGCAGGACAAGTACATGCCGGGCAGCCATGTGCCTATCGTCTCGCCGGCGGCATTGCTGGCGGCGCGGCCGGATTATGTGCTGATCCTGCCCTGGAACCTGAAAGCGGAAGTGGAAGCGCAGCTTGCCGAGATTCGCAGCTGGGGCGGACGTTTTGCGATTGCCGTGCCGCACATGCAGGTGTGGTAATTCTGAAGCTCGCATAGACGCTCTCCCGGGCGCATGAATGCACTGATACGTACTGACTATTCCATGAACATTTACCTGTACCAGATAGCGCGCAACGCCGACACCGGCTTCATGGCCTTGCCTCGCGAAGGTAGCGACGGTCGCGAAGACTGGGGCGACTACGCCGCCATTCGCGCCTATTTCATGAACGAAGCCGTCGACGAAGAAGCACTGTACGGTTTTGTCCCGGCCGACTTCGTTCAGAAGACCGGTCTGGGCGCGGAGCAGATTGCCGCTTTCGTCGATCAGAATCCGGACAAGGACGCCTATCTTTTCTTTCCGTTCACCCGTGATGCGGCGTGTTTCCTGAACGTGTTTGAAGAAGGCGAGTTCCGCCATCCCGGCCTGCAGCAACTTGCGCAAGATTATCTGGAGGCCGTCGGCCTGTCGCTCGACTTGCGCGAATTCGTCACCGATTTTCGCGCGGTCGCGCATACCGGCTATGTCGTCGCCAAGCCGGTGTTCTGGAAGACCTGGTTCGACCTGGCGGAAAAAGTATTTGAGCTGGCTGAGTCCGGCAACGATGCGCTGGCAGCTCGACTCAACGCTCCGTCTGCCGGTGCCGGCGCGCCGCAAGCGACGATGAAGTCCCTGCTGACGGAGCGCATCGCATCGCTGGTGCTGGCGCTGGATCAGCAACTGCGCATCGCTGTGTTCGATCATGCGAAGTTGCCGTTGTCCGATCTGAGTTTGCTCGCGTATCAGGACCAGCTGTCCGAACTCGACGGCATGAAGCGGGACTATCTCGCGACCGGCGACATTGCCTGCATCGACAAATTCCTGGCGCTGCGCAACAGCATCCTGCAATTCTCCAAGCAGGAAAAAGCGACGGCAGCAGAATCAGCGGCAGAGTCGGCAGTCGAATCGGCCGCGCCGCAAACCGTCGCCGGCGGACATGACGCCGAGCTGGTCTATGGCTGCATCACGCACGTCGAGTTGCCGATTCGCTTCCCCGATTTCGTCACGCCGATTTATCTCGGCGAATCGCAGGCGGAAGGACGCCTCAATCTGCGCGAGCTGGCGCCGCAGTGGGTGCCTTATCACCCTATCGTCGGCGGCATGGTGGGCAACTTCGCTCTGCGCAATCACATCCTCAAGAACTACCCGAACGTCAAACGCATCGGCGTCTGCATGTACCGGAAATTCATCTCGCGCGACCGTATCAGCGGCGTGCCGGCGGAAGACAACTGGATGATGGATGTGGTGTCGAACAAGGACCTGGCGCAGCGGACTTTCGACAGCATGCTCGATCCCGGTTCAAGCACGCTGCTGGTCGGCAAGACCTGCGGCTTTCTCGCCGACGGCCAGAGCGCCGGCTACCTGAAACACTATGCGCGCGCGCATCATGTGGAAGACATGTTGCGTTTCGCGGCGGAAGCGGTCGAGCTGGGCGTCCTGCACAGCAACGAAGTCGAACTCTTTTTCGACGAGCGCGTGTTCTTCATGGGCGGCGTCGAACTGGGCGTGTTTCCGGCTGACTTCTGGCTCAAGAGCATTGCCGATATTGAAGCGGTGGCATGGGCCTGCGTGCAGCGCTATCAGGTCAAGCGCGAAGGCTATCAGTCGCGCGCCTGGGCGTTCTGCGCCGAGCGCCTAGGCAGCTATTTGCTGTTGCGTTACCTGCGATCGATTTGCGGCGGCGATAATTTCGAGCAGTTCATGGGACAACTGAACCTGATCACGCAAGGCGATCAGACTTTGTACGTGCCGAGCAACTGACTTCCTCCAGCCTGCCGGAGCGATGCTCGCGGCAGGCATTCTTCTTTTTTATCAAACCAGCTTGCGCCCGTCTTCCAGACTATATGCGCGGATAATTTCGTCGAGACAGGTGGCGACATCGGTCTGCCATTGCGGCATGCTCACGCCGAAAGTCGACGCCAGTTTTGCGCCCGACAATCGCGAATTCTTGGGGCGATGCGGCGGCACGGGATAGGTGCTGGACGGCACCGGTGTGATGACGCCGGGGCCGCCGACTTTCACCGGTATCTGCAAGGCTTGCAAGCGTTCGACGATGAAGGAGGCATAGCCATGCCAGGACGTCTCGCCCGCGGCGGTGAGGTTGTAGATGCCGCTGGTGCGGCGCAGATGGTCGAGGTCGATCAGCGTGCCGGGCGTGGCTTGCTGATTGACCAGCAGGCGGCGCGTGACGTCGCTGATGGTCTTCGACCACGTCGGCGCGCCGAACTGGTCGCCGACGATGGTGAATTTTTCCTGTTCCTGCGCGAGGCGGATCACAGTCTTGAGGAAGTTGCCGCCACCGACGCTGTAGACCCAGCTGGTGCGCAGGATCCAGTATGCCTCGCAGTGCCGCGCGATGGCTTCTTCGCCGGCGCATTTGCTCTGGCCGTAGACATTGATCGGATGCGTCGGCGTTGCTTCGTCGTAAGGCGTATCCTGCGTGCCGTCGAAGACGTAGTCGGTCGAGTAGTGCACCACCGGCGCGCCAAGGCGCTGCGCTTCTTCCGCGATCACGCCGGGCGCTTCGCCGTTGATGCGCATGGCCAGCTCCGGTTCGCTCTCGGCCTTGACCACGGCGGTGTAGGCCGCCGGGTTGACGATCAGGTCGGGACGCGCGGCGCGGATGGCGTCGCGAATCTGGTCCAGATCCGACAGGTCCATTTGCTGACGCGAGAACGAGACTATCTCGCCAAGACCTTGCAGGCTTTGCGCCAGCTCATTGCCGATCTGGCCGCTCTGGCCGGTGAGCAGGATTTTCATGCGAACACCTCGGCGTCGGCCAGCAGTTTGCCGTTGACGTCCTTGGCCGACAGCAAGGGGGCGGCTTCCGCGCGCCAGTCGATGTCGATGGCCGGATCGTTCCACAGGATGCAGCGTTCGTGCTCGGCCATCCAGTAATCGGTAGTCTTGTAGAGAAATTCGGCGTACTCGCTGCGGACCAGGAATCCATGTGCAAAGCCGGGCGGGATCCACATCTGCAACTTGTTTTCCGCCGACAGAATGGTGCCTGTCCATTTGCCGAAAGTGGGCGAGTTCTTGCGGATGTCGACAGCGATATCCAGCACTTCGCCGACGGTAACGCGCACCAGTTTTCCTTGCGGATGCTGAATCTGATAATGCAGTCCGCGCAAGACGTTGCGCGCCGAGCGCGAATGGTTGTCTTGTACGAAATTTGCCGTGATGCCGGTCAGTTCCGCAAAGCGGCGCGTATTGAAACTTTCGAAGAAGAAGCCGCGCGCATCGCCGAACACCGTCGGTTCGACAACCATGACATCGGGAATTTCAGTGGGAATAATTTTCATGTCAACGTTCAGTAACTCATGTCTGTCAGCAGGCGCAGCAGGTATTGACCGTATGCGTTTTTCTTCAAGGGTGCAGCCAATGCTTCCAGCTGTTCCGCATTGATATAGCCGCGCCGATAAGCGATTTCTTCGGGACAGGCAACTTTCAGGCCCTGCCGCTTTTCGATGGTGGCGATGAATTGGCCGGCTTCCAGCAGCGAGTCGTGGGTGCCGGTATCGAGCCATGCGATGCCGCGCCCCATCAATTCCACCTGCAACTGATTGCGTTCCAGGTAGGTGCGATTGACGTCGGTGATTTCGAGTTCGCCGCGCGCCGAGGGTTTGATGTTGTCGGCAATATCGCAGACCTGGTTGTCATAGAAGTACAGGCCGGTCACCGCGTAATTCGATTTCGGTGTAACTGGTTTTTCGACGATGTCGATGGCGCGGCGCTGGCGATCGAATTCGACGACGCCGTAACGCTCGGGGTCGGTCACGTGATAGGCGAAGACTGTGGCGCCGTCAGGCGCTGCCGCTGCCGCGCGCAACTGGTTTTCAAAATCGCGGCCGTAAAAAATATTGTCGCCGAGGATCAGCGCCGAGGGTGCGTTGTCGATGAAGTTGCGGCCGATGATGAAGGCCTGCGCCAGGCCGTCCGGCGATGGTTGCACCGCGTAGCTGAGGTTGAGTCCCCACTGCGAGCCGTCGCCCAGCAATTCCGTGAAACGCGGCGTGTCCTGCGGCGTCGAGATGATCAGTATGTCGCGAATGCCGGCCAGCATCAGGCTGGTCAGCGGGTAGTACACCATGGGCTTGTCGTAGATCGGCATGAGCTGCTTCGACATGACCGTCGTCGCCGGGTACAGGCGTGTGCCGGATCCGCCGGCCAGGATGATGCCTTTGCGTTCCGGCATCAGGCGTTCGGTTGAGTTCATGCGTTCTCCTCGTCGTCATCTCCGGCGCCGTAATGCAGCTCAATCCATTTCAGATAGCCGCCGGTGCGGATGTTGGTGACCCAATGCGGATGATCGAGATACCAGCGCACGGTCTTGGCGATGCCGGTTTCGAACGTCTCGACAGGTCGCCAGCCCAGTTCGCGTTCCAGCTTGCGGGCATCGATGGCGTAGCGGCGATCGTGTCCGGGACGGTCCTGCACAAAGGTGATCTGGTCGCGATAGCTGCCTGCGGGTTTTGGTTTTTGCTGATCGAGCATGTCGCACAAGGTGTGGACGACGTCGAGGTTGGCTTTTTCGTTCCAGCCGCCGATGTTGTAGGTCTCGCCGATCTTGCCGCGCGCCAGCACCTGGCGGATGGCGGCGCAGTGATCGCCGACGAACAGCCAGTCGCGGATCTGCTGGCCGTCGCCATAGATGGGTAGCGGCTTGCCGTCGAGTGCGTTGAGGATGACCAGCGGGATCAGCTTCTCGGGAAAATGATAAGGCCCGTAGTTGTTGGAGCAGTTGGTCGTCAGCGTCGGCAGGCCGTAGGTGTGGTGATAGGCGCGCACCAGATGGTCCGAGGCCGCCTTGGACGCAGAGTACGGGCTATTGGGCGCATAAGGCGTGGTTTCGCTGAACGGCGGATCGTCCGGCCCGAGGGTGCCGTAGACTTCGTCGGTCGATACATGCAGGAAGCGGAAGGCCGCCTTGCTGCCGGCATCCTGCGTCGACCAGTAAACCCGTGCGGCTTCCAGCAGGCTGAAGGTGCCGTTGACGTTGGTGTGGATGAATTCGCCGGGGCTGTGGATCGAACGGTCGACGTGGCTTTCCGCCGCGAAGTGAATGATGGCGCGCGGCTGGTATTGCGCGAACAGCCCGGCGATTGTTTCGCGATCGGCAATGTCGGCCTGCACGAAGTGATAGCGTTCATCGCCGTCGAGGCTGGTCAGGTTGTACGGATTGCCGGCGTAAGTCAGCTTGTCGATATTGAGGACATGCTCGTCCTGGCTTGCCAGGAAGTCCAGAATGAAATTGCTGCCGATGAAGCCGGCGCCGCCTGTTACAAATATCATGGCCTAATCCGTCGTTTGTTCGTTTCGTTGTTTGTCCCGCATTGATCGCACATTCCGGCTATACCGGCAGGCATCGTCAGGCGCTAATCATCAGGCATTATGTGCGAAAGCCGTTGGGATTCCCCATTTGCCAGCGCCAGCTGTCTGCGCACATGGTTTCCAGCGAGCGTGTCGGTTCCCATCCCAACATGGACTTCGCCAAGGTCACGTCGGCATAGTAGGTCGACAGATCGCCGGGGCGACGCGGTTCGATGGTGTAGGGGATGTTCTTGCCGCTGGCTTTCTCGAACGCTTTGACGACGTCCAGCACGCTATGGCCCTGGCCGCTGCCGAGATTGAGCGCGAAACATTGCGGCTGACGGAGATATTGCAGCGCTTTGACATGGCCGATCGCCAGATCCTGCACGTGGATATAGTCGCGTACGCCGGTGCCGTCGGGCGTATCGTAGTCGCCGCCCCAGATGCTGAGTTTTTCGCGCTTGCCGATGGCGACTTGCGTGACGAAAGGCATCAGATTGTTGGGCGTGCCTTGCGGGTCTTCACCGATCAGGCCGCTCTCGTGTGCGCCGACCGGGTTGAAGTAGCGCAGCAGCGCGATGCGCGTATCTGGCTGGGCCACATGAAGGTCGCGCAAAATGTCTTCGACCATGAGCTTGCAGCGTCCATAAGGACTGGTGGACGACAGCGGATGATCTTCCCGGTACGGCAAAAATTGCGGATTGCCGTAGACCGTCGCCGATGAGCTGAACACCAGCGTCTTTACGCCGGCAGCTTGCATCGCTTCCAGCAAGCGCACGGTGCCGACGACGTTGTTGTCGTAGTACTCCAGTGGTTTTGCGACCGACTCGCCGACCGCCTTCAGTCCGGCAAAATGGATGACGGCGTCGCATTGATATTGGCGCAAAGCCTGTTCCAGCGCAGCGCGGTCGCGGATGTCGCCTTCAATCAGCGTCAAAGTCTTGCCGGTGATTTTTTCGACGCGCCGCGAGGCTTCCGGAAAGCTGTTGCAGAAATTGTCGAAAACCACGACCTGGTGTCCGGCGTTGAGCAATTCCACGCAGGTATGTGAACCGATATAGCCTGCGCCGCCTGTGACGAGAATATTCATCTTAATTCCGACCTGATTGATAGAGCCGAGAATTATGTCAGATTCTGGTAGAACTCAATCTGGCTTTCGCTCAGGGTGCGCATGTCTTCATTGTTGATATAGCCGCTATACCACTGCGCCGTGAGTTCCAGCGCGGTGTAGAGCTCCATCTTGGGAATCCAGTCCAGGCGCTGGCGCGCCTTGGAAATGTCCAGGCGCAGGAAGGCCGCCTCGTGCGGCGCATTGGCCTGGCTTTCCAGTCGTACTTCGACCGGCGTCACGTCGTTCTTTTGCAACGAATGGTTGAAGGTCGCGCACAACTGGCTGACGGTTTGCAGATCGGTGTCGGCCGGGCCGAAATTCCAGCCTTCGGCGAACTGCTGCCCGGACTCGAACAGGCGCTGGGCGACGGACAGGTATCCCGACAGCGGCTCCAGCACGAATTGCCATGGACGAATGGCGTGCGGATTGCGGATGCTGACGGCTTCTTCTTTTTCCAGCGCGCGGATGAAGTCGGGGATCAGGCGGTCATTGGCAAAATCGCCGCCGCCGATGACGTTGCCGGCGCGCACGCTGGCAATCGCTGCCTGCGATTCTTTGCCGTGCTGGAAATACGAGCGGCGATACGCCGAGGTCACCAGTTCGGCGGCGCCCTTGCTGCTGCTGTACGGGTCATGGCCGCCCATCGGATCGTCTTCGCGATAGCCCCACAGCCATTCGCGGTTTTCATAGCATTTGTCGCTGGTCACGACGATGACCGAGCGCACGCTCGGGGTCTGGCGCACGGCTTCGAGCACATGCGCGGTGCCCATGACATTGATGGCGAAAGTATCGATCGGCGAGTTATACGAGTCGCGCACCAGCGGCTGCGCCGCCAGGTGAAACACGATGTCCGGCTGGACTGCCGCCATGGTTTCGCTCAGATGCTTCAGGTCGCGCACGTCGCCGGTGGTGGTTTGCACGCAATTCTGGATGCGAGCCAGATGGAACAGGCTCGGATTGGTCGGCGCCGGCAGCGAATAGCCGTAGACCTTGGCGCCCCAGCGGTGCAGCCATAAGGTCAGCCAGCTTCCCTTGAAGCCGGTGTGACCGGTAATGAAGACGCGCTTGTCGCGCCAGAATTGTGCTGCCATCAAACTTCCTCATGCACGAAATAAGCAGTGTCGGGCATGTGCAGAGGTGTGGATGCTATCCATCACGGCGGAGGAAGTCCTGAATATCGGGCTTCCTTTTCTGAGGTTTGCTACCTCAGCCCCCTGCGGCTGTCGCGACTTTCTTGATTTGATTGATATCGTCGTCCGGGTGCGTATTTCAAAAATGACGCGAATTACGTATCCGACGAGCAAATTAAATCATGATGCTCAGTCGCTTCAAGCGATGATCAGGAGGGTATTTGGCATCTAATCCGTACGACTATCGGCTTTGTAAATTTTATTTACACGTGCCGCCGGAAAAAAGCACGCAGGCGCTGCCTGCGCGGATTTGCGCAGCATTCTCAATCTGCGGGATGCAGCGAGATGACATTCTGCGCAGTAGGGTTGCTCGTGGAGCAAGGATCTTCGTCGAAGGCGATATCGCCGTCCGCATTGGCCACGCCGGTCGCTTTCAGATTGGCGAAATCAAACAGATTCCTGTCCATCAGATGCGATGGCGCCACGGTCGACAGCGAGGCAAAGATATTGTCCACCCGGCCTGGAAACTTCTTTTCCCATTCGCGCATCAAGCCCTTGATCTGCTTGCGTTGCAGGTTTTCCTGGCTGCCGCACAGGTCACAGGGAATGATGGGGAATTCTTTGACTTCCGCGTAACGGGTGAGGTCGGCTTCTTTCACATACGCCAGCGGGCGGATGACGATTTGCTTGCCGTCGTCGGACTGCAGTTTGGGCGGCATGCCTTTGAGTTTTCCGCCGAAAAACATGTTCAGGAAGAAGGTTTCCAGGATGTCGTCGCGATGATGCCCCAGGGCAATTTTTGTCGCGCCGAGTTCTGTTGCAACGCGGTAGAGAATGCCGCGGCGCAGGCGTGAGCATAACGCGCAGGTGGTCTTGCCCTCCGGCACCACGCGCTTGACGATGCTGTAGGTGTCCTGGTTTTCGATGTGATACGCCACGCCCAGTTTTTCCAGATAAGCCGGCAGCACATCGGCCGGAAAATTCGGCTGCTTCTGATCGAGATTGACCGCGACGATGTCGAAGTGAATCGGCGCACGCTCGCGCAGGGTCAGCAGGATGTCGAGCAGGGCGTAGCTGTCCTTGCCGCCGGACAGGCACACCATGATCTTGTCGCCGTCTTCGATCATGTTGTAGTCGCCGATGGCCTGGCCGGTCAGGCGGCACAGGCGCTTGTGCAGCTTGTTGTTTTCGTAGGCGATTTTCTCGGCCTGTTTCAGATCTGGGATCATAGAGGGCCCGGTTCGGTATTGGTGTAAAGACGGATGTTATGGCGGACTGCCGTACGGATGACCGATTGCGTCATCATGGCGATATCTTGCACCCAGAACAATTGCTCGGCAGGATTTCCCAGAATGGCGTTGTCGGCCATGGCTGTAGACCAGATGGAAACTATTTTTTCGCCGTCGATTTCAGCATATTCGAAATTGGTTTCATAGCCGACCTTGGCGGCGCCGCCGAAGGTAAAGCGGAAAATCCTGGCCAATTCATCGACCTGCTGCTCCGAGTCGACTTTCACAAAGTAGATTGTGCTCAGGCGCTTGACGTTGATGCCGACCCAAAAGCGCATCTGGAACTGCTCCATGAAGATGTGATAGTTGGCGCCATAGATATCTTTGCGACCGCCATGTATGCCATCTTCCCGTTTGAGAACATTGACGTTGACCGTTTGACCCCGCTTGATCTGAGGGATCTCAATCTTGGATAGCGACTCAAGAACTTGTTTTTCCAGAAACTCGTCAGTTTTATCATGCAAGCGCTTGGTGCTTAACTGGCGCTCGGCGAACAGAACAAACAGAACCACGGCAAAACCGCCGGCCGCAGTTTGAGCAATGGACAGAACCGCCGTAATTTCTTCGCGATGTTCTGGCCAAAACAGAAAACTGATTGCGGTGATGCAAGCTGCAGTTGCCAGCAGGGCAAGGATGGCCATGATGCCGAATCGTGCCCATTTTGGCAGGTAGACAACCTGTTTCGCATCCAGATATTTCGGTTTTTGTTCTTCTTCGCTCATGCGTTGTCGTCCCTGAATTTGAATACCTCGATACCGGCGCATTCGCAATCCGGGTAGACCTCGCGTTTCTCGGTGGAAACACGCGCTGCAACGACCAGCGGGTGGGTAAAGCACAAGTCGACAATGGCGTCGCACAGCGTTTCTTGCAGATTGATATGGCCGCGCTCGATGATTTTCTGGATGCCGGGGCGCACGAAGTCGTGATTGACGACCTCATCGATGTGGTCTCTTGTCGGCGAGGTTTGCGCAAGCGGCACCCAGAATTCGATATTTACCAGCACATATTGGTGCTTGTTTTGTTCGTGGGCATAAATGCCGATATGCATATCCAGACGATAGTTGCGGATGAATACGCGGCGGCATTTTGCTAATTTTGGATGAAGAAAAAACATTAATCCCTCTTAATAAAACTAAAGTCTCGCGACATCGGCATCAGGTGCTGACCGGCGTCGACCAGAATGGTGGATCCCGTCAAGGCCCGGTTCTTCACTGCGAACAGGACCGCGTCGGCAACTTCTTCCGGGCGACTTGACTCACCTAGCGGAGACAGCGAGTGTGTTGCAGCGAATTGTTCGTCGGATTGCATATGGCTGATCATGGTCAATCCCAGGGCAACGCCGACGACACGGACTTTCGGAGCGAAGGCCTGCGCAAGAAGTGTTGTTGCACTATGAAGAGCGGCCTTCGACAAGGTGTAGGAAAGAAAATCAGGATTGGGATTGTACAGCTTTTGGTCCAGCAGATTAATGACGACCGAGCAGGCGCCGACTGGTGTGGCAGCGTGCAGCGCCCGTGCCAACAGCAAAGGCGCTGCCAGATTGGTATGCATATGCGCATCCAGCTTTTGCCATGAGAAATCGCTCGCGACGTCGTGCTCAAACAGGGCGGCGCTGTTGATCACGCAACTGACCGGGCCCAGTGCGCTTGCATTGGTAAACAGTCCCTGTACGGCTTGCTCGTCCATGAGATCGCACTGAACGGCGATCGCACGCCGGCCCCTATGATGAATTTCTGCGACGACTTCTTGCGCCTCGCGCTCTGAGCGGCCGTAGTGTACGGCGATATCCCAGCCGTCGTCAGCCAGCGCAAGTGCGATCGTTCGGCCAATACGTTTGGCCGCGCCGGTAACCAGCGCAATTTTTTGTGGATGTTGTTTCATAAAAGTGATTATGTCTGAAGATGAGGCAGGGTTTGCCTTGCATGGGAAGGAGGCAGCAAGCTGCCGCCGTATTCAAATACAATACTGCCCATGCAACTGCAATTACCCGAACCATCCACCGACGCGCTTGCCGCTTCCCGTTCCCTCCAGCACCTGATCGCCGACGAAATCCGGCGCAGCGATGGCTGGATTTCGTTTGCTCGCTACATGGAGCTGGTGTTGTACGCGCCCGGGCTGGGTTATTACAGCGGCGGCGCGACGAAATTGGGCAAAGAGGGGGATTTTACAACCGCACCGGAAATTTCGCCGCTTTTCGGCGCAACTTTGGCGCATTTGGCGACAGAATTGTTCGATCAGACCGATGCCGCCATCATGGAGTTCGGCGCCGGCACCGGCAAACTGGCGTTCGACATCCTGAGCGAATTGCGCGATGCAGGCCGTCTGCCGACCCACTATTTCATCGTCGAGATTTCGACGCAGTTGCGCGCGCGACAACAAGAGACGCTGCGCGACTTCCCGCAGGTGCGCTGGCTCGACAGCCTGCCGCCATCGTTTTCCGGTGTGGTGATCGGCAATGAAGTGCTCGACGCCATGCCGGTGCAACTGGTCGTCCGCGGCGAGCAGGCGTGGCTGGAACGCGGCGTGGCGCTGGATGCGGCCGGCGCCTTTGCCTATGTCGACCGCCCTTGCGACGGCAGCCTGGTGGCGCAGATCCCGGACGCCGAAGAGCTGGCCGTGGGCTATCTGACGGAAGTGCATCCCATCGCGGTTGGCTTCATGCAATCGCTGGGCACGATGTTGCAAAACGGAAAGGGCGCCGCCTTGCTGTTCGACTACGGTTTCCCGGCGCATGAATATTATCTCCATGAGCGCGGCCAGGGCACGCTGATGTGCCATTACCGTCATCACTCCCATTCCGACCCCTTCTATTTGCCGGGTCTGCAGGATGTGACCGCGCACGTCGACTTCACTGCGATGGCAAAGGCCGCCATCGACGGCGGCCTGGATGTGTTCGGCTACACGAGCCAGGCCGCTTTCCTGCTTGGCGCCGGCATCGGCGACTTGTTGCTGCGCACGTCGCCGGAACAGAGCCGGGCGTATCTGCCGCAATCCAATGCCGTGCAAAAACTGATTTCGCCGGCCGAGATGGGCGAGTTGTTCAAGGTGCTGGCGGTGGGAAAAAATGTCGACTGGCCGGCGCGTCTGCATGCACACGACCGCACGCATCGTCTATAACCAAAGAAGCACAACAACAAAAGAGTCCGCACATGATTCGCTGGGTCGTCGTTATCTTCCTCGCCGTGATTGTTTTCTCCAGTCTGCTGCCATGGCTGGAAAAGCTCGGCATCGGCCGTCTCCCCGGCGACTTGCGTTTCAAGCTGTTCGGGCGCGTGTTTTCGCTGCCGTTTGCATCGACTATCCTGATTTCGCTGGTGGTGTTTTTGCTGGCGCGCTTCCTCTAGGACAAGAACATGCGCATCCTGCTGGTCGAAGATGATCTGATGGTGGGCGAAGCGGTGCGCAAGGGTTTGCGCCAGGACGGTTTCGCCATCGACTGGGTGCAGGACGGCAAGGCCGCCGAACTGGCCCTGGAGCAGGAAGAATATGCGCTGGTGCTGCTCGATCTCGGGCTGCCGCAAAAGAACGGCCTGGCGGTGCTGCAGGCCCTGCGCGCCGACGGCAACAGCATCCCGGTCCTGGTCACCACCGCGCGCGACGCCGTGGCCGATCGCGTCGCCGGGCTGGACGCCGGCGCCGACGACTATCTGATCAAACCTTACGACCTGGAAGAACTTTCCGCCCGCATGCGTGCCTTACTGCGCAGGCAGTCGGGCCGCGTCGACAGCCTGATCCAGGTGCGTGAGGTGACGCTGAATCCGGCCACGCATGAAGTATTCCTGCAAGGCCAGCCGGTGAATCTGTCGGTACGCGAGTTTGCGTTGCTGCGCGCTTTTCTGGATCGTCCGGGCGTCGTCTTGTCGCGTGCGCAGCTGGAAGAGAAACTGTACGGCTGGGAAGACAGCATCGACAGCAACGCCGTCGAAGTGCACATCCACGCCTTGCGCAAGAAGCTCGGCAGCGACTTCATCAAGAACGTGCGCGGCATCGGCTATCTGGTGCCTAAATAAATCCATCAAACAATGAATTCGATTCGACGACAATTGTTGCTGTGGCTTGCAGTCGGTCTGAGCGGCGGCATTCTGCTAGCCGGCATCGTGCTGTACTTCCAGGCGCGCGATGAGGCTAACGACATCTTCGATTACCAGATGCGCCAGATCGCCGCATCGCTGCCGCGCCAGGCTTTCGCGCCGATCACGCCGGGGCAGGATTTGCCCGGTCTCGACGATGAAATCATGATGCAGATCTGGGACAGCACCGGCACCGTCATCTATCACTCGCACTCGCGCAGCGTCATGCCGCAACAGGCCGAACTCGGCTTTATCGACGTGCCCGGGCCGGGCGGCATGTGGCGCGTCTACAGTGCGCAGATCGGCAACACCGTGGTGCAGGTGTCGCAGCCGCAAAGCGCACGCAAGGAGATCGCCGCGCAGATGGCGGTGAAGACGGTGATGCCCTTGCTGCTGCTGTTTCCTTTCCTCGGCGCGCTGATCTGGGTGGCGGTCGGACACGGCCTGGCGCCGGTGCGGCGCGCGGCGGCCGATGTGCAGTTGCGCGACATGAATACGCTGACGCCGATTGCCGACCAGAGCCTGCCGCAGGAAATCCGCCCGCTCACACAGGCATTCAACGACTTGCTGGACCGTCTGCAGCAAGCCATGCAGGCGCAACGCGCTTTCGTCGCCGACGCCGCGCATGAGCTGCGTACGCCGTTGACGGCCCTGCGTTTGCAGGCGCAACTGGCCGAACGCGCCGATAACGACGAAGAGCGCCGTGCCGCTTTCGCCGATCTGAAAAACGGTCTGGAGCGCGCCACGCATCTGGTGCATCAGCTGCTCACGCTGGCGCGGCAGGAGCCGGGCGTGCAGGAGCATGCGCCGGTCGATGTGGCGGCGTTGCTGCGCAGCGTGGTGCTGGATCTGTCGCCCCTGGCGGAGCACAAGAACGTTGATCTTGGCATCACGGAAGAAGCTGCCGGCAGCGTTTCCGGCAATGCCGATGCCTTGCGCATCCTGTTCAGCAACCTGTTGTCGAATGCGGTGCAATACAGCCCGTCCGGCGGCACCGTGGATGTCGGCATGCAGGTGCAGGGCGAGCAGCTGACGGTCACGATTCAGGACAGCGGACCGGGGATTCCGGAGAAGGATCTGGCGCGCGTCTTCGATCGCTTCTATCGCGCCGACAACGTCCAGTCGACGGTGCTCGGCAGCGGGCTCGGACTTGCCATCGTCAGGCAGATCGCCGATTTGCACGATGCCGCGGTATCGCTGCGCAACACTGCCAAGGGCCTGCAGGCGCAGGTCAGCCTGCGCTTCAGCTAGCTTTTCTGTAACAGATTGTTTCCTTAAGTCTGCCTTAATTTTCGCGATTTACGATGCATTCCATCGGGTGAGAGGTCACCCATTCTGCAAGGAGTGCTTCCATGAATCGCCGTACCGTCTTTGTTCGCAATACGCTCGCCGTCATGCTGGCCGCTATCGTCGGCGGCAGTTATGTGTACTTCCGCGGCGCCGACCTTCCTGCCGCACAAGCCTCCAACCTACCGGTGCAGGCGGCAGCGCCGCTGGCGGCGGCAACGTCTTCGCTGGCCACGCCGACCGACTTCTCCGGCATCGTTGAACGCGCCGGTCCTGCGGTGGTGAACATCAGCGTCACCGGCAAGGCCAAGCCCAGCGCGGATCAGGCCGCCGACGTCGATCCCAACGATCCGTTCTACGAATTCTTCAAACGCTTCGGACCACAATTCCAGCAGCAGCCACGCGGCCCGCAAATCATGCGCGGCCTGGGTTCGGGTTTCATCATCAATTCGGATGGCCTGATCCTGACCAATGCCCACGTGGTCGACGGTGCGCAGGAAGTGACGGTCAAGCTGACCGATCGCCGCGAGTTCAAGGCCAAGGTGCTGGGCGTGGACAAGCAAAGCGACATCGCCGTGATCCGCATCGCGGCCAAGGACTTGCCGACGGTGCAGATCGGTAATCCGGCGCTGATGAAGGTCGGCGAGCCGGTGCTGGCGATCGGCTCGCCTTACGGCTTCGACAACACGGCGACCGCCGGCATCGTCAGCGCCAAATCGCGCAGTCTGCCGGACGACAACTACGTGCCGTTCATCCAGACCGACGTTGCAGTCAACCCCGGCAATTCGGGCGGGCCGCTGTTCAATCTGAAAGGGCAAGTGGTCGGCATCAATTCGCAGATCTACAGCCAGACCGGCGGCTACCAGGGTTTGTCGTTCTCGATTCCCATCGACGTGGCGATGAAGGTCGAACAGCAACTGGTTCAGCACGGCAAGGTGACACGCGGCCGTCTCGGTGTGTCGGTGCAGGAAGTGAATCAGGCGCTGGCGGAGTCGTTCGGGATGAAGAAGTCCGAAGGCGCGCTGGTGAGTTCGGTGGAGAAGGGTAGCCCCGCCGAGAAGGCCGGCGTGCTGCCGGGCGACGTGATCCTGCGCTTCAACAGCCAGCCTATCGATCACTCGGTCGACTTGCCGACCTTGGTCGCCGACACGGCTCCCGGCACGACGCAAAAGATGGACGTCATGCGCAACGGCTCGATCAAATCGCTGAGTGTGGTGGTGGGCGAGATGAAGGTGGCGAAGGACGCCATCGGCAAGAACGGCGCCGAGCAGCAAGGTCGTCTGGGGTTGGCGGTGCGTCCGCTGGACAAGGATGAGCAACAGCAGATCGGCGTGCACGGCGGACTGGTGGTGGAAGACGTCAACGGCCCCGCGGCGATTGCCGGCATCCAGAGCGGCGACGTGATTCTGTCGCTCAACGGTAATGCAGTGACCAGCGTCGAGCAGTTGCGCAGTCTGGTGAGCAAGGCCGGCAAGAGTGTGGCCTTGCTGGTGGAACGCGGCGACGACAAGATCTTCGTGCCGGTGTATCTGAATTAAGCGGTGTTTCTCGTGGTGTTGTAGGTAGGTGCAGCAAGCAAGTGCAGTGAAGCAAGTGTAGTAGGCAAGAGCAGTAAGTAAGAGCAGTAAATAAGTGAAGTGGGCAGGACGGCCGGACAGATGTTTTGTCCGGCCTTTTTACATCTCAATCCCAGCGATGCTTGTCGCCGCTGGCAATGGCGTCCTTGTCGCTGGCGAACATGGCTTCCAGTTCTTCGCGCGCCTGTACCGCCATCGACACCAGCTGCTGCTGGTCCTTGTAGTGCGGATACAGCTTGTTGAGCGTTTCGATATTGTGGGCGCGGAATTTCATCGCCGCACGATGCGCGCGGTAGGCGCCGAAGTCGAGCTGGCGCAGCACCTGGCGACCCATTTGCAAGGCGCTTTCGAAGGTTTCGCGTTCCAGCACGGTGACGCCACGATCCATCAGGTCGTACAGATGGGTGACGTTGCGTGCGCGTGCGGCGATCTTCAGATGCGGGAAGGCGCGTTGCACTGCTTCCACCAGTTTCAGGCTGGCGGGCGCATCGTCGATGGCGATCAACAGCAAGCGCGCCTTATCGGCGCCGGCAGTACGCAGCAGGTCGATGCGGGTGGCGTCGCCGTAGAACACCTTGAAGCCGAATTTGCGCAGCGATTCGATCTGATCCGGATCGTGATCGAGTATCGTCAGGCCGATGCCGTTGGCGTGCAACAGACGGCCGACGATCTGGCCGAAGCGGCCGAAGCCGGCGATGATCACGGGGTTGTCTTGCGGCTCGATCTCGTCTTCGGCGCGCTTTCCTTTGGCCAGCAGTCGCGGCAGCAGTACGCGGTCGTGCAGCAGGAGCAGCAAGGGCGTGATCACCATCGACAGCGCCACGACCACCACCAGAATCGACGAGACGCGCGGCGTCAGCACCTGCGCCGTGGCGGCGGCGCCGAACACCACAAACGCAAATTCACCGCCTTGCGACAACAGGAAGGAGAAAAACACCTGCTGGTCGCGCGGGATGCGAAAAGCCTTGGCCAGGCCGAACAGCACCGCAATCTTGATGACCAGAAAACCGGCGACGAGGCCGAGGATCAGCCATGGTTGTTCAAGAAAAATGCCGAAGTCGACCGACATGCCGACGGCAATGAAAAACAGCCCGAGCAACAGGCCCTTGAACGGTTCCAGATCGCTCTCCAGTGCGTGGCGATATTCGGAATCGGCCAGCAGCACGCCGGCCAGGAAGGTGCCGAGCGCCATCGACATGCCGACCGATTGCATCAGCAGGCAAGTGGCGATCACCAGCAGCAGCGCGAAGGCGGTGAAGATTTCGCGCATGTCGGTCTTGGCGATGATGCGCAGGATGGGGCGGATCAGGAAACGGCCGCCGAAGATCAGCAGCGCGATCACGGCAACCACTTGTCCGGTGTGCAGCCAGCCTTGTCCGCTGCCCTGGGCCACGGCCACGCCGAGCAACGGCACCGCCGCCATCATCGGGATCGCGGCGATATCCTGGAACAGCAAGATCGCAAAGCCGGCCGAGCCCGCCGGTGTGGCGGTCAGCTTGCGCTCGCCCAGCGTCGCGAGGGCGATCGCGGTGGACGACAGCGACATGCCGAGCGCGCCGATCAGCGCCACGCGCCAGTCGATGCCGCAGGCCAGCGCTGCGCCGAACAGCGCCAGGCTGACCAGCGCGACTTGCGCGCCGCCCCAGCCGAAGATGCGCTGGCGCAGCGACCACAGGCGTTTCGGATCGAGCTCCAGCCCGATCAGGAACAACAGCAACACCACGCCGAATTCGGAAAAATGCAGGATGTCTTCGACCTGGCTGATCAGGCCCAGGCCCCAGGGGCCGATGGCGATGCCGGCCAGCAGATAGCCGAGCACGGCGCCCAGCCCCAGCTTCTTGGCAATCGGCACGGCGATGACTGCCGCCAGCAGGTAGATCAGCGGATTGAGCAGGTGTTGTTCCATGGTGTCGTCGTGTCGTTGATCTTGATCGGGGTTTTATTACGGCGCGTCGGCGGCAGGCCAGTCGGGATAACTGTCGAGCCGGGCGCGATAGTTGGCGGCGTGCATGAGCAGCGCTTCCTTGCTCAGATGGTGGGCGCCGTACAGGATGTTCGGTGTCTGCCAGCGCATGCCGCACAGGCGTGCGGTCTGCTGGTAAGGCGGCAGGAAATCGCTGAAGGGATGGCCATGGCGACCGCCGGCCTGGTAGGCGTCGGCGTCGCCGCCGGTGGTTGCGACCAGCCAGAAATCTTTGCCGTGCAAGGCATCGCCGCCGGGACCGAAAGCCCATCCGCGTTGCAGCACCAGATCGATCCATTCCTTTTGCAGCGCCGGCATGCTGTACCAGTGGATCGGGTGGTGCAGCACCACCAGGTCGGCTTCATGCAACTGCGCCTGTTCGTACTCGACATCGATGTGGAAGTCGGGATAGCACTCGTACAAATCATGGACGCGCACTTGCGGCAGGCTGCGCGCCGCTTCGATCATGGTGCGGTTGGTGTGGGAGTGGTCACCGCCCGGGTGTGCGTAGAGGATAAGAATGCGTGAAGTGGTCATGTAGGAGCATGCCTGAAGATGAAAGAAGTCAGGAGAGATTGGAACATATATTGCTAATCTGCTGTCTGGATTAAACGGGGGCAATCGCAGCAGCAATGAAAATCCGCTGCGTCAGCCCCACGTTATGCTTCATCAAGCAGGCATCGCCAAGATGCCCAAATTCAAATCAATGCGCTTATACTTTGCCAATCCTGTTCGCGGGTGTTGTACTTGGTTACCGCCATTGATTTCAACTCTACATAGCCGCCATGTCCGATATTAGCGATTCCGAAGCCCATCAGTCGAGTTCTCCGCCACCGCCGCGTCAGGGCGCGGCACAGTCCGGTGCACAGTCAACGCCGCAGGCAGCGCAACAGGCCGGCGCGCAACCGGGGCAACAGCAAGCTCCCCAGTCGCCGCCACCGCATTACCCGTCATTCTCGCCGCCGCCTCTGGAAACGCCCTGGGCGCAAACCTGGAAGCTGCTGGCCGCGCGTTTCAAGGCGATGTCGGACAAGGCCGGCCGTCGCATCATGCAGCGCACGCTCAAGATCGGCATCTCGGCGCGCATCTTCCATCCGGAAACCGGCGCCAAGGGTTTGCGCGGCAAGACCTTGCAATATCTTGAAGAATCCATCGCCCAGTGGGTCATGTCGCGCGACGTGCTGGTGTTCATGATCCCGACCGTCAATACCAACGGCCTGGTCCACCCCAGCAATATCCGTTTGCGCGATTACGCCAAGCATCTGGACGGGCTGGTGCTGCAAGGCGGCGCCGACGTCTCGCCGCAAAGCTATGCGGAGGCGGCCACCCGGCCCGAATGGAACGGCGATCGCGTGCGCGACATGTACGAGCTCGAGCTGCTGCATGAATTTATCGAGGCCGGCAAGCCGGTGCTGGGCATCTGCCGCGGTTGCCAGCTGATCAACGTCGCCTTCGGCGGCACGCTGTATCAGGATATTGCGACCGACGTGCCGACCGCGATTGCGCACGTCAATGATTTGTACGACAGCAACTACCATGAGCTGAGCTTTCCGGCGGGCTCCACGCTGGCGTCGCTGGTGAATACGCAAAGCGCCGTGGTCAATTCCATCCACCATCAGGCGGTCAAGGATCTGGGACGCGATCTGTCGGTGGAAGCCGTCTCGGGCAACGACAACATCGTCGAAGCGATCCGTTATCGCAAGGCGCCGTTTGTCATGGGTTTGCAGTGGCATCCGGAGTTCCACCGCGCCGGCGGCCCCGAATTGCTGGATTGCATGCCCATCCTCGACAGTTTCCTGCGCACGGCGCGCGAAACGCGCTTCTGAGATTGGCAGAAATGAACGTTTTGGCCGGTTGAGAAACTTATATAGAGAGAAGCTATCAAAAAGGGCCTGCGTTGCCGAGTTTGAGCGGTGCGCGAGTGAAATCGCAATCCGGACGGCGCGCAATGTCGTCAACGTAGTCGTACCGGCGTTATTGTTCCGTAACGCCATGCTCTGGATGATGCTGTAAATTGGCCGTCAAGCTGGCCGCAGGCACCGTTATTACCCGCAGGAGCACTTAATAAAAGGAGAATTCCCCATGACAAAATCCGCCTACAAAACAGTGAGAAACGATATGAAAACTCTGGTCAAAGATGCGCAAGAACTGTTCCGCGAAGCCGCTTCCGCCACCGGCGACAAGGCCGATGAGCTGCGCAGCAAGGGGTTGACCATGCTGGAGGCTGCGGTTGAAGCCGCCCAGAACGCCCAGGCCGTGGCCATCGAAAAAGGCAAGGAAGTTGCTGCCCGCACCGACGACTACGTCCACGAAAACCCATGGCGCGCCGTGGCGATTTCGGCCGGCGTCGGTCTGCTGGTCGGTCTGGTCATCGGCCGCAGCAAATAAGCGCCGCACGCACCGGGACCGACATGGAGCACAAACAAGAGCAGGCTCAACCCGCCAACCCCGGCCTGACGGCCGGGTTGCTGGGCATCGCCAGGAATCTTCTTGGTCTGATTATCAACCGTATCGAACTGGCTTCTCTGGAGCTGTCCGGGATCGGCGGCAATCTGATCAAGTTCCTGACGCTGTTCACGCTCGCGGCAATCGCGTTGTGGTTTGCGGTGGCGTTCTGGACGGTGCTGGCGGTTTACCTTGCCTGGGATTCCTGGGGCTGGAAGGTGCTCATCGCATTCGGCATCTTCTTCTCTCTGGTGACCGCCGCGATCGTCTGGTACGCCTATGCCATTTTGCGCCAGGGGAAATTGTCCCTGCCTGCAACCATGGCCGAGCTGCGTAAAGACCGCGACGCCTTGCTATAAAGGGAAATCATGGCGCATACCGATTGGAAACCCGACGTTCCTCTGGACGAACGCAAGCGCAGGTTGCTTGCCGAGGGGGCGTTGTTTCGCATCGGCATCCTGGAAAGCCGCAGTATCGTGCGCGCCAACCTGAATGCCGAATCGCTGGCCAAAGGCGCTGTCAGTCGTATCGTCGGCGCAGTGTCTTCAACCTTCACCGGCGCGTTTTCCGGCAAGGGCGGCGGCAACCTGCAATCCTTGTCGCCGCTGCTGATCGGCGGCATTTCGCTGATCTCGAAGCGCTATCTGCGCAAGCCGCTTTTGTACGGCGCCGTCATCAGCGCCGGCGCGGCGTTTGCGTACTATCTGACGCGCAGGCAAGACCGTGCGCAAAGCGGGGAAGATACTTCCGACAATCCGGAAGCTTCCACGCCGGACGGCGAATAAACATCTCAAATGTAAGCATCTCAAATAACGCAGGGCCCGGCGGCAGACACCCATGTTTGCCGCCATCAAAGCAAAGAAGAAAGAAGGAATCACTATGCGTAAATTGACTATTGGTGCATTGGCGCTGGCCTTGGCGGCGACCGGCTGCGCCGACATGTCCGCGACCCAGCGTGGCACGGCGACCGGCGCCGGCGTGGGCGCGGGTATCGGCGGCATTCTCGGTGCGGCAACGGGTGGCGGCGGTGGCGGGCGTACCGCTGCAGGCGCTGCGATCGGCGCCGGTCTTGGTGCGGTGATCGGGAACGTCTGGTCGACACGCATGGAAAATCAGAAGCGCGCCATGGAGCAGGCTACCCAAGGCACCGGCGTGCAAGTCACGCAGACTCAGGACAATCGTCTGAAGCTGGAAATCCCCAGCGATATCTCTTTCAACACCGGCCGTGCCGACATCCAGCCGAACTTCCGCGCCGTGCTGGATAAGTTTGCCGCCACCTTGAATGAAAATCCTGCAACCAACGTGACGATCATCGGCCACACCGACAGCACCGGCAGCGATGCCATCAACAATCCGCTGTCGATGGAGCGCGCCGCCCGCACACGTGACTACCTGACTGCGCGCGGCGTGTCGCCGGGACGTTTCAATATTGACGGTCGTGGTTCGCATGAGCCGCTGGTAGCCAATACCACCGAAGCCAACCGCGCCCGGAATCGCCGCGTGGAGATTTTCGTCGCGGAGCCGCAACAGCGTTGATCGGATTTGATTGCCGATTGAGTCGTCAAGACGATTTCGGTAACCGGTGACGGCAATAAAAAAGCCCCGCATTGCGGGGCTTTTTACTAGCTGTCGACGCCGGGATCAGCGCGATGTGATCGCGCCAGATGAGGGCAATCGACTTATTTCTTTGGTTCTGCGGCTAGCGCTGCCGGGGCTGCAGCATCGGCTGCCGGAGCAGCAGCGCCTGCAGCCGGAGCGGCGGGAGCCGGAGTCGCCGGTTCCTTGAACTGGGCGCCGGACTGATTGGCCATGTACACCACGGTGCGGGCGATTTCGACGTCATCCAGGTCGGGATTGCCGCCCTTGGCCGGCATGGCGTTGAGACCGTTGAGCGCATGCGACAAGAGCTTTTCGTAACCTTCGCTGATGCGTGCCTTCCAGGCTGCCGGATCGCCGACTTTCGGCGCACCCGCAACACCTGCTGCGTGGCAGGCGGCACACGTGGATTTGAATACTTCTTCGCCGCTCAGCAACTGCTTGGGAGCGTTGGCATCGCGGAAGGTGAAGCCGTCGTCGGCGACCGGCTTGATGCGCGCGGCGACCATTTCAGGCGTCTGACTGGCCGAGCCGGCGCCGGTCTTTTGAGCGTTTGTGACGTATTGCACCAGGAGTACGATGCAGATGATGGGGACTAAAAAACCGGCCAATACAGCGGCAATCAGTTGTTTTGGCGTCTTGATTGCGGATTCGTGCTCTTGATGTGCGTCGCTCATGTTTCGTTCCCTCAGTGCAATATTCTTCGAAAGCGTTATCCTGATTTTGTGCTGCAAATCAGTGTCTATTACTGTTTAGAGAAGCGTTGTCTCGCCCAACCTTTGATTATAGACACAATGTAATTCGTTGGGAACGGAAAATAGTTGCTATGCGTGGACGCGCCAAGGGAAAAACTGTATCCTTCATCCCTCTTCGACGTTCACGTCCGATGCGGCTGTAGCTCAGTGGATAGAGTATTGGCCTCCGAAGCCAAGGGTCGTGGGTTCGATCCCCGCCAGCCGCGCCAACCTGATGTGTTGCGATTCCAATAATAATAGTCTCATCTGTATTTGCTTATCGTTTTTCCTGCCGAATGATCGCGTTTTTGTCAGTCGGGTGTCAGATTATTCGGTGATCTTCGTAGTCGTCCGCATTACCTTGCAGGTAATCGCGATTTGCCCAATTTTGCCCCATTATGCAGCTGTGTGTTAAAGCTCACATCTGACATGCAACTTGACGATATAACGCCTTGATCGTGCGTTAAAAGTTTGACGAATCCGGACGCAAGCAATTATAATCGCCGGGCTTCTAAACCGCCGTCTGCTCATAATGAGTGCGGCTTGCACGATATTGGATATATATGCTGCGCATCATCCTTCTGCAGCTTGTGGCCATGGTCGTCGCTGCATGTACAGCTGGTTTGTTGGGCGGCGTATCTGCGTTATGGTCGGCATTGCTGGGGGGGATCTGCTGCTTTGTCCCCAACGGCCTGTTCGCCCTGCGTCTCTATACAAGTGCTCGCAAGCCTGGTGGGGCTAACCCGATGACGTTTTTGTTCGGGGAATTTATCAAGATTGCTACGACTCTTGCGCTCATGGGCGCAGTTGTTTGGTTGTATCGCGATGTGAATTGGCTCGCATTTGTGCTGAGCTTCATCGTGGTGCTTAAAAGTTACTTAATTTTACTGTTTAGACATCGACCATGACCGCAGCCGATCACGCGCCCACAGCTTCAGAATACATCGTCCACCATCTCGGACACTTCTCTTCGCAACACCAAAGCAAGATCGTCGATTTCTCGATCATCAACGTGGACACCATCTTCTGGTCGGTGTTCTGCGGCGTGGTCGGTTGCCTGCTGATGTATGTGGCTGCGCGCAAGGCGACTTCGGGTGTGCCGGGCCGCTTCCAGGCTTTCGTCGAAATGGTTGTCGAAATGGTTGAGGACCAATCCAAGGCCATCGTGCACGGCGACCGTACTTTCATCGCGCCGCTCGCATTGACCGTGTTCGTCTGGGTTGCGCTGATGAACTCGCTGGACTTTCTGCCTGTCGACCTGGTGTCGGGCATCATGCGTCTGGCCGGCATGGAAGAAATCCATCACCGCATCGTTCCTACCGCCGACCTGAATGGTACGCTGGGCATCGCTCTGGGCGTGCTGGCGCTGATGCTGTATTACAGTGTCAAGATCAAGGGTGCAGGCGGCTTTATCCATGAATTGTTTGCTGCGCCGTTCGGCATCTGGCTGGCGCCTTTCAATCTGCTTCTGAATATTATTGAATTTGCTGCAAAGACCGTGTCGCTGGGCATGCGGTTGTTCGGCAACATGTATGCGGGTGAGCTGTTGTTCTTGCTGATCGCATTGCTGGGTTCGGCTGCTACGGCGTTCGGCTTTGTCGGCCACGTCATCGCAGGTTCGATCTGGGCAATTTTCCACATCCTGATCGTGTTGCTGCAAGCATTCATTTTCATGATGTTGACACTGGTTTACCTCGGCCAGGCGCATGAGGCGCACTAACAAGGCTGCTGTACGGTTTTAGCTTTTTGGTTTGTTTTTGATTTTTGTATTAACTTTTAACTTTCTAAGGAATTGTCATGACTGATGTCTCTTTCGTTGCTTTGGCTTGCGGTTTGATCATTGGCCTGGGTGCTATCGGTGCTTGTATCGGTATCGCTATCATGGGCGGTAAGTACCTCGAAGCATCTGCACGTCAGCCAGAACTGATGAACACACTGCAAACCAAGATGTTCCTGCTGGCCGGTCTGATCGACGCTGCGTTCCTGATCGGTGTTGGTATCGCCATGTTGTTCGCATTTGCAAATCCGTTCATCGCGAAGTAATTCGGGCGGCATAGCCGATTCTCACTTTTGCCGGATTGCTTGATTCGGCACACGATATTCTGAGAAGGAAATTACCGTGAACTTAAATGCAACATTGTTTGCGCAGTTCGTGGTCTTCTTCATCCTCGCCGGCTTTACGATGAAATTCGTTTGGCCGCCGTTGATCAAGGCGCTCGACGAGCGCGCGAAGAAGATTGCGGACGGCTTGGCTGCTGCTGACCGCGGCAAGGCTGACCTGGCTGCCGCTGAAAAGCGCGTTCAGGCAGAGCTGGCAACAGCACGCGACGAAGGCCAGAAACGTATCGGTGACGCTGAAAAGCGTGCTCAGCTGATTATTGAAGAAGCAAAGAAGACCGCTTCCGAAGAAGCAGCGCGCATCATCGCCAATGCTAAGGCGGATGCAGAGCAGCAAGTGACCAAAGCGCGTGAAGGCTTGCGTGGCGAAGTTGCGACCCTCGCGGTCAAAGGCGCCGAGCAGATCCTCAAGCGTGAAGTCAATGCAGCGGCGCATGCCGAATTGCTGAACCAACTGAAAACAGAGCTGTAATATGGCCGAACTCGCAACGATTGCTCGCCCTTATGCAGAAGCCCTGTTCCGCGTGGCCAAAGCCGGCAGTCTGTCGGCTTGGGCTGATCTCGTTTCCGAGATGGCGCAAGCTGCAGCGCATCCTGACGTGAAAGCCATTGCGCAAAACCCGGCACTGTCGGATGCGCAGATTGCTTCCACGTTTGCGTCCGTTCTGAAAACACCATTGAGCGTCGAAGCGAACAACTTCGTCGGCGCACTGGTGGCGAACGGACGTCTGACGCTGTTGCCTGAAATCGCCACACAATTCCATACGCTGAAAAACGCACAGGAAGGCGCCGCTGATGCAGAAATCACCAGCGCGTTTGAATTGTCCGATGCGCAGTTGAAGGATGTGGTCGCCACGCTGGAAAAGAAATTCGGTCGCAAGCTGACGCCAACCGTCAAGGTGGACAATGCTTTGATCGGCGGGGTGCGCGTAGTGGTCGGTGACGAAGTATTCGATACCTCGGTGCGCGCGAAGCTGCAACAGTTACATGTTGCTTTGGCTGCGTAATTAATTGCCAGGGCCTTGGCGTAACAGCCTAAGCGATAGAAAATTTTTTAGGAGTTAGTATGCAACTCAACGCATCTGAAATCAGCGAGCTGATCAAGAGCCGGATTCAAGGCCTTGGCGATACCGCTGAGATTCGCAATCAAGGCACGGTTATTTCCGTGTCCGACGGTATCTGCCGTATCCATGGTCTGTCTGACGTGATGCAAGGTGAGATGCTGGAATTCCCAGGCAACACTTTCGGTCTGGCGCTGAACCTCGAGCGCGATTCCGTGGGCGCCGTTATTCTGGGCGAGTACGAACACATTTCTGAAGGCGACACTGTCAAGTGCACCGGTCGTATTCTGGAAGTGCCTATCGGTCCTGAACTGCGCGGCCGTGTGGTCAACGCGCTGGGTCAGCCGATCGACGGCAAGGGTCCGGTCAACGCCAAGCTGACAGCCCCGATCGAAAAAATCGCTCCGGGCGTTATCGCCCGTCAATCGGTTTCCGAGCCGATGCAAACCGGCCTGAAGTCGATCGACTCGATGGTGCCTATCGGCCGCGGTCAACGCGAACTGATCATCGGTGACCGTCAAACCGGCAAGACTGCTGTTGCGATTGATGCGATCATCAATCAAAAGGGCCAGAACGTGACATGTATCTACGTCGCGATCGGTCAAAAAGCATCGTCGATCAAGAACATCGTGCGCTCGCTGGAGTCGCACGGCGCGATGGATTACACCATCGTCGTGGCAGCTTCGGCTTCGGAATCGGCAGCGATGCAATACGTGTCGGCCTACTCCGGCTGCGCCATGGGCGAATACTTCCGCGATCGCGGTCAAGACGCGCTGATCGTGTATGACGATCTGTCCAAGCAAGCGGTTGCTTACCGTCAGGTTTCCCTGCTGCTGCGCCGTCCACCTGGCCGTGAAGCGTATCCAGGCGACGTGTTCTACCTCCACAGCCGCCTCCTCGAGCGCGCAGCACGCGTCAACCCTGACTACGTCGAGAAGTTCACCAACGGCGAAGTCAAGGGCAAGACCGGTTCGCTGACAGCGTTGCCTATCATTGAAACACAAGCCGGCGACGTGTCCGCATTCGTTCCGACCAACGTGATTTCGATTACCGACGGTCAGATCTTCCTGGAAACATCGCTGTTCAACGCCGGTATCCGTCCTGCGATCAACGCCGGTATTTCGGTGTCGCGCGTCGGTGGCGCTGCTCAGACCAAGGTCATCAAGAGCCTGTCCGGCGGTATCCGTACCGACCTGGCGCAGTACCGTGAACTGGCTGCGTTCGCGCAGTTCGCTTCCGACCTGGACGAAGCAACCCGCAAGCAGCTGGACCGCGGTGCACGCGTGACCGAACTGTTGAAGCAGGCACAATACTCGCCGCTGTCGATTTCCCTGATGGCTGTGACATTGTTCGCCGTCAACAAGGGTTTCCTGGACGACGTCGAAGTCAAGAAGGTGCTGGCATTCGAAGCCGGTGTTCACAGCTTTGTGAAGACCAGCCACGCTGCCCTGCTGCAAAAGATCGAAGACACCAAGCAACTCGATAAAGATGCTGAAGCAGCATTGGCCGCTGCGATTGCCGATTTCAAAAAATCCGGCGCGTACTAATCTCAACTGAAGCTATAAGGAGTCAATCTCATGGCTACAGGTAAAGAGATACGTGGCAAGATCAAAAGCGTAGAAAATACGAAGAAGATCACCAAGGCGATGGAAATGGTCGCAGCATCCAAAATGCGCAAGGCGCAGGACCGGATGCATGCGGCGCGTCCCTACAGTGACAAGATTCGTAATATCGCTTCCAATCTGTCGCGGGCCAATCCGGAGTACACGCATCCGTTCATGGTCAAGCAGGACAGCGCCAAGAAGGTGGGTTTCATCATCGTCACGACCGATAAAGGTCTGTGCGGCGGCATGAACACCAACTCTCTGCGTCTGACCACTGCGAAGATCCGTGAACTGGAAGCGCAAGGCAATGCAGTCGAAACCGTTGCAATCGGCAACAAGGGCTTTGGTTTCCTGAACCGTATCGGCGCCAAAGTGGTGTCGCACGTGGTTCAGGTCGGCGACACGCCGCACCTGGAAAAGCTGATCGGCCCCGTCAAGGTGCTGCTCGATGCTTACCAGGAAGGCAAGCTGGATGCGGTTTATTTGGTCTATACCAAATTCATCAACACGATGCGCCAGGAACCGACCTTGCAGCAACTGTTGCCGCTCTCGAGCGACCAGTTGCAGGCAGACGAAGGCGCGCATTCGTGGGACTACATCTACGAACCCGATGTGCAAAGCGTGGTGGACGAGTTGCTGGTGCGTTATGTTGAAGCACTGATCTACCAGGCGGTGGCTGAAAATATGGCGTCCGAACAATCGGCCCGTATGGTGGCGATGAAGGCAGCAAGCGATAACGCCGGTAACGTGATCGGCGAGTTGAAGTTGGTCTACAACAAAACTCGTCAGGCAGCGATTACCAAGGAACTGTCCGAAATCGTCGCCGGTGCGGCAGCGGTCTAACGACGTAATGCAGAGATGCGTAACAGTATTTAATTTTATATATTGAAGGAACGAAAATGGCTGATGGCAAAATCGTTCAGTGTATCGGCGCTGTTGTGGACGTTGAATTTCCACGCGACGCGATGCCTAAGATTTACGACGCCTTGAAGATGGAAGGCTCGGAACTGACGCTGGAAGTGCAACAACAGCTCGGTGACGGTGTCGTGCGTACCATTGCACTGGGTACTTCGGATGGTCTGCGTCGCGGCATGACAATCAAGAACACCGGCAAGGGCATCACTGTGCCGGTCGGTAAGGCTACTCTGGGTCGTATCATGGACGTGCTGGGTAACCCGATCGACGAATGCGGTCCGGTGAGCCACGCACAAACAGCAACGATTCACCGCAAGGCTCCTGCATACGACGAACTGTCGCCATCGCAAGAACTGCTGGAAACCGGCATCAAGGTTATCGACCTGGTTTGCCCGTTCGCCAAGGGCGGTAAAGTTGGTCTGTTCGGCGGCGCGGGTGTGGGCAAGACCGTGAACATGATGGAACTGATCAACAACATCGCCAAGGCGCACAGCGGCTTGTCCGTGTTTGCCGGTGTCGGTGAGCGTACCCGTGAAGGTAACGACTTCTATCACGAAATGGCCGACGCCAAGGTTGTGGATCTGGAAACTCCGGAAAACTCCAAGGTCGCCATGGTCTACGGTCAGATGAACGAACCGCCGGGCAACCGTCTGCGCGTGGCGTTGACCGGTCTGACGATCGCTGAAGGCTTCCGTGATGAAGGCAAGGACGTTCTGTTCTTCGTCGACAACATCTACCGTTACACACTGGCCGGTACCGAAGTTTCCGCGCTGCTGGGCCGTATGCCTTCCGCAGTGGGTTACCAACCTACCCTGGCTGAAGAAATGGGCCGTCTGCAAGAGCGTATTACGTCGACCAAGACCGGTTCGATCACCTCGATCCAGGCCGTCTACGTTCCAGCGGATGACTTGACCGACCCGTCGCCTGCAACCACGTTTGCCCACTTGGATTCGACCGTCGTTCTGTCGCGTGACATCGCTTCGCTGGGTATCTACCCTGCGGTCGATCCGCTCGATTCGACATCGCGCCAGCTGGATCCGCAAGTCGTTGGTCAGGAACACTACGAAACAGCACGCGCTGTTCAAGGTATTCTGCAACGCTACAAGGAATTGCGCGACATTATCGCGATTCTGGGTATGGACGAACTGGCTCCGGAAGACAAGCTGCTGGTCGCGCGTGCTCGCAAGATGCAGCGTTTCCTGTCGCAACCGTTCCACGTCGCTGAAGTGTTTACCGGTTCCCCAGGTAAATACGTTTCGCTGAAAGACACGATCAAGGGCTTCAAGATGATCGCTAGCGGCGAACTCGATCACCTGCCGGAACAAGCGTTCTACATGGTTGGCACGATCGAAGAAGCAATCGAAAAGGCCAAGAAGATCAACTAAGATCTCTTGATTCTCGTGATGTCGCCCTTGCCTGAAATCCGGGCAAGGCGGCTGAACGGATAGGAAACGACATGGCACATACTATTCACGTTGACGTAGTCTCCGCCGAAGAAGAAATCTTCTCCGGCGAGGCAGAATTCGTCGCGTTGCCGGGTGAAGCGGGTGAGCTGGGGATTTATCCTCGCCACACCCCCTTGATCACGCGCATCAAGCCAGGTGCGGTACGCATCAAGATTCCTGGCCAGGCGCAAGACGAATTCGTTTTCGTCGCCGGCGGTTTGCTGGAAGTGCAACCTGACTGCGTGACCGTTCTGGCCGATACCGCAATCCGCGGTTCGGATCTGGACGAAGCCAAGGCAAGCGCTGCGAAGAAACTCGCAGAAGAAGCTCTGGCAAACCGCGATTCCAAGATCGATTACGCCGCAGCACAAGCCGAACTGGCGACTGCAGTAGCGCAATTGGCTGCGATTCAACGTCTGCGTCAGAAGCGTTAATTCGCTAGGCACTGCAAGCATTTCGCGATCAGTCATCAGCATCAATGAGAAAGGCAGCTTCGGCTGCCTTTTTTATTTTCCGCATCATTGCGCCAGGATTCTTGCCATCAGCGTTTGTTTCTTCAGCGTCCTGACTATGCGTGCTGGCAATTGCATGCACGCCGGCTTGCATGGGCTAGGCAGGGAGAGGGCGCTGCAGGCTGATTGCTGATGAGGTACAGTGGAACGCCGTGCACCATGAAGAAAGCCATCATCCATGAATGCAAGTACCGCATCAAAACCTGTCATCGCCGTCGTCGGGCTCTCGAATCGCCCCGACCGTCCCAGCTACGACGTCAGCGCCTATATGCAACACCACGGCTACCGCATCGTCGCGGTCAATCCCATGTACGCCGGTACGCAGATACTGGGCGAATATTGTCATGCGAATTTGCAGGACGCGGCACAGGCGCTCGCCGCTGCCGGCCTGAAAATCGACATCGTCGATTGTTTCCGCAAGTCGGCCGATATCCCGCCGGTGGTCGACGAGGCGATTGCCATCGGCGCCGCCTGCGTCTGGATGCAGCAGGGGATCGTCAACGAAGCCGCTGCGGCCAAGGCGCAAGCGGCAGGCCTGATAGTCGTCATGGACCGCTGCATCAAGATCGATCACGCCATGGGAATCACGCACGGCGTGTTGTAGTCCAAGCGCTTCCATGGGTTGAATGACCCGTATCCATCCGCAATCAAGGAGACCAGTGTGAGCATCCGCGAGCAATTCCGAGCGACAAAGAAAACCGAGATCAAAGACGAGAACGCAGCGCTCAAATCTCTTTCCAGCGGCGACAAAGCAGCCGACAAGTTGCAGGTCCAGAGTATCGCGGGGCAGATCGGCGAATTGCAGGCTAAGCTGTACGCTGCGAACGACAAGAAGGTGCTGGTGGTGCTGCAAGGCATGGACACCAGCGGCAAGGACGGCGCCGTCAGCGGCGTGTTCGGCAGCGTCAATCCGCAGGGCATACGGGTCGTCAGCTACAAGGCGCCCAGCACGCTGGAGAAGCAGCACGACTATCTCTGGCGCATCCATCAGCAGGTGCCGAAACAAGGCGAGCTGGCCGTCTTCAATCGCAGCCACTACGAAGACGTGCTGATCACGCGCGTGCACGACTGGATCGATGCGGCGGAATGCAAGCGCCGTTACGCGCACATCAACGACTTCGAGCGCATGCTCAGCGAGACCGGCACCGTCATCATCAAATGCTTCCTGCACATCTCCAAGGAAGAGCAGCGCGTGCGTCTGCAGGAGCGCGTTGACGATCCGACCAAGCATTGGAAATTCGAACTCGGCGATCTCGAAGAGCGCAAGAGCTGGGACGACTATCAGAAGGTTTATAGCCAGGCGATTCAGGCCACCGACGCCGATCACGCGCCCTGGTATGTGGTGCCGGCCAACTCCAAGACGCATCGCAACCTGGTGATCGCCAACATCGTGCTCGAGACCCTGCAAGACATGCAGCTGACCTATCCGCCGGCCAAGAAGGAACTCCTCGACCTCAAGGTCAAATAAGCATGCGACGTTGGCTGCCGGAAATCCTCGCGCTGCCCCTGTTGCCCTGGCTGCTGGTGCAGGGCAAACGCACGCGGCGTGTTACGCCGCGCATGCCGGAAGCGGCGGGCGAGCGTCATGGAGTCGGTCTTCCTGCGCAATCGATGTCGCCCGAAGCTGCGCCGTATTCGCTGCTCGCCATCGGCGAGTCGCCGGTGGCCGGTGTCGGCGTCGACACCCAGGAACAGGCGATCACTGCGCAACTGGCGCACAAGCTGGCAAGGCACTGGCAGCGTCCGGTAAGCTGGACTGCTTTCGGTAAAAACGGCGCGACAGTTGCAGACGCCATCCGTGACGTCGCGCCGCAACTGCCGGACAAGAAGGTGAATGTGGTGCTGATTGCCTTTGGCGTGAACGACAGCACCGCCTTTCGCAGCAGCGCCCGTTACCGGGACGATCTGGCGACCTTGATGCAACTGGTGCAGCAGCGCCTGCAGCCTGACTTGCTGGTCATCGCCGGCGTGCCGCCGCTGCATCTGTTTCCGGCGCTGCCGCAGCCCTTGCGTCACGTGCTCGGATTGAAGGCGAGCGCGCTCAGTGCGGCTGCAAAGTCGCTGGCGACAGCGCGGCCGCAGACGATTTTCGTTCCCGTGCAAAGCAATGCGCGCGACCGTTCGCTGATGGCAATCGACGGCTATCATCCGTCGGCGTCCGGCGTACTGTTATGGGCGGATCAACTTGCTGCGGCCATCGACGGCAGCATGGGCAAGCACGCTCGCTTCAAATACTGACAGGGTGCGCCGAAGCAGGAGCAAGGTCGCCGATGCCAGGCGGCCAGGCCGAACCCGGAATACCTGCGAGGGATTCGACCGGTCGACCTGCTACAAGAAGCTCAATGCAGCCACTTGTTGACGATGCGCTCGTAGTCGCCGGTCGCTTTGAGCATGTGCATCCAGGCATCCACGAATTCCTTGAAGGCGACATCCGCGCGCGGCAGCATGAAGGCCTTTTCGGCAAACTGCAGCGGCTTGTCCGGATTGATCGGGCAAAGCTCGGGATGCAGCTTGGCTTGCCACAGGACTTCGCTGGAATCGGTCACCATCACGTCGGCCTTGCCGTCGACGATCTGCTGGAAAATCGTCACGTTGTCCGGATGCAAGACCAGTTGCGCCTGCTTGAAGTTGGCGCGTGCAAAACGTTCGTTGGTGCCGCCCGGATTGAAGATCGCACGCGTTGCCGGCTTGTCGATCATGTCCAGCGTCTGGAATTTCGCAGCGTCTGCACAGCGCACGATAGGCGCCTTGCCGTCGACCATGTGCGCCGCGGCGAACGACGCCTTCTTCAGACGGTCCAGCGTGACCGATACGCCGCCCATGGCGACATCGCACTTGGACAGGAAATCGTTCATCAACGTCGGCCAGGACGTCTTGACGAACTGGACTTCAACGCCGAGCGCCTTGCCCAGCGATTGCGCCAGATCGACGTCGATGCCTTCAAAGCTGTTGTCTGTTTTGAAATAAGTGAACGGCTTGTAATCGCCGGTCATGCACACGCGCAACTTGCCGGTCTTGAGTATTTCGTCGAGACGGCTGCCTTCCGCCGCCTGTGCCGTCTGCATGGATAAGCCGGCGCACAGCAAGCCGAACGCAATCAACCATTTTTTCATGTCATCCTCCTGATTATTTTATTGAGCGACGACGATATCACGCAGGTTTCCCGTCATCAATCCGTCAGGCCAAAATGATTGCATGGCCGGCCGGGGCAAGGTCTCTGATTTGCCGTTTGAGTGCGATAATAGCGGATTGCCGACTTGCTCCACACGATCGCTCATGTCCCAATTTGCTCCGCTGAAAAACGATACCTTCCTGCGCGCCTTGCTGCGTCAGCCGACCGATTACACGCCGCTGTGGCTGATGCGTCAGGCCGGCCGCTATTTGCCGGAATACCGCGCCACGCGCGCGCGCGCCGGTTCCTTTCTGGGGCTGGCGAAGAATCCTGATTACGCCACCGAAGTCACGCTGCAACCGCTGGAGCGTTATCCGCTGGACGCCGCGATTCTGTTCTCCGATATCCTGACCGTGCCGGATGCGATGGGACTGGGCCTGTTCTTCGCCGACGGCGAAGGCCCGAAATTCGAGCGCCCGTTGCGCGACGAAAAAGCCGTCATGGCCTTGCAGGCGCCCGAACCGGGCAGTCTGCAATACGTGTTCGACGCCGTGACGCAGATCCGCACCGAGCTGAACGGCCGCGTGCCGCTGATCGGTTTTTCCGGCAGCCCCTGGACCCTGGCTTGCTACATGGTCGAAGGCGGCGGTTCGGACGACTTCCGCACCGTCAAGACCATGCTCTACGACCGTCCGGATCTGATGCATCACATCCTCAAGACCAATGCCGCTGCGGTGGCGGCCTACCTGAACGCGCAGATCGACGCCGGCGCGCAGGCCGTGATGATCTTCGACACCTGGGGCGGTGCGCTGGCCGACGGCATTTATCAGGAGTTTTCGCTCCAGTACATGGCCGAGGTCATGCGCCAGCTCAAGCGCGAAAAAGATGGCGTCACGATTCCTGCGATCGTGTTTACCAAGGGCGGCGGTCTCTGGCTGGAGCAAATTGCGGCGATCGGCACCGATGCCGTCGGTCTCGACTGGACCGTCAATCTGGCGGACGCGCGTCGCCGGGTCGGCGACAAGGTCGCTTTGCAAGGCAATCTGGATCCGAACGTCCTGTTTGCCGGCCACGCGCAGATCCAGGCGGAGGTTCGCAAGTTGCTGGCTTCGTTCGGCGCACCGTCGGCCGGCAACGGCCACGTCTTCAACCTCGGCCACGGTATTTCGCAATTCACGCCTCCCGAAGCCGTCACCGTGCTGGTGGAAGCCGTCCACAGCATCAGCCGCGAGCTGCGCCAATAAGGTGAAGATTCCTGGCGGAAGACGAGCACATACTCACCCGCATGAAAACGAGGCGAATTTTGATAATTTGCCATCACTTATGCACAAAGCCGGGGCTTTTCTTAGCAGGAATCATTCATATCCATATTTATAATTCCTTCGATTTGTGAATCGCCCAAGTCATTGATTTTAAACGTGTTTGTTTCTTGCATGGGTTTTGTGCAAACTATCGAGACCCGCATGAAATGTGGGCCGCAGGGCTGTCAAGAGGGACTTGCCCACAAAGTTATCCACAGGATTTGTGGATAGTTGAAAAAGCACTTATGAAACCGTGGGTTACGTGTACTTTTCAAGTTTTACTTGAGAAATATTCAGGAATTCCTACCGGCTTGTCGGGAGTTTACTGACAAATTTTGCTTGACAGAAACTGGTGCGGACGATCTCGCGGTGATGCCGTTTTAGTGCGGAATATCTGGACTTATGCACAAAATTACTTTGATGCGCGGCAATAATAAAAAATTAAAAATTATTTTTATGGCTGGCAGCGAGTTTTGTAAACGATTGATTTTAAAGGAATTAAATTTTGCTTTTGATTTAGGCAATTTATTGAAACCCGCATCCAGTCTGGGGAAAACCTTGTCAAGGCCGAGTTGTGCACAAAGTTATCCACAGCTTGTGTGGATAGTTGAAAAAGTAGTTATGAAACCGTTAGTTAGGTCACCTTTTCAGGAATTACATTAAGTTCGTGGAACAACGCATCCTTCAGATCGCCCTCGATACTCCCCTTGACAGAGTTTTCGATTATCGCTGGCAGCGGGTCGCCGACGAGGCCGAACCGCAAGTCGGGCAATTGGCGATCGTGCCCTTCGGTCGGCGTGAGGTGGCGGGGCTGATCGTCGGCCTGGCGGACCGGACCGACGTACCGCAGGACAAACTCAAGGACGTCATCGCCGTACGCAGCCAACTGTCGCCGTTGTCGGCGCAATGGCGGGCGCTGTGCAGCTTCGCCGCCGATTACTACCAGCGCCCGCTGGGCGAGGTCGCGCTGCCCGGCCTGCCGAAGAATCTGCGCACCCTCACCACGACCGCTCTGGATCGCGCCCTGAAGAAACTGGGCAAGCTGAGCGCCGGCCATGACGGCAGTCCGGTCAATACGCCGCAATTGAAGCCGGAACAGCAGGAGGCCGTCGACGCCATCGCCACGGCGCAGGGTTTTGCGCCTTTGCTGCTGTACGGCGTGACCGGCAGCGGCAAGACCGAGGTCTACCTGCAGGCGGCGGCGCGCATCCTGGCGCAAAGCGAAGCGGCGGGCGAGGTCGCACAGATTCTCGTGCTGGTGCCGGAAATCAACCTGACGCCCCAGCTCGAATCGAATATCCGCGCCCGGTTTCCCGGCGTGCACGTGGTCAGCCTGCATAGCGGCCTGGCCGAGGGCGAGCGTACGCTCAGCTGGCTGGCCGCGCATCAGGGGCAGGCGCGCATCGTGCTCGGCACGCGGCTGGCGATCCTGTCTTCGCTGCCGCATCTCAAACTGATCGTCATCGACGAAGAGCACGACCCGTCCTACAAGCAGCAGGAAGGCTTGCGCTATTCCGCGCGCGACCTGGCGGTGTGGCGCGCGCATCAACTGGGGATTCCGGTGGTGCTGGGCTCGGCCACGCCGTCGCTGGAAACCTGGCAGCACACGCAGGCCGGGCGCTATCGCAAATTGCAACTGCGCGAACGCGCGGTGCGCGACGCCGTCCTGCCCAAAGTGAAAATGATCGACATGGAGCGCGATCGTCCCAACGACGGTCTGACGTCGACCCTGGTCGCGGCGCTGAAGCTGCGGCTGGAACGCGGCGAGCAATCGCTGCTGTTTCTCAACCGCCGCGGCTATGCGCCGGTGCTCAACTGCGACGCTTGCGGCTGGATCAGCAATTGCATGCGCTGCACCTCGTTCATGGTGTTGCACAAGCCGGAGCGGCGCCTGCGCTGCCACCATTGCAGCCTCGAGTTGTACATCCCCAAAGCCTGCCCGACCTGCGGCAACGTCGACCTGCAACCGCTGGGGCGCGGTACGCAGCGCGTCGAGGAAGGCTTGCAGGCGATGTTCCCCGAGGCGCGCGTCTTGCGCATCGACGCCGATTCCACCCGGCTCAAAGGCGCGGCGCAGAATGCATTCGACAGCGTGCATCGCGGCGAAGTCGATATCCTGATCGGCACGCAGATGGTCGCCAAGGGCCACGACTTCAAGCGCCTGACCCTGGTCGGCGTGATGAACCCGGACACGGCGCTGTTTTCGCACGACTATCGCGCCAGCGAGCGCCTGTTCGCGCAACTGATGCAGGTCGCCGGCCGCGCCGGCCGGGCTGGGCAAAAAGAAGGCGGCTCGCCCAGCGAGGTGCTGATCCAGAGCCGCTATCCGCATCACCCGCTCTACGGCGCAGTGGCCGCGCACGATTACGACGGTTTTGCTACCCAACTGCTGGAAGAACGCCAGCAGGCGGCGTTGCCGCCATTCATCTACCAGGCGCTGCTGCGTGCGGAAGCCGCCGAGATCGATACCGCCCTGAGCTTCCTGAAAGACGCCGCCGGCTGCCTGGAGCATCCCGGCATCACCATCAACGACCCGATTCCCATGACCATGACGCGTGTGGCCAATGTGGAGCGCGCGCAATTGCTGATCGAATGCGCCTCGCGGCCGGCGTTGCAAGCCTTCCTGCGCGACTGGCTGGATGTGCTGCGGCAGATGAAGACGCGCGCCAAATGGTCGCTGGAAGTGGATCCGGTTGATATATGATGGTCGCCGGTGGCGCTCCTGCCGCGTAGCGCCGGCAGTCTTGCTTTTGCGTTCAGCTTGCATCGCCGTTTTGTTGGCGACATATAAAAATAAAAAGACGGCGCGTTCGGAATTCAGGGAGGGGAATCATTTTATGGATCCTTTAATTTATGTCTCTCTTGCCCTCATGGCCCTCTCATCCCGATCCTTATTTATCGCTTGAAACCGATACGCCGGCGTCGCTGGCGTGGATCGCACAACAGAATCAACGCACGCGCGAGCGCTGGCAAGATGCGCCTGTCTTCGAACAGATCAGGCCGCGGCTGGAACGTGCTTACCTGCCCAGGGATTTGCCCGTCACGCCGCAACGCGAACAAGACTACGCCTACGATGTCCTGGTAGATGGCGACCATCCCAGGGGATTGTGGCGTCGCATGCGGTGGGATGACTGGCGCGCCGGCGCCGGACAGTGGCAGGACCTGCTGGATATCGATGCGCTGGGCGAGAGCGAAGGCGTCGAATGGCAACTGATTGATTGCCAGATTCTTTATCCGGACGGCGACCGGGCGCTGGTCATCCTTTCTCCCGGCGGATCGGATGCGACCGTCATGCGTGAATTCGATATCGATGCCCGCGCCTTTGTCGACAACGGCTTTTCCCTGCCGCACGCCGGGAATCATTCGGCATCATGGATAGACAGAAATACGCTCTATGTCCTGTGGGATGCGGGCGACGATACGCAGTCGCCGCTCACGCATTGCGGCTTTCCGTATCAAGCCAGGCGCTGGTCGCGGGGAACCGCAGTGCAGGACGCCGCCGTTGTGTTCAGCGGCGAAGCGAAGGACGATTCAGTGTATGTCTGGTTCGATCCGCATACGCAGCGCCACGAGGCCTTGCGCGGTGTCGATTTCTTCGACCAGCATGCGTACTACATGGACGCGGACGGTCAGTGGCAGGCTTATGCATTGCCGGCCTGGGTGCATGGCGGATACTGGAACGGCTGGCTGATTCTCTCGCTGCGGCAGGAATGGGAGTGCCAGGGTGTGTCATACCCCGGCGGCACGCTGCTGGCGGTGCGGGACAAAGAATTCCTCGCACATGACTGGTCGTCCCTCACCGTTTTATTCTCGCCCACCGACGAGACGTCGGCAGCAAACTGGCAAGGCGCCAAACATCATTTGCTGGTGTCTTATCTGAACGATCTGCAGAGCATGGTGCTTATCCACAGCCCGCTCCAGGGGGCCGATGGTGCATGGACATGGACGCGCTGCGACCTGGCCTTGCCCGGTCATGCGCATGTCACGGTCTCGGCGGTCGCTCCCGAGCTCAATGACGATGTCTATGTCAGCCTGACCGGCTATCTGGCGCCGGCGCAATACTGGCTGGCCGACCTGGTTGCGCCTGTCGCGTGGGATCATTTGAACGCGCGCACCCTGATCGGCAGCGATCCGGCCCCGTTCGACGCAAGCACATTGGATATCTGCCGCCGCAATGCCCGTTCCGCCGACGGCACGCGCATACCGTATGTCGTGGTCGGGGCGCGCGGGCGGCTGGCGGGGGAGACCGCGTCGCCCTGCCTGCTGACCGGATACGGCGGCTTCGGCGTCATCCTCGAGCCGCATCATCTGGTCGGCCCCGCCATCGGCTGGCTCGAGGCGGGCGGCATCTACGTCGAGGCGCACATCCGCGGCGGCGGCGAATTCGGCGAACAATGGCATCAGGCTGCGCAACGGGACATGCGTCAGCGTTGTTTCGACGATTTCATTGCCGTCGCCGAGGATCTCATTGCCGCCGGCCTGACGACGCCGGCGCAACTCGGTATCCAGGGTGCCAGCAACGGCGGTTTGCTGGTAGCGGCGTGCATGGTGCAGCGCCCCGATCTGTTCGGCGCGGTGGTGTGCGAGGGCGCCTTGCTGGACATGCAGCGTTACCCGCACCTGCATATGGGGTCGGTCTGGATTGACGAGTATGGCGACCCGGACGACGAGCAAGAGGCGGTCACCTTGATCGCCTATTCTCCGTACCACCGGGTGGACGCCGCCGCAGCTTATCCGCCGGTACTGTTCACCACCAGCGCCAACGACGACCGCGTGCATCCCGGCCACGCCCGCAAGATGGCGGCATTGATGCACGGCCAGGGGCACCGGGATGTCTGGTACCTGGAGAAGCAGGACGGCGGGCACGGGATGCTCGACGCGCGTCAGTATGCGCAGTCCGAGGCATTGGTCTTCAGCTTCTTGCAGCAACTTCTGATGCGACGGCGATAAATACGGCACAGGATTTGTTGTTCCCATGGCAACGCGGATAACCGGTTTTGTAATCGCATCTGCTGCATATGAGTAGCGCCAAGCCGGTATAATCCGGGGTTTATATATTCCTGTGCGCAGTGCGTTGCCGGTTTCCGGGCAGCCTCGTCGCCGACCCCATCTGTTCCCATGCTTGCTCAACAAAAACAACGCATCACCGAATTATTCCAGGCCGCGCTGGCGCCGCTGATCGCCGGCACCGACCTGACGCCGACCGTCACGCTGGAGCGCCCGCGCGACCCGTCGCATGGCGATATCGCCTGCAACCTGGCCATGCAACTGGCCAAGCCGCTCAAGAAAAACCCGCGCGAACTGGCGCAGGCGCTGGTGGATGGCGTGCTGTCCCAGCCCGGCCGCGAAGAGCTGATTTCGTCGGCCGACATCGCCGGCCCCGGTTTCATCAACCTGCGCGTGGCCGACGCCGCCAAGCAGGCCGTGGTCAAGACCATCCTGGCCGAGGGCGCGCAATACGGCAAGAGCACGGCCGGCGCCGGCAAGAAGGTGCTGGTCGAATTCGTCTCCGCCAATCCGACCGGTCCGCTGCACGTCGGTCACGGCCGCCAGGGCGCGCTGGGCGACGCCATGTCGGCGCTGCTGCAATCGCAGGGCTACGACGTCTTGCGCGAGTTCTACTACAACGACGCCGGCGTGCAGATCGCCACGCTGGCCACTTCCGTGCAGGCGCGCGCCAAGGGCTTCAAGCCGGGCGACGCCGAATGGCCGGAATCGGCCTACAACGGCGACTACATTGCCGACATCGCCGACGACTTCAAAGCCAAGAAAACCGTCTCCGCCAGCGATGGCGAACCGGCCACCGCCAGCGGCGACGTCGAAGATATCGAATCGATCCGCCGTTTTGCCGTGGCCTATCTGCGCCGCGAGCAGGATCTGGACTTGCAGGCTTTCGGCGTCAAGTTCGACAACTACTATCTGGAGTCTTCGCTCTACACCGAGGGCAAGGTGACGGCCGCGGTCGAGGCGCTGATCAAGGCCGGCAAGACCTATGAGCTGGACGGCGCGCTGTGGCTCAAGACCACCGACTACGGCGACGACAAAGACCGCGTCATGAAAAAGACCGACGGCACCTATACCTATTTCGTGCCCGACGTCGCCTACCACATCACCAAATGGCAGCGCGGTTACGGCAAGGTCATCAACGTCCAGGGCAGCGACCACCACGGCACCATCGCGCGCGTGCGCGCCGGTCTGCAGGCGGCCAATGTCGGCATTCCGCAAGGCTATCCCGACTACGTGCTGCACAAGATGGTCACCGTGATGAAGAACGGCGAAGAGGTGAAGATTTCCAAACGCGCCGGTTCCTATGTCACCTTGCGCGATCTGATCGAATGGTCGAACGGCGCTGAAGCGGACGCTGGCGATCTGACGCGCGGCCGCGACGCCGTGCGCTTCTTCCTGATCTCGCGCAAGGCCGACAGCGAATTCGTGTTCGACGTCGACGTCGCGCTGACCCGTAACGATGAAAACCCGGTCTACTACGTGCAGTACGCGCATGCGCGCATCTGCTCGGTGCTGGCGCAATGGGCCGGCGACGACGCCACGCTGGACCAGGTCTCCGACCTGTCGCCGCTGACCGCTCCGCGCGAAGTCAGCCTGCTGGCCAAGCTGGCCGAATATCCGGAAGCGCTGGCGCATGCCCTGCAAGAGCTGGGGCCGCATCAGGTGGCTTTCTATCTGCGCGATCTGGCAGGCGAGTTGCATAGCTACTACAATGCAGAACGCGTGCTGGTCGACGACGTCCCTACCAAGATGGCGCGTCTGGCATTGATGAGCGCCACGCGCCAGGTGTTGCGCAATGGTCTGGCGCTGATCGGCGTATCCGCTCCGTCAAGAATGTAACTCTGCAGATGAATACACAAGTGAAACAACACCAAGCAAATCTTCGCAAGCAAGCCGGCGGCACCTTCCTCGGTCTCATTCTCGGTCTCATCGTCGGCCTCGGCATTGCCGTGGTGGTGGCGCTGATGATCACCAAGTCGCCGATCCCCTTCGTCAACAAGGTGACCAAGCAGGAACGCACCGAACTGTCGCCGGGCCAGGCCGCCGATCCGAACAAGCCGCTGTACGGCAACAAGGACGTTACCAAGGAAGCGCCACCGGCGCCGAAGGATCCGGATCAGAAGCCGGCTGCCGACGCCAAGAAACCGGACACGCCGCCAAAGACGACAGATGCGCCGAAGACCGCCGACGTGCCGAAAGACAAGGACAAGCTGGCCGCCATCACCAAGGATCAGCCTGCCAAATCGGAAAGCGCCGCCGACGACAAGTGGACCTATTTCCTGCAGACCGGCGCCTTCCGTGAACAGGCCGACGCCGAGAACGCACGCGCCAAGCTGGCGCTGCTGGGATTCGAAGCCAAGGTCAGCGAGCGTCCGTCCGACAACGGCACCTTGTATCGCGTGCGTATCGGCCCCATCGGACAATCGGAAACAGTGAACCGGATGCGCAGCAAGTTGTCTGACAGCGGCATCGATGCAGCCATCGTGCGCATTCCAAAATAATTTTTAATTGATCGTTTATTTGCGCTTCGCCACTGTCGGGATCTGTTTGCTTCCACAGTGCTTGCGCACCTTGAGAAGGGGTTAAGTTTATGCGTTTGTTCCGCCATGCTCTCGCTGCCATCAGCCTGGGTTTGCTGGCCGTTTCGGTCAGCGCGTCTCCTGCCAATCCGCAAAACGGCACTGATTATCGTACGCTGGAGCAAGCCCAGCCGACCGATTCCGGCAAGAAGATCGAAGTCACCGAATTCTTCTGGTACAGCTGCCCGCACTGCGCAGCCTTTGATCCGTCGCTGAGCGCCTGGGTCAAAAAGCAGGGCGACAAGATTGTCTTCAAGCAAGTGCCGGTTGCCTTCCGCGAGTCCTTCATTCCCCAGCAAAAGCTCTACTACACGCTGGAAGCCATGGGCAAGACGGCGGAAATGAATCCGAAGATTTTCCAGGCCATCCACGTTGATCGCCAACGCGTCGACACCGACAAGACCATCCTGGAATTCATCGAGAAACAGGGCATCGACAAGCAGAAGTTCCTCGACCTGTACAACTCCTTCGGCGTGCAGACCAAGGTCCGCCGCGCCGCGCAATTGCAGGAGGCCTACAAGATCGACGGCGTGCCGACGATCGCCATCGACGGCCGTTTCCTGACCTCGCCTTCGATCGCCGGCACCTCGATGGCCAATCAGCCTGAGTCCATGCAACAAGCTGCATCCCTGCAAGTCATGGATCATCTGGTGGCCAAGCTGGCTGCGGAAAAAGGCAGCGAAAAGCCGGCTGAAGCGGCCAAGCCAGCCAAGAAGAAATAAGCTTCACCGTACCGAACACGGTCCGTCGCTCGCGAGAGGACGGGCCGTTTTTATTGGCTGTCGCGGTATCTGCGTTGTATTGACGCCGTCTTTATTGTTCCGCCCGCATCATTTCAGTGTTGCGTCATTGTGAACTATCGAACTGAGGGGATTTCATGCAGCGAGTCTTCATCACCGGCGCCTCCAGCGGCATCGGCGCCGCCCTGGCGAAAGCTTACGCGCAGCAGGGCGCCGTGCTCGGCCTGGTCGCGCGCCGCAAGGAAACGCTGGCGCAGATCCGCGCCGGCCTGGCCAACCCCGAACGGCATCACCTCTACGCGCTGGACGTCACCGATCACGCTGCCTTGCATCAGGCCGCACAGGACTTCATCGGCGCGACCGGCGGCGCCGATGTGGTGATCGCCAACGCCGGGGTATCGCAAGGCACGCTGACCGAATATGTCGAAGACATTCCGGTCTTCGAACGCATCATCGCCACCAACGTGACCGCCACCGTCGCCACCTTCCATCCTTTCATCGTCGGCATGAAAGCTTCGCCGCAGCCGCAGCAATGCCGCCTGGTCGGCATCGGCAGCGTCGCCGGCATTCGCGGCCTGCCCGGCGCGGAGGCGTATAGTGCATCGAAGGCTGCGGTGATCAGCTATTGCGAATCGCTGCGCATCGAATTGCGCGCCAGCGGCATCAAGGTCGTGACGATTGCGCCGGGCTACATCGATACGCCGATGACGCAGGTCAATCACTACCGCATGCCTTTCCTGATGCCGGTTGAAAAATTCGCCGTGCAGGCATTGGCGGCCATCGCGGCAGGCGACAGCTATCGCGTGATCCCCTGGCAAATGGGCGTGGTCGCCAAAATGCTGCGCCTGTTGCCCAACAGCGTCTACGACTTTGCGTTTTCCAAAGCGCCGCACAAGAAACGCCATCTTTGAACGAGTCTGATCGAGTAATAACGCCATGAAAATCATCTACGCCGGAACCCCCGAATTCGCCGCCGCTGCGCTCGAAGCGCTGTACGCGGCAGGCCACGACATCACACTGGTCCTGACCCAGCCTGATCGCCCTGCCGGCCGCGGCATGCAGCTGCACGCTTCGCCGGTCAAGCAATGCGCGTTCGCGCACGGCACGCCGGTGGCGCAGCCGGTGTCGCTGCGCCTGGACGGCAAATATCCCGAGGTCGCGCGCGAAGCGCACGAACTGCTGCGCAATACGCCGCACGACATCATGATCGTCGCCGCCTACGGCCTGATCCTGCCGCGCAGCGTGCTGGATATCCCGCGCCTGGGCTGCATCAATATCCATGGTTCCCTGCTGCCGCGCTGGCGCGGCGCGGCGCCGATCCATCGCGCCATCGAAGCGGGCGACAGCGAAACCGGCATCACCATCATGCAAATGGAAGAAGGCCTCGACACCGGACCGATGCTGTTGATGGAAGCCTTGCCGATTGCCGAGGATGACACCACCGGCACCCTGCACGACAAGCTCGCCGCATTGGGTGCGAGGATGATCGTCGATGCCGTGCAAAAACTGGAGCAGGGCCAATTGCCGGCAACGTCGCAACCGGAAGAGGGCGCCAACTACGCCGCCAAAATCAGCAAGGAAGAAGCCGCGCTCGACTTCACCCAAACGGCGCAGGTGCTGGCGCGCAAGGTTCGCGCGTTCAATCCCTTTCCCGGCGCTTCGGCGCAGTTCGGCGACGTCACGGTCAAGCTGTGGCAGGCGCAGGCCGTCGATGAAACGACCTCGGCCGCACCGGGCAGCATCCTCGCCGCCAACGCCCACGACGGCGTCAAAGTGGCTTGCGGCACCGGCGTGCTGCAGATCACGGAACTGCAAAAACCCGGCGGCAAGCGTTTGCCCGCAGCGGAATTCCTCAAGGGATTTCCGCTGGCGGACGGCATATTTCGATAGGTAGTCGAGGCGACCGATAAACAGGGGGATTCATGGACCAACTGGCGGCAATGCGCATCTTCAGACGCGTGGTCGAAAACGGCGGTTTTTCTGCCGCAGCTGATGCGCTGGACATTTCTCATACGGTCGTCTCGCGCCAGGTGCGCCAGCTCGAAGACCTGCTCGGCGCACAATTGCTCAACCGCACCACGCGGCGCTTTTCCCTGACCGAAGTCGGGCAGTTGTACTACCAGCGCTGCATCGACATCATCGATCAGGTGGAAGACGCCACGCGCATCGTGTCGCATCATCAGGCGCGTCCGGCAGGCGTGCTGCGCGTCAATGCGCCGATGGTGTTCGGCACGCTGGAAGTGCCGAACTGGCTGCCGCAATTCATGCAAGCCTATCCCGAGCTGAAGATCGACCTGGTGTGCAACGACCGCTTCGTCGATCTCATCAGCGAAGAGTTCGACGTCGGACTGCGCATCACGCGCAGCCTGCCTGACTCGACCTTGGTCGCCAAACGCCTGGCGACCAGCGACATGGCCCTGGTCGCCTCGCCGGCCTATCTGAAAAAACACGGCGTGCCGCGCGAGCCCGGGGATCTGTTGCAGCACAACTACCTGGCGTATTCGCTGGCGCTGCAGACCACCGAACTGGTGTTCGTCGGACCTGACGGCAAAGAGCAACTGGTGAGCCTGGCCGGCAACGTACAGGCCAACACCGGCCTGATCGTCTGCGCGGCGGCGCGCGCCGGCATGGGCTTGACGGCGTCGGCGACTTTCGTCGTGCATGAGGATATCAAGCGCGGCGACCTGGTGGAGGTCATGCCCGAATACCGGTTGCAGTCGCGCGACCTCTATGTACTGTACCCGCAGAATCATCACCTGTCGCCGAAGGTGCGCGCCTTCGTCGATTTCCTGACGGCGTATTACGCCACGCCGCGCTGGGAGTTCTGAGAACCTGTTTGCGATCTTACTGCGAGGCCATGATCCGGCGTCGGGCGGTGCTCAGAATCCTCATGGTCTCAAGACCACTCCGGTTCTTCCGCTCCGTCCGCCACCGGCTGATGGCCTCTCGCTACAGATCGCAAACAGGTTCTGAGCGGCCGGAAAGCAAAAAGGCTACACCCGCAAAGGTGAAGCCTTTTTTATCGCAATGCGAACTTACTTTTTTTCAACCGGCACCAGGTCGAAATGATTGTCCTGGTATTGGAACAGCAGGCAGTCTTCGGCCTTGGTGCAACCGCTGTAGTGCGGCATGTCTGCCGGCAGGTTGTAGAAAGAACCGGCCGGATACTCAATGCGCTTGCCGTCGATGACCGCATAGAACGTGCCCTTGAGCACGACGGTCGGCAGATTGCGTGTATGCAGGTGATAGGGGTTGTCTTTGCCGGCAGGGAAAATCACGAAGGCGTCATAAGGACCCTTGCCGGTGATGCTGCCGCGCAGGTCTGCAACCTTGATGCCGCCGGTACCCGGCAACTCGCGCCATTTCAGGTCGGCTGCCGGGAAAGAGACCAGCGGCTGCGGGATGGCCTTGGCCGTTTTTGCCACGCTGCTTGTTGCGATACCGGCCGCAGCCAGGAGCAGTAATGCTGTTGCGAGATATTTCATGGTGATGATCCTTAATGTAAGCGTCCAGAAACCGGCGTTGCCGCCGGGTTTGTCTTATTTCACTGCCAATTCGAGAACGGCGTTGGTGCTCAGCACATCGCCGAAGGTATCGGCAACAGTCGTCAGCGCGGTGCGATGCAGGACATCATGGGCAATCACGCCGCCGCCGGGTGCATCGATGTCGCGCGTCGCCGAGGCGTCGGACACGACAATCACGTCATAACCGGCAGGGGCGGCGTCGCGGGCGGCGCCGGCGACGCAAGCGTGCGTCATCAGGCCGCTGATGATCAGCGTCTTGATACCGGCTGCTTTCAGGCGCGCATCGATATCGGTGGTCGGAAACACGCTGACCGAGCTTTTTTGCACCAGGGCATGGTGGGCTGCAGGCTGGATGTCCTTGTGGATGGCAACCGTAGCGCCGTCAACGGCAAAGACCGGTGTGCCGGCTGGCGTGACGTGCTGTACGTGAAACACCGGCATCTTGTGCTGATCGGCGAAAGCGATCAGACGTTTGGCGTTGTTCAGCGCCGCCATGCCGTCGGGAATCGGCATCTTGCCGGTGAAATACTCGTCCTGGAAATCAATCACCAGCAGCGCGGTGCCGGCAGCTTGAAGCGAGACGGGCGCAGAGGCGCCGGCGATGGTGCGAATGGTGGGATGCAACATGCTTTCTTCTCCTGTGGTGATAAGCGACAGGACGAAGAATAAAGGGAGTGCGGTGCGAGCAACAGTAGCGCGAGCTCACAAGATATGTGCGTAATCAGCACATATGGACATCACCGTTGTCCTCGTAGAGATAAACCTGCATGTCGGCTGAGGATGGGATCCTCAGCAAGGACGATAGGGTGTCAGAGCAACTCTTGTGGTAAGTCGAATCCCAGCTGCCTCAGCATGTCTTTCCTGCGGGCTTTGATCGTGTCGTCCGGGATGGGCCATTTCCGATAGATCGACAAGAAATCGAGCGCAATCGAGCCGCTAGCTTTGGCGTCGTTGTTTCTGCTTTCGCCTTCGTTGATATGTACAACGGGGCCGGAAATATTGAGGTGGTTGAAGTCGTGTTTCAACACCAGCGACAGCAGGTAATCCCAGTCTTCGTGGCTGTTCAGATTGGCATCGACACGATGCATCCTGGCCATCGCTGCGGGTAAGATGATGGCGTTGTTGGGGATGAAATTGCAGACCAGCAGCGAACCGATTTCTGTGTCGCCGAGGTGCATTTCGGTCGACGAGATCGTCTGGATTTCTTGTGGCGAACGAAGCTCTTTCAACTGCGTGTAGTTGACGTAATTGACGGCGTCGCTGCGGAAACCGACTGTGTCGGCGATGTCGGCCAGATAGCTCTCGCGGAAACTGTCGTCGTCGTCCAGATAGAGGATGTAGCTGCCCCTGGCATGGTAGACGCCGGCATTGCGGCTCTCCGCCGGGCCCTTGACGTGAGGCAGTACCAGGAAAATATCGTCTTCGCGCAGTAACCGGGCCGCTGCTTCCTTGGTTTCCAGGCTGCCCTCGTCGGTCACCAGGACAATCTCGAAATCGGTGAAGGTCTGGGCGAGCAGCGATCTCAGCGCCCGCGTCAGCGTTTGCGGTCTCTTGTGCGTGGTGACCACAATGGAAAACAGAGGTGTCTTATTCATGACTCAGTTGGGTTGATCTCGGCGAAACCGCATGATGGTGAAAATCCAGTTTCTCACGATTTTTTGTCGTGAATCCTTGCGATTTCAAGGTAAAAGCCGCTGTGTTTATTGGTTTGCTCGCTTTTTGGGAGCGCTCTCATACGTCAACTCACGCGTCAATTCGCCAGAATCCTGTCCAAAGCCTGCCAAAACAGCGCCGCGCCCCGATGCACGTTGTCGTTCCAGTGGTCGGCTGCATCGTCATCGGCGGAATCGGTGATGAACTTGAACGCGCGCCAAGGGACCCCATATCGATGACAGGTGTGGGCGATGGCAAATAGTTCCATATCGACAACATCTACGCCTTGTTCGACCAGCCATGGGTCGCTGGTGGTGACGAAGCTGTCCCCGGTGCCGCAAACGGCGTTGCCGTGGCCGGAGGCGTAACGGCCGGGCTCATCCGACAAGGGCGTGACGCCGCGCGCGGCCAGCGGGATCGCCAGCATGTCGCGCTGGATGACGCCGGCGATGTCGAGCAGGCCGTCCACTGCGGGATTGATCTTGCCGGCAGTGCCGAAGTTGATGATCAACTGAGGCTGACGCTGCAGGATGGCGGCGGTGGCCGTCGCGGCGGCGTTGATCTTGCCGACTCCGGTATAGATGACTTCAACGCCGTCGGGAGCATCGACGGCGTTCAGTTCGGAGGCGAGAGCGGTCAGGATCAGGATTTTCCGGGTCATTGTTCTATAAAAAGGTAACGGCAGATTGGGTAAGTCAGCAGCGGGCCGAACGGGCGTTTCACGTATAATTTCAAGACTTTACCAATTTGATAAACCCGGCATGCTGCGTGACCGGGTTTTTGCATTGGGTTATTGCATTATTTCATACTGAAGAACCGAGCCATGAAGCCAAACGATCTGTGCCAAACCGAACTGCTGTTGCGCGACCTGATGTCGCAGCGCATCCTTATTCTGGATGGCGCGATGGGCACCATGATCCAGCAATACAAGCTGACGGAAGAGGACTATCGCGGCGAGCGCTTCATGGACTTCAGCGTGCCGGGCAAGGAGTTGTTCGTCAAGGGCAACAATGAGTTGCTGAGCCTGACCCAGCCGCACATCATCCAGGAAATCCACGAGAAATACCTGGCGGCCGGCGCCGACCTGATCGAAACCAATACCTTCGGCGCCACCGGCGTCGCACAGGACGATTACCACATGGCGCATCTCGTCTACGAGATGAACGTGCAATCGGCCAGGCTGGCGCGCGCCGCCTGCGACAAGTATTCAACGCCCGACAAGCCGCGCTTCGTCGCCGGCGCGCTCGGGCCGACACCGAAGACCGCCTCCATTTCGCCCGACGTCAATGATCCGGCTGCGCGCAACGTCACCTTCGATCAACTGGTGACTTCGTATCTGGAGCAAACACGCGCGCTGGTCGAAGGCGGGGCCGACGTGCTGCTGGTCGAGACCATTTTCGATACGCTCAATTGCAAGGCCGCCTTGTTTGCGATCGACTTGTTCTTTGAAGAGTCGGGCAAGCGTTTGCCGATCATGATCTCCGGCACCGTCACCGATGCGTCGGGACGTATTCTGTCCGGCCAGACCGTACCGGCATTCTGGCATTCCATCCGCCACGCGCGTCCGCTGACCGTCGGCCTGAACTGCGCGCTGGGCGCAGCGCTGATGCGTCCTTATGCCGAAGAATTGTCCAGGATCGCCGACACCTTCGTCTGCATTTATCCGAACGCGGGTTTGCCTAATCCGATGAGCGACACCGGCTTCGACGAGACGCCCGACGTCACTTCGTCGCTGCTGAAAGATTTCGCCGAAAGCGGTTTCGTCAACGTCGCCGGCGGCTGCTGCGGCACCACGCCTGCGCACATCAAGGCGATCGCCGACACCGTCGCCGCCATCGCGCCGCGTAAGCTCCCGGAAAGCAAGCACGAGATGCTGCTGTCGGGCCTGGAACCGTTCATCATCAACGATGAATCGCTGTATGTGAACGTCGGCGAGCGCACCAACGTCACCGGTTCCAAGGCCTTCGCGCGCCTGATTCTCAACGAGCAGTACGACGAGGCCCTGGCCGTCGCGCGCCAGCAGGTCGAAAACGGCGCCCAGATCATCGACATCAACATGGACGAAGCGATGCTCGATTCGCAGGCGGCCATGACGCGCTTCCTGAACCTGATCGCCTCCGAGCCGGACATCGCGCGCGTGCCGATCATGATCGATTCGTCCAAATGGTCGGTTATCGAAGCCGGTCTCAAATGCGTGCAGGGCAAGGCCATCGTCAACTCGATTTCGATGAAGGAAGGCGAAGAGAAATTCCTGCACGAAGCCAAGCTGTGCCGTCGCTACGGCGCTGCCGTGATCGTCATGGCCTTCGATGAAGTCGGCCAGGCCGACACCTTCGAACGCAAGATCGAAATCTGCGAGCGCGCCTATCGCCTGCTGGTCGACAAGGTCGGCTTCCCGCCGGAAGACATTGTGTTCGACCCGAATATCTTTGCGGTCGCGACCGGTATCGAAGAACACAACAACTACGCCGTCGATTTCATCGAAGCGACGCGCTGGATCCATCAGAACCTGCCCTACGCCAAGATCAGCGGCGGCGTGTCCAACGTCAGCTTCAGCTTCCGCGGCAACGACCCGGCGCGTGAAGCGATTCACACCGTGTTCCTGTATCACGCCATCAAGGCCGGCATGACCATGGGCATCGTCAACGCCGGCATGATAGGCGTCTACGACGACCTGCCTGCCGAGCTGCGCGATGCGGTCGAAGACGTGGTGCTGAACCGCCGTCCGGATGCCACCGAACGCATGATCGAGATCGCCGCCACGCTGAAGGCCGGCGACAAGAAGGAAGAAGCCACGCTGGAATGGCGCAGCGAGCCGGTCGAAAAACGCCTGGCGCATGCGCTGGTGCACGGCATCACGCAATGGATCGTCGAAGACACCGAAGAAGCGCGCCAGAATCTGTTGAAGAGCGGCGGCCGTCCTATCCACGTGATCGAAGGTCCGCTGATGGACGGCATGAACGTGGTCGGCGACTTGTTCGGCCAGGGCAAGATGTTCCTGCCGCAGGTGGTGAAATCGGCGCGCGTGATGAAGCAGGCCGTGGCGCATCTGATTCCCTTCATCGAAGAAGAGAAGCGCCTGATCGAACAGGAAACCGGCGTCGTCGCCAAGCCCAAGGGCAAGATCGTCATCGCCACGGTCAAGGGCGACGTTCACGACATCGGTAAGAACATCGTCTCGGTGGTCCTGCAATGCAACAACTTCGAAGTCGTCAACATGGGCGTGATGGTGCCGTGTTCGCAAATCCTGGCCAAGGCCAAGGAAGAGAACGCCGACATCATCGGCCTGTCCGGCCTGATCACGCCGTCGCTTGAAGAGATGGCCTACGTCGCCAAGGAAATGCAGCGCGACAGCTACTTCAGCGGCGTCAAGATGCCGCTGCTGATCGGCGGCGCCACGACTTCGCGCGCGCATACCGCGGTCAAGATCGCGCCGAATTATTCCGGCCCGGTGGTCTACGTGCCGGATGCTTCGCGTGCGGTTTCGGTGGCGCAATCGTTGTTGACGCCCGAGAGCAAAGATCAGTACATCACCGACATCGAGACAGACTACGAACGCATCCGCGAGCAGCACGCCAACAAGAAGGCGGTGCCGCTGGTGACCATCGCTGCGGCGCGCGACAACAAGATGCAGCTGGAATTCGCACCGGTCAAACCGAAGTTCATCGGCCGTCGCGTGTTCAAGAATGTGGATCTGGCGACGCTGGCCAAATACATCGACTGGGGCCCGTTCTTCCAGACCTGGGATCTGGCCGGTCCGTATCCTGCGATCTTGAAAGACGAAGTGGTCGGCGAGGCCGCCACCAAGGTATTCGAAGAAGCGCAAGCCCTGCTGAAGAAAGTCATCGACGGTCGCTGGCTGACCGCCAACGGCATCGTCTCGCTGCTGCCGGCCAATACCGTCAATGACGACGACATTGAAATCTATACTGACGACACGCGTACGCAAGTTGCACTGACTTACTACGGCGTGCGCCAGCAGACCGAGAAACCGGTGATCGATGGCGTGGCGCGTCCGAACCAGTGCCTGGCCGACTTCATCGCACCGAAGGAATCCGGCATCGCCGACTACATCGGCATGTTCGCGGTGACTTCCGGTCTTGGTATCGAGAAGTACGAGAAACGTTTTGAAGATGCGCATGACGACTATTCCTCGATCATGTTGAAGGCGCTGGCCGATCGTCTGGCGGAAGCCTTCGCCGAGTATCTGCACGAGCGCGTGCGTACCGATTTGTGGGGCTATGTGTCGCAGGAGTCGCTGACTGCTGAAGAGCTGATCAAGGAAAAATACGTCGGCATCCGTCCAGCCGCCGGTTATCCGGCCTGCCCGGAACATACGGTCAAGGCCGAGGCGTTCAAGGTCATGCAATGCGACGAGATCGGCATGACCGTCACCGAGTCGTACGCCATGTTCCCGGGCGCATCGGTGTCGGGCTTTTACTTCGCGCATCCGGAATCGAAGTACTTTGTGGTCGGCAAGATCGGCGACGATCAGGTGACCGACATGGCCGAACGCCGCGGCGTCGCCAAGGAAGACGTGGAGCGCTGGCTGGCGCCGAACTTGTCCTGACGGCTGTTTTTACGTACTCTTTTCTTCGACTTTTTATTTCGTTTCCTTATTTTCATTATTTTCTTTTTCTTGCGCCATGATCGATTCCGCCGACAACGTCACCCACATGTTGCCCGTCACCGGGCCGATGCGCCTGAATTTTCACACCGATCAGCCGGATGCGGCACGGGTATTCGTCGCTGACCTGAACCAGGACCTGCTGGGCGACTGGATCGTCACGCTGAGCTGGGACGGCAAGCCGCAAGTCCGCGGCGGCGGTCGCGTCACGGTGGTCAACGATCAGGAAGCCGGCTTTAAAATGATCCAGAAGATCGCGCAGAAGAAAGAGAAAAGCGGCTATCGTCTGGTGTAATCGATTAACTGATACATGTAGAAAATACGCGGCAATTCATCCCTGAACCATCCCGAAACGCGCAGGCATGTTCCTGCGCGTTTTGCTTTGCAGTCCCCTGCCTGCATCCTTGTTCGTCTCGTGTTAGGCTGTCCTCCGCCGTGCCCGGACGAAAATATTGCCGTATTGATCATCTCAACATGATCGCGCCATCGTCTGTCGCGGCAGGAGACCAGACACATCAATCAACGAGACGGAGAACCCGCGCGTGACTTCCACCCCAGCCGCATCCACCAACTACCCACCGTCGGAAACCGACTCTTCCTACGCCGTCGTGCGCCTGCTGATCACGCTGGTGCTGATGGTCATCGGCGCCAGCGGCATGTATGTCGTGGCCGTCGTGCTGCCGGCGGTGCAGGCGGAATTCGGCGTCGCGCGCGGCGTGGCGTCGATGCCTTATACCTTGTCGATGATCGGCTTCGGCATCGGCGGCATGCTGATGGGCAAACTGGCGGACCGTTTCGGCGTGATGATTCCCTTGCTGGTGGGCGCGGTCTGTCTGGGACTCGGCTTCATCCTCGCCGCCATGGCGCCGAACATTATTGTCTTCACGCTGGCGCACGGTTTGCTGATCGGCTTGTGCGGCAGCTCGGCGACGTTTTCGCCGCTGATCGCCGACACCTCGCTGTGGTTCGTGCGCCGTCGCGGCATTGCCGTGGCCGTCTGCGCCAGCGGCAACTATCTGGGCGGCGCCATCTGGCCGCCTGTCGTGCAACACTTTGTCGAGACGGTCGGCTGGCGTCAGACTTACATCGGCCTGGGCATCGTCTGCTTCATCGTCATGGGCGGCCTTGCCTTGCTGATGCGTCGTCGTCCGCCGATTGCGACCGTGGCGGCTGCGCGCGGCGGCGTCGATCTGTCCTCCGAGCGGCCCTTCGGTTTGCCGATGGGCAAAGCCCAGTTGCTGCTGTGCGTGGCTGGCGTGGCCTGTTGCGTGGCGATGGCGATGCCGCAGGTGCACATCGTTGCGTACTGCGGCGACCTCGGCTACGGCGCCGCGCGCGGCGCGCAAATGCTGTCGCTGATGCTGGCGTGCGGCGTGGTCAGCCGCCTGATCTCGGGGCTGATCTGCGATCGCATCGGCGGCTTGCGCACGCTGTTGCTTGGCTCGGCGTTGCAGGGGATCGCCTTGCTGCTGTTCCTGCCGTTCGACGGACTGGCCTCGCTTTACGTCATCTCAGCATTGTTCGGCTTGTTCCAGGGCGGCATCGTGCCGTCCTACGCGATCATCGTGCGCGAGTATTTCCCGGCGCGCGAAGCCGGCGGCCGGGTCGGCGCCGTCATCATGTGCACCATGCTGGGCATGGCGCTGGGCGGCTGGATGTCGGGCCAGATCTTCGATCTGACCGGCTCGTATCACGCCGCCTTCCTCAACGGCATCGTCTGGAATCTGCTCAACCTGAGCATCGGCTTTTTCTTGCTGCGCCGGACATTGCGCAAGCACGATGGCGGCAATAGCAGCAACAGCGGCAGCCTGCAAGGCGCAAGCGCGTAAGCACAAAGACACGCAAGCGGTCGCACGGACATATTGGTTTGATTTAGCGGAGCGCCTGCATTACGCTATCGGCATTGCAGGCAGCCGCCTGCGAGCGTTTGTCTTTTTCGCTGGCCGCCGCGCCGGAAAGCTCCACCATGCTGATCATTTTTCTCAAGGCCGTCCTGCTGATACCGGTGACCTTGCTGCCGATCCTCAATCCTTTCGGGATTGCGCCGGTCTTCGCCAATCTGCTCGGCGACGTGCCGCGCCAGGTCGAGAATCGCGTCGCGCGCCAGGTGGCGATCAATTGCTGGTTCTTGCTGGTCGGTGCGATTTTCATCGGCTCGCACGTGCTGAGCTTCTTCGGCATCTCGCTGCCCATCGTGCGCATCGGCGGCGGGATTCTGGTGGCGGTGTCGGGCTGGCGTTTGTTGAGCGACAACGAGCAAGAGTCATCGATCAAGACGCAGGTCGCCAAAACCTACGATGATGAATCCAATGAAGAATTGAAGGCGCGCAGTTTCTATCCGATCAGCTTCCCATTGACGGTCGGTCCCGGCACGATTGCCGCTTCCATCACACTTGGCGCAAACACGCCGGCACGGCTGGTGGACTGGGTCATGTCGATCGGCAGCGCCGCGCTGGGATCGGCCTTGACGGTGCTGGTGGTGTATCTGTGCTATCGCTCGGCCAACAAGATCGTCAGTCTGCTCGGACGGCTGGGCACCATGGTGGTGTTGCGTCTGTCCGCGTTCATCTTGTTGTGCATCGGGATACAGATTTTCTGGTCCGGCTTCACCGGCTTGCTGGTCGAAACCGGATTGATGCCACCCTGAACGGGCCAAGAAACTTCAGTGCAGCAGGCCGCGCTCGCCGAGCAGATCCTGCACCAGTTCCAGCCGCAGCACGGGATTGTCGAGTGCCAGCAGGTTTTGCTTTTGCTCCACGCTCATCGGCAGCATTTCGCTCCAGCGATTGGCGACCCAGCCGCAGTCGTCCAGCCGGTAAGGCGCCGCGACCGGGATCTCGCTTTCCGGAATCGCATGGTTCTTCAGCGACGCCAACAAATTCATCAGCGCCGTCACGGTGTTTTGCAATTCTTCCGGCACGGCCACGGCCTGGTCTTTTTCCAGCGGTTCGACCTGCGCCATCCACAAGCCGTGCTTGAGTTGCTCCTTGGACGTCACGCGAAAACGCGTGGTGCCGCTGCAGGAAATACGCAGCAGGCCCTGCACCGGCGCCGACCATTCATTGATATGCGCCAGCGTGCCGACGGACACGAAGGTTTCCACCTGGCCGGGCCGGCGCACTTCATTGCCCGAGGTCAGCGCCACCACGCCAAACGAGGTGCCGTTGGCGATGCACTTGTTGATCATGTCCAGATAACGCACTTCAAAGATCTGCAAGGGCAGGCGGCCGTCCGGAAAAAGGGCGGAACCCAGCGGAAAAAGCGGGATGGTGTTCATGAACTGGATTTGCCGGATGATGTTCAAAGGTCACCTGTGTGCGCTGGATAGTCGCCTAAGTGCGCAAAACGTAGCGGTTTTCGCTGATGCATTCGTAACGCTGCACGATGTAGCCGTTGTCGTCCACGCTTTCCAGATAGACATCGAATTGCCACAGCCGCGCCATGTGGCGCAGGACTTCATTGGTGCTGTCCCCTAGCGAGCGGCCGTCGCTGCGGAAATGCCGCAAGGTCAGGCTGCGGTTGCCGCGCGTATTGACCGACCACACCTGGATGTTGGGTTCGCGGTGGTTGATATCGTACTGGCGCGACAGGGCTTGCCGCACGTACTGATAGCCGCTTTGATTGTGGATCGCCGAAACTTCCAGTTCGCTGCGGCTTTCGTCGTCGAGCACCGCAAACATGCGCATGTCGCGCATCAGTTTGGGCGACAGGTATTGCGCGACGAAACTCTCGTCCTTGAAATTGCGCATGACGTAGTGCAGCGTATCCAGCCAGTTGCTGCCGGCCATGTCGGGAAACCATTCGCGGTCTTCGTCGGTCGGGTTTTCGCAGATGCGGCGGATATCGCTCATCATCGAAAAGCCCAGCGCGTAAGGATTGATGCCGTTGTAATACGGCTTGGTGATCGGCGGCTGGAACACCACGTTGCTGTGCGAATGCAGGAACTCCATCATGAAGCCGTCGGTCAGCTTGCCCTGGTCGTACATGGTGTTGAGCAGGGTGTAATGCCAGAACGTCGCCCAGCCTTCGTTCATGACCTGGGTTTGCCGCTGCGGGTAAAAATACTGGCCGACCTTGCGCACGATGCGGATGACTTCGCGCTCCCACGACTCCAGCAGCGGCGCATTCTTTTCGGCGAAATACAAAAGGTTTTCCTGCGGTTCCGGCGGGAAACGTTCTTCGACTTGCGTGGCGGCGGTTTCTTTCTTCGCCGGCAAGGTCCGCCACAGTTCATTGACTTGCGATTGCGCATAGGCTTCGCGCTCGCGCTGCTGCGCGCGCTCCTGGGCGAGCGACATGCGCTGCGGGCGTTTGTAGCGGTCGACGCCGTAGTTCATCAGGGCGTGGCAGGAATCCAGCAGCTCTTCGACGCGGTCGAAGCCGTAGCGCTCTTCGCATTCAGCGATGTAGCCTTTGGCATAGACCAGGTAGTCGATGATCGCGCTGGCATCGGTCCACAGCTGGAACAGGTAGTTGCCCTTGAAAAAGGAATTGTGCCCGTACGCCGCGTGCGCCACCACCAGCGCCTGCATCGTCATCGTGTTTTCTTCCATCAGATACGCGATGCAGGGATTGGAGTTGATCACGATTTCATAAGCCAGGCCCATCTGGCCGCGCTTGTAGTCGCGCTCGGTCGACAGGAAATGCTTGCCGAACGACCAGTGGCGGTAATTCACCGGCATGCCCGAGGAGGCATAGGCATCCATCATCTGCTCGGCGGAAATGATCTCCAGCTGGATCGGATAGATATCCAGCTTGTAGCTTGCCGCCACCTTGGCGATCTCTTCGTTGTAGCGTTCGATCAGCTCGAAGCTCCAGTCCGACGGGCAAGGCAGGGGATCATGTTTGGTAGGCGGCGTGAGCGGCGTATTCAGTCGCGTATTCATGCATGGACCTGCTTTTCAAAAAGTTCGCGGAAGACCGGATAGATTTCAGCCGCCGATTGCACTTTCTTCATCGCAAAATGGGGATGCTCGGACAGCAACTGGGTGTATTCCGTCCACAGATTCTGTTCCGGCTCGGCCACCTGGATATAGGCGAAGTAGCGGCACATCGGCAGGATTTCCTGTTCCAGAATGGCGCGGCACTTCGGTGAATCGTCGTTCCAGTTGTCGCCGTCGGAGGCTTGCGCGCCGTAGATGTTCCATTCGCCGGAGGGATAGCGTTCCTTGATGATCTGCTGCATGAGTTCCAGCGCACTCGACACCACGGTGCCGCCGCTTTCCTGCGAGTGGAAGAAGGTGTCTTCATCGACTTCGTCGGCGCGCGTGTGATGGCGGATGAAGACCACTTCGATATGTTCGTAATTGCGCGTCAGGAACAGATACAGCAGGATGAAAAAACGCTTCGACAAATCCTTGCGCTGCTCATCCATCGAACCCGACACGTCCATGACGCAAAACATCACGGCGCGGCTCGACGGTTGCGGCTGGCGCACGCGGTTGACGTAGCGCAGGTCGAACGGATCAATAAACGGGATGCGCCAGATGCGGCCCTTGAGATGATGGATTTCTTCTTCCAGCAGCAGGATTTCCGGGCGCCTGTCGTCGGGATCCTTCTTCATGTCGCACAATTGCTCTTCCAGCTCGCGCAGCTTGGCCACCAGCGGGCCGCCCAGCGCAATACGCCGGCCCAGCGAGCTGCGTAGCGAACGCACGATGTCGATGTTGGCGGGAGAGCCGTCGACCGAATAACCGGCGCGCATGTTCTTCCAATTGGGAATCGACATGAGGTTGGTCTGGATCAGGCGCGGCAACTCCAGGTCTTCGAAGAAGTACTGCATGAATTCTTCGCGCGACAATTCGAAGGTGAATTCGTCCTGGCCTTCGCCCTCATTGCTGGCGGTGCTGCCGCCGTCGCCGGAACCGCCGCTGCGGCGCGGGATGCGGTCGCCCTGCAGGTAGTCCTGGTTGCCGGGATGCACGATTTCACGCTTGCCGCCGCGGCCGTGATGGAAGGCCGGTTCGGAAATATCCTTGCGTGGAATGCTGATGCTCTTGGAGCTTTCGATGTCCTTGATGCTGCGATCGCGCACCGCTTCGGTAACGGAACGCCGGATATCGCTGCGAAAACGGCGTAGAAACCGTTCCCGGTTGGCGATGCTTTTATTCTTGCCAGCTAGCCTACGGTCGATGATCTGATGAAGCAAATCCGTTCTCCTGCTGGTGAGAATCTGTTTTGGATCCTACTGCGAGGCCATGATCCGATGCCGTACGATGCTCGGAATCCTCATGTACTTAAGTACACTCCGGTATCCCGTGCTCCGGTCGTCATCGGCTGATGGCCTCTCGCTACGGATCGAAAACAGATTCCGAAGGCAGATTGCCATTTAAATGCCGTTGCATTTCCTGGGCAAGCCGCTCCCTTATTTCAAGAGGATTTGCGCACGCGCAAATACCATTCGCACAGCAGCCGCACCTGCTTCGGTGTGTAGCCTTTGCTGACCATGCGATTGACGAAGTCTTCGTGCTTTTGCATTTCCTCGGTCGAACCCTTGGCGTTGAAGGAGATCACCGGCAACAGGTCCTCGGTGTTGGAGAACATCTTCTTCTCGATCACCACGCGCAGTTTTTCGTAACTGGTCCACAGCGGGTTCTTGCCGCCGTTGTTCACGCGTGCGCGCAGGACGAAGTTGACGATCTCGTTGCGGAAGTCCTTCGGATTGCTGATGCCGGCCGGTTTCTCGATCTTTTCCAGCTCCGCGTTCAGCGATGCGCGGTCGAAACTCTCGCCGGTATCGTGATCGCGGAATTCCTGGTCCTGGATCCAGAAGTCGGCGTAGGTGACATAGCGGTCGAACACGTTCTGGCCGTATTCGGAATACGACTCCAGGTAAGCGGTCTGAATTTCCTTGCCGATGAATTCCGCATAGCGCGAGGCCAGCGTGTCCTTGACGAAGGACAGGTATTTTTGCTCCTGTTCGGGCGGGAATTGCTCGCGCTCGATCTGCTGCTCCAGTATGTACATCAGGTGCACCGGATTGGCGGCGATTTCGGTGGTGTCGAAGTTGAACACGCGCGACAGGATCTTGAACGCGAAGCGCGTCGAGATGCCGGTCATGCCTTCGTCGACGCCGGCGTAGTCGCGGTATTCCTGATACGACTTGGCCTTGGGATCGGTGTCTTTCAGGTTCTCGCCGTCATACACCTGCATCTTGGAAATCAGGCTGGAGTTTTCCGGTTCGCCCAGGCGTGTGAGGATGGAGAACTGCGCCATCATTTTCAGCGTTCCCGGCGCGCAAATAGCCTTGGCCAGCGAGGAAGTGCGCAGCAATTTATCGTAGATGCGGATTTCTTCCGACACGCGCAGGCAATACGGCACCTTGACGATATAGATACGGTCGAGCAGCGCTTCGTTGTTCTTGTTGTTGCGGAAGGCTTTCCACTCCGATTCGTTGGAGTGGGCCAGGATGACGCCGTCGAAGGGAATCGCGCCGAAACCTTCGGTGCCCTTGAAGTTGCCTTCCTGGGTCGCGGTCAGCAGCGGATGCAAGACCTTGATCGGCGCCTTGAACATTTCGACGAATTCCAGCAAGCCCTGGTTCGACAGGCACAGGCCGCCGGAGTAGCTGTAGGCGTCGGCGTCGTCCTGCGAGTATTGCTCGAGCTTGCGGATGTCGACCTTGCCGACCAGCGTGGAAATGTCCTGGTTGTTTTCGTCGCCCGGCTCGGTCTTGGAAATCGCGATCTGGCGCAGGATCGACGGATAGCGTTTGACCACGCGGAACTGGCGGATGTCGCCGTTGAACTCGTGCAGGCGCTTGACGGCCCATGGGCTCAGGATGGATTTGAGGTAGCGGCGCGGAATGCCGAACTGCTCTTCCAGGATTTGTCCGTCTTCTTCGTAATCGAACAAGCCCAGCGGCGATTCATTGACCGGCGAACCTTTGATCGAATAGAAGGGGATGTGCTCCATGAGCTGTTTGAGGCGCTCGGCGATGGACGACTTGCCGCCGCCGACCGGACCCAGCAGATACAGAATCTGCTTCTTTTCTTCCAGGCCTTGCGCGGCATGGCGGAAGTAGGCGACCACTTGTTCGATGACTTCTTCCGCGCCGTAGAATTCTTTGAAGGCGGGATAGACCTTGATCACCTTGTTGGCGAACAGCCGGGACAAACGGGGATCTTCGCGAGTGTCGACCTTCTCGGGTTCGCCAATCGCCATCAGCATGCGTTCTGCGGCCGATGCATACACAGCTGGGTCGTTCTTGCAAAGACTCAGGTATTCTTCGAGCGAAAATTCTTCTTCTCTGGTTTTGTCAAAGCGACTCGCAAAGCTGCTGTAGATATCCATACCACCTCCGTAACTTCAATGAGACAACAAATTGCAAATTGAATACGTGCGTTATGTTCTTAGATTTATCGACCGCGTTTCCTGAGTACTGTTGCTGATCATTTTCACTATCGTGCGCGCGTTTGAATTTTTCAACTTTGCACATCTGTGAACTTCGACCAAAAAATCAAATTTTCGTTTTTATTCTATTCCTTTTTTACAGAAGCAATGTGGCACGTTTTGTTTCAGCGTACTGCGAAATCATTTTCCTATATTCAAAAGCACCCGGCGTTTTGCCAGCCATCTTTTCGATATGCCAAAGCACCTGTTCTTTGTGTGGGATTTTGGTGTTGGTCCCTGTTCCTTCAATGGTTGAACGAGAACGCCGGTTGACCTTGCCCAAAGATTTGTCCGGCAGCCGCGCAGGCGAATCGGCGCGGGGCCGGCGGGCGACTTTTTGGTCTCTTTTTGCGAGGCTTTGTGATGTGTTAGCGCAATGCAAGTTTGATGCCGGGTGGTTGTGGCGACGGCGATGCGGTGCGTCTGCGTCTCGCCGGGGTTTTGAAAGTTGCCGGATCGCATGCTGCGTGTTTGTTGCTTTCTTGCCATGTGACCTGGGCACAACGGCGTCGGCGATATGCCTTGGTTATGTATTTTGTCTTTCTGATAGCAAAAAAATGATCTTTCTCTGGGAATGCGTCGCTTATTGTCGCCGTCGGGGCAGGGGGCAGTCATCCTAGGGGCGTCTCGCGGAAAGACGCAAAGTAGATAAGTCATTGACAAACAAGTGAAAAATGCAGTCTAATTCAGGGTTCACCATCCGTTGAATTGCGTTCGTGCTGTGGCCTTGCGGTTTCGGCTCTCAAATGCCTCTCTGATATTTGAAGAGGCACGCGCAGAAAAACAGAAATTCCGCGGAGATTCCGAAGTATTTTTGCCGATTATTGATTAAGTAAGCGAGTCCAACATGAAACGTACCTACCAACCTTCCGTCGTGCGTCGTAAGCGTACTCACGGTTTCCGCGCACGCATGGCAACCCGTGGTGGCCGCGCTGTGATCAACGCACGCCGCGCCAAGGGCCGCAAGCGTCTGGCAGCGGTTTAATACCTGCTCCATACAACGCCAGAAAAGTGCGCTGCTGTTTGTGTGACAGGCGATTCTTCCTATCTCTACTCACGCGATCAGCGAATCGTTAAAACGGATGAGTTTTCATCCGTTTTTCGTTTGCGACCGGTGTATCGTACAGCGCATTTCGTACTGTATGCCCGCAACAACGACTTGCCGCTAGCCCGTCTGGGTGTCGTCGCCGCCAAACGCATGGCGCCGCGCGCGGTCACCCGGAACACGATCAAACGCGTTACCCGCGAGTTGTTCCGGCAAACGGCATTGGCATTGCCCCAGGTAGATTGCATTGTGCGTTTGTCGAAGCCGGTCAACAGCAAGAGCGGGCCGGCGACCAACGCGAAACTGAAAGCGGAATTGCGCGAAGAGCTGTCACAGTTGTTCACCTTTTTGCTGAACGCGACAGCCTTTGCCGGGAAGCCAGGAAATAAGTGATGAAAACGCCTTTACTCCTGCTGTTACGCGCCTACAAGCTGGGAGTCAGCCCCTATCTCGGGCAGAATTGCCGTTTCTATCCCAGCTGTTCGGACTATGCAGCAGAAGCCATTCGCCGCCACGGCGCATGGAAAGGCAGCGTGCTTGCCGGCAAACGCCTGTGCAAGTGCCATCCCTGGCATCCAGGCGGACTCGACCCCGTGCCCGACTCTACCACCCCAGATTCTTCCTCTCCTACTGTAACCGCTGGCGGTTGCAGCCACTCCTGATTTATTGGTCAATACTCTTATGGATATCAAACGTACCGTCCTGTGGGTTGTCTTCTCGTTTTCCCTGTTGTTGCTTTGGGACAGCTGGCAACGCCATAACGGCAAGCCGTCGATGTTTTTCCCGACGGCAACCCAAGAGGCGACACCGGCCGCTGCCGGCGCTGACCCGTCCAAATCGCCTGTGCCGCAAGTCGCCGGCGCTGCTGGTACAACTGCCGGCGCAGCGGATGTTGCCGGTGGCCTGCCGGCTGCTAAGGGTGAGACCATCACCATCACGACCGATGTCGTCAAGGCGGACATCGACACCGTCGGCGGCGAGCTCAAGCGTCTGGAACTGTTGAAACACCGCGACACCGTCGACCCGACCAAGAACCTGGTCCTGTTCGACTCCAGCGCCGGCCACACCTATCTGGCCGAATCCGGCCTGATCGGCGGCCAGTTCCCGACCCACAAGTCGATCTTCACCGCCAAGCCGGGCGCACGCGCGCTGGACAACGGCAATGAAGTCCAGCTGGTGCTGGAAGCGCAGGAAAACGGCGTCAAGCTGACCAAGACCTACACCTTCAAGCGCGGCGACTACGTCATCGACCTGAAGCACACCGTCACCAACGACAGCGCTGCCGCGATCACGCCATCGCTGTACCTGCAACTGGTGCGCGACGGCAACAAGCCGGGCGGCGAATCGCATTTCTACAGCACCTTTACCGGTCCTGCGGTCTACACCGATGCCGAAAAATTCCAGAAGCTGACCTTCGAGAAGATCGAAGAAGGCAAGGAACAGCACGCCAACAAGTCCGACAACGGCTGGATCGCGCTGGTGCAGCACTATTTCGTCTCGGCCTTCATCCCGCCTGAAAAAGCGCAGCGCGACATCTTCACCAAGAAGATCGGCACCAACCTGTACGCAGTCGGCAATATCCTGCCGCTGGGCACGGTTGCTCCGGGCGCCAGCGTCACCATGGACGCGCGCCTGTACTCCGGTCCGCAAGAATCTTCCGTGCTGGAAAAGACTACGCCAGGCTTGGAACTGGTCAAGGATTACGGCTGGCTGACCATCATCGCCAAGCCGATCTTCTGGCTGATGATCCACATCCATGCCTACGTCGGCAACTGGGGCTGGACCATCATTCTGCTGACCATGCTGATCAAGGCGGTGTTCTTCCCATTGTCGGCTGCCAGCTATCGCAGCATGGCCAAGATGAAGGCCGTTACGCCGAAGATGACCGCGATCCGCGAGCGTCACAAGGGCGATCCGCAAGCCATGAACCGCGAAATGATGTCGCTGTACAAGACCGAAAAGATCAACCCGCTCGGTGGCTGTCTGCCGATCGTGATTCAGATCCCGGTGTTCATTTCGCTGTACTGGGTGCTGCTGGCCAGCGTTGAAATGCGCGGCGCGCCATGGCTGGGCTGGATCCACGATCTGACCGCGCCTGATCCGTTCTACATCCTGCCGGTGCTGATGGCTGTATCGATGTTCATCCAGACCAAGCTCAACCCGACGCCTCCGGATCCGGTGCAAGCCAAGGTCATGATGTTCATGCCTATCGTGTTCTCGGTGATGTTCTTCTTCTTCCCGTCCGGCCTCGTGCTGTACTGGGTCGTGAACAACGTCCTGTCGATCACGCAGCAATGGGTCATCACCAGAAAGCTGCAGGCAGGCAAGGCTTAACGACCTGATTGTGAGTCACTTGTTAGTCGAAAAAGCCCGTGGCATGATTTTCACGGGCTTTTTTTTCGTCTTTGTTTTCCTCTTTTTTGAAAAGCAGTGCGCATCATGACTCTCGACACCTCTCCCATCGCCGCCATCGCCACCGCTCCGGGACGCGGCGGCATCGGCGTGGTCCGCATCTCCGGCAAGAACCTGTGGCCCGTGGTCCAGGCGATTTGCGGCAAGGACGAAAGCTCGCTGACGCCGCGCCAGGCGATCTATCTGCCGTTCAGGCGTGCCGACGGCAGCGCGATCGATCAGGGGTTGGCGATCTATTTCAAGGCGCCGCATTCCTATACCGGCGAAGACGTGCTGGAGTTGCAAGGCCACGGCGGCCCGGTGGTCATGCAGATGCTGCTGGCGCGCTGCCTCGAAGCCGGCACCGGGATTGGTCTGCGCCTGGCGGAGCCGGGCGAATTCACGCAACGCGCCTTCCTCAACGACAAGCTCGATCTGGCGCAGGCGGAAGCGGTTGCCGATCTGATCGAAGCGTCTACTGAAGCCGCTGCCAAGTCGGCCTCGGAATCCTTGTCCGGCGCTTTCTCCAAAGTGATCCACGATCTGGTGAACAAGGTCACCAACCTGCGCATGCTGGTGGAGGCGACACTGGATTTCCCGGAAGAAGAAATCGACTTCCTCGAACAGTCCGACGCGCGCGGCCAGCTCGCCGCGATCCGCGCCACGCTCGACGATGTCTTCATGCATGCCTCGCAGGGCGCCTTGCTGCGCGACGGTCTCAATGTCGTGCTGGCAGGCAAGCCGAACGTCGGCAAGTCGTCGCTGCTGAATGTACTGGCCGGTTCCGATGTCGCCATCGTGACGCCGATCGCCGGCACCACGCGCGACAAGGTCACCGAGACGATCCAGATCGAAGGCATGCCGCTCAACATCATCGATACTGCCGGTATCCGTGAAACCGGCGAGGACGGCAGCGGTCCCGACGAAGTCGAGCGCATCGGCATCGAACGTACCTGGGGCGAGGTCGCAAAAGCAGACGTCATCCTGCACATGCTCGACGCCGATCACGGGCCGACACTGGAAGACGAAAAGATCACCGAGCGTTTTCCGGACGGCATTCCCGTCATCCGTATCTGGAACAAGATCGACCGTTCCGGGCACAAGCCGGGCGTCGATCAGATGTCCGACGCCACGCATATCTATTTGTCGGCCATTGATCATCTCGGCATCGATCTGTTGCGCGGAGAACTGCTGCGCATCGCCGGCTGGCAGCAGACGGTGGAGTCGCGCTACCTGGCGCGCGAGCGCCATCTGATTGCCCTGAAGGCGGCGCGCGAATATCTGGAAAGCGCCGCCGCGCACGCGTCCGTCGACAACCAGGCCAGCGACAAATCGCTCGATCTGTTTGCGGAAGAGTTGCGCCTGGCGCAGGAACGTTTGAGCAGCATTACCGGCAAGTTCACGCCGGACGATTTGCTGGGCGTGATCTTTTCTCGCTTCTGTATCGGCAAGTAATTCCGAAGACGTGATGCGCTACCTGCGGGGGAGTATGTGAGACACGATCCTGTAACGGATGTTACAGGGTGTAAAAACGATAGAAGGGCGGGTGAGGGGACGGTATCTTGAGCACTCCCTCCCCTCCAATTCATCACCCCCCTGAGGATTGGATTTAACCCGCAAGCCGCAAGGCCTGCGGGTTTTTTTATGCCGGGATGTTTTGCCCAGCTGCCGTCAGACTTCTTCGGTACGGTCGTGCGGCGCAGTCTGCAAGATCGCCGACGGCGGATACAACTGCATGGCGTTGTGCAATTTGCCGATGGCGCGGCACATGTCTTCAAAGCCGCTGGCCTCCACCTTCGATTTGAACTGGTAGATGGTGCCGTCGACCCAGACTTCGCGCTCGGCTTCTCTGAGGATGTTCATGGGTTTGTCTCCGTATGTTTTTTATATGCTCAGAGCTTAGCATGGCGCGCCGGAAACGCAAGCCGGAAGCGGGTTGCAGCGCAGTAGTTTCTTGTTGCAATACCTTGACGGCGCTTAGCAGGTTTTGTTTGTACAGTCGCACGACGATGAATGCTTGTTGGAAGGAATGGTCATGCGACGTCTCGGTTTGCTGGTTGGATCCCTGGTCTTGTTGTTTTCGCTGGGAGGCTGCGTCTGCGCGCCGTGGCTGTGCGGTCCCGGCCCGGGCGGCTGGGGTGGAGGCGGCGGCCCCCGTGGCGGTGGCGACGGGCCGGGACCGCGTTGAAGCCGGCATCTGCCGTGCATTTGATGCACGACATGGCGCGGCGCCCAGGCAGATCCGGGGCGCGCTCTGCAGACCGGAAAAACACCTGCTAAGATGCCCGTCTGCTCGTTTTGCAGAGCAACATATTTCACTCATCTGGAGCCACAATGTCGCAAACCAACCCACGCGTTGCCGATCATCCTATCGATCCCCAATTCCTGAATCGCTGGTCGCCGCGCGCCTACACCGGCGCCGATATTTCCGAAGAAACGGTGTTGACCTTTCTGGAAGCCGCACGCTGGGCGCCCTCGGCCTACAACTCGCAGCCATGGCGTTTCGTCTTCGCCCGTCGCGGCACGCCGCAATGGGACAGCCTGCTGGGCCTGCTGAACGAATTCAACCGCGGCTGGGCGGAGAAGGCATCGGTGCTGATCATCGTATTGTCCAAGACCACCATGATCCCGCCAGGCACAACGACACCGGTTCCTGCAGGCACGCACGCATTCGACACCGGCTCGGCCTGGGCCTATCTGGCGTTGCAAGCGAGCTTGTCCGGTTGGCACGCGCATGCGATGGCCGGCTTCGATAAAGAAAAGTCGCGCATCGAACTGGGCGTCCCTGCGGAATACTCGATCGAAGCCGCCGTGGCGATCGGCAAACTGGGCGACAAATCGATCCTGCCGGAAGGTCTGCAAGCCCGTGAACTGCCCGGCCCGCGCGAGCCGCTGAGCAAATTGGCGTTCGAAGGCAAATTTCAGGATTAATTTGTAGAAAAGTACTGGAATTCCTGGGAAAGCTCCGCTATAATTGCGGTCTTTCAGCGAGACTGAAAACCAAATCTGGAGTGGTAGTTCAGTTGGTTAGAATACCGGCCTGTCACGCCGGGGGTCGCGGGTTCGAGCCCCGTCCGCTCCGCCAAAACACAAACGCCTGCGCAAGCAGGCGTTTTTGTTTGTATCGTCACTTTTTTCCCGAAGGGAAAACGAATTAGCGGAGCGGAGAGAGCCGCCTGCGCGGCTCTCGGCGGGGCTCGAAGGGTTTCGCTTGCAAGCGAAACCGCGGCCTGCGGAACGTAGGCGAGCCCCAATGCCTCGCAGAAGCAAAAGCCCCGCTTAGTGCAAACTAAGCGGGGCTTTTGCGTCGTAGAAAGAGCTAACGAAGTTTGGCAATCGATCGAAGCGTCACTTCCCCTTCCTCTCCGTAGTCAACTGCTCCACCACATGCCGCGGCGCCTCGGCATAATGCTTGAACTCCATCGTATAAGTCGCGCGCCCTTGCGTCGCCGACCGCAACGAAGTCGAATAGCCGAACATCTCCGACAGCGGCACTTCGGCCTTGATGATCTTGCCGCCGCCGCCGGCGATTTCGTCCATTCCCTGCACCATGCCGCGACGCGACGACAAATCGCCCATCACTGTGCCGGCGTAGTCTTCCGGCGTTTCCACCTCGACCGCCATCATCGGCTCCAGTAGCACCGGGCTGGCCCGGCGCATGCCTTCCTTGAACGCCATCGAGCCGGCCATGCGGAACGCATTTTCGTTCGAGTCGACGTCATGGTAAGAACCGAAGGTCAGCGTCGCACGGATATCGACCACCGGATAACCGGCCAGCACGCCGCTGCCCAGCGTTTCCTGAATGCCCTTGTCGACCGCAGGAATGAATTCGCGCGGCACCACGCCGCCCTTGATGGCGTCGACGAATTCGTAGCCCTTGCCGGGCGGCAGCGGTTCCAGCTTCAGCACCACGTGGCCGTACTGGCCGCGTCCGCCGGATTGCTTGACGAATTTGCCTTCGACATCTTCCACGGTCGAGCGAATCGCTTCGCGGTAAGCCACCTGCGGCTTGCCGACGGTGGCCTCGACGTTGAACTCGCGCTTCATGCGATCGACCAGGATTTCCAGATGCAACTCGCCCATGCCGGAAATAATGGTCTGGCCCGATTCTTCATCGGTGCGCACGCGGAACGACGGATCTTCCTGTGCCAGGCGATTCAGGGCGATGCCCATCTTCTCCTGGTCGGCCTTGGTCTTCGGTTCCACTGCCTGTGAAATCACCGGCTCAGGGAAGACCATGCGCTCCAGGATGATCACGTGATCCGGATCGGTCAGCGTGTCGCCCGTGGTGACGTCCTTCAGCCCGACTGCGGCGGCGATGTCGCCTGCATACACTTCCTTGATTTCCTTGCGCTCATTCGCATGCATCTGCAGGATGCGGCCCAGGCGTTCCTTCTTGCCCTTGATCGGGTTGTAGACGGTGTCGCCCGAATTGACCATGCCCGAATACGCACGGAAGAAAACCAGCTGGCCGACGAACGGGTCGGTCATGATCTTGAATGCCAGCGCCGAGAATTTTTCGTCGTCCGCAGGATGGCGTTCAATCTCATTGTCGTCTTCATCGTGACCCTTGATCGCCGGCACGTCGATTGGCGACGGCAGGTAATCGATCACGGCGTCGAGCATGGCTTGCACGCCCTTGTTCTTGAAGGCGCTGCCGGCCAGCATCGGCACGATTTCACCGGCGATGGTGCGCAGGCGCAGGCCGTGCTTGATGTCGGCTTCGGTCAGGGGCGTGCCGCTGAGATATTTCTCCAGCAGTTGTTCGTTGGCTTCCGCGGCCTGCTCGATCATCTTGTCGTGCCACTCGCGCGCGGTCTCCTCGAGGTCGGCCGGAATCGGCTGGTACTCGAACTTGACGCCCTGGCTTTCTTCATCCCAGATGATAGCTTTCATCTTGACCAGATCGATCACGCCCTGGAAATTGTCTTCCGCGCCGATCGGAATCTGGATCGGCACGGCGTTGCCTTTCAGGCGTTCGCCGATCTGTTTCTGCACGCGGAAAAAGTCCGCGCCGACACGGTCCATCTTGTTGACGAAGGCCATGCGCGGCACGGCGTACTTGTTCGCCTGGCGCCACACGGTTTCCGATTGCGGCTGCACGCCGCCGACCGAGTCATAGACCATGACCGCGCCGTCGAGCACGCGCATCGAGCGTTCGACTTCAATCGTGAAGTCGACGTGGCCCGGTGTGTCGATGATGTTGATGCGATGTTCCGGATAATTGCCGGCCATGCCTTTCCAGAAGGCGGTGGTGGCGGCGGAGGTGATCGTGATGCCGCGTTCCTGCTCCTGCTCCATCCAGTCCATGGTGGCGGCGCCGTCATGCACTTCACCGATCTTGTGGTTGACACCGGTATAAAACAGGATGCGCTCGGTGGTCGTGGTTTTACCGGCATCGATGTGCGCACTGATACCGATGTTTCGGTAATGTTCTATACGGGTCTTGCGTGTCATGACATTTCCTTTCGTTACATCGTGGGATGAACCGGCAGAAAGCAATCGCAGCGGATTCACATTATGCGCATATTTTGACGCAGCATGTGATCCGCCGATACTGGCCGAAAGTCTGGTTAAACAAGCAACTCTCGGATCTCTCCGGTTCGGCTCGGCTTTCTCGCAGAGGAGACAAGAAAGCGCTGCGCATCATCATAGTCTGTATTTATGTAATGCGTGTTACATAATAGTTTTCTCCTGAAATCGCTGTCAAGGTATTTTTGTAATTCAGATTAAAGTAAGCTACACTGGTCGCAGAAAACCCACAGCAATGTGATCACGAAGGAGCATTCCCATGCAGCAAACAAGAGGGCGGCCGCGCAGTTTCGACCGAGACGAAGCGCTACGCCTGGCAATGCAGGTATTCTGGAGCAAGGGCTATGAAGGCACGACCATGGCCGATCTGACGACTGCCATCGGCGTCAAGGCGCCCAGTCTCTACGCCGCATTCGGCGACAAGAACGCGCTGTTCCGCGAAGCCGTCGAGTTCTATTCGACGACTACCGCCGCCGCGCCGATGAACGCCTTGAAAGAAGGCCTCGGCGTACGCGAGGACGTATTCAACATGTTGCACGCCAGTATCGACACCTTTGCCGGCAAGGGATGCATGGTGGTGACCTCGGCCATCAATTGCGCGCCGGAAAACAGCGCGCACGCCGAAGAGTTGCGGGCGCGCCGCCACAAAAAACGCGCCGCCCTGGACAAGCGTTTCCGCCAGGCGCAAACGCAGGGAGAGTTGAGCGCCGATGCTGATATCGACGGCCTCAGCGACTTCTACACGGCTGTGCTGCACGGCCTGTCGCTGAGCGCGCGCGACGGCGTCAGCTGCGAGCGTCTGGCCAATACCATTTGTCACGCGATGAAGGCGCTCGACGCCCTATTGATCGCGCCAAAGAAAAAACGCGCAGTGCAATAAAAAACGCCGGCAGATCCAAGGATCAACCGGCGTTTTTCTTATGCGATCGACTACAAACGATCAGGCCGCCAATGCCGCCGATCCGTCGTTCTCGCGTAACTGGCCGCCCAGTGCTTCGATCAGGTCGGCCAGCATCTTGCTTACTTCGCCTGTCATCAGCATGAAGTCGCCGTCAAAGCGTTCGTCGTCATTCTTGTTCGTCACGTCGCTGTCTTCTTTCAGCACATCCAGCGGCGCGATCTTCTTGACGCTCAGGTTTTCCGTCAGCACGAAGGACACGCGGTCGTTCCAGGTCAACGCCAGGCGCGTGCATTGCTTGCCCGATTCGATATGGCGGCGCACGTCGTCCGGTTCCAGCGTGTGGCGCACGAAACGCACGGTCGCCTTGCTGTCGCCGCTGGCGCGCAGTTCAGTATCCTGATCCACGGTGAAGCCGCTTGGCGCTTCATCCGACGCCAGCCAGTCGGTCATCGACGACAAGGGCGAGCGCACGGTGCGCAGGGTCTCCAGCGGGAATTTCGGAATCGCCTTCAACAACAGTTTCAGGACTTCTTCCGCCTTGCCGGAACTGCCGGCATCGACGATCAGCCAACCGTTGACCGGATCGATCCAGGTCCAGGTGCTGCGCACGATACTGAAGGCGCGCGGCAACAATTCATCGGTGACTTGTTCTTTCAATTCCTTGGTCTGCTTGCGACCAGGAGGAAAACCTTGTTGTTCTTCCAACTCGGCGGCGCGCGCCTTGGTGACCTGATTGACCACGGTGCTGGGCAGCAGTTTCTTCTCGGTGTCCAGCTTCAGCAGGAACTGGCGGTTGACGACGTGCACCAGCTGTTCATTGCCGCGCGGCGAAACCCAGCCCTGCGATTGCATTTCCAGGCTGGGGCAGGCGGCAAATGATTGCGGCGCGAGATAGGATTCGAGCTGTTCGGCGCTGATGGCCCAAGGTGCGGGAAGGCGATAAATCTGAAGGTTCTTAAACCACATGGCGTTCGGGCAAAAGCGTCCATTTTACACGCAGCGGCAATCAAGCCGACCATTTGGAAATACTTTATCTGCGACCGCGGCGGCGAATGTGAACGTGTGCGGTGCCCCGCTCAACATCCGCTATTCAAAGCCCAGCTGGCCTTGCAACAAGGCATCGTTCTCCGGCGCGTCGTCGCCTTTCGACAATGCGCCCACCCGGACACCCAGCAGGCGTATGCGTTGTTCCAGCGGCACGCGTCGCAGACATTCGCCCGCTGCGCGGCGGATCGTGGCGGAATCGGCGACAGACGCCGGCAGCGTGACGTCGCGCGTGACCGTCGAGAAATCGGCGTAGCGCAGCTTGATGCCGATGGTGCGTCCCACGTATCCCTTGCGATGCAGGTCATCGGCCACGCGCATGCATAGCGCGGTGAAGATCTCGGACAGTTTTTCCCTATCCTGGCGCGCGTGCAGGTCGCGCTCAAAAGTGGTTTCCCGGCTGATCGACTTCGGTTCCGAACTGGTGGACACCGGACGCTCGTCGATGCCTTGCGCCACATTGCTCAGCCAGGCCGAATAGCTGCGCCCGAAATGGTCCTGCAACAGGCCGGCATCGGCCCGGGCCAGATCGCCGACGGTCAGGATGCCGAGCGCGGTCAGTTTTTCCGCCGCCTTGGGCCCGATGCCGTTGATCTTGCGCGCCGGCAGCGGCCATATCCGTACCGGCACGTCTTCCATCGCGAGGATGGTCAGGCCGTTGGGTTTTTCCAGATCCGAGCAGATCTTGGCGAGCAGCTTGTTGGGCGCGATGCCGATCGAACACGACAGGCCGGTGGCTGCGCGCACGGCCTCCTTGATGCGCGTCGCCAGGGCGCGGGTGTCTTCCTGGTGCAGGCTCAGGTCGAGGTAGATCTCATCAATTCCCCTATCCTCGATCAGCGGAGCGATTTCCGCCACCGCCTTTTTGAACAACCGCGAATAATGCCGGTACGAGTCGAAATCCACCGGCAGCAAAACCGCATCAGGCGCCAGCTGCGACGCTTTCATCATGCCCATTGCCGAGAACACGCCCAGCGCGCGCGCTTCATAGGTTGACGTCGTAATGACGCCGCGGCCGACGTAGTCGCGCAGCCTGGCAAACTCGCGCGTCCCATCTTCACGCATGACCGGCTGATGCACCGAACGGCCGCCGATGACGACGGCCTGGCCGCGCAGCTCCGGATAGCGCAGCAGTTCGACCGATGCATAGAATGCATCCATATCGAGGTGCGCGATGCGGCGAGTGGCGGTGTTCATGGAAGAGGGGCGGTGGTCAATGTGCATCCGGCAGGCAGCCGGAGCCGATCAGTAGTGCGGCGGTCTTTCGTTCTCGATGCTGCGTTGCTCGCTGATGCTGTTGGCGGTGTCCTTGACTTGCCGCGCCAGCGTGGTCAGCAGCTTTTCGAGTTCGTCGATTTTCTTTTGCTGCTCATAGACGATCTTGTTGAGCGCATCGACAGTATCTTCCTGATGTGTCAGTTTCAGCTCGATGTCGACCAGACGTTCTTCGTCGATCATGATGTTTTCTCCTTGTCGGTTGAAGGTATGTTCAACCAGCGCAACGCGCCTTGTGCGGCAACACGGCCGCTGGCGAAACAGGCGGTCAGCAGATAGCCGCCGGTAGGCGCTTCCCAATCCAGCATCTCGCCGGCGCAGAATACGCCGGGCACGGGACGCAGCATCAGATCGTCATTCATGGCTTCGAATGGTACACCGCCGGCGCTGCTGATGGCTTCGTCGATCGGCCGCGGCGCGCGCAGCCGGACCGGCAGTTCCTTGATGGCGTGCGCCAGCTTGTGCATGTCCTGGAAATCCTCAGCGTCGGTGCATTCGCGCAGCAGCGCTGCTTTCGCGCCCTTGAGTTTGAGACGGCTCTGCAGGTGGCTGGACATCGAACGCGCGCCGCGCGGATGCTGCAATTCGCTCAATACGCGCGAGGGCATCCAGTCCGGCAGCAAATCCAGATACAGCGTCGCCGGCGCGGACGGCGTGATGGCGTCGCGCAAGGGCGCGGACAGCGCATAGATCAGACCGCCTTCGATGCCGGTGTCGGTAATGACGCACTCGCCCTGGCGGCGCAAGGACGTGCCGTCGCTCAGCATGACGGTTGCGGCGACGGTCTTGAGCGGTTCTCCGGCAGCGCGGTTGCGGAAGTGCTCGCTCCAGTCGACGTCGAAGCCGCAGTTGGACGGCTGCAAGGGCGCCAGATCGACGCCGCGTTCGCGCAGCAGCGCCATCCACGCGCCGTCCGAACCGAGCCGCGCCCAACTGCCGCCGCCCAGCGCCAGAATGCTGGCAGAGGCGGAAGCCGAGACTTCTCCTTCCGGTGTGGCGAAACGCAGCTTGCCGTCGGCGTCCCATCCTTGCCAGCGATGCCGCATGTGGAAGCGCACACCGGCTTCGCGCAGACGATGCAGCCAGGCGCGCAGCAAGGGCGCCGCTTTCATGTCGGTAGGGAAAACGCGGCCGGAACTGCCGACGAAGGTATCGATGCCGAGCCCGTGTATCCACGCGCGCAACTGATCCGGGCCGAAGTCTTGCAACATGGCTGCGATCTCGTTGCGGCGCGTGCCGTAGCGGGAGAGAAAGCCGTCGATGTCTTCCGAGTGGGTGATGTTCATGCCGCCCTTGCCGGCCAGCAAAAACTTGCGTCCGACCGACGGCATCGCATCGTACAGATCGACCTGCACGCCCTTGAGCGCCAGCACTTCGGCGGCCATCAGGCCGGCCGGGCCGCCGCCGACGATGGCTACCGTGGTGACGGCTTGCGGATCAGTGGCGGGATGGGGCACTGTATTTCTTTTCCAGTCGGGCGACCAGCATGGCCAGACAAATGGTCATCGTGAAGTACACCACCGAGATCGTGATGTACGGTTCCCAATAGCGGGAATAGTTGCCGGCGACGGTGCGCGCCGCGTAGGCCAGTTCGGCCAGGCCGATGGTCGACACCAGCGAAGAATCTTTCAGCAGCGTGATCGCTTCATTGCCCAGCGGCGGCAGCATGCGGCGAAACGCCTGCGGCAGGATGATGTAGCGCATGCGCAGGCGATAACCCATGCCCAGGCTCGATGCCGCATAGTTTTGGCCGCGGTCGATCGACTGGATGCCGGCGCGGAAAATTTCGGAGATGTAGGCCGCTGCGTTGAGCGACAAGGCCACGATGCCGGATACAAACGCGCCGTAATCCTGCTTGATGGCGCGCGCCAGCTCGCCCGAAATCAGCAGGCCGTGGTCCTGATGGATCAGCACCGGCATCACGGCGAAGTGGATCAGCAGAATCTGTACGAACAACGGCGTGCCGCGGAAAAACGCCACATAAAAGCCGGCGATCCACTTGGTCGCGCGCAACACGTATTTCCACGCGCCGTGCTGCACGTCGGCCAGCCGCAGCATGCCCAGCAACAGGCCCATCACGGTGCCCGCGATGATGCTGATCACGGCGACTTCCAGCGTCATGAAGAAGCCCTTGATGAACAGCGGCGCGTAGCCTTCGATGATGCTCCAGCGGAAATCCATGGTGGGGAAAGAGAGTAGTGGACATGAAAAATGCGCAATCCGGCCGGATTACGCATTTGTTCGAATTATACCGCAGCGCCGCTGCCAGCCTTGATTCTCTTGATCGAAGGCCCGTCGCAACGCGAGGTAAAAATTACTTCTTCGCGCCGAAGTATTGCGCGCTGATCTTGTCGAAAGTGCCGTCGGCCTTCAGGTCGGCCATGCCCTTGTTAACCTTGTTCAGCAACTCGGTGTTGCCCTTGCGCACGGCGATGCCGTAATACTCTTTCGGGAAGCCGGCGTCGGAGACGGTGCGCAGCTTGCTCGACGGATTATTGGTGATGTAGTTCTTGACCACCGCATCATCGGCCACCACGGCGTCGACACCGCCGGTTTCCAGTTCTTTCAGGGCCAGCGGAGTGGAGTCCAGGCGCTTGATGTTGGCGCTGTTCTTGCCGAGCAGGTTCTGCACCACTTCGTCGCCGGTCGTGGCGCTCTGCACGCCGACCTTCAGGGTCTTCAGATCGTCGAATTTTTGCACCTTGGTGTTGCTGTCCGCGACGGCGATCAATTGCGATGCTTCGAAATACGGCTCGGAGAAATCGACGGTCTGTTTGCGCTCGTCGGTGATGGTGATGGCCGAGATCAGCAGGTCGCGGTCGCCTTGCGCCAGGAAATTGAAGAAGCCTTCAAACGGCGTCGGCACGAACTTCACTTCGATGCCGATTTTTTGCGCCAGCGCCTTCATCACGTCGATGTCGAAACCGACCACGTTTTTCTGCTCGTTCTCAGCGGAGAACGGCGCATAAGCCGATTCCACGCCGACCAGATACACCTTGGCCGCCGGAGCGGCTGCCGGCGCCTGAGCGACCGGTTCGTCTTTCTTGCCGCACGCGGACAGCGCGGACACCAGCGCCAATACTGGAACGAATTGTTTGAAGAACTTGCTCATGGGCTACCTTGTAAAAATGAAAACAATACGGACTCCGAAGCCGCACCGGCTGGTGCTTTCAGGGGAATTCGGAAAGGGGAGGATTGTAAACGTTTATGGCGCCGGCAAGCGCGTTTTGCGGAGAAATGCGGCGAAAAGAACAAGCCCGGCGCCTGAATGTTAAATAATATGCAAGATCTGCATTTTGCCGGCAAGCCCGGTCGCCACGCCGGGCGCTCCAGGTGCGGAATCAATCGTTGGATGGCGTCGGCGTAGTGCGCGGCTGTTGCAGCAAGGCTTTGAGATTGGCCAGCCGGTTCTGCGGCGTGATGACTTCGCTTTCCTTGGGGACGGCGTCGCCGACATCGAGGTTCATTTCCTTGATGAAGCGCGACGGATCGCAGGCCGTGTATTCGCGGGCGCGCTTGCGGCGTTTGCACCAGGTGATCTGCAGGCTGCGCTGGGCGCGCGTGATGCCGACGTACATCAGGCGGCGTTCTTCCTCGATGCGCGCGGCAATGGTTTCGGCCGGCGCATCGGCGTCGCCCTTGTGCGGCAGGATGCCTTCTTCCACGCCGATCAGAAACACGTGCGGATATTCCAGTCCCTTGGAAGCGTGCAGCGTCGACATGCGCACTGCATCCTGCTCTTCGTCCTTGCCTTCCAGCATGGACATCAGCGCCACCATCTGGGTCAGTTCCAGCAGATTCTTCTCTTCGCCTTCGCCATCCTTGCCGCCGTTGCCGCGTTCTTTCAGCCAGGTGGTGAAGTCGACCACGTTCTGCCATTTGCTCTGGGCCTGGCGTTCGTCGAAGGCATCGTAGACGTAGCCTTCGTAGTTGATCGCTTCCATCATGTCATCGAGCACCAGCGCCGCGTTCTCGCCGCTGCCGGACGGACCGGGACGGCTGGCGCGCGATTCGAGGTTGTTGATGAAGTCGCAGAACTGGCGCAGCGGCAGCAATTGCTTGTCGGGCAGCTTGTCTTCCATCGCGCCCTTGTACACCGCCTCAAACAGCGAACACTGCCACTGGCCGGCCACCGTGCCGAGCACTTCCAGCGTGGCCTGGCCGATGCCGCGGCGCGGCGTGGTGACGGCGCGGATGAATGCCGGATCGTCGTCCTGGTTGGCGATCAGCCGCAGGTAGCTGATGATGTCCTTGATCTCTGCGCGGTCGAAATAACTTTGTCCGCCCGACATCACATAAGGAATGCGCTCACGCCGCAAGGCCTTTTCGAAGATGCGCGCCTGATGGTTGCCGCGATACAGAATCGCATAGTCGGAGAATTTCGCGCGCCGCTCGAAGCGATGCGCCGACAGCATGATGGCGACTTGCTCGGCCTCGGCCTCGTCGTCGTCCATCGCCATCACCTTGATCGGATCGCCGAGGCCGTGCTCCGACCACAGGGCCTTTTCAAACAGCTTGGGATTGTTGGAAATCACCGAGTTGGCGGCCTGCAGAATGCGCGTGCTGGAGCGGTAATTCTGCTCCAGCTTGATCAGATGCAGATTCGGGAAATCGATCTGCAGCGTCTTCAGATTTTCAATCGTGGCGCCGCGCCAGGCGTAGATGGCCTGGTCGTCGTCGCCCACGGCGGTGAACATCGGTTTCTTGCCGATGCCGCTGACCAGCAGTTTGACCAGTTCATACTGGCAGGTGTTGGTGTCCTGGTATTCGTCGACCAGCAGGTAGCGCAGGCGGCGCTGCCAGCGGTCGCGCACTTCTTCGTTATTGCGGAACAACTCCACGGGCAAACGGATCAGGTCGTCGAAATCGACCGCCTGATACGCCGACAGCGTGGCGACGTAGCTGCGGTAAATGCGAGCGGCCACAGCTTCCTCTTCGTCGACGGCGTTCCTGAGAGCAAGATCCGGATCGACCAGGCCGTTTTTCCACAGCGACATCGAATTCTGGATGCGGCGGATCAGCTGCTTGTCGGTTGTCACCGCCAGATCTTGCACCAGCGAAAAACAATCGTCGCTGTCCATGATCGAGAAGCGGTCCTTCAGCCCCAGATTCTTGGCTTCCTGGCGCAGGATCTTCACACCCAGCGAGTGAAAGGTCGACACCGTCAGATGCTTGGCCTGCTTGGGTTCCTTGAGCAGCTTGGCGATGCGCTCCTGCATTTCCAGCGCGGCCTTGTTGGTAAAGGTCAGCGCGGCGATGTGGCGCGACTCGTAGCCGCAGTTCTCAATCAGATGGGCGATCTTCTGCGTGATCACGCGGGTCTTGCCCGAGCCGGCGCCGGCCAGCACCAGGCAAGGGCCGTTCATGTACAACACAGCTTCGCTTTGCGGGGCGTTGAGGCCAAATGCGGGGGCAGCAGACATGCGGGGATCGATTCGGTACGGTGGGAGATAACGCGCCATTGTAGCAGGCCGGGCCAGCCGGGCCGGGGCCTTCTGTGGGACAATGGCGGCATAAGAAAACAGGTCAAAGCATGAAATTCAACCACTTGATTCAAATCAACGATCCGCTCAATCCGCTGATCGACAATCTGACCCGCGAACAGCTGTGGCGCGGCCTCGTCATGCGCGCCGAAGCGCCGCAATTGTTCATGGAGCATCTCGACGAATGCGTGCTGTCCGAGAAGACGGCCGAATCGGTCAGGCGCATGCTGCGCTACGGCGAACTGCGCATCCACGACGTCGTCACCTACGAGCCGCTGCAGCGCGTGCACTATCAGGTGCCGGCGCAAGGCGAGATCCCGACATCGACGCTGAGCATGACCATCGAAGAGCCGGAAGCGGAGGCCTTATTCGTGCGCTTCGAATACGACGACGGCGCGCCGGAAGAGGTCGATACGGAGAAAGCCTTTTACGACCAGTTCCGCCGCTCGGCGTATGAGGAGGCGGACATTGACACCATCCGCATCATTCGGGAACTGGTGATTAAAGGATCGATGCACTAACTAAAAAGGCGGGGACTTGAAAATGCGTCGGGAAAATGCCTGCAAACTCACAAATACAGATACTTTTCCCGTGGAGCCGGAAGGATTCAAGGCGTGAAACCATGAGAAACTGTAACCTTGCAGTCATGTAGCCGCAGTCGGGATCAGTCCCATTGAGTCATGAAGAAAAGGCGCTTGTGTCGTACGGCGCTTTCCCTTGCAAGGCCTTCCATGGCGACATTGTTGTCGGGTCTTGATTTGTCACAGAAATCACTCTAACTACGATCATCCATGCTAACCCTGATCATTCCCACCAAAAACCACGGAATTTATCTAGAGAATTTGCTTGATAATGTTGTGTTTTCAGGACCGTCGCCAGTCACTCAATTATTAATTTGCAACGATGCTTCTACGGACAATACCGCAGAAATTCTTGCGAAATATTCGGGGGACAAGCGCATACGTGTTTTCGAGAATGCGACCAGCGTCGGCGCCATGCGCGCATGCGAGATGATGTTTTCGCTGGTGGAAACACCTTACGTGATGATGTTAGCCAGCGATGATCTGTTTTTTCCGGAGCAACTGGCTAAGGTCTTTGAAGAAACCGTGCGCCGCAATGCCTACATGGGGTATGGTAAATACATGATTCTTGAGGGAGAGCAACTCACTGAGTTGAACCATCCCGGTTGGCAGGCCAGACGCTTTAAACCAGGATGTGACTTTGAGGCCCTGATGGGTTTCGATCAATACACTTTTCTGATTGTGATGCGTAAGGAATTCTTGCCCAAGCATGGCAGCAGCGAATTTCTGTACGACGCATCATTGGACAAACTGGTAGAAGCCGATGGGCTTGGGATGCTCCGTGCACATGATTGGAATTTTGCACTGGAAATGGCGATTGCTCATCCGGACCGCATATATTTCCTTGATGAATATTGCGGTTGCTTCCGCAAGGTCGAGAATCAGCTTTCGACAGATAGCATCTACGTCCATACCGGCAGAGCCGTATTTGAAATGGCGTTACTGATTTTGAAGTATTTGGTCAACTACGAACTACGGCAACGTATAAAAAGCGAACCTTATTTTCATACCGCCACGAAGAATCTGTTTTATGCGAAATTCGCCGGTGTTACTGAGGCCGCAAAGCAATCCCGGAATTTTCAGGAAATTTATAAACCAATCATCCTTGCAGCAGATGCGCTTTTGAACAATATGTAAACGGAAAGACTCTCAGGCCTGCCTTGCCGCATCATGGCGCGGGCCAATTCAGTGTATTTTGTGGATTCACCGGGCCATTCACTGAGAAACTGCGATTGGCTTCTCGCAAGCTCGCGATATTGCCGATGCCTCCGTGATAGTTGGTATTTTTGTAAATGTGGATATGACCAATCAACCAAGGGCAGGATATCGGCGGAAAGCCTGATTTCATGAGGAAAAGCGGTGCGTGGTATGGTCAAGCCGGGATGGTCTGGCGGATGCCAGACCAAGATATTGCACCCCTTTCAAAGTGCAGAGGCAGCAGAAGTTATTTTTATGAAATGTTTTGGGCAACTCAGCGGAACAGGTAATCAAGCACGGTATTCACCAGTGCGCCGCCGATAATCAGCCACGCGAACAGCAATCCCCCCAGCAGTAACGGACGCATCCCCGCGCGGCGCACCGACGACAGGTGCGTGGTCAGGCCCAGGGCCGCCATCGCCATCGCCAGCAGGAATGTGTCGGCGTCGAGCAAGGCGCCGGTGACGGCGGCCGGGATGGCAAACAGCGAGTGAATCGCCACCACGCCGATGAAAGCAAACGCAAACCAGGGAATGCCTGCCAGGCGGGAAGTCTTGCCGCCGGCCTGCGCCGCCGGTTTGCCGCGTTGCACATAGGCCGACAGGATCAGCAGGAAAGGGGCCAGCATCATCACGCGGACCATCTTGGCGATCACGGCGGTGTTGGCGGTGTGCTCATCGATCGAGCGCGCCGCCGCCACCACTTGCGCCACTTCATGCACGGTCGAACCGATATAGACGCCGAAGTCGGCATGGCCTTGCAGGAAGCTCAGGCTGTGCAACAGCGGGTACAGGAAGATCGCCACCGAGCCGAACACCACCACCGTCGAGACCGCCACCGTCACCTGCTCGCTGCGCGCACGCAGCACCGGCTCCGTCGCCATCACCGCCGCCGCGCCGCAGATCGAGCTGCCGGCGCCGATCAGCATGACGGCATTGCGATCCAGCTTGAACATTTTGACGCCGACGAAGTAAGCCAAAGCAAACGTCGACGTCAGCATACAGGCGTCGATGATGACACCGCTGACGCCGACTTGCGAGATGTCCTGAAACGTCAGGCGCAGGCCGTACAGCACGATGCCCAGGCGCAGCAGGTTTTGTTTGGAGAACGCCACGCCGCTGCCGCAACCGGCGGCGACACGCGGAAATACCGTATTGCCGATCAGCATGCCGAGCACGATCGCCACCGTCAGCGCGCTGAAACCATGCGCCTGCAGCCAGGCGTTCTTGCTGGCTTCGATGGACGCCAATGCCAGCGCTGCGCTCAAGGCGAGGCCCGGAATCAGGCGAGCCAGCGGTGGTGTCGGGATGGCCGTGACGGAGATCGGCGAGGTATTCATGATATGCCTGTCATTCATGGGTGATCGGAATGAGGGCACTTTAACGCGCAGCTATTTAAAAGAAAAACGCGTTATTTTGCTAATATCTACCTGAATAACAGGTTGATTGGTGGATTCGATGAAAATTACCTTACGACAATTGCAGATTTTTCTGGCGGTGGCGCAGTCGGGCAGTACCACCGCGGCGGCGGAAGCGGTGGCCTTGTCGCAGTCGGCGGCCAGCGCCGCGCTCAATGAACTGGAGGCCGGCCTCAACGTGCAACTGTTCGACCGCGTCGGCAAGCGGCTGGTGCTGAACGACAACGGTCGCCTGCTGTTGCCGCAGGCGCAGCACATGCTCGACGCCGCGCACACCATCGAACAGCAATTCCTGGCCCCGGACCAGGCCGGCGCCGAGCTGCATATCGGCGCCAGCACCACCATCGGCAGCTATATGCTGCCCGAGATGGTTGCCGCCTATCGTCAGGATCATCCGCAGTTGCGCGTGCGTGCGCTGGTGGCCAACACGGCGGACATCGTGGCCGCGGTCAGCAACTTCGACGTCGATGCGGCGCTGATAGAAGGGCCCTGCCATGCCAGCGATGTACTAGTCGAACCATGGATGACGGATGAGCTGATCGTGGTGGCGTCGCCGAAGCATCCGCTGGCGGCGCAAGGCAAAAAACTCACGCTGAAGAAACTGAGCGAAGCCGACTGGCTGTTGCGCGAAGCCGGGTCCGGCACGCGCGAAGCGGTCGAGCATGCCTTGCTGCCTTATTTGCATCATTTGCCGTCGGCTTGCGAGTTCGGCAATTCGGAAGCGATCAAGCGCGCCACGGCGGAAGGCATGGGCATCAGCTGTCTGTCGCGCGCTGTCGTGAAGGATTTGCTGGAGTCGGGACGGCTGATCGAACTGGCGACGCCCTTGCCGATGCTGCGCCGGCACTTTTATCTGGTGCGCAACAAGCATCGTGTGTTGTCGCTGCGGCTGGCGTCCTTGCTGGATTTTTTCCGTCGCTGGGCGGTGCGCCACGAGCAGGTTTGATGCGTCCTGCTTGGGAATTATTTGCGCGAGGATGCCGGGAAACGCACCTTCACCACCAGGCCCTGATTTGAACCCGGATCGTTCACGCTGTCGGACAGGATGATTTCTCCGCGATGCGCCGACGCAATGTCGCGCACGATGGACATGCCCAGGCCGGCGCCGTGCGGATTGGCGAGTTGCGCCGACGGTGCGCGATAGAACGGCGCAAACACGCGTTCACGATCGGCTGCGGGGATGCCGGGGCCGTTGTCTTCCACCTCAAGCACTGCATGCAGATCGTCGCCGATGCGCTGTTCAAACACGCGCATGCCGATCTTGCCGTGTGCCGGCGTATAACGGATAGCATTGTCGAGCAGGTTGACCACCAGCTCATGCAGCAGCAGCGGGCTGCCGTCGATCAGCACGTCGTGCTCGCTATCGAAGGACAGGTCGATGTGTTTGGCGACGGCGTGCTGCGCCAGCTCCAGCGCCACCTGGCGCGCCGCGCCGGTGAGCGAGACCGGTGCGATGCCGCCTTCGGCCGCACCGTGTTCGGCGCGCGCCAGGGTCAGCAGGCGATTGGCCAGATGCACCGTGGAGTCGGTGGTGCCGGCAATGCTCTCAACCAGTTCGCGCAGTTCATGCAGCGCACGCGGATCGTCCGGGGCGCGGTCGAACTCGCGCAACGCCAGTTCGGCCTGGGTCTTCAAGACGGTGAGCGGCGTGCGCAACTGATGCGACGCGTCGGCGATGAAGCGGCGCTGTCCGGTGATCAGGGTTTGCAGGCGTTCCATGTAGCCGTTCATGGCCAGCACCAGCGGCCGCATTTCCTTGTGCACGCGGTCGGGGTCGAAATCGGACAAATCCGTCGGCGCGCGCGATTCGACATCGCTGCGCAATTGCATCAGCGGCCGCAGCACGAAACGCACGGCAAACCACACCAGCAACGCGGCGACCACCACCAGCACGCCCTGGCGCCACATGGTGTCGAACAGGATCTTGCGCGTCATGCCGCGCCGCGCATCCATGGTCTCGCCAACCTGGATCAAGGCGATGCCGCGCATGCTGTCGTCGTACACCGGTTGATACAGTGCGGCGATGCGCACGGGTTGGTTGTGATAATCGGCCTGGTAGAAACGCACCAGCGCCGGATAGGCTTCTGAGCGTTTAACGTCGGCCGGCAAGGGCGGCAGGTCGTCATAGCCGGAGACGAATTCGCCCTTCACGCCGGTGACCTTGTAATAGATGCGTCCCAGCGTGTCGGTCTCGAAACTGTCGAGCGCCACGTACGGCACGTCGGCCACGACATGGCCGTTGACCACGGCGACGCGCTCAGCCAGTGCGCGCGTCGAGGCCAGCAGCGAACGGTCGTAGGCAATGTCGGCAACTTCCAGCGCATTGTAGTAAACCGACACGGCGTCGACCGCCACCAGGATGAGCAGCGGCACCAGCAGCCAGCGCATCAGCTGGCTGCGCAGACTGCCGAGTCTGGTCATGGCGAAATGCCGTATCATCCGGCGGATTGCAGCAGGTAACCGAGGCCGCGCAGGGTGGTGATGGAGACGCGCCCTTCATCGATGGCGTCGAGCTTCTTGCGCAGCCGGTGGATGTAGATTTCGATGGCGTCGACGTTGGCGTTGTCGTCCAGCGAGAACACTTCCTGAAACAGTTTCTCCTTCGCCACGGTGCGGCCCACGCGCGAGATCAATGCTTCCAGCACGGCGTGTTCGCGCGGCGTCAGCGCCAGCATGGCGCCGCCGTAAGTGAACATGCGCGACACCGTATCGAAACTCAGCGCGCCGCAATTGACGGTGACGGCTTCATTGCCTTGTGCGCGCCGCAGCAGCGCCTTGACGCGCGCTTCCAGTTCCACCAGTTCGAAGGGTTTGGCGAGATAGTCGTCGGCGCCGAGATTAAGACCGTTGACGCGATCGTTGAGTCCGCCGCGCGCCGTCAGGATCAGCACCGGCGTGCGGCTACCGCGTCCGCGCAGGCGCTTGAGGACTTCCAGGCCATCCATCTTGGGCAGCGTCAGGTCGAGAATGACCAGCGCGTATTCCTGGGTCAGCAGCAGGCTGTCGGCGTCGGCGCCGTTGGCCGCGCATTCGACGGTAAGGTGCGCATCCAACAGAGCCTTCGATAGCCAGCGGGACAGTTCGACGTGATCTTCAACCAATAGAATGCGCATGATGACAATGAAAAAATATGGTGCAACGCAATAAGACAGCGAACAACGACAAGTACCAACGACAGGGACCAACTCCATGAGTGAATCACCACAGCGCAGCAATGCGCAAACACGGATAGCTGCGGATGCTAACAGATGCAGGGCCTTTGTAATAGCGGGTTTGCGCGGCATGCACATACTCACCGGATTCTTTCACCGCACTGAAAGCCGAATGAAAGTTTGGAGAGGTAGCATGCGCCCACATCATCAAATCAATAAAAATAAAAAACCTATATTGGAGAGACAGCATGAACCCGATTCGTCCTCGCGCGCTTATTTGCACGCGTACCTATACCCATTCGCCGCACCGCGTTCTCGCCGCTTCGTACCAGGCCTGACTGTCGTCATGACTTCGACCATCCGGCATCCGGCGCTGCTGCGCTTGCTGCTCGCCGGCGCGCTTTCGCTGTGTGTATTTTCCGCGCAGGCGACGGAATGCATCGTCCCGGCCAAGCCCGGCGGCGGGATGGATGGCGCGTGCAAGATGATGCGCAAGGTGCTGCCTGCCAAAGACGGCGCACCTGAAATCAAGATCAGCTATCTGCCCGGCGGCATCGGCGCCGTGGCCTGGAGCTCGGTGGTCTCGCAGCGGCGCGGCGGGCCGGATACGCTGGTGACGTTCTCGGGCGGCTCGCTGCTGAATCTGGCACAGGGCAAATACGGCAAAGCCGCCGTATCCGATGTGCGCTGGCTGGCCGGCGTTGGCGCCGACTACGGCATGATCGCCGTGCGCAGCGATGCGCCGTACAAGAATTTGCGCGAACTGGTCGACGCCATGGGCAACGACCCCGGCAAGATCACCATCGGCGTCAGCGGTACGGTGGGCAGCCAGGACTGGCTCAAGGTGGCGATGATCGCCCGCCGCGCGGATATCGATCCCAAGAATTTTCGCTTCGTTGCGCTGGAAGGCGGCGGCGATTCGTTCACCGCTTTGCAGGCCAACCACGTGCAAGTGATTTCCGGCGACGCCTCCGAGGCCGCCGCTTATATCAAGGAAGGCCGATTCCGCATCCTCGCCGTGCTGTCGGAAGAGCGCCTGCCCGGCGTGCTGTCCGGCGTCGCCACCGCCCGCGAGCAGGGCTTCGACGTGGTGTGGCCGATCATCCGCGGTTTTTACATGAGCGCGCACGCGTCGGATGCCGACTACCAGCGCTGGGTCGGCATCTTCGACCGCGCCATGGCGACCGAAGAATTCAAGCGCCAGCGCGCCGCCAGCGGCCTCTATCCGTTTTCGATGACGGGGCCGCAACTGACTGAATACGTCCGCAAGGTCGTCGAGCAATACCGCAAGCAATCGCAGGAACTGGGGCTGGTCAGATGAGCGCAAAGAAGCACGCTGACCGGGTCCTTCCTGCCCACTAAAAATCCAAAGGAGATTTCGCATGTCCATTCGTGTATTCGTGAAACGCCACCTCGCTGTTGCCCTGGCCCTGGCTTTGCCGCTGGCCGGATTGTCCTCGTCTGTTTTGGCGCAAGTGCCGGCCGGTTATCCCGCCGACTACGCCAAGGTGATCGACGCGGCGAAGAAAGAAGGCAAGGTGGTGGTCTACAGCACGACGGACTCCAAGGCGGCGGAAGCCCTGATCAAGGATTTCAGTGCGCTGTATCCGGCCGTGAAGGTCGAATACAACGACATGAACTCCACCGAAGTCTATAACCGCTTCATCTCCGAAGCGGCTGCCGGCGGCGCCACCGCCGACGTGATGTGGTCGTCCTCGATGGACCTGCAGGTCAAGCTGGCGTCGGAAGGTTACGGCCTGGCCTACAAGTCGCCGGAAGCGGCCGCCATCCCGGCGTGGGCGAACTGGAAAGACACCGCCTACGGCACCACTTACGAACCTGCCGCCATCGTCTACAACAAGCGTCTGGTGCCGGAAGCCGAAGTGCCGACCACGCATGCGGAATTCACCAAACTGCTGACCACCAAACTCGATAAGTACAAGAACAAGGTCACGACCTACGACATCGAAAAATCCGGCGTCGGTTTCAGCCTGATCACCCATGACCTGAAACTCAATCCGCAGTTCTGGGATTTCGCCAAGGCGCTCGGCGGCGTGGCGGTGCGCGTGCAGTCGTCGACCGGCACCATGCTGGAGCGCATTTCCTCCGGCGAAAACCTGATCGGCTACAACATCCTCGGCCCTTACGCGCTGACCCGCGCCAAGAAGGATCCGTCGATCGGCATCGCTTTCACCAAGGATTACAACCTGGTGTTGTCGCGCGTGATCTTCGTCAACAAGTCGGCCAAGAACATCAATGCCGGCAAGCTGTGGATGGACTACATCCTGTCCAAACGCGGCCAGACCATCATCGCCAATGACGCGCAATTGTTCGCCATCCGCAGCGACGTGACCGGCGCGACAACGTCGGCAGATTTGAATAAGCAACTGGGATCGGCATTGAAGCCAATGCCGGTCAACACTGAATTGCTGGAGTACCTGGACCAGACCAAGCGTCTGGCTTTCCTGAAGCAATGGAAGGACGCCGCCGGCAAGAAATAAGCTGCCGGGCGTCATCTGCAACAAGCAGTCCGGCTAACCGGCCGGATTGCAGTTTTCAAGACATCACCGCTCGTCTCTCTTCGTTCGGGAAGCCGCTTTTGCGCCCTCCCTGGCCGGAGGCTTGTCCGGATTTTCGGATGAGGAGGGGAGCTGTCGCGTCTATTTCTTAGGTAGTAAGACTTATGCAAACACTTTCAACCACCGATCGCATCGATCCCGCCGGCAAACGCTTTCGCATGCGACTGAACTGGCCGCGCGGCGTCGTTGTCGTGCTGGCGTCGCTGGCGATCTTCGTGCCGCTGCTGCTGATTTTTTATCAGAGCTTCTTGTCGGCGCCGTTCTTCGCACCGGTGAAGACGCTGACGCTGGATTCCTACCGTTTTATTTTCGACGATTCGGATTTTCGGCAGGCCTTCGTCAACGGCTTTTATCTCGCCTCCGGCCTGGCGCTGATCGCCGTGCCGCTGGGCGGCATGCTGGCCTTCCTGATGGTGCGCACCGACTTGCCGGGACGCGGCTGGATTGCGCCGATGCTGCTGGTGCCGATTTTCGTGTCGCCGATGGTGATTGCCTTCGGCTACGTGGTGGCGATGGGGCCGGTCGGCTTCTATACGGTGTGGGTGCGCAATTTCTTGTCGGTGTTCGGTTTCGAAGGCGATCCGTGGAATGTGTATTCCTTCCCGGCCATCGTCGTCATCGCCGGCCTGACCCACGTGCCGCACGTTTATCTGTACGCGTCCGCGGCGCTCAAGAGTCTCGGCTCCGACGTCGAAGAAGCGGCGCGCGTCTCCGGCGCGTCGCCGCTGCAGGTGGCGCTCAACGTGTCGCTGCCGATGATCATGCCGGCGCTGGCGTATTCGGGCGTGCTGGTGTTCTTCCTCGGCTTTGAAGTGTTCGGCCTGGTGCTGGTGCTGGGCGATCCGGAAGGCCATCTGGTGCTGGCGACTTATCTCTACAAGCTCACCAACAAGCTCGGCACGCCCTCGTATCACCTGATGGCGGCGGTCGCAGTTTGCCTGGTGGCGGTGACGATGCCGCTGGTGATGCTGCAGCGCTGGTTGCTGAAGTCAGCCAACAAATACGTCTCGATCAAAGGCAAGGGCGCGCGCCAGAAGGCGCTGCCGCTGGGCAAGTGGCGCTGGATCGCGTTCGCACTGATCGCCGGCTGGCTGCTGTTCACCGTGATCGTGCCGCTGTCGGGCATTGCACTGCGCACCTTCGTTTCGCACTGGGGCGACGGCGTGACCTTGCTCGACGTGCTGACGCTGCAAAACTTCCGCGACGTCTGGAGTCAGCCCTCGCTGGTGCGCGGCATCATCAATACCGTGCTGATCGGCGTGATCGGTGGTGCGATTGCCGTTGCCTGCTACAGCGCGATTGCATTGGCGATGCATCGCAAGAACGACGGCATCACCCGTTTTCTCGATTACAGCGTGCTGGTGCCGCGTGCGGTGCCGGGTCTGCTGGCCGGCTTGTCTTTCCTGTGGGTATTCCTGTTCGTGCCGTCGTTGCTGGACAACTTCCTCAAGGGTTTCGACAACGATGTTGCGCGCTGGCTGGTCGAGAATTTCATTCCTCAGTTACGTGAACTGCGCTCGACCATTTTCTCGGTCTGGTTGGCGTATTCCGTGGTGTGGATGGCCTATGGCCTGCGCCTGATCACCACCGCCTTGCTGCAGGTCGGCCCCGAACTGGAAGAAGCGGCGCGCGCCGTCGGTGCGCAGCGCGGCCAGGTCACGCGCGACGTCACGCTACCGCTGGTCAAGTACGGCCTGCTCGGCGCCTGGCTGATGGTGTTTCTGATCTTCGAGCGCGAATACTCGACCGGCGTGTACCTGCTGTCGCCGGGCACCGAAGTGATCGGCTCGATGATCGTCTCGATGTGGGCCGCGGGCGCGGTGGAACTGGTGGCGGCGCTGTCCTTCATCAACATCACGCTGGTCGCGATCGGTTTGGGAATTGCCCTGCGCTTCGGCATCAAATTGCACGATTAACTTATTCAATACACGAGGCTGCAGTGCGATCGCCGCAGCCTGTAATCAAAGGAATCATCATGTCAGAACTTACCGTCAACGACCTGCACCTCGACTACGGCAGCGGCGCCGGCGCCAATCCGATTCTCAAGGGCGTCTCCATGCAATTGCAGCGCGGCGAAGTAGTCGCTTTGCTCGGACCGTCCGGCAGCGGCAAGACCACGCTGCTGCGCGCCGTAGCCGGACTGGAATCGCCCAAGGCGGGCACCATCGACATCGCCGACCGTCGCGTTTTCGACGGTTCGCGCAAGCTTGAGATCCCCGCCGAGGAACGCAATCTCGGCCTGGTATTCCAGTCCTACGCCTTGTGGCCGCACAAGACCGTGTTCGACAACGTCGCCTACGGCCTCAAGCTGCGCAAGATGGGCAGCAGCGAGATTGCCGAACGCGTCAAGACTGTGTTGTCGCAGCTCGGCCTCGGCCATCTGGGCGAACGTTTTCCGCATCAGCTTTCCGGCGGCCAACAGCAGCGCGTCGCCATTGCGCGTGCGCTGGTCTATAACCCGCAAGTCATTCTGCTCGACGAGCCGTTGTCCAACCTCGACGCCAAGCTGCGCGAAGAGGCGCGCGCCTTCCTGCGCGAACTGATCGTGCGCCTCGGTTTGTCGGCGTTGATGGTGACGCACGATCAGGGCGAGGCGATGGCGATTTCGGACCGCATCCTGCTGCTCAACAACGGCAAGATCGAACAGCAAGGCACGCCGCAAAGCATGTACCAGACGCCGGACACCCTGTTCACCGCCGAATTCATGGGCAGCAACAACCGCCTGCCCGGCAAGGTACTGCAGCGCGACGGCCAGCGCGTCACCTTGCAGGTGGAAGGCGGCACGGTGCAGGCCACGGCGCGCGGCGGCAATACCGGCAGCGACGTCACCGGGATCATCCGCCTCGAACAAGTCCGTATCACCGATCACCAGACCGACAACGCCATTCGTCTGCCGCTATCGACCTGCATGTATCTGGGCGATCGCTGGGAGTGCCTGTTCAAAGCCAAAAGCGCGGACAGCACAACGGTCGGCTTGCGCGCCTACGCGCCGCACAAGCTGGAGCAGGGCGAGTACTGGCTGAGCCTGCCGGAGCAAGCGCTCTGGGCATTTTGATTTGACGCATGGGCAGGACGGCCGCCTGCCCGTGCATCAAAACATCGCATCAACGCATAGCAACACAACCATAAAAACGATTTTCATCAAGGAGAGAAAGAGTGCAGAAGAAATTATTGGCAGCAGCAATCCTGTCGGCCGTCAGCGGCATGGCGGCGGCGCAGAGCAATGTCACCGTCTACGGCCTGATCGACACCGGCATCGAATACGTCAACAACGCGAGCGCCCAGGGCGGCAGCGTCACACGCATGAGCTCGGGTGCGATGAATACATCGCGTATCGGCTTTCGCGGCACCGAAGATCTGGGCGGCGGACTGAAGGCCGTCTTCCAGCTGGAAAACGGATTCAAGCTTGATACCGGCGCCTTCGACGGCGACGCCAACCAGCTGTTCAACCGCCAGTCGAATGTCGGCCTCGAAGGCGGTTTCGGCCGTGTGGTCGCCGGACGCTCGTTCAGCACCACGTATGACTTCATCCTGCCGTTCGATCCCATGGGTTACTCGGCGCAGTATTCGTGGGTAACCTCGGCCGGCGCTACCGGCGGCCGCAAGGACGGCATGCCGACCGGGGTATCGAACATGATCAAGTACCAGGGCGATTTCGGCGGCTTCAAGATCGGCGCGATGTACGGTTTCGGTGAAGTTGCCGGCAGCGTCAACGATACATCGAAATATGGCGTCGGTCTGGCTTACGGCAACGGTCCTTTCTCGCTGGCGACCACTTACGATCGCGTCAACGGCACGGCGGCAGTTGCCGGCGGCGCGTATGACAAGACCACCACTGTGCACCTGGCCGGCGCTTATCAACTGATGGAATCGCTGAAGTTCAGCCTCGGCTATCGTTACTTCAAGAAGACGCTGGCGACCGGTGCGGCCGATCTGCGCAGCGATTTCTACTGGGGCGGCGCGACTTACAAGTTCACGCCGGCATGGAGCCTGATCGGCACCATCTACTATCAAAATCAGAAAAATCTGGTCAAAGATGCCGATCCGATCATGTATTCGCTGCGTCTGAAATACGCCTTGTCCAAGCGCACCGATCTGTACGCCAGCGGCGCCTATGCCAAGGCAAAGAACAACCAGCTGGTTGGCCTGTCGCGTGATGACGTCGGGTTTGGCAACAGCCAGACCGGTGTGACATTGGGCATGCAACACCGGTTCTGATCAGTTGTTTGTGCTGTGAGTAGTAAGTAGTGGGCAGTAATAAAAAAGCGAGGCTTTGGCCTCGCTTTTTTTTGCGTCGAGAGAAATGCTGATTCAGTCTAGCGGCTCGATCGGCTCGAACACGCCGGCGGTCCGGTTCTTCTGCACCTGATCCCACGCAAAGACGCGGCCGTTCATCGCCACGTAGACGCCATGCGTCAACACCTGGGCGACGCCGCAGGCGAAACCGAAATTGAATTGTGCATCCGATCCCTGAATGGCGTAAGGAATCATGGCGCCGGTCAGCACGATGGTCTTGGCCAGTTGCGCTGCGCCCAATACGCGTGCGGTGTCTTGCATCGTATCGGTGCCGTGGATGATGACGATGGCGTTTTCTTCGGAGCGGTCGCACGACGCCAGCACGCGGCGGCGGTCGATGTCTTGCATGTCGAGCGAATCGAGCAGGGGCAGTTCTTCCAGCGTCGCAGGGACGGTCAGGCGCGCGCGCGCGATCACGGCCGGCAGATGGCTGTTGGCGAAGCCGAGCTGGCCGGCGATTTCGTCGTAGTGTTTGTCGAAGGTGCCGCCGGTGGCGATGATGCGTAAAGTCATGATGGTGACGAATCAGTAAGAACAAGTCTTCGCCATCATACCCCACATCTCGCCGGCGGCAGCACTCGGCAGACTCAGGCGGCCATGAGTTGCAGCGTGGCGCCGGTATTTTCAGCGGCCTGTTCCGCCGCCTCCGGCGGCATCGGGATCTGGCCGTCGATCAGCAGCGCGAACAAGCGCGCGACATCGATGGCCTGGATCAGCAACTGGCCGTTGTTGGCCTTGATGACTTGCGTCACCAGCATCGACGCGCCTTGCATGGCGAACGGCGTATGGATGATCTGGCCGGGGTTGAATTGCGGCACGGCATGCAGCTCGTCGACCAGCAGGCCGATGGTGTGTTCGCCTTCGCGCACGATCATCACCTGGCTGCTGCCGCTGACGGCCGAGCGCGTGCCGCGCATCATCTGGCCGAGGTCGAAGACCCAGATGAATTCCTTGCGCTTATTGTCTGCATCGTGGTGCTGCAAGCCCAGCACGCCGATCTGTTCCGGGCGCGTTCCCATCGAGGTCGGCAAGACCGAGCTGTACGGTACGGCTTCGACGACATGCGCGGCCGAGATGGCGAACAGATTGTTGTCGCTGAAGAAGGTGGCGTATTCGCTGCCGTCGGCGATGGTGGGATCGGTCTCCAGCAGGAACTGGCGGCTGTCGGTTTGCGAACCTGCACCCTGAACCGCGCCGAAGGATTCGAACACCACGGCGATGATGTCTTCCTGATAGCCGTCGCTGACCTTGAATTCGCGATAACCGCTGGACACCGAGCAGGCCACGATGGCGTATTCGTTGTCGTGCACGGTGACCTGCGAAGCGCGTCCGCCGTTGGCGATGGCCAGCAGCGCCGGATCGATGGCGAGCGTGTCGCCGACGGCGCGCGTGTCGTCGGTGGTCGAGATGATGCGCGCATTGCGGTCGATGTAGAAGGCGGTCATCTTCTTCTTGCCGGTGATGCCGCTGGCCAGCATGTTGGAGAATTCCGGCGTCGAATCGAACACGATACCGATGCCGCCGACCACGACAGCTTCGTTGTCGAGGTCGCGAATCGCCGCATGGTAAATGTAGGTGTTCTTGTCGTCGTACAGCGGCGTCGCCGCAAACTGGCTGACGTGATATTGCTGCTGCGTGCGCAGCGAGAGGACCTGGTTGAGACTGTCTTCATCGACGTGCGTACCGATCATGGCGGCGGCATTGTCGCCGGTGCTGGCGACGATGCGGCCGTGACGGTCGTAGACGAAGATGCGCGTATACACGGTGTAAAGACCGTTGATGTAGGCGAGGATGGTGCTCATCTTCTCCACCGTTGCCTGGTCTTGTTCCGATTGCGCCAGTGCGGTGCGCAGTTCCGGCGTCAAGGCCCACCAGCGGCAGTCGTCGGAGCGTTCATACAGGTTGCGGTCGAGCAGGTCGACCAGCAGGCTGGTGGTGAACTCGGCGTCGCGCATGCCGGACACCAGCACGGTCTGATAAAGGTCGTGGATCGATTGCGCGAACAATTCGTTGCTGCGGTTGCCGGTTTCGCTGATCTGATCGAGGATGGTCTTGAGCTTGAGCATTTCGCCGCGCTGGCCGGCGGTCATGACCTGGCCGTTCCAGACGATGCGCTGGATGGTTTTGGCGGCGGTCATGATGTCGAACAACGGCGGGCAGAAGGACTCCGCATGCGACAGCAAGCCCTCGGCGATGTCGGCCGGCAGCTTGGTCAGCGCGTCGCTGATGACGCCGCTGAATGCGACTTCCACCGGAATCATCACCTGTCCCTGCCAGCCGACGGGACCGGGATAGCCCTGATAACCGTCGGACGACACCGTGCGCACCAGATACTCGCGGCCGCAGAACAGCATCAGCGAGGCATTGCCGTCGCGGTTAACCGGCACTTCGGTGCCGACCGGCACCCACAGCTTGTCGGCGCTGGCGATGACGCGGTTGTCGGCGTCCAGCAGCAGCATGTTGGAGCGCGATTCGGCATCGCGATGCGAAGAGAAAATGCCGGCCATCTCTTCTTCGAAATGGAAGCACAGACAGAGGATGCCGACTACCGCACCAGTTTGGGGATGCTGCATGCGGCGCGAGTAAATCAGCGCGCGCTCCTTGCCGGGACGCAGGTCGCTGAAGCGGAAGGTCTCGACATAGGTATCCGAGTTGAGCGTCTCGCCGATGAGCGCGTCGGCGCTGTGTTCCAGCGGTGTAGCCGGATCGATCTGCACCAGTACGTTGCCCTCGGTATCGAGCAGCATGATCTCGTCGTAGACGGTGTATTTGTTGCGATACTCGCGCAGGCGATAGCGGATCGCGTCGGCGTTGTCGGTGATGCCGGCGACGAAATTGCACAATTCGCGATCAGTCGCGAGGAAGCCGACATCGGCGGTGCGTTCGAACAGGTTGCGGACCACGATGTCGATCACGTATTGCGCTTTGGTGCCGATCTCGGTGAGCACGTTGCGGACTTTTTCCTGGACCAGGCTGACCACCAGCTCGCGTTCAAGACGGCTGAAGCCGGTGCGCGTTGCCGCCATGGTCGGCAGGATGGTCTTGGCCTCACTGGGGCAATTCATTTTGGCCGAGGCCTCAATCACGCGCCACATCAGATTCAATTCCTGCAACGACTGTTCGCATTTCGTCACATCGCGCATGTACGGCAAAAAAGTCTCGGTTTGAATTGCTACGTGCTCACTCATTGTTGTCCCTTGGTTGAAAGCGTTCGTCAGAACCTATCCGCGCCGTGCTTATGTTTTATATAAATTTCTGAGCTGTTGCCGGCGCTCAGTTGTCATTACGCAAATTGCGTGCCACGCATTTTATTAGCGAAACGACATTCATGTTGTCTACAAGATCGTCCGCAAAGCCGCATACAGACTGGCTCCGATAAATTTCCGTGCAGCAATTGCAAAGACGTTTTTCCGATGAATAAAAAGCGTGCGGTTGAATTTCGCAAAAGGAGAGGCACCTAAGTCAACGCTGCGTCACACAATCGTCACGCCGTCGTCAGTCAGATTTTTTATAGTTGGATAAAATCGAGGGGATATGAAACCGATCGCTCCCGGCACCGTCATCTTTCATCGTCATCGCGGCTATGGCGTCATCGTCTCCGTCAATTTATTGACGGGGTGGATTTCTGCGCGCTTCGGCAGCGAGGTGCGCACGCTCGATCTGAATCTGTCCTCGGATGAAGTGCAGCACGCGGACGGCACGCCCATCCTGTTTCGCCGCGCGCCGCCGGACCGCATGCCGCACGCACGCCTGATGGCGATGGTGCGCGAACTGCATGCAGCCGGTTATCAGCGTTTGTATTTATATAGCTGGCCCAAGCCTTCCGGTTTGCATTGGCGCTGGCATTTGTTCGCGGGTCCGCGGCACTGGAATGAACGCCCTTGGCGCGAAGGTTGGTACGGCTCGGGCGCAGACTACAACTTCAATCCGATTTTCGGCTGGGGCGATGTGCCGGGCGCGAGCGCTCAGGATCTGGCGAGCGCACTGGCGCAATTCGATCCGCATGGGTTGGCGCAGGCGCTGGGGAGAGATGAGGATCACACCGACTGGTTTGCATCAGTGTGCGAGGCCTTGTTGCCCGACTATGCATTCAGTCTGGGCTGGGATCACACGGGACAGATGCCGGAACATCTGCCCGTGATTGCGGTGCGTCGCGGCGTTGCGCCGTATGCCGGACCGCCGCTGCCTTGGCCGCCCGGCTGGGCGCATTTATGGAAGGTGTCGCACGCGCCTCATCTGGCGTATGCGCCGCCGAGGCCTGTTCGCATCAAGCCAACGCCTCAGGATTGAGGACATTCTTCGGCGCGCCGGCGGCGAAGTCGACGATGTTCTGGAACGCCGCGCGGAAGTACAACTCATAGCCGTCTTTTTCCACATAGCCGAGATGCGGCGTGGCGACCACGTTGTCCATGCGCAGCAGCGGCGAATCCTGCGGCAGCGGTTCGGTCTCGAACACATCGAGTCCGGCGAAACCGGGACGTCCCTGCTGCAGCGCTGCTTCCAGCGCGCCTTCGGCCACCAGTTCGGCGCGGCTGGTGTTGATGAAGGTTGCGGTCGGTTTCATGTGCGCCAGATCTTCTGCCGTGACGATGCCGCGCGTGGCGTCGTTGAGGCGCAGATGCACCGAGATGAAATCAGCCGCCGCAAAAAATTCTTCCTTGCTCGCCGCGGCGGTATAGCCGTCTTGCTGCGCCTGCGTGCGGCTGGCGTCGCGGCCCCACACCAGCACCTTCATGCCGAAGGCCTTGCCGTAGCCGGCCACCATGCGACCGATCTTGCCGTAACCCCAGATGCCGAGCATGCGGCCCTTGAGCGCGACGCCGAGGGGATTGTGTTGCGGCACGGCGGAAACTTGCTGCCAGATGCCGGCCTTGAGGTTGGCAGTGTATTGCGGTATGCGGCGCGCGGCGGCCATGAGCAGCGCCCAGGTCAGTTCCGCCGGCGCAGTCGGATCGCCGACGCCTTCGACGATGGCGATGCGCTGCGCGGTGGCGGCAGCGACGTCGACGTGGCCGCTGACCTTGCCGGTTTGCGAAATCAATTTCAGCGCCGGCAGTTTTTCCAGTAGCGCCTTGTTGAAGACCGTGCGTTCGCGAATCAATACAACGGCGTCGAACGGCATCAGGCGCGCGACCAGTTGCCCGGTGCCGCGCACGCTGTTGGTGAATACTTTGACGTCATGTCCGTCCAGCATCTTGAAGCAGTCGAGCTGGCGGACGCTGTCCTGGTAGTCGTCGAGGATGGCGATCTTCATAGGGTCTCCGGAGGGCGGTCGCTGTTGGGGAAAGCCACATCATAAAACGCCCGCCGGATTTTTGCCGCGCCCTTTCAATGCCAGCCGCTCATGTCACGATCTCAGGCGGGGATTTCAATCACCAGCTTGCCGCGCGCGCCGCCGGCGTCGATCACGTCGTAAGCGGCGTCCGCCTGGTCGAAGCCGAAGCGGCGTGGATCGACCTGGACGACGATCTTGCCTGCTTCGACCAGCCTGGCGGCTTCTGCCATGATTTCGCCGTGGTGGGCGCGGCCCTTGCCGGTTAGCAGCGGCATCAGCGTGAACACGCCCGAGTAGGTCGCGGCGCGGAACGACAAGGGCGCCAATGCATGCGTGCCCCAGCCCAGGCAACTGACGACGTGGCCGTGGTAGCGGCGTGCGGCGACGAAAGACGCATCCAGCGTGGCGCCGCCGACGGTGTCGTAGACGATGTCGAAACCTTCGCCGTCGGTGTATTGCTGCACGTATTCGTCGACGGTGGCGGCGCGATAGTCGATGAAGGTGGCGCCGTAGCCGGTGATGACGTCGCGCTGTTCGGCCGAGCCGGTAGCATAGACGTCGGCGCCGAAGGCGATGGCGATCTGCACGGCGATATGGCCGACGCCGCCGGCGCCGCCGTGCACCAACACCTTCTGACCGGCGCGAACGTGCGCGCGGTCGACCAGGCCTTCCCAGGCGGTGATGAAGATCAGCGGCAGGGCGGCGGCGTCGCGCATAGCGATGTTGGATGGCTTGTGCGCCAGCAGGTCGGCATCGACGGCGGCATATTGCGCCAGCGAACCTTGTACGCTGCCGACGCCGCCGGTCATGCCATAGACTTCGTCGCCGACGCTGAAGCCGGTGACGCCGGCGCCGACGGCTTCGACCACGCCGGCCATGTCGATGCCGAGGATTGCCGGCAATTGCGCCTGGGCGTGACCGGCCTTGCCGGCGCGGATCTTGGCGTCGAGCGGATTCAGGCCGCTGGCGCGGATGCGCACCAGCACCTGGCCGGGGCCGGCGACCGGGCGGGCGATGTCTGCGACTTGCAGCGGGGTGGCGTTGGCGTTGAGCAGGACGGCTTGCATGGCAGGGGTGTTCATGACGTTTCCTTTCGGTAGGGATGGTTGGGCGCTGGGTTGTTCTTCAGCGATGGAGCCAGTGTAGAGAGGGACGGCGTGCAGAAAAACGGGGCAGGCGGCAATACAGAATGATGAAAACGTGGATAATCGATTGCCGCCCGCAACGGCATGCAAGACACAACACCATCGATTAAAAAAGAGAGCAAAGCATGGACCGACTGGATGCCCTGAAAGTGTTTTGCAGCGTGGTCGAGGCCGGCGGTTTCAGCCGCGCCGCCGATCGTCTCGGGATATCGACCTCTTCCGTGACCAACCAGATCTCCGCGCTGGAGACGCACTTTCGCATCAAGCTGCTCAATCGGACTACGCGCAGCATGTCGCTGACGGCGGAGGGGCGGCAGTGCTACGAGCAGGCGCTCAAGCTGCTGGGCGACATGAGCGAGCTGGAAGAGGGGTTGATGCAGTCGAATGCCACACCCTCAGGCACCTTGCGCGTCGACATGCCCAGCGTCATCAGCCGTCAGTACATTGCGCCGGCCTTGCCCAAGTTTCTCGCGCAGTATCCGGACATCGCGCTCAAGATCACCGTCGGCGACCGCATGATCGACATGGTGGAAGAGGGCGTGGACGTGGTGATCCGCATCGGCGATCTGCCCAGTTCCAACCTGATTGCGAAGACCGTTTTCAAGACCAGCTTCATGACCTGCGCCTCACCGGCTTTCCTCGAACGCCACGGCGTGCCGAAGACGCCGCAGGAGTTGCCGGATTTTACTTGTCTCGGATTTCTTAATCCGCGGTCGCGCATGGTGCGGCCGTGGCAGTTCGCCAAGGGCAAAGACAGCTACACGCATATCCCGCAAGGCGCGCTGGCGATGGATCACGTGGAGTCGCTGATCGAGTCCGCCAAGGCCGGTTGCGGCCTCGTGCAGCAGATGTCGGTGTCGCTGATTCCGCCGGTGCGCAGCGGTGAGCTGGCGCCGGTGTTGCAGGACTGGCTGGCGCCGGGGCCGGATGTGTCGGTGCTGTTTCAGCAGAAGCATCATCGGGCGGCGAAGATCAAGGCCTTTGTCGACTTTGTCGCAGGCATCTTTTGATGTTTTTCAGACACTTTTTGCCGGTCTGCGGCCCAGGTCGTTTTCGGTAACTGCGCCGCCTTAATTTTGTGCTGCTGCACAGCAATGTCAGGCAGGCGCTGACAACAGATCGGCCGTTTGTCCGGTGGCACTTTGATACGGCGGCGGTGTCCATCCAGTATGGCTTCGGCAGGCGAAATCTCTACGCTATCCCGGCACGACTTCTTTTGCTGCACTGCTTCGTAATGAAAAAACGCGATCGCGTTAAAAGCGTATTTCCTACTACATTAGTCGGTTACTTTTCACTACAATTAAGCAGGGTACGGGTGTACAATCGCCGCCTGATTTTCATAAAAGCAGTGGCTGCGGAACAATCTTTCACAGCGCATTTATGAACGGTTTCAGTGAAGACCATGGCGCAATTCCGGCCTGCTCGCCCCTCTCGCGAACAGCCCGGCGGCCATGACCTGAAGCATTCGACAAGACCGCCGTACCACCGGCTGATGGCGCCACCCGCCTCGCCGGCTGCATGCAACGACGATCCTGCCGTGCCAACGAATTCGATTTAACTTTAGGCATTGGAGGTAGTGTTATGAATCAACCCGTGATGGAAGGCGTCGCCGCATTGAACGCCCCCGCTTTCGTCAAACACCAGAAACTGATCAACTGGGTCGCCGAGATCGCCGCGCTGACCAAGCCGGAAAGCATCTACTGGTGCGACGGCTCGCAGGAAGAATACGATCGCCTGTGCGCTGAAATGGTCGCCGCCGGCACCATGAAGAAGCTGAATCAGGAAAAGCGTCCGAACAGCTACCTGGCCTGCTCCGATCCGTCGGATGTGGCGCGCGTGGAAGACCGTACCTTCATCTGCTCCAAAAACAAGGAAGACGCCGGCCCGACCAACAACTGGACCGACCCTGCCGAAATGCGCACGACCCTGAACGGCCTGTTCGCCGGCAGCATGCGCGGCCGCACGCTGTACGTCGTGCCGTTCTCGATGGGCCCGCTGGGTTCGCCGATCGCGCATATCGGCGTGGAGTTGTCCGACTCGCCTTACGTTGCCGTGAACATGCGCATCATGACCCGCATGGGCAAGGCCGTCTATGACGTGCTGGGCACCGACGGCGATTTCGTGCCGTGCGTGCATACCGTCGGCGCGCCGCTGCAAGCAGGCGAGAAAGACGTCGCCTGGCCATGCAACGCCACCAAGTACATCGTTCACTATCCTGAGACCCGCGAAATCTGGTCTTTCGGTTCCGGCTACGGCGGCAATGCGCTGCTGGGCAAGAAGTGCTTCGCCTTGCGCATCGCGTCGACCATGGGCCGCGACCAGGGCTGGCTGGCCGAACACATGCTGATTCTCGGCGTGGAATCGCCAGAGGGCAAGAAGCACTATGTCGCAGCGGCGTTCCCGTCGGCTTGCGGCAAGACCAATTTCGCGATGCTGATCCCGCCGAAGTCCTTCGACGGCTGGAAAGTCACCACCATCGGCGACGACATCGCCTGGATCAAACCGGGCCAGGACGGCCGCTTGTATGCGATCAATCCGGAAGCGGGTTATTTCGGCGTGGCCCCGGGCACCAACGAAAAAACCAACTTCAACTGCATGGCGTCGCTGCGCGCCAACACCATCTTCACCAACGTCGCACTGACCGACGACGGCGATGTCTGGTGGGAAGGCATGACCAAGGAAGCGCCTGCGCATCTGGTCGACTGGCAAGGCAAGGACTGGACGCCGGCAATCGCCAAGGAAACCGGCCGCAAGGCGGCGCATCCCAACGCGCGTTTCACCGTCGCCGCGACACAGAACCCTGTAATCGACGCTGCATGGGACGATCCGGCCGGCGTGCCGATCTCGGCCTTCATCTTCGGCGGTCGCCGTTCGACCACCGTGCCGCTGGTGACTGAAGCGCGCAACTGGGTCGAAGGCGTTTACATGGCGGCGACCATGGGCTCGGAAACCACCGCTGCCGCCGTCGGCCAGCAAGGCGTGGTGCGCCGCGATCCGTTTGCGATGCTGCCGTTCGCCGGTTACAACATGAGCGACTACTTCCAGCACTGGCTGAACCTGGGCCGCAAGATCGCCGCATCGCCTGCCGAACTGCCGAAGATCTACTGCGTCAACTGGTTCCGCACCGATGCCGACGGCAAGTTCGTCTGGCCTGGTTTCGGCGACAACATGCGCGTCCTGAAGTGGATGTTGGAACGCATCGAAGATCCGCAAGGCGTGCGCGTCGGCGGTACGCCGCACATCTTCGGCGTGTCGCCGCGCTATGAAGACCTGCAATGGGACGGCATCGATTTCACGCCGGAACAGTTCGCCATGATCACCTCGATCGACAAGGCGGCCTGGTCCCAGGAAATCGAGCTGCACACCGAGTTGTTCGACAAGCTGAAACACAACTTGCCGAAGGAACTGGTTGAAGTGAAGGTGGCGCTGCAGAAGAAGCTGGCGGCCTGATAGCTACAGCGATCTGATCGTTTCACACTGTTAAGGAAAACGGCCGTCGACGATCTCGACGGCCGTTTTTTTATGCGCGCAAGATCGTCTGCAGCACGCTGCGCATGTGATCCGGCACCTGCACCGGGCGGCGTGTCGCGGCATCCACATAGACGTGGATGAAGTGGCCCTGGGCTGCCGCCGTCGCATCGTTTTCGAGAAAAATCCCGACCTCATAGCGCACGCTGGAATTGCCGATGCTGGCCACGCGCACGCCGATATGCACGGTATCGGGGAAGCTGACCGGCGCGAAATAATTGCAATGCGTCTCGATGACCAGGCCGATGACGTCGCCATGGGGGATGTCGAGCGCCTGGTTTGCCATCAGGAAATGATTCACCGCCGTGTCGAACCAGCTGTAGTACACGACGTTGTTGACGTGGCCGTAGACGTCATTGTCCATCCAGCGTGTCTGCAGGACGTGGAAGTGCGGATAATCGGCGCGATTCGAGGCGGTCGGTTTGTTTGTCATCTTGTTTTGGCTGGTCACACGCGTGTTGCCATGCTGAAGTAATATTGCGACGGGAACGAAGCCCGTCTCCCGATTTCTACTGGACGGCGAGTCAGCAGTGTAAGCGATCGTCTTTGGCGACGCAGCGGGGAGGGCAAGGCCCACGGTTGCATATGACGCCTTCGTGCCCATATGCGACTCATCCCTTGTTGCACGCAGCTTGCCGTTCCATACGAATGTCGATAGTCAAATGCAATCGAAAATATTAAACAAATAAATTTGATTAATATATAGAGGCGCTTTACTATCTCTTCACTCTCTTTCAACCCCTAAGTAAAGGAAATGCAATGTCCCTGATCAATACGACAATCAAGCCATTCAAAGCAACTGCTTACCACGACGGTAAATTCGTCGACATCACCGAAGCAAGCCTGAAGGGCAAATGGTCCGTGTTCGTGTTCTACCCAGCTGACTTTACTTTCGTCTGCCCGACAGAACTGGAAGACCTGGCCAACAACTACGCTGAATTCCAAAAAATGGGCGTGGAAATCTACGGCGTGTCGACCGACACCCATTTCGCGCACAAGGCATGGCACGACACATCGGACGCCATCAAGAAAGTGCAATACCCACTGGTCGGCGACCCAACGACAACACTGGCTCGCAACTTCGAAGTCCTGATCGAAGAAGAAGGACTGGCGCTGCGCGGTACTTTCGTGATCAACCCAGAAGGTCAGATCAAGGTTCTGGAAATCCATGACAACGGTATCGGCCGCGACGCTTCCGAACTGCTGCGCAAGGTCAAGGCAGCGCAATACGTTGCTTCGCACCCAGGTGAAGTTTGCCCAGCGAAGTGGACTGAAGGCGCAGAAACCCTGAAGCCTTCCCTCGACCTGGTCGGCAAGATTTAAATCGCTGATTAAGCTACTGCGCGATTCGATCTCAAGACTGCAGGTGGGAACAATGCGTCGCCGTACCTCCGTACGGCTGCGCTTCTCCTCTTGACCTCGAACCGCTCGCTACGCTTACTCAACGATTTAAGGTAGTTGTAAAGAAATAGAAAAACTGAAGTACCAGTCCGGACTCGGCGCAAGCAACGCCGCAGAGCTCACGAGGCCGAGCGGCGGAGTCCGGACAATATTGAAATCTCACATCAGAGGAAAGTGAAAATCATCATGCTGGATGCCAATCTCAAGACCCAATTGAAAGCCTACCTGGAAAAGGTCACGCAGCCTATCGAGATCGTCGCGTCGCTGGATGATGGCGCCAAGTCTCGTGAGTTGCAGGAGCTGCTGCAGGAAATCGTCACGCTGTCCGAGCGCATCACGCTCGTCGAACGCAACGATCACGCCGCACGCAAGCCGTCCTTTTCATTGAATCGCCCCGGTACCGATATCAGCGTGCAGTTCGCCGGTATCCCGATGGGCCACGAATTTACGTCGCTGGTGCTGGCGCTGCTGCAAGTCGGCGGCCATCCCATCAAGCTCGACGACAAGGTGATCGAACAGATCCGCAATCTGGATGGCGATTACACCTTTGAAACCTATATCTCGCTGACCTGCCAGAACTGCCCGGAAGTCGTGCAGGCGCTGAACGTGATGTCGATCATCAACCCGCGTATCCGTTCGGTGACGGTTGACGGCGCACTGTTCCAGGACGAAGTCGAGAAGCGCCAGATCATGGCTGTGCCGACCGTCTACATGAACGGCGAAGTGTTCGGCCAGGGCCGCACCGGCGTGGAAGAAATCCTCGCCAAGCTCGATACCGGCGCCGCTGCCCGCAAGGGTGAAGAACTGAGCGCCAAGGAAGCCTACGACGTGCTGATCGTCGGCGGCGGTCCTGCCGGCGCAGCGGCTGCAATCTATGCAGCGCGTAAAGGCATCCGTACCGGCGTGGTGGCAGAACGTTTCGGCGGCCAGGTGCTGGATACGCTGGCAATTGAAAACTTCGTCTCCGTCAAGGAAACCGAAGGTCCGCAATTCGCGACCGCGCTGGAACAGCACGTCCGCACTTACGACGTCGATATCATGAACACGCAACGCGCCGAAGCACTGGTGCCCGGCAATGGTCTGATCGAAGTCAAGCTGGCCAACGGCGGCGTGCTGAAGGGCAAGACCGTGATCCTGTCGACCGGCGCCCGCTGGCGCGAAGTCAACGTGCCGGGCGAGCGCGAATACCGTAATCACGGTGTCGCTTACTGCCCGCACTGCGACGGTCCGCTGTTCAAGGGCAAGCGCGTGTCCGTCATCGGCGGCGGCAACTCCGGCGTGGAAGCGGCAATCGACCTGGCCGGTATCGTCAGCCATGTCACGCTGCTGGAATTTGCGGCTGAACTGAAGGCCGATGCTGTGCTGGTGCGCAAGCTGAAGAGCTTGTCCAACGTCACCATCGTGACCTCGGCGCAAACCACCGAGATCACCGGCGACGGCAAGAAGGTCAACGGCATCAGCTACAAGGAACGTGTCAGCGGCGAAGTGAAGCACGTCGAACTGGAAGGCGTTTTCGTCCAGATCGGCCTGGTGCCGAACACTGAGTGGCTGAAGGGTACCGTTGCGCTGAGCAAGCACGGCGAAATCGAAATCGACGCCAAGGGCCAGACTTCGCTCCCCGGCGTGTTCGCAGCAGGCGACGTGACGACGGTGCCGTACAAGCAGATCGTGATCGCAGTGGGTGAAGGCTCCAAGGCAGCGCTGAGCGCCTTTGATCACCTGATCCGCTCTTCGGCGCCGGAAGAAGCGCCGGTTGCAGCGAAAGAAGCGGTCGCGGCCTGACAGAGATTGCAGTATCCGTTTCAGCAGTAAGCCAAACGTAAAAAAGCCACCTCACGGTGGCTTTTTTATTGCGCTGACTTTGACGCACCGTGCGCGGAAATTTCTCGCGCACGGTGCGTTGCCGGATTATTTGAACAGCAGGCGCAGCGAATCCCAGGCACGGCCGAAGATGCCGGCAGGACCAACCGATTCCAATGCCACCAGCGGCAATTCGGTGACCACCTTGTCGTCGATCATGACCTTCAGGGTGCCGACCTTGGCGTTTTCCGAAATCGGCGCGATCAGCGGATCGTTGCGTTCGACGCGCGGCTTGATCTTGTCGGCGCTGCCCTTCGGCACGGTCACGTAGACGTCGCGTGTAAAGCCGATCTTGATCTTGCCTTGCGAACCCTTCCAGACGTCAGGCGTGTCGACGGCCTGGCCCTTGCTGTACAGTTTCACGGCATCGAAGTTCTGGAAGCCCCAGTTCAGCAGCTTCTGGCTTTCCTGCGTACGGACCTGATCCGACACGGTGCCGATCACGACCGAAATCAGGCGGCGCTCGCCATTGGCGACCGGGCGCTTGGCCGAGGTGATCAGCGAGTAGCCCGCGCTTTCGGTGTGGCCGGTCTTCATGCCGTCGACGGTAGGATCCAGCCACAGCAGGCGATTGCGGTTGGGCTGGGTGATGTTGTTGTAGGTGAATTTCTTGACCGAGTAATAGGTTTTGTAAAACTCGGGAAAATCGTTGATCAGGTTGCGGCACAGGATCGCCAGGTCGCGCGCGGTCGTGTAGGTGTCCGGGCTGGGCAAACCGTGCGGATTGCTGAAGTGCGTGCCGGTCAGGCCCTGGCGTTGCGCTTCGCGGTTCATCAGGACGACGAAGGCGTCGGTGGTGCCGGACACGGCTTCGGACAGCGCCACGGCGGCGTCATTGCCGGAGACCGAGATCAGGCCGTACAGCAGGTTGTTGATCGAGACCGGCTTGTTTGGTTCGATGAACATCTTGGAGCTGCTGGGATCGACCTTCCACGCGTTGACGGAAACGTTGATTTCCTGATTCAGGTCGAGGCGCTTGTCGCGTACTGCAGCAAAGGCCAGGTAGGCCGTCATCAGCTTGACCAGCGATGCCGGTTCGACGCGCGTATCGGCTTCTTGCGAGGCCATGATCTGGTTGCTGGAGGCATCCAGCAGGAGCCAGGATTTTGCAGCGACGCTTGGAGGTGGAAGGGTCTGGGCACTTGCTGCCGAGAAAGTGACCGACAAGGTCAGGGCGGTTGCGGCAACAGCCGCGAGTAGTTTTTTCATCTTCAGGTGTAAAAATGTGCCCCGCCGCACTGCTCGCGGGACTGTCGTTTGAAAAGAGATGAGTGAACATCGCACCGGGATTATAAACGCCGAGCCTGACAATAAGGCGGTGAGGCTGTACGGCGTCCGTTTGCTTGCGTGCTTCAAACCTGCTTTGGGTCCGTAGCGAGAGGTCATTTGCCGGTGACGCCCGGAGCGCAGGAACCGGAGTGTACTTTGGTACACGAGGATTCCGAGCACCGGACGGCGCCGGCTGACGGTCTCGCAGTAGGAGCCAGAGCAGGTTTTAGCGATGCCACATTTGGACTATCAGGTTCTTGATATGTTGCAATTTTCTGTGAAAAAAATGATCCGAGCCCGGAATCACGATCACCGGCAGCTCCTGCGGGCGCGCCCAGTCGAGGACTGCGCTGAGCGGAATCGTGTCGTCCAGCTCGCCGTGAATCAGGATGGTATTGGCCGGCGCATCCGGCATCGGCCATTTGCCGGCGGCCGTGCCGACCAGCGCCAGGCGCTCGGCTGGCGCGCCTTCGGCGGTCAGGCGTTGTTGCAGTTGCGCCTGCACGAAGGTGCCGAACGAGAAGCCGCCCAGCGCCAGCGGCAACTCCGGATACTGCCGGCGCATGTGCGCGAGCAGCAGCGCCATGTCGTCGGTTTCGCCCTGGCCGTGGTCATGCACGCCTTCGGATTTGCCGACGCCGCGGAAATTCATGCGCACCGTCACGTAGCCGAGCGCGAGGAAAGAGCGCGCCAGCGTCTGCGCGACCTTGTTGTCCATGGTGCCGCCGAACAGCGGATGCGGATGGGCGACCAGCGCCAGGCCGCGCGGAGTGGCGAATTGCTCGGGGTCCGGCAGGTCCAGCGCGCATTCGAGCTGGCCGACTGCACCGGGGATCAGGAACGGTTGTGTTTGGGCGTTCATTGCGGGTGAGGTGTTCAGGTCTTCAGATTTTCAGGCGATCGACGATCTTGCCGCCGACGATGTGGGAGTCGATGATTTCATCGATGTCTTCGTTGTCGACGAAGGTGTACCAGGTGCCTTGCGGATAGATGACGACTACCGGGCCTTCTTCGCAGCGTTCGAGACAGCCGGCTTTGTTGATGCGGACCTTGCCTTCTCCGGCCAGGCCGAGTTGCTTGATGCGTTTCTTTGCGTGCTCTTGCGCCGCCTGCGCACCCTTGTCGGCGCAGCAGGTGCGTTCGCCGGGTTTGCGCTGATTCAGGCAAAAGAAAACGTGGTGTTCGTAGAAGGGCTTTTCTGGAGTGTCTGCGGTATCTGCCATGTCGGTGCTCGGGGAGGGGGGCGTAGGCCAAAGCATGCATGATACACCCTGGGACCGGACCTTATTTGGAGGCGGCGGGCTTGCGATGCACGGGGTGATACAGGAACCACAGCGCCAGGAAAGGCCACAGCACCGACAGGAATTGCGCGGCGCCGTCGAAATTCAGGAATTTGCCTTGCACCCAGGTCTGCAGCGTCGAGACGAAGTAGGGATTGGCCGGCACCGCATTGGTCGCCACCAGGCTGAAGATCAGCGCCAGTCCAGCGATGCGGCGTTGTGCGACAGGCGGGGCGAACGACAGGCCGGCCAGCATCAGCCCGCCGATGATCATGCCGCCGGCGGCGCCCGGCGTGAACCAGACGAAGGCGTTTTCCGGCGCAAAGAATAAAGCGCACGACAGCGACTTGATAAACACGGCTGCGAGCAGATAGACCGCCGTCAGCGCATTGCGCGGCGCTTGCTTGCGCAGCAGCAGGAGCATGGTCAGGATCGCGCCGGTCACGCCGCACGCGGTCACGATGATTTCGGCGAGCCAGTATTGTTCGGCCGTCAATTGTGCGCTGTTGGTCCACCAGGTTGCCAGATCGATCGGCGTATCGAGCAAGTCGGACAGCAGGCTCGACAGCGGCGGCACCAGGTGACCGAGGCCGAACAGGTGATTCTGCGGATAGATCAGCGCCAGCGGCCACAGTCCTATCACCACCAGCCCGCGGCTTGCTTCCCGCGAGAACCAGCGCCGGCGCAGCTCCAGCAGGCGGCTCTCGCGCAGGAAATAACGGCCGGTCCATGCGCCCAGCAAAGCGCCCAGCAGCGTGCCGCAACTATTCGTAATCAGGTCGAGATTGGAAGGGATGCGCGTGGGCAGATAAGTTTGCACCGCTTCCATCAGGGTCGACAGCGCGATACCTGCGACGGTGCTCAGGATGACCGCCCGATAAGAGCGGATGCGCGGATACAGCGCGAACACGACCAGCGCGCCGAAGGGTGCGTAGCCGACGATATTGGTCCACAGATCGAAGCCGGTCCAATAATACGGCAGGCGCGCCCACAGATAATCCCAGGGCTGCAGGCCCATGTCGCGCCAGCCGGCGAACGGATACCAACTGGCGTACACGATCAGCAAGGTATACATCAGCAGGCTGACTCGGGCGAACGACGACGCGGCCGGCTTGTTGACGGCGCGTGCCGGGGCCGTGGCAACGGCGGCGGAAGACATCGGCGCAGCAGGTGTAACCGGCGCTGGCGGGATGGCTGGCTGAGCAGATTGTGGAGGTCGGTGCGGGGCGTCCATGCTGGCGAGGGTACCCGATTTCTTCGTCGCTTGCATCTTCGACAACCGTTACAATGTGCCCATGTACGCCGCCGATTCCTCTTCTTCCAACGCTGTGACGACCGCCACCAGTATTTCCGCCGGGCGCATTGCCGCATTGATCGCGGCATCGAGCAATGACCACGCCAAACCGGTTGCCATCGAGGTGGTCGCCCAGACCGGCTCGACCAACGCCGATTTGCTCGCGCGCATCGCCAGTCTGACGACGCCGACCTTGCTCGTCGCCGAATCGCAGACGGCAGGTCGGGGACGCGCCGGCCGCGCCTGGCATACGACGGCGACATCGGCGCTGACGTTTTCGCTGGCGTGGAAATTCCGTCGTCCTCTGCACGCGTTGATCGGCTTGCCCCTGGCGATCGGCGTCGCGCTGGCTGAAGCGCTGCAGGTCTTCGGCGTCAAGGTGGAGCTGAAATGGCCGAACGACGTGCTGCGCGACGGCGCCAAGCTGGCCGGCATTCTGATTGAGACGGCGCAAAACAAGGCGACCGATTCCAAGGCAACGGCATCGACCTGGACCGTGATCGGCATCGGCGTGAATCTGGCGATGCCGCAGGATTTGCAAAACCGGATCGGGCGCGCCGTTGCGGACGTCTCCGAATTGCTCGGTCACGATCGGGAACGCTTGCTGGCCTTGTTGCTCAGCGCCTTGTCGGACGCATTGGCCGAATTCGATGCGCAGGGATTTTCGGTTTTCGCGGCACGCTGGAATCGGTTGCATGCTTACGCCGGTCGCGCCGTGCGCATCCTCGACAACGACCGTGTGGTGCACGAAGGCACGGCCGTCGGCGTGGACGACAAGGGCTGCTTCCTGATGGATACCGCAGGCGGACGCGTTGCCGTGGTGGCGGGCGACGTGTCTTTGCGCTTGCAGGAGTGACGTCCGGCCGCGGGCGGCGCCGGACGTAGTTTATGCCGGGACGTCGTAAGCGGCAGGCGGCAAACCGGCGACGCGCCGCTGATGCATGTAACGGTAAGCGTTTTCAATGTGACGGGTAAACAGTCCACTGTCGAACAAGGTGGCGCTCAGACGATTGGCGAGCAAGTGCTGCCGGTACCCGGCAAGCCGTTCGCGATCGGCGGCCAATGCAAGCGCCCGCTCCTCATATTCCGCAACCGACGTCGTAACCAGTTCAGGCAGACCGACGGCATGGAGCAAACTCGCTGCGACCCTGCCCGAGAAGGTATTGCCGATACGCGTGAGCACCGGCAGCCCCACCCACAAAGCATCGCTGGCGGTGGTGTGCGCGTTGTAGTTGCAGGTGTCGAGGAACAGGTCGGCCTGGCGATGACGGGCCAGATGCAATGCCAGTTCCATCTGTGGTGCAAATACCAGCCGGTCAGCATCGATACCGCGTTGTTTCGCTTCAGCGCGCAGGTTGGCGATCACCGTAGGGGTGTCGCCGAAGAGCCACAGCACGCTGCCGGCAACCTTGCCGAGTATCCTCATCCAGATGTCGAAGACTTGCGGCGTGATCTTGTAGTGGTTGTTGAAGCATGCAAAGACGAAGGCATCTTCGGGCAGACCCAGTTCACTCCGACTGAAGCTGCGCTCCGCGATGGCGCGGGTGCGATCATTGATCTGATACGAATGCGGCAGCCGGACGATTTGTTCGGAATAGTGTGTGGCGGCGGCATCAGGCGTGATCACCTTGTCGCCGATGAGGTAGTCGATATAAGGAGCTCCCAGCGTGCCGGGATAGCCGAGGTAGCTGACCTGCACCGGCGCTGCGCCGCATGCAAAAATTCCTATGCGCGAATCCTGCGTGTAGCCCTTCAGGTCTACCGCAATGTCGATGCCGATGTCGCGCGACATCGCGACGACAGCGGCGTCGCTCTCATGCCGTACGTCGATGAAGCGATCCATGGCGGACGAGACACGCTGGCGCATGGGGTCTGTGATGTCGGGGCCGTACGAAAAACCGATCAGTTCAAAAGCCTCTCTATCGTGTTTTTCAAATAATTCCGCCATCAGGTAAGTAGTGGCGTGGTTGTGGAAGTCCGCCGAGTAGTAGCCGATTTTGATTTTTTTCTTACCGGCGGCTGGCGGCCACTGCAGAGAATCGCGCTTGTCCGGATGCGTGATGTCACTGTAGAGTTCGGCGCAACGGCGGTTCAGCATCGGATCATCCGACATCGCCAGAAATGAAAACGGATCCGGCAAGGTCTGTTTGTGTGCGATCAGGATCTCCATGTTGCTGATAGCCTCATCCAGGCCGGCCCAGTCGCACAGAAGCATCTTGTTGCGCAGCCAGTATGCCTGCAACTGCTCGAAATCGGGATTGATTGCGCGGGCATGGGTGTAAGCCGTCATGGCTTCCTGATATCGTCTGCCAATGCTCAAGCTGATGCCTTTGTTGTACCAGGCGTCGATCGATTGCGGATCCAGTTTGAGTGCCTGATCGAAGGCTGCAAGCGCTTCTTCCAGGCGATCCTGGCTTTTCAGCGCCGTGCCGTAATTCACCCAGGTCTCCGATGACGCGGGGTTGATGGACAGTGCTTTTTGGTAGGCGCCCAGTGCCGCCGCATGGCGCTTCAGTGCATGCAAGGCTACCCCGCTGTTGGTCCACGATTCTGCATGATCCGGCGTGATGGCCAGGGCTTTGTCGTAGGCCGACAAAGCGTCGTCATAGCGTTCCATGGCGTTGCAGGTCGCGCCATAGTTGGACCAGGCGTCTGCGTAATACGGATTGATCGACAGCGCGCGCTCATAGCACGCCAGGGCTTCTTCGAAGCGCTTCTGATTGTTGAGCGAGCGGCCGTAGTTGAGCCATGCCTCTGCATGCTGCGGCGCCAGTTGCGTGGCTTTCTTGTGATGGGGGATGGACTCTTCTTCCTTGCCGGCCTCCGACAGTGTCTTCGCCAGATTGAAGTGCGCGAAATTGTTGCCGGGGTCGATGGAAACGGCTTTCTTCAGCAGTTTGACGGCTTCTTGCTTGTCGTTCTGGATGCCTTTGACGACGCCGAGGATATGCAGGGCGTCAAAATTCTTGGCGTGCAATTGCAGAACCTTCTGCAGCAATTGTTCGGCCTCGCTCAGTTTTCCTTGTTCGAAGTGCTGGACGGCTTGCCCCAGTAGAGCGTTGATTTGAGGATTCATGTGCCAGGAGTTTTTGAGGTTGGTTTTTCCGATGCCGCGATCATTGGCGTTCAGGCGGATCTGAAAGAAGGCCGGGAGCGTCTTGCCGACGCAATCCACCGTAGTCAGCCGCGATTATAGCCGAGCACGCGGGCGCCTCCGGAGGGCTGCGGTGCAATGCCGATGCGGCAAATTTCTTGTTTCGCCAATTTAAAAGCCCGATAATCCCTTTGGCGCAAAAATACCTGCTGCGTCCAACACCTAACGTCACCGAGGACAAGCGATCACATGTTGCTATTGATTGATGCTGGCAATACACGCGTCAAATGGGGCGTTCCCCGCGATGATGCATGGTCTGCGGAAATCGCCGGGCAGTGGCTGCATGCCGGAGCGGTCGCACGTGATGACGTGGATGCGTTGCCGCAGGCGTGGCAAGGTCTGACGGTGACGCGCGTTGTGGTCTCGAACGTGGCGGGGACCGGCATGCGGGAGGCGCTGGAGGCGAATGTGCGAGCGGCATGTGGCGATCGCATTGCGATTGAGTGGTTTGCCTCGCAGGCGCAATTGGCCGGCCTGCGCAATTTTTACAAACATCCTGCACAACTGGGTTGCGACCGTTTCGCTTCCGCCATCGGCGCGCATGCCTTGTTCCCGGATCGCGCGTTGATCGTTGCGACCTGCGGCACGGCGACCACGGTGGATGCAGTCACCGCCGACGGCGCGTTCATCGGCGGCATGATCCTGCCCGGCCTCGGCGTGATGGCGAGCTCGCTGGCGCTCAATACCGCCCAGCTGCCGCAGATACAGACGATCAGCGAAGTGACCACGCCGTTCGCTGACAATACGACCGATGCCATTATCGCCGGCTGCATCGCGGCGCAGACCGGGGCCATCGAGCGCGCAGTGGTCGGGCATCGCGCGCAGCATGGCGACGTGCTGTGCGTGGTGGCCGGCGGCGCGGGACCTTTGCTGGCATCGTATCTGGCGATGCCCTGCGAAAAGGTCGATAATCTTGTGTTGATCGGGCTGCATGTGGCAGCGAGCGTCTGAGGCTTTCTCTTTCTTGATAAACCGGGCTGACCGTTATCTATGCTGAAATTGTTTTTTTGGCTATTGCTGCTTGCGAATGGCGTGTTGTTCGCGATGAACCGCGGTTATCTGGGCGCGACGGCTTCCGAACGCCACGAGCCCAAGCGCATGGCGCAGCAGTTGCAACCTGAAACGCTGACCATCCTGCCGCCCAACAGCGCGAAGCTGGTGACGCCGGCCAGAGCGGCGGAACAGGCGGCAACGGAAGCCGACAAGAACGCCAAGGCTGCTGCCGATGCACCGCCTCCGCTGGCCGGCGCCAAGCCCGAGCAGAAAGCGGATGCCAGGGCCGAGGTGAAGCCGGACGCCAAGGAAGCCCCCAAAGCGGCTCCCAAGGCAGAGACCATCGCCTGCACGGAAATAGGCAACTTCAACACTGTCGAGGCGCGTAAATTCGAAGCGCAACTGGCCAGCCTGCGCCTGCCTGCCAAGCCGGTGCCGCGCAGCGTGCAGGAAGCGGCCAGCCACATGGTCTACATTCCCTCGCAAGACGGCAAGGACGGCGCCGACCGTAAAGCCGCCGAGCTGCGCCGGCTCGGCATTCAGGATTTTTATGTGATCCCCGAGTCGCAATCCAACCCAACGCTGCGCTGGTCGATATCGCTGGGCGTCTTCAAGACGGAAGAGGCCGCCAAGGCTTACATCGGGCAGTTGATCCCGCAAGGCGTGCGCAGCGCGCGCATCATGGCGCGCAATGTCACCTCGACCAGGCAGGCGTATCAATGGCGCGACATCGACGCGGCGACCAAGGCGTCTCTCGATAGCCTCAAGGAAAAATTCCCGAATCAGGAAATGCGCAATTGCACGGGTTAAAACGGCCTGCGCTAAGGTGGGCGCGGCTTGCAAGGCGCAGGTTGATTTGGCATACGTGCCGATAAAACACAACATCGGCAACAATGGCGTCGCGCTTTCCATGTAAAATCGCGGACATTCCGAATATCTCTTCACAGCCCAGGATTTGCGCTATGACCGACTTGACCGATCTGACCGACGTTGCCCCTCAAATCAAGGCCGAAATCCTGGCCGAAGCCTTGCCGTACATCCGCAAATTCCACGGCAAGACCATCGTCGTCAAATACGGCGGCAATGCCATGACCGAAGAGCGCCTGAAGCACGGCTTTGCGCGCGATGTGATCCTGCTGAAACTGGTCGGCATGAATCCGGTCGTGGTGCACGGCGGCGGTCCGCAAATCGACAACGCGCTCAAGAAGATCGGCAAGCAAGGCACCTTCGTGCAAGGCATGCGCATCACCGACGAAGAAACCATGGAAGTGGTGGAGTGGGTGCTGGGCGGCGAAGTGCAGCAGGATATCGTGATGCTGATCAACCACTACGGCGGCCAGGCAGTCGGCCTGACCGGCAAGGACGGCGGCCTGATCCGCGCGCACAAGATGCGCATGCCGGACAAGGAAAATCCGGGCCAATTCCTGGACATCGGTTTCGTCGGCGAGATCGAAGCGATCAATCCGGCCGTGGTCAAGGCGCTGCAGGACGATGCTTTCATCCCGATCATTTCGCCGATCGGATTCGGTGACGACGGTCAGGCATACAACATCAATGCAGACGTGGTGGCGGGTAAGATCGCCGAGATCCTGCATGCCGAAAAGCTGATCATGATGACCAATATTGCCGGCGTGCAAGACAAAAAAGGCAATTTGCTGACCGACCTGTCGGCGCGCGAAATCGACGAGATGTTCGAAGACGGCACGATTTCCGGCGGCATGCTGCCGAAGATTTCGTCGGCGCTGGATGCCGCCAAGTCGGGCGTCAACACGGTTCACATCATCGACGGCCGCATCGAGCACTCGCTGCTGCTGGAAGTGCTGACCGAGCAGGCTTTCGGCACCATGATCCGTTCGCACTGATCGCATAGACTTTCGCTGCATAAAAGCAAGGCGCTCCGGGGAGACCGGGAGCGCCTTTTTTCATTCTTGCCCCGGTGCACGGCGGCAGCGAGGCGAAGACAAGCCTCAGTAGAGGCGTTCGATCGTATAGCCGCGTTGTTTCAGTAAGGCCGGCACGCTTGTCGGTCCGACCAGGTGGAGGATGCCGATGGCGGCGAAGACGCCGTCCTGCTGCCCCAGCAGCGCGGCGATGCGATCGGTGAGCGAGGGATTGCGCTGATCGAGCAACACCTCCCTGGTGAAGCGACCGACGAAACTCTTGTCGCTCTCCATCTCGTCCAGCAGGCCTTGCAAACCATCGAGGTTGCCGGTGCGCCAGCATTCCGCCAGTTCCACCACCTTGGCCGCGCTGTCGGGGTCGTTCAGTTCCTTGATGGTGTCTTCCAGCAGCAGGTTCTGCTGCCGTTCGCTCAGGGCGCCGAACAAGGCCAGTTGCGTTGCTGCACCTTCCAGCTCGATCACCGGCTTGTTGCGTTTCTTGACGATGTCGGCGAGATAGCTGTCGACGGCGAGTTCGGAGCGATATCCCTTGCTGTCGAATTCCTGGACGGTCAGCAGGCTGGCGATCATCCATGGGCGAAAGCGCGCGACGGTATCGGGGGCGACATGATATTTCTGCAGCGCCGTCTCCAGCTGTTGACGCAGTTGCGGAGGCAGTTCGGTGCGATAGCTCTTGCCGTCGGGATAGAAGCCGTATTGCAGGACTGCTGCCTGCATGGCCGGAATTTTCTGCGGATCGATTTCCAGCGCAATGGCGGGGGCTTGTTCGAGCGCCTGCATGACGCGCGGCGCCAGCGGGTAGAAATTGTCGGCGCCGACGTGGATGGTGCCGAACAGATACAGGGTGTGATGTGCGTCCTGAACTTTGAAGAGCGCACCGTGTTGCCCTTTGCCCCCAGCTTCCTGCGTTGAGCTTGCCGCGCCCGCAGCAGGCAGATAAAGGCAGAGCAGCCAGGCGAATGTCACTATAATCAGGCGTCGCACCATTGAGTGTCCTTCTTCATTTCATCCAGTTTTATTGTGCCGAATATTAGAACCCATTTCACCCCTTTCCGCGAGTGCGAACAGTCCTGTTTGGGAGGTAGTGCAAGGCGCGTCGCGCAGCCAAGGGTGCCCCTTGCAGGTCGCTGCAAGCGTGAACCGCTACGCAGGCGGACAGCATGCTGTCCGAATTCCCTGCTACACCCCTTGGCAAGCGGCGCAACGCAGCAATACGCCCAAACAGGCTGTTCCCTCCGGGTTCTTGCCCAAAGAGTTGCTGGCTGCGTTGCGCTCCTTGCGTGTAGCACCGCTACGCGACGCGTCGCACGCCTTGCCAGTAACTCTTTGGGCAAGAACGCATCTCGCGGAAAGGGGTGAAATGGGTTCTCAACCGCTCTGGCTTTTCGATCTCGACAACACCCTCCACAACGCTTCGCACGCAATTTTCCCGGCGATCAACGCCAACATGAACGTGTTCATGGAGCGTGTGTTGAAAGAGCAGGGCTTGCCGTCCGATCAGGATGCCGTCAATGCATTGCGCCAGCGCTACTGGCGTTTGTATGGCGCGACCTTGCTGGGGATGGTGCAGCATCACCAGGTGCTGCCGGATGATTTCTTGCGCGAGGCGCATCACTTTGATGATCTGTTCGACATGATCCGCGCCGAGCGCGGCTTGCTGAACATGCTCAAGCGCTTGCCGGGGCGCAAGATTCTGCTGACGAACGCGCCCTTGCGCTATTCGCGTGATGTGGTGCGCCATCTCGGGCTGCACCGGCATTTCGACCAGCACATTTCCATCGAATCGATGCGCGTGCACCGCCAACTGAAACCCAAGCCGTCGCGGCAAATGTTGCGCAAGCTGCTGGCGCGCGAGCGTGTCGCTGCACATCGCTGCGTGCTGGTGGAAGATACGCCGGCCAACCTGAAATCAGCCAAGGAGCTGGGTTTGCGTACGGCATGGGTGACGCAGTATCTGGCGGGTAATCCACACTTCTCTTCAGCAGGCGTGCGCCGCATGCTGACGATGCATCCGTCTTATGTCGATGTGAAAGTACGTTCAGTGCGGCAGCTGAACGGCCATTTGCGCCGTCTGGTTCTGCGCGCCTAGTTAAAGTACTAGACGACGCACCAGCCTTTGGCTCAATCGGCGCAGTCGGCGCACCAGCCTTTGATGGTCAATTCGATTTCGTGACTCTGAAACCCTTTGCCCAGCGATTTTTGCAGGGCGGTCTGGAGTTGCGCTGCGGTCGTCTGGCGCTTGCCGGATGAAGGCAAAACGCTTTCCAGAAAACCTGCTTCACCGCTGCCGTCGAGGCAAAACACGCGCGCACAGCGGGTGCATTTGAAGTGGCCATGCTGGTGTTGCGGATGGCCATGGGCATGCTGATGGGCGCCGTGGTCGTGATGTTCCGCGCCGGCGCCGGCGTTGTAGCGGAAGATGCGGTCGTCGCTGGCGATCTTGTGCGCCAGGCCGGCTTCGGTCAGGCAGTCCAGCGCGCGGTACAGCGTGACGCGATCCATGTCGACCAACTGATCCTGAATATCCTGATGCGACACGGCGCTGCGTGCGCTGAGCAAGGCTGCCATGACGCTGACGCGCGCTTGCGTGACGCGCACAGAGGCGTCGCGCAATTGCAATTCAGCCAATGCCTGTGCTTTGGCCGGTTCGTGGGCGAGAGCGGTAGGCATGGCGGTGTCGGCTGGCTTGGATTTCATGGGGTGTCTGCTGGGATTGCGGCCTGGAAGTAAAAGCCTCTGGACGAATTATGCCGCAATTCGCGGTGGCGGGCTTCCTGCTTGTTCGGTTCGGCGCAATTTGGCGTCACCGCGTCTCGACGTGGCTATTTCGGCGCGACTTTTTTGGCGCGCGGATGGGCGGCGTCGTAGACCTGGGCCAGGCGCTGGAAATCGAGCGAAGTATAGACCTGCGTTGCCGTGATGGACGCGTGGCCAAGCATTTCCTGCACGGCGCGCAAATCGCCGGAGCCTTGCAGGACGTGCGATGCGAAGGAGTGGCGCAAGACATGGGGATGCACATTGGTCGCCATGCCGAGCGCCTGGCCGTGCGCCTTGATGCGCAATTGCGTCACGCGCGCCGACATGCGGGCGCCGCGTTCGCTCAGGAAAAGTGCACGCCGATCGGCGTCGGCGTGGTTCGCCAGCACGCTTTCTCGCGCCGAGAGCCAGCTTTTCAGCGCCTGCATCGCCGGTTGTCCCACCGGCACGCTGCGCATCTTGTTGCCCTTGCCGGTGACGGTGACTTCGCAGCTGTCCATGTCTACCCATCCGGAGGAAGTATAGCCCGCTTCGTGATGGTAGCGGGCGTCCAGGCCAACCAGCTCGGACACGCGCAGGCCGCTTGAATAGAGCAGTTCGAACATGGCGAGGTTGCAGCGCTGCGCCGGCGCGTCGGCATCCTTCAATGGGTTGCTTTGCGACACCAGCTGCACCGCGTCGTCGGCAGCCAGCGCCTTGGGCAAGGGTTTGGCTTTTTTTGGGGCTTTGACGCCATCGACAGGGTTCGACTTCAATCCGCCTGATTCCGACAGCCAGCCGTAGAAGCCGCGCCATGCAGACAGCTTGCGCGCAATGGAACGGGCATTGAGTCCCTTGCCATGCAATTGCGCAGCAAATTTGCGGATCTGAAAGTGGGCAACAGCATCGAGGGCGACGCCGGCCGCCTGCGCCAGCGCATTCAGCTCAGCCAGATCGCGGGCGTAGCTGCTGATGGTGTGGGGCGACAGCATGCGTTGGTTCTGCAGGCTGTCGAGATAGTTTTCGACTTGACGATCAGCAGCGACTGAGGTGGGTTCGGCGCTCACACGAGTGGTCGAAGAGAAAAGGGATATTTCAGTGTAGCAGGCAGGCCAGGGCGGCGCTGGCGGTTTCGCCGATGCGCGTCAGGAAGTCTGTGCCCATTTCCGCCGAGAAGCGGCTCGGATCGGGAGAACCCAGCACCAGCAGGCCGAACGCTTCAGGCGCCGCACCGACGCGCAGCGGCAGCATCGAGATGGATTTGACCGACGTAGCGTCTTCGAGCCAGCCGGCGGCTTCGAATTCATTGTTCGGGCCGCAGAACGGTGTGGTCAGGCCATTCGCGAAAATGCGCGCGTCTTCCGATACGGTGGCGGTGAACCAGTTGCCGTTGTGCTTTTCGTCGATATTCCACAGGCGCAAGGTGACCTGGGGCACATTGAAGATGCTTTGCAGATTGCCGGACAAGGTCTGCGGCAGGTCGCTGTCATTGCGGGCCAGCAGCAAGGAGCGCGTCCACGATTGGAATTTGCTGGTGATCTCGTCGTTCTCCTGTGCGATGCGCATCAGGTCTGCCATGTGCAGTTCCTGCACCTTGATCTTCTCACGCAGGATTTCCATCTGGCGCTCTTGCAGGGAAATGGCGCGTCCCAGCAATGGGCTGGTAAGTCGGATCCGGCCGAGCAACTCCGCATGCTCTTCGAAGAAGTGCGGATGGTCGAGCAAGTAATCGGCGATCGAATCGGAGTCCAGAGGAGTCATGTGCATGCTTGTTGGGTTGAGTGTTTTTTGCGGCATCACGCTCCAGGCGCAGCCGGGCTTGCATATCCGCAATATCGCGAGATTATCTACGCTATCGCTGGTGCTGACAACTTTTTAATCAGGTGACGAAGACTTGGTGCTTACCAATAAAAACGGGCTTACATGATTGCTCATGTAAGCCCGAATTGTTCAATCAAGTTCTGATTCTGACGTTTGCACGTCAGAGCTTCAGAGACTTAAATTAGAACTTGTGACGGATACCAACAGTAACTGCTGTTTGGCTAGCGTCGTTACCAGTTGTGTCAGCAAACACGCCTGGGTTCTTCATGTCTTTAGCACGCAGGTTCGACACGAATGCGTACAAGTCTGTACGCTTCGACAGCCAGTAGTCTGTACCAATGTTGAATTGGGTCAGCTTGCCCTTGCCGCTCAGATTGTCGAAATCAGCACGAGTGTACTGAACGCTACCCAGCAGTTTCAACGAAGGAGTCAGCGAGTAAGCTGTGCCCAATTCGTACATGTCAGCCTTCTTCGACAGGCCCAGAGTAGCGCCAGTCAGACGAGTTGCTTGGGTCAGGCCAGTCACTGCAGCAGTGTTCAAGTCTTGCTTGACGCGCGAGTAGTTACCATACACGCGTGCAGGACCGAACTGGTAGCTGGCAACAACGTTCAACACTTTAGCAGCCGAGCTACCTGCGTTGATAGTGCCCAGAGTAGCCGAGCTTGCGATCAGGGAAGTATCGCTAGGTGTAGGACCTTGCTTCGATTGGTAGTAGTTGATACCCAGACCCAGTGGGCCGTTGTCGTACTTACCACCCAGACCGAACGATTGGCCGGCGCTAGTCTTGCCAGCTGTTTCGCCGAAACCGTACATCAGGTTACCGGTGAAGCCACCCAGGTTGTTGGTAGTGTAGCTGATCGAGTTGTTGGTACGTGTACCTTGCAGACGGTTCAGACCCGAACCCGAGTTCGAAGTAACGCCGCCGAAATCGTTCACAGCTGTGTAAGCGCTGATTGTGTCAGCAAAGTCAGTTTGACGACCCAGCAGCACGGAGCCGAAGCCACCAGCCAGACCAACAACCGACTTACGACGGAACAAGTTGTTCGAAGTTGTCGAATCTTGACCGTTCAAAGCGCCGTTGTCGTTGTTGAAGCCAGTTTCCAGTTGGAACACTGCATTCAGACCACCGCCCAGATCTTCAACGCCCTTGAAGCCGATACGCGAACCTTGGATAACGCCGGAGTTGACAGCAAACTTGCTGCCAGTGTTGATGTTGCCAGCAGTGCTGCTTGGAGTAGCAGCCTTGCTTGTGTATGTGATACCGGTATCAACGATACCGTAGATAGTGACGGAGCTTTGTGCTTGTGCAGCACCTGCAAACGCGCCGAGAACGGCCAGTGCAAGCAGAGATTTTTTCATTTGACATCCTTCTATAAAAATAGTCTTGAGGATCCGTACATCTAGTCGGATGGTGAGACATTAAGGGTTCTCATTAACCATGACCTTAGATTGGTCGTTTGGCGGACAAAGTTTTGGTTGAAATTCCGAAACTCCTACACGAGTGTTGTTTTTTTCTAACGCTTTAAACCCGATTCTCTCTCAGTAGGAGTTTTTTGGCCCCGGCTGATGTCAGAGGATTATGAAATTGCCTGGGTGGCAATAAAGCGCCGTTTAAAGACTTGAATTGTTGTTTTAAAGCTCCAAATTAGTCTCTCAGGACGCAGATTAAAAAAATATAGTGATTTATGGGGGATAATTTTTTCCTTCGAAAGTGGGCTTGGATTGATTTATGGCGAGTCGGGAAGATTTGGCAATTATTCGGGCGGCACGCGCCGGGCAGGCTGAGGCGCAGTTGGCCTTGGGACGACGCTATCTGTTTGGCGGCAACGGCTTGCCGCAAAGTTTTGCGACCGCGTTGCATTGGCTGGACCGCGCCGCGCGCCAGGGGGCGGCAGATGCCTGGTCCCTGATCGGTGAACACATCCCTTATGACGTGGTGGCGCAGGCGTCGAGGCCGCTTGACTATGTGCTGTGGTATGAGCGCGCCTTCGACGCCGGCCTGAAAACGGCCGGGATGGCTTTTGCGCGCCTGGTGCTGGCGCATCGGGCGCAGGCGGAGGCGCAGTCCATGCTGGGCAAAGCGGTCAAGGTGCTGGAAGCGGAGGCGCATGCCGGCACCGCCGAGGCGCAATGGCTGCTGGCTCAGCAGCAGGCGGGCGAGCGCATTGCCGGTGCGGCGCAAGTCGTGACGGATGAGCGTCCGCAAGCAGCGGTCGATGCTGCGGCCCAATGGGCGCAAAAAGCCGCGGACGCCGGCATCGGTCCGGCACAACTGTCCCTGGCAGATGCTGCCTGGCTGCGTCAGGATCAGGAAGACTTCATCCGCCGGGCCTTGCCGCTGGGTCGTTCCCTGTTGGCGCAATATGGCGCCGACCTGCCGCAATTGAATGCACCGTCGGAAACGCTCGTGCGGCATTTGGGCGACGGCAATATCGTACTGTTGTCTCGTCTGGCGCAGGTGTTGCCGAGCATTGACGATCTTGGCGTCGATGAAGCGCAACAATTGCTGGAGCTGGGCGCTTATGCCGACGACAAGGCCGCGCAGTTGGCGCTGGGTTTGTTCTTTGCCCGCATGCAGGAAGACGGCAGCCGTGCTTTTCCTGGCTTTGGCTCCGCTAATTATAAGAAGGCGATACGCTGGCTGACCCAAGCCGGAGAGCGTGGGCTGGCGCCTGCGTGGTTCGCGTTGTCGCGCATCTATTTAAAACCGGAATTTTCCCAGCGCAATCTGGCGGATGCCCAGCATTATCTGGAGCGCGCAGCCGAAATGGGGCATGCCCTGGCGCAACTGGAATGCGGCAGCAGCGCCTGGCGCAATCGCCGCGATGATCCGTCCAACGACGTGCGCGCCGTCTACTGGCTGCAAAAGGCGGCGGCACAGAACAACACGGACGCCCGCGATTTGCTGGACAAGATCGCCGACCGCCCTGTACCCACAGGTTGGGCGGTCGAAGCCCGGCGTCACATGACGCGCGAGTTCCTCAGCGCGTATCCATTTCTGGCCGCACGGCTGGAACTGGCGATCCTGTTTGGCCTGACGCGGCCTGAAACCTTGTTGATCGACCTGAAGCAGGCTGATTGCGGACATTGCCTGGTGGTCGACATCCGCGAATACTATGCACGCAGCAAGCGGCGCCTCATATTAATAGAGACCGGTGACGAGCGGCAGGTGCTCAATCGCATCGGACGCCTGTTCGAAGACGTTGATTGCAGCCTGAGCGGGCCGGAAGGCAATTATCGCCAGCGCATGTACCGCTTGAAAACGGCCTTGCCTCAGGTGGCCGATGAGCGTGAAGAAGAAGGCGATCTGGCGGAAGAGTCCTGACCCTCTCTCATATTAATAAGAGAGGACAAATAAAAAGAGATGGCGGATTGCCATCTCTTTTTCATTTGCGAAGCACCGGATCGACATCAACAACGGTGCTCAGATTTCGATTTCGCCTTCAAACACCGACACTGCAGGGCCGGTCATCATCACCGGCAGCCCGGAGCCGCCCCAGTTGATCACCAGTTCGCCGCCATGCGTCTGAACGGCAACCGGCGTATCCAGCAGGCCGCGGCGGATGCCGGCGACAACTGCTGCGCAGGCGCCGGTGCCGCAGGCCAATGTTTCTCCTGCGCCACGTTCAAAGACGCGCAAATTGACGTTGTGGCGATCCACCACTTGCATGAAGCCGGCGTTGACGCGTTTCGGAAAGCGCGGATGATGCTCGATGACAGGGCCGTCGACCAGAACCGGCGCGGCTTCCGTATCGGCGACGATCTGAACTGCATGCGGATTGCCCATCGATACGACGGAAATCCAGCTGATTTTTCCGTTCACCTCCAGCGGCCACAAGGTGTCGTCGCTTTCATTCTTGCCGCTCAGCCCGGCGGCATCGAACGGCACTTGCTCCGGCGTCAGTATCGGCGCGCCCATATCGACCGTCACGCGGCCGTCGTCTTCCAATGTCGGTTCGATGACGCCGGACATGGTTTCCACCCGAATAGCCCGTTTGGTCGTCAGGCCCTTGTCGCTGACGAAGCGGGCAAACGCACGCGCGCCGTTGCCGCACTGTTCGACCTCGCCGCCGTCGGCGTTGTAAATGCGATAGCGAAAATCGATGCCGGGCGATTGTGTTTTTTCCACCACCAGCATCTGGTCGGCGCCGATGCCGAAACGGCGGTCGGCGATGAACTTCCATTGATCGGGGGTCAGATCAATGTCCTGGTGGATGGCGTCAACCACAACGAAATCGTTGCCCGCGCCGTGCATTTTGGTGAATTTGATTTTCATGAGACTAATTATAGATGCTGGATGGTTTTAATCATCCTGGCCGTATACATTAGTTAGGCCCTCAGGCTGAGTTTTAAAGCGCTTGTGCGCCCAAAAATATTCGGCCGGCGCTTCCAGTACGCGTTGCTCGATGAAGGCATTCATCCTGCGGGTGGCTTCCACGATATCGTCGCCCGGATAGTTTTCCCAGGCCGGATAGAAAGTGGTTTTCCAGCCTTGATAGTTCGGCAGGAAGGTGGTGATCATCGGGATGACGTTGGCGTGTGTCGCTGCGGCAATGCGTGCGGTCGCAGTCAGTGTGGCAGCCGGTCGGCCGAAGAAGGGGACGAACTCGGCGTCGCGCAGGCCGAAGTCCATGTCCGGCAACATGATGAAGGGCAGGCCGTCGCGCATGGCGCGAATGATGGGCTTGACGCCTTTTTCGCGCGACAGCAGGGTCACCGGGCGGAAGCGGGAGCGGCCTTTCAGCAGCGCCTGATCAACGACTTCATTTTGTTGTCTGGAATAAATGGTGCAGATCGACAGATCGGAGTTGAGCACCAGCGCAATGCCGGGAATCTCAAGGCAGACGAAGTGCGGGCAAAGCAGGATAGTCGGGCCGGATTTGATCACGTCCACCGGCACGCCGGAATCGATCTTGATCAGGCGTTTCAGGCGTTTCTCCGAGGCCCACCACAGAATGCCGCGCTCCAGCGCGCTGCGGGCGTAGGCCTGGAAATGTTGCCGGGCGATGATTTCGCGCTCCGCCTCGGATTTGTCGGGAAAGCACAGCCGCAGATTGGTCAGCGTAATGTGGCGGCGCGGTTTCATGATGATGAACAGCAGGGAGCCCAGGCCTGCGCCGAGGCGTCCCAGTATGGGCAGCGGCAGCCAGTGCAGGAGCCACATCAATGCAATCAGCGCCTTCATTCTGCCGCTCCGGGCGCGCTCACGCCCGGCGGCGTCTTGTAGCGGTTATAACTCCATATATATTGTGCGGGGCAGCGCGCGATCAGTTTTTCCATCGCCAGATTGATGGCGCGGGCCTGCTGATCCGGCGTCTCGCCAAGTTCTTCTTCGAAGGCGACAAAGCGGATCACGAAGCCGCGGCCCCAGGACAGGCGCTCGGCATACGACAGGATGATCGGCGCGCCGCTCATCTGATGCATCTTGGCCGACAGGGTCATGGTGTAAGCCGGCTTGCCGAAGAAATCCGCCCAGACGCCTTCGCCATGCTGCGGCACCTGATCCGGCAGCAGGCCGATTGCCTTGCCGGCTTTCAGCGCCTTGAGCAGAATGCGTACGCCCGACAGATTGGCCGGCGCCAGATGCAGATTGGGGCGCGAGCGCGCACCTTCGATCAAGGGTTTCAGCGCGGCTTTGCGCGGAGGGCGATACAGGGCGGTCAGCGATGTCTGCTCGGCAATGGCTTGCGCGATGATTTCAAAGCAGCCCAGGTGCGGGGTCAGGAAAACCACGCCGGTTTTGGCATCCAGCGCCTGTTGCGCCAATTCCCAGTTTTCAATGCGAGCGGTACGCAAAACGCGCTTCGGTGCAGCGCACCAGACGAAGGGCAGTTCGAAGATGCCTTTGCCGGATTCGTTAATTGCGGTAAATAAATGTTGCCGGTAGCCGGCGCGGGTCAGATTCTCTTTCAAACGCTTGCGATAGGACGGCGATGCCAGGTAAACAAGCCAGCCTACTGCAATCCCGATCAGGTGCAGCAGGGGTAGCGGAAAAAAAGATAGCAGGCGGAATAAAGAAAAAATCATACTTGCCGTTACCGTGAATAATGCTGTGAAATTGCCGAATTTTTGCAAGAGGCGTAAAATAGCATGAAAGCCGTCGAGTTAATGACAACTTGCGAGACGGGATATAAATTTCGCTAAAGCGTCGCAGGCTAGGGATAAGGCCGCGACACCGGTTCAATCTCTATACTGCAGGAGTACGTGATGTCCAATGAATTTCTCTTCACTTCCGAATCCGTCTCGGAAGGTCACCCAGACAAAGTAGCCGACCAGATTTCCGATGCGATTCTGGATGCCATCTTTGCACAAGACCCACTGTCCCGCGTAGCCGCCGAAACCCTGTGCAACACAGGTCTGGTCGTGCTCGCCGGTGAAATCACCACGCGCGCCAACGTCGACTACATCGACGTCGCCCGCGAAACCATCAAGCGCATCGGTTACGACAATGCCGACTACGGCATCGACTACAAGAGCTGCGCCGTGCTGGTCGCCTACGACAAGCAATCCCCTGACATCGCTCAGGGAGTCGATGAAGGCAAGGGTCTCGACCTCGACCAGGGTGCCGGCGACCAGGGTCTGATGTTCGGCTACGCTTGCGACGAAACGCCTGAGCTGATGCCTGCTGCGATTTACTACGCGCACCGCATCGTCGAACGCCAGTCGCAATTGCGCAAAGACGGCCGTCTGCCATGGCTGCGTCCGGACGCCAAGTCGCAAGTCACGCTGAAGTACGTCGACGGTCGCCCGGTTGCGATCGACACCATCGTGTTGTCGACACAGCATGCGCCTGAAATGGAACACAAAGCCATCGAAGAAGCAGCGATCGAAGAAATCATCCGCCCGGTCGTGCCGGCTGAATGGCTGAAAAACACCCGTTACCTGGTCAACCCGACCGGCCGTTTCGTCATCGGCGGCCCGCAAGGCGATTGCGGCCTGACCGGTCGCAAGATCATCGTCGACACCTACGGCGGCGCAGCGCCGCACGGCGGCGGTGCATTCTCCGGCAAGGATCCTTCCAAGGTTGACCGTTCGGCGGCTTACGCCGGCCGTTATGTCGCCAAGAACATCGTGGCTGCCGGCCTGGCGTCGCGTTGCCAGATCCAGGTGTCGTACGCCATCGGTATCGCCAAGCCGACTTCGGTCATGGTCACCACCTTCGGCACCGGCAAGATCAGCGACGAAAAGCTGTCGCAACTGGTGCTGGAACACTTCGACCTGCGTCCGAAGGGCATCGTGCAGATGCTGGATCTGCTGCGTCCTATCTATCAGAAGACCGCTGCTTACGGCCACTTCGGCCGCGAAGAGCCGGAATTCTCGTGGGAACGTACCGACAAGGCTGCTGCACTGAAGGCTGCCGCCGGTCTGTAATTTCCCCACTGCAATCCGGCCTTGGCGGCCGGGTTGCATTTGCGTGCTGGCATTGCGCGCATAAAGTGATTTACAATGCCTTTCCGTATCAAGGAGCGTTGCGACAAGACATCGATCTTGCCAGGCTTGATACCGTCACCAAGCAACTGCGCTCACGTTACTTTTTTTCTGATTTTTTGAAAGGAGGGCGTGAGAACGCCGCAGCCATGACTACCAATTCCAATACCCAAGACTATGTGATCGCCGATATCGGCCTGGCGCAATGGGGCCACAAAGAAATCAAGATCGCAGAAACCGAAATGCCCGGCCTGATGGCCATCCGTGAAGAATTTGCTGCTGCCCAGCCGCTGAAGGGCGCGCGCATCACCGGTTCCATCCACATGACCATCCAGACCGCGGTGCTGATCCAGACGCTGGAAGCACTGGGCGCCAAGGTCCGCTGGGCATCCTGCAACATCTACTCGACGCAAGACCACGCTGCCGCGGCAATCGCCGACAAGGGCACCCCGGTGTTCGCGTTCAAGGGCGAGTCGCTGGACGACTACTGGGATTTCACGCACCGCATCTTCGAATGGCAAGGCGGCGAGAACGAACAAGCCAACATGATCCTCGACGACGGCGGCGACGCAACATTGCTGCTGCATCTGGGTACGCGCGCTGAAAAAGACGTATCGGTGCTGAACAACCCGACTTCGGAAGAAGAAATCTGCCTGTTCAACTCCATCAAGAAAAAGCTGGCGACTTCGCCTAACTGGTATTCGACGCGTCTGGCGCAAGTCAAGGGTGTGACCGAAGAAACCACCACCGGCGTGCATCGCCTGTATCAGATGTTCAAGGACGGCAAGCTGGCCTTCCCGGCCATCAACGTCAACGACTCCGTCACCAAGTCCAAGTTCGACAATCTGTACGGCTGCCGCGAATCGCTGGTCGACGGTATCAAGCGCGCGACCGACGTCATGATCGCCGGCAAGGTCGCCGTCATCGCCGGTTACGGTGACGTCGGCAAGGGTTCGGCGCAAGCCATGCGCGCGCTGTCGGCGCAAGTCTGGGTCACTGAAATCGATCCGATCTGCGCACTGCAGGCGGCAATGGAAGGCTACCGCGTCGTCACCATGGATTACGCTGCAGAACATGGCGACATCTTCGTGACATGTACCGGCAACTACCATGTGATCACGCACGACCACATGAAGAAGATGAAAGACCAGGCCATCGTCTGCAACATCGGCCACTTCGACAACGAAATCGAAGTCGCCGCACTGAAGCAATACAGCTGGGAAAACATCAAACCGCAAGTCGACCACATCATCTTCCCCGACGGCAAGCGCATCATCCTGCTGGCCGAAGGCCGCCTGGTCAACCTCGGCTGCGGCACCGGCCATCCGTCCTACGTGATGAGCTCGTCCTTCGCCAACCAGACCATCGCCCAGATCGAACTGTTCGTGAACACCAAGAACTATCCGGTCGGCGTCTACACGCTGCCCAAGCACCTGGATGAAAAGGTCGCGCGCCTGCAGTTGAAGAAACTCAATGCCCAACTGAGCACACTGACCGCAGAACAGGCTTCTTATATCGGCGTGAAGACAGACGGCCCTTACAAGCCTGATCACTACCGTTATTAATTAGCTTGACGGGCAACGCGGACAATATCCGTTTGCCCGGTGTTTACCGGACTCACCCGCCATCGGCCGGATTGCAGCAATTGCTCAGATTGTTGAAATCCGGCCGATGCGCCGCTCGAAAGGACGTTTCATGCGTTTGCTCATTCTCTGGCTGATCAATGCGCTGGCCTTGCTTGCTGTGCCATATCTCATGCATTCGGTGCAGGTCGACAGCTTCGGTGCGGCGCTGATCGCTGCGCTCATCCTCGGTTTCGTCAACACGCTGGTGCGTCCGGTGCTGGTGATTCTGACCTTGCCGGTGACGCTGCTCACGCTGGGTTTGTTCATTCTGGTGATCAACGGCCTGATGTTCTGGGCGGTCTCGCATCTGGTCGGCGGCTTCTACGTCGCGGGTTTCTGGGCTGGTGTCGGCGGCGCGCTGTTGTACAGCATCGTTTCCTGGGCGCTGTCCACGCTGCTGTTGAAATCCGGTCGCAATTGACGGCTCAGTAATCTGCTCAGCGACTTGCTCATCAGGTACTTGTTTTACGGATTGATTTTTCCATGACATCACATAATTTCAGTATCGAGTTTTTCCCACCGAAGACGCCTGAAGGCACGGAAAAGCTGCGCATCACCCGCGCCAAGCTGGCCGCGCTGCAGCCCAAGTATTTCTCGGTCACATTCGGCGCCGGCGGTTCGACGCAGCAAGGCACGCTCGACACCGTGCTCGAAATCATGCGCGAAGGCCATGTCGCCGCGCCGCATCTGTCTTGCGTCGGCAGCTCGCGCGCTGTACTGCGCGACATTCTGAATAATTACAAATCGCATGGCATCAAGAAGCTGGTCGCCTTGCGCGGCGACTTGCCGAGCGGCTTCGGCGCCGCAGACAGCGCTTCCGGCGAGTTCCACTACGCCAATGAGCTGGTCGAGTTCATTCGCGCGGAAACCGGCGACTGGTTTCACATCGAAGTCGGCGCCTATCCTGAAATGCATCCGCAAGCGAAGTCGCCGCAGGACGACGTGCAAAATTTTGCGCGCAAGATCAACGCCGGCGCCGATGCAGCCATCACGCAGTATTTCTACAACGCCGATGCGTATTTCAATTTCGTCGACGAAGCAGCGAAACTGGGCGTCAGCGCTCCGATCGTGCCCGGCATCATGCCGATCACGAACTATACGCAACTGATGCGTTTTTCCGACATGTGCGGCACCGAGATCCCGCGCTGGGTCCGTCTCAAGCTGGCCAGCTACGGCGACGACAGCGAATCGATCCGCGCCTTCGGTCTCGACGTCGTCACGCAGCTGTGCGAACAGCTGCTGGAAGGCGGCGCGCCGGGTCTGCATTTCTACACGCTGAACCAGCCGGCCGCGACGATGGCAATCTGGCAACGTCTGGTCGCCTGAGTCATTCAGCGAAATCAGGTTGCAAGCAAAAAGCCGGCAGATGCCGGCTTTTTTGCGTTCTTGCGCGATCTTGTATCGCCGCCCTCAGGCATCGGCGATGATCAGGTCCAGTGCGATATCGTGCGCCTGTCCGTCAAACTCCACCAGCGCATCGGCATAGGCGATCCCGATCGCCAGCGGGCGCGGGGTTTGCGCCAGCGTGCGGTCATAGAATCCTCCGCCGTAGCCGAGCCGCAGTTTCGCCGCATTGAAGCCCAGGCAGGGGATCAGCAGGGCCTGCGGCTGCACAATGGCTCCCTGCGCCGGCACGGAGGTTCCCATGGCGTCCTTGACCAGCATTTCTCCCGGCGTCCAGCGCACGAATTCCAGCGGCAACTCTTTTCCGCGAATAATCGGCAGGGACAGGTGCACGCCTTGGACACTCAGCGCGTTATAAACCGGATGCAGATCCGGTTCTTGCCGGATCGGATGGTAGACGCCGATGCTGGTGATTTGCTGAGTCTGCAGCCACGCCAGCAGACGCGTGCAAATGGACGCCTCTGCGGCAGCCCTGGCGGCAGGCGTCATGGCTTTGCGCGCAGCCAGCAGGCGGGTGCGCAGCGCGGATTTATCCGCAGCCGGGAGCGCCGTTTTGGTTGTGGTCTCAGCAGTGTCGGACGGCGTGGTGTCGCGTGCTATCCTTGAAGTCGTCATCTGTCTCAATCTAAGGTTGTATAAGAATGCAATTAAAGAAATGCGTGGTTGTGATCACCTGTGCCGTAGCAACGGCTGCGGCACTCAGTTTTGCGATGCCGGTTTATGCGCAAAAGCGTCTTTCCACCAACGTCGCACCCGATGATATCTTTCTCGCCCTGCGCGATGCCTCGCGCTCCGACGACTCGGTGAGCGCGGCGAGTCTGGCGGCGCGTCTGCCGGATTATGTCATTCCTTCCTATGTTGATTATTATCGGCTCAAACCGCGCGTGCGCGATTTCACCGCGCCGGTTTCCGAGATCCGCGATTTCCTGACGCGCTATGACGGCAGCGCCATCGCCGATCGCCTGCGCAACGACTGGCTGTTGGCGCTGGGCAAGACCGGCGACTGGACCACTTTCGACGAGCAGTATCCCTTGTTCGTGCTGAACGACGACGTGCAGGTCAAATGCTTTGCCCTCAACTCCCGCGCCCTCAAGGGCCAGAACGTCGCCGACGAAGCGCGCGCCTTGCTGACCAGTCCCAAGGATTATGGTCAGGGCTGCAGCGACCTGATCGGTACGCTGGCGCAAAACCACCAATTCAGCGAAAGCGACCTGTGGGCGCAGATCCGTCAGGCGGTTGAAGCCGGCAACACGACGGTCGCGCGCCGCGCGGCGATCTTCACCGACAACGGCGACGTCAGCCTGCAACAGGTTATCGACAAGCCGGCCCTGATGCTGGCGCGCGGACCCGGCCAGGGACGTACTTCGCACGAGTTGTACATCATCGCCATCGGCCGCGCCGCAAAGGGCAATCCGCAACAGGCCGCGACCTTCCTCGGCAGCGCCTCAGGATTGACTGCGCAGGAGCAGGCCATCGCCTGGGCGCAGATCGCCTTGCCGGCGTCGATGAAGCTGATGCCCGAAGCCATCGATTACTGGCGCAAGACCAAGGATGCGCCGCTGTCCTACGAAGCCTATCAATGGAAGGCGCGCATCGCCTTGCGCGCCGGCGACTGGAAGATGGTCAAGGCGACCATCGACGCCATGCCCGGCTCCTTGCGCAGCGACATCACCTGGACCTATTGGCTGGCGCGCGCATTGAAAGAAGACGGCCAGGCCGAAGCTTCGCAGCGTCTGTTCCAGTCGATTGCCTCCAACGTCAGCTTCTACGGCCAGCTGGCCACTGAAGACCTCGGACAAAAGATCGTGATCCCGCCGGGACCGGTGCCGCCGACGCCGGCCGAGATCGCACCGATGGCGCAGAACGGCGGCTTCAAGCGCGCGCTCAAATTCTACGACCTGAACATGCGCTACGAAGGTATCCGTGAATGGAACTGGGAACTGCGCAAGATGAACGACCGCCAGTTGCTCGCCGCCGCGGAATTCGCACGTCAGAGCGATGTGCTCGACCGTATGGTCAACACCTCGGACCGCACCCGGATGGAGATGGATTTCACCCAGCGCTTCCCGGCGCCGCACCTGACCGAGATGAGCGCCAACACGCGTCCGCTGGGTCTGGAAAACGCCTGGGTCTACGGGCTGATCCGCCAGGAATCGCGCTTCATCAAAAACGCCAAGTCCTATGTCGGCGCCTCCGGCCTGATGCAGTTGATGCCGGCCACCGCGAAGTACGTCGCCAAGAAAATCGGCTTGACCGAATTTACCCAAGACCAGATCAACGACATCAACACCAACCTGTTGCTCGGCACCAGCTACCTCAACATGGTGCTCAACAATCTGGACGGTTCGCAGGCCCTGGCGACAGCCGCGTACAACGCCGGTCCGGGCCGTCCGCGCACCTGGCGTTCGACCTTGAACCGACCGGTGGAAGGCGCGATCTTTGCCGAATCGATACCGTTCAACGAAACGCGCGGCTACGTCAAAAACGTCATGTCCAACGCCACCTACTACGCCGCGCTGTTCGAGAACAAGCCGCAGTCGCTGAAACAGCGCCTCGGCACAGTCGCGCCGCGCGTCAATACCCCGACCGATTTGCCGTGATGGCGCGCTGATCACAAGGCGCTGCGGTGAGATGAATGAGTAACGAAAGCGACAACTGATCATGGCGTATAAAAATATACTGGTAATCGGCGGCTCCGGCTTCATCGGCAGCCAGGTCGTCGCACAACTGGCGCGCAGCACCGCCAGCCGCGTCGTGGTGCCGACCCGCCGCTACGAGCGCAGCAAGCATCTGCTGGTGATGCCGACGGTGAGAACCGTGGTCGCCGATGTGCATGACGAAGCGGTGCTTGACGCCTTGTTCGACGGCGTCGATGCCGTCATCAATCTGGTCGGCATCCTGCATTCGCGCCGCGGTCCCGGCGGCAGCGACTACGGTCCCGATTTCCGGCAGGCGCACGTGGAGTTGCCGCGCAAGATCGTCGCGGCCTGCGGCCGTCACGGCGTCAAACGCTATTTGCACATGAGTGCGCTCGGCGCTTCCGCACAAGGGGCGTCGATGTATCAGCGTTCCAAGGCGGCGGGCGAAGCGGCGGCATTTGCCGATGCCGGCATGGCGACGACCGTGTTCCGTCCCTCGGTGGTGTTCGGCGAAGGCGACCGCTTCCTGAATCTGTTTGCCGCCTTGCAAAAACGCTTTCCCATCATGCCGCTGGGCAGCGCCGACGCCAAATTCCAGCCGGTCTATGTCGGCGACGTGGCGCAGGCCTTCGTCAACGCCTTGCAGCGCGCATCGACGATCGGCAAAACTTACGAGCTGGCCGGCCCGAAGGTGTATACCCTGCGCGAGCTGGTCTATCTGGCCGGCGCCTGCTCCGGCCATCCCCGTCGCATCGTCGGTTTGCCGCCGATGTTGGCAACTTTGCAAGCCTTATGTCTGGAATATTTGCCAGGACGCATGATGAGTCGCGATAATCTGGCTTCCATGCGGGCGGATAATATTGCCGGCGGGCCGATTGCCGCCGAACTGGGCGTCACGCCGACTGCGCTGGAAGCAATCGCACCGCGCTATCTCGCCGGTGTGCACATGCAGCAGCAAATGGACGCTCACCGCAGCGGAGCGCGACGCTAGGCAGAGTAAAAGCTAGGTAAGAGCAAGACACGTCATCAAAGGACAGACAGCATGCAAAACACCGAACTCGATCCGACCCTGTCGGCCACGCTGGAAAAGGCCGGCAAGAACGCCATCACGCTGGTCATCGGCAACAAGAACTATTCGTCCTGGTCGATGCGCCCGTGGGTGGTGCTGACCGCGTTCGACATCCCTTTCCGCGAAATCCGCATCTGCCTTGACCAGCCTGACACCGCCAGCAAGATCGCCGAATATTCCGCCGCCGGCCGGGTGCCGGTGCTGCTCGACGGCCAGACCCACATCTGGGATTCGCTGGCGATTTGCGAATACCTGGCGGAACAATTCCCCGACCGCGCGCTGTGGCCGCAAGAGACCGCCGCACGCGCCGTGGCGCGCAGCATCACCGCTGAAATGCATTCCGGTTTCACCGGCCTGCGCAGCGCCATGAGCATGGACATCCGCGGCAGCTACCCCGGCAAAGGCCGCACGCCGGAAGCGCAAGGCGACATCGGCCGTGTCTGCGAAATCTGGGAAGACTGCCTGGCGGAATTCGGCCATCATGAATTTCTGTTCGGCGATTTTTCGATTGCCGACGCCTTTTATGCACCGGTGGTGATGCGCTTCCGCAGCTATCAGGTGTCGCTGGCGCCGGCGCTGCAAGCCTACGTCGATCGCGTCGTCGCACATCCTGCGGTGGCGAAGTGGGTTGCCGAAGCGCTGGCCGAAAAAGAAATCCTGCCGGATCATTGAGTTGCCCATGAAGATCTACGTCGTCGGCGGCGCGGTGCGCGATGAGCTGCTCGGTTTGCCGGTGCAGGATCACGACTACGTGGTCGTCGGCGCCACGCCGGAAGACATGCTGGCGGAAGGCTTCCGGCCGGTCGGCAAGGATTTTCCGGTGTTCCTGCATCCCGATACGCAAGAGGAGTACGCGCTCGCGCGCACCGAGCGCAAGACTGCGCCGGGCTACAAGGGCTTCGTCTTTCACACCGACAGCGCCGTCACGCTGGAGCAGGATCTGGCGCGCCGCGACCTTACCATCAACGCCATCGCCAAAGGCGAAGACGGCGTACTGATCGATCCTTATCGCGGGCAGGACGATATTTTCCGGCGGGTGTTCCGCCATGTCTCCGAAGCCTTCGTCGAAGACCCCGTGCGCATTTTGCGCATGGCGCGTTTCGCGGCGCGCTTTCCCGATTTCACCGTCGCTCCCGAAACCAATGCGCTGATGCAGAAGATGGTACAAGCCGGCGAGGTCGACGCCCTGGTGCCGGAACGCGTCTGGCAAGAGTTGGCGCGCGGCATGATGGAACAGACGCCGTCGCGCATGTTCAATGTGTTGCGCGACTGCGGCGCGCTGGCGCGCATCCTGCCGGAACTGAACGCGCTGTGGGGCGTGCCGCAACCGGCCAAATACCATCCCGAAATCGATACCGGCGTACACGTCATGATGGTGCTCGACTATGCCGCTAGCCGATCGTATTCGCTGGGCGTGCGCTTTGCCGCCTTGATGCACGATCTCGGCAAGGGCACCACGCCGCCTGACTTGTGGCCCAGCCATCACGGCCACGAAGGCCGCAGCGTCGAGCTGGTGCAAGGGATTTGCGATCGCCTCAAAGTCCCCAACGACTGCCGCGATCTGGCCGTCATCACGGCGCGCGAACACGGCAACGTCGGCCGCGCGTTTGAACTGCGTCCCGCCACCATCGTCAACTTGCTGGCGCGCTGCGACGGCTTCCGCAAGCCGGAGCGGTTCAGGGAAATGCTGCAGGCGTCCGAGTGCGACCGCCGCGGCCGTACCGGTTTCGAAGAGGTTGAATTCCCGCAACTGGACTACCTCATGGGCGCACTGAAAGTGGCGCAGGGCATCGACGCCGGCGCCATCGCAGCGAAATGCAAGGAGCAGCCGCAACGCATCCCCGAAGCGATCCTGGCGGCGCGTACCGAGGCTGTGGCGGATTACGCGGCTCAGCTCCGTTAGACTGCGCCCATGTCAAAACTCACCACGCAACTGCGCGCCCGGCTGGAAGGCTTGAAGCGCACCATCATCGAGGCTTCGGACAAACCGCTGATCCTCGTCAAGGAATTGTCGCCGCGCTCGCGCCGGCATCTGCTGCGGCATTTTCTGGCGCTGGAAGAAAAAGACCGGCTGCTGCGTTTTGGCACCAAGCTGTCCGACGAGCTGGTGACGCGCTATGTGGAAAAAATCGACTTCACGCGCGACACCATTTTCGGCGTCTACGATCGCAAGCTGCGCTTGCTGGGCGTCGGCCATCTGGCGTTTGCGCCGCGCGAGACCTCGCGTGTTTCCGGCGCCACCGTCAAGGCGCGCGTGGCCGAATTCGGCGTCTCGGTATCGGCGGCGGCGCGCGGCATGGGGGTGGGCACCAAGCTGTTCGAGCGCGGCGCCATGCGTTGCCGCAACGCCGACGTCGACACCCTGTACATGCATTGTCTGTCTTCCAATAAAGTCATGATGCACATCGCCCGCAAAGCCGGCATGGAAATCCACCGCGATTACGGCGAGGCCGACGCCTATCTCAAACTCCAGCCCGCCAATTCCGTCACCGTCTTCCAGGAGGCGATGGAAGAGCAGGTCGCGATGATCGACTACATCGTCAAAGCCAACATGCGCGCGCTGTTCAAATGGGTGGGCAAGGTCACCGGCATCGGCAAGCCGAAATCCTGAATCTCTGAATTTTCTTCCGGCCTGATCCGGATCAAGTGTCCGCACCGGATTTGAATGCAAACTGGTCGGAAGGCGCATAATATGGTTATCAACGTATCTCAATAATTATTCTCATGGACACCACTGTCTCTACCGACGATTTCTTTGCCAGCGTCGCGACAAAATCCGACAGCGGGGCATTGCGCGGCGATTACACCCACGCCGACAAGAACTACGTCGTGGCCCAGAACTGGGCCGGCTATACACCTGAACAACACGCTTTGTGGCGGCGTCTGTATGAGCGCCAGGCCAAGCTGATTCCAGGCCGCGCCTGCGACGTCTTCCTCGACAGCATCAAGGCGCTCGACGTCTCGCAAGGCATCCCGCAATTCGATCGCACCACCGAGGCGCTGTACAAAGCCACCGGCTGGCAACTGGTCGCCGTGCCGGGGCTGGTGCCGGATCACACCTTCTTCGAGCATCTTGCCAATCGCCGCTTCCCGGTGACGGTCTGGCTGCGCGAAGAGCACGAGTTCGACTACATCGTCGAGCCCGACGTCTTCCATGATTTCTTCGGTCACGTGCCGCTGCTGTTCAATCCGATCTTTGCCGAGCATTTGCAGGAATACGGCAAGGGCGGACTGAAGGCGCTCAAGCTCGACGGCCTGGCTTTCCTCGCGCGGCTGTATTGGTACACGATCGAGTTCGGTCTGATCCAAAGTCCTGAGGGGTTACGCATCTACGGCGCGGGTATTTTGTCGTCCGGCGGCGAGGTCGAGTACGCACTGCGCGGTTCACCGCAGAATGGGCAACCGAACCGGATTCCTTTCCAGCTCGACCGCGTCATGCGCACCTTGTACAAGATCGATTCGTATCAGGAAACCTATTTCGTCATTCGCGATTTCCAGCAATTGTTCGACGACACGGCGCCCGATTTCACCGCCTTGTACGAACAGCTGAAGGAGCAGGATGCGCTGCCGGCCAATACGCTGTTGCCGGGAGAGCAAAACTTTCCGGTCGGCTGAGCGGAGCTTGTCTCCTTGCCAAACCAGCAAGCCCCTGTGTGAAAAGCAGGGGCTTTTTTTACGCCGTCAGCACGCAGTCAGTTTCATCCTCCACGGGATCCCTGGCGTGTTGCACCGTGCGTAGCGGCAATAAGCCGCTTGTGCTACTGTAGCCACATCAAAAGAACGAAACCATCCGCCCACAAGGCGGAAGAGTTTTAAGCAGGATCTTGAACAGATCCATGTGCAAACAAAGACACGATTTTTGGCACGGAGACAAGCGCATGAACGCACCCCTACCTTCCAGTCAACGCCTGTTGCTGGACGACATTTCCCTCGACGACAAATACGCGCTGGAGCGCGGCCGGGTTTTCATGACCGGGATACAGGCATTGATACGGCTGCCGATGCTGCAGCGGCAACACGACCTCCAGGCAGGACTGAACACCGCCGGTTACGTCACCGGTTATCGCGGCTCGCCGCTGGGCACGGTCGACCAGACCGCTGCCAAGGCCAAGAAATATCTCGACGCCGCGCACGTCAAATTCCATCCCGGCATGAACGAAGACCTGGCCGCCACCGCCGTATGGGGCACGCAGCAGGTCAATCTGTTCCCGGGCGCGCAATACGACGGCGTGTTCTCGCTGTGGTACGGCAAAGGCCCCGGCGTGGATCGCTGCGGCGACGTCTTCAAGCATGCCAACATGGCCGGCACCTCGCAGCACGGCGGCGTGCTGGTGATCGCCGGCGACGACCATGCCGCGAAATCGTCGACCACCGCGCATCAGAGCGAACACATCCTGAAGGCTTGCGGCATCCCGGTGCTGTATCCGTCGTCGGTGCAGGAATACCTCGACTACGGCCTGCACGGCTGGGCCATGAGCCGTTACACCGGCTTGTGGGTGTCGATGAAATGCGTGACCGACATCGTTGAATCCGGCATGTCGGTGATGATCGATTCGCAACGCGTGCAGCCGATTATTCCCACCGATTTCGAGCTGCCCCTAGGCGGCGTCAACATCCGTCAACCTGACACGGTGCTCGATCAGGAAACGCGGATGAACGTCTACAAGTGGTACGCCGCACTGGCTTACGCGCGCGTCAACAAACTCAATCAGATCATCTGGGACAGCCCGCATGCGCGCATCGGCATCGTCACCGCCGGCAAGTCCTACCTCGACACGCGCCAGGCGCTCTACGATCTCGGCATCGATGAACAAGTCGCGCGCGATATCGGCATCCGTCTCTACAAGATCGGCATGACCTGGCCGCTGGAAGCCGAAGGCGTGCGCGAGTTTGCACAAGGCCTCGACGAAATCCTGGTGGTCGAAGAGAAGCGTCAGATCCTCGAATACCAGATCAAGGAAGAACTCTACAACTGGCGCGACGACGTCCGTCCGCGCGTGGTCGGCAAGTTCGACGACACCGGCGAATGGAGCGGCTCGCCCAGCACCGGCCACGGCAACTGGCTGCTGCCGGCAACGTATGAACTGAGCCCGGCGCAAATCGCGCGCGCCATCGCCACGCGCATTTCCAAGTACTACGCCGGCCATCCGATCGAGCAGCGCGTCAAGGCGCGTATCGCCTTCCTCGAAGCCAAGGAAGCCACGCTCAACGTCAGCACCAAGCCCGATCCCAACAAGGACCGCATCCCGCATTTCTGCTCGGGCTGTCCGCACAATACCTCGACCAAATTGCCCGACGGCAGCCGCGCGCTGGCCGGCATCGGTTGCCATTACATGGTGACCTGGATGGATCGCGAGTCGTCGATCTTTTCGCACATGGGCGGCGAAGGCGTGACCTGGGTCGGCCAGGCGCCGTTCACCAGCGAGAAGCACGTATTCTCCAATCTCGGCGATGGCACCTATTTCCATTCGGGGTTGCTGGCAGTGCGTGCAGCGGTGGCGGGCAAGGTCAACATGACCTACAAGATTCTGTACAACGACGCGGTTGCCATGACCGGCGGACAAGAGTTCGACGGCCCGCTCGATCCGGCCATGATCTCGCGCCAGCTGGCGGCGGAAAACGTGCGACCCATCGTCGTCGTCACCGACGAGCCTGATAAATATCCCGCCGGCACGCCGTGGGCGGAGGGCGTAACCATCCGCCATCGCAGCGAACTCGACGCCGTGCAGCGCGAGCTGCGCGAAGTGCCGGGCGTGTCCGCCATGATCTACGACCAGACCTGCGCCTCGGAAAAACGCCGCCGCCGCAAACGCGACGCCTATCCCGATCCGGCCAAGCGCGCCGTGATCAACGAGGCGGTGTGCGAAGGCTGCGGCGACTGCAGCGTGCAATCCAATTGCCTGTCGGTGGAACCGCTGGAGACCGAATTCGGCCGCAAGCGCCAGATCAATCAATCGTCGTGCAACAAGGATTACTCCTGCGTGAACGGCTTCTGCCCTAGCTTCGTCACGGTGGAAGGCGGCAAGCTGAAAAAAGCCAAACGCGTCGCGGTGGAAAAAACTGAAGCAGTGGCCCAGGGGCCGGTGCTGCCAGAGCCGCAATTGCCGGCCATGGGCGACACCTACGGCATCGTCGTCACCGGCATCGGCGGCACCGGCGTCATCACCATCGGCCAGATCCTGGCGATGGCGGCGCACGTCGAAGGCAAGGCCTGCTCGGTGCTCGACATGAGCGGCCTGGCGCAAAAAGGCGGACCGGTGATGTCGCACGTGCGCTTGTCCGATCATGCCGACGACCTGTATTCGACCCGCGTCGGTACCGGCGCTGCGGATCTGGTGATCGGTTGCGACGTGATCGTCACCGCCAGCCGTGATGCCTTGTCGCGCATGGGAGAAGGGCGCACGCACGCCGCCGTCAATTCGACGCAGATGCCGACCGCAGCCTTCGTACGCAATCCGGACTGGCAATTCCCGACGGTGTCTGCCGAAGGCAGCATCCAGAGCGCCTGCGGCAAGGATCGCGTGGCATTGATCGACGCCGGCAACATCGCTACCGCGCTGATGGGCGATGCGATTGCAACCAACATGTTCATGCTCGGCTATGCCTGGCAACGTGGCTGGGTGCCGTTATCGGAAGGTGCCATCCTCAAGGCCATTGAACTGAACGCCTTGTCGGTCGACTTCAACAAGCAAGCCTTCGGCTGGGGCCGTGCCGCTGCGCATGATGCGGATGCCGTGGCGCTTGCCGCACGCCGCAACGGCATGACGGCGCAGGTGATCGATTTCAAGCGTCCGCCGTCGCTGGAGGAAATATTGGCCAAGCGCGTCGACTTCCTGACGCAATATCAGAACGCAGCGTATGCGCGCCAGTACAGCGATTTCGTCGAACAAGTGCGCCATGCGGAAGCGGCACTGGGTGAACCGACCAAAGGGATGAAGCTCAGCACGGCGGTAGCGACTTACCTGTTCAAGCTGATGGCGTACAAGGACGAGTATGAAGTGGCGCGTCTCTACACTGCGCCTGCTTTCCGCGAAAAAATCGCCGGCATGTTCGAAGGCGACTACCAGTTGAAATTCCATCTGGCGCCGCCGCTGCTGGCCAGGCACGACGCCAACGGCCATCTGATCAAGAAGCAATATGGTCCATGGATGATGCGCGCTTTCGGCGTGCTGGCGAAGCTGCGCTTCCTGCGCAACACGCCGCTGGACGTGTTCGGCTATACCGACGAGCGTAAGCAAGAGCGCGCGCTGATCGGTGAGTATTGCAAGACGGTCAGCGGTTTGTTAAGCAAACTCAACGTCGACAATCTGGCGCAAGCAACGGCGATTGCGCGCATCCCGGAAGAGATCCGCGGTTACGGCCACGTCAAGGAACGTCATCTGAAAGCGGCCAAGCAGAAGGAAGCGGATCTGCTGCGCATGTTTGACGCAGGGCAGAAGCCGCATGTACCGGCAGGTGGCAAGCAGGCTGCCTGATCTGTCTTGCAGGTGAATCAGTAATCACCGTCGTCCCGGCGAACGCCGGGACCCAGTGTCGTACAGCGTCCCAAGGATTTTATTGAGATGCGACGAACGCCGCTGGGTCCTGACTTTCGTCGGGACGACGGTGTTTTTATTTTCGGCCGTGAGATTTGTTACGAAGCGCGAGGGAGCTTGCCGCCGCTGACGCGTTCGATACCCGCCAGATCGCGCCAGCTTTGCACCTCGGCAAAACCGCGCTGCGCCAGCAGCTTGCGCACGGCTTCCGACTGGTCGTAACCGTGTTCCATCAACAGCCAGCCATCCGGTTTCAGATAAGCCGCCGCACCGTCGATGATGATGCGCAAGGCCGACAAGCCGTCGGCATGATCGGTCAACGCGGCTATCGGTTCGAAGCGCAAATCGCCTTGCGACAAATGCGCGTCGCCGGCGACGATATAAGGCGGATTGGAAACGATCAGGTCGAGATACGGCGCAGCGACTTCGCCGAGCGCTGCGTACCAGTCGCTGCGCAAGAAGTCTACCTTCGCGCCATGCCGCTGTGCGTTGCTTGCAGCGACCTTCAAGGCGGCTTCACTGACATCCAGCGCCGTCATGGCGACGTCCGGCCGCGTGTGCGCAATGGCAACCGCAATCGCGCCCGAGCCGGTGCCCATGTCGAGCGCCTTGCCCTGTAGCGGCAAACGCTCCAGCGCCAGCTCCACCAGCAATTCGGTATCGGGACGGGGAATCAATACGTCCGGCGTGACCTGCATGGCGAGACCGAAGAATTCGCGCTCGCCGACGAGGTAGGCAATCGGTTCGCCTTGCAGGCGGCGGCGCAACAGCGCGCTCAGCTGCGTCGCTTCTGCCGCCGTGAGCAGGCGTTCGGATTGGGTGATCAGCTGGATGCGCGTCAGTTGCAACGCATGGCCGATCAGGATGCGATTTTCCAGCGCATCGAGCGGCGCGCTGCGCAGCGCGTCGGCCAGGCTGATGCCTGGCGGGATGTCCGGAAAATCGCTCACGAGGAACTGCTGAAAATCAAGCGCGCTTGAACACACGGCGCGCCAGCAGGATGGCGATGATGGCGAACCAGATCAACGACCATTGCGGAATCGACAGGCCGAGGAAGGGATACGGATTCGCGCACAGGCCGTCGGCCTTGAACAGCGTCGGGAACAGGTTGGCGGTCGGGATCGTGTTGAGCGAAGTTTCCAGCGGATCGATGCCGCAGGAAGTGCCCGGATGCGCCTGCACCCACAAATGCCAGCCGGCGGTAGCGATGCCGCCCAATGCAGCCAGTACACCGAGGCCGGCGCCAAGCTTGGCGGAACCCGGCGGGAGGAAGGCGAAGATGATGCAGATGATGGCGATGGCGACGAAAATGTAGCGCTGGATGATGCACAGCGGACACGGCATCATTTCTTCGACGATCTGCAGATAAAGGGCGGCGCCGAGCAGGGCGATGCAAAGAAGGGCGACTGACAGAAACAGGGATTTGGACGATTTCATGAGCGTTTAATTTTGATGTTGTTCGAAGGTAGCTGCACTTGAAGCTGTACCTCAGAGAGGCCTTCGTGCAATTGGTTCCGGCGCTGCTGCATTGTGCCACAGGCCGCGACAATGCTGGATTACTGGTCGTTTTCGCGGAACAATTGCACGCTCAATCGGGCGCCGCAATCTCTTACTCGTCGTCGCCCAGTTGCGCCAACAACTCCGCCTGGTGTTCAGTGATGAGCGCATTGGTCAGCTCTTCCAGATCGCCATCCATGATGAAATCCAGCTTGTACAGCGTCAGGTTGATGCGGTGGTCCGTCATGCGTCCCTGCGGGAAATTGTAGGTGCGGATGCGTTCGCTGCGGTCGCCTGAGCCGATCAGCGATTTGCGCGTGGCGGCTTCCTTGGATTGCTGTTCGCGCAGTTGCACGTCCTTGATGCGCGCCGCCAGCACCTTCAATGCCGAGGCCTTGTTCTTGTGCTGGCTGCGGTCGTCCTGGCATTCCACCACGATGCCGGTCGGCATGTGCGTGATGCGCACCGCCGAGTCGGTCTTGTTGATGTGCTGGCCGCCCGCGCCCGAGGCGCGATAGGTGTCGATACGGATGTCGGCCGGGTTGATGTCGACGTCTTCGACTTCATCGGCTTCCGGCATCACGGCGACGGTACAGGCCGAGGTATGGATGCGGCCCTGGGTTTCAGTGGCGGGCACACGCTGCACGCGATGGCCGCCCGATTCGAACTTCAGGCGTGAGTAGGCGCCGAAACCGGCGATACGCACGATGACTTCCTTGTAGCCGCCGATTTCGGAATCGGACGCCGACATCATTTCCACCTGCCAGCGATTGCGTTCGGCAAAGCGCGTGTACATGCGCAGCAGGTCGCCGGCGAACAGCGCCGATTCGTCGCCGCCGGTGCCGGCGCGGATTTCCAGGAAGATGTTGCGCTCGTCGTTGGGATCCTTCGGCAGCAGCATCTTTTGCAGGTCGGCTTCCAGCGCTTCCATGCGCGCCTTGGCGCCGTTGATTTCTTCCTGCGCGAACTCCTTCATGTCGGGATCCGACAGCAGCTCCTGCGCCGTGACGATGTCGTTGGAGGCCTGCGAATAGGTCAGGTACAGCGCCACCAGCGGACCGAGTTCGGCGTGTTCGCGCGTCATCTTGCGGTAGTTGTCCATGTCGGACGTCGCGTCTTCCTGCATCAGCAGATTGTTGAGTTCTTCCAGCCGTTCGGCGAGCTGGTCGAGTTTGGCGAGCATGGATGGTTTCATGGGCTTACTTTACGTTGAAGAGGGGTGATGCGATGCCCGCTGAAAACATGGGCAGAAGAGAGCCGGTGATCGCCAGGATCACGGCGTACGAATGGAGTCGCTAACGCTTGGTGCGGAACAGTTGCGGCAGCAGCTGGACCAGTTGCGCGCGTTCGTCGCCTTGCGCGTGATGCAGGGCCTGTTGCGGGCCGTGCAGAAATTTGGCGGTGAGGCCTTTGGACAAGGCGTCGAGTACGGCGTCGATGTCTTCGCCTTTGGCCAGCAGTTTGCGTGCGCGTTCCAGTTCGGCCATGCGCAGCGATTCGCCGGCGTCGTGCAGATCCTGAATCACCGGCACCACGGCGCGGCTGTCGATCCAGTGCATGAAGGACTGCACACGGGTTTCGATGATGGCTTCGGCTTGCGCGACGGCGGCCTGGCGGTTTTCGACGCCGCTTTGCACGACCGATGCCAGATCGTCGACGGTGTACAGGAACACGTCGTCGAGGCGGCCGACTTCGGATTCGATATCGCGCGGCACGGCCAGGTCGACCATGAAGATCGGTTTGTGGCGGCGAGCCTTGACGGCGCGTTCCACCAGGCCGAGGCCGATGATCGGCAGCGACGAGGCGGTACAGGAGACCACGATGTCGAACTTCGACAATTGCGTCGGCAGATCGGCCAGGCGCAGGGCCGAGCCGTTGAAGCGATGCGCCAGCGTCTCGCCGCGTTCCAGCGTGCGGTTGGCGACGGTCAGCGATTTCGGATTCTGTGCAGCAAAGTGGGTGGCGCACAGCTCGATCATTTCACCGGCGCCGATGAATAACACGTTCTGGCCCGAGATGGAGTCGAAAATCCGTTGCGACAAACGCACCGCAGCGGCGGCCATCGACACGCTGTGCGCGCCGATTTCGGTGGTGCTACGGACTTCCTTGGCGACCGCGAAGGTGCGCTGGAACAACTGATGCAAATAGGTGCCGAGACCGCCGGCGGCATCCGCCTGGCGCACGGCATCCTTCATCTGGCCGAGGATCTGCGGTTCGCCCAGCACCATCGAATCGAGCCCGGAGGCGACGCGGAAGGCATGGCGCACGGCATTATCCTGCGGCAAGGCATACAGGAAAGGCCGCAGGTCGGCGTAAGAAAGCTTGTGATAGTCGGCCAGAAAATGCGCCGTGCTGTCGATCGCGGCATCGATACCGCCATGCGCAGCCGTGCTGGCGGCATACAGCTCAGTGCGGTTGCAGGTCGACAGGATCGCCGCTTCGCCGGTCTGCGCCAGAGTCGAGCTCAAATCGGCACGGCCGAACCAGGCACGCGCCGAAGCCACCGCCTGACCGATCTGGTCAGCCGGGAACGCAACCTTCTCGCGCAGGGAAACCGGCGCGGTGGTGTGGTTCAGTCCGACGGCAAGCAGGTGCATGGCGTGTTTTACGGGGCTCGACAGCGTGAAAAATGGGGAAATATCAACTCGGTATTATACCCGCTGCACGTAAAGGGGTTTTGAACTGTATCAATAATGACTATATGCGCAGACTATTGGCCGACGTCAGCGCGAGACAGGGTCTGCAGCAATTTTTGCCATATGGGCAACTATTTCTCCGGCGTATCGTTCCGGCTGTTCCAGGTCGGGAAAATGTCCGCAATCGGCGAAGCGGCGGATCTCCAAGTGCGGCAGCAATTCCCGCAAGGATTCCGGATCGGTCGCGCGATGCGAGCGGTCCTGATCGCCCCAGATCAGCGTGCAGGGAAGGACGAGAGAAACCTCGCCCGGAGCCAGAACGGTCTCCCGCAGCAGGCCCTGCACCACGCCTGCCAGGCAAAAACAGGCGCCGGCATCGAAGGCTTGCCGCGTTGTCTGCTGGAACGGCGCCGCATTGGTCGATGCCGGCAAGGCGCTGCGATGCCACAGATGCGCCAGCTTGCGGCGCGCCAGCCAGGTGATGAACTGCCCTGCAACCGGAACCCGCAGCGGCTGCGGAATCATGCGGTAAGCCCAGGCTTGCATCGCGGCCAGCGACGGCGTTTGCGACAGCATCAGGCTGGCAATGCGCGTCGGCGCCAGTTGTGCAGCCCGGATGGCGTACAAGCCGTTGGCGCAACTGAAAGCCAACGTGGCTTGTGCAACACTGAGCTGGTCAAGAACGGCGAGCACGGCTCGCGCTCCCTGGTCAAGGCCATGTCCATAATCCGCCGCCGGCAGCGAAAAGCCGAAACCGGGCATGTCAAAGCACACCACGCGAAAACGCGGCATTAGCAGAGCGATAAGACGCTGGTAATGCGCCACGACATTGGGGCCATCGGGAGTGAAAACGATGCAGGGACGATCGGCGGGACTGTTTTCATTGCCCGGTTCGCTTGCCGAATCGAAGACGTGCACGCGTCCCGCAGCAGTCTCGACGTACTTCAGATTCGCAGGTGTACCGGCCAGCGATGCCGACAGGCGCGTCAGGAAGTAATCGGTGCGGGATCGCGGCATGGACGCTATTTCTTGACGGCGGGCGCCGCCAGCTGTTCCAGCTGATAGCCGTAGCCGTACACCGTAGTCAGCCGGAAACCCTTTTCCGGTTTCAGCTCCAGCTTGTTGCGCACGCGCGAGATATGGGTGTCGATGGTGCGGGTCGGCAATTCGTTTTCGTCTTCCAGACCCCAGACGCTTTCCTGCAGGTAAGCGCGGGACAATGGCCGGCCAAGATTGCCGAACAGCAAAACCGCCAGCGCAAATTCCTTTTGCGTCAGCGTCGTGGCGCCGCCGGCGTGGGTGACGATGTGTGCAGGCGATTCAAAGACGTAGTCGCCGAATTGCTGCACCTGTTTTTCGTCATGGTCCGGATAGGCGCGTTGCAGCAGCAGCTTGACGCGCGCCGCGATCGCATTGCGCCGCAGCGGTTTGAATTCGCTGTCGATCAGGCGTTCGCCGGCAGACTCTGCCGGCAAGCCAGCCAATGCAGCCAGGTCGGATGGCGTATCCGTCGCCAGCAGCAGCACCGGAATGGCGGGCATCCTGGCGATCTGCAATATGTCCGCCAGATGCATACCGGCGCCGGCGATATCCACGATCAGCAAGTGCGGATGCGCGCGCCGCAGATCGGCGCGTTGCTGCACGCCCTGGCAATCGTGCGCAGGCAGGCTGCGTGCGATCAGGGCGATGTCGGCGGCGGAGCTGCTGAAGATGGAGATGTGCATGGCGCGGGGAGAGAGCGGATGCCTGAAGAGCTGAAACGATAGCCCCGGAAACTATTGCGCCGGATCAGGTCCGGCGCAATGGACAGAATCTGCTTGAGATCTGTAGCGAGAGGCCATCAGTCGGTGGCGGACGGAGCGGAGGAACCGGAGTGTACTTTAGTACATGAGGATTCCGAGCACCGTCCGACGCCGAATCATGGCCTCGCAGTAAGATCGCAAGCAGATTCTAAGGCGCGTCGGCGTCCGGCAGCACCACATTCACATCCAGCACCTCCAGGTTGCCCTGGCGGTCCAGCGAGATCTTGATGTCGTCGGCGTTGACCTTGGTGTACTTGGAAATGACCTCGATCAGTTCCTTGTGCAAGGCCGGCAGGAAGTCGTAACCCTGGCCCTGGCGACCGCCGCGTTCGCGCGCGATGATGATCTGCAGGCGTTCCTTGGCAGCCGTGGCGCTCTTCGCCTTGGGCGGAAACAGGAAGGAAAGCAAAGCCATGTCATTTACCTCCGAAAATACGCTGGAGCAGGCCCGGCTTTTCGTAGCTGGTAAAGCGCAGCGGCAGGTCTTCGCCGAGGAAGCGGCTGACCAGATCCTGATATGCCTCGGACACGTCGGTCTCTTTCAGGTGGATCGCAGGATTGCCCTGGTTGGAAGCGTGCAGCACGGATTCCGATTCAGGAATGATGCCGATCAGCGGGATGCGCAGGATTTCCTGCACGTCGGTATAGGACAGCATTTCGCCGGCTTCGACGCGCTTGGGCGAATAGCGGGTGATCAGCAGATGTTCCTTGACCGGCTCGCCGCCGCTCAGGGCGCGGCGCGACTTGGCCTGGATGATGCCGAGGATGCGGTCCGAGTCGCGCACCGAAGAGACTTCCGGATTGGTCACGATGATGGCTTCGTCGGCAAAGGTCAGCGCCATCACGGCGCCGTGTTCGATACCGGCGGGCGAGTCGCAGATGATGTATTCGAAGTCCATCTTTTGCAGGTCGCCCAGCACGCGTTCCACGCCTTCTTCCGACAGCGCGTCCTTGTCGCGGGTTTGCGAGGCCGGCAGGATGAACAGGTTGTCGCAGTGCTTGTCCTTGATCAGCGCCTGGTTCAGCGTTGCTTCCTGATTGACGACATTGATCAGGTCGTACACCACGCGGCGTTCGCAGCCCATGATCAGGTCGAGGTTACGCAGGCCGACGTCGAAGTCGATGACGACGGTCTTGTGTCCGCGCAAAGCCAGACCCGATGCGAAACTGGCGCTCGACGTCGTTTTGCCGACGCCGCCTTTACCGGATGTCACAACGATGATTTTTGCCACAAAAGACTCCTTAGAAGATCAGATTTGATTGTTCGATGAATGTTCGAATACTAAATTATTTGCTGGTATTGATAGCCAACACGTCGATGCGGTCGCCGGTCAGGCGTACCTGCACCTGTTTTTGCGCCAGTTCCGGCGGATGGCCGTTCTCAAAGGTACGGTAGACGCCGGCAATCGACACCAGTTCCGCTTCCAGGCTCGCTGCGAAGATGCGCGCGCCGGTATTGCCGCTGGCGCCGGCCAGGGCGCGGCCGCGCAACGGGGCGTACACGTGGATGCTGCCGTCGGCGATGATCTCGGCGCCGTTGTTGACCGCCGCCATGATCACCAGATCGGCGCCGCGGGCATAAATGCGCTGGCCGGCGCGTACCGGCGTGTCGATGATCATCGTGGCGGCAGCCGGTGTCGCCTGGGCAACCGGGGCCGCTTGCGTTGGCGCGGCGACAGCAGCAGGAGCGGGGGCCGGTGCAGGCTGCGGGGCTTCTTCTTCCGCAGCAGCTTCCTGCTGTTGCGGACGCGGCGCGCCGCTGTCGATGGAAAGTCCCTGTGCGGCGATTTCGGCGTGCAGTTCTTCCGGAGCGTTGCGCACGGCGACGGCATTGAGGCGATAGCGCTTGAACAAGGCCACCAGCGCGGTCCAGTCGATACCTGCGCCGGAAGCGTCCAGTGCGCCGATGTCGAGCACGGCGAATTCGTCTTCAAAGAAGTCGGAGACGCCGCCGGTCATGTCCTTGAGCGCCTTGTCCAGCGCCGCCGGATCGGTTTCATGCAGGATCGCGGAAATGGCGACCACTGTGGATATCTTGATTTCGATCGGTTTACGAGCTTTTTGCATAAATTGTTCAGTGCCTGCGTTTTCCAGCAGGAAAACAGCCAGGATCGTTGCGTTCGGGGATTGTTCTTAAACCGTCTTGCGCCGGCGCGGTCCAGCCGCCAGCCTGTATTGGTTTGGCATTATACAGTCAGCCGGGCGGCATTTTTAGGCTTCCAGCAAGGTTTTGAGGGCCTCCAGATCGCGCGTCACCCAGGCGGTGTCTTCGTTGAATTTTTCATCGCTCATGCCGGGCTGGCGAAACAAGGTAAAGCTCAGCTCGCAGCCGTCGCCGTTGGCGACCACGCGCATGGGGATGAAGACGCTTTCTCCAGAGGTAAGCACCACCTCATGATCGAGCACGCCAAAATCGTTGAAGGGTGTGAAACGCACTTCCAGTTTGCCTTCCGGCGTATCGGCGAGCCACTTGCCATCCACCAGTTCCATGCCTTTACCCAGACCTGAAGCCCATTGCGGCATGTTGGCCGGATCGGCAAGAAAGCGGTAAGCATCCTGCACGCTGCGTTCGAGGGTGACGTGGATGACGCGGGTGGGAAGCGGTCTGGACATGGCGATCTCCTTGGGCAAGGAAACCATTATGCCGCCAGGGGATGAAAACCGGACGGACAAAAAAATGCCGGAGACGCCAGGGCCTGTTAGCAATGAATTTGCGAGATGCGTTTCAACCAGAAGGCGTGCTGGCAAGGCGCGTGGCGTAGCAGGTGGTGGGCCCACCTGCAAGCCATGCAACGTGGCCAGCGCGCCTTCTGGTTGAAACCCTTCGGGAACGGCTGCAGGCGTCGCCTGCCGTTGTTGCAGCTCCTTGCCGTAGCACCGCTACGTCGCGTCGCTGCGCCTAGGCAGTCAACGCCTGCCGCGCGTTCGCACTCGCAAATTAATTGCTAACAGGCCCTATGGTCTCCGGCAGATTGCTACATTGGCAAGTCCGACGGCTTGCGCCGGACCCGAGGAGCGGAAAAATCAGCCCGGAACCTTGCCTTCCACGCCTTCAACGTAGAACTTCACGCCGTGCAGGAAGCCGTCGTCAGCCACGGCATCCTTGGCGACCTGTTCCTTGCCGGTGTTGTCCTTGATCGGACCCTTCCAGATCGGTGCGGAGCCGTCGGCGATGCCCTTCTTGCGCTCTTCGACCAGCGTCTTCACGTCAGCCGGAAGGTCAGGATTGAAGCCGCCCAGGTCGATGCCGCCTTCCTTCAGGCCGATCCAGGTGCTGCCGGTCTTCCACGAGCCATCCAGCACGGCTTGCACGCGCGCTGTGTAGTAGACGCCCCAGTTGATCATCGATGCCGCCAGATGCGCCTTCGGACCGAAGCTGGTCATGTCGCTGTCCCAGCCGAATGCGTAGACGCCTTTTTCCTGTGCAGTCTGGACGACGGCGGCGGAGTCGGTGTTTTGCATCAGCACGTCGACGCCCTGGCCGATCAGCGTGGTCGCGGCTTCACGTTCCTTGCCCGGATCGAACCACTTGTTGACCCAGACCACGCGTGTCGTGACCTTTGGATTGATCGAGCGTGCGCCCATGGTGAAGGCGTCGATGTTGCGGATCACTTCAGGAATCGGCACCGAAGCGACCACGCCCAGCTTGCCGGACTTGCTCATCTTGCCGGCGACCACGCCTGCCAGGTAAGCGCCTTCATAGGTGCGCACGTCGTATTGCGCCAGATTGTCGGCAGTCTTGAAGCCGGTCGCGTGTTCGAATTTGACGTCCGGGAATTCCTTGGCGACTTTCAGCATCGCTTCCATGTAGCCGAAGGTGGTGCCGAAGATCAGCTTGTTGCCGTCGGTTGCCAGCTGGCGCATCACGCGCTCGGCGTCGGCTGCCGATTCAGGTACGTTTTCGACGAAAGTGGTCTTGACCTTGTCGCCGAACTTGGCTTCGACCGCCTTGCGGCCGTTGTCGTGCGCGAATGTCCAGCCGGCATCGCCAACCGGTCCGATGTAGACGAAGGCGACCTTCAGCGGATCTGCCTTGGGAGCAGGAGCTGCCGCAGCAGCAGGCGCAGCGGCCGGCGCCGGTTCTTCTTTTTTGCCGCAACCGATCAACGAGGCTGCGGCGATGGTGGCGAGCATCGCAATCGAGGCTCTGCGCGAAATTTTCATACTTTTCTCCCTGGGCGTTGTTGGTAAATAAAAAGCAAAACAGCAAAACAGCAAAAATCAAAACATCAGTCGAACTGCAAAAATCAGGAAGCTCCCGGGCGGAACGGCTTGCCCAGCGAGGCCGGCATGTTCAGGCGGATCCAGTCCGGATTGCGCGAGATCAGCGCCAGCACCACGATGGTGGCGACATACGGCAGCATCGACAGAATCTGCGACGGGATCGTCACGCCGATGCCTTGCAGATAAAACTGCAGAATCGTCACGCCGCCGAACAGCAGCGAACCGAGCAAGACGCGTGCCGGACGCCAGGTGGCGAAGGCCGTCAGCGCCAGCGCGATCCAGCCGCGGCCGGAGACCAGGCCTTCGACCCACATCGGCGTATAGACCAGCGACAGATACGCGCCGGCCAGACCGCAGCAGGCGCCGCCGAACAGCAGCGCGATGAAGCGGATGCCGCGCACCGAATAACCCAGTGCGTGCGCAGACTCCGGCGACTCGCCGACTGCGCGCAGGATCAGGCCGGCCCGTGTGCGGTACAAGAACCACGCAATCGCCGCGCACAGCAGCAGCGCGACATAAGCCATCCAGTGCTGGTTGAAGAAAGCCGGGCCGATGAAGGGAATATTGTTCAGGCCGGGGATGCCGGCGCTTTGCGAGGGCAAGGCAAGGCCGACGAAACGCTGGCCGATGAAGGCCGACAAGCCGGTGCCGAAGATCGACAGCGCCAGTCCGGTAGCGACCTGGTTGGTCGCCAGGATCAGCGCCAGCCAGGAGAACAGCGTCGCCATCAGCATGCCGCAAATGGCGCCGGCGCAGAAGCCCAGCAGCGGGCTCTTGGTGGTGTAGCCGACCGCGAAACCGGCAATCGCCGCGACCAGCATCATGCCTTCGGCGCCGAGGTTGAGTACGCCGGCGCGTTCGTTGATGAGCAGGCCCATGGCCGCCAGCAGCAGCGGCGTGCCGGCATTGATCGAGGCTGCGATGAGAGGAGCGAGTTGGTCCATTGTGCTTATCCTTTTTGTTTCCAGCGCAGGCGATAATCGATCAGCGTGTCGCAAGCCAGCAGCAGGAACAGCAGCATGCCCTGGAACACGCCCGTGATCGCCGACGGCAGGCCCAGGCGCGACTGCGCCAGCTCGCCGCCCAGATACAGCAGCGACATGATCAGCCCTCCGAATACTGCGCCGACCGGATGCAGGCGGCCGATGAAGGCGACGATGATCGCCGCGAAGCCGTAACCCGGCGATACCGACGGCAACAGCTGGCCGATCGGTCCGGCGATTTCAAACGCACCGGCCAGACCGGCGAAGCCGCCTGAAATCAGCAGCGACACCCACAAGGCGTTGCGGCTGGAGAAACCGGCATAGCGCGCGGCATGCGGCGCCACACCGCCCACCGTCAGCGAGAAACCGCGGAAGCTGCGCATCATGAACACCGCCATCACAATCGCCGCGACAATGGTGACCACAAAGCCGACATGCAGGCGGGTGCCGCTCATCAGCATTGGCAGCATGAACTCGCTGGAGAACACTTTCGATTGCGGGAAGTTCATTCCGTTGGGGTCCTTCAGCGGACCGTTGACGGCATACATCAGCAGCAGCTGCGCCACGTAAGTCAGCATCAGCGACACCAGGATTTCATTGGCGTTGAACTTGTCGCGCAACAGCGCCGTGATGCTGGCCCAGAACGCGCCGCCGACCACGCCGGCCACGATCATCAGGACCAGCCCGACGCCGCCGGAGATGGCGTGATCCGGCACGTCGATCCACACCAGCATCGCGCCCGCGCACATGGCGCCGACGGTGAACTGGCCTTCGGCGCCGATGTTCCAGATACTGGCGCGGAAGCACACGGCAAGGCCCAGCGCGCACAGGATCAGCGGAATCGACTTCAACAGCAATTCGCTGATGGCGCGCTTGCTGCTGAAGGGATCGACCAGGAACACTTTCAGTCCCGCAATCGGATCCTTGCCCAGCGCCATGAACAGCAAGGCGCCGAGGAATAGCGTCAGGACGATTGCAATCACCGGCGACAGATAAGTCATGCGGCGCGAGGGCGTGCCGCGCAGTTCGAGACGGAATGGCAGGGAGGTGAAGACCGAGTTAGACATGGGCAGCCTCCGACGCGCCGGCATCCGTCGCTTCGTCATGCCACAAGCCGCTCATCCATAAACCGACCTGTTCGCGCGTAGCCTGTTCGATGGGAATCGAGGGCGACAACTGTCCCTTGGCGATCACATGCAGGCGATCGCACAGGGCGAATAATTCGTCGAGTTCTTCAGAGATCACCAGCACCGCACAGCCTTCTTGTTTGAGCGCCAGAATTTCGGCGTGGATTTGCGCAGCGGCGCCGACGTCGACGCCCCAAGTCGGTTGCGCCACGATGAAGACGCTGGGTTTGCGCTCCATCTCGCGGCCGACGATGAATTTTTGCAGGTTGCCGCCGGACAGGCTTTTCGCCAGCGCATCGGGACCGCCGGCCTTGACCTTGAAGCGTTCGATGATGGAGGCGGCGATCTTGCGCGTGTAGCCGAAATCGATCATGCCGTGCTTCACGTACGGCAGCTTCTGATGAGACAGCAGCATGTTGGCCGACAGGCTCAGCGTCGGCACGGCGCCGCGGCCGAGGCGTTCTTCCGGCACCAGGCCGAGGCCTTTGGCGCGGCGCGGATTGGGCGCCAGATGGCCGACGGCGCTGCCGGTCAGCATGATCATGTTGGGCGCGGCGCGCTGGTCTTCGCCGGACAGCGCCGCCAGCAATTCCTGCTGGCCGTTGCCGGACACGCCGGCGATGCCGACGATTTCACCGGCGCGCACTTCGCATTCGATGTCTTTCAGTTCCGTGGCGAACAGATGCGCTTTCGGCAGGCACAGGCGATTAATATGCAGCTTGCGCTCGTTGCGCTGGGATTCCGGATTGCGCTCGCGGCGCAGGCGCACCAGTTCTTCGCCGATCATCATGCGCGACAGGCCGGCGCTGGTTTCATTGCGCGGATCGCAGTTGCCGGTCACGCGGCCGCCACGCATCACGGTGGCGCTGTGGCACAGCGCGCGGATTTCATCGAGCTTGTGGCTGATGTAGAGAATGCTGCAGCCTTCGTCGGCCAGCTTGCGCAGCGTGACGAAGAGTTTCTCGACCGCCTGCGGCGTCAGCACCGAAGTCGGCTCGTCGAGGATCAACAATTGCGGATTGGTCAGCAGCGCGCGCACGATTTCCACGCGCTGGCGTTCGCCCACCGACAGCGTGTGGACGTGGCGATTCGGTTCCAGCTCCAGCCCGTATTTCTCACCGGTCTGGCGGATGCGCGCGATCAGGTCCTGCATGTCGGTATCCGAATCCAGACCCAGCGCGATGTTCTCGGCAACGGTCAGCGTGTCGAACAGCGAGAAGTGCTGGAACACCATGGCGATGCCGAGTTTGCGCGCGATCTGCGGATTGGCGATGTGCACCAGTTCGCCGTTCCAGTAGATCTCGCCGGCGTCGGGTTTGACGGTGCCGAAGATGATTTTCATCAGCGTCGATTTGCCGGCGCCGTTTTCGCCGAGCACGGCATGGATCTCGCCGGGTGCGACGCTCAGATTGATGTCGTCGTTGGCCAGCACGCCGGGATAGGCCTTGCGGATGTGCGCGATGTGCAGGCGGGAAGATGGTGCAGTCACGGATTCCCCTTCAGAGACCGGCGCGGTCATATGCGCAGGCGGTCTTTACGTTATTCAAATGATCTGCGGAATTTACCATAGCCGGATTGTCGACAATCAGGAAAAAATCAGGAAAATCATCACTTGTTGCCGCCCCGATGGGCCCAGCGCGTAGTGCGCTTCTCGATGATCGCAAACAACTCGTACATCGCCATCGCCATGGCGCCGATGACGACCAGGCCGGCGAAGGCCAGCGGCATCTTCATCGACGACCCGGCCGACACCAGCAGGTAGCCGATGCCTTCGTTGGAGGCGTTCATTTCCGACACGGTCGAGCCGACGAAGGCCAGCGTGATGGCGACCTTCAGCGAGGCGAAGAAATACGGCAGCGAGCGCGGCAGGCCGACCTTGAGCAGGATGTCCATGCGCTTGGCGCCGAGCACGCGCAGCACGTCTTCCAGTTCCGGCTCCAGTGTCGCCAGGCCGGTGGCGATGTTGACCATGATAGGGAAGAAGGAAATCAGGAAGGCCGTCAGGATTGCCGGGCCGGCGCCGATGCCGAACCACACCACCAGCACCGGCACGAAGGCGGCCTTGGGCAGCGCGTTGAACGCCGTCATCAGCGGATAGGCCGCAGCGTACAGCAGCGGCGACGAACCGATCAGGAAGCCCAGCGACACGCCCACCGCCACGGCGATGGCGAAACCCACCATGGTGACCCAGAAGGTGCTGATGGCGTGATGTGCGATCGGCCCGGCGAATTCGATCATGGCCTCGATAATCGCCATCGGGCTCGGGAAGATGAACTCGGACACTTCCAGCACGCTGCACAAGAACTGCCAGATCACCAGGATGGCGAGCAGCAGGATCCAGGGCGCCAGCGTGCGGGCGGCTTTGTTCAGTGAAGATGGTTTTTTCATGTTCGCCTCGGCTTAGGTATTTCTGACGCGGCCGATATGCTCGCGCAACTCGTGCACCAGGGCGTTGAAGGGATCGGTGTAAGTCAGTTCCAGCTCGCGCGGACGCGGCAGCGGATTTTCCTTGCGCGCCACGATGCGGCCCGGGCGTTTGCTCATTACATAAATGGTGTCGGCCAGGAAGGCGGCTTCGCGCAGATCGTGCGTGACCAGGATGACGTTGAATTTGCGCTCGGTCCACAGGTCGCGCAGAACGCACCACAGTTCTTCGCGCGTGAACGCGTCGAGCGCGCCGAAGGGCTCGTCCAGCAACAGCATCTTCGGTTCATGGATCAGCGCGCGGCAGATCGAGGCGCGCTGCTGCATGCCGCCCGACAGCTCCCACGGGAACTTGTCGGCATAGCCGTCGAGGCCGACGGTTTTGAGCAGCTTGAGTGCGCGCTCGGTGTACTGCGCCTTGTTCTTCTTGAAGTCCTGGCGATACGGCTCGACGATTTCCAGCGGCAGCAGCACGTTATCGAGCGTGGTGCGCCACGGCAGCAGGGTCGGCGCTTGGAAGGCCATGCCGACGAACTTCAGCGGCCCGGTGACCTCGGCGCCGGCGATGGCGACGCTGCCGCGAGTCGGGCGTTTCAGCCCGGTCGCCAGTTTCATGAAGGTCGACTTGCCGCAGCCGGACGGACCGACGATGGCGATGAACTCTCCCTGTTTGGTTTGCAGGGAGATGTCTTCGACTGCGAACTCGTCGGAACCGTCGTAGGACAGGAAGACGCGGCGGAAATCGACGAAGGTGTCAGTTGTGGCGCTCATGACTGTTTCGCTGGTAGTGGTCGGCAATATCGCTTGCAACATTATTTTCCGAACACGTTGAGCGCTTCTTTCGACGGCAGGTAAGCCGCGGTCCAGATCTTGTCCGGGTTGACGCGGGTCTTGGTGCCGTAGGCGTCGGACACTTGCGAAGCCATCAGCGTCAGGCGCGGCAGGAACACCTGGCCGTAACCTTCGGCCTTGGCGTGCGGCGTGGCGATAGCGCTGGAGATGGCGAGCTTGAGACGGCGCAGTTCCAGTTTTTCGTCGATCAGGCCGTCGCGTTCCTTGAGCACCTTGATGGCGGCTTCCGGATTGGCCAGCACGTCCCTGGTGGCCTTGGCGAAGGCGCGCAGGAAGCCCTTGAGCGCTTCCGGATTGGTCTTCATCAGGCTTTCATTGGCGATGATGGCGTTGCCGTACAGCTTGACGCCGTAGTCGGGGAACATCATCACATTGATGTCGGAATCCTTGATGCCGCGCGCATTCAGGTTCAGCAGCGAGGTGAAATAGAAGCCGGTGATGGCGTCGACATCGCCGCGTGCCAGCATGGTTTCACGCAACGGCGGATCCATGCTGATCCAGTTGGCTTTGGAGGCATCCAGGCCGTTGGCCTTGGCGAAGATCGGGTAGCCGCGGCGGCCGGCGTCGAACACAGGCGAACCCAGCTTCTTGCCGACCAGGTCGGCAGGCGTCTTGATGCCGGTTTTCTTGAGCGAGAAGATCGCTGCCGGCGTGTCGTTGTAGACCATCATCACGGCCATCGGCTTGCCCGGCGAGCTTGGATTGTTGGCGGTGAATTCCATCAGCGCAGCCATGTCGGCAAAACCCATGTCGTAGGTGCCGGATGCCACGCGATTGACTGCATTGCCCGAGCCGCTGCCGGCGTCGATGATGACGTCCAGTTTCTCCTGTGCAAAATAACCCTTGGACTTCGCCACCAGGAACAGCGCGGACGGACCTTCAAAGCGCCAGTCGAGCTGGAATTTGATCTTGGTCTCCTGCGAAAAGGCAGATGCGCAGGCGGCGCTGAGCAACAAGGCGGCGGTGTACTTGAAGAGTTTCTTTGCGTGCATGGTTGGTTTCCCTTTTTTGGTCCGATGATCTGTTGGCGCTTCGTCTGGCGGCTGGCTCGGCACCGTCCCTGATGCTGTTGCCAATGCGTCCGCATTTTGTGAACCGGTTTTTGCAAACGATGTGCGTTGAAAAGCATTTACTGTGCCAAGAACGTCGAATGTGTTCTGCGCGGCGGCGGCAGGTGTCTTTGCCGGGGTGACGAGGCCGGGGAGAAAAAAGCAGTCGTTGTCGACTTTCCGGGGAGGGCTATTTTGTCGACAATCTAAAAAATCTTTTGCAACAATTTGGTGCTTTGTTGCACCTGTCTAGAAACGGTTGCACTAAAAACAGTATTCTTACGCGCCTGTAAGCCTTGTAAGGACTGGACAATTCGCAGATTTCAATTTAGTACTATCGTTCTTTATCCTGTCGACAATCTTGTCTCTCCGCTTTGCATATTCCCGATGCGGTGCAGCGTTTTCCCGTGATGGCGATGAGCGGCTGCTGCGGCCGGCGCTTCTGTGCTGCTTTCATTTATCGCCGCGCGCATGCGGCTCCCAATCTGTTTTTAATCGCCCACCGCTTTGTCGACAGTTTTTCCGACGCGTGATTTTTTGCTGGCACGGCGTTTGCATTAACGAACCCGGCGGATTGAGCTTCGGCAGATGCCGGCAGCAACATGACCGACCTTGTTTGAATGGGTGAGCAAATGAAGGAGCGCGTCAAAGTACCTTACCGACGACTGATCAAACGATAAACCGCATGCTCAGTTGTTGGTAATCGCACGATGCGCGCATGGGATCCGGATTTTATTTTTCATGAATTGTAAAAAGGGAGAAACGTATGAAGAAAAGTGCAATGGGGATGTGCTTGACTACTGCAGCGCTGGCGGTTTCGGCCATGGGCAGCATGTCGGCCAACGCAGCCGACTGGGCGGATAATTCGATCGGTATTCGCTACGGCACCAAGTTTGCCGAGCCGTTCAATTCGCAAGACATCTCGAAGAAAATCGTCAACTTCACGCATGCCAGCGGCTACAAATACGGCACCAACTATCTGAACGTCGACCTGCTGATGTCGGATAGCAAAGACAATGAATCGCAAGAAGCTTATATCGTCTATCGCCATACACTGGATATCGGCAAGGTCGCCGGGAAAGATCTCTCTTTCGGTCCTGCACGCGGCTTCGGCCTGACGGCCGGCTTTGACTGGAACACCAAGAATGACCCCGGCTACAGCTCGCGCAAGCGTATGATCGTTGCCGGTCCTACCATCATGATGGACGTGCCGGGCTTCTTGAATATCAGCCTGCTGGCTCTGTGGGAAAGCAACCAGCCATTGAATAACGGCGTGCGCATGTCCAGCCGTTATTCCTACGACACGCATCCGATGCTCAATGCTGCCTGGGGTATCCCATTCGGCACGAGCGGCTTTGCGTTCGAAGGCTATGTGAACTACATCGCCGCCAAGGGCAAGAACGAATTCGGCGGCGGTACTGCGCCTGAATTGAACTTCGACGGCCAGATCATGTACGACGTCGGCATGCCGCTGGGCATGGGCAAAAATACTTTCCGCGTCGGGCTGGAATATCAATACTGGCGCAACAAGTTCGGCAACCCGCATACCGTTCCCGGCTCGCTGGCCAAGACGCCTATGATCCGCGCCGAATACCATTTCTAAATGGTTCTGCAAACGATGCGGTGCGGGCGTCGCGCCGTATTGTTTTGTTTCGGCAGGATCTGCCGGAGCTTAAGTGCCAGGTCTTCGGACCTGGCATTTTTTATTGGACGAATCGATTGATAATGGAGGCCGTCGTCATGCCATTGGCATAAGTCCTGCTCCATGGATATTGGCGGTAAGCCGGTTCGTTTTTGTCAACAAAGCGGACGAATGTTTGTGACGGATTGGTGCCGATGCTGCACTAATTTTGACGCGCTGCACTAAAACAGGCTCTGTGCAGAAGCCGTGCAAGCAAGGCCGGGTCTGGATGTTACTGCGATCAGGCAGCGCCGTGCGGCGGGAAACAGGCAAGAAAAATTGTCGACAATGATTGTCTGAAATCGCTGTCGCCAAATAAACAGTATAAATAGTTTTCAAACGAATTCACGAATTGAAAAGCGGGACAACATGGAAGCGTACATCTTCGACTGGCTCAACCTTTTGCTGCGCTGGCTGCATGTCATCACGGCGATTGCCTGGATAGGTTCGTCGTTCTACTTCGTCTGGCTCGACAACAGCCTGACCAAACCGGAAGACCCGGAGTTGCTGCAAAAGGGCGTCGGCGGCGAGCTGTGGGCGGTGCACGGCGGCGGCTTCTACAATCCGCAAAAATACCTGCTGGCGCCGAAGACGCTGCCGCAGAACCTGCACTGGTTTTTCTGGGAGTCCTACAGTACCTGGCTGTCGGGTTTTGCCTTGTTCTCGGTGTTGTACCTGTTCAACGCCGGCACCTTCCTGGTGGACAAGCATGTGCTCGACATGACGGCGACCACGGCGGTGTTTGCCGCGCTGGGATACCTGGCGGCGGGCTGGGTGGTGTACGACGCCATCTGTCGTCTGTTCGGCGACAAGCCGGGCGGCGATCGCGTGGTCGGCATATTGGTCACGATCTACGTCGTCGCTGCAGTCTGGGTGGCTTGCCATGTGTTTTCCGGACGCGCGGCGTTCCTGATGACGGGCGCATCGCTGGCGACGGTGATGAGCGCCAACGTGCTGTTCTGGATCATTCCCGGCCAGCGCAAGATGGTGGCGTCGATGCGCGCCGGCCAGAGTCCCGATCCCATCCACGGCAAGCGCGGCAAGCAGCGCAGCGTGCACAACACTTACTTCACGCTGCCGGTGATCTTCGCCATGCTGTCGAACCACTACAGCATGACCTACAGCGCCGCCAACAACTGGCTGGTGCTGCTGTTGATCATGCTGGCAGGGGTGCTGATCCGGCAGTTCTTCGTGCTCAAGCACAAGGGTATTTTCAAATGGCAGTATCCGGCGGCAGCGGTCGTGATCCTGGCCGGCGTGGCCGCATGGATCGTGCCGAAGTCGGCGCTGCAGCCGGCGCCGGTTGCGGTGCAAGGCGCTCCCGCAGTCTCGTTCGCCCAGGTGCAGCAGGTGGTCGAGACGCGCTGCATTCAGTGCCACGCAGCCAAGCCGACGCTGATGCCGGTGCCGGGCAAGGGCATCCTGCTCGACAGCAAGGACGGCATCTTGCAGCACGCCCAGCAGATCTATCAGCAGGCCGTGGTGCAAAAAGCCATGCCGCTGGGGAACCTGACCAACATCACGGACGACGAGCGCGCGTTGCTGGGCAAGTGGTTTGAGGGCGGCGCCAAAGGCGAGTAATCAGGAAAGAACCAGCGGACAAGAACCGGCTGGAAAGAAAAAAGGCTGAACTTCATGTTCAGCCTTTTTGTTTTGCGCGGACGGTCCGGTCAGCGGCTTATTTCGCCGGATACGGATGTTGCGCGCGCCAGTGATCGGCGATGTCGATGCGGCGGCAGATCCAGACGCGTTCATGCGACTGTATGTAGTCGAGGAAGCGTTGCAGCGCGGCGAAGCGGCCGGGGCGGCCGAGCAGGCGGCAATGCATGCCGATCGACAGCATCTTGGGCGCTTCTTCGCCTTCGGCATACAACACGTCGAAGCTGTCCTTGAGATATTGGAAGAACTGCTCGCCGGTGTTGAAGCCCTGCGGGGTGGCGAAGCGCATGTCGTTGGTGTCGAGCGTGTACGGCACCACCAGATGCGGCTGTTCGCTGCCGTCGGCCAGCGCGACTTTGGTCCAGAACGGCAGGTCGTCGCCGTAGTAGTCGGAGTCATAGGTAAAGCCGCCGTGCTCGACCACCAGTTGGCGCGTGTTGGGCGAGTCGCGGCCGGTGTACCAGCCTTGCGGATGGACGCCGGTCAGCTTGCGGAAAATCTCGACGGCGGCGCGCATGTGTTCGCGCTCGGTCTCGATGTCCATGTTCTGATAGTGAATCCAGCGCAGGCCGTGGCAGGCGATCTCGTGGCCCAGTTCGACAAAGGCCTGGGTGACTTCGGGATGGCGCTCCAGCGCCATGGCGATGCCGAAGACCGTCAGCGGCAACTGGCGTTTCTCAAACTCGCGCAGGATGCGCCAGACGCCGACGCGCGAGCCGTATTCATAGATCGATTCCATCGACAGGTGGCGCGCCGGGTAGGCGGCCGCGCCGATGATCTCGGACAGGAATTGTTCCGACGCCGGGTCGCCGTGCAGCACCGAATTCTCGCCGCCTTCTTCATAGTTCAGGACAAACTGTACGGCGATCTTGGCCTGGCCCGGCCAGTTGGCGTGAGGGACGTTGCGACCGTAGCCGATCAGGTCGCGCGGGTAATTGTCTGCTGGTTGCATGTAGTGCATGTGTTCTTTTGTAATGATGAAGACGGTGTTCGCTGATGTTGCCACGCCGCTGCGGCCTTGCCGTCGAAGTCGTATTGTCGCTCAGGCGTTCTTGCCCAGCACTGCACGCAAATCGAAATGATCGTCGTCGTTGGGACGCACGCGGTCTTCGCATAAGTGCAAATGGTGTGCCATGTGCTCTTGCGCCAATGCGATGTCGCCGCTTTCCAGCGCCGCCAGCACGGTGTCGTGTTCGTCGAAGGAGCAGGCATTGTGCCCGGGCGCTTCCGTCTTGGCGATCATCAGCGTGGTGCGCGAGACCAGCTTGCGCAGCGTGTCGACCAGCAAGGCGTTGCCGGTCAGCTCCGCCAGCGCCAGGTGGAACTGGGCCGACAGCCGGATCCAGCGCGGGCGGTCGCCGGTCAGGTAGGACTGGCGTTCTTCTTCGACCATCTTGCGCATGCCGGCGATCTGGCGCGTGCTGGCTTCGCGGCCGACCTTGTCGAGCACCGCGTATTCGATGATGTTGCGCAGCTCGAACATGTCCTTCACCTCGGTGTTGGACGGGCTGGCGATGAAGGCGCCGCGGTTGGCTTCCAGATCGACCATGCCCTCCGTGGCCAGGCGCGACAGCACCTTGCGCACTGTGTGGCGGGCGGTATCGTAAATCTGGCACAAGACCTGCTCAGTGAGCTTGGTGCGCGGCGGCAGGCGATGTTCCATGATGGCGTCGTAGATGTCCTGGTAAATGCGTTCCTCCACCGCCGGCGACTGATCGCGGACGGCGGTTTGCGAAGCCAGGAAAGAGCGGGATGTCTTGGTTGATTTGGTCATGGCTGTTTAAGAATGACATCAATGAGAGAAAAGGATTGCGCTGCTGCCGGATGCGGAGCAGGAGTCGTACCGGCGCGCAGTATTGTCGACAATGAATAAATCGATTAGCGACAATTTGGTGAATGTTTGCACCAGAATTGACGATTGCCGGCTCCGCTTGCACCACAACGCAGTGCGCTGCTGCAGGCTTGCGGCGGTGCAATTGGCGGCAATGCTCCAAGCGACAACAATCTGCGGCGCGTGTTGACGCCGCAGAAGCTGTGATTTTTTATTGTCGACAATTGTTTGCTGGTTTTTCATCAGGAATTGCTTATGCGTTTTGACGATTCTTTTCTATCTTATGCAAGAACCGTACTTGCTGCGCTCTTTCTGTTCTTCAGTGCGCTGAGGATTGCTGCCAAAGGCGCGCCACCATGCGGGGCGTAAGTCTTCTACAATGATCCATTGCTTGCCGGGATGATGTTTTCCGATATCAGCCCGGGATGAATACAGCGTTTTTATCGTTTATCTTCACAGGTCCTCTATGTCGTCATCTTCATTATCTTCGTCAGCGTCAGCATCAGCATCCCTGCATTCCCTGGCCACAGCCTTTCTCGACAAAGAACACGGCGCCCAGACACGTTTCCTGCAGGAACTGGTGCGCGTGCCGTCGGACAATCCTCCCGGCGATTGCGCCGCCCATGGCGTACGCGCAAAGCAGTTGCTGGAAGAACTGGGTTTTGAAGTCGAGGCGCATGTCGTGCCCGATGCGCTGGTCAACGCCAACGGCATGATCTCGGCCACCAACCTGATCGTGCGCAAGCGCTTCGGCAGCGGCGGCCCGACCATCGCCATGAATGCGCACGGCGACGTCGTGCCGCCGGGCCTCGGCTGGAGCAAGGATCCCTACGGCGGCGAAATCGTGCAGGACGCCGAACACGGCCCGGTCATGTATGGCCGCGGCGTGGCCGTATCGAAGTCGGATTTCGCCACCTACACCTGGGCGCTGCTGGCGCTGATCGCAGCAGAGAAGCAAGGCGTCGCGCTGAACGGCGCGATTGAATTGCAGTTCACCTATGACGAAGAAGCCGGCGGCGACATCGGTCCGAAATGGATACTGGAGCAAGGCCTGAGCAAGCCGGACTATGCGATCTCGGCCGGTTTCGCCTACGGCATCACCTCCGCGCATAACGGCTGCCTGCATCTGGAAGTTACGGTCAAGGGCAAGCAGGCGCACGCCGCCATGCCGCACACCGGCATCGATGCGATCGAAGCGGCCACCGGCATCTTGCAAGCCTTGTATGCTTATCGCGCCGAGCTGGCGAAGAAAAAATCCAAGGTCACCGGCATCAATCACGCGACCCTTAACGTCGGCCTGATCAAGGGCGGCATCAACACCAACGTGGTTCCCGACCTGGCGTCGTTCCGCCTGGATCGGCGCATGATTCCGGAAGAGGCGGGCTTCGACGCCGAAGGCGATCTGCACCGCGTGATCGATGCCGCTGCGGCCCATTACCCGGGTATTGAAATCAGCGTGCAGCGCATCCTGCTGGCGGAGCCGCTGGCCGAGCTGCCGGGTGTGGAAAAACTGATCGCCGCGTTTCAGCGCAACGCCGAAGCCGTGCTGGGCGAACCGGTTGCCGCGCACGGCGTGCCGCTGTATACCGACGCCCGCCACTACACCAAGCAAGGCATTCCGACGATCCTGTACGGCGCCGGACCGCGCACGCTGATGGAAGCGCGTGGCCACAATTCGGACGAGAATCTGCGTCTGGACGATTTGCTCAAAGCGACCAAGGTGGTGACGCTGGCGTTGGGGGAGCTGCTGCAAGCCTGATCGCCGTATAAGTTGCGCACGTAAAAAAACCTGCCGTCTTCAAACGGCAGGTTTTTTTATGCTGGAAACGCTGTGTTGTCGATGGCGATTTCAGTTCTGTCAGTGCGCAGCGCCGAATTCTTCCACTTCCTGCATCAGGCGCGCTTTGTCGGCGGCCGGCAGGAAGCTGGCGTTGACGCCGTTGCGCGCCAGTTGCAGCAGTTCTGCGCGCGTCAGCGCCAGCGACGCGGCAATCGCCAGATAGTTGGCGTTCATGTAGCCGCCGAAGTAGGCCGGATCGTCCGAGTTGACCGTCACCGCCAGACCGGCGCGCAGCATGCGGGCGATATTGTGCTCGGCCATGTCGTCGACCACGCACAGTTTGAGGTTGGACAGGGGACACACGGTCAGCGGCATTTTTTCATCGATCAGGCGTTGCATCAGCGCCGGATCTTCTTCGCTGCGCACGCCATGGTCGATGCGCTCGACCTTGAGCACATCGAGCGCGCTGAGGACGTATTCCGGCGGACCTTCTTCGCCGGCATGGGCAACCAGATGGAAGCCGAGCTCCTTGCAGCGGGCGAACACACGGGCGAATTTTTCCGGCGGGTTGCCGCGCTCGGACGAGTCCAGGCCGATGCCGTTCCACAGGTCGGCATATTGCTCACGCAGAGGCAAGGCGGCGTCCAGCGTGACGAAGGCGTCTTCTTCCGACAGATGGCGCAGGAAGGACATGATCATCGAGCTGGAAAAACCATGCTGCTCGCGTGCTGCGCGCAGGGCGCGGGCGATGCCGGCAAACACGACGTCGATGGCGATGCCGCGCTCGGTGTGCGTCTGCGGATCGAAAAAGATTTCGGCGTGGCGGACGTTGTCGGCGCGTGCGCGATCGATGTAGGCCATGGTCATGTCGTAGAAGTCCTGTTCGGTGCGCAGCACGTTGGCGCCGGCGTAGTACAGGTCGAGGAAGGATTGCAGGTCGGTGAAGGCGTAGGCCGCGCGCAGCGCTTCAACCGAGGCGTAGGGCAGGTCGACTTTGTTGCGTTGCGCCAGGGCAAACAGCAGTTCCGGCTCCAATGTGCCTTCGATGTGCAGGTGCAGCTCGGTCTTAGGCAGCGCTTCGATGAACGCGCGCATGTCTGCAGGGAGGCTGGGGGTGGCGGAGGAAGTCATGGCTGGGCCTTTTTGTTGAACTGAAACGAGTGATCTGAAATAAATGCGCTGAAACAAATGAACTAAAGCGATGGCGTATTTTCTCAGAAAAGTGGAATGCGACCGAAAAACTCCCTTCCTGCAAAAACTGAACCAGCTGCGTGCTAACTCAGGATTTGAGTGCGATATGTCCTGCGTAGAGCGATGAGGAGAATAAAAGCGTAAAGATTTCGTGAAATTCTTCGCATCGCAGGATTTGCATGTTTTAATGCTGTGCCGTCAACGGGACCAAAAAATTGCTAAAAAACCTTGATGGCAAGGCACGCCGATGCGGGCAGTAGGCAGGTGCCTTAGTTGAGCAGAACCGGGAGACGCAACGCCGCCAGCGGCGTTTTGTTAGTAGCGCTAAGTGCGAAATCAGGTATGAAAAAGATAATTGCAACGACGATGACATGCAGCATGCTGGCGGGCGCGGGTGTGACGCTCTCCGGCTGCTCTCTGATGTTCTGGAAGAAAAAGGAAGATCCGACGCTGGTGCCTTTCTCGACGATACCGAGCGGCTCCTACCAGAGCTTCGTCAAGAATTGGGACGAGAAGGAGCAACCGGTGCTGTGCGCCCTGATCCGTTCTTCCGGCGAATGGAACTACTGGTTCCAGCCGGCGGCGGCGATGCGTCAGAAGAATGCGCTGGCGCCGTCGTCTGAGTATTTCGAAACACGCCAGCTGATGCTGGCCACGCGCGTGATCCAGGCGCCCGACGCCGCCGAGCGCGGCCAGATCTTCACCGCCGACAAGGTCACGATGAAGGGCGGCGTGCTGAAGCTGGAATACCGTTTTGTGCGTCCGGCGTCCGGTGCGACCTACCAGATCAAGGATTTCCTGCTGGTGGAAATCCCCAAGGAGCGTTATACGACGGGGCCGGTGCAGTTTGTCGAAAACGGTCAGAAGGTGTGCCAGATTTCGCGCTGATTGTTTTTTTTGATTCCGATGCCGCGAATGAAAAAGCCTGAGTGGCAAACACTCAGGCTTTTTCGTTTTCAACGACCGCCATGACGGCGGATTGAGGGCTTCAGTAACGAAGATTCAATGCGTCATGCCGATGAACTGTTGCAGTTCCGGTGTTTTCGGATTGGTGAACAGTTCTTCCGGCGGTCCGATTTCGTGGACTTTGCCCTGGTGCATGAACACCACCCGATCGCACACTTCGCGCGCGAAGCGCATTTCATGCGTGACCATCAGCAGCGTCATGCCGTCATCCGCCAGGCTGCGCACCACGGCCAGCACTTCATTGACCAGTTCCGGATCGAGCGCCGAGGTGATTTCGTCGCAGAGCAAGGCTTGCGGCTGCATGCTCAGCGCGCGGGCGATCGCCACGCGCTGCTGCTGGCCGCCCGACAACTGCTCGGGGAAGGCATCGAATTTCATGCCCAGGCCGACGCGCTCCAGATTCTTCTTGGCCAGCTCGCGGGCTTCCGCTTCCGGCATGCCCTTGACGATCATCGGCGAGATCATCACGTTGCGGCCCACGCTCAGATGCGGGAACAGGTTGAACTGCTGGAAGATCATGCCGACCTTCAGGCGCAGCGTCTTGAGTTCCAGTTCGCTTTGCCCGAGGTAGGCGCCGGCGACGCTGATGGAGCCTTCGTCGATGGTTTCCAGGCCGTTGATACAGCGCAGCAGGGTGCTCTTGCCGGAACCGCTCTTGCCGATAATGGCGATCACTTCCCCGGCTTCGACCGACAGGCGAATGCCCTTGAGCACTTCGTTGTCGCCGTAGCGTTTTTTGACATCCTCAATGGCGATGAGCGGCATTGAATTTCCTTTCCAAAAATTGGCTGTACTTCGACAGCGGCCAGCACAGGGCAAAGTAAAAAAGTCCGACGACGGCAAACACGGTGAACGGCATGAAGGTGGCGTTGGTGATCACGGTGCCGGCTTTCGACAACTCGACGAAGCCGATGATCGAGGTCACCGCAGTGCCCTTGATGATCTGCACGCTGAAGCCGACGGTAGGCGGAATCGCGATGCGCAGCGCCTGCGGCAGGATGATGTGGCGCATCTGCTGCATGTGGCCCATGGCCAGCACCGAAGAGGCTTCCCACTGGCCGCGCGGAACCGCTTCCACGCAACCGCGCCAGATTTCAGCGAGGAAGGAGGCGCTCCACAAGGTCAGCGCCAGACCGGCCGCGAGCCAGGCCGGAACTTCCATGCCGAACAGGGCCAGTCCGAAGAAGATCAGGAACAGCTGCATCAGCAGCGGCGTGCCCTGGAAGACTTCGATATACAACTGGGCCGTACGGCGCAGGAAAGGACGCTTGGAAATGCGCATGAACAGGATGATCATGCCCACCACGCTGCCCAGCACGAAAGTCGCCAGCGACAGCAGCACGGTCCAGCGGCCTGCCAGCAGCAGGTTGCGAACGATGTCCCATAAGGAAAAGGAAATCATGAGGCCCTCCGCGCAAAGATGAACTTGTTGCCGATCAGGCGCAGGAACTGGCGCAGCAGGATCGCCATCGCCAGATACACCGCCGTCGCCACCAGGTAAGCTTCAAAGGCGCGGAAGTTGCGGCCCTGGATGAAGTTGGCGGCGAAGGACAATTCTTCCACGGCGATCTGCGAACACACCGCCGACCCCAGCATCACGATCACGATCTGGCTCGACAGCGCCGGCCAGATTTTTTGCAGCGCCGGGCGCAGGATGATGTGGCGGAACGCCTGGATGCGCGACATCGACAAGCTCAGCGCCGCTTCCATCTGTCCGCGCGAAATGGCGTTGACGCCGGCGCGGATGATTTCCGTGCTGTAGGCGCCGAGGTTGATCACCATGGTCAGAATTGCGGCCTGCATTTCGCTGATCTGTATCCCCAGGCTGGGCAAGCCGAAGAAGATGAAGAACAGCTGTACCAGGAAGGGCGTGTTGCGTATGAGCTCGACGTAGGCGCTCACGATGGGTTTGAGCCATCGCGGTCCCTGCGTACGCGCCCACGCTCCGAAGATGCCGACGGCAATGCCGATGACGCCGCCGATGGCGATCAGCTCGATCGTCGTCAGCACGCCCTTGACCAGCACGTCGGTATAGTCGAAGGTCGACAGGAAATCAAAGTGATAGGCCATGTGGTTTCATTTTCTGAAAATGGTGGTCAGCGTTGAATCACTTGGAATCAAGAGTCACCGGATCCCGCGTTGGCCGGGGCGTTGCTCGCTGTTGCTGCCGTTTATTGCTCAGCAAGTTTTGAGCCATCCCCGCACATCCCCGTTCATCCCGGCGTATGCCGGGACCCGGTGTCGCTACTAAGCAATTACAGATTTGCCGGCAGCGGCAGACCCAGCCACTTCACGGTCAGTGCGCTCAGTTCGCCGTCTTTCTTGATCTCGGCGAGGATGGCGTTGACCTTGTCCAGCAGCTTTTTCTCGTCCTTGTTCAGGCCGATGAAGCATGGCGAGTCTTTGATCAGGAACTTGGTTTCAGGCTTCTTCGGCGGGTTCTTGGCGATAATGGCGGCGGCGACCACGTTGCCGGTCGCGACCAGTTGCACCTGGTTCGACAGGAAGGAACTGATGGTGCCGTTGTTGTCTTCATAGCGCTTGACGGTGGCGCTGGCCGGAATGATCTTCGACAGTTCCAGATCTTCCACCGAACCGCGGGTCACGCCGATGGTCTTGCCTGCCAGATCGGCGGGGCCGCTGACTTTTTGATCGGCCGGGCCGAACACGCCGTTGAAGAACGGTGCGTAGGCGGCAGTGAAGTCGATCACTTTTTCGCGTTCTGCATTCTTGCCCATGCTGGAGATGACCAGGTCGACCTTCTTGGTTTGCAGGTAAGGCACGCGGTTGGCGCTGGTGACGGGAATCAGCTCAACCTTGACGCCCAGTTTCTTGGCGATCAGGGTGGCGACGTCGATGTCCAGGCCTTGCGGCTTGAGGTCGGCGGTGACCGAGCCGAACGGCGGGAAATCTTGCGGCACGGCGACGCGCAGCACGCCGGCTTTCTGGATGTCGTCCAGTGCTTCGGCGCGCGCGGCGGAAGCGGAAATCAACAGTGCGCCAGCCATCAGGCCCAGCAAAAGTTTCGAGAGTTTCATCATGATTCTCCAGGTTGAGATGAAGTGACAGAAGTGAGAGAGGTGGCTGAAGCAGCCACGGTTTTTTTACCGGATCGCGAAGCAGATTTCTTCGGCTTCGCGGGTGCTGCAAAAGAGTTGCCCACGGCGGACACGGGCGCCAGCGCCTGGCGCAGCGATCCCAGCGGATCATTGACGCTGACCTTGTTGAGACCGGCTTCGACGTGTTGCAGGTGGTCGTGCATGAGTTGTTCGGCGGCGGCCAGGTCGCCACGTTCCAGGGCGGCGACGATGTGCACGTGTTCGGCGCACGAGTCTTCGGCTTGTTCCGAGGACTGATGCAGCATGGCGGTCAGCGTGGTGCGCGCGGTCAGGTCGCGCAGGGTGTCCGACAGCAGGGTGTTGCCGAGGCACTCGCACAGCGCGACGTGGAAATCGCCCAGCAGGTAGCTGCGGGCGCCGATGTCGTCGCCTTCGATAGCGGCCTGCTCGCGCCGGATGTGGTCGCGCAGCTGCTCGATCGCGGTCTTGGTGATGGGCCGTGCGTGGCGCAGCAGGCCGAGTTCGATCACGCGGCGCGCTTCGAAGGCTTCGCGCGCGTCGCTGGGGGTCGGTTCGATGACGAACCAGCCGCGCCGGGCGCTGACCGTGACGATGCCGCGCGTGACCAGGCGCGTCAGCGCTTCGCGCACCAGGGTGCGGCTGACGCCGAACAATTCGGACAATTGCTGCTCGCCCAGGCGCGTGCCGGGGGCAAGCTGCTTGGCAAGGATCGCTTCCATGATGCGGCTGGCGATCTGAATCGAGGATTTGATGGCGTCTGTGCTCATGTCCCCACTACAGCAATATGCATGCCATGTATGCCAATCTGATATACAAGATTGACGTACAGAAAGACCTGAGGCCTGGGCAGGGCGAGAGCGGCATCGGGAACGCACCTCAGGGCTGGTTAGTCGCGCCGGCGTACGCCACGCGGGATGTTGCGGCGATTCAGTGTGGAAGGGAGATGATCACCGGAATGGTGCATCTTGTATACCAGTTCCCGATAAAGGAGCGTTTTTCAACGGCAGAAAGCACACCGCCCGCTGCCGGTGAGGGCAGCGGGCGGTGCGTTATATATAGAGAGCCGGCGGTTCAGGTTTTGGATGCTTCCAGCGATGCGTTGCTGTCGCTGGTCTCTGCCTTGTCGACCGGCGCTGCCGGCGGCTTCGCGACAGGCTTGCGCGCGGCGCGGCCGTTCAGGGTGCCGCCTTCATACGGGACGCGTCCCGACGGGACCACGGCGGAGGCCAGTTCGACGTGGCCTTCCTGGTCGTCGAAGAACATGTGCGCGCCGAAGGCGTGCAACACGTCGGCCTTGGGCAGGCCGCCGAGGAAGAAGGCTTCGTCGACCGTCACGTTCCAGGTACGCAGCGTGTGGATCACGCGCTTGTGCGCCGGGCTGTTGCGGGCGGTGACGATGGCGATGCGCACCGGGCAGGTTTCGGGCGTGAATTGCTTCTGGATTTCCGCCAGTGCGAACAGCAACTTGGCCAGCGGGCCTTCCTTCATCGCCTTGTTGCGGTGGCGCTGTTCGTGACGCACAAAGGCTTCCAGGCCCTTTTCGGCGTAAATCTGCTCCGACTCGCGCGAAAACAGCACCGCATCGCCATCGAAGGCGATGCGGATCTGGTTTTCCGGGGCGACGTAATTGGTCGGCGCGGTATACAACTGCGCTGCGGCGACGCCGCCGTCGATGGCGGCTTGCACATCGCTTTTGTCGCGCGACAGAAACAGGTCGATCTTGAATGCTTCCAGGTAATGCACGATCGGTTCGCCGCCGGTGAAAGCGGCGCGGCTGATGTCGAGTTTGTGGGTTTCGATGGCGTTGAAGGCGCGCAGGCCGGTGTCGGGCGAGTTGCGTGAAATCACCACCACCTCCACCAGGCGCCGGTCGGGGATCAGCGTATTGAGCTGGAGCAGGGCCTTGACCAGCGGGAATGCCGTGCCCGGTTCGAGCGGATCGTTTTCATGCTGGCGCTGGTAATCGCTATAGGCGGTCACGCCTTCGGTGTCGTAGATGGCGTTTTCGTGTTCGAGGTCGAACAGCGCGCGCGAGGAAATGCCGATGACCAGCATGCCGGAAAGATCGTAAGCCATGTTTGTATAACCAGTGATGGACTGCAAAATTTGATCTGCGAAGTGTGCCACAGATGCGATTTTCGCCCTAGTTGTGTAGTGCATTCGTCCTGTGCGGGATACTCATGATGCGCCTTCGCGTTCGCTCCATCTCCCATTTGCGCGCTATCTCCGTCAAAACACGCCATATTGTTTGCATCTTTGATAAATATTGCTGAAAAGTATTTTGTAGTGATGGATTGCATCGCGCTACAGAAATTTGTATGATGACCGTATAACTTCATCAAAAACGACGAGACATTCATGTTCCAAAAGATTCCGGTGCAGGCGCTCAGCGATACGGTAGCGCGGCAATTGCTGGAAAAAATCGACCTCGGCGCGTTCCCTCGCGGCGGCAAATTGCCGACTGAAGCCGTGCTGGCGCAGGAATTCGGCGTCAGCCGCACGGTGGTACGCGAAGCGATTTCCCGGCTCAAGCATGAAGGCGTGGTCGAACCGCGCCAGGGCAGCGGGGTGTTCGTCACCGAGCAGGCCGGCATCAAGCCGTTGCGCATCGATTACACCGAAGTCAGTTCGCCGGAAGCGGTCTTGCAGATCGTCGAGCTGCGCCGCGCCATCGAAGCCGAAGTGGCGGCGCAGGCTGCCAAGCGTCGCACCGATGCCGATATGGTCGCTATCGACAACGCACTCGCGCGCATCGGCATGGACGTCAAGGAAGGCGGCGACGGCGTTGCTGCCGACGTCGCATTCCACCGCGCGCTGGCGACGGCGACGCGCAATCCGTATTTCATCAAGACGCTGGAGTTCCTCAGCCAGTATCTGGAAGCCGCCACCACCGTCACGCGTGGCAACGAAGCGCGGCGCGACGACTTTTCGCGCCAGGTGCGCGAAGAACACGAGGCCATCGTCGCCGCGATTCGCGCCGGCGACGAGATGGCGGCGCGTGCGGCGGCGCAGACGCATATGTTCAACGCGGCCCGGCGCTTGAGTCAGGCCGGGTAGCAAAGATAAATACTCGCGGTAAGAAACGCGGAAAAACTCGCAGTAAAAAATCGCAGTTAAAAATTCTAACCAGGCGCAGCGTGCCGGATCCCCGACTCAGAGATTGAGTGATCCACAGCCAACGCCGCCGCAATCAGTGGAGTCGACGATGTCTAAAAATGTTGGTGTGATCGGTCTGGGAGCAATGGGTCTGGGCGTTGCTCGCTCATTGCTGCGCGCGGGTTTCAAGGTGCATGCCTGCGACGTGCGCAAGGAAGTGCTGGACAAGTTTGCGGCCGAAGGCGGCATCGCCTGCGCCAATCCTGCCGAGATGGGCAAAGCGGTCGACGTGGTCGTCACGCTGGTGGTCAATGCCGCACAGACCGAAACCGTGCTGTTCGGCGAGAACGGCGCCGCATCGACATTGAAGGCGGGTAGCGTGGTGATTTCCAGCGCAACGGTCGCGCCGGACTTTTCGATTGCATTGGGCCAGCGTCTTGCCGAAAAAGGTTTGCTGATGCTGGACGCGCCAGTGTCGGGCGGCGCCGCGCGCGCCGCTTCGGGGGAGATGACGATGATGACTTCCGGCCCGGCCGACGTCTACGCCAAGATCGAAGACGTGCTCAAGGGCATGGCCGGCAAGGTCTATCGCCTGGGCGACACGCACGGCATCGGCTCCAAGGTCAAGATCATCAATCAGCTGCTGGCCGGCGTGCACATCGCCGCCTCGGCGGAAGCGATGGCGCTCGGTCTGCGCGAAGGCGTCAATCCCGACGCGCTGTATGAAGTCATCACGCACAGCGCCGGCAACTCGTGGATGTTTGAAAACCGCGTGCCGCATATCCTCAACGGCGACTACACACCGCTGTCGGCGGTCGACATCTTCGTCAAGGATCTGGGCCTGGTGCTCGATACCGCGCGCCGCAGCAAATTCCCGTTGCCGTTGTCGGCCGCTGCGCATCAGATGTTCATGATGGCCTCGACTGCCGGTCACGGCGGCGAAGACGATTCCGCGGTGATCAAGATTTTCCCGGGTATCGATCTGCCGCCATCGAAACAGTAAAAGTAAAACAGTACCAGCAATACAGGAGTTGACCATGTCCCAAGCCAAACCTCTGCTCGGTTGTATCGCCGACGATTTTACCGGCGCCACCGATCTCGCCAACATGCTGGTGCGCGGCGGCATGCGCACCGTGCAAACCATCGGCATCCCCGAACAGTTGCCTGCCGTCGCAGCCGATGCGCTGGTGATCGCGCTCAAGTCGCGCACCATTCCTGCCGCCGAAGCGGTCGAGCAATCGCTGGCCGCATTGCGTTGGTTGCAGCAACAGGGCTGCACGCAATTTTTCTTCAAGTATTGCTCGACCTTCGATTCCACCGACGCCGGCAACATCGGCCAGGTGACCGATGCGCTGCTGACCGAGTTGGGCGCCGACTTCACCATCGCCTGCCCGGCTTTCCCGGAAAACGGTCGCACCATTTATCGCGGCTACCTGTTTGTCGCCGATGCCTTGCTGAACGAATCGGGCATGGAGAACCACCCGCTCACGCCGATGACCGACGCCAATCTGGTGCGCGTGCTGCAGCGTCAGACCGAATCCAAAGTCGGCCTGGTGCGTTACGACACCGTGGCCAAGGATGTCGCCGCCGTCACCGAGCGCTTCACTGCGCTGCGCGCCGACGGCGTCAAGATGGCGATTGCCGATGCCGTGTCGGACCGCGACTTGTACGTGTTGGGCGAGGCGTGTGCCGAACTCAAGCTGGTCACCGGCGGTTCCGGCATCGCGCTCGGTTTGCCGGAGAATTTCCGCCGCGCCGGCTTGTTGCATGCGGCAGGCGAAGCGGCGCAATTGCCGAAGATTGACGGTTTGTCGGTGGTGCTGGCAGGAAGCGCGTCGAAGGCTACCAATGCGCAGGTCGCCGAGTGGAAGAGTAAACATCCTGCCTACCGCATCGACCCGCTCGCTTTGGCGCGCGGTGAAGCAATCGTGGCGCAGGCGCTGGCCTTCGCGGATGAACACATCAAGCAAGAACCGGTGCTGATTTACGCCACCGCGACGCCGGACGAAGTGAAGGACGTGCAAAAAGAACTGGGCGTGGCCAAGGCGGGGCATCTGGTGGAGCAGGCATTGGCCGATATCGCCAAGGGCTTGCGCGACCGTGGCGTACGCCAGTTTGTGGTGGCCGGCGGTGAGACGTCCGGTGCCGTGGTGCAGGCGCTTGACGTGCGCGCATTGCGCATTGGACCGCAGATCGATCCGGGCGTGCCGGCGACCGCTACGCTCGACGAGCAGCCGCTGGCGCTGGCATTGAAGTCGGGCAATTTCGGTAGCGTCGATTTCTTCGAGAAGGCCTTGCGCTTCCTTGGCGGAGCAAAGCAATGAGCAAGGAAAGCCAACTGCGCGAAGAGATTTGCCGTACCGGCGCTAGTCTCTATCAACGCGGCTATACCGTCGGTTCAGCCGGCAACATCAGCGCGCGTCTGCCGGACGGGGAAGGCTGGCTGATCACGCCGACCGACGCCTGTCTCGGCTACCTCGATCCGGCCGGCATCGCCAAGGTCGATGCCGGCGGCAACTGGGTCTCGGGCGACAAGCCGTCCAAGACGCTGGCGCTGCATCGCATGGTCTACGACAACAATCCGGAAATGCACGGCGTCGTCCATACGCACTCGACCTACCTGGTCAAGCTCAGCATCAAGGGCGTGTGGTCGCAGGACGATGTGCTGCCGCCGATCACGCCGTATTACGTGATGAAGGTCGGCCACATTCCGTTGATTTCGTATCGCCGCCCGGGCGATCCGCTGGTGGCGGAACAGGTGAAGCAACTCGCCGGCAAGGTGCGCGGCGTGCTGCTGGAACGCCTCGGTCCGGTAGTGTGGGAAAGCTCGGTGTCCAAGGCGGCATATGCCCTGGAAGAGCTGGAAGAAACCGCCAAGCTGTGGCATCTGGCAGGCGGCAATGTGGCGCCACTGGACGAGGCTGCGCTGCAAGAGTTGCGCGAGGTGTTCAACGCCCGCTGGTAGTCATTCAGCAGTCCGGATCGGTTTCAATAAAACAAAAAACAATCGAACAGGGACGCCGGCGAAAACCGGTATCCCAGCGGCAGCATTCACTTTTTTTCGCCAGCCACGCGCCAGCCGATTTTCTATCAGCACGTCAGATTTTTAAATTGCCTGCATTTTTTTAAAGCAGGCGCCATCAGAGCCGCTAACAAAACGTCGATGGCAAGGCGCGCCGACGAAGGCAGTACGAAAGTACCTTAGTTAAGCTGAACCGGGAGAAGCAACGCCGTCAGCGTGTTTTGTTAGCGGCTCTAAACCAATGGCCGTTGGAGCGGCCTTATCATAATCAACAGGAGATTGTCGTAGCATGACTGCATCAACCACACTAGGAGCCGCATTGGGCTCCAGCGCCAACGAACAAGAAAAGAACCGGGTCTACGCCAAAGTATTTTGGCGCATCATGCCTTTCCTCATGCTGTGCTACGTCATCGCGTATCTGGATCGCGTGAACGTCGGTTTTGCCAAGCTGCAGATGTCGGTCGACCTCGGCTTCAGCGAAACCGTATTCGGCCTCGGCGCCGGCGTGTTCTTCATCGGCTATTTCCTGTTCGAAGTGCCGAGCAATATTCTGATGCACAAGGTCGGCGCGCGCGTCTGGATCGCCCGCATCATGATCACCTGGGGCATCCTGTCGGCGGCCTTCATGTATGTTGAAACGCCGATGCAGTTTTATGTGCTGCGCTTCCTGCTGGGTCTGGCCGAAGCCGGCTTTTATCCCGGCATCATCCTGTACCTGACTTACTGGTATCCGTCGCATCGTCGCGCCAAGGTGATCGCCGTGTTCATGTCGGGCATTCCGGTTGCCGGCATTCTCGGCAATCCGCTGTCAGGCTGGATCATGGACGCCTTCCACGGCACCACCGGCATGCACGGCTGGCAATGGATGTTCGTCATCGAAGCGATTCCTGCGGTGCTGATCGGCCTGGCGACGCTGGCGTATCTGGACAACGGTATCGCCAAGGCAAAGTGGCTCAACGACGATGAAAAGAAATTGCTGGACGACGAAATCGCCGCCGACCAGCACGGCAAGGAAAGCGTGCACTCGTTTGCAGACATCGTCGGCGACAAGCGCGTGTGGCTGATGTGCCTGATCTATTTCTGCTTCGTCATGGGCCAGTACGGCCTGACGCTGTGGATGCCGACTCTGGTGAAGGCGACCGGCGTGACCGGCAACCTGCACATCGGTCTGTTGAGCGCGATTCCTTTCGGTTGCGCCATCATTGCGATGAACCTGATCGGCCGCAGCGCCGACGCGCGCCGTGAACGCCGCTGGCATCTGATCGTGCCGGCCATGATGGGCGCAGTCGGTTTCGTCGGCGCCGCCCTGTTTGCCGACAACACGGCAATCTCGATTGCATCGCTGTCGCTGGCCGCTGCCGGCGTGCTGACTTGCGCACCGCTGTTCTGGTCGCTGCCGACGTCCTTCCTGTCGGGCGCCGCTGCTGCAGTCGGTATCGCCGCCATCAATTCGGTCGGCAACCTGGCAGGCTTCGTCAGCCCCTATCTGATCGGTTATCTGAAGGATCTAACGCACAACGGCGCGACCGGCATGTATATGCTGGCGATCATGCTGGTGATCGGTTCTGCCGCCGTGTTAAAAACTTCACCTAAACTGGTCAACAAGTAACTGTTACGAGTAAGCTTACCGGCGCGCATCTGAACAAGATGCGCGCCTTCATTCCAAGGAGATCACGATGCTGCGCTTTGCCGCCAACCTGAGCATGATGTACAACGAACATGCTTTCCTCGATCGCTTCGCCGCTGCCGCCAAAGATGGTTTCAGCGGCGTTGAGTTTTTGTTTCCCTATGATTTTCAGGCCGAAGAAATCCGGTCGCGCCTCGACGCGCACGGCTTGACGCAAGCTTTGTTCAACGCGCCGCCGGGCGACTGGGCGGCAGGCGAGCGCGGCATCGCCTCCCTGCCGGGACGCGAAGACGAATTCAAGCGCAGCATTGATACCGCGCTGAAATACACCAACGTCATCGGCAACAAGACGCTGCATGTGATGGCAGGCCTGATTCGCCCCGAGCAGGATCGCGCCAAACATCGCGCCGTCTACATGGACAATCTGTCGTACGCGGCGCATCACGCCGACCTGGCCGGCGTGACCGTGGTGATCGAGCCGATCAATACGCGCAACATTCCCGGCTTCTTCCTCAATCGCCAGGACGATGCGCAAGCCATCTGCGCAGAAATCGGCGCGGAGAATCTGAAGGTGCAGTTCGATTGCTATCACTGCCAGATCGTCGAAGGCGACGTTGCCGTCAAGCTGAAACGCGACATGGCCGGCGTCGGCCACATCCAGATCGCCGGCGTGCCGGAACGCCATGAGCCGGATATCGGCGAGCTGAATTATCCCTACCTGCTCAAGCTGATCGATGCCTTGGGCTACAAGGGATGGATCGGTTGCGAATACGTGCCGGCAGCGGCGACTTCGGACGGCCTTGGCTGGTTGAAGGCGTTGGCGGAGCAGGGCCTGACGGAACTCAAGCCGCGCTGATCCGGGCGGATCCAAACAAAAAGCGGAGCGACCTTTTAGAGGCGCTCCGCTTTTTTCATTCTTGTTCGTCGCTTACCGTTCGTCAGGTTTGACCTGTGCGGTGACGCTGTGTTTGGTGTGGCATTTGATGCAGGTCGCGTAGTGCCAGATGGCGCTGACGGGAATCTTGTAGCCGCTCTTGAGGCCGCAAGGGCCGCAGACCAACTGGCCTTGCTCGGGGATGTTCATGGTGTGTTACTGCGTGATGATGGTTGCTCAAAGTCGCGGAGCCGCCCTGTGGGAAGTTAATGACAAATTAAGTAAATGCATTAACCAGAGACAACAGTTCACAGACTGAGGTCGATTTTACTCTTGATTGGAAAAGCCTGCCGGGAGGGCGGTACTTTGATTCCAATATATGCCTGAGTGTTGGAAAAGAATAAAGCGAGCCTATGCGCCTTCAGCAGGAGGTACCGCAGCATCGGTATCGCGTCTGATCACGATAGTACCAGCCATGAAATCATGAGCAGCCCGGCGCTTCTTATTGAGCAGCATGGTGACAAACTCTCCCCAGATCCAGATCTGCAGCAATACGGAAATGGTAGTGTACCAATGCGGGGCAAGCTCCAGCGTCATTCTGGAACGCGCCAGATAGTCGAGAGAAAAATATTGGGCATCGGTCATTTTTAAAGTGCCAATGAGCACTGCAAGTGATGAAAGTGTGCTCAGTGCAAAGAGGACGCTGTATCTGATAGCTGCAGCTCTATAGGTCACGGATGAGCCATCGGCCATGGCAATTCTTATTTTAAGCAGTAGCTTACCGGGAGTGCCTCCGTGTTTTGCGACCAGGTAGACGTAAAACCACCATCCAAACAGCAAGCCTGGAATAAAAAAGTACAGATTGAATAGGCGCGACTTTTCGCTTAGAAAATAGCCAACGCCCCACATCCAGGGAGTGAGGATTATCGTGTCTGCCCAGAATGCGCCAAATCTTCTCCAGAATCCTGCATATTTCATGGATGTCTCCACTGACTATTTATTGTTGGATGTCGATTGTTTTAAATCTCGTCCGCACAGCAGCATTGCTAACGAATCCATCTTCACGATCCATGTGTAAGTCTCTGAATTACAACGAACTCTGCGCGTGCTGAATAACGGCAGTTGCGGATACTTTTTAGAGAACAGAGAGCAAAAAAGAATCGAGCGAAGTAAAAGCAGTCGCTTTCAAGGACAGCCGCCGCACATGCAAAACAGCCCAAACCCTGCGCCGCACGGCGTTCTTCGGAAACGAAAATGCCCACTGAGAACAGTGGGCATTGATGTCTTGGTGGCCCGGGGCGGAATCGAACCACCGACACAAGGATTTTCAATCCTCTGCTCTACCGACTGAGCTACCAGGCCAAGAGGCCGAATTATAGCAAGATAATTTTAGAATGCAAAGGGTGCTTCCACTTTTTTTATAAAAAGTTTGTTCAGCCCATTTGTTTCCTCTTTGTTGTCGGCGCGCAGGCCTTTATTCATGCGGCGTTTCTATGGGTTTCTTGTGATGGAGATCAAGGAAGGCGTTGCCGTGAAGCCGTTTATAATGCTTTCCCATGAATGGTCATACATTAAATTCTTCTTCGGCCGCCGCACGCAAGACGACGGATCCGCAGTCCGGCGATATCTGCATCGTCGGCAACGGCGCGATCGGCAAGACTGCTGCCTTGGCATTGGCGCAAGCCGGCCTGCGCGTCAATTTGCTGGCGCCGGCATCGTCGGCGACTGCGAATGCCGAACCGGCGAGCTGGGACGTGCGCGTCTATGCGGTCAATCAGATTGCGCGTGATCTGCTCTCTTCCATCAAGGTGTGGGATGCGCTCGATGCGGCGCGTGTGGCAGCGGTGGATGGCATGGAAGTGTTCGGCGACGGCGACAACCATCCGGGCAAGCTGGCTTTCGATGCCTACTCGGCGCATGTCGACGCCCTGGCCTGGATCGTCGAGGACCGCAATCTGAATGCCGCGCTCGACGCGGCGCTGAAATTTTCTCCCAATGTGCGCGTGACCAACGGTCGCGCCGTGTCGCTGCGCACGGATGCGCAAGGCGTCGATCTGCAACTGGAAAACGGCGACGTGCTGAAAGCATCGTTGCTGGTCGGCGCCGATGGCGGCCAGTCGTGGGTGCGCGGACAATGCGACATCGGGCTCGATTATCGCGCCTATGGACAGCGCGCCATCGTGACCAATTTTTCTTGCGAGAAGGCGCATCAGGGCGTGGCCTATCAATGGTTCACTGCTGCCGAAGGCATCGTGGCGCTGTTGCCCTTGCCGGGTCAGCGCGTGTCGCTGGTGTGGTCGGCGCCGGATGCCTTGGCGGAAACCTTGTTGCGCCAGCCTGCTGCGCAACTGGCGCAACATCTGGCTAAATACGCAGGACCTGTGCTGGGCGCCTTGACGCCGCTGGAGCCGGAACTGGTGCGCGATTTTCCGCTGACGCTGGTGAAGCCGCATGCGATGACGGCCGCGCGCGTGGCGTTGATCGGCGATGCGGCGCACGTGATTCATCCGTTGGCCGGGCACGGCATGAACCTCGGCTTTGCCGATGTTGCCGCGTTATTGAATGTGATCAGCGCGCGCGAACCGCAACGCGATTGTGGCGATGCACGCGTGCTGGGGCGTTACGCTCGCGCGCGCAAGGAAGAAGTGTTGCTCATGCAACTGGCGACCGACGGTCTTGCCCGCCTGTTTGAAACCAATATCGAGCCTTTGCGCATCGTGCGTAATCTGGGATTGAACTTGGTGAACCACCTGCCGGTCTTAAAGCGGCGCCTGATGGCCCACGCGCTCGGCAAACGGATTTAATTAATTTAACTTATAGTGTGGGCAGAATTTGCGCGAGCCGGTCGATGAAGCATCTTGTACCGGCTCCGACGACCGTCCTTCCATTGGAATAAACATGAAAAAGATTTTTGCACTCCCAGCGGCACTCTCCGCAGTCGTGGCCGCAGCCGGCTTGTTCCTGGCCTGCGTCGGCGGTTCGGCCTGTGCTGCCGATACGACCGAAGCCACCATCAAGAAACTGATTGAACCGCGTCTCGGCGACGGCGCCAAGGTGGAGGCGGTGACCAAGACGCCGTATTCCGGTCTGTACGAAGTGCAGATCGACGGCGACGTGATTTATACGGATGCCAAGGCGCAATACTTGTTCATCGGCCGCGTGGTCGATTCGCAAACCTATCGCGATTTCACCAAGGAAAAGATCCAGGCGATCAACAAGGTCAAGTTCTCCGACCTGCCGCTGGACCTGGCGATCAAGACCGTCAAGGGTAACGGCAAGCGTTTCATCGCCGTGTTCGAAGATCCGAACTGCGGCTATTGCAAGCGTTTCCAGAAAACCTTGCAGGAAGTCGACAATGTGACCGTCTACACTTTCCAGTACAACATCCTGGCGCAGGACTCGATCGAGAAGTCGCGCAACATCTGGTGCGCCGCCAATCCGAGCAAGGCCTGGAGCGACTGGATGATGAACGGCAAGGAAGCATCGGCAGCGCCTGCATCGTGCAACGCGCCGCATGAGCAAGTGCTGGCGCTGGGCCAGAAGATGAAGGTCACCGGCACGCCGACCATCATTTTTGCGGACGGCTCGCGTATCCCCGGCGCGATCGATGCCAAGACGCTGGAGCAGAAGTTTTCTGCGCTGAAGTAATTTCCTGAGCAGAAGCGAAAACGCCGGCAGCTTGCCGGCGTTTTTTATTGGGAGCCCGGTTCCGGGAGACGCGGGACTATTTCGCCGCCGTATGCAGCTGCATCATGCCTGCTTCAAACTTGCCTTCGACCAGCAGAGGAATCGCATCGAGACTCTTCTCGATGGCTTCGTTGATCAGCGCCTGTTCTTCCTTGCGCGGACGATGCAGCACGAAGTCGGCGACCGGTTGTTGCAGGCCCATGGTGCGCGGATGGCCGATGCCGATGCGCAGGCGCCAGTAGTCTTGCGTGCCGAGCGCCGCGGTGATGTCCTTGAGGCCGTTGTGACCGCCCGAGGAGCCGCCTTTCTTGATCTTGGCGCTGCCGGGCGGAATATCCAGTTCGTCGTGCACCACCAGCACTTCGTCCGGCGCTATCTTGTAGAAGCGCGCCAGTGCGCCGACCGATTGCCCGGAACGGTTCATGAAGGTCTGCGGTTCGAGCAGCCAGACTTCGTTGCCGCCGATGAATGTTTTTGCGGCCAGCGCGTTGAAGCGCGTTTCGCGTGCAAGACGGGTGCCGCCGGCGAGATTGTCTACCAGCCAGAAGCCGGCGTTATGCCGGGTTTGCTCGTATTCCGGGCCGGGATTGCCGAGGCCGACGATGAGACGGATAGACATACTGGATAATAAAAAGTTAACAATGAAAGCGACGATTATCGCGGATATCGAATCGCTCCGTCCAATCGGCGCGCGTTTCTGACAATTTATCGCCCCAAAAACCACCCGCGCCCGCATGCAAGCGATTTATTTCATCTATTCGGCAAGAAATAAGTCCTGTCAAGATTGGCGCATGCGGTTGAATTGCGTATCATCCAACGCTTGTTTTTCAATTCCCGGATTTCATTGTCATGTTGCCTTCCATCGAACAACGTTTAGCTCTTGAACTCGTCGCCAAGCCGGCGCAGGTCGCCGCCGCGGTCGCCTTACTCGACGAAGGCGCGACTGTGCCGTTTATCGCGCGTTACCGCAAGGAAGCCACCGGCGGCCTGGACGACATCCAATTGCGCCTGCTGGAAGAGCGCCTGCGCTATCTGCGCGAGCTGGAAAGCCGCCGTACCGCCATCATTGCGTCGATCGAAGAGCAGGGCAAGATGACGCCGGTTTTGCTCGACGCCATCGTCCATGCGGAAGACAAGACCCGTCTCGAAGATTTGTACCTGCCATACAAACCGAAGCGTCGCACCAAGGCCCAGATCGCGGCCGAAGCCGGCCTGACCGAACTGGCCGATGCGCTCATGAACGACCCGATGCTGAACCCGGAAGAAGAAGCCGCCAAGTACCTCAAGCCGGCCTTCACCACCGACAACGGCGACAACCCGGGCGTGGCCGACACTAAGGCGGCGCTGGACGGCGCACGCCAGATCCTGATGGAGCGTTTCTCCGAAGATGCGGAGTTGCTGCAAGCCCTGCGCGAATACCTGACCGACCACGGCGTGGTCGAGTCGAAAGTAATCGAAGGCAAGCAGGACGCCGGTGAAAAATTCGCCGACTATTTCGATTACTCCGAAACCCTCGGCACCATTCCGTCGCACCGTGCGCTGGCCCTGTTCCGCGGTCGCCGCGAAGAAATGCTGACCGTGACCCTGCGTCTGGACACGGAAGAAGAAAAGCCGAAGTGGGACGCGCCGCATAACCCGTGCGAAAACCGCATCGCCGCACGTTTCGGCGTCAGCAACAAGGGTCGTCCGGCCGACAAGTGGCTGGCCGACACCGTGCGCTGGGCCTGGCGCGTGAAGGTCTTCATGCACCTGGATACCGAACTGATGACCGGCCTGCGCGAGCGCAGCGAAGCCGAGGCGATCAACGTCTTCGCACGCAATCTGAAAGATCTGCTGCTGGCCGCGCCTGCCGGTCCGCGCGCCACCATGGGCCTGGATCCGGGACTGCGCACCGGCGTCAAGGTGGCAGTGGTCGACGCCACCGGCAAGGTGGTCGACACTACCGCGATCTTCCCGCATCAGCCGCGCAACGATTGGGAAGGTTCGCTGCACACACTGGCCAAGCTGGCCGAGAAGCACAATGTGTCGCTGATCTCGATCGGCAACGGCACGGCATCGCGAGAAACCGACAAGCTGGCGCAAGACCTGATCAAGATGCGTCCCGAACTGAAGCTGACCAAGATCGTCGTGTCGGAAGCCGGCGCGTCGGTGTACTCGGCGTCCGAATTCGCTTCCAAAGAATTGCCTGATCTGGACGTCTCGATCCGCGGCGCGGTGTCGATTGCACGCCGTCTGCAAGATCCGCTGGCGGAGCTGGTCAAGATCGATCCGAAGTCGATCGGCGTCGGCCAGTATCAGCATGACGTCGGCCAGTCGCAATTGGCGCGCTCGCTGGACGCGGTCGTTGAAGATTGCGTGAACGCCGTGGGCGTCGACGTCAACACCGCATCGGCGCCGCTGCTGGCGCGCGTGTCGGGTCTGAACGCGGCGGTGGCGCAAAGCATCGTGTCGTATCGCGACATGAAGGGCATGTTTGTTTCGCGCGCCGCATTGCGCGAAGTGCCGCGCCTGGGCGACAAGACTTTCGAACAGGCGGCGGGTTTCCTGCGCGTGATGAATGGCGAGAATCCGCTGGACGCTTCGGCAGTCCACCCGGAATCGTATCCGCTGGTGCAAAAGATCCTTGCCGACATCAACAAGGACGTCAAAGGCGTGCTCGGCGAAGCGGCATTGCTGAAATCGCTCAGCCCGTCCAAATATGCCGACGAAAAATTCGGCGTGCCGACCGTGACCGATATCCTGAAGGAGCTGGAAAAGCCGGGCCGCGATCCGCGTCCTGAGTTCACCACGGCGACCTTCAAGGATGGCGTGGAAGAGATCAAGGACCTGCGTCCGGACATGATTCTGGAAGGCGTGGTCACCAACGTGGCGGCCTTCGGCGCCTTCGTCGACATCGGTGTGCATCAGGATGGTCTGGTGCATATCTCGGCGCTGTCGAATACCTTCGTCAAGGATCCGCATACGGTGGTCAAAGCCGGTCAGGTGGTCAAGGTGAAGGTGCTGGAAGTCGACGAGAAGCGCAAACGCATCGCGCTGACCATGCGCCTGTCCGACAGCGCGCCGGTGGCCGGCAGTAAGCCTGAGCAGCGCGGCGATCGCAACGACGCACGCCGTCTGTCGCAACACCAGGGGCAGCAGTCACGTCAGCAAGCGCCGGTGAACAGCGCCATGGCGGCGGCGTTCGCCAAGCTGAAAGGCTAGGCCGATACCGCTCTGCGTTGTGGGATGAAAACGCAGAGTGAGCGATGAAAGAAAAAGACGCGGCATGCCGCGTCTTTTTTTACATCCGCAATCTTCATTGCGCCGATGCGGCCACTGCTGCATCCATCAGGTGTTGGTGACTTCGGTCTGGATCGATGTGACCGAGACGGAAATCGAGACGGATGTGTAAGTCGAGCTATAGCTGCTGCCATCGCCTGTTGCAGGCGTCGAGCCATCGTCGCCCTTCGGATTCTTGATGGAGTCGATGAAATCGGCGATGCCCTTTTTGAGGATCTCGTAGGTTTTATCGATGTTGCTGGCGATATCGCCATTGAGCACATTGAGACCCGACAGGATGCCGCGCGCTTCGCTGAAGCCCTGGTCGACGCCTTTTTGGATCAGGCTCATGAAATTGTCGAAGGCGGCGTTCTGATCGGCGCCGTTGCTGCCGTTCGTACCGTCAGCGCCATCGCTGTTGTTCGTATCGCCGGTGCCCTGCGTGCTGTTGCTGAGGCTGAACATCTGGAACGCGCTCTTGATGAACGACAGAATGCGTCCCGCAGTCGCTTCCGGGCTGTTGTCCTGAGACGCGGCGTTCTGGATCGCATTGTCGCCAAGCTGGGGCTTGAGGATCTGGTTGATATTTTCGATCGCAGATTTGTACACCAGCGCCAGCGGATCGTTTTGCGAGCTGATCGATACTTCCAGCGAGGCTTGCAGAATCGATGCATTGAATTGCTGTTTCACGATCTCGGGCGTCAGCTTGGTTTGACCGGCGCCGTTGGCGCTGGCGGTCGTACCGGTGCCGGTCGTCACATCGGTGTTGTCCGTATTGGCAGGCAAGGTGTTTGTCTGCGGGATGGTGCTTAAGGTATTGAGGTCGGTGGTGCTGATTGCCATGGCAGTCTCCTGTACAAGGACCGCACAAAAGAAGGGGAAGAAACGCAGTCCATCCTCAACTTACGGCATTCAAAAAGGATTCTGAAGGTCAGAAAGGCAACTAACGATGTAGGAATTTGCTGACAAAAGCGAGACAATACGTATCGTTTTCGCTGAAGTTGTACAGTTTTTGCCGCTTGGTAATCCTCTTTCGAAACGATCTTCCCCATGCGGCCTGCATCGCAAACAATCGTTTCCCCCGGGCCGCCAAAGGCGCAATTATCTAATGCACGATAGTTCCGTGTTTATCGATGGTTGTTGTGTCGACATAGGTCGAGCCATGGTGATTCGTTGCGGAATAATTGATCCGGAAGCCGGCGAGCTTGTAATTTGTTTGATTGATGCCTTCCATGGCGGCAATTAATTTCTCGCGCGTCATGTTTGGTCCGGCGCGACGCATGCCTTCCGCCAGAACCTTGGCGGCAATGAATCCCTCCAGGCCGAGGTAGCTGAATTTCTTGATGCCGGCCTTGAGCATGGCGTGTTGATATTCATGCACGATCGGTGTGGCGGCGCGCCAGGGGAAGGGAACGATTTGCGAAATGATCAGGCCGTTGGCGGTGTCCTCGAGATTGTTGGTGAGCAGCGGGCTGCAGATCAGGGAATTGCAGTAGAGGTAGCCGAGATAAGCCTTGGCGTGCAGGCTTTTGATCAGGGCGACGTTCAGCTTTTGCGTGACGCTCATGATCAGGATGACATCGGGCCGCGCCTGCAGCAGCTTGTCCGCGATCTTGTCGATGTCCTGGCCGATGCCGCTTTCGGACGCGACCAGTTGCGCCTTGGCGTTGACGATCAGGGTTTTTATGAAGGCAATCTGCTGAGGCCCGGTGCCGTCGTCGAAGATGGCCAATCGTTTCAGGCCGATCCGGGGGAGGCGCGAAAACAGATATTCATATTCGTTCACATAGCTGGCGCGAATCGTGAAGATGTGGCGGTTGGCCGTGGAGTAGACGGCCCGGTTTCCCGTGATCGGCGCAAAGAACAATACTTTCCGCTGATTGACGATGGGCTGCACCGCCATGCTGGTCTGTGCACCGGTATAGCCGAACAGCGCCACGGCCCCGGCGTTCTGCAGAAATTGCACGGTGTTCCTGACGGCGAGCTCGGGGTCGCCTTTGTCGTCGGCGGAGAGCAGCCTGAGCTTGCGTCCGCGAATCCCGCCTTGGGCATTGAGTTGCGCGAAATAGACATTGGCGCCGGTAAGGAATTGCTGGCTGATGGGGGCGAATTGCCCGCTGAGGTCGGCAGATTGGCCGATGACGATGTCGCCTTGTCCGGGCGGATGCGAAGGATTGTCGCTGTGCCCGGCGGCGCTGCGACCGACGATAGCCAAGGCAAGGAGCAGGATGCCGGTGTTTAGTATTCGTGAGTGAATGGATCTCTGCATGACGCTCATCTTTGCATGTCGTTCGTTTGCAGTGGAACTCGCGTACGTGTGCCGGCGGCCACCAAGCAAATGGTAGCAACGACAATGGAGAGTGCAATGGCTGAGCGCCGAATTGATTGAAAGAAGAAATAAATTTCAATCGGTTTTAAAACTTACTACGATGGTTTTTCAGGGCCTGTTAATAATTAATTTACGAGATGCGTTGCTTTCACAAAGCGTGCTGGCAAGGAGCGTGGCGTAGCAGGTGGTGGGTCCACCTGCAAGCCAGGCGACGCGGGCAGCGCGCTTTGTGAAAGCAACCCTCGGGAACGGCTGCAGGCGTCGCCTGCCGCGCGTTCGCACTCGCAGATTAATTGTTAACAGGCCCTAAAGTTCTTCCACCATGAACAAGCGGCGATGTTCGCGCATGGCGTAGCGGTCCGTCATGCCGGCGATATAGTCGGCCACCTGGCGCGCCTGGCGGCGACGCGCATCGTCGTCTTCGCCGCCGACCTGATAGTCGGGCGGCAGCAGGTTGGCTTGGGCGTTGAAGGCGGCGAACAGCTCGGCGATGATGCGGCGGGCTTTGCTGGTCATGCGGTTGACCTGGTAATGGCGATACAGGTTCTGGCGCAGGAAGCGTTTGAGAATCGCCGCCTCTTGTCGCATCGGTTCGGAGAAGCCGATCAGCGGCGGCGCATTGCGGACGTCCCCGATGTTCTTCGGATCGGCGGCGGCGATGTTGGCCTGCGAGGTGCGGATCAGGTCGACGATCAGGGCGTTGATCATGCGGCGCACGGTTTCATTGATGGCGCGGCGGCCGGTGATGCCGGGATAGACCTGCTCGGCCTCGCGCTGATGGCGCGCGAAGAAGTCGACTTCGCCCAGTTGCGCCAGGGTCAGCAGGCCGGAGCGCAGACCGTCGTCGATGTCGTGGTTGTTGTAGGCGATTTCATCGGCCAGATTGGCCAGTTGCGCTTCCAGTCCTGGCTGCTTCTTGTCGATGAAACGCTGGCCGATGGCGCCGAGCTGTCTGGCGTTGGCGAGCGAACAATGCTTGAGAATGCCTTCGCGCGTTTCGAAGGTCAGGTTGAGGCCGTCGAACGCGCCGTAGTGCTGCTCCAGGTCGTCCACCACGCGCAGGCTCTGGAGATTGTGTTCGAAGCCGCCGAAGTCTTTCATGCAGCTGTTGAGTTCATCCTGGCCGGCGTGGCCGAAAGGCGTGTGGCCGAGGTCATGCGCCAGCGAAATGGCTTCCACCAGATCTTCGTTCAGGCGCAGGTTGCGCGCGCAGGAGCGGGCGATCTGGGCGACTTCGATGCTGTGGGTCAGGCGCGTGCGGAACAGGTCGCCTTCATGATTGACGAAGACCTGGGTCTTGTATTCGAGGCGGCGGAACGCGGTGGAGTGGACGATGCGGTCGCGGTCGCGCTGGAATTCGGTGCGCGAACCGGGCGCCGGTTCCGGGAAGCGCCGCCCTGCCGAGTTCGCTGCATGTGCGGCATAGGGGGCAAGCTGGAGCGGCGCGTCTTGGGTCATGTCAGGAACTCATTTCAAAGGTTCTTCAATGCAGCGCAAAACAGGAGCAGCGAAACGGCAAGCAGGAAGAAAATGCGATCAGCTTTCCGTGCACGCTGCCAGGGTTTGCAGCAGGATGTCTTGCGGCACGCTGGTGATCAGCGGTTGTCCCAGCGGCTTGATCAGGATGAACTTGATCTGGCCGCCTTCGTTTTTCTTGTCGACTTCCATCAGTTCCAGCCAGCGCTGTGTGCCGAGATTCGGCGCCACCACCGGCAGGCCGGCTGCCTTGATCAGCGCGGTCAGGCGATCTTTCGTGGCAACGTCGATGAAGCCCAGGCGTTGCGACAGGTCGGCCGCCATCACCATGCCGCAGCCGACGGCTTCGCCGTGCAGCCATTGGCCGTAACCGAGGCCCGATTCAATCGCGTGGCCGAAGGTGTGGCCGAAATTCAGGATGGCGCGCAGGCCGCCTTCGCGCTCGTCCTGGCGCACGACGTCGGCCTTGATTTCGCAGGAGCGCTGGATCGAATACGCCAGCGCCGCGTTGTCCTTGGCGACCAGCTTGCCGATGTTGGCCTCGATCCAGTCGAAGAACGGCGCATCGATGATGGCGCCGTGCTTGATGACTTCCGCCAGGCCGGCCGACAGTTCGCGCGCCGGCAGCGTATGCAGCGTCGCGGTGTCGGCGATCACGGCTTGCGGCTGGTAGAAGGCGCCGATCATGTTCTTGCCGAGCGGATGATTGATGCCGGTCTTGCCGCCGACCGACGAATCGACTTGCGACAGCAGCGTGGTCGGGATCTGCACGAAAGGCACGCCGCGCATGTACGACGCTGCCGCGTAGCCGGTCAGGTCGCCGATGACGCCGCCGCCCAGCGCGATCATGGTGGTCTTGCGATCGCATTTTTCTGCGAGCAGGACGTCGAACACCTTCATCAGGCTGTTCCAGGTTTTTTCTTCTTCGCCGTCGGGCAGCACGATGGCGGTGACTTGCTTGCCGGCGTCTTCAAGCAGCTTCTGCACCTGCGCCAGATACAGCGGGCCGACCTTGTCGTTGGTGACGATGGCGGCGCGCTTGCCGGCGACATGGCGCGTCAGCAATTCGGGATTGGACAGCAGGCCGTGGCCGATGGTGATCGGATAGCTGCGCTCTCCCAGGTCGACTTGCAGGGCGATGGCGGAGAGGGTGGAAGCGGTCATGGCAGGTTCTGCTGGAGTAGCGTTGTTGAGTAGGGTGGAGATGGCTTCGACCGCGATGGTTGTCGCCGCCGTATTGGCGGCTTCGGTGGCGGTCGACAGCATGTCGGCGGTTTGCTTGGGCGTCAGCTCGAGCTGGCTCAAAATGGATTGCACAAGGAATTGCACGTTCGGACGGCCGGTTTCGATGACGAAATCGGCGACCTCGCGGTAGTAGGGATCGCGCTGGCGCGACAACTCTTCGAGCTTGCGGCGCGGATCGGCGGTTTGCAGCAGCGGGCGGTTCTTGTCGCGGCCGGTGCGTTGCAGGATCTGGTTGATGCCTGCGCGCAGATAAATCACGGTGCCGCGCTGTTTGAGGTATTCACGTGTTTCGGCGCGCAGGATGGCACCACCGCCGGTAGCCAGAACGATGTCATGCTGGGCGCTCAGTTCGCGGATGACGTCGGCTTCGCGCCTGCGGAAACTTTCTTCTCCCTCGATCTCGAAGATCACGGGGATGGTTGCGCCGGTGCGCGACTCGATCTCGTGATCGGAGTCGACGAAGCGCTTGTTCAGTTTTTTCGCAAGGGCACGCCCTATGGTTGTCTTGCCGGCGCCCATCAGGCCGACAAGAAAGATGCTTCCAGTCATATGCTAATTTCACTACGGGATTGTCCGGAGGGCCGGTTGCAAAGGGGGCGGCGTGCATGTTCTGTGCATGTTTTGCGCCTTCCCATGGCAACGGGCTGCAACAGACGATTTTACCGTCTGTTGCTGTGTTGTCGGGAAAATATCGGGAAAAAGATGGCTTCGGGCCTGTTTCAGCGTAGAAATTGCCGGTCCATCACGATTTTGGGCGTCAGGAAGATCAGCAGTTCGGTCTTGTCGTCGACCCTGGTTGTGTTCTTGAACAGGTTGCCGAGGACGGGTATATCGCCCAGCAAGGGCACTTTGGCGACGTTGGTCGATTGGGTTTGCGTGTATATCCCGCCGATGACTACCGTGCCGCCGTTTTCCACCTGCACCAGCGTCTTGACGTGCTTGGTGTTGATGGCCAGGCCGCCCGGCGTGGAGGTGCCGCGGCTGTCCTTGTTGATGTCGACGCTGAGGATGACGTTGCCGTCGGGCGTGATCTGCGGCGTGACTTCCAGTTTGAGATTGGCTTTCTTGAACGCGGTCGACGTGGCGCCGCTGCTGGTGGCTTGCTGGTAGGGAATTTCTTCGCCTTGTTCGATCAGCGCGGCTTGCTGGTCGGCTGTCACGACGCGCGGGCTGGAGACGATTTTTCCCTTGCCGTCGGCTTCCAGTGCAGAGAGTTCGAGGTTGAGGAAGCGATTGGCGGCGGCGTTGAAAAGGCTCAATGCAAAGCTGCCTGCGCTGGCGCCGCCGAGGGCCTGCGCCGGCAGATTGACGGCGCGATTGTTGGCGTAGGACGTGGGTGTTGCCGGCGTCAGTCCGGCCAGTTCGCCGACGCTGTTATAGCTATTGCCGGCGGCGAAACCGTTGGCTTTCGCGGAGAAGCCCAGCCGCACGCCGAGATTGCGGCTGAAGGAGTCGTCCGCCTCGACAATGCGCGCTTCGATCAGCACCTGGCGCGAGGCAATGTCGACTTTCTCCAGCAGCTTGCGAATGTTGTCGAGAACGCTGGGCGTGTCGGTGACGAACAGTTGATTGGTGCGCTGATCCACCACGGCGCTGCCGCGGCGCGACAGGATGCTGTTGCGGCGTTCCGGACCGCCGCCGTAACTGTTGCCGTAGCCGCCGTCATCGCTGATGCCGAAGACTTTGCGAAACGCCTCCGCTTTCTGATAGTTCAGCTGGAAGACTTCGGCGCGCAGCGGCTCCAGCTCGGCGATTTGCGCGCGCTGTTCCAGCTCCAGTTTTTCCTTGGCCAGCAGTTCATTGTGCGGGGCGATCCAGATGACGCTGCCGTTGCGGCGCATGTCCAGTCCGCGCGCCTGCAGCACGATATCCAGCGCCTGATCCCAGGGCACGTCTTTGAGCCGCAAGCTCAGTGCGCCGGCGACGCTGTCGCTGGTGATGATATTGAGGCCGGTGAAGTCGGCGATGACCTGCAAAATCGCGCGCACCTCGACGCTCTGGAACTGCAGCGACAATTTGTCGCCGCGATATTGTTGCTGCGAACGCTTGCCCTTGTCCCCGGGTGTGTGAAGGTCGATGACGAGCTGAGTGTCTTTTTGGTAGGCGCTGTACTCCCAGGCGCCTTCCGCATCAATCAGCATGCGCACTGCAGATCCCTCCTGAATGCTGCGTATGGTCCGCACCGGCGTGCCGAAATCGGCGACGTCGAGACTGCGCTGCAGAGATGCCGGCAAGCCTGCGTTGCTCAGTTCGGCGATCAGTTGCTTGCCCTGTTGCCTGACGTTGAGCGCGGTGGCTGCATCCGGCAAGTCGACGATGATGCGGCCTTCGCCCTGCGGGCCGCGTCGGAAATCGATGTTTTTCACCAGTGGCGCATCTGGGCGGGATATCGGCAACGGCTCTCCCTTTGTCGCAGGGGCGGACACATCGAGGCGCAGCATCAGGCTGCGGCCCTCTGCGCTGAGCGTGTAAGGCAGCGCAGAGGTGAGCTTGAAGACGATACGGCTGCGTTCTTCGGATTGCGCAATCGAGTAGGAGCGCAGGCTGTGCAGATTCAGGTCCTGGCTTTGTTTGTCCGTTGCGTTGTCCATGGCGGGAAGATCGATCGCAATGCGCGCAGGATGCAGCGTGGAGAAATGCAGCGGCGGCCTCACCAGCGGTTCGCGAAGCCGGATGCGAACGTCGATGTGCTTGTTTGTTGCCGTCGCATCGATGGCGAGAATGGCATTTCGCCCAGGTTGCGCATCGGTCGTTTGTGCGGTCGCCGCAGAGGATGAGAAGACGCACATCATCGCTGCGGCAAGCGCCAGAATGGCTTGCAACAAGCGGCGGCGAAGGCTGTCGGCGTGGCATGGTCCGGGATGCATGATCATTTCCTTCCGCCTTGCAGCGACAGCAGCGCCTGGCGTGTCGTCCAGCGGCCCTCTGCCGCGGGGAGCAGTTCTTCCAGTTCAATTTCGTCGTCGGCGATGCGGCGAATCACGCCGAAATTTTTCCCAAGATAATCTCCGGACTTGGCCAGGTAGACAATCCGGTCCGCTTGCAGCAAGACATAGCGGCGATTCTCCTGTGAAATCGTGCCGACCATGCGTATCGATTCCAGGGGAAACTCTTCCAGGGGCTGCGCATCGCCACGTTGCGCCGGCCTCGCGTGGAGGAGGTAGGATTCAGCGGCATCGATGGGCTCAAAAGGCGTGCGGCCGGTCGTTGCCTCATAAGGCAAAGGCAGGAATGCAGGCGCTGCAGCGGATCGCGGCGGCGTCGTGATCGCGTTGTTGTGCGCCATGTGGAACCAGGCCTGCAACTGCTCGGGCGTCTCGCGTTCTGCGCAGCCGGCAAGAGCCATGGCGGCCATGAACAAGGGCATTTTCCCGGTAGAAGGTCGTCGATTCATGGCAAGTCCCTTGCTGCCGTTGCGCGGACTTGTCCGACATCGTCGTCTGCTGTGCGACGGTGGTAACTCAAGGCGATAGCCTCCATGACGACGCTATTGTGATCGGCCGCCGACAACTGCAGATCGCTCAATACCACGATGTGCGGCATGGCCGCGACGTCGGCCGCGAAACGTCCCAGATCGTGATAATTCCCGCTGAGACGAATGCCGGCGGCGTGGACGCTGTAGTCGGCCAAGGTGTCGGTGTTGCCTGGTTTGGCGGATTCGAACAGCAAGCCGTGCGCTTGCGCAGTCGTGGCGATGTCTTGCAGCACGGAACCCCGATCGTCGGGAGCGGCGAGCTGGCGCAACTGCAATTGCAGCGCCTCCGTCGTTTGTTGCAGCCGGGTTTGCAGGAAGGGCAGGCTGACAGCGGTATCGAATTTGGCTTTGTACGCGCTCTTCAACGTTCGCCCTTCCCGTTCGCGATCCTTCAGCTGCTGCAGGTCCGGCTGCAGAAAGTGCTGCCAGCCTGCGAACACGATCACGGCAAACGCAACAACGCAGATCAATACTTGTTGGGATGGCGGCAAATTGCCCGGATGGCGCATCGATGGACGGTCCGTCATTGCGCGGCCTTGCTGTTGCGCGCGACAGGCGCGCGTTCGGTGGCGATGACAAAGTCATGGCTGGTACGCTGTGCTTTGCCGTCGCCCGGCAGCTGTTGTACGACATGCGTTTCGACCAGCTCCGCATGGCTGAGTGCGCCCTTGTCTTCACGCAGATTCGCCAGCAGCTGGACGATGTCGGTCGGGGAGGGCGCATTTCCGCTGAGGGTGATGTGCGCGCCTTGTTGTTTGAATGTCCGCAGATGAATCTTGGGCGGCGTCCGGGCCGCCAATGTTTGCAAGAGCCGGGTGGCGTGATTTTTTTGTTGGTGTAGCGCTGCGATGCCTTGTAGTTGTGCTGTCAGCGCAGCGATTTTTGTTTGCAGGTTCTTGCCCTGGTCCATCTGTGCGTCGAGTCTGGCGTGTTCGGCTTGCAACAACTGCACCAGCGCTGTCTGTTGCGTGATTTGTCGGTCGAGCAGCAGCTTGGCAATCCACACGCTGATGGCGCTAGCCATCAATGCGCTGCAGAACATCAGGTAGAACCGTTGTTGCCGCTTCTGTTCCTCGGCAATGCGATGGGGCAGGAAGTTGAGCTTCGCCATCAGTCGAATCCTCGCAACGCCAACCCGCACGCGACCAGATAATTTGATCCCTCCGCTTGCAACTGACCGGCGTCGATTCCGGCGGCGAGAACCATGTCGGAAAAGGGGTTGGCACGTCCGCCGGCGACATGTGCGGCGTGGCTTTCCGCCTCGGCGACGATGGCATGCAGCTTGAGAAATTCGGCGACAGCGAGCCTATCCTCGACGTTTTCCCGGCGGGTTGCCGCCACCAGGACCTCGACTTGCCCGGCAAGCTGCGATGCCGCTTCGAGGACGCAGAAATCGATGCAGGCATCGGTGACGTGATAGTCCAGCAGCGGCGCGATGTGTTCTTTGGCCAGCGCCTCAAGCCGCGCGTCAGGCTGCCCGCGGCCGGCGTGGAATGTGCGTTCGGTGACCGCCGCGGGAGGAATGCCGATGGCGACTTTGCGCGCCTTGAAAGCCGACCGTTCCCACAGGCGGGAGGCGGCGTTCATGACATGTTCGAGATCGTCGATGCCGTCATCGGTGACGGCGCCCTCGGCAAGGTGTTCGCTGCCATAGCCTCGCAGCACGAACACGCCGGTCTTGCGGCGAGACAACTCGACCATGCGCACGGCATGGCGGCCGATGTCCATGCCGATGAATGCGGCGTTGCGAGAGAGGAAGAGGCGCGAGAGATCGAACACGGCGGCGTTCCGGTTGTGGTGGGAGGTTTGTCGGTGGCGGCTTGCAGTCAACGGCGTCAACAAAGGGCGTCAGATGAGATCAAACGGCGCTGCAAAAACAATCGGAATGATTGTCATTATTGCAATATGCAGCATCCTAGCAACAAGATTTGTTGTCTGTAAAGAAATTTTCCATCAGGTAAGAAAAACCGTTTCTCAGGACAAAAGAGAAACTTATTGTCGAAAATGCTCTCAGAACACCGATTCCGGTTCGCCGTCGCGCCGGCAAGCGCATATCGCCGGCCTGTGCAGGATGCGGATTCCTGTCAATTGCCGAATTTCCCCTCCTTGCAAGTCGCTATAATGCGAAGATTGTCTTTCTCAAGCCCAGCCTCAACGCATGACCACCCCTGAAAACAAAGGCAAAGCGCCGATTCCAGCTCCTGCTGCCGCGCCTGATCCTGAACCAACAACTCCCGTCGCTACCCCCAAGACCAAGAAACGTTTGCATCCGGTCATCCGCATCTTGCTGGGGATGGTTGGCACACTGGTGGCGCTGGTGCTGATGGCGGTGCTGGTGCTGGGATTTGTGGTGACGCTGGCCTATCCGAAGCTGCCGGATCTCGATTCGCTGACCGACTATCGCCCCAAGATTCCGCTGCGCGTGTTTTCGGCTGACGGCGTGCTGATCGGCGAATTCGGCGAAGAGCGTCGCAACCTCGTGCACATCAAAGATATCCCGGACATCATGAAGAAGGCCGTGCTGGCGATCGAAGACGATCGTTTCTACGAGCACGGCGGCGTTGACTACCAAGGTATCGTGCGCGCCAGCTTCGCCAATCTGTCGGGCGGTGGCGGCGGCGCCAGCACCATCACGCAACAGGTGGCGCGCAACTTCTTCCTGACCAGCAACGAGCCGACCTTCCTGCAAAAGGCCTCGCGCAAATTCCTGTATGAAATTCCGCTGGCCTGGAAGATCGAACGCAATCTGACCAAGGATCAGATCCTCGAGGTCTACATGAACCAGATCTACCTCGGTCAGCGCGCTTACGGTTTCTCGTCGGCGGCGCAGATTTATTTCGGCAAGTCGCTCAAGGAATTGACCATCGCCGAATCCGCCATGCTGGCCGGTTTGCCGAAGGCGCCGTCGGCCTACAACCCGGTGGTCAATCCCAAGCGCGCCCACGCGCGCCAGCAGTACATCTTGCTGCGCATGCGCCAGCTCGGCTACATCACCGAACAGCAATACACCCAGGCCAAGGATGAAGAACTGCAGGTCAAGAGCGACAGCACCGCCTTCGGCGTGCATGCCGAATACATTTCCGAAATGGCGCGCCAACTGGTCTACGCGCAATTCAAGGACGACACCTACACGCGCGGCCTGAACGTCTTCACCACCATCACCAAGGCAGATCAGGACGCCGCCTACCTGGCGCTGCGCCGCGGCATCATCGACTATGAACGCCGTCACGGCTATCGCGGTCCGGAAGGCTACATGGAAATCCCGACCACCTCCAAGGAAGAGGCCGACGACGCCATCGAATCTGAACTGGCCGATCATCCCGACAGCGACGACCTGGTCGCCGCCGTGGTGCTGGAAGCGACCACCAAGGAAATCACCGCCGTGCTGGCGACCGGCGACGAGATCAAGATTTCCGGTTCCGGCCTCGGTTTTGCCGGCAACCTGCTGAGCGAAAAAGCGCCGCCGCAGAAGAAGATCAAGCGCGGCGCCATCATCCGCGTCTTCCAGGACGGCAAGAACTGGATTGTCACGCAGATGCCGGAAGTCGAATCGGCGTTCGTCTCGGTCAATCCGAACGACGGCGCGATCCGCGCGCTGGTCGGCGGCTTCGATTTCAACCGCAACAAGTTCAACCACGTGATCCAGGCATGGCGTCAGCCGGGTTCGTCGTTCAAGCCCTTCATCTATTCTTCGTCGCTGGAAAAGGGTTTGTCGCCGGCCACCATCATCAACGATGCGCCGCTGACCTTCACCCAGACCGGCGGCCAGGTCTGGCAGCCGAAGAACTACGGCGGCAAGTTCGAAGGCCCGATCTCGATGCGCCGCGCGCTGCAGAAGTCGATCAACCTGGTGTCGATCCGCATTCTTGAACGCGTCGGCGTCAAATACGCGCAGGAATACATCACGCGCTTCGGCTTCGACGCCGACAAGAATCCGCCTTACCTGACGCTGGCGCTGGGCGCCGGTGCAGTGACGCCGCTGCAGATGGTGGGTGCGTATTCGGTGTTCGCCAACGGCGGCTACAAGATCAATCCCTACCTGATCTCCAAGATCACCGACAACAACGGCAACACCCTGTCCGAAGCGCAACCGGCCAGGTCCGGCGACGAAGCCAATCGCGTCATCGATGCGCGCAACGCCTTCGTGATGGACAGTATGCTGCGCGACGTCGTGCGTCACGGCACGGCGGTCAAGGCCTTGTCGCTCAAGCGTACCGACCTGGCCGGCAAGACCGGCACCACCAACGATTCGATGGATGCCTGGTTCGCCGGTTATCAGCCGAACCTGGTGGGTATCGCATGGATGGGTTACGACCAGCCGAAGAGCCTGGGCGACCGCGAAACCGGCGGCGGCCTGGCCTTGCCGATCTGGATCAGCTACATGCAGAAGGCGCTCAAGGATGCGCCGATGGTCGATCGCACCGTGCCGAGCGGCCTGATCGAATCGGGCGGCGAATACTACTATTCGGAATATCCGCCTAACGCCAGCGTGCGCGACCTGGGCATGGGCGACCATGGCACGACGGCGTCGCCGGAAGAAGAGAAAGCCAAGAACCAGATGAAGAACGAATTGTTCTGAGGCTGATTCGACGGATCTGATGTCGCGCCCCGAAAGCGCAGCGCAAAAGAAAAACGGCAGGCGGGATGATCCCGATCCTGCCGTTTTTTTATGTGCCGAAGACGCTTACGCGGCCTGCGTGTACTGCTGGTAGCCGCGCGCGCGCAGGTCGCAGGCCGGGCAACTGCCGCAGCCGTAACCCCAGTCGTGCAGCGCGCCGCGCTCGCCGAGGTAGCAGGTGTGCGTGTCCGCACGAATCAGGTCGACCAGCGCTTGTCCGCCCAGTTCATTGGCCAGGCGCCAGGTGGCCGCCTTGTCGATCCACATCAGCGGCGTTTCCACTTTCAGGTTGGTTGCCATGCCGAGATTGAGCGCGACTTGCAAGGCCTTCATGGTGTCGTCGCGGCAATCCGGGTAGCCGGAAAAATCCGTCTCGCACATGCCGCCGACCAACACGTCCAGCCCGCGGCGATAGGCCACGGTCGCCGCCACTGTCATGAACAGCAGATTGCGTCCCGGCACGAAGGTGTTCGGCAAGCCGTTTTCCTGCATCGAAATGGCGACGTCACGCGTCAACGCGGTGTCGGAAATATTGCCGATCAGCGACAGGTCGATCATGTGATCTTCGCCCAGCTTCTTGTTCCACTCGGCCGAAAAGCCGCGCATTTTCTCCAGCAAGGTCGGCCGCACCTTCAGTTCGATGGCGTGACGCTGGCCGTAATCAAAGCCGATGGTTTCCACCTTCTCATAGCGCGACAGCGCCCACGCCAGGCAGGTCGTGGAGTCCTGGCCGCCGCTGAAGAGCACCAGCGCGCGATGAGAGAGAGAAGGACGGGGAGTGGTCATGTTCTTGTTTCCGGCAGTCATTATTTTGTTGATGTTGTCTTGTTGCTCAGCTTGGCTTCTTGTTCACGCTATCGAGCGTCTGTTCGATGAAATCGCCATCCGGGTCGGTGAAGCGCAAGCGTGCAGGATACCAGTCCGACGACGGCGCCAGCCAGATGTCGAGCTTTTGTCCCTTGTCGTCCGGCGGCGGTGCGCGCAGCACGTGGACGGCGTTGATTTCACCCTGCTTGGTCTTGATCTTTTCGCGGCCCACCACCTTGAAGCTCCATTGTTCGGCGTCGCGCGGGCCGGCGACGAAGAACAGCCACTCCGAGCCCGGCGTGAATTTGTCGGCATTGCCGTGCGCTACCGCGATCAGTTGCCAGATGATGCTGGCGCGGTCCTGTTCGCCGCCCTTGAGCGGATAGGTTTCGGCCGACTGGGTGAAGTTGATGGCGTTGGTTTCGCGGTTGAAGGTGGTGGTCGACGCTTCGCGGCGGAAGCGCTTGTCGACGAAGCGCGTCGGCGCCAGGCCGTAGCTGTCGATGTCGCCTTCGCTGCTGGTTTCCAGGATCTTGCCGAGCATCATGGCGCGGGTTTCCGTGGTGACGATGTATTTTGTGCCGTTGTTGTTCCATTTGACCAGCGCTTCGCCATTGACTTGCAAGCCGCTTTGCTTGGCTTCGATGCTGTAGTGGAGTTCGGCTGACGGCGGCAGGCTGACCTTGCGTTTGATCACCGGATGTTCGGCGGGATCGGCGGCAATGGCCGGCGCAGAAACGACGGCGCCGGTCAGGAACAGAGCGCCAAGCAGCCGCGAGAGTGTGCGGAATGCGCGGCGCGGGGAGGTGGATATCGGCATGTGGATTCACTTGAAAATTCGGCAACTGTCCGGCGCGCAATTGGATAGTGCGGCGACATGGCGGGAACTGTGCCTACGGTTTTTCGGAGCGTAGCGGGGGCGAAGAGCGGCCGGTCCGGCCTCTTCGCCAAAAACCCTAGTTTACCGAGTTTTGAGCTTGGACAGCGACATCTCCAAATAATCCCCGTTTGTTTCAGTAAACCGCAGACGCACCGGATACCATTGCCGGCCCGGATCCAGCCAGATGTCGAGCCGCTGGTCGTACGAGCCCGGGCGCGGCTGGCGGACCACATGCCAGGCCTGGTGTGCGCCGTCGGACAAGCGGATGTCTTCCTGGCCGATGATCTGCATGCGCCACACTTCGCCGTCGCGCACGCCGGCGACAAACATGTCGATGACCGCGCCGGGCGCGAATTTGGCCGGATCGCCCCGGCCGATCGCCGCAAGCTGCCAGACGATGCTGGCGCGGTCCTGCTCGCCGCCGACGCGCGGATAGGTGGTGGTGGACGATGAAAAGCTCACCAGGTTGCGCTCGCGGTTGAAGTGCGTATTGGTGGCGGCGCGGTTGCGTTTCTTCTCCGTATAGATTTCGGGGGAGACGCCGAATTCGTTGAGGTCGCCCTGGCTGGTGTAGGTCAGGAAGGTGATCTTGGTGAACATCCGCACATAGACTTCACCATCCACGACGTAGCGGCCGCCGTCGGCTTTCCAGGCTTGCGTGCTGGTGCCGTGCCAATCCAGATTGTCGAAGAAGGCGTGGACCTCGTATTCCAGATCGGCCGAGGGAGGCGGAGCAAATTGATAGTGCGTGCCTTGCTCCTGCTGCTTTGGTGCAGTCTTGTCGTCGGCTGAGGTAGCGGCCGGCGCCGCAGCATCAGCAGTGTCGCCGGAAGCGGGTTCGGGCGAAGTCGGAACAGCAGGGGCTGTGACGGAGGATGCATCGGTAACCGAACTTGTCGAAGTGTCTGTTGGCGGTGCTGCTTTCGGGACAGGTCTTGGCTTCGGCCTCGATGCTTTCTGCTTGGTGGCGACGGGCAGCGACACCGGCTGCTTCGGCTGTTTCAGCGGCACCAGCGTCACGCTCATGCTGGACGCCTGGTCGTCGGCCTTGGCCGCGTTGAAGGAAGCTTCGCCCCAATGGATCGCCAGCACATGCAGCAGGATGGTGACGACGATCAGCGCCGCAATGCGCCATCGTCTGGTCGGAGGGAAAGCCTTTGTTTCTGTCATGGCGTAAGTGTATCGCGGCTCTTGGGCGGCGCCCTTGTTTTGCCGGGCGCGAATGCGGAAAACGGCGAGGCAAACCACGTACAATGCGATTTTTCCGACCGGCGCGTTTGTCGTCGAGGAAGAAAAACGCGTTCTTCCTGGCAGCGGCATTGTTGCGCAGCATGAGGAAGGAGCGCATGATCAAGGCACTTTCTGTACAGCGCCGCCGCGCAGACACGGCGGCGGCAGATGTTTCAATTGCGGATCGACAGGAGACTGAAATGCTGAATCACAACAACATGCCCGGCGCCGGATCGATTGCCGACACCATGGAATTCATGCGCAAGATGTGGGGCAGCATGGGCGCACCGGCCATGGGAATTCCATCGTTGTCGGTCGAGGAAATCAACAAGAAGATCACGGACCTCAAGACCGTAGCGTCCTGGCTGGAACTCAACATGAACATGCTGCGCGCGACCATCCAGACACTGGAAGTGCAAAGCGCCACCTTGTCGACCTTGCAGGCGATGGGGGCGATCCTGACGCCGCGTGACGCCGATGAGGCTGCTGCGGCAGCGAAGGCCGCTTCGCCGTTCGGCTTCCCGGCCTGGCCGCCGCAAGCGCCTGATCAGGAAAAGGAAGCGCCGCGCAAGGCCGCAGCGCCGCAGCCTGAGCCGGCCGTGGAAGATGAAGAGGAGTCCGAAGAAGACATGCCGGAAGATTTGTCGGCAGCGGGCCAGGACACAGCAGTAAAAGCCGGAGCCGCCGGGGAAAAGCCGGCTGCGGAGGAAAAATCAATGCCGGCGCCGGATTTCCAGGCTTCCATGGCCAATCCCAATGCCTGGTGGAATCTGTTGCAGGAGCAGTTCCAGCAAGCCGTCGGCAATGTGCTGGCGGATCAGGCTCCTGCAGCGAAACCGGCCAAGGACGCCAAGACCGCCGCTAAACCGGCAACCAAGCCCGTAGCCCCGAAAAAAACAACAAAACCCAGGGCGGAAGCCAAACCGCGAACACGCGCCAAATCGACTGTTGTACAATCTCGCCAATCCAAGCCAGCCTCCCGCAAGCCAAAATCCCCTTGATCGGCGCAAAACAACAACATTTGTCCGCAAATGTGCGTGACTTTGCTGCATGTCATCATTCTGAAACGAAGCCGTTTTAGTATGGGGGAGGAGAAAACTCTTGGTAAAATCAACAAGTTAAATCATAGGCAAGGTCAGAATGCTGTACCCAGAACTGTTTAAATCGCTCGAACAAGTCCGCTGGAATATGGATAAAGATATTCCTTGGGATAAATTCGATGCTTCGATGCTCTCCGACGAGCAAGCCCAGACCATTCGCATGAATGCGATCACTGAATGGTCGGCGCTGCCTGCGACGGAAATGTTCCTGCGCGACAACCGCGGCGACAGCGACTTTTCCGCTTTCATGTCGGTGTGGTTCTTCGAAGAACAAAAACACTCTCTGGTGCTGATGGAATATCTGCGCCGTTTCAAGCCGGAATTCGCGCCGACGGAAGAAGAGCTGCACAACGTGCGCTTCGAATTCGATCCTGCGCCGCCGCTGGAAACCCTGATGATGCACTTCTGCGGCGAAATCCGCCTGAATCACTGGTACCGTTGCGCCTCCGACTGGCACACCGAGCCTGTCATCAAGCAAATCTACAAGATCATCAGCCAGGACGAAGCACGCCACGGCGGCGCTTACCTGCGCTACATGAAAAAGGCCTTGGTCGAAGTCGGCGATACGGCGCGCGCAGCCTTCGCCAAGATCGGCGTGCTGATGGCCTCCGCCCGCCGCACCGAAAAGCCTTTGCATCCGACCAACCTGCACGTCAATCAGGCGCTGTTCCCGAACGACACCGTACAAAGCCGTCTGCCTGATCCTGAGTGGCTGGAGCACTGGCTCGACACGCAGATCAAGTTCGACAGCGAGTGGGAAAAGAAAGTGGTCGACCGCATCCTGCACAACATGTCCCTGCTGTTCGAGCGCACCTTTGAAACCGTGCAGGAGCTCAACCGCTATCGCAAGGAAATCGTCACCCGCATGGCGCCTGTGCCGGTGCAACCGGCTGCTGCCTGATCCTGATCAGCTTGCAGTCTGACGACGAAAGCCGCACACTACGTGCGGCTTTTTTATTTGGAACAGCCGTGCAGTACCGCATGGCAAAGCGTCGCATGGCAGCAGCGTTGCGCGCAGCCGGAACAGAACAGAAAGAACCAGATGAGCGATTTTGAGAAAAAGATTTGCAGCCGCGCCGAGCTGAAAGCACGCGTCGCCGCGCTGCCGCAGCCGGTCGTGCTGACCAACGGCGTGTTCGACATTTTGCATCGCGGCCACGTGACGTATCTGGCGCAGGCGCGTGCAGAAGGCGCATCGCTGGTGGTGGCGGCCAATACCGACGCCTCGGTGAAGCGTCTCGGCAAGGGCGACGATCGTCCGATCAATACCTGCGAAGACCGCATGGCGGTGCTGGCAGCCCTGGAATCGGTATCGCTGGTGGTCCCCTTCGATGAAGACACGGCGCTGGAAGTCGTGCAGGAAGCGCGTCCGCAGATTTATGTGAAGGGCGGCGACTACGACATGGCGGCGATTCCGGAAGGGCAAGCCGTGGCGGCCTATGGCGGAAAGTCGGTGGCCATCGCTTTCGAGCATGACCGCTCCACCACCAAGTTGCTGGCCAAGGTGCGCAAATAGCACGCTCAGCAGCGTAGAGCGCGGCGCAATGCCGGCGACAAAAAAAGCGGCCCGCGGGCCGCTTTTTTATTGCCCGCTTTTCAACGCCGGCTGGATGCTGAACGCATCGTCGATCAATGGTGCATGTGTTCCATGCCGCCCTTGTCGCCGCCTTTATCGGCCGTCTTGTCTTCGACGTAAACCGAGACTTCCAGCTTGCCGGCCTTTTCAAACGTCAGCGTCATCGGAATCTTGTCGCCGGCTTTCAGCGGCTGGCTCAGGCCGATCAGCATGATGTGATAGCCGTTGCCGGGCTGCATGGCGATCTTTTCGGCAGGCTTGATGTCGATGCTGCCGACTTCGCGCATCTTCATCACGTTGCCGTCCATGGACATGGTGTGGATTTCCGCCGACTTGGCGACGGGAGAGGCGACCGCGATCAGCTTGTCGCCGGCTTTGCCCTTGTTTTCAATGCTCAGGTAAGCGCCGCCGGACGGCTGGCCGGGCACGGTCGGGCGCGCCCATGGGTGGCCGACTTGCAGTTCCGCAAGCTTGTAATCGTGGGCGTAAGCGGCGCCGGTCAGCGTGAAGCTGAGAGCGGCAATGACGTTGAGTAAGTGACGGTAAGACATGAGTATCCTTTGAATGGTGAGCGTAGGTCGCGAGGCGGGTGCACATGGCAGGTGAGACGCTCAGGCCGGCGGCGCTCTGGCCCGGTTGTCCGTGCTCGATATCTGTGGAAAGTGCTCGCGCTGCAGCGTTTGCGCCGCCAGATACATCGATGTGGCGCGGAACGCATCGACATTGCCGCCGGGAAAATACAAGGCATAGGGCTGGCCGCTGCAGCAAAGGCTGCAATGGGCGTGCGCCGGCTGAGCGGGCGCGGAGCCGGGACCTTGCCACGCCGCGTTCGCACCGGTGGAGCAGATCGCCATGGCCGACGCGGGCGTCTTCGCCGCCGCCACGGAAGCAAGCGGCAACAGGCTGCCGAACACCAGGCAGGCGATGGCAATCCAGGCGGCGACGGAGCGAAGGGCGGTTGGCATGGGCGCAGATTATATCAATTGCGGTTTTCTCGCTTTTTCTGCTTCTCAATGCGAACCGGATTTGGCATCTGTTGCGTGATATGTTGGCGGTTTTATGGAAAATACGAACGGATGTGCGAAAGATCGTGCCGGATGCTCGATTTTTGACGCCGATGCGGCGTCCGGCCACCGTTTTGCTGCTGCTTCAAATCGTTTACGTAAATTGATTGTTGGCAGGCGCTAGGCTAGACTTACCGTCTTTTGCCGCTTTCACCTAATAATTTCGAGGAGACACTCATGTCCAGCATGAAAAAATTGTCGTTGCGCACTATGGTAAGCACCCTGGCCCTGGCTGCGGTCTGCTCTGCGCCGGCGTTCGCCGCGGACAAAGCGGTCCTGGTTACTGCCATCGTCGAGCATCCTGCCCTGGATGCCGTCCGCGACGGCGTGAAGGATGAACTCAAGGACGAAGGCTTCGAAGCCGGCAAGAACCTGAAGTGGGAATACCAAAGCGCCCAGGGCAACACCGGCACCGCCGCCCAGATCGCCCGCAAGTTCATCGGCGACAAGCCTGACGCCATCGTCGCCATCGCGACACCGTCGGCACAAGCCGTCGTGGCCGCCACCAAAACCATTCCTGTCGTCTACTCCGGCGTGACCGACCCTGTCGCGGCGCAACTGGTCAAGGACTGGAAGCCGTCCGGCACCAACGTCACCGGCGTGTCCGACCTGCTGGAGCTGGAAAAGCAAGTCGATCTGATCAAGCGCGTCGTGCCTAACGTCAAGCGCGTCGGCATGGTCTACAACCCGGGCGAAGCCAATTCGGCCGTGGTCGTGAAGGCCTTGAAAGAACTGCTGGGCAAGTCCGGCATCAGCCTGGTTGAAGCCGCCGCACCGCGCAGCGTCGATGTCGGCTCCGCCGCCAAGAGCCTGATCGGCAAGGTCGACGTGATCTACACCAATACCGACAACAACGTGGTGTCGGCCTACGAAGCGCTGGTCAAGGTCGGCAACGACGCCAAGATCCCGCTGGTGGCGTCCGACACCGACAGCGTCAAGCGCGGCGCGATTGCGGCGCTGGGTGTGAACTACTACGACCTCGGCCGTCAGACCGGCAAAGTCGTGGCGCGTATCCTGAAGGGCGAAAAGCCGGGCGACATCGCCTCGGCCACCAGCAGCAAGCTGGAACTGTTCGTCAATACGACCGCCGCACAAAAGCAGGGCGTGACCTTGTCGGCTGACCTGATCAAGTCGGCCAAGACAGTCATCAAATAATCGCATTGCTGAAAAACAAGCGCCCGCCAAGAGGCGCTTTTCATACCCGAAGAAACACATAAAGAACCACCCGAGGAGAGGACATGTTCACATTGACTAAAACTTTGCGCGTCATCACCGGCGCGCTTGCGCTGGCTGCCGTTTGCGCCGCACCGGCGCTGGCTGCCGACAAGAGCGTGCTGGCGACTTCCATCGTCGAACATCCGGCGCTCGACGCCGTGCGCGACGGCACCCGCGACGAACTGAAGGCTGAAGGTTTCGATGCCGGCAAGGGCTTCAAGTGGGAATTCCAGAGCGCCCAGGGCAATGCCGGCACCGCCGGCCAGATCGCCAAGAAATTCGTCGGCGACAACCCTGATGTGATCGTCGCCATCGGCACGCCGTCGGCCCAGCCGCTGGTGGCATCGACCAAGACCATCCCTATCGTCTATTCGGCCATCGCCGATCCGATCGCCGCGCAACTGGTCAAGGACTGGGGCCCGTCCGGCACCAACGTCACCGGCCTGTCGCACATGCTGGATCCGGTCAAGCAAGTCGAGATCATCAAAAAAGTGGTCCCTAACGCGAAGCGTATCGGCATCGTTTACAATCCGGGCGAATCCAATTCGGTCTCGGCGCTCAACGCACTCAAGGCCGTGCTGGAAAAGCAGGGCATGACGCTGGTGGAAGCCGCGTCGCCGCGTTCGGTTGACGTCGCGCCTGCCGCCAAGAGCCTGATCGGCAAGATCGATGTGATGTACACCACGACCGACAACGTCGTCGTGTCGACCTTCGAGTCGCTGGCCAAGGTCTGCAACGACGCCAAGATCCCGCTGATCGCCTCCGACACCGGCAGCGTCAAGCGTGGCGCGGTTGCCGCACTGGGCGTGAATTTCTACGACCTGGGCCGCCAGACCGGTAAAATCGTGGCGCGCATCCTGAAGGGCGAAAAGCCGGGCGACATTCCATCGTCGACCAGCAAGAACCTGGAGCTGTACATCAACACGTCCGCCGCGCAGAAGCAAGGCGTGACGCTGAGCCCGGACTTCCTGAAGTCGGCGACCAAGGTTATCAACTGATCGGCTGACCTGCCTCGCCGCCTGGCCGGGCCGGGCAGCGCGTTGTACCTAGTCGTACTCTATGCATGCCGTGCGGCGCCACCAGCGCTCCACGGCATGATTTTCAGAGGACATCCGGCATCGACCAGCATGTTACCCACATGCCGCACCGGTCTATGCCGAATGTGTTTTTTAAGAAAGACCTTTTTATGTCGCTGTATACGCTCTTGGGCGCACTGGAAATCGGGCTGATTTTCAGCCTGGTCGCCCTCGGGGTGCTGATTTCCTTTCGCATCCTCACTTTCCCCGATCTGACCGTCGACGGCAGCTTTCCGCTGGGCGGCGCCGTGGCGGCAACGATGATCGCCGCCGGCTACAACCCCTTCCTGGCAACCGGGGTGGCGATCCTGGCCGGCGCACTGGCCGGCTTCACGACGGCATGGCTGAACGTGCGCCTGAAAATCATGGACCTGCTGGCCAGCATTCTCATGATGATCGCACTGTACTCCATCAACCTGCGCGTGATGGGCAAGCCGAACGTGCCGCTGATCAGCGAACCGACCATTTTCAGCATCCTGCTGCCGGACTGGATGCCCGACTATGTCGAGCGTCCGCTGGTGCTGATCGTCGTGGTGATCCTTGCCAAGCTGCTGCTGGACTGGTTCTTCTCTTCCGAAATCGGCCTGGCCATGCGCGCCACTGGCGCCAACGCCCGCATGGCGCGTGCGCAAGGTATCGCCACCGGCCGCGCCACGCTGGCCGGCATGGCGCTGGCCAATGCATTGGTCGCGTTGGGCGGCGCCTTGTTCGCGCAGACCCAGGGCGGCGCCGATATTTCCATGGGCATCGGCACCATCGTGATCGGCCTGGCGGCGGTGATCATCGGCGAAAACATCCTGCCGGCGCGTCGTCTGGTCTGGACCACGCTGGCCGTGATCCTCGGTGCGATTCTTTACCGCTTCTTCATCGCGCTGGCGTTGAACAGCGATTTCATCGGCCTGCAGGCGCAAGACCTGAATCTGGTCACCGCCGTGCTGGTCATGCTGGCGCTGGTGCTGCCGATGGGCAAGCGCAAGCTGAAGTTGCTGTGGAAGGGAGCCTGATATGTTGAAGGCACAAGAACTCAAAATCACCTTCAATCCCGGCACGCCGATTGAGAACCCGGCCCTGCGCGGTCTCGACCTGGAAATTCCGACCGGCCAGTTCGTCTCCGTGATCGGCTCCAACGGCGCCGGCAAGTCGACCTTCCTCAACGCGATTTCGGGCGACCTGCTGGTGGATTCGGGCAGCATAGAAATCGACGGCGTCGACGTCACCAGGAAACAAGCCTGGGATCGCGCCGGCATGGTGGCGCGCGTGTTCCAGGACCCGATGGCGGGCACCTGCGAGGCGCTGACCATTGAAGAAAACATGGCGCTGGCGATGGCGCGCGGCAAGCGCCGCGGCTTCGGCTTCGCCATCAAGCGCAACATGCGCGAACTGTTCCGGGAAAAGCTGGCGATCCTGAATCTCGGTTTGGAAAAGCGCCTGACCGACCGCATCGGCCTGCTGTCCGGCGGCCAGCGCCAGGCCGTCAGCCTGTTGATGGCGTCCTTGCAGCCGTCGCGCATTTTGCTGCTGGACGAGCACACCGCCGCGCTGGACCCGAAAACGGCGGCCTTCGTGCTGGAACTGACCGCCAAGATCGTCACCGAGAGCAAGCTGACCACCATGATGGTGACCCACAGCATGCGCCAGGCGCTGGATTACGGCGACCGCACGGTGATGCTGCATCAGGGCAAAGTGGTACTGGACGTTTCCGGTGAAGAGCGCGCCGGCCTGGATGTGCCTGATCTGCTCAAGATGTTTGAGCGCACCCGTGGAGAAGTGCTCTCCGACGATGCGCTGCTGCTGGGGTAATTGGCAGCAATCGAATAAAAAAGGCCGCGTGTGCGGCCTTTTTTATTGCGCGGACGGTTCGGCGAGTTAATGAAACTCAGCTGCCGCCAGCGAAGCCGTTCTGCCGCCACGCCTCATACACCACCACGGCGACAGTATTCGACAAATTCAGGCTGCGATTGTCCGGCCGCATCGGCAGGCGGATGCGCTGGCCGGTAGGGAAGGATTCGCGCAATTCCGGCGCCAGGCCGCGCGTTTCGGCGCCGAACACGAACACGTCGCCGGGACGGAAGGCCACGCCGGCAAACGGCGTCGAGCCATGCGTGGTCAGCGCGAACATGCGCGCAGCGTCGAACGGCCCGAATTGCAGATCCGCCCGGCGTTTTTCAATGAAGGCGTCCCAGTTGGGATGCACCTGCATGGTCGCGTAGTCGTGATAGTCCAACCCCGCGCGTCGCATCTTGGCGTCGTCCAGCGGAAAGCCGAGCGGTTCGATCAGGTGCAATTGCGCGCCGGTGTTGGCGCACAGGCGGATGATGTTGCCGGTATTGGGAGGGATTTCCGGCTCGACCAGAACGACGTGAAACAAATGATTCTCCTTGAATGAAGCGGATGATGAGGCAGGCAAGAGTTTGCGCTATTTCGATACCGTGCGGGCAAACACGATATTGGTCACGCGCCTGGCGCCGAAGCGCTTGAGCGTGGCGGCGATTTCGTTGAGCGTTTCGCCGGTGGTGATGACGTCGTCGATCACGCCGATATGCGCGCCGCGCACGTAATTCATGGCATGCGTCGGCACCACGAAGGCGCGGCTGATGTTGCGCCGGCGTTCCTCGTTAGGCAGCGTCGACTGGGCCTGGGTGTCGCGCAGACGCACCAGCAAGGGTTGCAGCGGGATGTTGAGCAGGCGCGACAGCGGTCGGGCGATTTCCAGGGATTGGTTGAAACCGCGCTCCTGCAGCCGCAGTTTGCCCAGCGGCACGGCCGTCAGCAGCGTCGGCAGCTTCAGGCCGAGGTCGGCGTCATGGGCCGCGGCTTGCGCCAGCATGTCCGCCATGAGCGGCGCCAGCGGCAGTCTGGCGCCGAACTTCAACGCCAGCACCAGTTGGTCGGCCGGTGCGGCGTAGTCGGCCACCACCACGGTGGCGTCGAAGGCCGGTTTGTACTTCAGGCAGTCGCCGCAGCGGATTTCCTTGGCGGTCGTTGGAATCGGCATGGCGCATTGCACGCAGCGCCGCGGCCGCAGTGTGAAATGCTGCTGGCGGCAAGGCTGGCACAGGGCGTTGCGGTCGGTCTGGCCACACAACACGCACGAGGACGGCAGCAGTTGCGGCAGCCAACGCGGCCACAGCGGGCTTCTGGTCACACTTTGCAGGCGGGCGAACATGATCGGATTATCCTGACGGCTTGGGGGCGGGTTTGCACCCGAAATAGCGAATTGGACTACACTAGCGCCGATTATCTCATCTTGCCCGCCCGATTTTTCATGTCTTTGCCTCCGCCTAACGCCAGCGCCAAATTGAGCGCGCCGATCGACCTGCCTCTGGTGCGCCGCCTGTTTTCCACGCCGGTGCGCGTCGCCGAATCGGACTTTTTGCGCCGCGAAGTCTCCGCCCGCATGCAGGAGAAGCTGCTGCTGATCAAGATCGAGCCGCAGCGCGTGCTGGACGCCGGTTGCGGCGAGGGCGCCGACATCGCCGCCCTGCAAAAACGTTTCACCGACGCGCAGATCATCGGCCTGGACGGCGCTTTCAACATGCTGGCCCTGGCGCAGGAGCGCCAACAGGCGGCGCAATCGGCGGTCAACCGCCTGCTGACCAAGTGGCTGCCGTCGTCCGGTTCCGGCAGCGCCGGCAGCCTGGCGTGCGCCGATTTCGCGCAATTGCCGTTTGCCGTCAATGCGCTGGATGTGGTCTGGTCCAACCTGGCCTTGCAATGGCATCCGCAGCCGGACCGGGTGTTCGCCGAATGGCGCCGGATCCTGCGCGTCGAGGGTTTGCTGATGTTTTCCTGCTTCGGCCCGGATACCTTCAAGGAAGTGCGCGCCGCCTTCGACACCGTGGATACCGCCCCGCACAGCCTGCCGTTCGTCGACATGCACGACTTCGGCGACATGCTGGTCAACGCCGGCTTTTCGACGCCGGTGATGGACATGGAAAACATTACCGTCACCTATGAAACACCGCAGCGCCTGCTGGCGGACGTGCGCGCCTGGGGCGGCAATCCGCTCGAAAGCCGGCGGCGCGGCCTGCTCGGGCGCAATGCTTACGACAAGCTGATCAACGCGCTGGAACAACTGCGCAGTGTTGACCACGATGGCAAGATACCGCTGACGTTTGAAGTGATCTACGGCCACGCCTTCCGCCCGGTGCCCAGGACCACCGCCGGCGGCGAGTCGATAATTCGCTTCGATTTGCCGAAAAAATAGCCATGCGCGCCGCCGATTCGACATTTCATCGTGTTGTATCGTCGTCCGATGGGGATTTTTTTGGTGCAGGCGGGTGCTTTCCGAGGGCTGAAAAGGCGTTGTGTCAAGAGCGAAAAAGCGACTTTATTCCGCTTGATAACATTTACAGTTACCCCTTATACTCCGAGGGTTTTAGCTTGTGCGGACGTGCTCGGCCTCATGGTTCGAAGAGCAATAATGAGAGCGCGCCGTGGTAAAGCGGGAGTGGATGTTGAAGCGCAACTGTTCGATTGCGCCGCACCAATTGGGGCAAGTTTTCGCGATCCTCTGCGCGGTTTCTTTGACAGTAGCGTTTATTTTCACTTTGCGTGGAGCCTGGTACATATTGGTTTTCTCTGTACTTGAGTTGTCCGCAGTCGGTTTTGCTTTTCTGATTTATGCACGTCATGCGACTGATCGCGAGTACATCGCGCTGGTCGAAGATTGTTTGCTGGTCGAATTCGTACGCGCAGGAAAAACGAGTCGTTTCAGGCTCGATCTGCATAAGATACGAATCGAACCGGCGGAGTCTCACCGCAAATTGGTGAGGCTGGAGTCCTCTGGAATACGAGTCGATGTAGGTCGGTACCTGACGGAATGGAAGAGACGCGAGTTCGCACTGGAGCTGAGGCAGGAAATCGGCGGCAGTAGCGTCAGGTAGTTGGCACAATTCTTATAATTATTTTGGGCTTTTGAGGAAATCATGATAATTGCGAAGCGCCTTCATTCTTTGCTACTTGGTGCATCGCTCCTGACGGCTTCCGTGCCGTCATGGGCATGGGGAGATAAGGTCGTCGACAGTCAGGGCGGTCCAGCCGTATTGCAGACCAATTTCCAGCCGCCGGTCACGCAGATCGCTGAACAGATCTATGATTTGCATCATTTGATGCTGATCATCTGCCTGGTGATTTTCCTGGCCGTGTTCGGTGTCATGTTTTACTCCATCCTCAAACACCGCAAGTCCCTTGGCCACAAGTCGGCCAGTTTCCACGAAAGCACCACCGTTGAAATCGCCTGGACCGTGGTTCCTTTCCTGATCGTGATCGGCATGGCGCTGCCCGCCACCAAGACCGTCGTCGCGATGAAAGATACTTCCAACGCCGACCTGACCATCAAGGTCACCGGCATGCAGTGGAAGTGGGGCTACGATTACCTCAAGGGCGAAGGCGAAGGCATTTCCTTCTTGTCCAACCTGGCCACCCCGCGTGAGCAGATCGTCGACTCTTCGCTGAAGAAAAACGACAACTACCTGATCGAAGTCGACAATCCTGTCGTCGTGCCGGTCAACAAGAAGGTCCGCATCGTCACCACCGCCAACGACGTGATCCACTCGTGGACCATTCCGGCCTTCGGCGTGAAGCAGGATGCGATTCCCGGCTTCGTGCGCGACACCTGGTTCAAGGCCGAGAAGATCGGTACCTACCGCGGCCAGTGCGTTGAGCTGTGCGGCAAGGACCACGCCTTCATGCCTATCGTCGTCAACGTAGTCAGCGAAGCCGACTACAAGACCTGGGTCGACGGCAAGAAAAAAGAAATGGCCGCCAAAGCCGATGATCCGACCAAGGTCTGGACCATCGACGAGCTCAAGCAGCGCGGCGAAAAAGTCTACACCTCCAACTGCGTGGTTTGCCATCAGGCCAACGGCAAGGGCGTACCCGGCGCATTCCCTGCGCTGGACGGCGACCCGGTCGTGAACGGCCCGAAGGCCGCGCAGATCAATACCGTGTTGAACGGCAAGAACGCGATGCCAGCCTGGAAGTCGGTGCTTAACGACACCGAAATCGCCGCCGTGATTACCTACACGCGCAACAGCTGGTCCAATAAAGCACAAGAAAATATCGTTCAACCAGCTGACGTACTGGCTGCGCGCAAGTAACTGAACTGAGTGAGAACCTGAGCGCTTACTTCGTACGCGCACATGTATCGAATTGGGAGACTGAAATGAGCACAACAGTAGTCGATCACGGCCACGATCATTCACATGACCACGCACACGGTCACGATGATCACGGGCATCATGACCACCCGCACGGCTGGCGCCGCTGGATCTTCGCCACCAACCACAAGGACATCGGCACGCTGTACCTGTGGTTCTCGTTCACCATGCTGCTCTCCGGCGGCGTGCTGGCGCTGCTGATCCGCGCCGAACTGTTCCAGCCCGGCCTGCAATTCTTCCGCCCTGAATTCTTCAACCAGCTGACCACGATGCACGGCCTGGTGATGGTGTTCGGCGCGATCATGCCGGCCTTCGTCGGCTTCGCCAACTGGATGATCCCGCTGCAGATCGGCGCCTCCGACATGGCGTTCGCCCGCATGAACAACTTCTCGTTCTGGCTGCTGCCGCCTGCGGCGCTGCTGCTGGCCGGCTCCTTCCTGGTGCCGGGCGGTGCAACTGCCGCCGGCTGGACCCTGTATGCGCCGCTGTCGACGCAAATGGGCCCGGGCATGGACATGGGTATTTTTGCGATGCACATCATGGGCGCATCGTCGATCATGGGTTCGATCAACATCATCGTCACCATCCTCAACATGCGCGCTCCCGGCATGACGCTGATGAAGATGCCGATGTTCTGCTGGACCTGGCTGATCACCGCCTACCTGCTGATCGCCGTGATGCCGGTGCTGGCTGGCGCGATCACCATGACGCTGACCGATCGCCACTTCGGCACCTCTTTCTTCAACGCAGCCGGCGGCGGCGACCCGGTGATGTATCAACACATCTTCTGGTTCTTCGGCCACCCCGAGGTCTACATCATGATTCTGCCGGCCTTCGGCATCGTGTCGCAGATCATCCCGGCCTTCGCCCGCAAGCAATTGTTCGGCTATGCATCGATGGTGTACGCGACCGCATCGATCGCGATCCTGTCCTTCATCGTCTGGGCCCATCACATGTTCACCACCGGCATGCCGGTGACTGCACAGCTGTTCTTCATGTACGCGACGATGCTGATTGCGGTGCCGACCGGCGTGAAGATCTTCAACTGGATCGCCACCATGTGGCGCGGTTCGATGACCTTCGAAACGCCGATGCTGTTCTCGGTCGGCTTCATCTTCGTGTTCACCATGGGCGGCTTCACCGGCCTGATCCTGGCCGTGACCCCGATCGACATCCAGATGCAGGATACCTACTACGTGGTGGCGCACTTCCACTACGTGCTGGTGGCCGGTTCGCTGTTCGCGCTGTTCGCCGGTTTCTACTACTGGGGTCCGAAGTGGACCGGTTTCATGTACAACGAAACCCGCGGCAAGATTCACTTCTGGAACTCGCTGATCTGGTTCAACGTGACCTTCTTCCCGATGCATTTCCTGGGTCTGGCCGGCATGCCGCGCCGCTACGCTGACTATCCGGCGCAGTTCACCGACTTCAATATGGTCGCGACCATCGGCGCCTTCGGCTTTGGTCTGTCGCAGGTGTACTTCCTGTTCTTCGTCGTGATCCCGTCGATCAAGGGCGGCGTCAAAGCGGAAGACAAGCCATGGGAAGGCGCAGAAGGCCTGGAGTGGACAGTGCCGAGCCCGGCGCCTTTCCACACATTCGAAACGCCACCGACAGTTAAATAAAGGGAGCGGCAGGCTGGTCCTGCCCACTCTGTATGACAGATCGTAAAAAGCCGAACAATCTGCGCACAGGCTTGTTGCTGGCGCTGGTAGCAGCAGGGTTCTTCGTAGGTATCTTCATCAACCGCATCTGGTTCAAATGACGACCGATCGCAAACTGAATCGGCAGATGCTGGGGAAGTTGCTGGTCATCGCCGTCCTGATGTTTGGTTTCGGGTATGCGCTGATTCCGGTGTACAAGAAGATCTGCGAAGTGACCGGCGTCAATTTCCTGACGCCCAAGGATGTGACGGTCGAAGCGCCGACGAACAGCCAGATCGACAAAAGCCGCACCGTGACGATCGAGTTCGACGGCAATTCGCAAGGACCGTGGCGTTTCCGTCCGACGGTGGCGAGCATGCAAGTGCATCCGGGCGAAATGACGCAGGTGCTGTACGAAGTGGTCAACACGCAGGCGCGCAGCGTCGATGCGCAGGCGATACCGAGTTACGCGCCGCAACAGTCGGCGGCCTTCTTCAAGAAGGTGGAATGCTTCTGTTTTACGCAGCAAACTTTGGGGCCGAATGAGGCCAAGCAAATGCCGGTGGTGTTCTATATCGATCCGGCGCTGCCCAAGGATGTGAAGACGATTACGCTGTCTTATACCTTCTTCGAAATCGAAGGACTGAACAAGAAGGCAAGCTGAAGCAAACCGGCGGCAGGCATCTGCTTCCTGCGGTCAAAGAAGGAAAGCGGCGAATGAGCGACCTGAAAGATGCAACGCAGCGCAAGGCATCATTTGCGGCGACGATGAAGGCGGTGTTCTGGTCGTTCTTCGGGGTGCGCAAGCGCAGCGATTACGAAAGCGATGCCGCCAGGCTGAATCCGGTGCATGTCATCATTGCCGGCGTCATCGGTGCAGCGATTTTTGTGACCGTGTTGGTGTTGATAGTAAAGATGGTGGTGGCTCAGTAATACAGAGTAAATACAATCGCTCGGCGAAGCGATGGCGGAGCAGCCAAGGGATGCGGCAGTACCAGTCTGAAGCAGTCATTTATAAAAGATCCGAATTTTGTATTGGGAGATGGAGATGAGTTCTCAACACGCTAAAGCACCGTACTATTTTGTACCCGGTCCATCGCAATGGCCGGTGCTGGCGGGCATATCGATGCTGGTCACCATGGCCGGCGCGTCGGCCTGGGTCAACGGCCATTCCTGGGGCATGGCGCTCAACATCATCGGCATCCTCGCGGTGCTGGTGGTGCTGTACAAGTGGTTCGGCCAGGCCATCGGCGAGTCCGAGTCCGGCCAGTACAGCGAGCGCATCGACGCCTCCTTCCGCTGGAGCATGGGCTGGTTCATCTTCTCGGAAGTAATGTTTTTCGCGGCATTCTTCGGCGCCTTGTTCTACGCGCGCAGCATCACCATGCCGTGGCTGGCCGATCTGGATCACAAGGTGATCTGGCCCGACTTCGCGGCACACTGGGGCAATGCTGGTCCGGCCGGCACGATCGAATCGTTCCAGACCATGGGGCCGTTCCCGATCCCGACCATCAATACCGCCTTGCTGCTGCTGTCGGGCGTGACGCTGACGATCTCCCATCACGCCTTGCGCGCCGGTCATCGCACGCAGACGGCGATCTGGCTGTTTGCGACGATCCTGCTGGGCGCGATCTTCATGGGCTTCCAGGCTTATGAATATCACCACGCCTACACCGAGCTGAACCTGAAACTGACCTCGGGCGTCTACGGTTCGACCTTCTTCATGTTGACCGGCTTCCACGGTTTCCACGTGACGATGGGCGCGATCATGCTGTCGGTGGTGCTGTACCGCGTGCTGCGCGGCCACTTCACGCCGGAACATCACTTCGCCTTCGAAGGCGCCGCCTGGTACTGGCACTTTGTGGACGTGGTCTGGCTGGGCCTCTACGTGGTGGTCTACTGGCTGTAAAGTTCAGGCAGCCGGCCAACAAAAAAGCCGCACTTCGGTGCGGCTTTTTTACGATCCGACGACGGCTCGAAAATAATCGAGAAACATGTAACCTTCGGCTTGATTCTTTGTCGAAGCTGCCGTATTCCGCAGTAAGGCGTCAGCGGATGCCGGTAGGCTGGATCAGGCCGAATTTATACGCCACCAGCAACAGGATGAACAGCAGCACCGAAACACCGACGCGCAAGGTCAGCGCATACACCGTGCGGTTGCTCTTGCCCTTGTCGCGCATCAGGAACAAAAAGGCGGAAGCAAGGCTGCCGATGATCAGGATGAAAGCAATGGCGACGATGATTTTCATGGCAGGGGTGGTCTCGGAAGCGTCTGCATCGGCGGTCCCCAAAGCTGAAGACCGCGTAGAGACTATTGTCGTATTGAGTGAAGTGACATTGTAATGCCAATCAGATTCCGGGTTAGATGGGTTCCGCTGGTCGCGACGCTGGTTGTTGCGGCCATCGGCGTGTCGTTGGGGCAGTGGCAGACGCGGCGCGGCGACGAGAAGCAGGCCATCCAGGACAAAATGGCCGAACGCCAGGCGGCGCCGGCGATCGGGCTGAGCGGCAATGTACTGCAACTCGACATTGATCAGAACGAATATCGCCATGTGCGCGTCAAGGGCGAATTCGTTTCCTCCTGGACCAGCTATCTCGATAACCGCCCTTACAATGGCGCGCCCGGCTTCTATGTGCTGACCCCGTTTAAAATAGCGGACTCGGATACCGCGGTGCTGGTCGAACGCGGCTGGACGCCGCGCGACATCAGCGACCGCACCAAGGTGCCGGCTTTGCCGGCGCCGGCGGGCGTGGTCGAAATCGAAGGCGTGATCCGCCGCGACGCCGGCCACCTGCTGCAACTGGGCGCGGCAGAAGCGCCGAAGCCGGGCGCCATCATGCAGAATCTGGATCTTCCGGCTTATGCCGCCGCCAGCAGCCTGAAGCTTGCGCCTTTTCTGATCGAGCAGGGCGGCGCGATGAAGGACGGCCTGGTGCGCGACTGGCCCGCGCCGTCGCTGGGCATCGAACGTCATCGCGGCTATGCCGTGCAGTGGTATGCGCTGGCCTTGATGGCCGTTATTTTCTTTGTTGTGACAGGATTTCGAAGTGGAAAAAAGTAAAGTGCAGGCGCCGCAAATTCAGCCACAAACTCAGCCGCAAATTCAGTCGGAAGCGCAACGCAAACGCGGCCGCTGGAAGTTGCTCGTAGTCGTTGCCGTGTGCGCCGCGCCGATGATCGCTTCGTACCTCACGTACTACGTGATCAAGCCGCAAAGCCGCACCAACTACGGCGCGCTGATCGATCCGCGCCAATACCCCATCCCGGCCCTGGCCAGCACCGAGCTCGACGGCAAACCGGCCCGTCTGGAAGACTACAAGGGCAAGTGGGTCATGCTGCAAGTGGCCGGCGGCGAGTGCGACGACGCCTGCAAGACGCGCCTGTTCGCCATGCGCCAGCTGCGTCTGATGCAAGGCAAGGAAATGGAGCGCATCGAACGCGTCTGGCTGATCACCGACGCCAAGCCGCTCGACACCGTGCTCATACGCGAATACGACGGCACCGACATGTTGCGCGTCGATGCGAAATTGTTGAAGGCCTGGCTGCCGACCGACGCAGGCACGGCGATGGAAGATCACATCTACATCATCGATCCGCTGGGCAACCTGATGATGCGTTTCCCCAAGGATGCCGATCCCAACAAGATGAAAAAAGACATCAGCAAACTGTTGCGCGCGTCGGCGATAGGGTGAGGCGGCGATGCTGATTCAACTTGCCATCATGGGGCTGCTGGTCGCGCTGATTCCGCTGACGCTGACCTGGGTTTCCAACGACGTCGACAAATACCGCAAGCTGGTCTGGGTCACGCTGTTCCTGACCTTTGACCTGATCATGTTCGGCGCCTTCACGCGCCTGACCGATTCCGGGCTGGGCTGCCCCGACTGGCCGGGCTGCTACGGCCACTCCAATCCGTTGCTGGCGCACGCACATATCAGCGCCGCGCAGGAAGCCATGCCGACCGGCCCCGTCACCGTCGCCAAGGCCTGGATCGAAATGACCCATCGCTACCTGGCGATGGCGGTCGGCGTGCTGATCATCACCCTGATGGTGATTGCATGGAGGCGCTGGATCAAATCGCGCCACATCGAAATCAGGTTCCGGCCATGGTTTCCGACGGCGCTGTTTTTGTTCGTGTGCCTGCAGGGCGCGTTCGGCGCCTGGACCGTGACCATGAAGCTGCAACCCGTCATCGTCACCATCCACTTGCTGCTCGGCCTGACGCTATTGGCGATGCTGGCCTGGCTTGGGGCGCAACAGAACGCGCACGCGCCGGTGTCGGCGCCGGGCCGGGCACTGGCGCTGCCGGCGCTGATCGGCATGCTGCTGCTGATCGTGCAGATCGCGCTGGGTGGCTGGGTCAGCACCAATTACGCGGCGCTGGCCTGCAACGATTTTCCACTGTGTCATGGCGCAGTGATTCCGCAGATGGATTTTGAGAACGGCTTCACCTTGTGGCGCCATCTGGGCAAGACTGCCGACGGCGAATACCTGCCGTTTCCGGCGCTGACGGCGATCCACTGGGTGCACCGTTCATTTGCTTTCGTGGTGATTGCCTATGTCGCGTGGCTGGCGCACAAGGCGCTCAGGGATGCTGGGTTGCGCAAAACCGGGCGTTGGCTGCTGATCGTGATCGCGCTGCAACTGGTGACGGGCTTGTCGACGATCTACCTGAACTGGCCGCTGGCGATTGCCGTCATGCACAACGGTGGGGCAGCCTTGCTTCTGCTTTTGCTGGTCATGCTAAACTACAAGGCTAGGTACGCACCGCTTGCCGAGGGGAAAACGGCCCGTGTTTCCGTCCCGCATGCCGGGGAAAATACTGCGCCGACAATCTGACATGACCACATTGACCGTACAAACCAACCGCATTGCCCAGTATTGGGCGCTGACCAAGCCGCGCGTGACCCAGCTCGCGGTGTTCTGCGCCGTCATCGGCATGTTCCTGGCGACGCCGGAATTGCCGGACTGGCGCAAGGTCGTGTTCGGCACGATCGGCATCTGGCTGCTGGCCGGCGCTGCGTTCGCCATCAATTGCCTGGTGGAACGCGAAATCGATTCGCGCATGGCCCGCACCGCACGCCGCCCGATGGCGCGCGGTGAAATCACGGTGGCGCAGACGCTGGTGTTTTCCGGCGTTATCGGCGGCATGGGCATGTGGGTGTTGTACAACCTGGTTAATCCGCTGACCATGTGGCTGACGCTGGCGACCTTCGTCGGCTACGCCGTCATCTATACGATCATCCTCAAGCCGTCGACGCCGCAAAACATCGTGATCGGCGGCCTGTCCGGCGCGATGCCGCCGGCGCTGGGCTGGGCTGCAGTGGCCAATGACGTGCCGATGCAAGCCTGGATTCTGGTGCTGATCATCTTCATCTGGACGCCGCCGCACTTCTGGGCGCTGGCCATGTACCGCCGCGACGACTATGCCAAATCCGGCCTGCCGATGCTGCCGGTCACGCATGGCATGAAGTTCACCCAGCTGCAGATCCTGCTGTACACGATCGCACTGATTGCCACCACCATGCTGCCGTTCGCCGTCGGTATGAGCGGCTTGATCTACCTTGCCAGCGCAGCCGTGCTGGGCGCGATTTTCTTCTATTACTCCTGGCAGATTTATCGTCACTACACGGACCTGATCGCGCGCAAGGCATTTACCTATTCGATCATCTATCTGTCCTTGCTGTTTGCCGTGCTGCTGGTCGACCACTATTTCCTGTTCAGGACTTTCTGATGAAGCGTTTGCGTTCGTTGTTGCCGGCAGCTCTGCTGGCCTTGTCGACCTTGCTGCTGGCCGCCTGCCAGGGCAATACCGAGAAATTCGTCAACACCGACGTCACCGGCCTGGAATACGCCAAGGATTTCGCGCTGACCGACCACAACGGCAAGCCGCGTACGCTGGCTGACTTCAAGGGCAAGGCGGTCGTGATGTTCTTCGGCTATACGCAGTGTCCGGACGTCTGCCCGACCACCATGGCCGAGATGGCCAATGTGATGAAGGAACTCGGCCCGCAAGCCGACAAGGTGCAGGTGTTGTTCGTCACCGTCGATCCGGCGCGCGATACGCCGCAGATTTTGTCGCAATACGTGCCTGCCTTCGACAAGCGTTTCCTCGGCTTGTATGGCGATGAGGCGGCAACCGCCAAGGTCGCCAAGGAATTCAAGGTGTTTTATCAGAAGGTGCCGGGCAAGACGCCGGGCAGCTACACCATGGATCACACCGCCGGCAGCTATGTCTTCGATCCGCAGGGACACATCCGCCTGTTCGTCAAACATGGCCAGGGCGCGGAGCCCATCGTGCATGATTTGAAATTGCTGCTGTCGTAAGCGGTGCCGCATGATGCAGAAGGCGGCAAGGGTTGCAGACAAAAGAAAAGGCGCTCAACCGAGCGCCTTTTTCATTACTGCCGATTACCGTTGCAGATCAGGAAAACGCCTGCAGCGCACCCTTCATCTTCTTCAGGGCAACCGCTTCGATCTGGCGAATACGTTCGGCAGACACGCCGAATTCATCAGCCAGTTCGTGCAGCGTCGCACCGCTGCCGTCGTCGTTGGCCAGCCAGCGTGCTTCCACGATGCGGCGCGAACGGTCATCCAGCTTGCTCAACGCAGCTTCCAGGCCTTCCGACTGCAGACGGTCGTATTGCTTGGCTTCCATCACGCGGGTCGGTTCGCTGTTGTCCGAGGACAGGTAAGCGATCGGCGCGAATTTGTCGTCTTCGTCGTCGGTCGGCGCTTCCAGTGCAACGTCGCGGCCGGAGAGGCGGGTTTCCATCTCGATGACTTCTTCACGCTTGACGTCCAGCGTCTTGGCCAGCGCGTCGACTTGCGCCGGCGTCATGGCGTCCAGGCCTTCCTTGTGGCTGCGCAGGTTGAAGAACAGCTTGCGCTGGGCCTTGGTGGTCGCTACTTTGACCAGACGCCAGTTCTTCAGGATGTATTCGTGCATCTCGGCCTTGATCCAGTGCATCGCGTACGACACCAGACGCACGTTTTGATCCGGATCGAAGCGTTTGACCGCTTTCATCAGGCCGATATTGCCTTCCTGGATCAGGTCGGCGTGCGGCAGGCCGTAGCCCAGATAGCCGCGGGCGATCGAGACCACCAGGCGCAAGTGCGACAGCACCAGTTTTTGCGCTGCAGCGAGGTCATTCTTGTCGCGCAGACTTTGCGCGAGCGAAACTTCTTCAGCCTGCGTCAGCATAGGCAGGCGATTGACGGCCGAAATATAGGCGTCGATATTGCCCAGGCTGCCGGAGAAGCCGAGCGCAAGCGCATTGGTCTCGACGGGCATGAGTGCAGTAGCTGATTTCATTGATTCTCCTTGGTTCCTAAATGAGGAAGCGATGCATAAATTAAGCAGTTGCTTTAAAGCTGGAGTATTTCTATCAACTATTCTAGCACTCCTTCCAGGGGAGTGCTAATAACGAATCTGGAAGGAAGGAATAGCTAATTTCTATGGTTGCTTTTGATGCAATTGGCTTTCATCGCAAGAATTAGAGGGAATCTGAGGGCCAAAGTTGCCTCTTTCAAGGAGAAAGCTGTAACAATTTTTGCAGGGCAACAATGAAAAAAGACGATAGTTTCCCTCTGGAAATTATCGTCTTTGGAAGAGCGTGAAACCCGGAAGCCGGGATCAGGTCAGCCGGGACAGATGCCGCTTGACCGACAGCATGGCGCCAAGCAAGCCGAGCAAGGCGCTGGCGCCGAGCAGGAAGGCGATGGCTTCGATGCTCGGCGCCGCCAGGCGGAATTCCGAGGCATACAGGCGAGCGAAATCGGTGATGGCCAGATTCAGCGGCTGCAAGGCCAGCACCACCAGCCCCAGCGCCAGGCCGCCGGCGCACAGACCCAGCAGGGCGCCGGTGTAATAGAACGGGCGATGGATGAAGGCGTTGGTGGCGCCCAGCAGGCGCGAGACCTCGATTTCTTCATATTGCGTCATGACTTGCAGGCGAATCGTGTTGAACACCACCGCCACCACCACCGCGCCCAGCGTGATGCCGAGGAACAGCAACACCAGCCGCAAGATGCGCAGCAACGCCGCCAGGCGCTTGACCCAGGCCGAATCGATCTGGACCGTGTCCACGCCGGGCATCGCTTTGAGCTTCTGGGCGATGTCGTCGACGCGGCTGGCGTCCATGGCGTTCTGGAATCCCGAGAGTTTCAGGACATAACTGTCCGGCAACGGGTTCGAGCCCAGCGTCGCCAGCACGTCGTTGAGGCCGGTCTTGCTCTTGAGCGAATCGAAGGCTTTTTCGCGCGGTGTGAATTCAACCTTGGCGGTACTGCCGCTGCTTTGCAGGATGCCGTTGATGCTTGTGCTGAGCGCCGTGGCCTTGTCGCGCGAGACGTCCATTTTCAGGAAGATGCTGATTTCAGGCTCGACGGCCAGTTGTTCCGATACCGGCCGCACGTTTTCCAGCACGGTCAGGCCGGCGAAGGGCAGCGCCAGCGCAATCGAGACCACCAGCACGTTGAGGACGAAATTGCCCGGCGAACGCAGCAGATGGCTGAAGGCGTCGGCGAAAGCGAAGAAGTGTTGGCGCAGCCAGTTCATTGCGAAATCTCCACCGGATGGCTGACGCCGTTGTGCCAGCCGTCGACGATGCGGCCGCGGTCCAGGTAGACGATGCGGTCGGCGCCGGTCAGGTATTGCTCGTCATGGGTCGAGATCAGGCAGGTCACGCCGACGCCGTGGAAGGACTTGAGCGCCGCCAGCACCTTGTTGGCGTTGTCGCGGTCGAGATTGGCGGTCGGTTCGTCGGCCAGGATGATTTGCGGGCGGTTGACGATGGCGCGGGCAATCGCCACGCGCTGCTGTTCGCCACCGGAGAGTTCTTGCGGGCCCGAAGCCGCCTTGTCGAGCAGATCCACCTTGTCCAGCGCGGCGCGGGCGCGTTTCTCGGCGTCCGAACGGGCGGCGCCGGTCACGATCAGCGGCAACATGACATTGGCCAGGATGCTGCGGTCTTGCAGCAGGCGCTGCTGCTGGAAAATCAGGCCGAGGTTGCGGCGCAGATAAGGCATGCCGGAAGGCTTGATGGTGTTGATGCTCTGGCCGTTGACGCTGAGCGTGCCGCTGCTGGGGCGCTCCATGGCGGCGATCATTTTCAGCAAGGTGGATTTGCCGGCGCCGGATGGGCCGGCGAGGAACAGCAATTCGCCTTTTTGCACCGACAGCGTGATGTCGCGCAAGGCGAACACATCGCGCGAGTATTGTTTGGAGACCTTGGCGAATTCAATCATCGTCGGTTGTCTGATCTTTTCTTTTTGGCGTATTTCAGCTTTGTGTATTGATTAACTTAACAAGGCATCCACGAATTCTTCGGCATCGAAGGCTTGCAGGTCGTCGATCTGTTCGCCCACGCCGATGAAGTACAGCGGAATCGGACGGGTCTTGGCGATCGCCGCCAGGATGCCGCCCTTGGCGGTGCCGTCCAGCTTGGTCACGACCAGCCCGGTCAGGCCCAACGCATCGTCGAAAGCCTTGACCTGCGCCAACGCATTTTGGCCGGTATTGCCGTCGATGACCAGCAGTACTTCGTGCGGCGCGGTGTCCATGCCCTTGCCGATGACGCGTTTGATCTTCTTCAGCTCGTCCATCAGGTGCAATTGCGTCGGCAGGCGGCCGGCGGTGTCGACCATCACGACGTTGGTGCCGCGCGCCGTCGCCGAGTGCACGGCGTCGTAGGCGACCGCGGCCGGGTCGCCCGACTCCTGCGAAATCACGGTGATGTTGTTGCGTTCGCCCCAGATCGTCAGCTGTTCGCGCGCGGCGGCGCGGAAAGTGTCGCCGGCGGCCAGCAGCACCGACTGATCATGCGCCTGCAAATGTTTGGCCAGCTTGCCGATCGTGGTGGTTTTGCCGGCGCCGTTGACGCCTGCAATCATCATCACCAGCGGCTGATGGCGGCCCAGCACCAGCGGCTTTTGCAGCGGGCGCAGCATATCGACAAGCAGCACACGCAGGGCCTGGCGCACCTGGTCGGCTTCAGTCAGTTTTTCATCCCTGACCTTTTTCTTGAGCGAATCGAGCAGGAACTGGGTGGCTTCCACGCCGGCGTCCGAGACCAGCAGGGCCGATTCCAGCTCTTCGTAGAGCTCGTCGCCGATCTTGGCGCCGACGAACAGCGTGGTCAGGTTGCTGGAGGTCTTGGACAGGCCGCTTTTGAGGCGAGCCAGCCAGGAGCGCTTGGCTTCCGGCGACGGCGCAGCAGCTTCGACGATTTCTTCAGCGACGGGCGCAGATACTGGCACCAGCGTCGGCGCCGGCGTTTCGGGTGTTGCAATAACGACAGGAGCGGCGGCAACAGGAGAAGCAACAGCGGGCGCGGCTTCCTTGGCGACGATGGGTTCTGGCTGGGGCTTTTTCTTGAAGAAACTAAACATCGGATGCTGGGCTGATTCGTCGAATGTGGCTGCGGTGTCGGGTGGGGGCGCGCTTCCCTGGTTTCCGGGAGGGAAAACGCGATGAACAAGGTACAATTGGCGCGGAATATTGCCCTCTGGGCACTCCCTGGCCAGCCCTCGCATTCTATCAGAGCACAGCGAATGAAATTGAAGATCAGCGCAATCCTGTCGACCGGCCTGTTATTCGGCTGCCTGGCGGCCCCGGGTGCCGCCGCGCTGGCCCAGTCGGCGCCATCGGTCGCCTCGGAGTTCATGCTCAGGAACGGCATGAAAGTGATCGTCAAGGAAGACCATCGCGCGCCGACGGCGGTGCAGATGGTCTGGTACAAGGTCGGCTCCATCGACGAAACCAACGGCACTACCGGCATCGCCCATGCGCTTGAGCACATGATGTTCAAGGGCACCAAAAAGCACAAGACCGGCGAATTCAGCCGTCTGGTCGCCGAACTGGGCGGTCGTGAAAACGCCTTCACCAATCGCGATTACACCGCCTACTTCCAGCAAGTCGAGCACACCCGGCTGGAAGCGGTCATGGCGCTGGAAGCCGACCGCATGCGCAATTTGCAGTTCGACAAGAACGAATTCGCCAAGGAAATCCGCGTCGTCATGGAAGAGCGCCGCTGGCGTACCGACGACCAGCCGCAGGGGCTGATGAACGAAGCGCTGCACGCCGCGGCGTTCGTCGCGCATCCTTACCATCATCCGGTGGTCGGCTGGATGGACGATCTGCAGAACATGACCATCGCCGATATCGAAGCCTGGTATCGCCGCTGGTACGCTCCCAACAACGCCACGCTGGTGGTCAGCGGCGACGTCAGCGCCGACAAGGTGGCGGCGCTGGCCGAGAAATATTTCGGTAGCATTCCCGCCAAAACCATCGTGCGCGGCAAGCCGCAAAACGAACCTGAGCAACACGGCTTGCGCCGCGTCACCGTCAAGGCGCCGGCCGAGAATCCTTACGTGATCCTGGCCTTCAAGGTGCCGACGCTGCGCGATGTCGACAAGGACCAGGAAGCCTACGCGCTGGACGTGCTGTCGGCGGTGCTCGACGGCTATGACAATGCGCGCCTGAACAACAAGCTGGTGCGCACCGACAAGGTCGCCAACAGCGTCGGCGCGGGTTACGACGACATCACGCGCGGCCCCACTCTGTTCACGCTGGAAGGCAGCCCGGCGGCCGGCACCACCACCGCGCAACTGGAAGCGCTGTTGCGCGCCGAAGTCGCGCGCATCGCCGACGACGGCGTGTCCGCGCAAGAATTGCAGCGCGTGAAGACGCAACTGATCGCCTCGCAGATTTACAAGCGCGATTCCATCTTCGGCCAGGCCATGGAAATCGGCGTGATGGAAATGTCCGGGCTGTCGCACAAGAATATCGACCGCATCGTCGACAAACTGAAATCCGTGACGCCGCAGCAAGTGCAGGCCGTCGCGCAAAAGTATTTCACCGACGACAAACTGACCGTGGCCACGCTGGAGCCCTTGCCCTTGTCGGGCAAGAAGCTGGGGCCGCCGCCGGGCCCGCTGCGGTGAGCGGCATTGTGCCGGTATTGAGTTGGTAGCCTGATTGAATGACGATGTTTGTCCAAAAAACTGACCGAGCGTTGCACTCTTACGGAGGAAAAACATGCCAGTGATCGTCGTTGCGAACCCGAAAGGCGGCGTAGGTAAAAGTACTCTTTCCACCAACCTGGCCGGCTATTTCGCCAGCCGCGGACATGGCGTATTGTTGGGCGATATCGATCGCCAGCAATCGGCGCGCGCCTGGCTCAACATCCGGCCGCCGGCAGCGACGCAGATCGCCACCTGGGATATCAGCGAAGACTACATCGCCAAGCCGCCCAAAGGCACCACGCACGTGGTGCTGGATACGCCGGCAGGCTTGCACGGGTGGCGCCTGAACGATGTCCTGAAAATGGCCGACAAGGTGATCGTGCCCTTGCAGCCGTCGATCTTCGACATCCTCGCGACACAGGATTTCCTGCGCCGGCTGGCGGAAGAAAAAGCCGTGCGGCAGGGCGAGATCGATGTCGGCATCGTCGGCATGCGCGTCGACGCGCGCACGCGTTCGGCCGATCAGTTGCACCGCTTCATCGAAGGCCTGAACCTGCCGGTGCTGAGCTATCTGCGCGACACGCAGAACTACGTGCAATTGGCTGCGCACGGACTGACGTTGTGGGATATCGCGCCGTCGCGCGTGCAACGCGACATCGAACAGTGGCAGCCGATCGTCGACTGGGTCGAAGGCCGGCCGCTTCCTGCTCCTGCGGTCTCCGCGATTACCATGCCGCCGCAGTGATGGCGGCTTTCCTGATTTGTACGTTCATTCAGTCAGCATCAAGATGAAAAAATATTGGTTGGTTTGCGCGACGCTGCTCGCTTGCTTTGCCACGCAGGCGCAGGCCGCCTTGCAGATCCAGTCGTGGTCTTTGCCCAATGGCGCGCGCGTGCTGTTCGTCGAAAACCATGCCATTCCCATGCTCGATCTCAGCGTAGAGTTCGATGCCGGCGCGCGCCGTGATCCGGCTGGAAAATCCGGGTTGGCGTCGCTGACCAACGCCATGCTCACGCGCGGTACAGCTGCCGCCGGCGATGCGCCGGTCTTGTCGGAAGCGCAGATCCTTGACGGTTTCGCGGATGTGGCGGCACAGCGCGGCGGCGGCGCCAGCATGGATCGCGCCGGCGTCACTTTGCGCATGTTGTCGAGCGCGGTCGAGCGTGATGCCGCAACAGGCTTGCTGGCGCGCACGCTGGCGCAGCCAAGCTTCCCGGCAGAACTGTTCGCCCGCGATCAGGCGCGCACCATCGCCGATGTGAAAGAGTCGCAAACCAAGGCCGAAGACATCGCCAACAAGGCGTTCTGGGCCGCGCTGTATGGTGAGCATCCATACGCACGCCAGGAAAGCGACGCCTCGGTCGCTGCGATTACGCGCGACGATCTGGTGAATTTCCATCGCACGTATTACGTCGCCAACCGCGCCGTCATCGCCATGATCGGCGACGTCACGCGTACGCAGGCAGATCAGATTGCACAGCGCCTGACGCAGCAATTGCCGCAAGGCGCCGCGCTGCCGGCCTTGCCTGACGTGGCCGCAAACAAGGCGACGGAGCAACGCATCGCCCACCCGGCGTCGCAGTCTCACATCTTGATCGGCATGCCGGCGCTGGTGCGCGGCGATCCGGATTTCTTTGCGTTGACGGTCGGCAATTACATCCTCGGCGGCGGCGGGTTTGTGTCGCGCCTGACCAACGAAGTGCGCGAAAAGCGGGCCTTGAGCTACAGCGTCTACAGCTATTTCTCGCCGCTGGCGCAACAAGGTCCGTTCCAGATCGGCTTACAGACCAAGCGGGAGCAGACCGACGAAGCGCTCGGCGTGGTGCGCAGCACGCTGGCGGCTTATCTGCGGGATGGCCCGACGGCGGCCGAGCTGAAGGCGGCCAAGGACAACCTGGTCGGCGGCTTCGCCTTGCGTATCGACAACAATCGCAAGATCCTCGACAACCTCGCCGTGATCGGCTATTACCGCTTACCGTTGGATTATCTCGACACCTGGACGGCAAATATCGGCAAAGTCACGATTGCGCAGATTCGCGATGCCTTCAAGCGTAAAATTGCGCCCGATCAATTCACGACTGTCGTGGTGGGCGAGGCAAAATAAAATATGAGCAAGACTGTAAGAAAACACGGCGTTGCAGCGCATAGCCGCAGCGCGCATCAGGTTCGCATCATCGGCGGGCAGTGGAAACGCACGCCGCTGCCGGTGCTGGACGCCGAAGGCCTGCGGCCGACGCCGGACCGTGTGCGCGAAACCGTATTCAACTGGCTGACGCATCTGATCGACGGCGATTGGGAACACGTGACTTGCCTCGACCTGTTCGCCGGATCCGGTGCGCTCGGCTTCGAGGCCGCCAGCCGCGGCGCGCAGCGCGTCGTGATGGTGGAAAACCACACGCCGGCGGTGCGCCAGCTCGAAGCCAACAAAGAAAAATTGCAGGCCGCGCAAGTCGAGATCCAGCGCGGCGATGCGCTGGCGTTGTTGCAGGGACTGAGCACGCGCACCACGCCGGCCAACGGATTTAAGCTCATCTTTGCCGATCCGCCGTATCATCAAAACTGGTTGGCGAAAATCATGCCGATATGCGAGCAGCTGCTGGCGAGCGAGGGGCTGATGTATGTCGAATCGGAACATTCCCTGGAGGGCGACGAGCTTCCGGACTGGATGGCGGGCTGGGAAGTTGTTCGTGCCGATAAGGCAGGCGTGGTGTTTTATCACTTATTGCAGCGCAAAAATATCGGCTAATTCAGGCATAATGCGCGTTCTGATTGCTTAGCTGGTGAGGAGAGACCCTGATGGTAACAGCAGTTTATCCGGGAACATTCGATCCGTTGACGCGTGGCCATGAAGATCTGGTAAGACGCGCATCGGGATTGTTTGATAAATTGGTCGTAGGCGTAGCGGACAGCAAAAACAAGAAGCCGTTTTTCTCCCTTGAGGAGCGCCTCTCGATAGCAAATGAAATATTGGGACATTACCCAAATGTCCAGGTGGAAAGTTTTTCCGGCCTGCTCAAGGATTTCGTGCGGCAAAACAATGCCCGCGTCATCGTGCGCGGCCTGCGCGCGGTATCGGACTTCGAATACGAATTCCAGATGGCCGGCATGAATCGCTATCTGCTGCCCGACGTGGAAACCTTGTTTCTGACGCCGTCGGACCAATATCAATTCATATCGGGCACGATCGTGCGCGAAATCGCCTTGCTGGGCGGCGACGTGTCGAAGTTTGTATTTCCCTCGGTCGAAAAATGGCTGAAGGAAAAGATGGCGAAGATGGATTTGTGATGTGCAGTTGCCTTGCCCGACCGCACGAAAATGCGCGGCAGGCGAGGCAGCTTGTATGAGAAGAAAGCGGAGTAATTTATGGCACTGATGATCACCGATGATTGCATTAACTGCGACGTCTGCGAGCCTGAGTGCCCGAACGAAGCGATCTACATGGGGCCGCAGATCTATGAAATCGACCCCGGCAAATGCACCGAATGCGTCGGCCATTTCGACGAGCCGCAATGCCAGCAGGTCTGCCCGGTCGCCTGCATCCCCTTCGATCCCGCCTGGCGCGAATCCAAGGAACAACTGATGGTCAAGTACGAAACGCTGCAGGCTGCGGCCAAGGCCTGAGCGCTTTCTGTGCGGTCATCGTTCCGTATCCCGGCCGCATCCCCGCGGCGTCATAAGAAAATCCTGCTTGCTTATAGATAGTCCGTATTTCTGCTGCGCCGTCCCGGCGCGGTATCATCGTCGTTCGTCTTTTCTTTAGCCATTTTCTTTGCGCCTCATCGGGAAAACAGCCATGTCCAATCATCAGCGCTTGCGCCAGTTCATCACCTCGTTTGCAGCCTTGCTCGATCGCGAGTCCGGGGAAGCCGGCATCATCCGCGCGGGTTCGGCGCTCCTGCGCGAACTGGTCGCAGTCGATGACTGGCTGCCGGAAGCCTATGCGCAGCCCGATCCCGAACGCTATCGCCAGTATTTGCTGCACGTCGACTCGGCGCAGCGATTTTCCGTGGTGAGTTTTGTCTGGGGACCGGGACAGCAAACGCCGGTGCACGACCATACGGTGTGGGGCCTGATCGGCATGTTGCGCGGCTCGGAATATTCGCAATCCTATCGTCATCAGGAAGGCGCACTCCTGCCTCACGGAGAACCGATACAATTGACGCCCGGCATGGTCGAAGCGGTGTCGCCGCATGTGGACGGCCTCGACGACATCCATCGCGTGCGCAACGCCTACGACGACAAGGTGTCGATCAGCATCCACGTGTACGGCGCGAATATCGGTGCAGTGCATCGCTCGGTGTATCAGCCGGACGGCACGCGCAAGGCATTCATTTCGGGCTATTCGAACACCACCTTGCCTAATATTTGGGATCTGTCCCTGGAGACGAAAACAAGATGAACCGCATGAGCATTCCTACGCGCAGTTTTCAGCAAGTCCGCGAAGATCTCCTGGCGCGCCGCGAGATCGCGCTGCTCGACGTGCGCGAAGAAGCGCCGCACGCCGAAGCGCATCCGCTGTTCGCCGCCAATTTGCCGTTCTCGCATCTGGAGCTGTTGGCGTATGCGCGCATTCCGCGCCGCGACACCGCCATCGTCGTGCTCGACGACGGCGAAGGGCTGGCGCAACAATCCGCCGCCCGTTTCATCGCGCTCGGCTACAGCAACGTCAGCATCCTGGAGGGCGGCGTCAGCGGCTGGAAGGCTGCCGGCGGCGAGCTGTTCCAGGACGTCAACGTGCCCAGCAAATCCTTCGGCGAACTGGTGGAAAGCAAGCGCCACACGCCATCCTTGTCGGCAAAAGAAGTCAAGGCTTTGCTCGATGCCAAAGAAGATGTGGTGGTGCTGGATGCGCGCCGCTTCGACGAATACCAGAACATGAACATCCCGACTTCGGTCAGCGTGCCGGGCGCCGAACTGGTGCTGCGCGTACGCGAACTGGCGCCGGATCCGAACACGCGCGTCATCGTCAATTGCGCCGGCCGCACGCGCAGCATCATCGGCACGCAATCGCTGGTCAACGCCGGCATTCCGAACCAGGTGCATGCACTGCGCAACGGCACCATCGGCTGGACGCTGGCGGGGCAACAGCTGGAGCATGGCAACAGCCGTCAGTTCCCGACCGCCGTCGCCGCAGCGACGCGCGCACAGGCCGCTGCCGATGCGCGTGCGGTGGCCGATCGCGCCGGCGTCAAGCGACTCGATCAGGCGGGTTTGCAGGCCTTCCGTGCGGATGCCGCGCGCACGACCTATCAGTTCGACGTACGCACGCCGCAGGAATATGAAGCCGGCCACTTGCCGGGCTTCCTCAGCGCGCCCGGCGGGCAGCTGGTGCAGGAAACCGAATCCAACGCCACCGTGCGCGGCGCGCGCATCGTACTGGCCGACGACGACGGCGTGCGCGCCAACATGACGGCGTCATGGCTGGCGCAGATGGCGTGGGAAGTGTATGTGCTCGACGGCGTGACGGCGTCGCAGTTTTCAGAACAAGGTCCGGCCGGACGTGAGTTGCCGCCGGCGCCGCCGTCGGAAAAAATCTCGCCGCAGACTCTGGCGACCTGGCTGGAGCGCAAGGACGGCACCGTCGTGGTCGACTTCGCCACCAGCGCCAACTACGTCAAGCAACATATTCCCGGTGCCTGGTTCGCGCTGCGTTCGCAATTGCCGCAGGCGCTGGCCAACTTGCCGCCGGCGGAGCGCTATGTCGTCACCTGCGGCAGCAGCCTGCTGGCCGCGTATGTGATCGGCGATGTGGCGGCGCTGACCGACAAGCCGGTGTTCTTGTTGGACGGCGGCGACAACGGCTGGAAGGCGGCCGGCTTGCCGGTCGAGAGCGGCGACACCGCGCTGGCCTCGCCGCGCATCGACCGCTATCGCCGTCCTTACGAAGGCACCGACAATCCGGCCTCGGCCATGCAGGCTTATCTCGATTGGGAATTCGGCCTGGTCGAGCAGCTCGGCCGCGACGGCACTCATGGGTTCTACGTCATATAGGGTATTGCCGAACGACAAATCGAAAAAGACGCGACCCGATTACAATGACGGTCGCGTTTTCTTTTCTACAGGATTGCATGCTACATCTCTCGCCGCGGGCCGTCGGTGCTTTGCTCGTCAACACGACTATCTGGGGCTTGTCCTGGATCGCCTTCAAATCCCTGCAACAGCAGGGCATCCATCCGATCTGGTCGACCGCGATCATTTTTTCGTTCTGCACGATCTGGCTGTTGCTGCTCAAACGCAAATCCATCGGGGAACTGCGCAAGCATCCCGAGCTGCTGTACGTCGCAGTAGCTTCCGGCGTCAACAATATCGCGTTCAACGGCGCCGTGGCCTTTGGCGATGTGGTGCGGGTGGTGCTGCTGTTTTATCTGATGCCGATCTGGGCGGTGATTCTGGCGCGTCTGGTGCTGCACGAGCCGATCACCCGGCCGGCCGTGTTGCGGATTGCACTCGGGCTGCTCGGCGCGCTGATCGTGTTGTATCAGCCGTCCATCGGCGTGCCCCTGCCGCATGACCTGGCCGACTGGGTGGCCTTGCTCGGCGGTTTGAGTTTTGCCTTCAGCAATGTGATGCTGCGCCGTTTGCACGGCGTGGCCGATGGCGCACGTTCGATTGCGATGCTGGGCGGCGGCGCAGTGCTGTCGCTGGTGCTGGGCGCTGCGCTCGCGGTGAGCGGCGTGATTGCCTGGCCTGCTTCCATCGGCGCACCGTCGATGCCGACGCTGGCCTTGTGGTCGGTGCTGTTCATGATTTCCAACCTGTGCCTGCAATACGGCGTGGCGCGCCTGCCGGTCAATATCACGGCGGTGGTGATGCTCGTGGAAATCATTGTCGCGGCTGCGTCGGCGTGGTGGATGGGGGCGGCGGAATTACGCGTGCAGGATTTCATCGGCGGCGCCTTGATCATCGCCACGCCCTGGCTGATTCGCGACAAACGGACCAACCCGGCGCTGCCGTCAGGACATTGATACGTCTTTAGTCCGCCAGCACGACGCGGTTGCGGCCGCTTTCCTTGGCGCGGTAGAGCGCTTCGTCGGCGCGCGCGACCAGCTTCTGGCGCGCCACGTCGGCCGGGATGCTGCGGTCCGGCGGCGTTTGCGCGGCAGCGCCGATGGAGACGGTGATCTGCAGCGCATTGTCGGCATCGGCGCCGGCGATCAGGATCGCCTGCTGGGCTACGCTGGCGCGGATGCGCTCGGCGATGCGGGCGGCATCCTGCACCGTCGCCTGCGTCAGCAGCACGATGAATTCTTCGCCGCCGTAGCGTCCGAGCGAGTCGCTCAGGCGCAATTCTTTTTTGATCCGTGTGGCCACTTCACGCAACACGTCGTCGCCGCTTTGATGGCCGAATTTGTCGTTGACGCGCTTGAAGTGGTCGATGTCGATGAACAGGCAGGACAGGGCGGAGCGCTCGCGCTGGGCGCGCCCGATTTCTTCCTGCATGCGCTGTTCGATGTAGCGGCGGTTGTTGACGCCGGTGAGCGGGTCGGTCAGGCCGATGTGTTTCAGGCGCTCGTTGTTGATGACGTTTTCCAGGCAGATGGCGACCACCGAGGCCAGGCGTTCGATGAAATCGGTCGCCAGGTTGCCGGTAAAACGTCCTTCATGTGCGCTGCCCAGCGCCAGGCAACCGATCAGTTTCTGGTGGCGCATGAGCGGCAACACCGCAACGCTGGCCGGCTGGTAGCTGGGAAATAATGGCTTATGCAGCGCCGGCTGGTAAGGACCCAGCGTCGGCTTGTGCTGGTCCGGCGACAGCGGCGTGCTGCCTTCGACGTGGAACAGCAGATTGGGATATTCATCCAGGCCGATTTGCAGGTCCTGCAGGATGCGGCGGATGTCGAAATCGTGGTCGATCAGGGTGAGGGTGACGATTTCCAGATTGAAGGTGTTCGGCATCAGCAGGGACACCGTTTCAATCAGGTCGCGGAATTCGCCGGAGCCGATCAGGCGCAGGTCGAAAGCCTGATGGCGTTGCATGATCTGCTGGTTGATGCGCGCTTGTTCCAGAAGATCCTGCATCTCAGCATGCAACTGCTGATTCTCTTCGATCAGTGCTTGAGTGTCGACAGCGCTTTTCATCTTTGATCCGGTCTTGCAGCCGCTCTTTTTTCCCTAACATGGTGCATGCCGCCCCACGTTCCCTGTTGCCCGCTGCGCCGTATTGCGTCGGCGTCATGAGGGCGCACAAGCTTACCATTACCGCGCTGCGGATGGCGATAGGCCGGTAAAAAATCGTTCGCCCATTTCTTCCAGTCCCAGCGATTGCAAGACTTCCTGCAGGCGTTCGGTCGGACGTTTGCGCGGCAGGTCCTTGTAGCGGGCGATGATCAGTTCGTTCTTCATCGAGTGCTCCCAGCCGACCAGTTCGGTGACACTGACCTGATAGCCGTGCGCCTCCAGTTGCAAACAACGCAACACGTTGGTGACCTGGCTGCCGAATTCGCGTGTGTGCAGCGGATGGCGCCACAGTTCGGTCAGCGATGTGCGGCCCAGCGACTGGCCCTTGTTGCGGTTGAGCACCGAGGCGACCTCGGCCTGGCAGCAAGGCACCAGCACCATGAATTGCGCGCGCTTTTTCAGGGCGAAGTGGATGGCGTCGTCGGTGGCGGTGTCGCAGGCGTGCAATGCCGTGACCACGTCGATCTGTTCCGGCAGGGCGGTGGATTCGATGGAGTCGGCCACCGACAGGTTGAGGAAAGACATGCCGGGGAAGCCGAGCCGTTTTGCCAGGTCGGCCGACTTCTGCACCAGTTCTTCGCGGGTTTCGATGCCGTAGATACGCGACGCGCCTTCCAGCGATTTGAAGAACAGATCGTAGAGGATAAAGCCGAGATACGACTTGCCGGCGCCATGATCGACCACGCTGACATCGGGATGCTGCGTACGGATTTCCTGCAGCAGCGGTTCGATGAACTGGTACAGGTGATAGACCTGCTTGAGCTTGCGGCGGCTGTCCTGGTTCAGCTTGCCGTCGCGCGTCAGGATGTGCAATTCCTTGAGCAGCTCGATCGACTGGCCGGGACGGATTTCCGGCGCGAGTTCGGTGGGCTGGGCGTCGCCCTTGGCCTTGGTTTTTTGCTGACCTGCCGGTCGTGCGTCTGGCTTGCTCATGTCGTTGCTGCTTGCGTGGTCGGCATGCTGGTATTGCCGCGCCCGTGGACGGTTTGCGTCCGGCGGCGGCGTTGCAGGCCGGGGATGAATGGAGAGCGCGATTTTACCAGCAGTTCGCGCGATGCAAGGCGGCAGCGGAAAGGGCGGTTGGCGCAGACCGTTATCTTGTGTCCCTGCAGCAATACACGGATCGGGGGATAATTGCGCATCCGTCTGAAAAATGTCTTGGCTCTCCTTCGGCCATAGCCAGGTATTACCTCGTCCGGGGCGCACCGCAAATTCGCTGCGCCTCGGATTGTTTTGTGCGCCATCCTGAAAGCGATCATGTCTTTGAATCAACCCGCCGCATCTGCCGCCGCACCCGTCACTGGTACTGCCTTGCAGCAGCAAGCGGCCAGCCACAGTTGGCAGATACTGGCCTTCCTGAGTGCGCTGATGGCCTTCGCCTCGATTTCCACCGACCTGTACCTGCCCGCGCTGCCGGCGATGGAGCTTGCCTTGCATGCCGATGCCGGCAAGCTGGAATGGACGCTGTCCGGCTATCTGGTCGGCTTCAGCCTCGGGCAACTGGTGTGGGGCCCGGTCAGCGATCGCTACGGCCGGCGGCTGCCGGTGGCGTTGGGGCTGGTGCTGTTCATCATCGGCTCGGCCGGTTGCGCGATGTCGACCAGCGCCGGCATGATCATCGGCTGGCGCGCGGTGCAGGCGGTCGGCGCCTGCGCCAGCGTGGTGCTGGCGCGCGCCATGGTGCGGGATCTGTACTCCGGCCACCGCGCAGCGCAGATGATGTCGACGCTGATGACGGTAACCGCGATTGCGCCGCTGGTGGGGCCGAGCCTGGGCGGACAAATTCTGCAATGGTCGTCCTGGAGCGCCATTTTCTGGACGCTGGCCGGCGTCGGCGCCGTCACCCTGGCGGGCCTGTCCATGCTGCCGGAGACTTTGCCTGCAGCGCGCCGGGTGCAGGAGCCGCTGCGTCGCGCGATCATGCGCTACGGCGAATTTCTGCGTCATCGCCGCGTGCTCGGCTATGCCGGCGCAGGAGGTTTTTTCTACGGCGGCATCTACGCCTACCTGGCCGGCACGCCGTTCGCGTACATCACCTACCACCACGTGTCGCCGCAGTTTTACGGCGTGCTGTTCGGCGGCGGCATCATCGGCATCATGGCGACCAACCTGCTGAACTCGCGGCTGGTGCATCGTATCGGCGGCGACCGCCTGCTGCGCGGCGGCACTGCGGTGACAGCGCTGTCGGGGCTGTGGCTGGCGCTGGATGCGGCTACCGGATGGGGCGGCCTGGCGGGATTGGTGGCGCCGTTGTTTTTGTTTGTTGGCGTGACCGGCTTCATTGTTGCTAATTCCATCGCCGGCGCGCTGGCCTGCTTTCCTGAGCGCGCGGGAGCGGTGTCGGCGCTGGTCGGCGCGATTCAGTACGGCACCGGTATTCTGGGCTCGGCGCTGGTCGGCGCGTTTGCCAACGGCACGCCGGCGCCGATGGGCTGGGTGATTGCGGCGATGGGCGTCGGCAGTTATTTGTGCGCGCGCTTCCTGGTGCCGCATACGCCGGACTGATCCTGCCCGTGAAATGAAAAGAGCCGCATGATTTCTCATGCGGCTCTTTTTTTACCCGTCCGGGCTTAATCAGACGTTCACGACTTAAACGTTGAACAGGAAGTTCATCACGTCGCCGTCCTTGACGATGTATTCCTTGCCTTCGGCGCGCATCTTGCCTGCTTCCTTGGCGCCTGCTTCGCCCTTGAAGGCGATGTAGTCTTCGTAAGCGATGGTCTGTGCGCGGATGAAGCCGCGTTCGAAGTCGGTGTGAATCACGCCGGCGGCTTGCGGGCCGGTGGCGCCGACCGGCACTGTCCAGGCGCGGACTTCCTTGACGCCTGCGGTGAAGTAGGTCTGCAGGCCGAGCAGCTTGAAGCCGGCGCGGATCAGACGATCCAGGCCCGGCTCTTCCATGCCCATGTCGGCCAGGAATTCGGTCTTGTCGGCGTCGTCGAGGTCGGCGATTTCAGATTCGATGGCGGCGCAGATGGCGACGATCGGTGCGCCCTGTTCTGCCGCGTACTTGGTCAGCAGGTCCAGCAGCGGGTTGTCGGTGAAGCCGGTGTCGGAGACGTTGGCGACATACATGGCCGGCTTGGCCGTGATCAGGCACAGCGGCTTGATCAGCGCCATCTCTTCAGCGTCCAGACCCAGCGCGCGCACCGGCTTGGCATCGTCCAGCGCCGGCATGATGCGTTCCAGCAGGGCGACCAGCTTGGCGGCGTCCTTATCGCCCGAGCGGGCTTTTTTCTGTTCGCGGTGGATGGCTTTTTCAACGGTGCCCATGTCGGCCAGCGCCAGTTCGGTCTGGATCACGGCGATGTCGTCCAGCGGGCTGACTTTGCCGGAGACGTGAATCACGTTCGGATCTTCAAAGCAGCGCACCACGTTGACGATGGCGTCGGTTTCGCGGATGTGCGACAGGAACTGGTTGCCCAGGCCTTCACCCTTGGACGCGCCGGCGACCAGGCCGGCGATGTCGACGAACTCGACTGTTGCCGAAAGGATACGTTCCGGTTTGACGATGTCTGCCAGCGCCTGCAAGCGCGGATCGGGCACTTCGACCATGCCGACGTTCGGTTCGATGGTGCAGAACGGATAGTTTTCGGCGGGGATGCCCGCTTTGGTCAGGGCATTGAAGAGGGTCGATTTACCGACGTTGGGCAGGCCCACGATGCCGCATTTGAGGCTCATGACAAAATTCTTTCTTAATCAAAAGCGGTATTGTAGCAAGTCGGGCCGCCTAACTATAGCTTTAGGAGCGGTTTGGGCGCGGACAGGCGAAGGGGTTTGCAAGACAAGGGCGATTGTCGGGAAATTCGCCAAAAACACGGCAAGAATGCCGCAACGCACCAGGATTGGTGCGTTGAAGTGTTTCCAATTTGTTTCTGTGTGTTAAAAGGCCGGTCCGGCGTTGGTTTGTATTTACACTCGCTATGGCCTGATCAAAAGCAATTGTTCTTTTTGCTCTACAATGTCGCCTTTGGAGAATTCTTGGTATCCGTCTTGCCTAACATCGTAGAAATCCGCGACTTACACTTTGGTTATGGGGACCGTCCGATCCTGTCGGGCCTCCGCATGGACTTCCCGCGTGGAAAAGTGATCGCCGTCATGGGCGGTTCCGGTTCCGGTAAAACCACGATCCTGCGTCTGATCGGCGGCCAGCTGCGTCCGCAATCGGGCAGCCTGACCGTGGACGGCCAAAATGTACCGGACCTGAATACGTCGGGGCTTTATCTGCTGCGCCGCAAGATGGGCATGCTGTTCCAGAACGGCGCCTTGTTTACCGACATGACGGTGTTCGACAACGTCGCTTTCCCGCTGCACGAACATACCGATCTCCCGGAAGAACTGATCCGCGACCTGGTGCTGCTCAAACTCAATGCGGTTGGTCTGCGCAATGCCGCCCGCCTGAAGCCGGCCGAGATTTCCGGCGGCATGGCGCGCCGTGTGGCGCTGGCGCGCGCGATCGCGCTGGACCCGGCGCTGATCATGTACGACGAGCCGTTCGCCGGGCTCGATCCGATTTCCATGGGCGTGACCGCCAACCTGATCCGCAAGCTCAACGATGCGCTTGGCTCGACCTCGATCCTGGTGTCGCATGACGTCAATGAGTCGTTCGGGATCGCCGATTACGTCTACTTCCTGTCGGAAGGCAAGATCGTCGCGCAAGGCACGCCCGACGAGATGCGCGCTTCGCAGGATCCTTACGTCAAACAATTCGTGCACGCCGAGGCCGATGGCCCGGTACCGTTCCACTATCCGGGCCGCTCGCTGGCAGAGGACGTCGGCCTGGGAGGGCAGCAATGATTCTCGATTTCTTCGCTGCGCTCGGCCGCACGCTGCGGGAGTTCGTGCTGGGACTCGGCTTTGCCGCGCGCATGTTCTGGACCGTGGTGCGTTCGTCCGGCGGCCTGTGGCGCCGTCCGCGCCTGATCACGGATCAGATCCACTTCATCGGCAACTATTCGCTGGTGATCATCGCCGTGTCGGGCTTGTTCGTCGGTTTCGTGCTGGGTTTGCAGGGGTATTACACGCTAAACAAATACGGCTCCGAACAGGCGCTGGGCTTGCTGGTGGCCTTGTCGCTGACGCGCGAGCTCGGTCCGGTGGTGACGGCGCTGCTGTTCGCCGGTCGCGCCGGCACCTCGCTGACGGCGGAAATCGGCCTGATGAAGGCCGGCGAGCAACTCTCCGCGATGGAAATGATGGCGGTCGATCCTTTGCAGCGCGTGATTGCGCCGCGTTTCTGGGCGGGTGTTGTTGCCATGCCCGTGCTGGCGGCAATTTTTAGTGCTGTCGGGGTGATCGGTGGTTATATTGTGGGTGTGCTCATGATCGGCGTCGACGAAGGCGCGTTCTGGTCGCAGATGCAGGGCGGCGTGGACGTCTGGAACGACATCGCCAACGGCGTGCTCAAGAGCGTGGTTTTCGGTATTGCGGTAACCTTTGTTGCGCTCTATCAAGGATATGAAGCCAAGCCGACGCCAGAAGGCGTTGCGCGGGCCACGACGCGCACCGTGGTGATTGCTTCGCTGATGGTGCTGGGACTGGACTTCTTGCTGACGGCGCTGATGTTCAGCTAAGCAAGGCAGTCGACGAGCAAGAACAAGAGAGAGGGAAAGCCTGCAACGGGTTCGGTGTCATGAACTTCGCAGCGCAGGCTTCTGATTGATTTTTAGGATGGCTAGGTATGCAACGTAAAACATTGGACGTGTGGGTAGGTTTGTTTGTCTTGCTGGGGGCAGCGGCTTTGATTTTCCTGGCGCTGAAGGCCGGCAACATGAGCTCGTTCTCGTTCAGCCAGAAGACTTACGCCATCACGACCAAATTCGACAACATCGGCGGCCTGAAGGCGCGCGCAGCGGTCAAGAGCGCCGGCGTGGTGGTGGGCCGCGTCGATTCGATCAAGTTCGACGACAAGACATTTCAGGCAGTGGTGACGCTCAACATGGATGAGCGCTACCAGTTCCCAAAGGATAGTTCCGCCAAGATCCTGACTTCAGGCCTGCTTGGCGAGCAATACATCGGTATCGAGCCGGGGGGTGATGTAAAAAATCTGGCGGCAGGCGACACGATCAAGCTGACGCAGTCGGCGATCGTGCTGGAGAACCTGATCAGCCAGTTCTTATATAGCAAGGCAGCAGAGGGAAAGGATAATTCAAAATGAAAACCGCAGCTCGCATCAGTACGCTGGCCATGGTCGCCGCGCTCAGTGGTTGCGCAACGTCTAACAACCCGAACGACCCGCTGGAAGGTTTCAACCGCGCGATGTTCAGTTTCAACGATACCGTTGACAAGGTGGCCTTGAAGCCGGCCGCGCAGGCTTATCAATTTGTTCTGCCTGAGTTCGTGCAGACCGGTATCGGCAACTTCTTCGGCAATATCGGCGACCTGTGGTCGGCCGTGAACCAGATCATGCAGGGCCGCGTTGAAACCGGTGTGACCAGCTTCATGCGCGTCGCCGTCAACACGACTTTCGGTCTGGGCGGTGTGCTCGACGTCAGTACCGAAGCGCGCCTGACCAAGCAAAAGTCCGATTTCGGCCAGACGCTGGGCAAGTGGGGCGTAGGCTCCGGTCCTTATGTCGTGCTGCCGTTGCTGGGCCCGTCGACGATTCGCGATACGGCGGCGTTGCCGGCCGATTTCTACGGCGACCTGTGGAGCTACAAGAAGCCGGTGCGCTGGCGTAACGTCGGTTCCGTGGTGCGCGTGATCGACAAGCGCGCACAGCTGCTGGATGCGTCCAACCTGCTGGAAGATGCCGCTCTGGATAAGTACGACTTCGTGCGCGACACTTACCTGCAAAGCCGCCAGTCGCAGATCGACGGCAACAAGGACGAAGGCAAGACAAGCAAGGAAGAAGTCATCAAGCCGTAACAGCAGGACATCAGCAGTACTGCTGGCTTAACCCGGGCGCTGCAAATGCGCCCGGCGTCACTTGAAAAACCGGACAATGGCACCAGCTTATATCTCCGGTATCCGTTTGGAACCGGCAACGCTTTGCCGGCTTCAATTGTGGCAACGTGGTCGCCGTGGTTGGCGCAACCAGTTAATGAATGGATCTACAGACTATGAACATGCTCTCTAAATTATTGGCAATCGCCGTGTCGGTTTCGGCCCTGACATTCGCTTCCGCCGCCTCCGCGCAAGAAGCGCCGGACGCCCTGGTCAAGCGCATCAGCGAAGAAGTGCTGAACACCGCCAAGACCGACAAGGATATCCAGGCCGGCAATATCAGCCGCATCGTTGCGCTGGTTGAAGAAAAAATCCTGCCCTACGTCGACTCCGAGCGCATGACCGCGCTGGCAGCCGGCCGCTACTGGCGCCAGGCGACACCGGAGCAGCAAAAGCAACTGGTTACCGAATTCCGCAGCCTGCTGATCTACACCTATTCAGGCGCGCTGTCGCAAGTGCGTGACCAGAAGATCGAATACAAGCCATTGCGCGCCGACCCGGCCGACACTGAAGTCGAAGTCCGCTCGCAAGTGATCCAGTCGCGCGGCGAACCGATCCAGCTGAGCTATCGCCTGGAAAAGCTGGCGACCGGCTGGAAGATGTATGACGTCAACGTCATGGGCGCATGGCTGGTGGAAGCCTACAAGGGCACGTTCCAAAGCGAAATCACCAAGGGCGGCATCGACGGCCTGATCAAGAGCCTGTCGGACAAGAACAAGCAGCTGGCTGCGCGTTCCTCCGCCAAGAAGTAATCGTCCCACTACGGTAAATCCACAGGAATCCTTGCCATGTTCAAACCAGGCGTCACACTGACCGTCGACAACGCCACCGCCACGCTGGCGGCAGGCTTGCAAGCAATTGCAGGCGGCCAGTCGGCTATCGACCTGAGCGGCGTGGCGACGGTGGATTCGTCCGCCGTGGCGACCTTGTTGGCCTGGCAACGTGCGGCAAAACAAAAAGGCCTGGCTTTGCAGTTCGGCGTCCTGCCGGCCAATCTGCAAAGCCTGGTCGACCTGTACGGCGCCGCCTCCCTGCTGGGCGCGCCGACCTCGGCTTCCGACCGACATCACTGATCTCCTTCCCGTTGTCATCGGGCCATCAGGCCGGTAGTAAGCGTTCCCCTTCAGCATTCCTCTTTGCTTTGCCGTTCCGGCTGCAAGATCGGAAATCCCCTATAATCCAACGTTTCGCCGCACCGGGTATTGCCTTGATGCAAAAGGCTTGCGGCATGTTTTGTTTTCTCACCGTGTCCTAAAAGCGCACCAAAAAAATGGCTGCTCTCCAGATTAACAATGTCGAAAAACGCTACCAGTCGCTGCAAGCGCTGGGCGGCGTTTCGCTCTCTATCGAAGAGGGCGAGTTTTTCGGCCTGCTCGGTCCCAACGGGGCCGGCAAAACCACGCTGATTTCCATCGTGGCAGGTTTGAATCGCGCCGATTCCGGCTCGGTCACCATCCACGGGCACGACGTCGTCAGCGATTACCGCGCTGCGCGCACCAAGCTCGGCGTGGTGCCGCAGGAACTGGTGTTCGATCCGTTCTTCACCGTGCGCGAGACCCTGCGCATGCAGTCCGGCTATTTCGGCCTGAAGAATAACGACAAGTGGATCGACGAGGTGATGGATAACCTCGACCTGACCAACAAGGCCGACACCAATATGCGCGCCTTGTCCGGCGGCATGAAGCGCCGCGTGCTGGTGGCCCAGGCGCTGGTGCACAAGCCGCCCGTGATCGTGCTCGACGAGCCGACCGCCGGCGTCGACGTGGAACTGCGCCAGACCCTGTGGAAGTTCATCGGCCGCCTCAATCGCGAAGGCCACACCATCGTCCTGACCACGCACTACCTGGAAGAAGCGCAGGCGCTGTGCAACCGCATCGCCATGCTGAAACTGGGCAAGGTCGTGGCGCTGGATTCGACCGATGCGCTCATCAAGCGCATTTCCGGTTCGCAACTGGTGCTGCGCCTGAAGTCGGGCGGTTTGCCCGATAGTTTGCGTCCGCTGGTGACGCATCCCGAGGAATTGTTGTCGGGCGTGAAATACACCCTGCGCGTGAACGACTACAACGACGTCGAGCCGATCCTGTCGGCGCTGCGTCAGGGCGGCGCCGTCATCGACGACATGCAGCTGCAACAGGCCGATCTGGAAGACGTCTTCATCCAGATCATGGAAGGTGCCAAATGACCGGTTTTCAAACCTTGTTCTACAAAGAAGTGTTGCGTTTCTGGAAAGTCGCAACCCAGACCGTGACTGCGCCGATCATGACGGCCATGCTGTATCTGCTGATCTTCGGCCATGTGCTGCAAGACCACGTGCAGGTCTATCCCGGCGTGCAATATACCGGCTTCCTGGTGCCCGGCCTGGTGATGATGAGCGTGTTGCAGAACGCCTTCGCCAACAGCTCGTCGTCGCTGATCCAGTCCAAGATCACCGGCAACCTGGTGTTCGTGCTGCTGACCCCGCTGTCGCATTGGGAAATGTTCGGCGGCTATGTGCTGGCGGCGGTCGTGCGGGGCCTGATCGTCGGCGCCGGCGTGTTCGTGGTGACGGCCTGGTTCGGTCACCTGAGCTTCGTCGCGCCATGGTGGATCGTGATCTTTGCGTTGCTGGGTGCAGCCATTCTCGGCACCATGGGTCTGGTGGCCGGCATCTGGGCCGAGAAGTTCGACCAGCTGGCGGCGTTCCAGAATTTCCTGATCGTGCCGCTGACCTTCCTGGCCGGCGTGTTCTATTCGATCCATTCGCTGCCGCCGTTCTGGCAAACGGTCTCGCATTTCAACCCGTTTTTTTATATGATCGATGGTTTCCGCTACGGCTTCTTCGGACAGTCGGATATCAATCCCCTTGTCAGCTTCTCCATCGTCGCCGTCTTCTTTATCGTGCTGGCGACGCTGGCGGTACGCATGTTGAAGAGCGGCTACAAATTGCGCACCGGCGCACACTGACGGCCAAGGCCGTTGCATATTGATTACCTAGTGAAGAGCCGCACCATGCTACCCACACCTGAACTCGTTAAAAACTACATCGCCGCCGGCCTCGCCTGCTCGCACCTCGAAGTCGAAGGCGACGGCCAGCACTTTACCGCCGTGATCGTGTCCGATGCTTTTACCGGCAAACGCCTGATCCAGCGTCATCAATTGGTATACGCCGCGCTCGGCGACCGCATGCGCGAGGAAATTCACGCTCTGTCGATGAAGACCCTCACTCCCGAAGAATTTCAGAAATAAGGCCTAGCTTTTTCATGGACAAGCTTTTAATCCGCGGCGGTAACCGCCTCTCCGGCGATGTCGTCATTTCCGGCGCCAAGAACGCCGCGCTGCCTATCCTGTGCGCCGGCCTGCTGACCGCCGATACGCTGGAACTGTCGAACGTCCCGAACCTGCAGGACGTGACCACGATCCTCAAGCTGATGCGCCAGATGGGTTTGCGCGCCGAGCAGAACGATCACAGCGTCACCCTCAACGGCGGCGACATCACCAAACTGGAAGCGCCGTACGAACTGGTCAAGACCATGCGCGCCTCGATTCTGGTGCTGGGTCCTTTGCTGTCGCGTTTCGGCGAAGCCAAGGTCTCGCTGCCGGGCGGTTGCGCCATCGGCTCGCGTCCGGTCGACCAGCACATCAAGGGCCTGCAAGCCATGGGCGCCGAGATCACCATCGACGCCGGCTACATCTACGCCAAGGCCAAACGCCTCAAGGGTACGCGCATTGTCACCGACATGATCACCGTCACCGGCACCGAAAACCTGCTGATGGCGGCGGTGCTGGCCGACGGCGAAACCGTGCTGGAAAACGCCGCGCGCGAACCTGAAGTCAGCGACCTCGCGCACCTGCTGGTGGCCATGGGCGCCAGGATCGAAGGCATCGGCAGCGACCGCCTGGTGATCCAGGGCGTCGACAAGCTGCACGGCGCATCGCACACCGTCATCGCCGACCGTATCGAGACCGGTACTTTCCTGTGCGCAGTGGCGGCAGTCGGCGGCGACGTCACCCTCAAGAACACCCGCAGCAGCCTGCTCGACGCGGCGCTGGACAAGCTGCGCGAAGCCGGCGCCATCCTGACTTCCGGCGACGACTGGATTCGCGTGCAGATGGCGCGCCGCCCGAAGGCAGTCAGCTTCCGCACCACCGAATATCCCGGCTTCCCGACCGACATGCAGGCGCAATTCATGGCGCTGAACTGTATCGCCGAAGGCACCAGCCACGTGACCGAAACGATTTTCGAAAACCGCTTCATGCACGTGCAGGAACTGAACCGCCTGGGCGCGGCCATCGACATCGAAGGCAACACCGCGATCGTCAAGGGCGTCGAGAAATTCGTCGGCGCGCCGGTGATGGCGACCGACTTGCGCGCCTCGGCATCGCTGGTGATTGCCGGCCTGGCGGCGCAAGGCGAGACCCTGATCGAGCGCATCTATCACCTCGACCGTGGCTACGATCGCATGGAAAACAAGTTGTCGTCGATCGGTGCCCAGATCGAACGCGTTAAATAATCAGCAGTACACATCGGCAGTAAAACATGACTCAGCAACTCACCCTCGCACTGTCCAAAGGACGCATCTTCGAAGAAACGCTGCCGCTGCTCAAAGCCGCCGGCATCGAAGTCACCGAAGATCCCGAGACCTCGCGCAAACTGATCCTGCCGACCAACGATCCGGCAGTGCGCGTGATCATCGTGCGCGCCTCGGACGTGCCGACCTACGTGCAATACGGCGCGGCCGATTTCGGCGTGGCCGGCAAGGACGTGTTGCTGGAGCATGGCGGCGAAGGGCTGTACCAGCCGATCGACCTGAACATCGCCAAGTGCCGCCTGTCGGTCGCGGTGCAGGACGGTTTCGATTACGCCAGCGCGGTGCGCCAGGGCGCGCGCCTGCGTGTGGTCACCAAATACGTCAAGACCGCGCGCGAGCATTTCGCTTCCAAGGGCGTGCACGTCGACCTGATCAAGCTGTACGGCTCGATGGAACTGGGCCCGCTGGTCGGCCTGTCCGACGCCATCGTCGACCTGGTCAGCACCGGCGGCACCTTGCGCGCCAACAAGCTGGTCGAAGTCGAACACATCATGGAAATTTCTTCACGCCTGGTCGTGAACCAGGCCGCGCTGAAACTCAAGCGCGAACGTCTGCAACCGATTCTGGAAGCATTCGAAAAAGCCTCGCAGGCAAACGCATAAATCAGCATCCGCATTGACCGCAGCAAAGGCACATCATGGGAATAGCCATCCGAAAACTCGATTCTACCGAAGCCGGCTTCCAGCAAAAGCTGTCTGCCGTGCTGGCCTTTGAAGCCAGCGAAGATGAAGCCATCGATCGCGCCGCTGCGGGCATCCTGGCCGACGTCAAGGCGCGCGGCGATGCTGCGGTGCTGGAATACACCAACCGTTTCGATCGCCTCACCGCCACCGGCGTTGCGGCATTGGAAATCGGCCAGAATGAATTGCAGCAAGCGCTGGCAGGTCTGCCTGCTGCGCGTCGCGATGCCTTGCAAACGGCCGCCGACCGCGTGCGCGCGTATCACGAGCGCCAGAAGAAGGAATGCGGCTCCGACGGGTTTCTCTATACCGAAGCCGACGGCACCGTGCTGGGACAAAAAGTCACGCCGCTCGATCGCGTCGGTATCTATGTACCGGGCGGCAAGGCCGCCTATCCGTCGTCGGTGCTGATGAACGCGATCCCGGCCAAGGTTGCCGGCGTGCAGGAAGTCATCATGGTGGTGCCGACGCCGGACGGCGTGAAGAATGAACTGGTGCTGGCCGCCGCAGCGATTGCCGGCGTCGACCGTGTGTTCACCATCGGCGGCGCACAAGCCGTCGGCGCACTGGCGTACGGCACCGACACCATTCCGCCGGTCGACAAGATCGTCGGTCCCGGCAACGCCTACGTCGCTGCCGCCAAGCGCCGCGTGTTCGGCACGGTCGGCATCGACATGATCGCCGGTCCTTCGGAGATCCTCGTGATCTGCGACGGCAGCACCGATCCCGACTGGATCGCCATGGATTTGTTTTCGCAAGCCGAGCACGACGAGCTGGCGCAATCCATTTTGCTGTGCCCGGACGCCGATTACATCGCGCAAGTGGAAGCCAGCATCAACAAGCAACTCGACGCCATGCCGCGCAAGGACGTGATCCGCACCTCGCTGACCGATCGCGGCGCGCTGATCAAAGTGCGCGACATGGACGAAGCCTGCGAGATCGCCAACATGATCGCCGCCGAGCATCTGGAAATTTCTGCTGAAGAGCCGCAGCAATGGGCCGACAAGATCCGTCACGCCGGCGCCATGTTCCTCGGCCGTTTTTCGTCGGAATCGCTGGGTGATTACTGCGCCGGTCCGAATCACGTGTTGCCGACTTCGCGTACGGCGCGCTTCTCGTCGCCGCTGGGGGTCTACGATTTCCAGAAGCGTTCCAGCATCATCCAGGTCAGCGAAGCCGGCGCCCAGACGCTGGGCAAGGTGGCAGCCGAGCTGGCCTACGGCGAAGGCTTGCAGGCGCACGCGCGTTCTGCGGAGTACCGACTCAAATGACCACGCGCCGCGTAGAGCCAGGCCTGCGATGAGCTGGCTCGACCGCGTTTTTTGCGAAGATGCGCTGGATGGTCTGGCGCGCATTCCCGATGGCCAGATCGACCTGCTGATCGCAGATCCTCCATACGGCCTCGGCAAGGACTACGGCAACGACTCCGACAAGCTCGACACCGAGGCTTACCTGGCGTGGACCGAGCAGTGGATCACCGCCGCCATTCCCAAGCTCAAGACTAACGGCAGCCTCTACATCTTTCTGACCTGGCGTTACTCGCCGGAAATTTTCGTCATGCTCAAGCGCCGCATGACCATGCTCAACGAAATCATCTGGGACCGTCGCGTGCCGTCGATGGGCGGCAGCACCCGCAAGTATTCGTCGGTGCACGACACCATCGGTTTCTTTGCGCGTGCCAAAGATTACTACTTCGACCTCGACGCCATCCGCATTCCTTACGATGCCGAGACCAAGAAGGCGCGTTCGCGCTCGATCTTCGTCGGCGCCAAGTGGCTGGAAATGGGCTATAACCCGAAAGACGTCTGGAGCGTGTCGCGCCTGCACCGCGAGCACAAGGAGCGCGCCGACCATCCGACGCAAAAGCCGCTGGAAATCGTCGAGCGCATGATCAAGGCGTCCTGCCCGCCGGGCGGCGTGGTGCTCGATCCCTTCATGGGCAGCGGCACGACGGCGGTGGCGGCAAGGCGCTGCGGCCGGCAGTTTGTCGGCTTTGAACTGAACCCTGCCTATTGCGCACTGATTGAGCAGCGCGTGGCCGACCTGGATTCCACATCAACACAGACCTCCAATGAGCAAGTCACTGGTTGAACGCATCATCCGCGCCGATGTGCGCGCGCTGTCGGCTTATCCGGTGCCGGACGCCGCCGGCTTCGTCAAGCTCGACGCCATGGAAAACCCCTACACGCTGCCGCAGGCTTTGCGCGCGGAGCTGGGGCAGCGCCTGGCCGAAGCCGCACTCAATCGCTATCCGGTGCCGTCCTACACGCAACTGAAGGCCAAGCTGTGCCGCCACATGGGCGTGCCGGCAGGTTTCGACGTGCTGCTGGGCAATGGTTCGGACGAGTTGATTTCCATCGTCTCGGTGGCCTGCGCCCAAGCAGGCGCCAAGGTGCTGGCGCCGGAGCCCGGTTTCGTGATGTATGGCGTATCGGCCAGGTTTGCCGGTCTCGACTATATCGGCGTGCCGCTCAAGGCGGATTTCACGCTCGACCTCGACGCCATGCTGGCGGCGATTGCCCTGCATCAGCCGGCGATCACCTATCTCGCCTATCCGAACAATCCGACCGGCACGCTGTACGACGCCGGCGATATGGAAGCGATCCTGCGTGCCGTCGGCGACAGCGGCATCGTGGTGGTGGACGAGGCCTACCAGCCGTTCGCGCAAGAGAGCTTCATGCCGCGCTTGCCGGAATTCAACAATCTGGTGGTCATGCGCACCGTGTCCAAGCTCGGGCTGGCCGGCATCCGTCTCGGCTACATGGCCGCGAGCGCTGCGTTGTTGCAGGAATTCGACAAGGTGCGTCCTCCTTACAATATCAATGTGCTGACCCAGACGGCGGCGGAGTTCGTGCTCGACCATACTGCCGAGCTGGACCGGCAGGCGGCGGCGCTGCGCAGTGCGCGCAGCGATCTGGCGGCGGCGATTTCCGCCGTCGGCGCTATTGAAGTTTTTCCTTCCGCAGCCAATTTCTTACTGATTCGGCTGGCAAATGCGGATAAAGTGTTTGCAGGACTGCTGCAACGTAAGGTATTAGTCAAAAATGCCGGTAAAATGCATCCATTGCTGCAAAATTGCCTGAGAGTCAACGTCAGCACACCCGAAGAGAATGCCTCGTTCCTGGACGCCCTGAAAGCAACGCTTGAAGAGCTCAGCCCGGAATCACTTTTGTAATGTCTGTTTTACCCTGATCATGTCAACTCCACGAACTGCAGAAGTCGTCCGCAACACCAACGAGACGCAAATTCGCGTCGCGATCAACCTGGATGGCACCGGCCAGCAAAAGCTGGACACCGGCGTGCCTTTTCTCGATCACATGCTGGACCAGATCGCGCGCCATGGTTTGATCGACCTCGACATCCAGGCCAAGGGCGACCTGCACATCGATGCGCATCACACCGTGGAAGACGTCGGCATCACGCTGGGCCAGGCTTTCGCCAAGGCCATCGGCGACAAGAAGGGCATCCGCCGTTACGGTCACGCCTATGTGCCGCTCGACGAAGCGCTGTCGCGCGTGGTTATCGATTTTTCCGGCCGTCCGGGCCTGGAGTACCACATCCCGTTTACGCGCTCGATGATCGGCGGCTTCGACGTCGATCTGACCAGCGAATTCTTCCATGGCTTTGTCAATCATGCGCAGGTCACGCTGCATGTCGACAACCTGCGCGGCATCAATGCGCACCATCAATGCGAAACCGTATTCAAGGCTTTCGGCCGTGCATTGCGCATGGCCATCGAGCTTGACTCGCGCGCGGCAGGAACGATTCCTTCCACCAAAGGCAGTCTGTAATGTGAGCTGGCCGGCAGAGCTGCTGCGTCAGCTGCTTTTGCCGTCCGCACTTTCTGTGCTTTTGCATTTTTTACTATGAATAAAATTGTTGTAGTGGATTACGGGATGGGCAACCTGCGCTCGGTCGCGCAAGCCCTGCGTCACGTCGCGCCTGAAGCCGACGTGCGTATTTCCGGCGAAGTCGCCGATATCCAGTCGGCCGACCGTGTCGTGCTGCCGGGCCAGGGCGCGATGCCGGACTGCATGCGCTGCCTGCGCGAGTCTGGTTTGCAGGAAGCCGTGATCGCCGCTTCGCGCAGCAAACCCTTGTTTGGCGTCTGCGTCGGCGAACAAATGTTGTTCGACTGGAGCGAGGAAGGCGATACGCCGGGACTCGGCCTGTTGCCGGGCAAGGTGGTGCGCTTCCAGCTCGACGGTCAGATACAGGACGACGGCTCGCGTTTCAAGGTGCCGCAGATGGGCTGGAATCGCGTCCACCAGAAGGTCGCGCATCCGCTCTGGGACGGCATTGACGAGCAGGCCTACTTCTATTTTGTGCACAGCTATTACGCGCAGCCGGGGCAGTCGGCTCACACCGTGGGCGAGACCGTCTACGGCGAACCGTTCGCCTGCGCGGTCGCGCGCGATAATATTTTTGCAACGCAATTCCATCCGGAAAAAAGTGCCTCTGCGGGTTTGCAGCTGTACCGGAATTTCGTACACTGGAAACCTTGATTTTTGCTTAATTTTTGTCCAACCGGCAAGTTGCGCAGCAATGCTGACTTGTTCTCTTTTTACCTAACGTTATTACCGTAGCCATGCTGCTGATACCTGCCATCGACCTGAAAGACGGTCATTGCGTTCGCCTGAAGCAAGGCGATATGGACCAAGCCACCGTATTCTCCCAAGACCCCGCCGAAATGGCGCGGCACTGGCTCGCGCAAGGCGCCCGTCGTCTGCATCTGGTTGACCTGAACGGCGCCTTCGCCGGCAAGCCGAAGAACGAATCCGCCGTCAAAGCCATCCTCAAGGCCGTGCGCGATTTCGCCGTCGAAAACGACGTCGACGAAATCCCCGTGCAGCTCGGCGGCGGCATCCGCGATCTCGACACCATCGAACGCTATCTCGACGACGGCCTGTCCTACATCATCATCGGCACTGCTGCGGTGAAGAATCCAGGCTTCCTGCACGATGCCTGCAGCGCGTTCCCGGGCCAGATCATCGTCGGCCTCGACGCCAAGGACGGCAAAGTCGCCACCGACGGCTGGAGCAAGCTGTCCGGCCACGAAGTGGTGGACCTCGCGCTCAAGTTCGAAGGCTACGGCTGCGAAGCCATCGTCTACACCGACATCGGCCGCGACGGCATGATGGGCGGCGTCAACATCGAAGCGACCGTGCGCCTGGCGCAGGCCGTGTCGATTCCTATCATCGCCTCCGGCGGCGTGCACAGCATCAAGGACGTTGAAGCTCTGTGCGGCGTGCAGGACGAAGGCATCGAAGCCGTCATCTGCGGCCGTTCGATTTATGAAGGCACGCTGGACCTGAGCTCGGCGCAGGATCGCGCCGACGAGCTGACGGAAGAAGCATCACCGGCGTCCGAAGGGTCCGACAGCGAACAATCATGACACTCGCAAAACGCATCATTCCCTGTCTCGACGTGACAGCCGGACGGGTTGTCAAAGGCGTCAACTTCCTCGAGCTGCGCGACGCCGGCGATCCGGTTGAAATCGCGCGCCGCTATGACGAGCAGGGCGCGGATGAAATCACCTTCCTCGACATCACCGCCTCGTCGGACGGCCGCGGCCTGATCCTCGACATCATCGAAGCGGTGGCCTCGCAGGTCTTCATTCCGCTGACGGTCGGCGGCGGCGTGCGCGCGGTCGACGACGTGCGCCGCCTGCTCAATGCCGGCGCCGACAAGGTCGGCATCAACACCTCGGCCGTGACCAATCCGCAACTGGTGGAAGACGCCGCGAGCAAATACGGTTCGCAATGCATCGTCGTGGCCATCGACGCCAAGCGTACCGGCGAAGGCAAGTGGGAAGTGTTCACCCACGGCGGCCGCAACGCTACCGGGCTGGATGCGGTGGAGTGGGCGCGCAAGATGGCGCAACTGGGCGCGGGCGAAATCCTGCTGACCAGCATGGACCGCGACGGTACGCGCAGCGGCTTCGACCTGGCGCTCACGCGCGCGGTGTCCGAAGCGGTGGCGATTCCGGTGATTGCCTCCGGCGGCGTTGGCGGCTTGCAGGATCTGGCCGACGGCATCAAGCAGGGCAAGGCGGATGCCGTGCTGGCGGCGAGCATCTTCCATTACGGCCAACATACCGTACAGGAAGCCAAACATTTTATGGCCGATCAAAATATTCCTATGAGGCTGGCATGAGCATCAGTGCAAAATGGCTGAACAAGGTGAAGTGGGACGAAGTCGGGCTGGTGCCGGTGATTGCTCAGGAAGTCGGCTCCAACGACGTGCTGATGTTTGCCTGGATGAATCGCGAAGCGCTGGCCAAGACTGTGCAATCCGGCGAAGCCGTTTACTGGAGCCGCTCGCGCAAGAAGCTGTGGCACAAGGGCGAAGAATCCGGCCATTTCCAGAAGGTCCATGAAATCCGCCTCGACTGCGACGAAGACGTGGTCTTGCTCAAGGTCGAGCAGGTTGCCGGCATTGCCTGCCACACCGGCCGCCATTCCTGCTTCTTCCAGAAGTTCGAAGGCAACGCCGAGACCGGCGAATGGCAGACTGTCGAGCCGGTCCTGAAGGACGACGAAGCCGCGGCGCCGGAAAAAGAAAAGCCGAAGCGTACGCGCAAAGCCACTCCCAAAGCCACACCCAAGGTCGAGTCATGAGTGAAACACTGCGCCGTCTGGCCGAAGTCATTGAGTCGCGCAAGCTGGCCAACGGCGGCAATCCTGAAAAGTCCTATGTCGCCAAGCTGTTCTCCAAGGGCGACGACGCCATCCTGAAAAAGATCGGCGAAGAAGCGGCGGAAACCATCATGGCCGCCAAGGATGCGCGTGTGAGCGGCGATGCTTCCAAGGTGCTCTACGAATGCGCCGACTTGTGGTTCCATTCCATGGTCATGCTGGCGCAATTCGATCTCAAGCCGCAGGATGTGCTGAACGAACTGGCGCGCCGCGAGGGCTTGTCGGGCCTGGAAGAGAAAGCCGCCCGTCCGGCCGACGCCTGAGCAGAACACCACCATCAAACAACCATAGCCAGGACAAGCGGCGCAGACGCCCGCTTATCGAGACACCGAGGAGGAGCAGCTTTGGATAACTGTATTTTCTGCAAGATCGCCGCCAGGCAGATTCCGTCGAAGATGATTTATGAAGACGACGACGTCATCGCTTTCCACGACATCAACCCGGCCGCACCGGTGCACTTCCTGATCATTCCCAAAGAACACGTCGCCACGCTGGCCGATTGTGCCGGGAAGCACGCCGCGCTATTGGGTAAAATGGCCTTGCTTGCACCAAAACTGGCGCAGGAACAGGGATGCGGTTACCAGCTTGATGCGAGCGGCAACAAGAGCGGCGGTTTCAAGACGCTTTTCAATACAGGCCCGGACGGTGGCCAAGAGGTGTACCATCTGCATATGCATGTGATCGGCGGCGCGCATCCGTGGCGCGCCAAGTCCGTGCTGCAGGGATAAGCCGGTAACCTGTCGTCGGCATGCTTGGCAAGAATATTGCAACAAAGATTTATTTGAATACAGGACACGCGTGTCCGCTTAGGAGAGAAAAATGGGTTCGTTCAGTATCTGGCATTGGTTGATCGTTCTGGTGATTGTGATGGTGGTGTTCGGCACCAAGAAACTGGGCAACATGGGTTCCGACCTCGGCAAGGCCGTCAAGGGTTTCAAGGATGGCGTCAAGGGCGAGGAAGAGAAGCCTGTCGCCAAGGACCAGACCACCATCGACGTGCAAGCCAAAGACAAAGAAAAATCCGGCAGCTAAGCATGCCGTCGACGCCCGCGTCGCCTTTCCAGGCGCGCGGGCTATCGTTGTTCCTGATGCCCCGGCGTTGCACTTGTTTTGTAGCGCTTTCGTTTCCAGGTCCGTGGCACTCACTTTCGCTTCTTTCAGCTACCACCCTCCGCAATGATTGATATCGGTCTTTCCAAGCTGGCTTTAATCGGCGTCGTCGCGCTGGTCGTGATCGGCCCTGAGCGTCTGCCCAAGGTCGCGCGTATGGCCGGCTCGCTGTTCGGCCGCGCGCAGCGTTACATCAACGAGGTCAAGACCGAGGTCAGCCGCGAAATCGAGCTGGAAGAGTTGCGCAAGATGCAAAAGGATGTCGAAGAAGCCGCAAGCGACGTCCACAGCAGCATTTCCAAGAGCGTCGCCGATGCCGAGAATTCCATCAACGACGCCTGGAACGACAGCAACTCGGGCAGCAGCACCAGTTGGAGCAGCACGCCGAGTCCGGAAGCGCTGACCATCAAGGCCAAGAACTTCCGCAAGAAAAAGCTGGCGCGCACCTCGGCCGTGCCGTCGTGGTACAAGAATCAGAGCGGCCGCCGCACCCGCGTCATTTCCGCAGCAGCGCGCGTGGCCAAATATCGTCCGATCGGCGCCGGCAAATCCGCCGGTTTCTTCTAATCCCGATGGACTTGTTTTCCATCCCACTCCTGCAGTAATTCCATGGCCGAAGAACAGAAAACGTCAGGTAGCGAAGATACCTTCATCTCGCATCTGATCGAATTGCGCAGCCGCGTGGTCAAGTCCTCGGCTGCGGTGCTCATCATCTTCCTGTGCATGATGCCGTGGGCCGCGCATATCTTCGATTTGCTCGCTGCACCGATGATCCACGCGCTGCCGGCCGGCAGCAAGATGATCGCGACCGGCGTGATCACGCCGTTCCTGATTCCGGTCAAGGTGACCATGCTGATGGCCTTCATCATCGCCTTGCCGTGGGTGCTGTACCAGATGTGGGCATTCGTCGCACCAGGTCTGTACACGCACGAGAAGCGCCTGGTGGCGCCGCTGGTGATTTCGTCGTCGATACTGTTCATCACCGGCGTGGCGTTCTGCTACTTCTTCGTGTTCGGCGTGGTGTTCCCGTTTATCAACAACTTCGCGCCGAAGTCGGTGTCGGTGGCGCCTGATATCGACAGCTACGTCGACTTTGTGCTGACCATGTTCCTGGCGTTCGGCATTACCTTCGAAGTGCCGATCATCGTGATCGTGCTGGTGCGCATGGGGCTGGTGCCGTTGGCCAAGCTCAAGCAGATCCGTCCTTACGTCGTGGTCGGCGCCTTCGTGGTCGCGGCGGTGGTGACGCCGCCGGACATCATGAGCCAGCTGATGCTGGCCGTGCCACTGTGCCTGCTGTATGAAGTCGGCCTGCTGGTGGCGCCGATTTTCGAGAAGGCGACACGGGCGCCGGAAGAGCGCGAAGACGCCGTAGGCGGCTGATCCGGGCTGCTATTCAAATAAAAAGGCCACTGCATGCAGCGGCCTTTTTTGTTGGTGCGGTGACACAGAAGTGAAGCGGAGGTTATTCAGCCACGATCAGCGGAATCTGGCGCAGCCAGTGCACCAACGGATAAGCATCCTTGAAGCCCGCCAGCACTTCCTTGCCGAGATCGGCCGGAATCTTCTTCTTGATGCTGCTTTCCTTCCAGACGATGAAGTTCTTCAGCTTGACGTATTCGATGTGCGGGCTGTCGGCGTCGAAACCCTTGGGCGGACGCGTCAGTTTGCCTTCTTCCTGCAAGCCGCCGTAACCGTCCTTGATCGACTTGGTCTTGATCACCTTGCTGAAACCGGCGGCATCAGAGATCACCGTCTGGCGGATGGCGCGCAAGCGATCCGAGGGCGGCATGTATTCGCCTCCGGCGATCAGCAGCTGGCCGTCGGCATCGATATGGAAGTAATAAGCAGGGCCGCCGCCCGAGCTTGGCTTCTTCAGGCCGCTGGCAGTCAGCGACGCCGAGAAATGCGTCTTGTAGGGGCTCTTGTCGTGCGAGAAGCGCATGTCGCGGTTGATGCGGAACAGCGCCTTCTTCGGATTGCAGCTGGCGATGATGGGATCGAACTTGCTGATATCGGCGATCAGTTGAGTCACCAATTCCAGGAACTCCGCGCGCAGGATGTCGTAGCGCGGCTTGTTCATGACAAACCAGGCGCGGTTGTTGTTCTCCGACAGTTCGGCGAGATATTGAGTCAGATCACGGATGTGCATACGCTTGCTTTCTTGTTCCTGTTCGTTATGTCGGCTGGTTTATTCGCGCTCTTCGCGCTTCGGCGGCGGACGTTTGCCGACGACGATTTCCAGCGTGGTTTCCTGCGCTTTGCGCAGCACGGTCATCTTGGCTTTGGCTCCCGGCGTCAGCTGCGCGATCAGGTTCAGCATCTCGGTGGTGTCGCTGACCGGTTTGCCTTCCACGCTGATGAGGATGTCGCCCGGTTTCATGCCGGCCTTGTCGGCGGGGCCGTTCTTGAGCACGCCGGCGATGATGGCGCCGGTCTTCTTGGTCAGGCCGAAGCTTTCCGCCAGCTCAGGCGTGATGTCTTGCGGCTCGACGCCGATCCAGCCGCGTACCACCTGACCATGGCCGATGATGGCTTCCATGACGGTTTTGGCGGTCGAGACGGGGATGGCGAAGCCGATGCCGAGGTTGCCGCCGGTGCGCGAATAGATCGCGGTGTTGATGCCCAGCAGATTGCCGTTGGTGTCGACCAGCGCGCCGCCGGAGTTGCCCGGGTTGATCGCTGCATCGGTCTGGATGAAGTTCTCGAAGGTGTTGATGCCGAGGTGATTGCGGCCCAGCGCCGAGATGATGCCCATGGTGACGGTCTGGCCCACGCCGAACGGATTGCCGATGGCCAGCACGATGTCGCCGACGGTGGCTTGCTCGACATGCGCCAGCGTGATGGCAGGCAGGTTCGGCAGGTCGATCTTGATCACGGCGAGGTCGGTTTCCGGATCGGTGCCGACCACCTTGGCGGAGGCCTTGCGGCCGTCGGCCAGCGCGACTTCGATTTCGTCGGCGGCTTCGACCACGTGATTGTTGGTCAGGATGTAGCCTTGCGGACTGACGATGACGCCGGAGCCGAGGCTGGATTGCTTGTCGTCTTGCTGATCCTCGAACTGGTCGCCGAAGAATTTCTTGAAGAACGGATCATCCATGAACGGATTTTTTTGCGGCCGCGCCTCGGTCGTGGTGAAGATGTTCACCACCGACGGCATCGCCTGGCGCGCGGCATCGCGATACGAATTGGGCGTCGGCGCACCGGGGGCGGCTTCCTGCATCTGGACCGAGGAAGCGGCGGGGCGGACGCGGGAACTCAGGGTTCCGCTGGCCCAATCCGGCTTCAAGGTAGCTACAATGAACCAAACCGCCAAACCGACAGTTACGGTTTGCGCAAACAACAGCCAAAAACGTCGCATATTGAAATAAAAATGAGGATGAAAGATGACCCTGCGCACAGCAAATAGGGATGAACTTGCCAAATACTTAGCGCAAACGCTGAATATCGCACAATACCGCGATTATTGCCCAAATGGGCTACAGGTGGAAGGGCGCGCCGAGATCGGCCTGGTCGTCAGCGGCGTGACGGCGAGCCAGGCGCTGATCGAAGCGGCGATAGACTTGAAGGCGGACGCCATCCTGGTCCATCACGGCTATTTCTGGCGCGGCGAGGATGCACGCGTGGTCGGCACCCGGCAAAAGCGGCTCAAGGCGCTGCTGACGCATGACATCAATCTGTTCGCTTATCACTTGCCGCTTGATGGGCATCCCGAGCTTGGCAACAATGCGCAACTGGCGCGGCAACTGAGCCTGGTCGGCGAGGAGCGCTTCTGCGACGACAAGCTGGGCTGGCTGGGCAGCGTGCAGGCCGACGCCAACGTCGCCACTGTGGGCGATCTGGCGCGCCTGATCGAGCGCCGCCTGGGGCGCACGCCTTTGCTGATCGGCGACGCGGACCAGCCCATCGGCAAGGTCGGCTGGTGCACCGGCGGCGCGCAAGGCTTTCTCGGCGACGCGATTGCGGCCGGCGCATCGGTCTACGTCAGCGGCGAGATCTCGGAGCAGACCGTGCATCTGGCGCGTGAAACCGGCGTGGCCTATATCGCCGCCGGACACCATGCGACGGAGCGCTATGGTGTGCAGGCGCTGGGTGCGCATATCGCAGACCAGTTCGGCATTCGCCATCAGTTTGTCGATATCGACAATCCGGCTTGATGTCGTCAATGCTGTCGTCCATTCGCTAGGTAAGCGCAGAAATAAAAAAGCCCGCATCGAGCGGGCTTTTTGTCTGCGACATGCTTATTTCTTGAGCGAATCGCGAATTTCACGCAGCAGCACGATATCTTCCGACGGTGCGGCGGGAGCAGCAGGCGCGTCTTCTTTCTGATGCGTGGCCAGGTCGCGCGCCTTGTTGATCATGCGCACCATCTGGAAGATGATGAAAGCCAGGATCAGGAAGTTGATCAGAATGGTCAGGAAATTGCCGTAGGCAAACACGGCGCCGGCTTTTTTCGCCTCGATCAGCGTCAATTGCGCGCCCTGGCCGTTGAGCGGCAGGTAATAGTTGGCGAAATCCAGCCCGCCAAAGATCTTTCCGACCACCGGCATGATGATATCCTGCACCAGCGATTCGACGATTTTGCCAAAGGCGCCGCCGATAATCACACCGACGGCGAGGTCGACAACGTTGCCCTTGAGCGCGAAAGTACGAAATTCTTGCATCATGCCCATCTTTTTCTCCTATAAATTGTTGCAAAACGACGCAGTCGGTTATATCGTGCTTCGATTAAAAAGTAAATTGCTGGCAATTCATTGCACAATACAAAAAACTGAGACATCCATGGAAGTACTTGAATTATTAAAAAAGTTCCATTAATCGCATTTCACGAATTGTTATTCGCTTTAAAAGGCACTTCGGGTTAGTTATAATCTAAGGTTGCTGGAAGTTCCGTTGAGTTTTCGTATTTTCACTAATTGGGGTTGGTATGAGTAACGAAAAACAGGTCGACTCCAGTCGGCGGGGTTTGCTCGTCGCGACTTGCGCGGCGGGTGGCGTGGCAGGACTGGCTACAGCAGGAGCATTTGTTTCAACTTTTCAACCATCGGAACGCGCCAAGGCAGCAGGCGCACCGGTCGAAGTGGATATCTCCACTCTGGCGCCGGGCGAGATGAAGACCGTGGAATGGCGCGGCAAGCCGGTATGGATCCTCAAGCGCACCCCGGAAATGGTGGATTCGCTGAAAAAGGTCGATGCACAGGTCGCCGATCCGCAATCCAAACGCACTGAATTTTCCACCACCCCCGAATACGCACTGAACGAATGGCGTTCGATCAAGAAGGACGTCCTGGTCGTCGTGGGCATCTGCCCGCACCTGGGATGCTCGCCGAGCTCCAAGTTCCAGACCGGCGCGCAGCCGTCGCTGCCGGACGACTGGCAGGGCGGTTTCCTCTGCCCGTGCCACGGTTCGACGTTCGACCTGGCGGGCCGGGTCTACAAAAACAAACCGTCCCCAGACAACCTCCAGGTTCCACGGTACATGTTTGAAGGTGACACGAAACTGGTCATCGGCAAAGATGAGAAAGGCGAGGCGTAATCATGGCTGCATTCCAAGAAAAACAATTGCCCAAAGACGCACCGGTAGCCGCAAAAGCATTGAACTGGGTTGACGCCCGTTTCCCTCTGACTTCCACTTGGAAAGCCCATCTTTCCGAGTACTACGCTCCCAAGAATTTCAACTTCTGGTACGCCTTCGGTTCGCTGGCGCTGCTGGTGCTGGTCATTCAGATCGTGACCGGGATTTTCCTGGTGATGCACTACAAGCCGGACGCCAACCTGGCGTTCGCTTCGGTCGAATACATCATGCGCGACGTCCCCTGGGGCTGGCTGGTGCGTTACATGCACTCCACCGGCGCGTCGGCGTTCTTCATCGTGGTCTACCTGCACATGGTGCGCGGCCTGCTGTACGGCTCGTATCGCAAGCCGCGCGAGCTGGTCTGGCTGTTCGGCGTCGCCATCTTCCTGTGCCTGATGGGCGAGGCCTTCATGGGCTACCTGCTGCCATGGGGCCAGATGTCGTATTGGGGCGCACAGGTGATCGTCAACCTGTTCGGCGCGATTCCTTTCATCGGTCCTGACCTGTCGCTGTGGATTCGCGGCGACTACGTGGTCTCCGACGCCACGCTGAACCGCTTCTTCTCGTTCCACGTGATCGCGATTCCATTGGTGCTGATCGGCCTGGTGGTGGCGCACATCATCGCGCTGCACGAAGTCGGCTCCAACAATCCCGACGGCGTCGAGATCAAGGAAAAGCTCGATGAAAAAGGCGTACCGCTGGACGGCGTGCCGTTCCATCCTTACTACTCCGTGCATGACGTGATGGCGGTGGCCGTATTCCTGATCGTATTCACCGCCGTCGTGTTCTTCGCGCCGGAAATGGGTGGCTACTTCCTCGAGTACAACAACTTCATCCCGGCCGATTCGCTCAAGACGCCGCCGCACATCGCCCCGGTCTGGTACTTCACGCCGTTCTACTCGATCCTGCGTGCCACGACCTCGGACTTCATGGTCTACCTGATGGCCGGCATCGCTGCCTACGTGGCGCTGCTGCTGGTGAAATCCAACCGCAACGCGATCTTCAAGATCGCCGCGATTGTCATCGGCGTAGCCATCATTGTCGGCATGGCGGTCTTCGACGCCAAATTCTTCGGCGTGGTGCTGATGGGCGTATCGGTCATGATCCTCGGCGGCCTGCCTTGGCTGGACCATTCGAAGGTGAAGTCGATCCGCTATCGCCCGAGCTGGCACAAGTACATCTACATCGCCTTCGCCATTGCCTTCCTGGTGCTGGGCTACCTCGGCGTCAAGCCGCCGGGCGTGTGGGGCGCGTTGCGTGCGGGCGACCACGTCATCCTGAGCGACATTGCCCAGACCGTAAGTCAAGTATGTACGTTCATTTACTTCGGTTTCTTCTTGCTGATGCCATGGTGGAGTGCTGCAGGACAGTTCAAGCAAGTTCCTGACCGCGTTACTTATCATCCGCACTAAGCCAGCCCAGAGGATAAAAATGACATTGCTGAAAAGACTGATCTCGACTCTCGTGCTGTTGCCTGCGCTGGCTTACGCCAACGAAGGCGGATATCCGCTGGATACGGCGCCGGACCGCACTACCGATGTGTCGGCCCTGCAAAATGGCGCCAAGCTGTTCGTCAACTATTGTTTGAATTGCCACTCGGCATCATCCATGCGTTACAACCGCCTGCGCGACATCGGTTTGTCGGAAGATCAAATCAAAAACAACCTGCTGTTCACCGGCGAAAAAGTCGGCGATCTGATGAAAAACACCATGCTGCCGCAAGATGCCAAGGCATGGTTCGGTGCGGTTCCGCCGGATTTGTCCGTGATCGCCCGCGCCAAAGCGTCTGAAGCCGGCAGCGGCCCGGACTGGATCTACACCTATCTGCGTACTTACTACAAGGACGACAGCCGTCCGACCGGCTGGAATAACATGGTTTTCCCTAACGTCGGCATGCCGCACGTGTTGTGGGAATTGCAAGGAATTCGCGCGCCAAAGTATGCTGAAGAGAAAGATTCGCACGAAGAAGGCAAGACCATTCACAAATTTGTGGGTTTTGAACAGTTGAAACCGGGCAAGATGACTGCTGTGGAATACGACAATGCGGTCGCTGATTTGGTCGGATACTTGCAATGGATGGGTGAACCCGCGCAAAATACGCGTAAGCGCCTCGGCGTCTGGGTTTTACTGTTCCTGGGTTGCTTCCTTGTGTTGGCATGGCGTCTGAACGCCTCCTTCTGGAAAGAAGTAAAGTAGAACCTGTTCAAAGTCTTTCGCAGCAAGGCTTGCGGCAGGTTCTGGCAGTGAAGTAAGTTTATTGTGTCCGCGCAGTCTGCGGACGTACGTATCGGGGTGAGACGTACAGCGTCTCGCCCCTTTGTTTCTAAGGCACTACAAAAATGATGGTTCTCTACTCGGGCACAACCTGCCCATTCTCGCAACGTTGCCGCCTCGTTCTGTTCGAAAAGGGCATGGACTTTGAAATCCGCGACGTTGACCTGTTCAACAAGCCAGAAGATATTTCGGTCATGAATCCCTACGGTCAGGTGCCTATCCTGGTCGAACGCGATCTGGTTCTGTACGAATCCAACATCATCAACGAATACATCGACGAACGCTTCCCGCATCCGCAACTGATGCCGGCAGATCCGCTGATGCGCGCGCGTGCACGCCTCATGCTGTTCAATTTCGAAAAGGAATTGTTCATCCACGTGCACACCCTGGAAAACGAAAAGACCAAGGCAGCAGAAAAAGCCCACGAAAAGGCCCGCGCAGAAATTCGCGATCGCCTGACCACGCTGGCGCCGCTGTTCCTGAAGAACAAGTACATGCTCGGCGACGAGTTCTCCATGCTCGACGTCGCGCTGGCGCCGTTGCTCTGGCGTCTCGACCACTACGGCATCGAACTGTCGAAGACGGCAGCGCCGCTGATGAAATACGCTGAGCGTATTTTCTCGCGTCCTGCCTACATCGAAGCACTGACACCTTCCGAAAAGGTCATGCGTCGTTAAGCTTCGCGCTGCATTTTGTATTATCCTGTCTCGCCGGTTGATCCATTTCAATAGGACAATCGGCGAACGCATTTATGATTGCAGCTTTCAGGATTGCCGCTTTATTGCGCAGCAGTCTGTTTTTCCGGATCGGTTTTTGTCATGCCAGAAGTATCTACCAAACCTTATCTCCTGCGCGCCATCTACGAATGGTGCACAGACAACGGCTATACGCCGCACATCGCGGTGGTGGTGGATGCGCGGACACGCGTGCCCATGCAGTTCGTCAAGAACGGCGAGATCGTCCTCAACATCAGCTTCGAAGCCACCAGCGGCCTCAAGATGGACAACGACGTCATCGGCTTCAGCGCGCGCTTCGGCGGCGTCTCGCGCGACATCTCGGTCCCGGTCGAAAACGTCATCGCCATTTACGCCCGTGAGAACGGACAAGGCATGGCCTTCGAAGCGCCGGCCGTGCTCGCCGTCGGCGAACACGTCGACGATGAACCGCAAGCAGCACCGACGCAGACTTTGGGCCTTGCGTCCGTTCCCGCATCGGAAAAGGTCGAGTCCAGCAGTGAAGAAAACCACGATAATGAGCCGGAACCACCAAAAAAAGGTGGAAGGCCTGTACTAACCAGAATTAAATAGGCTATAATCTCGTTCTCAGTTTTGCTGGCTTAGCTCATCTGGTAGAGCACCTGACTTGTAATCAGGGGGTGGCGGGTTCAAGTCCTGCAGCCAGCACCAGGTTTCAAAGAAAAAGGCTCACCGTTCGGTGGGCCTTTTTCTTTTGCTCTGCGGTTTCCGCTGCCCTTGGATTCGGGATGCGATATCTTCATCCAAAGGCACAAACTTCTGGGCTATCAGCAAATAAAAAAGCCGGCGAGAGCCGGCTTTTTGTTGGTTTGTCGCTACCGCATGGATACCTCGCTGCGCGTGCGCATAGCGCGCAACCCTTGCCGCGCTTACTTGCCCTCGGACTTGACCGCTCTGCCGGTATAACTGAGCTTGCGCAGTTCCGGCTCGGCCATGGACTCGTCCATCAGGATGAACGACACGCTCCCGGGCATGATGCCCATCAGGGCGATGTTTACTTCGGTCCGGATATATTTCACTTCGCCGGAGAACAGGCTGAAGTCCAGCGCCGTTGCGACTGAGGTGGATGCTTTGGCCTGGTAGGCGCCGGCCGGGCGGTCGACGAAGAAGAAGCCGCGTGCCCGCGACCGGCCTACGACCTGGTTGTTGAGCTGGATTTCCGGCTGGACGGGCGAGCCGAAGAAGGCCGAGGAGCGCAGGAAATAAATACGGCCATAACCAGGCTTGAGAGCCGGCATGGCGACCTCTATGTCGTTACCTGTCGGACCGGAGGCGCAACCGGCCAGGACTGCAGCCAGCATCCCAAGGGCCAGCAACAGGCGAATCGTTTTCATCACGGTTTTCTTTCTTGTCGTCGCTTGATTGAATTGGCGGAGAGGCATGCGCCAGACATTGAACGCGCGTGGAGATCCCCCTCGCACGCATTTCAGTAGCCGGTCCTGGCCATGCCTCTTCCACATCCGTCCGTTCCCGGCCCCCAATTTCGGCCCCGCAAACGGACAACATGTAAATATTAGCAAACAAAGCTGACGGACAGTGGAAAGAGCGGTGAATCGTGCCCTGAGAGATACGTCCTATATCGAGGCCAGAGAAATCAGCGCTTGTTGTCTGGCGCTGTCGACGTCCCAGGCCGGAATCCATAACCTGGCGTAGGCCTCGGCATCAGGCCCGCATGGCGCGTCGTCACGCCGGGCATTCACAACGTCTGCCATGGCGGCGGCTACCTGTTGTGCAACGCGCGGTCCCAGCAAGGGATCCCGGAGCAGCGTCTCAAGCTGCTGCAGCAAGGCGATGGCCGGACTGACTGGCGAATTCATGGCAGGTCTCCCAGGCACGCGAGTGCGGATATACCAGGCTTGAACGGACAAGGTCCATCGGGAAGGTTCCCGATGGACGACAGGTACTGCGCATTCACTGCAAACGGTCTACGCGCTGCACATGACGGCGGTGACGGCAGTGAAGGCGCGAGGGCGCGAAGATCAGCCGTTGCGGAAGATGAAGCTGTAGGCATTGAGCGCAGGCGCGCCGCCCAGATGCGCGTACAGCACCTTGGAGCCTTCCGGAAATTCGCCGAGACGCACCTTCTCGATCATGCCGTGCATCGACTTGCCCTCGTACACCGGATCGGTCAGGATGCCTTCGGTGCGCGCACAAAGGCGAATCGCCTCCAGCGTGCCTTCGTTCGGCAAACCGTATTCCGGGCCGCCGAAGCGCGTGTCGAGCACCACGTCTTTTTCGGTGATGTCGTAATTCAGCTCCACCAGGCCGGCGGTATTCTTGGCGATGCGCAGGATCTGGTCGAAGGTCTGTTGCGGTTTGGCGGACGCATCGATGCCGATCACGCGGTCGGCGCGGCCGTCGGCGGCGAAGCCCACCACCATGCCTGCCTGCGTGCTGCCGGTCACGGCGCAGGTGACGATGTAATCGAACTTGAAGCCGAGTTCCGCTTCCTGCTGGCGCACTTCTTCGGCAAAGGCGACGAAGCCCAGCCCGCCCTTCGGATGTTCCGAGCAGCCGGCCGGAATCGGATACGGTTTGCCGCCGCTCCGGCGCACGCTCTCCATCGCTTCTTCCCAACTCTTGCGAATCCCGATGTCGAAGCCGGCTGCATCCAGGCGCACGTCGGCGCCCATGATGCGCGACATTTCGATATTGCCGACGCGGTCGTACACGGCGTCGGAATAGTTCACCCAGTTCTCCTGCACCAGCACGCACTTCAGGCCGAGATGCGCTGCCACCGCCGCCACTTGGCGCGTCTGGTTCGACTGGATGCCGCCGATCGACACCAGCGTGTCGTAGCCGCCTTCCAGCGCTTCGGGGATCAGATACTCCAGCTTGCGCGTCTTGTTGCCGCCGAAGGCCAGGCCGCTGTTGCAGTCTTCGCGCTTCATGTAGAGATCGACCTTGCCGCCGAGATGCGCGCTCAGGCGCTTGAGCGGTTGAATCGGCGTCGGGCCGAAGGTCAGCGGATAGCGGGGGAATTTTTTCAGATTCATGCGGGATGCTCCTGGAGTGTGAAGGGATATCCACGCATCGGCACTGGCGAACAGGGACGGCATGGACTGCTCCTCCGATATCGGTGTGATGTGCGATGACGTGTTGTGTAGCGATGTGCGCTGGATTTCATTGTAGGAATGAATGCACGCATCAGGGTTGCGAACTTGCGCTACTATTTGATGAGTAATACTTCAATAATCAATTTATGTTTATTTTTATTTTGAAAAATAAAATATGAAAGCAACAAAATTGCGTAGCAAGAGCGCCGAAACAGCATCCTTCAACGACACCCTCGATCGCACCGACCGTGCCATCCTCAAACTGCTGCAGCGCGACGCTTCGATTTCCAACGTGGCGCTGGCGGCCAAGGTCAATCTCAGCGCGCCGGCCTGCCTGCGCCGGGTGGAGCGTCTCAAGGAGATGGGATTGATCAAGGGCATCGTGGCGCTGCTCAATCCGCGTGCGCTGGATGCCGGCACGCTGGTGATGATCGGCGTGGTGCTGGATCGCTCCACGCCGGAGTCGTTCACCGCCTTTGAGAAAGCGGTGCAGAAAGTGTCAGGCTGTCTGGAATGCCACGTCGTCACCGGCGAGTTCGACTACTTCATGCTGGTGCGCACCAAGGACAACGACAGCTTCAACCGCCTGCATGCCGAGCAGCTGCTGTATCTGCCCGGCGTGCGCCAGGTGCGCACCTTTATGGTGATCAAGGAAGTGCTGTCGACCACGCAGCTGCATCTCTGATGTTCATCTGTAGCGTGCTCAGATGTCCTTGTTCAGCTCGCCCAGCAGATAGTCGAGGAAAATTTCCACGATGCGTGGCAAGGTGCGGCCGGACAGCGTCTGCACCTCAACGTAGCGTCCGTCGAGCGCGCGGTCGCGAATCGGCACCATCGTGAACTCGCCCTTGGCGATGCGGTAGCGCACCGTCACCTCGCCGGTGATCGACAAGGCGTCGCCCTCCAGCAGATAGTTATGCAGCGTCTGGATGTAATTGCTGGTGAGGACAGGCTCGAACACCAGTTGCTGGCGGCTGCACGCCAGGTCGAACAATTGCCGCAGCGTCGTATCGGGATCGGGCAACGCCAGCGGGTAAGGGCGCAGCTGCGACAGCGTCACGCTCTTGAACTTGCTCAGCGGATGGCCGTTGCGCATCAGCAGCAGTACCGGCGCCGGTTGCTGGTGCACGATCTTGATGTCCGGCTCGGGCAGGCGGTTGAAAGTCACGCCGATGTCGGCATTGCCGTCGCGCACCTGGCGCGAGACCATGGTCGGCGGCCCCACATACACCTGAAACTGGATCGCCGGATACTTTTGCTGGAAGCTGCGGATCAGCCGCGGCATGAAGTCGATCCCGAATCCCTCCGACGCCGCTACCCGGATGCGCCCGCTGCGCAAGCCCTTCAGCGCCAGCAGGTCGGCCACCACGCGATCCGCTTCCAGCGTCACCTTCTGCGCATGCGCGGCCAGCATTTCTCCGCCCGCGCTCAGCACCATGCCGCGCGGCCGGCGCTCGAACAGGACGGTGTCGAGCAATTCCTCCAGGCTGCTGATCTGGCGGCTGATCGCCGAGCTGGCGACATTCAGGCGCTGCGACGCTTCCGCGATCGAGCCGCAACGCACCACTTCGAGGAAATAGCGCAGCGCAGTGTCTTGCAGGTATTGAGATTTCATGTCGGCCTTTGCAAACGCGATGCGGATGTCATCGCCACCTTTCACAAGTAAGCAAAAAGCCTGCCTTCTCATTTCGGCAACGCAGGCTTAGGAATTCTCTAATTGTTGCAGCGCCTCATTCAACCTAGTATCCAATTCATGTCGATTGCATGCCGTTGTTTTTTCAAACAATTCTGAATGGAAGGTCGGGAATGAACGCGAAAAAGAATGTGGTCAAGGGATCCGGAACTGCGTGGGTACGTCATACATTGCTGCTGGCGGGGGCTGCAGCGACGTTGTCGATGTCCGCATCGGCGCTGGCCGGCAAGGCCAACGACACGCTGGTCTACGCCTCCGACAGCGAGGTCGAAAACATCAGCCAGTATCACAACAACCTGCGCGAAGGCGTCATCCTGGCCCACCTGATCTGGGACACATTGATCTACCGCGACCCCAAGACCGGCGACTACAAGCCGCAGCTGGCGACCGCCTGGAAGTGGGAATCGCCGACCGCGCTGGTGGTGGATCTGCGCCAGGGCGTGCAATTCCAGAACGGCGACAAGTTCAGCGCCGACGACGTTGTGTTCACCTTCAACTACGCCGTCTCCAATGAATCCAAAGCCGTCACGCGCCAGAACACCGACTGGATCAAGGACGTCGAAAAGCTCGGCGACTACAAGGTGCGCATCAATCTGAAACGTCCTTTCCCGGCGGCGCTGGAATATCTCGCCGGCCCGTTGCCGATTTATCCCGGCGTCTATTTCAAGAAGCTCGGCCTGGAAGGATTCAGCAAGGCGCCGATCGGCACCGGCCCCTACAAAGCCACCAGCGTGACGCCGGGGCAGGGCGTGATGCTGGTCAAGAATCCGAACTACTTCAAGGAAAGCCCGCAAGGCCAGCCCAAGATCGGCAACATCAAGTTCGTCGTGATTCCCGATCCCGAGACGCGTTCGGCACAACTGATGACCGGCGCCGTCGACTGGATCTGGCGCGTGCCGGCTGACCAGGCAGAGTCGCTCAAGACCACGCCCAAGATCACCGTGCAAAGCGGCGAAACCATGCGCGTCGGTTTCCTCACCATCGACGCCACCGGCACCTCGGCGCCGAACTCGCCGTTCAAGGATCTGCGCGTGCGCCAGGCGGTCAACTACGCGATCAACCGCAAGGGCATCGCCGACAATCTGGTGCGCGGCGGCAGCCAGCCGGTCTACACCGCCTGCTTCCGCACCCAGTTCGGCTGCGACGCCAAGGCCGTCATCAACTACGACTACAACCCCGCCAAGGCCAAGGAGTTGCTGGCCGCAGCAGGTTATCCGAACGGCTTCGACACCGAGATCTACGCTTACCGCGAGCGCGAATTTGCCGAAGCCATCATCGGCGACTTGCACAAGGTCGGCATCCGTGCGCGTCTGCACTACATGAAGTTCGCCGCCTTGCTGACGGAATACCGCAGCGGCAAGACGCCGTTGACCTTCCAGACCTGGGCCTCGTTCTCGATCAACGACGCATCGGCGTTCACCGGCGTCTACTTCAAGGGCAGCGCGGACGACATCACCAAGGATCCGCAACTGCGCCAATGGCTGGAAACCGCCGACAACTCGGTCGACCCGGCCGTACGCAAGACCAACTACTCGAAGTCGCTGGAATCGATTTCCAAACAGGCTTTCATGGCGCCGATGTTCTCTTACTCGACCTTCTACGCCTACAACTCGCAGCTGAAGTTCCAGGGATATCCAGACGAACTGCCGCGTTTCTATGAAGCGAGCTGGAAGTAATTGAGAGGCAAGCATTAACGTTGAAATGCGCGGCGGAGATCGCTGCAACAAATCTCCGTCGCGCCAGATACCCGGTTCTTGTGCAGCACCGTATCCAAGCCTTAGCCAACTGTGATGAAGGACAGTCGCCATGCTGATCTATATTTTGCGTCGTTTCGGTATCGCCCTGTGCGTTGCCGTGACGGTGTCCATCGTCAGTTTTTCGTTGCTGCACATGTCGGGCGACCTGGCCACGGCGATCGCCGGACCTGAAGCCAGCGCCACGCAGGTGGAAGCCATCCGCGTGCAGTTCGGTCTCGACCGGCCGATGATGTCGCAGTACTTCGACTGGCTCGGCAACGCCGTGCATCTGGACTTCGGCAAGTCCTTCTACTTCCAGGGACCGGTCATGGAGATGGTGGCCGAGCGCCTGCCGATCACCATGAAGCTGGGCGGCATCGCCTTGCTGCTGGCAGTCTCGGTCGCCATTCCGCTGGGCGTATTGGCGGCGATCTACCGCGACACCTGGCTGGACCGCGTCGCACTGCTCATCGCGGTGGTGGGACAGGCCATGCCCAGCTTCTGGTTCGGCCTCAGCCTCATCCTGATTTTCTCCGTGACCTTGCACTGGCTGCCGGTCGCCGGTAACGAAGGCTGGGAGAATTTCGTCCTGCCAGCGATTGCCCTCGGTTATTACGCCATGCCCGCGATGATGCGCCTGACACGCGCCGGCATGCTCGAAGTACTTGGCTCCGATTACATCCGCACGGCGCGCGCCAAGGGCCTCAGCAAAGGCAAGGTCATCTTCAAGCATGCGCTGCGCAATGCGGTGATTCCGGTCGTCGCGCTCGCTGCGGTCGAACTGGGCTTCATGCTCGGCGGCTCGGTGGTGATCGAATCGGTGTATTCCATGCAAGGCCTCGGCCAGCTCGCCTGGGACGCCATCTCGCGCAACGACTACCCGGTGGTGCAAGCGGTGGTGCTGATCATCGCCATGTTTTATATCGGCCTGACTTTCCTGGCCGACGTCATCAACGCGCTGCTCGATCCGCGCATCCGCACCCGCTGAGGAATAGCCATGACGACGATTTCAACTTCTTCCATGCCGACCAGTCCAGCAAACCAAGCAGGCGGCTTTCTGCAAACCGCGCTCAAGCCGGTGCCGCTGTGGCGGCGCAAGCTCAACCGTATGCTCGGCCATCGCGGCCTGGTGCTGGGTGCAGCCATCCTGGCGGTCATCGTGCTGGCGGCATTGTTCGCACCCTTGCTGGCGCCGCACGATCCGTTTGAGCAGAACGTTTCGCAACGTCTGATCCCGCCGATCTGGAACGCGCTCGGCAGCTGGGACCACGTACTCGGCACCGACAAGCTCGGCCGCGATTACCTGAGCCGCCTGATCTACGGCGCGCGCGTCTCGCTCATCATCGGCTGCGCCGCGGCGCTGATCTCCGGCGTGATCGGCACCACGCTGGGCGTGCTGGCCGGTTACTTCGGCGGCCGCGTCGACGCCCTGATCAGCTACATCATCACTACGCGGCTGTCGATGCCGGTGGTGCTGGTTGCGCTGGCGATGGCCTCGCTGGTCGGCGGTTCGCTGAAGGTCGTGATCATCCTTCTCGGCCTGCTGCTGTGGGACCGCTTCGCCGTGGTCACGCGTTCGGCCACGCAGCAGCTGCGCGACGCCGAATTCATCGCCGCCGCCAAAGCCATCGGCGCATCGACGCCCTACATTCTGGTGCGCGAGATTCTGCCCAACATCATGAGCGCGCTGATCGTCGTCATCACGCTGGAAATGGCGCATGCGATCTTGCTGGAAGCAACGCTGTCCTTCCTCGGACTCGGCGTGCAGCCGCCGACGCCGTCGTGGGGATTGATGGTCTCCGAAGGCAAGTCCTACATGTTCTTCAAGCCCTGGGTCATCGTCATTCCAGGTGTGGCGCTGGCGGTCCTGGTGCTGGCGATCAATCTGGTCGGCGACGGGCTGCGCGACGTCAATGCGCCCGACGGCCGCAACTAAAAGGGGACGATGATGAGCGTCTTACTCGATGTAAAAAATCTGCGCGTCGATCTGCCGACCGAAAACGGCATGCTGCACGCCGTGCGCGGCATCGACTTCCAGGTCAAACGCGGCGAGATGCTGTGTCTGGTCGGCGAATCCGGTTGCGGCAAGTCGATGACTTCGCTGGCGCTGATGGGACTGCTGCCGCGCAAGGCCATCTGCACCGCCGATCGCATGGCATTCGACGGCGTCGAGTTGCTCGGCCTGCCGGACAAGAAACTGAATCAACTGCGCGGCCAGCGCATGTCGATGATTTTTCAGGAGCCGATGACCTCGCTCAATCCGGCCTACACGCTGGGCAACCAGCTGTGCGAAGCCATGCTGGAAAAGCCCGGCGTCACCCGCGCCGAAGCCCGCGAGCGCGCCATCTATCTCTTGCATCGCACCGGCATCAGCAATGCCGAAGACCGTCTGCGCCAGTATCCGCACCAGCTTTCCGGCGGCTTGCGCCAGCGCGTGATGATCGCCATGGCGCTGATGTGCGGTCCCGACCTGATCATCGCGGACGAGCCGACGACCGCCCTGGACGTCACCATACAGGCGCAAATCCTGCGCATGATCCGCGAGCTGCAGCGTGAGTTCGGCACTGCGGTGGTCTTCATCACCCACGATCTGGGCGTGGTGTCGCGCATCGCCGATCGCGTCGCCGTGATGTATGCCGGGCAGGTGGTGGAAACCACCGACGTCGCGCAACTGTTCGCCTCTCCTCAACATCCCTATACGAGTGGCCTGCTCAACTGCATTCCCGTGCGCGGCAAGACGCTGCCGGGCAGCAAGCTGCAAGCCATTCCCGGCGTGGTGCCGAGCCTGGTCGGCAACGTCAGCGGCTGCGTGTTCCGTAATCGTTGTTCATTGGCGGATGTCACCTGCGAGCAGGATCCGCCTATGGTCAACACCTCCGCCGGCGACAGGATTCACTATGCCCGCTGCCACAAGGTGACGGCGGCAGATGCGGCACAACTGAGCGAGGTGGCGGCATGAATATGACAGACTTGGTGCAAGCCGAAACATCGATCAGCACTACTGCCGACATCGCACTGGAACTATGCGCACTGAGCAAGGTGTATGCGCTCAAGCGCGGCATGTTCAAGGCGCCCGGCGAGATCAAGGCGGTCAATGATGTCTCCTTGCGTCTGTATCGCGGCGAGACGCTGGGCCTGGTCGGCGAGTCCGGCTGCGGCAAGAGCACACTGGCCAAGATGCTGCTGGGTTTGCTGGAGCCGACTGCCGGCAACGTCCTGATCAACGGCCAGGAAGTCGACCCGACGCTGCGCAAGGATAACGCGCGCCACATCCAGCCGATTTTTCAGGATCCGTATTCTTCGCTCAACCCGCGCAAGACCGTTGCTGAAATCGTCGGCCTGCCGCTCAGGCTGCATCGCATCGGCACTTCCGCCGAGCAGCAGAAATCGGTGCGCAAGATCCTCGATCTGGTCGGCATGCCGGAGCGCACCTATGCCCAGTATCCGAACCAGCTGTCCGGCGGCCAGCGCCAGCGCGTGGCGATTGCGCGCGCGCTGATCCTGCAGCCCGATATCCTGATCTGCGACGAGCCGACCTCGGCGCTGGATGTTTCGGTGCAGGCGCAAATCCTGAATCTGCTGCTGGATCTCAAAGCCGAATTCGGTCTCACCTATCTCTTCATCAGCCACGACCTCGGCGTGGTCGAACATCTGGTCGATCGCGTCGCCGTCATGCACAAGGGCAGCATCGTCGAGCTGGAAGCGCGCGAAAAGATTTTCTCCGATGCGCAGCATCCCTACACGCGCATGCTGCTGGCGTCGGCGCTGACGCCCGAGCCGGGGCTGGGTATTCCGGAGCTGGCCGTGAGCGGATAGCACGGACCGGCTGCGCCGCATCCATCGCAAGCAAGAAAAACATGTCGACGCGACAGCTGCTGTCGCGTCGATTTCAAGAATGATCGATTGACTATAAACCGAGGAGAAGCAACATGAGCAGAGCACAAGCCATCGCGCAGGTCAGCGCCTATTTCGACGACGGCCGTTTCATGACGGCCCTGCAGAAACGCGTCGCCATCCGCACCGAGAGCCAGGAAGCCGCCAGCCGGCCGATTCTGTACGACTACCTGCTGCAGGAGATTCAGCCCGAGCTGCAAGGCCTCGGCTTCACCTGCGAAGTGATCGACAATCCGCTGCCGGGCGGCACGCCCTTCCTGCTGGCCGAGCGTCTGGAAGCCGATGCCGCCTTTACCCTGCTGACCTACGGCCACGGCGACGTCGTGCGCGGTTACGACAAGCAATGGCGCGAAGGCTTGAAGCCGTGGGAAATCGTGGTCGAAGGCGACCGCTGGTACGGCCGCGGCATCGCCGACAATAAGGCGCAGCACACCATCAACTTTGCCGCGCTGACCGAAGTGCTCAAGCTGCGCGGCGGCAAGCTCGGATACAACGTCAAGGTCATCCTGGAAATGGGCGAAGAAGCCGGTTCGCCGGGACTCAAGGAAATCGCAGAGAAGTATGCAGAGAAACTGAAGTCCGATCTCTTCATCGCCTCCGACGGCCCGCGCGTCAACGCGCCGACGCCGACCATGTTTCTCGGCTCGCGCGGCGGCTGCAATTTCGACCTGCGCGTCAACTCGCGCGACGGCGGCCATCACTCCGGCAACTGGGGCGGCCTGCTGCGCAATCCCGGCGTGCGCCTGGCCAATGCCATCGCGTGCCTGGTCGACGGCAAGGGCCGCATCCGCGTGCCCAGCCTGTTGCCGGACGCCTTGCCGCAGAGCGTGCGCAATGCCTTGCGCGATGTGGAAGTCGGCGGCGGTCCCAACGATCCGGAAGTCGACGCCGATTGGGGCGAGCCTGGCCTGACGCCGGCCGAGCGCGTGTTCGGCTGGAACACGCTGGAAGTGCTGGCCTTCAAGACCGGCAATCCGGAAGCGCCGGTCAATGCGATTCCCGGCCACGCGTCGGCGCATTGCCAGATCCGTTTCGTGGTCGGCAGCGACGACAAGAATTTCATCGCCAACATGCGCGCGCATCTCGACGCGCACGGCTACACCGACGTCGACGTCACGCTGTCCGGCATCCAGTTCACCGCCACGCGCCTGAATCCCGATGACGAATGGGTGCGCTGGGGTCTGGCCTCGATGCAGCAAACCAGCGGCAAGCAGCCGACGCTGTTGCCCAATCTGGGCGGCTCGCTGCCCAACGATGTGTTCTCCGATGTGCTCGGCCTGCCCACGCTGTGGGTGCCGCACTCATATCCGGCCTGCTCGCAGCATGCGCCCAACGAGCATATACTTGCCAGCGTATCGCGCGAGTCGTTGCAAGTCATGGCCGGCCTGTTCTGGGATTTGTCGGAGCAAGGCGAGCAAGTGCTGGCGCGCAGGACGGACAACAAAGTAGCAGCCTGAAAACGATTTCCGGAGTCAATACATGAGCACAGAGTTTTGCCAGATCGCCGATCTGGACGACGTCAAGGATGAACTGGTCGGCATCCGCCGCCACATCCACCAGCATCCCGAATTGTCGTATGAAGAAGTCGACACCGCCGCGCTGGTGGCGGCGCGCCTAGAAGGCTGGGGCTATACCGTCACGCGCAACATCGGCGGCAACGGCCTGGTCGCCACCTTGCGCGCCGGCAGCAGCACGCGCAGCATCGGCGTGCGCGCCGACATGGATGCGCTGCCGATCAACGAGATGACCGGCCTGTCTTACGCCAGCGAACGTCAGGGCAAGATGCACGCTTGCGGCCACGACGGCCACACCGCGATGCTGCTTGGCGCTGCACTACAGCTGTCGCGCACGCGTCGTTTCAACGGCATCGTCAACCTGATCTTTCAACCGGCGGAAGAGGCAGGCTTCAACAGCGGCGCCGAACAGATGATCAAGGACGGTTTGTTCGAGCGCTTTCCCTGCGACGCGATCTTCGGCATGCACAATCATCCGGGCGTGGAAACCGGCATCTTCATGTTCCGCGTCGGCCCGTTCATGGCGGCCTGCGACACGGTCAAGATCAAGATCCTCGGCAAGGGCAGCCACGCCGCGCGTCCGCATCAGTCCATCGATCCGTTGGTCACCGCCAGTAGCCTGGTGATGGCCTTGCAGACCGTGGTGTCGCGCAATATCGATCCGATGGAAGCTGCGGTGGTGACGGTCGGTTCGCTGCACGCCGGCCATGCGGCCAACGTGATTCCGGAACACGCAACGATGGAGCTGAGCGTGCGCTCCTTCAAGCAAGAGGTGCGCGAGTTGCTGGAACAACGCATCCGCGCGCTGGTGCAGTCGCATGTCGAAGGTTACGGCGCCAGGGCGGAAGTCGAGTACATCCGCGGCTATCCGGTGCTGGTCAATTCGGAAGCGGAAACCGAGTTCGCAAAACAGATCGCGGTGGAGCTGGTGGGTGAGGACAAGATCATTCCATCGTTCGCGCCGATTGCCGGCAGTGAAGATTTCGCCTACTTTCTGCAGCAGCGCCCGGGTTGCTTCCTGCGTGTCGGCAACGGCGCAGGCAAGCCGATGCTGCACAATTCACTCTACGACTTCAACGACGACAATGTGACGGTAGGCGCTGCTTACTGGACGCGTCTGGTGGAACGCTTCCTGCAAGCGTAATCTGCAGTTCAGATGGCGTCAGGGCCGGTCTGTCATTGACCGGCCCTGATCGCAACGTCACTCCTTCACTCTGTCACTCGCTCTTCTTCTCTTCCTTCTGCGGAATCCCCATCGCCTGGAACAGCGTCGCCGTATCCGCCAGTCGCGTGGCGACGGCGCGAATCTCCGTCAGCTTCGCATTGTGGAACTGCTTCTCGCCGGTCCGCGTCGCGCTGGGTGCAATCGCACCGAGCGCTGCACGCCGTTCGGCATCGCGCCAGGATTGCTCGCTCTGGCGACGCGCATTGCTTGCCGCCGCCAGGGTATCGGCATCGTGGGTCAACGCGCTCAGGCTGTCGGCAACGTTCTGGAAGGCATTGAGCACGGTCTGGCGATAGTTATCCTGCGATGCCAGATACTCATCCTGCGCAGCACGGCGACGGGCTTGCAACGCCCCGCCATGGAACAAAGGCTGCGTCAGCGAGGCGCCGATGCCCCACACGGCGCCGGCGCCACTTGTCGCTTTGGGCCAGGTAAAGCCGGCGCGGCCGAAGGAGCCGGTGATCGACAGGCTGGGGAACATCTCCGCAGTCGCCAGGGCTTCCTGCGCAGCGGCAACTTTCAGCGCCGCATCGGCCGCGAGAATGTCGGGGCGCTGTTTCAGCAAGTCAGACGGCACCGCCACCGGCACGCGCTCCGGCAGCGTCAATGCAGCCAGTTCCAGATCGGGCGGGGCGGCGTCGGGCGTGCGGCCCATCAGGACCGCCAGCGCGTGGCGTGCAGCCTGCCATTGCGTACGCAATCCCGGCAGACCGGCGCGCAGGGAGTCGGCATTCGCTTGTGCATTCTGCACATCGCTGCGCGAGGCGGAACCGAGTTCAGCGCGGCGTTGCATTTCTGCTGTATCCGCATCAGCCAGTTGCACCAGCCGTTCCGTCGCTTCCACCTGCGCGCGCAATGCCGCGCCGTTGACTGCCGCGATCACCACGTTGGCGGCCAGTGCACGGCGTGCCGCATCGAGCTGATAGGACTGCGCATCGACCTGCGCCGCCAGCGCCGAGTTGGCGTAGCGTTCTACGCCGAACAAGTCGAAGGTATAGCTGACATTGAGCTCGCCGGCGAAGACGTTGTACAGATTGGTCGGCGCGCCGATGTTCGGCAGGCCGAGCGCGCGCTGGCGATTCGATTGCAGCGTCGCATCGACCGTCGGGAACAGCGACTCGTTGATCTGCGCGCGCAGTTGCTCTTTGGCGGCGGTCAGGCTGTGCGAGGCTTGCGACAGCGAATAATTCTTCGCCAGCGCTTCTTCCACCCAGGCCGACAACTGCGGCGAACGATAGGCCTCCCACCAGGTTGGCACCGGGCGTTCGCCCAGCACGAATTTTTGAGAAGCATCGGCCGGGCCGGTCTCGCCGGGAGTGGCTTCGACGCCGTAATGTGCCGGCTGCGGCATGTCGGGTGCGATGCCCTTTGGTCCGAGCGCGCAACCGGATAAAGTCAGTGCGATCAGATAGAGCGCATAGCGCGGAGGATGGAAGTCAGCGGCGCGCATTAGCGGCTCCCTTCGGATGCAGTGTCGGAATCGGCATAGGCGGTCTCGCCCGGCTTGACCTTGTAGCACAAGGCATACAGCGCCGGCAGATAGAACAAGGTCAGTACGGTGGCGACCGTGATGCCGCCCATCAGTGCAGTCGCCATCGGGCCGAAGAAGTTGCTGCGCAACAGCGGGATCAGCGCCAGCACGGCGGCGGCGGCGGTCAGCGTGATCGGGCGGAAGCGTCGCACGGTGGCGCCGACGATGGCGTCGAAACGCTTGCGGCCGGCGCTGATGTCCTGCTCGATCTGATCGACCAGAATCACCGAGTTGCGCATGATGATGCCGAGCATGGCGATCGTGCCCAGCATCGCCACGAAGCCGAACGGCTGGTGGAACAGCAGCAGTGCGCCGACCACGCCGATCATGCCCAGCGGCGCCGTCATCACCACCATCATGGTGCGACCGAAGCTTTGCAGCTGCACCATCAGCAGCACCAGCACGGCGATTACCATCAGCGGCATTTGCGCCGAGATCGAAGCCTGCGCCTTGGCGTTTTCTTCCACCGGTCCGCCGACGGCGATGCGATAGCCGACCGGCAGTTCCTTGCGCAATTCAGCCAGTTTCTGGTCCAGCGCATTGCTCACGTCGATGCCTTGCACGCCGGCGCGCACGTCGGCCAGCACCGTGATGGTGGGCTGACGATCGCGTTCCCAGATGATGCCGTATTCCAGTTCGTTGCGGATGTGGCCCAGTGTGCTCAGCGGCACCGAACCGGACGCGGTCGGTATCGCCAGCGAGGTCAGGCGCGACGGATCGACACGTTCGCTGCGCGGTGCGCGCAGGTCGACGCTGATGAGTTTGTCACGTTCGCGGTACTGGGTGACGGTGTAGCCCGACAGGTTCATCGCCAGGAAGCTGGACACCTGCTGCGTGGTCAGGCCCATTTCGGCGACGCGCTTTTGATCGAGTTCGAAGGTGACCGAGCGCTGCGCCGGTTCATCCCAGTCGAACTGGACGTTGGTGGCGCGCGGCTCCTTGCGGATTTCGGCGGCGACCTTTTCAGCGATGGCGCGGACTTCGGGGATCTTCTCGCCGCTGACGCGGAACTGCACCGGGAAGCCGACCGGCGGGCCGTTTTCCAGACGTGTCAGACGCGTGCGCAGGCCGCTGAATTGCTCGCGCAGCGGTTGCTCAAGCGCCTTCGCCAATTTTTCACGATCTTCCACCGACTTGGCGGTGACGACGAATTGCGCGAAGTTGGCGCTCGGCAGCTGCTGATCCAGCGGCAGGTAGAAACGCGGCGCGCCGGTGCCGACAAAGTTGACGACGTGGTCGATTTCGGGACGGCCCTTCAACACCGCTTCCATGCGCAAGGCTTCGCGCTGGGTGGCTTCAAACGAAGCGCGTTCCGGCAGGCGCAGGTCGATCAGCAGTTCGGGACGATCCGAGCTGGGGAAGAACTGCTGCGGCACCAGGCCGAATGCGGCGAGCGAACCGACGAACAACAGCGCCGTGACGATCACCACGCGACCGCGATACGCCACGCACCACGCCACCATGCTACGCAGACGTGTGTAGATGCGGGTTTTGTAGATCGCGTGGTCATGATCTTCTTCGTGGGCTTCGTGCGAGTGATCCGCTTCGTCGTCTTGTGCAGCGCCTTCGGGCTGCGGCTTTTCCTTGAGCATGTGATAGCCCAGCAACGGGATCAGCACGACCGCGGCGAGCCACGACAGCAGCAGCGCAATGGCCGAGACTTCAAAGATCGAGCGCGTGTATTCGCCGGTGCCGGATTTCGCCAGCGCAATAGGAAGAAAACCCGAGACCGTCACCAGCGTGCCGGTCAGCATCGGGAAGGCGGTGCTGGTGTAGGCGAATGCCGCGGCGCGGCGGCGATTCCAGCCTTGCTCGAGTTTCACCGCCATCATCTCGACCGCGATGATGGCGTCGTCCACCAGCAAGCCCAGCGCGAGCACCAGCGTGCCCAACGACACCTTGTGCAGGCCGATGTCGAACATGTACATGAACAGCGCCGTCACCGCCAGCACGATAGGAATCGAAATCACCACCACCATGCCGGTGCGGATGCCCAGCGACAGCAGGCTGACCACCAGCACGATGGCGATCGCTTCGGCCACGGCTTCGAGAAAGTCGTCGACCGACTTTTCCACCGCGTGCGGCATGCTCGACACAGCGGTCAGCTTCAGGCCGGCCGGTAGGCGCGCGCGCAGCGCTTCGGTACTTTCGTCGAGCGCTTTGCCGAGGCGGATCACGTCGCCGCCCGGTTGCATGGTGACGCCGATGCCCAGCACCGGTTTGCCGTCGGAACGCATCTGCTGCTCTTGCGGATCGTCGTAGCCGCGCGTCACGGTGGCGATGTCGCCGAGACGGAAGTTGCGGTTGTTGATGCGGATGATCTTGTCGCTGATCGCCTTGACGTCATTGAACTGCCCGCTGGGACGCACATACAGGCGGTCATTGCCGGTGCTGATCAGGCCGCCCGGCGCCACCGCATTCTGTGCGCCGATGAGGTCGCCCAGTTGTTGCGGATTGATGCCCAGCCGCGACATCTGCGCATTGGAAATGTCGATGTAAATGTGCTGGTTACGGTCGCCGAAATAATCGATCTTGCCCACGCCCGGCACGCGCAGCAATTCGCCGCGCAGCTGATCGGCGTAATCGCGCAGTTGCGCCGGCGAGAAGCCGTCGCCTTCCAGCGCGTAGATGTTGGTGTAGACGTCGCCGAATTCATCGTTGAAGTAAGGACCTTTGACGCCGCTAGGCAAGGTCGCGGCGATGTCGCCGACTTTCTTGCGGACTTCATACCAGGTCTTCGGCACTTGTGCGGCAGGCGCGGTGTCCTTGATGGTGAAGAATAATTGCGACTGGCCCGGACGCGAATAGCTGCGCAGGAAATCAACGTCAGGCGTCTCCTGCAGCTTGCGCGCGATGCGATCGGTGACTTGCTCCTGCACCTGGCGCGCGGTGGCGCCCGGCCAGTCGGTCTGGATCACCATGACCTTGAAGGTGAACGGCGGATCTTCCGATTGCGACAGCTTGGAATAGGAACCGATGCCGAGCAAGGTGATCAGCGCCAGGATGAAGGTGACCAGCGCCTGATGCTGCAAGGTCCACGACGACAGGTTGAAACGTCCGGGTGCGCTCATAGTGCGAAGTCCTCAGCGTGCAGCGGCGCGATCGGTTTCACCTTTTCGCCGGCGGTCAGCGTATGCACGCCCTGGACCACAATCTTTTCGCCGCCGGCGACGCCGTCGCTCAGCGTGACGCTGCGCTCGCCGTAGGCGCTGACGGTGACCGGACGCAATTCCAGCTTGCCGTCGGCAGGCCGCACGATCCACACCGCCGGACGATTGCCCTGATGGAACAGCGCGGTGGCGGGGATCACGGTGGTGGCGGATGCAGACGCGGATGCGGCCTTTTCTTGCGCCGACGTGTTGATGGCGACTTCACCGCTCATGCCCAGGCGCAGCGAGGGATTCTGCGTCTCCAGCGTTACCTTGACGCGGAAGGTGCGGCTTTGCGGATCGGCGGCCGGGCTGACTTCGCGCACGCGGCCGCTCAGTTTCTGGTCGGGCAGCGCCGTCAGTCTGACGGTGGCCGGTGCGCCGACGCGGATCTTGGCAACCTGGCTTTCGGAGACTTCCGTCGTGACATCGGTGGCACCCGACCACGCCAGCGAAAACACCGGCTGTCCGGCCGCCAGCACTTCGCCGGTGTTGGCTTGCTCGGCGCTGATGACGCCGTCGTGTTCGGCGATCAGGCGCGTGTAGTTGCGCTGGTTGCCGGCCACCGCGGCGCGTGCCGTCGCGCCTTTGAGCTGGGCCTTGGCGGCGGCGTAGGCATCCTGGGTTTGTTCCAGTTGCAGGGCGCTGATCAGCTTGTCGCGTGCTTGCAGGGTGTCGCGTTGCAGCTGTTTCTCGGCGGCGTCGAAATGTTCGCGCGCCGAGGCCAGGTCGGCTTCTGCGCTGGCGGCATTGTGTTCGGCGTCGGCCGGATCCAGGCGCGCCACGACGTCGCCCTTGCGCACGGTGTCGCCGAGATGCACGCGGCGTTCGATGACTTGCCCGGCAATGCGGAACGACATCGGCGTCGAGAAGCGCGACTGCACTTCGCCCGGCAGGGTCAGCAATTGTGCGCCGCTGTCGGCCTGGGCCGGCAGGACCACGACTTCGCGCGGCGCATCGGCGACCGGCGCCGGTTTCTGGCAGGCGGCCAGCGCCAGCGTGACGGCCAGCACCAGCGGCAGCATGACTGGCGAGACTGCTGAACGGCGGCGGGAAGCGCTCCGCTCGAGATCGGAGGAGGGAGGGGCGGTACGGCGATGATGGGCAAACTTCACGGCATTCCTTTCTGGAAATGTGATGTCCGGATCGTCAGCCGCTCCGAACCCTGCAACCTGATTGACGTGCAATGCGTTGCGATGTGTTGCGAAGAAGGTGATGCAACGCAATACGCAAGCGGGGAATTTTCTGGCATTCTAATACACTAATGAATTCAGATGCAACGATGTATTTGAATACATCGATGCTAAAATCACGCCATGAGTAAAGCCATGACCCCAGCCAACGCCAAATCAGTTGTCAAAGCCGCAAGCCTGCCGGAAGGCGCATCGGAAGACTTTCCTGCTGGCCGCCAGCGCCTGAGCCGCGAACAAAGCCGCGAACAGACGCGCCAACGCCTGCTGGAGGCGTCGCATGCGATGTTTGTTCAAAAGGGATTCACGCTGGCCAGCGTGGAAGACATCACCGCCGCCGCCGGTTATACGCGGGGCGCGTTCTATTCCAACTTCAGCGATAAGACCGAATTGTTCTTTGAGTTGCTGCGTCGGGAAAGCGGCGAAATCGACCTCGAGTTTCATCGCATGTTCCAGACATCCGACGTCGATCCGGTCGAACTGCAGGAAAAGATCGCGGCCTATTACAGCACGCTGTACCGCGACGACATGTGCAGCCAGCTATGGATGGAAGCCAAGATCGTCGCCATGCGCGACGAGAAGTTTCGCGCGACATTGAGCATCTTCCTGCGCGAGCGCCATGTGCAGATCGCCGAGTTCGTCGAGATGTTCGCGCGTCTGACCAATACACCATCGGCCGCACCGGCGCACCAGATTGCGATCGGCCTGATGGCGGTGTGCGAAGGCGTGTGCTTCGCCCATCGTTGCGATCCGGAACGCATCGACGACAAGACTGCCGAGGCGGTCATGTCTTTGTTCCTCAAGTCGGTGATTGCGATGCCGCAAGCGTCTGCTGCGCTCATTCCGGCGCCGGCGAAAAAGGCGAGATCCACGACCGGAACGAAAAAGAAAACGAAATAAGAACGCCGGCAGCAGACAAGTCCGGCGCGCCCGGGCATGTTCCAGCAGGAACAAGCCGGGCGGGATGGGCGCTGCGAGTTACTTCACACTATTCAGATACGCAATCAGATCAGCACGCTGCTTGGCGTCGGCAATGCCCGAGAACGGCATGACGTTGCCCGGCAACAGCTTTTGCGGATCGGCGATGTACGCATCCAGGTTTTTTTCATCCCAGCTCAGGTTGGCGCGCTTGAGCGCCGGGCTGTAGCGGAAGCCCGGCGACGATGCCGACTTGCGGCCGACGATGCCCAGCAGGCCGGGACCGATGCCGTTGGTGGCGGTGACGGTGTGGCAGGCGGCGCATTGCGCGAAGACCAGTTTGCCGGCGTTGACGTCCTGCGCCATGGCCGGCAGCGACGCCGCCGACAACACGATTGCGGCAGCCAGCGCTGCGCGGTGGAAATGTTTCATTGATTACTCCTCAAAATTGTAAATATCCGCTGAGCATCACAGCATGCGCGGACGTTGCACGTAGCGCACCAGATCGTCGCCCAGACGCACCGCCAGCGCGGCCAGCGGACCGGTCGGGTTGTAGCCCGAGTTGTGCTGGAACACCGAAGCCCCGACCACGAACAGATTCTGCGCATCCCAGTGCTGCAGGCGCGGAGAAACGACGCTATGCGCCGGATCCGTACCCATCGGCGTGCCGCCGGTGATGTGCGTGGTCTGGTAGGCGCGGATGTCGAACGGGCTCTTGCGCGGCACCGCCGGACCGACGATGTCGGCGCCCATCGCCTTGGCGATGTCTTCCATCTTTTTGGTGACGTAGGCCGACATCTTCGTTTCGTTCTCGCGCCAGTCGAAGGTCATGCGCACCAGCGGCTGGCCGTAGGCGTCCTTGTACACCGGATCGAGATCGAGGAAGTTTTCCGTGTTCGGATAGCAGCTGCCCTGGATCGACATGCCGAAGGAATGCGCATACCAGTCGACGTTGGCCTGCTTCCACTTGGTGCCCCAGCGCGGCGTGCCCGGCGGCAGGCGACGCGCGACGATAGGACGGCCGCTGAACATGTTGGCGCTGATCATGCCGCCGCCGAGGAAACCCAGGCCGGTGTGGTCGAAGTTGTCGTTGTTGAAGTCGTCGATCACGGTGCCGGTGCTGCCGGTGGACAGGAAAGGATTGGTCCAGCGATCCTTCATGAAGACGTTCACCGATGACGTGGTCTGGTAGCAGAAGTTCTTGCCGACCACGCCCTTGCCGGTGACCGGATCGTACGGCGTGCCGATCTTGTCGAGCAGCAGCAGCTTGGTGTTGGTCATGGTGAAGGCGCCCAGCACGACGACGTCGGCCGGCTGTTCGTACTCCTGGCCGCTGCGCAGATCGAGATAGCGCACGCCGGTCACGCGTTTGGCTTTCTCGTCGTAGTTCACGCCGAGCACGTGGCTGTTCAGGCGGATTTCAAAACCTTTGCGCTCCTTCAGCATCGGATACAACAGCACTTCCGGCGATGCCTTGGCTTGCGCTTCGCAGATGAAGCGCTCGCAGTGGCCGCAATACTGGCACTGGCCGAGTTTTTGTCCGTCCGGATTGGTGTAGACGCCGGAGGAATTGGCTGCCGGCGTCGGGAAGGGGTGGTAGCCCATCTTCTCCGCAGTCTGCCTGAAGACGGTGCCGGCTTCGGTGATCTCCAGCGGTTTTTGCGGATACTCGCCGCGGCGCGGCGCTTCAAACGGATTGCCGCCGGCCTGCTTCTTGCCGTTGATGTTGCCCGCCTTGCCGGAGATGCCGAACAGCTTCTCGAACAGATCGTGGTAAGGCTCCATTTCCTTGTAGGTCACGCCCCAGTCCTGCAGCGGCATGTTGGCGGGAATCGCCTTGGCGCCGTAACGATTGGTGTAATGCGTACGCAAGGTCGGGTCGTACTCGGCCCAGCGCCAAGTGTGGCCGTTCCAGTGATTGGCTGCGCCGCCCATGCCTTCTCCGGGCAGGAAAGCTTCCATCCAGCGCACCGGCAGCGAGGTGTCGCTGCGCGAATGCCGCAGCGTGTAGGTCTGCACATTCCATTTTTGCACCAGGCCCTGGCGCACGTCCCAGCGTAATTCGTCGCGTTGCGACGGCAGCTTGGCTTCGGCGCCGTTGCTGTGGTCGCCGCCGCGTTCCAGCACCAGCACGTCGATGCCCTGCGCCGTCAGCTGACGCGAAACCAGGCCCGCAGTGAGCCCGCCGCCGACGATCACGACCGTCCGCTTTTCCAGTTTTTTTATCATGTTGGGTCCTTAGCTGAAGTCGAGGATGGACTTGGGATCTTTCGCGCCGGGGAAGGGTTTGCCGCGATAGTTGACCATGTCCAGCGTATGCGTCGCCGGCAGGCCGGGATAGCCGAGCATCTTCCAGAACACCTTGTTGTTGTTGCCGCCGTACAGCGGGTCGGCGTAACAGGCTTGTGTGAACAGCGGATACATCAGTTCGTTGAACCAGGAGCCCAGCGGAGTCTCTTCATCGACCACTTTGCCGTCGGCGATGGCGGCGAGGAAAGCATCGGCGTCCGCCGGCGCCAGCTGGTCGAAGGCCTTGCCGAACTTCTTGATCGCCTGGCGGTTGGCGGCTTCCACGCCGGCCTTGAAAAATTGCTCCGGCGTCAGCGGCAGTTGCAGGCCGAGTTGCGGCTTGCCTTGCTGCCACGGGCCGCTCATGTAGCGGCCGGCGCCTTTGCCGTAAGCGCCGCTCAACTGGCGATCAATGAAAATCGCCAGGCCGCAGTCGACGCCGTTGGGCGTGAACTGATCGGCCGGACACATGACGTTGACCATGGTCTCGACGAACGCGGCTTCATCGGCGCTGAAACATTCGTAGCCGATCAGGCCGGGTGCAGCCGCTGGTGTTGCCGGTGCATCGGCCGCGCCTGCCGTGGTGGCCGCGATTGCTGCGCCGGCTCCGGCGCCGACAGCCAGTGGGGAAGAGAGCGATGCAGTGCCTGCGACAGTCATGACCTGTCGCAGAAAATGCCGCCGTGGTGGTGCCTGGGTGTTGTCGTCACTCATCTGTGCCTCCTTGTGTAAGTGGGTGAGATTGCGGTCTGCGGTCGCAAGCTAGTTTTGTTCATCGGAGGTGTTGCATCGTCGTGATGTCACGCGTGGAAACACATCGTCAAAAAGGAAACAGGAATGCGATCGCCGACCGGAGAGACGGTTTCGTCTCTCCGGTCATGATTACGGTGTTGCGCGATCGGACACGATTGGTGCTGTCGGCTGGTATGTCGGCGACATCAGCGATATCGGATCAGAATGTTTCCCAATCGTCGTTCGAGGCGGCCGCGGGCGGCTTGCCGATGGCCGGCGCCGGGGATGTCGATGCCGAAGGCATTTTCAGCGGCGTGATGGATTTGGTGCTGCGCGCCTTGACCGGCGCGCGGGAAGGAGATGCTTGGTAAGCCGGTGCGGCGTAGGCTTGATGGCTGCGCTGTTCTTCGAGGATCTTGAAGATCGAGACGGCATCTTTCAGCGACAAGGCTTGCTGTTCCAGCGACTTGGCGGCGGCGCTGGCTTGTTCGACCAGTGCTGCATTTTGCTGTGTCGCTTCGTCCATCTGCGTCACGGCGCGCGATACCTGATCGATGCCGGAACTCTGCTCGCTGGAGGCGGAAGAAATTTCACCCATGATGTCGGTCACGCGTTGCACCGCGCCGATGATTTCGCTCATGGTCTGGCCGGCCTGGCCTGCCAGCGAGGAGCCGGTCTGCACACGGTCCACCGACAGCATGATCAGGTCCTTGATTTCCTTGGCGGCGCTGGAAGAGCGTTGCGCGAGGGCGCGCACTTCGCTGGCGACCACCGCGAAGCCGCGGCCTTGTTCGCCGGCGCGGGCCGCTTCCACTGCGGCATTCAGCGCCAGGATGTTGGTCTGGAAAGCGATGCCGTCGATGATGCCGACGATCTCGGTAATCTTGGTGGAACTGTCGCGGATTTCATCCATGGTGGTGACCACGCGGCTGACCACGTCGTTGCCGGCGCTGGCGATTTGCGATGCATTGACGGCCAGCGTCGATGCCTGGCGCGCGTTGTCGGCATTGTGTTTCACGGTGCTGGTCAGCTCTTCCATGCTGGAAGCGGTTTCTTCCAGCGAGGCCGCTTGCTGCTCGGTGCGCGACGACAGGTCGAGATTGCCGGCGCTGATTTCCTTGGTCGCGGTGGCGATGGCGTCGCTGCCGGTGCGGACCGTGGAAACGGTTTTGGTCAGGTTGTCCTGCATCTTCGACAAGCCGGTCAGCAACTGGCCCATTTCATCGGTCGAATGCACATGTACGCGATGAGTGAGGTCGCCTTCGGCGATGTCGTCGAAATGCTTGAGCGCCTGTTCGATCGGGCGCGAAATCGCACGGCGCAGCGAGAACCAGCTGTAGCCTGCAAGCAGCAGACCGATCGCCACCGCCGCAATGGAAATCATGCGGAAGTTTTCATAGCGGTTCAGCGAGTCTTCATAGTTCTGGCGCGCTGCATCGGTTTCATATTCGTTGAGCAGCGTGCCGCTCTTTTGCATCGCGGTGTAGACCGTGCCGACCAGGCGCGCCTTGTCGGAGATCTGCTGGCGGTCGCCGCCCTTGATCGCCTCACGGAATTCGTCGAGGGCTTTTTCAGTCTTGGTCAGGCCTTCGGTGACTTCCTGCACCAGCTTCTTGGCTTGCTCGCTTTGCGGCAGCGCTGCGTACTTGGCCCACCACTCCAGCGCCTGCTTGCCGACGTCCGCTTCGGTCTTGTACATCTGCTGCGCCCAGGCCGGGTCTGTGGTCAGTGCCGCCTGATCCAGCGAGGTGCGCTGGCGGCCGACCCACAGCAAGGTGTTGTCGGCGGCAACCGTCTTCGGCATGCGGACCTGATACAGCTCGCGATTGATCTTCACCACAGTGGACATGCCGAACAAACCGGTCATGCCGATGGCGAGAAGCAGGACGGAGAGAATCGCCATGGCGAGCGCGAGGCGGGATTTGATGGTGAGTCTGAAGATTTTCATGTCGTGATCTTTTTCTTTTGAATTGAGAGCGGCAGTCGTTGCGGATAGTGCGGGTCTTGCTGGCTGGGGATGTTTTCCTGGCAAGCGGTCATCAATCAAGAAAATGCATCAAGGCCAAACCACCTTGTCTCTGTCCCCGATATGTTTTTACCAATATCGTTTGCGCACCGGTGCAAGGAGCGGACTGCTCTTTCCGGCGTCTGAAGGCCAACGCATTTTCACAGGGGTATTAACGGCGGGGGTGATGATGTTCTGAAGCAATTTTTCTGCAAAATGCGGAGAATTTACAATTAAATGCAATGCTCTTTATTGAACGACAATGAATCAGAATTTGCGCAAACAGAACGCGACGTTTTTGCTGTCAGTGCGCTGACAAAATGCTGACGAGACCGCTATGAAAACGGCATCGCCGATGCTCGGCGATTGCTAAGTTTTTCCTCATTCTTTCCTCAGTTATTGCTATGCGATGACGCGGCTATCGCATAGCAAAAACAAGGTGACAATAGCTCCCCCGATTGCGTCGTTGATGCGCTCCAGGGCAAGCGACTAATCGGGTAACTAAGCGGGCAGCTGACTAAGCTGCCACCAACACCGGATCATGGTCGAGGCTGTAGCGGGTGAACACGCGATTCAATGCCGGTAGCGGCGCCACTTCCATCTCGCGTACCGCTGGTTCCATAATGACCATTGCCACCGTGGCCGACAGATTGTCGTGGCTGCCCGGACGCGGCGGACGGCAAACCGAATAGGGCAGGCCGAAATTGTCGAAGAAGGCGTCCTTCATTTGCCGGCGGCCGAGTGTGGGACCGGCGGCATTGAGCAGCTTGCGTACGCGCCAGTCGCGGTAGTGGCTGTCGGGCGAGTTGGCGATGCCGAGGTCGACCAGCTTGCTCAGCGCAACCTGCGACATCCAGTGGTTGGCATGCACGATCAAGCCGTCTTCGCCCGGATAGATAGGGAAGGATTCATTGGTGGTGCATTCGAAGTCGATGCCGAAACCTTCGGCCATGCCCAGCATGATGTTGTTGGAGCAGGACTTCGGCGTGGTGGCGACGGTCTTCATCGCCAGCGAAAAGATTTCCTGCTCCAGCACCTTGCGGCGGATCAGCGACAGCGGTACGCCCAGTTGCGTGAAGTCGCGGTTCGATTCCAGATAGTTGGCCGTGATCGATACGCCCGCGCTGTTGAAGCCGCTGCGCGCCAGTCCGCCGGCTTCGACGAAGGTGAGGAAATCGGGGCCGTTGTCGTTGCGCACGCGCAGCACGATGGAAGTGTCGGCGCATTCGGCGCGCCAGTCCCAGTTCTGGCCGTGGATCAGGTTGCCGGTGGCTGAGCGCTCCGGCAGGATCAGCGCGCCGGTGCAGCCGTCGCCTGGTTCCTTGTCGACGGCGGCGATTTTTTCGGCGCGCGCCTTGGCCAGCACTTCGGTGCGGGCGTTGATCATCACGATGTCGGCGAAGTCCACGTTCGCCCCTTTGGCGATACCGCGCATTTCATCGATGTAATGCGGTGCGTAATCGCCGATCTGCTTTGCGAAGAAATCGATCAGTTGGTTGCGCGCCTGTTCGCCGTAGCCGATGTTGACGAGCGTCTGGCCGTACAGTGCGATGCTGCCGCGCACGCGGTCGGCGGCCTGCTGGCCGTATTGCACGCCGCGTTCATGCGGGGTGCCGGAGACGGAGACGAAGGGAAATTGCTGGATAGTGGTCATGGTGTCAGCCAATCATTAAAAAGGAACAGGCAATGCAGCAGCCCGGCGAGGTAGCGGAAGACGCTCGCAAAAACAGGTTCAACAAGAAGAAGGCGGGGTGTTCACGTAGTTGGTGTTCAACCCGCCGCGGGAGATTCGTTTATTTCGCCAGGCTGCTGGTCCACATCAGGGGCTTGCTTTCCCAGACGGTGTAGCCGTTGACGCGCTTGCGGATGGCCCAGGAGTCGGTCACGTTGTACAGCAGGATCAGCGGCGTCTTGGTGATCAGCATGTTGTGCAACTGGTCGAACAGGGCCTGGCGCTTTTTGGTGTCGGATTCGATGAAGCTCTGATCGATCAGTTTCTGCGCGGCCGGGTCGTCCCACACCTTGCGCGACTGCTTGGCCTTGTTGCCGGAGAACTGCTCATAGCTCAGCGCCGGATCCAGGCGCGAGGAATAGGTGAAGGAACTCATCTGGTAGTTGCCGCTGTTGTAGCGGTCCAGCTGCGTGGCCCATTCCAGCACTTCGATCTGGGCGTTGATGCCGACCGCCTGCATCATCGCCTGGCTCAGCACGGCCACGGTATAGCTCGGCACGTGCGCGCGCTTGTTGGCCTGGATCACGATGGGCTGGCCGCGGTAGCCGGCCTGTTGCAGCAACAGCTTGGCCTTGGTCGGATTGTAGACGTAACCCTTCTTTTGTTCCGCGCTGTAGAACAGCGACTTGTCGTAGATGGCGGAATTGTTGACGTGCGCCAGGCCTTCGGAGGCGGCTTCGACGATCTGCTTCATGTCCAGCGACAGGGCGATGGCCTGGCGGATGCGTTCGTCCTTGAGCACCGGGTCGTTGGTTTGCATCAGCAGCGTATTCTTGCCGGCTTCGCTCGGGATGATCACGTTCAGATTGCGATTGGCTTTCAGTTCCTTGACGTCGGAGGAGGTGATCTGGCCGGCATCGATGGCGCCGGATTGCAGGCCGGCCTTGGAGGTGGACATGTCGGGCACGTCCAGGAACTTGACCTGCTGGATCTGCGGTTTCTTCAGGCCGAGATAGCCGTCCGGCTTGTTGCCCGGCGGCGACTGGTAATCGGCGAAGGCGCTCAGGGTCACGTATTCGCCGCGCTTCCATTCGTCAAACTTGTACGGGCCGGTGCCGATGGGCTTGTCCCAGCTGCCGTCTTCCTTGACGGATTTTTTGCTGATGACGGCCGCCATGGCGCAGTCGGTGCGCGCCAGGTTGTCGAGGAAAATCGCCGACGGCTTGTCGATCTTCAGCACGAAGGTCTGTGCATCGGGTGCGGTTGCCGACAGCACCTTGGTGCCGGAGCGGCCGTCGAAATCGCTCAGGCAGCGCCAGTCGGTCTTGGGATTCATGTAGCGGTTCCAGCTCCATAGCACGTCGGCCGAGGTCATGGGATCGCCGTTGTGGAACTTGACGCCGGTGCGCAGCTTGAAGGTATAGGTCAGGCCGTCGGGGCTGACGTTGATGGACTTCGCCAGCAGCGGGCCGACCGAACCGTTTTCGTGATAGCCGACCAGGCCTTCGACGATGTTGAGCACCACGCCGTCTGTGGTGTTGTCGCGATTGACGCCGGGATTGGTGGAGCGGATGTCAGCCGGTTGCGCGACCACGATCTGCGCCGGGTTCTGTGCGAAGGCCGAGGCGCTAACTGCACTCATTACGCTCATCGCCAGCAGCAGGCGTGTCGCTGGCGCTGTCAGGCGTGCTGGAGACTGGGAAGAAGACATGGCTGGGTTCCTTGATGGCTGTGCGTGAATGAAGGTCGGTGAAGATGTCATGCGGTTAAACAGGGATCGGTGTCGCGATGGCTGCGGCAGCGGTTGCGGGCTCGTCGAAGCGCCACTTGAGCTGCATGCCGCCGCCGGGCGTCGGGATCAGCGCCGGGATCGCGGACAGCAGCGTGCGTGTGTAAGCGTGCTGCGGCTGGTCGAAGACGGCGTCGCGGCTGCCTTGCTCGATGATGCGGCCGCTCTGCATGACCAGCACGCGGTCGGCGACTTGTTCGACCACGCCGAGATCGTGGCTGATGAACAGGCAGGAAAAGCCATGGCGATCCTGCAGCTCGGCGAACAATTCCAGCACCTGTGCGCGCACGGTCACGTCCAGCGCCGACACCGGCTCGTCGGCGATGACGAAGGCCGGATGGCGCACCAGCGCGCGCGCAATCGCCACGCGCTGGCGTTGACCGCCCGAGAGTTCATGCGGATGGCGCTCGCCGTATTTGCCGTCGAGGCCGACTTCCTGCAGCATCTTGGCCACGCGCGCGCGTTTGTCGGCGTTCGACATGCCGTCGACCTGGCGCAGGCCTTCGCCGACCAGTTGCGCAATGGTCATGCGCGGATTGAGCGAGGAGTAGGGATCCTGAAACACCATCTGGCAATTGAGACGGTAGTCGCGCCAGCCCGGATCGCTGCGATGGATGGCGTGACCCTTGAACAGGATGTCGCCTTCGGTCGGCTTGATCAGTCCGGCGATGGTGCGGCCCAGCGTGGTCTTGCCGGAGCCGGAACCGCCGACCACGGCGACGATTTCCCTGGGTTGGATGGACAGATCGATGCCGTGCAAGACGCGTTTGGAAGCGGTCCTTGAAAACAGGCGCTGATGGCCGCCGTATTCGACCACCAGATTGCGCACTTCGACCACCGGTTCGGCCGCCGGCAAGACGCGCGCCGGCTGGCGGCGCGGGATCGCTTCCAGCAGCTTGCGGGTGTAGTCCTGAACCGGCGCGGCCAGCATCGCAGCGGTGTTGCCGGATTCCACCACTTCGCCTTGCTTCATCACGATGACGCGTTCGGTGTAGCGCGCGACCATCGGCAGGTCGTGGCTGATCAGCAGCACCGCGGTGTTGCGTTCGCGGGTCAGGTTGACCATCAGTTCCAGCACGTCGCGCTGGACCACCGCATCGAGCGCGGTAGTGGGTTCGTCGGCGATCAGCAGGGCCGGTTCCAGCAGCATGACCGAGGCCAGCATCATGCGCTGGCGCATGCCGCCGGAGAATTCATGCGGCCATGCCGACAAGGCCGCCTTGGGATCGGCGATGCCGACGCGGGCCAGCATATCCAGCGCCAGTTCGCGGCGCATGGCCTTGTTCAGTTGCGGCCGGTGCAGCGCCAGGCCTTCGTCCAGTTGCGAGCCGATGGTCGAGGAGGGATTGAGCGAAGTCATCGGCTCCTGGAACACCATGCCGATGCGTGCGCCGCGCAATGAGCGCAGACGCTTTTCACCGACTTGCGCAATGTCTTCGCCTTCGAATACGATGCTGCCGGCTGTGCGCAGCAGCGGCAGGGGCGTGAGTCCCATGATGGCGCGCGCCGCCTGCGTCTTGCCGCTGCCGGATTCGCCGACCAGGCCGACGAATTCGCCCGCGGAAACCGAGAACGATACGTCGCGCACGATCTGGCGACCTTTGGCGCCGATGGCCAGCGTCAGGCCGGAGACCTCGACCAGTTTGTCGCCGGCAGGTGTGGAGGATGCAGTCATTCCAGACCTTTCATGCGTGGGTCGAGCAGGTCGCGCACGGCGTCGCCGAGAAAGTTGATGCCCAGCAGCGTGAGTGCGATGCACAGGCCGGGGAAGATCGACAGGTAAGTCGCCTGCTCCATGAAAGGCCGCGCCGAGGCCAGCATGTTGCCCCAGGTCGGCGCAGGCGGCGGTACGCCCAGGCCGAGGAAGGACAAGGCGCTCTCGGCCAGGATCACCCAGCCGAACATCGAGGTCGCCAGCACGGTCAGCGGCGCGATACAGTTGGGCAGGATATGGCGCACCATGGTGTAGAGCTCGGAGTTGCCCAGCACGCGCGAGGATTCGATGAATTCCTTTTCGCGCAGCGACAGCACAGTGCCGCGCACGATGCGCGTGACCGATGGCGTGTAGGCCAGGCCGAGTGCGAGGATGATGCCGTATTGATTGGCCCCGAACACGGCCAGCAAGGCCAGCGCCAGCAACAGGCCGGGGAAGGCCAGCAGGGCGTTGATGAAGGCCATCACGATGCGATCCACCCAACCGCGCACGAAGCCGGTGACCACGCCGATACAGGTGCCGACCACGATGGCGAACAGCACCGTCAGGAAGCTGATCCAGACGCTGTTGGAGGCGCCGGCCATCAGGCGCGACAGTTCGTCGCGGCCGAATTCGTCGGTGCCCAGCAGCCAGGCGGCGCCGGGCGGCTGGAAGCGCGCGGAAAAACTGATCTTGAGCGGATCGTGCGGGGTCCACACCAGCGCCAGCAAGGCTGCCCCGAGAATGAACGCAATGACCAGCAGGCCGATCAGCGCTTGCGGAGTTCGGAATTTTTTCATTCGGCCAGCACCCGTGGATCGAAGAGGGGATAGCAGAGATCGACGACCAGATTGGTCAGCACATAGATCACCGCCACGAACAGCAGACATCCCTGAATCACCGGATAGTCGCGCGCAAAGATCGCATCCACCAGCAGGCGGCCGAGGCCGGGTACGGTGAACACGGTTTCCACCACGGCCACGCCGCCGAGCAGGTTGCCCAGCACCAGGCCGATCAGGGTCCAGGTCGGACCGAAGGAATTGCGGAAGGCGTGGCGCATCATCACCGCGCGTTCGGACAGGCCCTTGGCGCGCGCATGGGTGATGTAGTCCAGGCGCAGCACTTCCAGCGTGCTGGCGCGCGCCATGCGGATGAGCACGCCGATTTCATGCAGGAACAGGGTCATGATCGGCATCACCAGATACAGCAGGCCGGTCTTCCAGTCGCTCATGACGGAGACATAACCGACCACCGGCAGCCAGTCCAGCTTGAGCCCGAAGAACAGCAGCAGCAACAGGCCCAGCCAGAAGGTCGGGAGCGACACCAGCAAGGTGGCGGCGCCGACCAGCGCGAGGTCGGGCAGGCGGTTTTGTTTCCAGGCCGCGATCATGCCGGCAGGCACCGCCACCACCACCGCCAGGATGACCGCCACGACGACGATCTGGGCGCTCACCATGAAACGACTCAGCACCAGCTGCAGCACCGGCTCGCCGGTGGTGATCGATACGCCGAGATCGCCGCGCAGGGCGTGGCCGCCCCACACGCCGAATTGCACCAGCCAGCTCTGGTCGAGTCCCAGGTGGGTGCGCAGCTCCAGCAGGCGCGCCGGATCGGCCAGGTCGCCCAGCAGCAGCTGCGCCGGGTCGCCGGGGATCAGCCGGATCAGCACAAAGACGGCGACTGCGACGATGAACAAGGTCGGCAGCGCCATGGCCAGTCGATTCAGCGTGAAACGAAACATGCGTAGTGTTCTCCGCGCGGAAAAATAAGTGAGCTAGTCTAGCTTGCTGCGCGCATGCTGCGCAGCGTCTCGGCAAAGAAATCCTGCACCTTGCCGACGCAGGCCATGCCGTTGTGCGGCACATTGTCGACCACATCGAGCCTGACCTTCACGCCGGCGGCTTCAAACGATTTGCGCAGGCTCTCCAGGCGTTCGGGACGGTTTTTGCCGGCATCGTTGGCGCCGGGCATGAAAAACTTGCCGCCTTCCTTGTGCGTGATTTCCCAGGTTTCGATATCGGCCTTGCCGACGATCATGTGCACCGGCAATGTCTTCAGCGCCTCCAGGTTGAGCGGCTTGCCGAAGCGTGTCGCAAAGTCGCGCACGCCGACCCACCAGTCCTGGTTGAAGTCGAGCAGCGTGACCGAACCCGGCGCGCCGACCGACAGCGCCCACAGGCGTTCCGGATGCAGGTAGCCGAAACGGTTGACGAACTGGCCGCCGCCGGAATAGCCGAACAGGGCGAACCTGGAAAAATCGCAGCCGAACTTGGTCGCCACTTCATCGACCATATCCAGCAGGACTTCGTCGTAATGGATGTCGCCTTCGCGCAATTGCTTGAAGCCGTCGCGGTTGCCGTCGCCTTTCGGGCCGGCAGGGAACAGCGGGCACAGCACGATGCAGTCGTTCCACTTGGCGAATTCAGCAAAGGCATCGCGGTATTCGGTGAAGGCGCGGCCGGTGCCGTGCATGACGACGACCAGTTGCATCGGGCGCGCACCGGCGCTGCCGATATGCGGTGGTACATACGTGCAATAGGAGAAGCGCGGATCGCTGCGCGAGGCGTAGATGGTGCTGTTGCCCAGATCGTAAATGGCGCGCGCGCGCAGGTCGAATTCAGCGGCAATGGCGGCGGATGTGTCAGACATGGGAAATCCTTGGTGAATGCAGATGAGGGGAAGGCTGCCCGGCTATTCCGGCTTTCGTGCATGCTGCATCGCCGGTGCATTCGGCCGGCATGCAAAGAGTTGGAAGGGACAGCATCGAAGTCGTCATGGCCTGGTCTGGGGCTGTTTGCCGGTAGGTGCTTCAGTTATGTTTCGATTATGTGACAAACAAAACAAAATAAAAATGTAAAAATAATTTAGTATTAATAAATATTTTCTTTATTATTGCGGCGTAGGCAGTTCTTCCTGAAGGCCCTTGCGCACCGGCATTTATCCATGAGCACCATACGTTTTCTTCGCACCTTCGTTGCTGCCGCCCACGGCGGATCTTTCGCCGCCGCGGCCGATCAGGTCTCGCTGACGCAGGCCGCCGTCGGCCAGCAGATGCGCGCGCTGGAGGCGGAGCTGAAGACCACCCTGTTCGACAAGACCGGGCGCAGCATGGTGCTGGCGCCGGCCGGACATTTGCTGCTGCCGCGTGCGGTGGACCTGCTGGCGCAATACGAAGCCCTGCGCCGCGACCTGCAGAACCAGGAGCCGATCGCCGGCAATCTCAAGCTGGGTTCGCTGATTACCGGCATGGGTTTGCTGTCGACGACGCTGGCTGAACTCAAATTCCTGCACCCCAGCCTGGAAGTCGAGCTGCGCGTGCAGGATCAGTCCAAACTGATGGAAGACGTCATCAGCGGCGAGCTCGATGCGGCGCTGGTGGTGGAGCGGCAGTGGCCCGACAAGCCCGGCTTGCTATGGACGCAATGCTATGTCGAGACGCTCACCGTGATTGCCAATTCCAGCATCGCCAGCGCCGACTCGACGATCAGCAGCCTGTTTGCCGGCTATCCCTTCATCCGTTTCGACCGCCGCACGCCGACCGGCGCGCATATCGACAAGATCATGCGCGGCATGCATCTGGTGCCGCAGGATTTTCTGGAGCTGAACTCGATCTTGTCCATCGTCGAACTGGTGCGCAAGAATGTCGGCTTCACCATGGTGCCGCTGCTGAAGAACTTCGACTGGGAAAGCGATCCCAGCCTGTGCGTGCTGCATCTGCCGGGGCGGCCGGTGGCGCGCCGGCTAGGTATCCTGGAAAGCGGCCGGCGCAGTCACATTACCAGCGTGGTGCGGGAAGAATTGCTGGAGCAGTTGCAGCGCATGCGGCCCGGCGGCCGTTTGCCGGGCGGCGTGTCGCCCTAGGACGCGCGCCGGACTTTGCTTAAACGATCCGCAGCGACATGCCCGATTTGGCCGGCGGCAGCGATGCTTCGAATCCATAGCGTTTGTAAAACTCCGGCGTGCCGTGGTCGGCCATCAGGCTGATGTAGGCCGTGGGCAGCGCGGTGGTGTGGATGTATTGCATGAGGCGCTGCATGATCAGATGGCCGAGTCCCTTTTTCTGATGCGCGGGGATGACGGCAATATCGACGATTTCAAAGAAGCAGCCGCCGTCGCCGATGACGCGCCCGATACCCACGGGTGTGGTGTCGGCATACACCACCACGCTGAACAAGCCGTGCTTCAGGCCGATGGTGGCGGCTTCGGGAGACTTGCGGCTCAGGCCGGCGGCCAGGCGGATATTGATGTAGTCGCTGACCGAAGGGACTTCGTCTTTGAGCTGGTAATACATGTTGTCTGTCGCGATGAAAATCCGTGTTGAAGGTCGTCAGGCCTGATCGATTGCCGGCGCCGCCTGGTTGAATTTGATGCGGTCGCGTCCCGAAGCTTTGGCGCTGTAGAGAGCGGCATCGGCCGCGCTGACGAAGCTGGCGGCGGAATCTTTTTCGGTGATGGCGGTGAGCACATCGATACCGGCGCTGACGGTGACGATGCCGGCGGTGTTGCCGGCGTGTTCGATTTTCAGCGCGTGCAGGGCTTTGCGGATCGATTCGGCGACGACCAGTGCGCCGTCGAGGTTGGTGTCGGGCAGCAGCACGGCGAATTCTTCGCCGCCGTAGCGTGCGGCCAGATCGTTGCTGCGCTTCTCGCTGGCTTTGATGACGGCGGCGACTTGCCGCAGGCATTCGTCGCCGGCGACGTGGCCGTAGAGATCGTTGAATTTCTTGAAGTAATCGACGTCGATCAGAATCACCGCCAGCGGCGAGGCCGACTGTTTGGCGTGCGACAGCGCGTGGTCGATGGCCTGGTCGAACTTGCGGCGATTCGCCAGGCCGGTCAGGCCGTCCTGCTGCGCCAGTTTTTCCAGGGTGGCGTTCAGGGCTTGCAGCGCGTCGCGCGCATTTCTGGCTTCTTGCTCCGCGTGGATGCGCATGTTGATCTGCCTGACCAGGCGCATGCCGAGCAGGGTGATGATGCCGACGATCACCAGCGCAATCACTGCTCTGACGATGGCCAGCCGGTGCCAGCTCGCCAGAATCTCCGCCTTCGACAAGGCGGTGGTGATGAAGATCGGATAGTAGGTCAGTTGCCGGTAGCCGTTGAGGCGTTCGACGCCGTCCTGGGTCGAGCGGATCATCGCAGAGCCGTGGCCGTTGCCGCGCTTGTACAGGGCATACAGCGGACCTTTCGACAAATTCTTGCCGAGCGAATCCGCCAGCAGCGGCCGGCGCGCGATCTGCACGCCGTTGCCCAGAATCAGGGCGATGGCGCCGTCTTCACCGATGTCGAAGGTCTGGTAGAAGTCGATGAAGTATTTGATGCTGATGGTGGCGACGACGGCGCCGGCAAACTGGCCGTCGGCGCTGTCCAGGCGGCGCGACAGCGGGATCACCCAATCGCCGGAAGAGCGCGCCTGGAACGGAACGCCGATGTGAGGCCCGGGGTTGCTGTTGGTCTTGTGAAAGATGAAGTATTCGCGGTCTGCGCTGGAGCTGTATTCGTCCTTGTTCGGCAGCGAGTTGACGATGCGTACGCCGTCTTTGTTGAAAATGGCGAGTCCCTGCAGCTGCGGCAATTCCTTGACGCGCAACAGCAGCAGCTTGTGCAGCCGGTCCAGCGCTGCCGGAGCCGTGCCGTCGACGAGGAGGCGCTCGGCCAGGCCAAGCAGGGCCGTGTCGGCGGCCTTGAAGGTGTCGTCGGCATGCCGGGCCAGCGAGCGCGACATGTTCTCGGAGGTGATCTCCGATTCATGGAGCTGGTCGGCGCGTTCTTCCCAGATGGTCCAGCCGATCACGCCGATGATGCAAATGCACACCAGGATCAGGAAGCTGATTGCGGTAGAGGCGACCGATGAGTTTGTTGCCGGGGTCAGAACGGTTGGTTTGGGACGCATTGCCTGTACTCGGGAAAAGAGGTTGGGGCCGATCCATATGTCCGGCGCACTGTATTTATTCTGTTGCCTGCCTTTATTGTGACTCTATCATGCCGACCTACCAGGGCGAACGGTGAAAATGAGCGGTAAATCCCTTGCTCGGCGGCAGATACATCGATGTGTGACGGCAACACCTGTGACAATTTGCCACATTCGCTTTGCGGCCTGAAGTGCATATACTTCAGGTTCAGTTCAATTTTCGGACATTTTTGCCTACCGCCCATGCTGCACAATCCGCCCCAAAAACAGCGCCCCTCATTCAGCTTGTCGAATCTGCAGGTGATATTGCTCTTGCTGGTTGCAGGCGTTTGTCTGGTTTCGGCAACCTGGGTATTTGCCGTGGATATCGGGCGCGTCCCGGTTTCGCTGTGGGATATCTGCACCAGTGCGTTGTCGTCGGTAACGACGACGGAGAGCGTACCGGCGAAATAGCAAAGGATTTGTTCTGCCTGGTTTGCCTTGCGCCATGCAGTGTGTTGGCGCCTCATGATTGACTCCCCCCCACGACATATTCTGTCGTTTCAAGCCCGCCTTTCAGGCGGGCTTTTTTATCCCCGCTCGCCTTGCCGTTCAGCATCTTTTGCAGGGTTTTTCTCTTGGTGCGTGCCTGCAGGAAACCCTTTTGCAGACTGGGATACGCAGCATCTTGTGCGTAAAAGCCATGTCACTTTAACTACTCAGGAAAACCCCGATATTCGCGTTCATCGATTTGGCAGAAGATTCGTTCACCCACTAGTCGTACCCATAGAACTACCTCACACAACCCCACAGGGAGAACAACATGAAGAACTGGAAAATCGGCTTACGCCTGAGTCTTGGTTTCGGCGCCATCCTGGCCTTGCTCGTCGCAGGCGCGGGCTTTGGTCTGAGCCAGGTGTCGAAACTGAACGATCGTGTGGAATTTCTGACTTCGGTCGATGAAGGCAAGTTGCTGGCGTTGAGCAAGGTGCAGTTTGCCGTCGGCCTGCGCGCCATTGCAGCACGCAACCTGGTGCTGGTTTCCGATCCGGCAGCACAAAAAGGCGACATCGAACTGGTCACCAAGGCGCAGAAAGATATCGATCAGGGCCTGCAAGAGTTGAACGTGCTGATGAAGAATACTGCCGACTCCAGTGACCAGGAGCGCAGCATGCTGGCGCAACTGAGCGCGCTGGAAGCGAAATACCTGCCGATCGCCACCAAGATCGGCAACCTGGCGACCACGCAGCAGACTGACGCGGCCAAAGCGGCGCTGATTGCAGATTGCATGCCGCTGCTCAAGCAGGTCATCGCTCACATCGCCGAATTCAACGACATGATGCGCGCCAACAGCAAAGCCAATCTGGCCAGCGCACAGGCTGCGTACGAAGTCTCCAAGTGGACCATGTTCGCCATCACCGTGATCTCGCTGGTGCTCGGCTCGATGATCGCCTGGATGCTGACCCGCTCGATCTCCCGTCCGCTGAAAGAAGCTGTTGCCATCGCTCAAAACGTGAGTGCCGGCGACCTGACCAGCGACATCAAGGTGCAAAGCAAGGATGAGCTCGGTCAACTGATGCTGGCGCTGAAAGACATGAACGGCAATCTGTTGCGCATCGTCGGCGATGTCCGCCACGGCACCGACACCATTGCCGCCGCATCGACTGAAATCGCCTCGGGCAATCTGGACTTGTCGTCCCGTACCGAACAACAAGCCGGCTCGCTGCAAGAAACCGCTTCGGCGATGGAAGAACTGACCGCCACCGTCAAGCAAAACGCCGAGAACGCCAAGCAGGCGAATCAGTTGGCCGAAACCGCATCGAACATCGCCATCAAGGGCGGCTCGGTCGTGTCCCGTGTGGTCGACACCATGGCCTCGATCAACGAGTCGTCGAAGAAAGTGGTGGACATCATCGGCGTGATCGACGGCATCGCTTTCCAGACCAACATCCTGGCATTGAACGCCGCTGTCGAAGCAGCACGTGCCGGTGAACAAGGCCGCGGTTTTGCGGTGGTGGCTTCCGAAGTACGCAGCCTGGCGCAACGTTCGGCTTCGGCTGCCAAGGAAATCAAGGAGCTGATCGGCAATTCGGTTGAAAAGGTGGATGCAGGCACCGCACTGGTGGATGAAGCAGGTTCGACCATGGGCGAGATCCTGGAAAGCGTCAAGCGCGTCACCGGCATCATGGGCGAAATCAGCTCGGCCAGCGACGAACAGACCCGCGGCATCGAACAGATCAACCTTGCGATCGCACAAATGGATCAGGTCACGCAGCAAAACGCCGCACTGGTCGAAGAAGCCGCCGCTGCTGCCGCATCGATGCAGCAACAAGCCGGCAACCTGGCTGACGTGGTCGCCGTCTTCAAGCTGGATGAGCAACATCAGCACGCTGTCGAAACCAACGTCGTCAATGCCGTGAGCCCGGTGCGTGTGAGCAAGGCATCGACCGCCCAGGTACATCGTCTGCCGAAGCCGGTTAGCGCTCCGGCACTGGAAATGGAAGAGTTCAGTTATGCAGCCTGATCCGACCCGATCAGAAACATCAACGAATTTGTTGTGGGGGTAGTGAGTAGTGGGGGTGAGGGGATGAGACGCAGTGTGCGCCAGCAAGGTCTCATCAGTTAATGCGAATGCATTGACGTACAGGCGGTTCACAGTAATGTGAATCGCCTTTTTTGATTGCGGTTCGCCAGGCGCCGGCGGCTAGCGCGCCAGCGATCCGGCGATGGGCAGCGCCGTCTTGTATTTGACCTGCTTGAGCGCGAAGCTGGAGCGGATGTTCTTGATGCCGGGGATTTTGGTCAGGTGGTCGAGGATGAAATGTTCCAGCGCCTGCAGGTCGGCGACGACGATGCGCAACAGATAATCTTCATCGCCGGTCATCAGATAGACCTCCATGACTTCATCGAAGGCGCTGACGGCGGCTTCGAAATTCGCGAGTGCGAGCGACTCCTGTTTTTCCAGGCTGACCTTGACGAAGACGTTGACCTTCAGCCCCAGCAGATGCGGATTGCCGAGCGCCACGTAGCGCGAGATGATGCCTTCGTTTTCCAGCCGCTTGACGCGCGCCAGCGTCGGCGACGGCGACAGGTTAATCTTGGAGGCGAGCTCCAGGTTGCTGAGGGCGCTGTTTTCCTGAAGGATGCTCAGGATGCGTAAATCGATGGCGTCGAGTTCCATGTGTGAAATTTATTTCCGTTAATTATTTATTGGCGGCATATTCTGCTGAATATTGTACGTCAAGCCATTCATTTCAGTGACTCATTCTGCTTTATCCGGCGTACATTGGTCGGATTGATAAGGAGACAGAACGTGGAAATGTCATCAGCAAGCGGATTCGCCAAAGACATCGATATTGACGCCCAGGAAACCCAGGAGTGGTTGCAGGCGTTGCAAGGCGTATTGCAGGAAGTCGGTCCGGACCGTGCGCGGTTTTTGTTGTCGCGCCTGTCGGCGGCGGCGCAGCAATGGGGCATCAACTGGCGCGACGCGCGCAATACGCCCTATATCAACACCATCCGGCCTGAGCAGGAGCCGCCTTTCCCCGGCGGCTCGGACGCGCAGGCGATTGAAGAACATCTGGCCACCGTCATGCGCTGGAATGCGCTGGCGATGGTGGTGCGCGCCAACCGCGCCTACGGCGAGCTGGGCGGCCATATCGCCAGCTATGCCTCGGCTGCCGATCTGTTCGAAGTCGGCTTCAACCATTTCTTCCGCGCGCGCGATGCGCAGTTCGCCGGCGACCTGGTGTACTTCCAGCCGCACTCGGCGCCGGGCATCTACGCACGGGCTTTCCTGGAAGGCGCGCTGAGCGAGGACGACCTCAGTTTCTATCGCCGCGAAATCGAAGCCAAGAAGCATGGCAAGCAAGGGCTGTCGTCGTATCCGCATCCCTGGCTGATGCCGAATTTCTGGCAGTTCCCGACCGGCTCGATGGGCATCGGTCCGATCAATGCAATTTATCAGGCGCGCTTTTTGCGTTACATGGAACATCGCGGCCTGCTTCAGGATCAGGGGCGCAAGGTGTGGGGTGTGTTCGGCGACGGCGAGATGGACGAGCCGGAATCGCTGGCGGCGCTGAGCCTGGCTTCGCGCGAGAAGCTCGACAACCTGATCTTCGTGGTCAACTGCAATCTGCAGCGCCTGGACGGCCCGGTGCGCGGCAACGGCCATATCGTCGATGAGCTGGAGACCTTGTTCGCCGGCGCCGGCTGGAACGTCATCAAGCTGCTGTGGGGCTCGGACTGGGATGGCTTGTTTGCACGCGACCAGGACGGCGAACTGATCGATGCGCTCAACCGCACGGTCGACGGGCAGTTGCAAACCTTCGCCGCCAACGACGGCGCGTTCAACCGCGAACACTTCTTCGGCCAGACCGCCGGCACGCGCAAGATTGCCGAGACGCTGACCGACGAGGAAATCAATCGCCTGCGTCGCGGCGGCCACGACATGAAGAAGATCCACTCGGCCTACCACGCGGCCGCCAACCACCGCGGCCAGCCGACGGTGATTCTGGCGCAGACCAAGAAGGGTTATGGCATGGGCGCGGCCGGCGAAGGCAAGATGACCACCCACCAGCAAAAGAAGCTGGATGAAGAAGTGCTGATCGCTTTCCGCAATCGCTTCAAGCTGCCGATCAGCGACGAGCAGTGCAAGAACCTGGCGTTCTACAAACCGGCGGTCGACAGCGCCGAGATGAAACATTTGCTGGCGCGCCGCGCAGCACTCGGCGGCCACATGCCGCGCCGTGTTGCTGGCGATGCCAGACGCAACGTTCCCGCCATCGAAACCCACGCCAAGTTTGCGCTCGATGCCGAAGGCAAGGAAATGTCCAGCACCATGGCGTTGGTGCGCATGCTCAGCAGCATGCTCAAGGATGCGGATCTGGGCAAATACGTGGTGCCGATCGTGGCCGATGAAGCGCGTACTTTCGGCATGGCGAATCTGTTCCGCCAGGTCGGCATCTATTCGTCGCAAGGCCAGTTGTACGAGCCGGAAGACATCGGTTCCATCCTATCCTATCGCGAAGCCAAGGACGGCCAGATTCTGGAAGAGGGCATTACCGAAGCGGGCGCGATTTCATCGTGGACGGCTGCGGCGACCAGTTACTCGGTACATGGTTTGCCGATGCTGCCGTTCTACATTTACTACTCGATGTTCGGCTTCCAGCGCATCGGCGACCTGATCTGGGCGGCGGCGGACCAGCGTGCGCGCGGCTTCCTGATCGGCGCCACATCCGGTCGCACCACGCTGGGCGGCGAGGGCTTGCAGCATCAGGACGGCAGCAGCCACGTGATGGCTGCCGGCATTCCGAATTGCGTGTCCTACGATCCGGCTTATGCCTATGAGATGGCGGTGATCGTCGATGAAGGCATGCGCCGCATGCTGGAGCGCAACGAAGATGTTTTCTACTACGTCACCGTCACCAACGAAAACGAAGCGCAGCCGAGCATGCCGCAAGATGCAGGCATCAGGGACGGTATCCTGCGCGGCATGTATTGCCTGGAGGCGAAAGCCGATGCGCAAGTTCGCTTGCTGGCGGCAGGACCGATGTTGAAAGAGGCGACGTCCGCTGCCCGCATGTTGCAGGAGCAATTCAACGTGACTGCAGAGGTCTGGAGCGTCACCAGCTTCACCGAGCTGTCGCGCGACGGCATCGCTGTCGAACGCCAGAATCGCCTGACGCCGGCGGCACGCGAGCTGCCTTATGTTACCCGGCAGCTGCAATCGGGCGCGGCGCCGGTCATCGCCGTCAGCGACTATGTCCGTGCGCTGTCCGAAGGCATTCGCGCGTATGTGCCTGCGCGCTATGTCACGCTCGGCACCGACGGCTTCGGCCGCAGCGACACGCGCGCCAACCTGCGCGATTTCTTTGAAGTCGATGCACGCTGGATCGCTTATACGGCGTTGACGGAAGTGTTCGGCGACGACGCGGCGGCGTTGAAGGCCGCCGCAGAGAAACTGCAGATCGATTTGACCAAGCCGTTGTCGACATCGGTCTGATACAGAGCATCCCCTGTCGAATTCGCCGCCGCATTCATCACTGAGTGTGCGGCGATAAAAAAACGCCATCTCCCGTCATGAGCGGGGATGGCGTTTTTTCTTTGTGCGACGATTTAATCGAGCGTGACGTTCACCAGCCGCTCTTGCCCCAGAAGCTGGGCGACGTAGCGGCTCGCTGCGGAGGTGTTGAGCACCAGGTATTTGCCGAAGCCATACAAGGCGGGTTCATAGCCAGCATCCAGTCCGCGCTCCCGGAAGAAATCCGTGTAGGAGCCGGCGGCGTGCATCAGTTCGGCTTTGAAGTCCTCGCTGAGATTGGCTTCATCGACGGGATGAAACTTGATCAGCAGCGCGCACGACATGCTGGCTGCCAGGGCGCTTTGCGTGCGCAGGGAAATCACCAGCGCATACAGGATCTTTTGCAGCAGCGCCTGGTTGTTGTCGTATCTGGAAGCGAGGCTGACGATGTTCGGCAGCATGCAGACCCAGATTTTTTCTCTGTCGGGAATGTCTTCCTGCAAGGCCAGCCGGATCTGCTGCACGTTGGAGAGCGACGGAAACGACGTCGGCGATATGCCGAATGCGCCGCCGTATTTGGGATGCTTGCCGTCAAACCAGATGGCCTCCATCTCATTGACGGCATCCAGCGCGGCGTTGGTGATTCCCAGTCTTTCCAGCAGCTGATGCTGGTTCAGGTAAGCACGATAAGTGGCAAGCGGAACGGCCAGATTTTCCCTGTCCTTCGTATATTGCTCGTCGTGCGAGGTGTCGCCTTCTTCGATATAAAAGATGCGGCGCACCAGCGGCGACATTTTGAGCAGCTTGCCGAGCAGGAAGCCGGTATGTGGCAGATAGATATTGAGCTGGATCGGACGTTCGCGGGGCAGCGCATCGAGCATCGCCTTCAGAAAGTCGCGCACGCGCTCGGCATTCCAGATGCCGTCGTCGATCACTTCCAGGTGCGGGCCATTCCATTGGGTCTTGCGCCCGCAGATGACAAGCGGGTTATGGATTTCTCCATTGGCCAGCAACTGGCGCCCGATGGAGTAAGTAATCGGGCTATGGATATATAAAACGTCGTAGGTATCAGTCATGGTATCGGTCACCCGATAAGGCCATAGCGTGTGGTCTGCACAGGGGCATCGCGATTGCAGTGTTCGGTTTGCGGCAAAGGGAAGCGAGGTGTTGTTCTGGGTCAGGCATCGCCATGCAAAGGTATCAATTTCAGCGCACGATTCAATGTCAAGGGCCTGTGTTTCCTGGCGGGTGACGCTTTGTTTGGCTGATGCTTTCTTGCTGCATTGGCTACGTCATTTTTTTGAATATAGTGATTCGCGGATGGAAAAATGTAAAACATTACAATCACTTACAGAAAATTTGCGATCTATACATTACGTTATTTACTGCTGCATAATTGTCAGCATTTTGACAGGAAATTCCCGCAATCATTAAAAAAATAGCAAATGGGCAATATGTTTTTTTGTGCAGTAATGGCGAGGACGGCGCAATCAATTCTCTGAAAAGAGCATCGGTCCCGGAGGTCGGCATCGCGACGGAAAAATTTCCGGAAGCGTGGCGATCAGCTGAAAATATCTCATCAGCGATGCCGAGAACTGCTGCTATATTCATTTTTCAAAACGATGGACAACCTCTGCTCCATCGGAGCGCGAGACATTGATAACTAAGGAGCGAAATACATGGCAGCACCGAAAAGAATCGCATTGGTCACCGGCGCAGGTTCCGGTATCGGCAAACAGATTTCGCTGGCGCTGCTGCGCGACGGTTATGCCGTGGTGCTGGCCGGACGCCGCCTGGAGCCGCTGCAGGCAACGGTGGAGGCTGCCGGCGAATTCGGCGCCAATGCGTTGGTGGTGTCGGCCGATGTGAGCGATCCGGCGTCGGTGAAGAATCTGTTCGCCAAGGCCAAGGAGAAATTCGGCCGCCTCGACCTGCTGTTCAACAATGCCGGCATTTTTGCGCCGCCGATGTCGATTGAAGAGTTGAGCTACGAGCAGTGGAAATCTGCCGTGGATATCAATCTGACCGGCGTGTTCCTGTGTACGCAGGAAGCGTTCAAAATCATGAAAGAGCAATCGCCGCGCGGCGGCCGCATCATCAACAACGGCTCGATCTCGGCCCACGCGCCGCGGCCGTTCTCGGCGTCGTATACCGCGACCAAGCACGCGATTACCGGGCTGACCAAATCGACTTCGCTCGACGGTCGCCGCTACGACATCGCCTGCGGCCAGATCGATATCGGCAATGCGTCGACCGACATGACCGAGCTGATGAAGAAGGGCACGCTGCAGGCCGACGGTTCGACCCAGGTGGAGCCGACCATGGATGCAGGCCATGTGGCCAAGGCGATTCTGTATATGGACAGTTTGCCGCTGGATGCGAACGTGCAGTTCATGACCGTGATGGCGACCAAGATGCCGTTTATCGGCCGCGGTTGAGCATCGATTGATTCCACATAAAGCAAAACGCGCTGCCGGCGACGGGAGCGCGTTTTTTCATGGGCGGTTGACTGGCGTATTTACGTCTGTGGATTCTTGAGACCGTTCCAGCGCGGCGTCAGCGCATGCGGAATGGCGAACAGATCGAGCACGCGGCCCAGCGTGTGGTCGATCATTTCATCGATCGATTGCGGGCGGTGATAAAAACCGGGCAGGGGAGGGAAGATGATGCCGCCCATTTCGGTGACGCTGGTCATGTTGCGCAGGTGGGCCAGATTGAACGGCGTTTCGCGCACCATCAGCACCAGGCGGCGACGCTCCTTCAGGACCACATCGGCGGCGCGCGTAATGAGGTTGTCGGACAGGCCGTTGGCAATCGCCGCCAGGGTTTTCATCGAGCAGGGGGCGACGATCATGCCGGCCGACGTGAACGAGCCGCTGGCGATCGAGGCGCCGACATCGCGCACCGGATGCACGACGTCGGCCAGTGCTTCGACGTCCTTGCGACTCATGTCGAGTTCCTGATGCAGATTGAGCACGCCGGCTTCAGAGACCAGCAGATGGGTCTCGATATCGGTGTCGCGCAGTACGCGCAACAGTCGCACGCCGTAGGCAACGCCGGTCGCGCCGGTGATGGCGACGATCAGGCGTTGAGGTTCCGACGCCCTGGCTGTCGTCGTCGCGGAGGACAGACCTTAACCCTTGAACAGGGTTTGCAGTTCGCCGGCTTCGTACATTTCGTTCATGATGTCGGAGCCGCCGACGAACTCGCCGTTGACATACAGTTGCGGAATGGTCGGCCAGTTCGAATATTCCTTGATGCCCTGGCGCACGTCCGCGCTTTCCAGCACATTGACGGTCACGATGTTTTCAGCGCCGCTGGCCTTGAGCAATTGGATCGCTTTGCCGGAAAAGCCGCATTGCGGGAATTGCGCAGTACCCTTCATGAACAGCACGACAGGGTTTTGGGTAACGGTTTCTTTGATCCAGGATTGCACTTCGCTCATGACTACACCTTCAAAAAGTTCTCAATGCCGACATTATATGAAAAAGCGAGCCTTCGCGTTGAGGTCTGCTGATTCTGCGGATGGGGTGTTGCGAAAGGGAAAGCTGTCGTTTCGGCAACATCTGCGATAAAAGGAAAAATACGTAAATCATTTGACCTTGCCGGTCTGCAGGAAAAGACGGGTGAGCGGACCGGCAGGCGGGAAAAAATATAAATGATATAAAAACAAGAAAGGGCGCTGACGCGCCCTTTTTCTGTTGCCGGTCCAATCCGCCGGCTAGTTGGCTATCACGAGGCAGCCGCGGGAACAGGTTCTTCCGGCAGGCGTTTTGCCATCGAGTGATGGTTCTGTACGCGGTCCTTATGCTTGATGACCTGGCGGTCCAGTTTGTCGATCAGCATGTCAATGGCGGCATACAGGTCATGTGCAATGCTTTCGGCATGCAAGTCCTTACCCTTAATGTGAACGTTGATTTCTGCTTTCTGGCGTTTTTCTTTTTCTGTCAGCTTGTCGACGCTGAGGATCACACTGATGTCGATGACGTGATCAAAATGGCGCTTGATGCGCGTCAGTTTGCTTTGCACGTACTCGCGGATTGCGGGGGTCAAATCGAGGTGATGGCCACTAATGGTCAGATTCATACAGCACTCCTATCATGAGGTTGCTGGAGGTTCCTGGAACCTGCTTAATGTCTTGCTGCGAAGCCATGATCTGGCATCGTCCGGTGCTCGAAATCCTCATGTACCCAAGTACATTCCGGTTTCTGCGCTCCGGGCGCCACCAGCTGATGGCTTCTCGCGACAGACCTTAACCAGGTTCGCGCATTGTCCGGTTGTTTGTGGAGCATTACGCTAGAACACAGCAACAGGTGCTACTACAGAAAAACTTACAGAGATTTGCGGAGATTCACCGGCGGGATCTTGAGCACTTCGCGGTATTTCGCGACGGTACGCCGCGCCACCACCATGCCCTGTTCCGCCAACATATCTGCAATCTTGCTATCAGAGAGTGGGTTCTTAGGGTCTTCTGCTCCTATCAGTTGTTTGATGAGAGCCCGTATCGCGGTGGAGGAAGCTTCTCCTCCTGTTTCCGTTGCGACGTGGCTGCCGAAGAAGTATTTCAACTCAAACATGCCATGCGGGGTCAGCATGTACTTCTGAGTCGTTACACGAGAAATAGTGCTCTCGTGTAGACCTAGTGTATCAGCTATTTCGCGCAACACAAGGGGGCGCATGGCAACTGCGCCATGAGAAAAAAAGTTGCGTTGCCGTTCAACAATTGCCTGCGCGACACGCAAAATCGTATCGAAACGCTGGCGCATGTTTTTGATCAGCCACTTGGCTTCCTGCAGCTGAGAACCGAGCGATCCGTCGCCCTTGGTCTGCTTCATCGCATTGGCGTACATCGCATTGACGCGCAGGCGCGGCATGACGTCGTGGTTGAGCAAAACCTGCCAGCCGTCCTTGGTCGCTTTGACAATCACGTCGGGTACGACATAGTCGGAAGTTTCCGATGCGAAAGCAGAACCGGGATGCGGATTGCACTGACGGATGACAGCTTGTGCTTCTCGCAAGTCTTCGTCGTCGCAGCCGAGTGCTTTCTTGATCTTGTTGAAATCTCTTTGGGCAAACAGGGGAAGGCAATCTTCGACTATCGTCAGCGCCAGGCGGCGTGTGACAAAGGCAACTTTCGGCAAACGTTTGATCTGCAGCGCCAGGCACTCCGATGCGCTGCGTGCGCCGACGCCGGCCGGGTCGAAACTTTGCAGCAGCTTGAGCGCAATGGAGAGTTCTTCCAGTTCGATTTCAAGTTCTTCGGGCAGGCGCGCGAGGATATCTTCCAGCGGTTCTTCCAGATAGCCGTGATCGTCCAGCGCATCGATGATCAGTTCGACCAGCGCGCGGTCGCGCAGCAGCCGGACGGTCAGCCGCGCCTGCTCCAGCAGATGCTCGCGCAGGGTGACGGTGTGCGCTTCCAGTTGCGGACGCGCGTCTTCATCGTCGGGCGTCTTGCCGGTGCGGGCGACGTCGTCGAAACTCCACTCCGCATCGCCGCTCACATTGTCGTCGCCGCCGCCGAGACTGTCGGCGTGCTCGGCCGTTTCCGCTTCGGTCGGCGCGCTGCTGACCACGTTCTCTGCCGGGTCGGCCTGTTCGGCAGGCGTCGAACTGATGGCGCCGTCGGCCAGCAGGCGTACGGAGTTGTCGAGGGCGTCGTCGAGACGTTCCAGCAGCGGATTGTCGGAAAGGATCTGTTCCAGTTCCTGATGCAGTTCCAGCGTCGACAATTGCAGCAGGCGGATCGACTGCTGCAACTGCGGCGTCAATGCCAGATGCTGGGATGTGCGTAACTGGAGGGATTGTTTCATTCAGATGGCCTGGGGCACTACATGCGGAAATGTTCGCCGAGATACACGCGGCGTACGGATTCATTGGCAATGATGTCGTCGGGGCTGCCGCTGGCCAGTACGGTGCCCTGGTTGATGATGTAGGCGCGGTCGCAGATGCCGAGGGTTTCGCGCACGTTATGGTCGGTGATCAGGACGCCGATGCCGCGCTCCTTGAGGAAGCGCACGATACGCTGGATCTCGATCACCGCAATCGGGTCGATACCGGCGAACGGTTCGTCCAGCAGCACGAAGCGCGGATCGGTCGCCAGCGCGCGGGCGATCTCGACGCGGCGGCGTTCACCGCCGGACAGCGACAAGGCCTGGCTTTCGCGCAGCTTCTCGATCTGCAGTTCGTGCAGCAGGTTGTTGAGGCGGCCTTCGATTTCATCGCGGCTGAGCGGCTTGCCGTTTTCCCTGCGCAGTTCCAGCACGGCGCGGATGTTGTCTTCCACGGTCAGCTTGCGGAACACCGAGGCTTCCTGCGGCAGATAAGACAGGCCCATCGAGGCGCGCTGGTGAATCGGCAGGCGCGAGATGTCGGCGCCGTCCAGATCGATTTCACCGCCATCCGACGGCACCAGGCCGACGATCATGTAAAACGAGGTGGTCTTGCCGGCGCCGTTGGGGCCGAGCAAACCGACCACTTCGCCGCTTTCCACTTCCAGCGATACGTCGCGCACGACCTGGCGCGCGCCATAGCTTTTTTGCAGTCCGCGGACGACGAGGGAACTTGTCGCCATCTTATTGTCCTTTCGGCGGATCGACGCGCGGCTGGATGATCGCCGTGATGCGGCCGCCGCCCGGTTTGCTTTCGCCGGTATTGGTGTTGTTGACCGAATAGAACTCGGCGCGGCTGTCGTAGGAAATGAACTCGCCGTTGACTTCATCCGTCACGCGCGCGCCGTCCATGCGTTGCATGTGGGCACGCGTAAACAATTTGGAGATTTCGGTTTTCTCGCTGTATTCGATGCGTTCGGCCTGGCCTTCGATCCACAGGTTCGGACCGCCGTCGCGCTTCTGGCGGAAGCTGGCAAGCTGGCCCGGCGCTGCATACAGGATCGCCAGTTCATAGCCGGCGGGATCGGTGGTGAGCACCACCTTGCCGGCCTTGATCAGCAGCGTGCCGCGCGTCAGGATGACGTTGCCGGTGAAGGTCTTCACCTGTTTGACGTCGTCATAGACCATCTGCTCGGCTTCGATGCGGGTCGGCTTTTCGGTGTCGGCTTTTTCAGCGCGAACGATGCCGCTTGCGCTCATCAGGAGCAGGGTCAGCAGAGGCAATAAAAGATTCGTTTTCATATCATCCTGCGCGGGTATCTCGCTTGGTTATGCCAGCTGGCGGTGAGGCTAGCGTGGACGCGGCTGGTAAGTACCGCGGACATTGTGTAGTAACTGGAATTCTTGCGTGGCGTTGTTGGCGATCATGCCGGTGCCGGTCATGATGGACGAGCCCATGGTCAGTTCAACCGGTTTGTCCGTCTTGGCAATATCGTCGTCCGGCAACAGCAACAGATATTCCGTTTTCAAGTGCATGTTCTCGGATTTTGCAGTGGCGGCGCGATTGCCGTTGACGTCGCCGTACATGTGAATCTTGCTGTTGTCGTCTTCAATCCTGGCGCGTTGCGAGTACAGCGTCATCGGCGCTTTTTCTTCGGTCAGGGTAGTGATGACGGGCTTGGTCACTTCAAACGAATCGTCAGCAGGGAAGTGGACCATCCTGGCGCCGGTGATGTCGTAGCGCGGCTGGCCGGTTTCCGACATCTTGACGTAGCTGAACTGCTCGACGTAATAGTCAGGCTTGCTGCTTGGACGCGTTGTGAGCGCGCTGTCGCTGTTGCTGCGCAGGACTTGCAGCACCCAGAAGCTGGCCAGCGCCAGCGCCGCGAGGACGGCGACGATGATGGCCAACCGGATGCGCTGCGCTGCGCGTTCGCCGCTGTGGTTGCTCATGCAAGATAGCCGGCCAGCGCCGTCTCGTAATGGCCCTGCGCCGTCAGGATGAAGTCGCACAGTTCGCGGGCGGCGCCGTTGCCGCCGAAGCCCTCGGTGATGTAGTCGACGCGTTGCTTGACGTCATGGTGGCCGTTGGCCACACAGGCGGTGAAGCCGACCTTGGTCAGCACCGGCAGGTCGATCACGTCGTCGCCGAGATAGCCGCAGGCTGACGCCGGGATGCCGGTCTGTTCCAGCAATTGCGCAAAGGCGATGCGCTTGTCGTGCACGCCCTGGAACACATGGGCGATGCCCAGATCCTTGGCGCGACGCAAGACGATAGGCGACTGCCTGGCCGTGATGATCGCGGTGGCGATGCCGCCGAACTGCTGCAGCATCTTGATGCCGTGGCCGTCGAGCGCGTTGAAGCGCTTGATCGGTTCGCCGTCGGGGCCGTAGTACAAGCCGCCGTCCGTCAGTACGCCGTCGACGTCGAAAATCATCAGCCGGACTTGCTTGGCTTTGGCAATGGCGGCGGCGCTGGCCGTACTGAATCGGTCGGCCATCAGATCACCTTGGCGCGGGTCAGGTCATGGATATGCAGCGCGCCGACCAGTTTGCCGGCGGCATCGGCCACCAATACCTGGTTGATGCGGAATTCTTCCATCAGCTGTACGGCATCGACTGCCAGTTGATCCGGCGTGATGGTACGCGGACCGCGGTGCATGACGTCGGCAATGGAAGACTTGGTGAAGTCGTCGCCGCGTTCCAGCAGGCGGCGCAGGTCGCCGTCGGTGAACACGCCGATCGGGCGGTATTCGTTATCGACCACGGCGGTCATCGCCATGCCCTTGCGGGTGATTTCCATCAGGGCGGCCGACAGCGATACATCCGGCGTGACGGCGGGAATCGCATCGCCGGTGCGCATCACGTCGCGCACGTGCGTCAGCAGGCGGCGGCCGAGCGCGCCGCCCGGGTGCGAGCGGGCAAAGTCTTCTTCCATGAAGCCGCGTGCGTCCAGCAGGGATACCGCCAGCGCGTCGCCCATGGCCAGTGTGGCAGTGGTGCTCGCGGTTGGGGCCAGGTTCAGCGTACAGGCTTCCTTGTCCACGCCGACGTTCAGATGAATCGCCGACAGCAGCGCCAGGCTGGATTCGTCATTGCCGGTCATGGCGATCAGGTAGGCGCCCATGCGCTTGATGATCGGCACGATGGCCATCAGCTCGGCGGTTTCGCCGGAATTGGAAATGGCGATGAAAACGTCGTTCGGCGTGACCATGCCCAGGTCGCCGTGCGCGGCTTCCGCCGGATGCATGAACAGCGCGGGGGTGCCGGTCGAGGCGAAAGTTGCCGCGATCTTGCGGCCGATATGGCCGGATTTGCCGATGCCGGAGACCACCACGCGGCCTTTGCATTCCATCAACACGCCGACGGCGCGGGCCAGCGGTTCATCGGCGTTGTCCGACATCCGGGCCTTGAGCGCCAAAATGGCGTCGGCCTCGATTTGCAGGGTTTGACGGGCGAGACTCAGCGCGCGCTGTGCGCTTTCGGTAGAAAAAGCTTTTGGCAAGATTTTATGTTCGGTTACACTCATAACCGAAGTATAAACGAATTACGAAAGCAAAAAACTTGCCAGATGTAACCTCGTGTAGCGCCATGGGTGTATTTGGGGAGCCTTGCGGCCGCAATCGGCCATCCTGAAGCCAGAGTATACGGCTGAAATGCAGACGGGGCGGGCCTGTCGCAATAATGCACCAAATCAGATCGGTGGCCGCAAGGCAGGCATGGTTCTGGCTTAACAGGTCGTATGGCCTTCACCTATAAAAATTGCTTCGTTTTCTAATCCATGTTTTCAGGTCTGGAACTCACACTCTTCCTACTCGGCGCTGCAGTGCTTGGCGTCGTCGTTTTTCGAATGTTTCATCTGCCGCCGATGCTGGGCTATCTGGTCGTCGGCATCGTCATCGGCCCGCACGGGCTCGGTTTTGCCGAAGATAACGAAACCACCCACGCCCTGGCCGAGTTCGGCGTGGTCTTCCTGATGTTCTCGATCGGGCTGGAATTCTCCCTGCCCAAGCTCTCGTCCATGCGCCATATCGTGTTCGGACTGGGCGTGGCGCAAGTGCTGGCGACCATCGCGGTGGCCATGGTGTTCGGCTGGAGCACCGCCTACATCCTGCCGCAACTGCACAATATCAGCTGGCCGGCGGCCTTTGCCCTGGGCGGCGCGCTGGCCATGTCATCCACCGCCATCGTCTCCAAGCTGCTGACCGAGCGGCTGGAGCTGGAAACCGAACACGGCCGTCGCATCCTCGGCATCCTGCTGTTCCAGGATCTGGCGCTGGTGCCGCTGCTGATCATCGTGCCGGCGCTGGCCAAGAACACCGGCAACCTGGCCGTCACACTGGCCTGGGCGACCACCAAGGCGGTGGTGGTGCTGGCCTTGCTGTTGTTCTTCGGACAAAAACTGATGCGCAGCTGGTTCCAGGTCGTCGTCAAGCGGCGCTCGCAGGAGCTGTTCATGCTGAACCTGCTGATGATCACGCTGGGCGCGGCCTGGATCACCGAAAAAGCCGGCTTGTCGCTGGCGCTGGGCGCCTTCATCGCCGGCATGCTGATCTCCGAGACTGAATACAAGCATCAGGTGGAAGAAGACATCAAATCCTTCCGCGACGTCTTGCTGGGACTATTCTTCATCACCATCGGCATGCTGCTCAACGTGCACCTGGTGCTGGAGCACTGGTGGCTGGTCCTGCTGCTGCTGATCGGGCCGGTGCTGCTCAAGTTCGTCTTGATTGCCGGCCTGGCCAAGCTGTTTGGCTCCAGCACCGGCGTGGCCCTGCGCACCGGCCTGGCGCTGGCGCAGGCCGGCGAATTCGGCTTCGTGCTGTTGAATCAGGCCGGCGGCTTGCAACTGATGGATCCGCTGCTGATCCAGGTGATTCTGGCGTCAATGGTGCTGTCCATGCTGGCGGCGCCGTTCATCCTCGCCAAATCCGACGCCATCGTCATGAAGCTGTCGGCCAACGAATGGATGCTGCAATCGCTGGCGCTGACGCAGCTTGCCACGCGCACCATGTCGAGCCGCAAGCACGTCATCATCGCCGGCTTCGGCCGCAGCGGCCAGAGCCTGGCCAAGCTGCTCGATGAAGAAGGCATTCCCTACCACGCGCTGGAAATGGATCCGGATCTGGTGCATGACACCCAGGTCGCCGGCGCCAATGTCTCGTACGGCGACGCCGCCCGCCGCGAAAGCCTGGTGGCGGCCGGCATCCACCGCGCTGCGGCGCTGGTGGTCACCTATGCCAGCACGCCGTCGGCGCTGAAGGTTTTGCATCACGCCAATGAACTGGTGCCGACGCTGCCGGTGATCGTGCGCAGCCATGACGATGCCGATCTCGACAAACTGCTTGCCGCCGGCGCCACCGAAGTCGTGCCGGAAGCGCTGGAAGGCAGCCTGATGCTGGCTTCCCATGCACTGGTGATGCTGGGCGTGCCGCTGCGGCGCGTGGTGCACCGCGTGCAGCGTGCCCGCGATGAGCGCTACACCTCGCTGCGCGGCTATTTCCACGGCGCCTCGGACGTGCCGGAAGACAACGACAGCCTCAATGTGCGCCTGGAATCCGTCGTGCTCGCCGAAGGCGCCAGCGCCATCGGCAAGACCTTGTACCAGGTCGCGCTGGAGCAATTCGACACCGAGGTCACGATGCTTCGGCGCGGCAAGCTGCGCGTCGAATTCACGCCGGATACGCAGTTGCAGATTGATGACATCCTGGTCTTGCGCGGCACCGCAGAAAATATCCTCAAAGCGGAAAAGCGCTTGCTGAAAAAATAAAGAATGGACATCAATGGAAATCATTGAGCGCATCACCGGCATCATCCTTCCCGTTTTCGCCATCATCGCCATCGGCTACGGTTACGCGCGCTGGCGCGGGGAAGTGGTGCGCTCCGACATGGCCTCGGTCAATCGCGTGTCGATGGAAGTGCTGGCGCCGCTGATGGTCTTTAGCGCACTGGCAGCCAAGGATTTCGACCTGGTGCATAACGGCTGGCTGATCCTCGCCAGCGCGCTGATTTCGCTCGGATCGGGCCTGTTGGCATGGCCGGTCGCGCGGCTGTTCGGCTACGACAAGCGCACCTTCCTGCCGCCCATGATGTACAACAACGGCGGCAACATGGGCGTGCCGCTGATGCTGCTGGCGTTCGGGCCGGAGAGCCTGTCGGCGGCCGTGGCCTTGTTCACGGCGGCGACCTTCATCTATTTTTCGCTCGGCGTCAAAATGTTGCAGCATGGCCGGGATACCCGGCCCGGCTCGCTGCTGCGGCTGTTCAAAAGTCCGATCATGATCGCCATGGTGCTGGGCGTGCTGTTTGCCGTCTTCCACGTGCCGCTGCCGTCGCCGATTTTTTCCGCGATGAAGCTGCTGGGCGAGGCAAGCATTCCCATCATGCTGTTTGCGCTGGGCGTGCGCATGATGGATATCAGTTTCAAAAGCTGGCACATCGGCCTGATCGGCGCGGCCACCTGCCCGCTGGTTGGCTTGATCGTCGCCTTCCTGCTGGATCAGGTGCTGCCGTTGACAGCCGGACAACGCGGCCAGATGTATCTGTTCGCAGCATTGCCGCCGGCGGTGCTGTGTTTCATGGTGGCCGAACAATATCGCCAGGAGCCGGACAAGGTGGCGTCGATAGTACTCATGGGCAATCTTGCAGCGGTCGTTTTCGTGCCGCTTGGTTTATGGATGGGACTGCCTGCGTCGATTCGTTGAATTGCACCCGGAGGACGGCTTTATTCCACGTATCTTGGTATGGGAAATGCTTGGAAACTGATACAAGCGCTCAGTGTGCTTAATAAGTCATTCTAAGGATGTTCTCATGCTCAAAAATCTCTCCATCAAAGCGCGTTTGATCTTCGTTGTCAGCTTTCTTTCAGTCTTGCTTGCTCTTTTCGGCATAGTAGGCCTGGTCAGTTTGCAAAGAACCAACACCGACCTCAAATCCTTGTATGAAGATCGTGTCGTGTCGTTAATCCAGCTCGGCCAGGTGACTGATGCGGTCGACGCCGGGCGTTACACCATCTCGACTGCCATCGTCGGCGACTCCGGCGAGATCGACAAGAGCATGGACAATCTCGACAAGGTCTTGAAAGAAGGCGACAAGGTCTGGAAAGAGTACCTGGCGACCTACCTCACGCCGGAAGAAACCAAGCTGGCCGGGCAATTCACTGCGCAGCAAAAGAAGTTCGTCGCGGAAGGCGTCAAGCCGGCCATGGAAGCGCTGCACAACCGTGATTTCCAAGGCGCCACCGACCTTTACAACGGGCCTTTGCTGGAACTGTTCAAGCAGCTCAATGTCACCATGAAGAAGCTGGTCACCTTGCAGCAGGATGTCAGCAAGGAACTGTATGACCAGTCGCAGGCGCGCTATCAGACTTTCCTGACCGTCACCATCGCCGCCATCGTGGTCGGTATTTCCGTCGCAATCATCATGGGCATCTGGCTGGTGCGGGCGATTTCAGGTCCGCTCAATGAAGCTGTCAAAGTGGCCAAGGGCGTTGCCGACGGCGACCTGACGCAGACCATCGAAGTGCATTCGCGCGACGAAGCCGGTCAATTGATGGAAGCGCTGCAGACCATGAACGGACGCCTGCAGCAGATCGTCGGCGAAGTGCGCGTCAGCACCGACACCATCACGACGGCATCGAGCGAAATCGCCACCGGCAACCTCGATCTTTCCGCCCGTACCGAAAGCCAGGCCGGGTCGCTGGAAGAGACGGCGTCGGCGATGGAAGAGCTGACCTCCACCGTCAAGCAGAATGCCGACAATGCCCGCCAGGCGAATCAGCTGGCGGCATCGGCATCGCAGATCGCGGAAGAGGGCGGCAACGTCGTCAGCAAGGTGGTCGTCACCATGAACACCATCAATGATTCGTCGAAGAAGATCGTCGATATCATCAGTGTGATTGACGGCATCGCCTTCCAGACCAATATCCTGGCATTGAACGCCGCAGTGGAAGCCGCGCGCGCCGGCGAGCAGGGCCGCGGTTTCGCCGTCGTTGCGAGCGAAGTGCGTAGCCTGGCGCAACGCAGCGCCGCTGCCGCCAAGGAAATCAAGACGCTGATCGACGACTCGGTGCAAAAGGTCGGCGAAGGCAGCAAACTGGTCGAGCAGGCCGGCGTCACCATGGACGAGGTGGTGGCCAGCGTCAAGCGCGTGACCGATGTCATGGGTGAAATCACGGCGGCCAGCCAGGAGCAAAGCTCCGGCATCGAAGAAGTCAATCGCGCCATCACGCAGATGGATGAGACCACGCAGCAAAATGCCGCGCTGGTGGAAGAGGCTGCCGCTGCCGCGCAATCCCTGCAGGATCAGGCGCAGCGTCTGACGCAGGTGGTGAGCGTGTTCAAGATCAGCGGTGCGCAGCAGTTCGCCGCGGCACCGGCAAGAACAGTCAATGTCACGCCGCGGCCTGCGGCGGTGTCTTCAGCGCCAGCCGCGGCTGCGAAGAAAGCCGTCGCCGTCAAACCGGCAAAACCGGCTGCGCCGGCGCTGGCGGCAAGCAACGCCGGCACAGGCAGCAAGACCGGCGACGACGATTGGGAACAGTTCTGAGCGAATCCTGACGCGAATCCAGATCGGGGAGCAAAGCGCAGGATGTAAAAAAGGGGATTGCCGCAATGGCAATCCCCTTTTTGTTTCATGCGGAGGAGACAGGTCTCTCCGCTGTAATCCTGCACTCAGTCGAGCAAAATATCATCCGACGACGCCGAGCGCGAGCCGGGAACCGGCGGGTTGCTCCGGCCGTGATAGGCAAACACCACCGACGACTTGATCTGCTCCGAGTTATTCTTGCCGGCAGCGTGGAACAAACCGCTGTGGAACAGCACCACATCGCCTTTTTCCAGCGGCACGGAAATTCCCTGCGCGAACAACGCCTGGTTGGCCGCGACTTCCGGACGCAGGAAATCGAGTTCGTCCATCTGCTCCGGCTGCAATTGCAGCAGATGCGAACCGGGGATGAACTTGAGGCCGCCGTTGTCGGCGTTTTCCGGACCCAGCGCCAGCCAGACCGAAATCAATTCATTGCGCGGAAACGACCAGTAGCGGATATCGCGATGCCAGCCGGTCGCCGTGCCGAAGGTCGGGTGCTTGGTCATCACGCAATTGTGATGCGACAGCGTGATGCATACCCGCTCTTCAAACAGTTGATGCAATGCCGCCACCAGGCGCGGCTCGGAAGCCCAGGCGCGGAAACGGTCGTCGCGCTGCCAGGCGGCGCGCAAACGGCGTGCCGTGCGGCCTCCCGGTGCGTCCAGCGAGGACGGCGCGCCGGCGTAGCCGACGTCGGCTTCGTATTCCAGCGGCGCGACGGCCTGCTGTACATGCTCACGCGTGACGGCGAGCATGTCGTCGCAGGCCCCGGCAGGCACAAAGCCCTTGAGCAGCAGATAACCGTCTTTGCGGAAATCCTCGATCTGGGCTGAGGAAAGCAGCGTTTCCATGGTAATCAATCCTAATTCCTGAACGGTCTTACTTCTTCTTTTTCAGCAACGGCGCCAGGTAGTGGCCGGTGATGCTTTCCGGATTCCTGGCCACATCTTCCGGCGTGCCGGTGGCGATGATCTTGCCGCCGCCGGCGCCGCCTTCAGGACCGAGATCGATAACCCAGTCGGCGGTCTTGATGACGTCGAGATTGTGTTCGATGATGGCCAGTGTATTGCCCTGGTCGCGCAGGCGATGGATCACCTTCAGCAGCAGGTCGATGTCATGGAAATGCAGACCGGTGGTCGGCTCGTCCAGGATATACAGCGTACGCCCGGTATCGCGCTTGGACAGTTCCAGCGACAGCTTGACGCGCTGCGCTTCGCCGCCCGACAGCGTGGTCGCGCTCTGGCCCAGCTTGATGTAGCCGAGGCCGACGTCGAGCAGGGTGTGCAGCTTGCGCGCGATCAGCGGCACCGGCAGGAAGAAGGCGTGCGCATCTTCCACCGTCATCTCGAGGATTTCGGTGATGTTCTTGCCCTTGTATTGCACTTCCAGCGTTTCGCGGTTGTAGCGCTTGCCGTGGCAGACGTCGCACGGCACGTAGACGTCCGGGAGGAAATGCATCTCGACCTTGATCACGCCGTCGCCCTGGCAGGCTTCGCAGCGGCCGCCCTTGACGTTGAACGAGAAGCGTCCGGCGCTGTAGCCGCGTTCCTTGGCGGTCGGCACCGTGGCGAACAGATCGCGGATCGGCGTGAACAGGCCGGTGTAGGTCGCCGGGTTGGAGCGCGGCGTGCGGCCGATCGGCGCCTGGTCGACCGAGATGACCTTGTCGAAGTGTTCGAGGCCGCTGATCGATTCATGTTCCGCCGGTTCGGTTTGCGAACCGTACAGATGGCGCGACGCCGCCAGATACAGCGTGTCGTTGACCAGCGTCGACTTGCCCGAACCGGACACGCCGGTGACGCAGGTCAGCAGGCCGACCGGCAGGTCGAAGCTGACGTTCTTCAGGTTGTTGCCGGTGGCGCCGGTGATGGTCAGCTGGCGTTCCGGATCGGAAGGCGTGCGCTTCTTCGGCACGCTGATTTCGAGCGAGCCGTTGAGGTATTTGGCGGTCAGCGATTTCTTGCTCTTGAGGATGTCTTCCAGCGTGCCCTGGGCGATGATGTCGCCGCCGTGCACGCCTGCGCCCAGGCCCATGTCGACCACGTAGTCGGCGGTGCGGATGGCGTCTTCGTCATGTTCCACCACCAGCACGCTGTTGCCGATGTCGCGCAGATGCTTGAGCGTGCCGATCAGGCGGTCGTTGTCGCGTTGATGCAGGCCGATCGACGGTTCGTCCAGCACGTACATTACGCCGGTCAGGCCGGAGCCGATTTGCGATGCCAGGCGGATGCGTTGCGCTTCGCCGCCGGAGAGCGTATCGGCGCTGCGTTCCAGCGACAGATAGTCGAGACCGACGTTGTTGAGGAAGGTCAGGCGCGAGATGATTTCCTTGATGATGCGGTCGGCGATTTCTTTCTTGGCGCCGGTCAGCTTCAGGTTTTCAAAGAAGGACAGGGTTTCGCGCAGCGGCGTGGCGGCGACTTCATAAATCGCGCGCTGCTGGCGGCCGGTGCCGATCTTGACGAAGCGCGCTTCCACGCGCAGACGCGCACCCTGGCAGGATGGACATTCTTTTTCGTTGATGAACTTGGCCAGCTCTTCCTTGACCGCCATCGAATCGGTTTCGCGATAACGGCGCTGCAGGTTGACGACCACGCCTTCGAAGGTGTGTTCCTTGATCACGGTGCGGCCGCGCTCGTTGACGTAGCTGAACGGCACGGTCTGGCGGCCGGAGCCGTACAGGATCACTTGCTGCGCTTTCTCCGGCAGTTGCTCGAACGGGATGTCGATGTCGAACTCGTAGAACGCCGCCAGGTTCGACAGCATCTGGAAGTAGAACTGATTGCGGCGATCCCAGCCCTTGATCGCGCCGGACGCCAGCGACAGATTGGGGAAGGCGACGATGCGTTTCGGATCGAAGAACTCGATGTGGCCCAGGCCGTCGCATTCCGGGCAGGCGCCCATCGGGTTGTTGAACGAGAACAGGCGCGGCTCCAGCTCTTGCAGCGAATAGCCGCAGACCGGGCAGGCGAATTTGTTGGAATACAGGTGTTCCTTGCCGGTATCCATCTCCAGCGCAATGGCGCGGCCTTCGGCGATGCGCAGCGCGGTTTCGAAACTTTCCGCCAGGCGTTGCTTGATGTCGTCCTTGACCTTGACGCGGTCGATGACGACGTCGATGGTGTGCTTCTCGGTTTTCTTCAGTTTGGGCAGGTCGTCGATTTCATAGACCTTGGCGGTGCCGGTGCCGCTCTGGATGCGAAAGCGCACAAAGCCGTGCGCCTGCATCTGTTCGAACAGATCGACGTGTTCGCCCTTGCGGTTGGCAACCACCGGCGCCAGGATCATCAGCTTGGTGTCTTCCGGCATGGCCAGCACGGCGTCGACCATTTGCGACACCGATTGCGCCGCCAGCGGATTTTCCGGATGGTCGGGGCAGTAAGGCGTGCCGACGCGGGCGTACAGCAGGCGCAGGTAATCGTGGATTTCGGTGACGGTGCCGACGGTTGAGCGCGGATTGTGCGAGGTGGCCTTCTGCTCGATCGAGATCGCCGGCGACAAGCCTTCGATCATGTCGACGTCGGGCTTCTCCATCAGTTGCAGGAACTGGCGCGCATAGGAAGAGAGCGACTCCACATAGCGTCGCTGGCCTTCTGCGTACAGCGTATCGAATGCCAGCGACGATTTTCCCGATCCCGAGAGGCCGGTGATCACGATCAGTTTGTTGCGTGGTAAGTCGAGGCTGATGTTCTTCAGATTGTGCGTGCGTGCGCCGCGAATGCGAATTTCTTCCATGGATGCCTTCAGCGTAAGTTTTCCATTCGACGTTCATATGAACATTGAATGGAGGATCAACCTATTACTATATCAGGACTCACCATTTGCGGCTGATGTCCTCAGGCCGGGAGATGCCCGGCCCTGTGCAGCGACACTAGTTTGTCGCAGTGGGGGGCGCCGGGATGGAGGTCTGACGCTGATAGACGGTGAAGGTCTGTTCGTCGCCGTCGCGCGAGCCTTTCCAGAACTGCACCCAGTCGCCTTCGGGCGTCCCTGTGCCGAACGGGTGTTGCACCATGACCCAGCGGCACGCAGTCTCCCGCGTCTTGTCGATGGGCTGATGCAGGATGCCGGTGTAGTAGAACAGCATCGGCGCTTCCGTCTCACCCAGGCTGATGCTGGCCATGCAGTCGCCCTGGCGCCACGCCGGCGTCAGCTCGGCTTGCAGATCTTCGTAGACGTATTCATAACTCTTGGCGTAATCGCCCCAGGGCAGGATGAGCGTAAAGGCCACGCCCCACATCAGCGTGATGCCGGCAAACCAGCTGAAGGCGCCGCGCCATTTGCCGCAATGCCGGAGCTTCGGCAAACAGGCCAGCCAGGTCAGCGTGATGACGATGGCGCCGGCCAGGGCGACGGGTTGCATCGGGGTCACGTAGGCCAGCGGCAGCCATTTGCCGAGATAGGTGAGGTGATAGTGATATTCCGGAGGGCCGATGGAAATGACGTAGATGGCCCACAGCAAGCCGGTCACAACGCCGAAGAACAAGCGCGAGAACCAGTCCCAGATCAGCGCCACCCAGGCCGGCAGGCGTTCGACCACGCCGGAGCCGAGCAGGCACAGCGGTAGCACCAGCGGCAACAGGTAGAGCTGGCGCGCCGTCGCCGAGGCTTGCAGGATCGCAACGCAAATGGCGATGAAGACCACAGGGATGGCGACATGCGGTTGCCGGATGCGGCGCCAGCCGCCGGCGAGCAGCGCCAGGATCGCCAGCGGCGTGCCGGGCATGGCAAAGCCGGACAGGGCGCGGAAAACCACCGTCGAATCATTGTCCGAACCCAGCTTGTGCACCGAGAAACCGAAAAAGCGTCCGATATTGTTGTCCCAGAACCATTCCATGAACAGCGGCATGGAATGCTGCGCCAGCAGCGTCGGCCAGATCAGGAAGAACGGCAGCGCCGCCAGCACCGCCAGGCCGATCATGCGCAGATACGACCAGGAGCGGCATTCGCGCACTAGGATGCCGACCCAGAAGGCGGTGGCGGCATAGACGATGGGCACGAACAATCCCTTGGACATTTCTGCGATGCCGACGCCCAGTCCGAACCAGAGCGCTGCCGACAGCCTCGGCGTCTTGTGCTGTTCATTGAGCGCGATGTGCAGCAAGCCGTACATGGCGATGACGCCGCCGCACACCAGCGATACATCGGTAAACATATCGTGCGCATGTTTGACCATTCCCGCCGTGCCGGCAAACAGCGCCAGGGTGCCGAGCACGCGCAGGTTGAAGAAGTCGTCTTCGCGCCAGGCCGTCCTGGCGATCAGCACGACAAAATAAAACGTGATCAGCATGTAGAACACGCTGGCGACGCGCGCGCCGTCGGCGTAGTTGAGCCAGGGATACAAGGCCTGGGCGAAGATCGCGGCAGTCCAGTAGTACAGCGGCGGCTTTTCCATGAACGGCTGGCCGGCGTTGGTCGGGACCAGGTATTCGCCCGTCACCAGCATGTGATGGATGACGCCGAAGCTGTATCCCTCATCCTGTTTCCAGGGGCCGTGTCCGATGATGCCGGGAAGCAAGTAAATGCAAGCAATCAATCCCAGCAGCAGCCATCCGGTGCGCGAAGCCGACCTTGTCTGATAAGGCAGGAGATAAGGGAAGCGGGAAGGCGAAAGCATGGCGATGGAAAGCGAGTAAAAGACGGAATCGGTCTGGGTTAAGTAACCGGCTATTGTTACATAAACGCCATTTTTGTTACATGCCGTTACAAAGCAAAACGTCGATATAAGTTGATAAAAAACGTAAATTTGTCAGCAAATCTTGCTTGCCGGACATGACTCAGGGCCTGTTAACAATGAATTTACGAGTGCGAACGCGCGGCAGGCGATGCCTGCAGCCGTTCCCGAAGGGTTGCTGCCAGAAAGCGCGCCGGCAGCGTTGCATGGCTTGCAGGTGGGCCCACCACCTGCTACGCCACGCGCCTTGCCAGCACGCTTTCTGGCAGGAACGCATCTCGCAAATTCATTGTTAACAGGCCCTAAACCAAGCTTGCAGTTTGATTGCTGATACCATATCGGGTTTGGATACTTGCCAGCGCAGCCCGGTGTTGTTGATTTATTTCACCAGCCGTTTTCCCGCTTGCCCAGCCGTCATCTCAATTCCATGAATTCCACCGCTTCCGAATCCGTACAGAAAACCGGCATGACCGGCGCCGAGATCCGCGCCAGTGCATCGCTTGCGTCGATTTTCGCTTTGCGCATGCTGGGGCTTTTTCTGATCTTGCCGGTGTTCGCGGTGCATGCCAAAGGTCTGTCCGGCGGCGAGAGCGCGACCATGGTCGGCGTGGCCATGGGGATCTATGGACTGGTGCAATCCTTTGGCCAGATTCCTTTCGGCGTTGCCTCCGACAAGTACGGGCGCAAGCGCGTGATCGTGATCGGCTTGATCTTGTTTGCGCTGGGCGCCTTTGTCGCCGCCGCAGCCAACGACATCACCTGGATTATTGTCGGTCGCGCGATTCAGGGCGCGGGAGCGATTTCCGCTGCAGTGACCGCCTTCATCGCCGACTCCACGCGCGAAGAGCATCGCACCAAGGCCATGGCCATGGTCGGCGCTTCCATCGGTCTGACGTTTGCGGTGTCGCTGGTGGTGTCTCCGCTGTTGTATAAGCTGATAGGCATGAGCGGCATCTTTGCCCTGATCGGTGTGCTGGCGCTGACGGCGATCGGCGTGGTGCTGTTCGTTGTGCCCGACGCGCCGATGGTCAGGGCCAAGCGGGTGCCTTTCGGCGAAGTGCTGCGTCACGGCGAACTGATGCGCCTGAATTTCGGGGTGTTCGCGCTGCATATGGCGCAGATGGCGATGTTCGTCGTGTTGCCGGCGGCGCTGGTGCAATATGCCGGTTTGCCGGTGGCTGAGCATTGGAAGATTTATCTGCCCGTGGTGCTGGCGTCGTTCGCCTTCATGCTTCCGCCGGTGTTCATCGGCGAGAAGCGCGGGTTGATGAAGCAAGTCTTCGTCGCCGCCATCTCGCTGCTGTTGATCGTGCAGATCGGCATGTGGGTGACGCTGTCGCATTTCACGACGCATTGGGGCGTGCTGGTGTTTTTGCTGTTCGCCTTCTTCATCGCGTTCAACATTCTGGAAGCGTGCCAGCCGTCGCTGGTGTCGCGCATCGCGCCGGCCGCTGCAAAAGGCACGGCGCTGGGCGTCTACAATACCTTGCAGGCGCTCGGCCAGTTCAGCGGCGCGGTGCTCGGCGGATGGGTGACGCAGTACGCGGGCGCTCCCTCGGTGTTTGTCATGTGTGCGGTGGCGACCCTGACCTGGCTTATAATCGCGTCTAACATGAAAAATCTGCCGCGCCGTGGAATCCAGCCGGCAAGTGCAACTGCTTAATATTTATCTAGTGAAATTCAGGAGAAACAATGGCATCGGTCAATAAAGTCATCATCGTCGGCAACCTCGGACGTGACCCGGAAACGCGTTACATGCCCAATGGCGAAGCGGTCACCAACGTCGCCGTCGCCACGACCGAAAGCTGGAAAGACAAGAACAGCGGCGAGAAGAAAGAGCTCACCGAATGGCACCGCATCACCTTCTATCGCAAGCTGGCTGAAATCGCCGGCCAATACCTGAAGAAGGGTTCGCAAGTCTACGTCGAAGGCCGCTTGCAGACACGCAAGTGGACCGACAAGGACGGCGTTGAAAAATACACCACCGAAATCATCGCCGACACCATGCAAATGCTCGGCAGCCGTCAAGGCATGGGCGGCGGCGCGTCGATGGACGACGGCGGCAGCTACGGCGGTGGCGGCGGTGCGCCGGCACGTCAAAGCAGCGGCGGCGCAGGTGGCGGCGGAGCGGCACGCGCTCCCGCAGCAGCGCGCCCGGCGCCGAACTTCTCGGATATGGATGACGACATCCCGTTCTGATCGGTACCTGCTGATTCTGTAGACAAAAGACCTGTAATCGAAAGATTACGGGTCTTTTTGCTTTGGTCCGGCTTTTTGTTCCAACTGCGGTGCTGTGAAAAGAGCAATCACGGACGTTCGTCAATCGCCTGCAACTCGCCTGCGTCCTTGCCGGATCTTGACCTGTCTCCTGTCAGCATCAGCAGCCGCTGAAGATAGCGCACCTGCTCCTGTTCATCTCTCTCTTCTTCATGCTCCATCAACGTCAGATGTTTGCGCACCATCCAGCACGCCCACAGCATGAGCAGGTCGAGAAAAATGAGGCCGACGCCGGCAAAACTGATTTCGTATTCCATGATGGACCTCACCCTCTCGATTTAATGGCAATGCGACGCCGGGATTTCAAGGCGTCGGCGCTGTCCAGCCGCCGCCCAGAACCTTGTAGAGCGCGATCCTGTTTTGCAGCTCGGCAAGTTGCACCTGGATGGCTTGCTGTTGCACCGAGAACAAAGAACGCTGCGCATCCAGATATTCCAGATAGCTGGAATAACCGGCTTCGTAGCGGCTCTTGGCAAAGCCGTAGCGTGCGGCCTCGGCGTTCTCCTGCGCCTTCACCGAGCTGACTTCTTCGGCCAGCGTGGCGCGTCCGGCCAGGGCATCGGCGACTTCGCGGAAGGCGATCTGCACAGTCTTGTCGTACTGGGCGATGGCGATCTTCTTGTCGGTCTCCGCGACTTTCAGATTGGCGATATTCCGCCCGCCTTCAAAGATGGGAATGGAAATTTGCGGAATGAAGGCCCAGGAGCGCGAGCCTGAATCGAACAGGCCCGACAGCTCGTTGCTCGCCGATCCAAAGTTTCCCGTCAGCGAAATGCGCGGGAAGAACGCCGCCCGCGCAGCGCCGATGTTGGCATTCTGCGAGCGGAGGATCGCTTCCTGCTGAAGAATGTCGGGCCGGGCGGTGATCAGTTCCGATGGCAGTCCTGCCGGCAGATCCGGCAGCGTCCCCGCACCGGAGCTTGCTCCGGGTGCACCGATGCCCGGCGGCAGCGGTTGGCCGACCAGCACCGTCAAGGCATTTTCATCCTGCGCCTTGCGCCGCTCTTGCTGTGCACGCGCCGCCCTGGCCGCTTCGAACAGCGACTCGGCTTGCCTGAGGTCGTACTCGGAGCTGGCGCCTTCGGCATATAGCTTCTGCTGACGCCCATAGGAATCGGCCCGGCTGGCAAGGGTTTGCTCGGTGAGGCGCAGCAGACGCTGGTCTGCCGCCAGCGCTTCATAGGTTGTGGCGACTGCGGCAATCAGGCTGATCTGGGCGCTGCGCTGCGCCTGCTCGGTGGCGAGATAGCGTTGCAGCGCCGCTTCGCTCAGGTTCCTGACGCGACCGAACAGATCGATCTCAAAGGCCGCCATCCCGACGCCGGCAAAGTAGCTGGTGTTCACGCCGGTCTTGCCGGTCGGATTGACATCCGCCGGCAAGCGCTGGCGCGAGCCGTTGCCGACGGCGGCGATGTTGGGTACCTGATCTGCAGCCTGGATGTTGTACATCGCCCGCGCACGTTCGATGTTGAGCGTCGCCATCCGGAGATCGCGATTGTTGTCCAATGCCGTCGCGATCAGCGACTTCAGTTGCGGATCCTGGAAGAAGTCGTTCCAGGAGATCGATGCTGCACGCGGCGCATCGGATTGTTCATTTACGCCGGCGGGAGCAGTCCAGTGCGCGGCGACCGGCAGCGCCGGCTGTTCATAAGACGGCGCAAGAGAGCAGGCCGACAGCAGCGCACTGATCACGGAGATGCCGGCCAGTGCCCGCAGGGACGAGAAAGTTGTTTTCATTTTATTTTCCTCAAGCGTGAGAGTGACTGATTTCGGCTGGCGCCGCGGTTGCTACCGGTGCAGCAGGCGTTGTCGGACGTTTCACCTTGAACCAGATCGCATACAGAGCCGGCAGGAACAACAGCGTGAGCACGGTGCCGACGCCGACGCCGCCGATCAGCACGTAAGCGAGCGGGCCCCAGAAAGCAGAGTGGGTCAGCGGGATGAACGCCAGCATCGCCGCCACCGCCGTCAGGATGACCGGACGTGCACGCCGCACGGTCGATTCGATGACCGCCTGATAAGGAGTAAGTCCGGATTGCAGGTCGCTGCGAATCTGATCGACCAGGATCAGCGTGTTGCGGATCAGGATGCCGGCCAGGCCGATCAGGCCGAGGATGGCGTTGAAGCCGAACGGCTGGTTGAAAATCAGCAGCGTAGGCACCGCACCCACCAGACCCAGCGGCGCGGTGGCGAACACCATCCACATCGTCGCGAAGGAACGCACCTGGAACATGATGACGGCCAGCATCAGGATGATCATCAGCGGGAACATCGCCGCCAGCGCAACGTCGGCCTTGGCGCTTTCTTCCACCGAGCCGCCGGTGTCGATGTGATAACCGGCCGGCAAGGCCGCTTTGATCGCCTCAAGCTTCGGCAGCAGCGCATGGGTGACATCCGGCGGCTGAACGCCGTCGCGCACGTCGCCCTGGACCGCAATATAGAGTTCGCGGTTGTAGCGTTTCAGGACGGCGTCTTCCACATTCGCCGACAACTTGCTGACCTGCGAAAGCGGAATCGCAACACCATCCTGCGTGGTCAGCGTCAGGTTGCCGATGTCGGCCAGGCTCTTGCGATCATGCTTGACGCCGCGGACGATCACATCCACTACGCGCAGCCCTTCGCGGACCTGTGTCGTCGAGGCGCCATTCAGCAGTGTCTGCAACTGCAATGCCGCATCCTTGGGGTTGAGGCCGACCTGGCGCAGGCGTTCCTGATCCAGTTCCAGGCGCATCGTCGGCGTTCTGTCGCCCCAGTCCAGATGCACGTCGCGCGTGTTCGGATTGGCTTGCATCACGTCCCTGACCTTGAAGGCGATGTCGCGTGCGGTGTTGAGGTCGGGACCGACCACGCGGAACAGCACGGGGAAAGGCACCGGCGGCCCGAACAGGAACTGGCTGACGCGTACCCGGGCGTTGGCGAACTTGCCGCTCTCGATCATCTTGCTGACTTTGGCCTTGAGCGCGTCGCGGTCCTTGGAGTTGTCGGTCAAAACAATCAACTGGCCGAAAGCCGGGTTGGGCAATTCAGGATTGACCGAGAGGAAGAAGCGCGGTGCACCCTGGCCGATGTAGCTCGATACGATTTTCGCTTCCGGTTCCTTGCGCAGCGCTTCTTCGATCGTCTTGATGGTGGCGTCAGTGGCGCTGAAGGCGCTGCCCGGCGGCAGGTTGACTTCGATGGTCAGTTCCGGACGTTCGGAGTTGGGGAAGAACTGTTTCTGCACGAAGCCCATGCCGAAGATCGACAGGGCAAACATGCCGATGGTGATGGCGGCGGTAATCCACTTGCGGTCGACGCACCAGCGCACCAATGCGCGGAAGCGCTGATAGTTTTTTGTCGAGTAAATGGCATCCTGGCCGCCGGCATGCACGGGGATGTTCGGCAGCATTTTGACGCCCAGATAAGGGATGAACAGCACCGCCACAAACCACGATGCGATGAGAGAGAAGGCGACCACCCAGAAGATGTTGCCGGCATATTCACCGGCGGTGGAGCGGGCGAATCCGACCGGCAGGAAGCCGATGATGGTCACCAGCGTGCCGGACGCCATCGGCGCCGCGGTGGCGCCCCAGGCGAAGGTGGCGGCCGAGATGCGGTCCATGCCTTCTTCCATCTTCACCACCATCATTTCAATCGCGATGATGGCGTCATCGACCAGCAAGCCCAGCGAGAGAATGAGCGCGCCCAGCGTAATGCGATCGAAATCGCGGCCGGTCGCCATCATGATGAGGAAGACTGCCGACAGTGTCAGCGGCACCGCAGCGGCGACAACGATGCCGACGCGGAAACCGAGTGTGAGCAGGCTCACGACAATCACCACTGCCAGCGCCATGATGAACTTGATCATGAATTCATCGATCGCCGCTTCAATCGCTTCGGCCTGATCCGATACCTTGGTCAGCGCCATGCCCAAGGGCAGCGACTTCTGGATGTTTTCGCGTTCTGCCGCCAGCGACTTGCCCAGCGTCAGGCCGTTGAAGCCTTTTTTCATCACGACCCCCAGCATCAGCGAAGGTTCGCCTTGGGTGCGGATCAGGAAGGACTTCGGATCTTCATAGCCGCGCTTGATGTCGGCAATGTCGCCCAGCTTGAAGCTGCGGCCGCCGGCGGCGATCGGGATCGCCTTGACGACGTCGATGTTGTCGATGGCGCCGTCCAGGCGCAGATAGACGCGCGGACCAGCGGTTTCGATGAAACCCGATGGCGTGACGTCATTCTGGCGATTCAGGGCGTCGAAAATGGTCTGCGCCTTCACGCCCAGTGTCGCCAGGCGTTGATGCGAGATTTCAACGAAGATCTTTTGCTGTTGCTCGCCGAGGATGTTGATCTTCTGCACGCCGTTGACGTGCAGCAAGCGCTGGCGCAGGTCTTCCGCCTCGGCGACCAGCGTGCGATGCGGCAAGCCCGGCGCGTTGAGCGCCAGCAGGCTGAAGTAGACGTCGGAGTATTCGTCGTTGATGACCGGACCGATGACGCCGCGCGGAAGGTTGATGACTTCATCGCCCAGCTTCTTGCGGGTCTGATAGAACTGTTCCGGCACGAGTTCGGGTGGGGTCGAATCCTTGAGGAACAGCTTCATCGTGATCAGGCCGGGGCGGGCTGCGGTTTCAACCCGATCGTAATATTCAAGTTCCTGCAGCCGCTTTTCCAGGCGGTCGCCGACTTGCTGTTGCATTTCCTTGGCGGTGGCGCCCGGCCACAGCGCGGTGACCGTCATGATTTTTACGGTGAAGCTGGGATCTTCTGCGCGTCCAAGTTTAAGAAAGGCAACGACGCCGGCCACCGCAATCGCAATGATCAGGAACAGCGTGACCGCTCGCTCGCGTACGCCAAAGGCGGAAAGATTGAAGCCGCTCATGATGCACCACCAGCTTCGGTAGCAGATGCGGTAGCCGACGCCGTTGTCGATGGAGTTGCGGATACCAGCGAGACCTTGTCGCCGGCCTTGAGCAGATGCACGCCGTAGGCCACGATGACGTCGCCGGCTTTCAGGCCTGCGCTGATCGTGGCGAACTCTTCACCGAGCTGCGCCACCGTGACGGGCACGAGCTTGACGACCTGGGTTTGTTTTTCGATCATCCAGACGCTGGCGCCATGTCCCTTGTCGATCAGGGCGCCTACAGGGATCTGTGTCAGCGAGGTGGACGCATCGCCGGTGAGTCTGACGGTGACCGTGGCGCCCAGCGGTGCTTGTTCGCCCTTGCCGGACAAGACGTAGCGCGCCTGATAGGTGCGGGTCAGCGGATCGGCCATGGCGGACAACTCGCGTAATCTGGCCGGGAATTTTTCGCTGTCGTCCGTATAAAGATTGGCGCTGGCCTGGCGGCGCGCCTGATTCAGTCCGTTCTCAGGAATGCTGACCACGGCTTCGCGCGCGCCTTTTTGCGCCAGCCGCACAATGGTTTGCCCGGCGTTGACGACCTGTCCGGCATCGGCCAGCACATCCATGACGACGCCGTCAGCATCAGCGCGCAGCATGGAGTAATCGGCCTGGTGTTCAACCTGATTGGCGCGGGCGCGTTCGGCATCGAGCTGTGCTTTGGACGAATCGGCGAGCGCCTTGCTTTGCTCGTAGGCTTGTTTGGAGACGGCGCCCGAACTCAGCAGATTGCGCAGGCGGACTTCATCCGAACGGGCCTGGACGTCGCGCGCCTCGGCGGCGATCACGGCGGCGCGCGCGGCATTTTGCGCCAGGGTGTAGTCGATGGCATCGAGCTTGAACAGCGGCTGTCCGCGTTTTACCTGCTCACCCGGATCGACCAGTCGTTCCACGATCTTGCCCGGCACCCGGAAGCCCAGGTTGCTCTCGGTGCGCGCATGCACCACGCCGGTATAGCTGGCGGAATCGTGTTCTGCGGTCTGGACGATAAAGGAAGCGACTTTCGGTGTGACGGACGGCGTCAGCGCCGGCTTGCTGCATCCCGCCAGTGCAGTCAGCGCTGTCAGAACAGCGCCGGTCAGCGCGATGTTCAGGTATTTCTTGTTCAAGCCCATGATAACCCCTCGTTAAAATATAGTTAAAACATATTGTGCATATGCACTATTAAAGTTTTAAAAATAGCGAGGACTCAGCCTCGCTACGGAAAATAAACCCTGCAAAAAACTACCGCTGTGTAATCGCCATCAACTCGTGCCGCAACATCCTGGCGCGTTCTTCACCGATCATGCCTTCGTATTCCTTTTGCGCTGCGTCCCAGTGGGGGAGCGCATCGCGATACTTCTGCGTGCCGGACTTCGATAAAAACAAGGTGATCTTCTTGGAGCCGGGCTCCTGCTTCTGCAGCACGTAGCCGTCACGGTTCAGCGGCTGGATGGCGCGGACCAGGCTGGTCCTGTCCATCACAACCGCTTTCGCCAGCTCGGTCATGGTGATGCCGGGTTGATTGTCGATCACGGCAAAAATCGTCACTTGCGAGCTGGTGACATTGACTGCCGCCAGATGACGCTCATACAGCTGCGTGACAAACCGCGCAGCTTGCTTGGTCGCGAATAAATTGCAGTCCACAAGTTTTGGAATAGTGTCCATGGAATGAACTCTAGCATGTGCATATGCACTCGTCAACGTGTTTAAGCAATTTAATTTAGTCGAATGCGGGCAGCAGGGCCCGTTGCTGCGGGTTGTCGATTCGCGACTTCTTTTGTTGGTTGCTTAAGAAAAACGCTGCATTTATTGGGATGTTAAATACAATCAGTTCACGCATGCAGGCGAAGAAACCTGCATGCGTCGCTCCCGGCGCTCACGACTGCCAAGAGAGGCTCAGCGCTGCGGACTGAAACCGTCAAACGACACCTGCAGCATGTGGCGCACGATGTCGTCGTTTTTCATCTTGCTGAACTGTTGCAGATATTCCACCGCCGGATCGCAGGTGCGCGCGTAGTAGCTGAACAGGATGACGTCGCTCGGCAGGGACGCGTCGAGCGAGCCGTTCTTTTGCGCCGCCAGCACCAGTTTCTCGATCTGGCCGTTGAGCTTGAGCACGCGCGTGACGTATTTGAGATTGCGCATGAGCATGTCGCGCACATGCGCGCTGGTCGACGGCAAGAAGGGCAGGCCGCCGTCCAGGCGCACCCGCAATGCCCATTCCAGCAGCGCCGCCAGCTTGCCTTTCGGCGTCAGGCCGTCATCCAGTTGCGCCAGGTAATCGATGGCGCCGTCGATCAGGCGGATCAGCGCTTCGCCGACCAATTCTTCCTTGGACTTGAAATGCTTGTACAGGCTCGGCTTGGAGATGCCGACCGCGCCCGCGACGTCGTCCATGGTCATCAGGTCATAGCCCTTGCTGCCCAGCACGGACGTAGCCGCGTCCAGGATGGCGTTTTCGCGCAGCTTGAAGGCCTGGTCCTTGAAGCTGAGTTTGCCAAAGATACTCATTGGTAGCTTTCGATACTAATTGGTAGATTTTATTTTATATTGGTAGTAATCTTAGCACCGAAGCGGTAAAACCGACAGTGGCAGGCGCAATTGCGCAGACGGCACTCAACCAGGGACGACAGGCGATGGCGCAGCAACAACGGCAAAGGATTGCAGTGATCGGGGCTGGCATCTCAGGCCTGGCCAGCGCTTATTTCCTTGCGCGGGGGCATGAGGTGGTGCTGTTCGAGGCCGGCGCCTATGCGGGCGGGCACACCAATACGGTGGATGTCACCCTGGACGGCAAGACCTTTCCGGTCGATACCGGCTTTCTGGTATTCAACGAAGCGACCTATCCCAACCTGATCGCCCTGCTCGATGAGCTTGACGTCGCCAGTTACGCGACGGATATGTCGTTCGGCGTGTCGCTCGACGACGGCCGCTTCGAATGGGCCGGCACCAATCTGGATACCGTCTTTGCGCAGCGGCAGCGATTGATGTCGCCGTCTTTCCTGTGCATGCTCAAGGATATATTTCGTTTCAACCGCGCCGCACAGGGCAATCTGCAAGCGAGTCTGTCGCAGCCCACGACCCTTGGCGAGCTGCTGGCCGCCGGCGGTTACGGCGCGATGTTTCGCGACGCCTACCTGTTGCCCATGGCCGCCGCGATCTGGTCGAGTTCGCCCGCCGACATCCTGCAGTTCCCGGCCAGCACCTTTTTGCGCTTCTGCCTGAACCACGGTCTGCTGCAAGTCGCCAATCGTCCGCAGTGGCGCACGGTGCAAGGCGGCGCGCGCGAATACGTCAGGAAAATCCTGTTCACCTTGCCGGACGTTCGCCTCAATACCCGCGTGCAACAGGTCTTCAAACGCAGCAAGACAATCTGCGTACGTACCGAGAACGGCGAGGAAGAATACGATGCCGTGGTGTTTGCCACCCACGCCCCGCAAACCTTGCGCATGCTGGCTGACGCGACCATTGACGAACGCCGACTGTTGGGCGCTGCGCGCTATCAATCCAATATTGCGTATTTGCACACAGATCTCAAACTGATGCCACGCCAGCGCAAGGTGTGGTCTTCCTGGAATTATCTGGGCGGGGCCGGGATCGACGGCCAACGTTCGGTGTGCGTGAGCTACTGGCTCAATCAGTTGCAAGCGTTGCCATGCCGCACCGATGTGATGGTGACGCTCAATCCCGATAAGCCTCCGGCTGATGGCAGCGTGATTGCGAGCTTCGACTACGAGCATCCGGTATTCGATCAGGCGGCGATATCAGCGCAGCAAGCGCTGGGCGGCATACAAGGCAAGCGCGGAATCTGGTTTGCCGGCGCATGGACCGGTTATGGATTCCATGAAGACGGCCTGACGTCGGCCTTGCGCGTCGCATCCGATTTTGACCTCGCCCCGGCGTGGGCCAGGGTGCCGTCGTGAGTGCGCCGGCTTATCTGATCCGGGGCCAGGTCATGCACGAGCGCATGCGTCCCGCGCGGCATCGTTTCGTGTATCCGGTATTTTGCCTGCGGCTGAATCTGGCGCGTCTGGATGAGGCGGGCAATTTCTGGTTCGGGGTAAACCGCAGCGGCCTGATGTCCTTGCGAACGCACGACTACGGTTCGCGCGACGGCAGCGATCTCGACGCCTGGATGCGTGCTCAGCTGAAAGAAGCCGGCTTGCCGCACGATGGCGAGATCTGGCTGCAGACTTTTCCGCGCCTGTTCGGATTCGTGTTCAATCCGGTCAGCTTCTGGTATTGCCATGACGGTAGCGGCGCATTGCGCGCCGTGCTGGCCGAGGTCAACAACACCTTCGGCGAGACGCACCGCTATCTGCTATCCGACCTCGACGGTCGGGAAATCACTGCTCATACCCGCCTGGTCTGCGCCAAGGCCATGCATGTGTCGCCGTTTTGCGAAGTGCGTGGCAGCTATCGTTTTCGCTTTCGCGACAATGATGCGGCAACCATGATCGGCATCGATTACTACGACGATGCCGGCGCTGAAACGCCGCTCATCCACACCGCGATCGGCGGAAAACGCACCGCGCTGAACTCCGAAAATGCGCTGCAAGCCTTGCTGGCGCAGCCGTTCATGACCTTCGGCATCGTGGCGAAAATTCATTGGCAGGCATGGAAGCTGTGGCGCAAGCGTGTGCCTTTCTTCCGCAAGCCCGACCGCTCACCGGATTCTGCGGCGACCACCGCAAACCTGAAAAAGGAGATCTCATCGTGAAACAGAACGAGATGAATCATCTTGCCGCATCGTCGGCTTCGACGGTCTCGCCGTCCGACATCTCTGCGCCGCCGGCCACACGCTTGTTCCTGCGCTTGCTCAACTGTTTGGCCCATGGCCACCTGCAACTGATCACCCCGCATGGAACGGTGCTCACCTTCGGCGACTTGCACCAGCCGCCGAGCGCGCAGTTGCACATCAAGGATTGGCGCGCTTGCGCTCGCATGCTGCGTGCGGGCGATATCGGTTTCGCCGAAAGCTATGCCGCGGGCTGGCTTGAGACGCCGGACCTGAGCGCATTGCTGCGCTTGTGTCTGCGCAATCAGGCCGAGCTGGAGCGCATGATGTTCGGCGGCAAGCTGGCCGAGCTGTGGCACAGACTGCGTCACTGGATGCGCTCGAATACGCGCGAAGGCAGCCGCAAGAATATCCATGCCCACTACGACATCGGCAACGACTTCTATCGCCGGTGGCTCGATACCAGCTGGACATATTCGAGCGCCATGTTCGCCGGCGACCACGCGCAGAGCCTGGAAACTGCGCAGGCGCGCAAGTATCAGCGCATCGTCGATCAGCTGGCGCTGCGCGCCGGCGATCGTGTGCTGGAGATCGGCTGCGGCTGGGGCGGCTTCGCCGAACATGCCGCGCGCCTGGGCATCGCCGTACACGGGGTGACCATCTCGCCGGCGCAATTGCAGATCGCACAGCAACGCATCAGCGATCAACAGCTTGGCGGCCTGGCAACGCTGGAATTGCGCGACTATCGCGACCTCGACGGCGCCTATGACGCCGTGGTCTCGATAGAAATGTTCGAAGCCGTCGGCGAGCGCTACTGGCCGCAGTATTTCGACACCGTCGCGGCGCGCCTGCGCAAAGGCGGCAAGGCCCTGATCCAGTCGATCACCATTGCCGAGCAATACTTCGAACGCTATCGCAGCAGCTCGGATTTCATTCGCCAATACATCTTCCCGGGCGGCATGCTGCCCAGTCCAGAGCGCTTCTGCGCCCGTGCGCGCAGCGCCGGTTTGCAGACGCTGGATCAGTATCGTTTCGGCTTCGATTATGCCGAGACCCTGCGCCGCTGGCATGCCTCATTCCAGCAGCAGCGCGACGACATCATGGCGCAGGGATTCGACGAACGCTTCATGCGTCTCTGGCAGCTGTACTACGCCTACTGCGAAGTCGGGTTCGACGAGGAGCGCACCGACGTCATCCAGTTCACGCTGCGCAAGAGCTGAGCGGGACAGGCGAGCATCATGCGCACATCGTTGCACCATCGTCTCGCCGTATTGTTGCTGCTGATCGCATTGGTGGCGGCAGGCCCTGCGCACGCCGCCGGGTGGCGTGATGACTTGCCGCAGGCAAAGCTGTCAGGCAGTGCAGAGTTGCGCTGGTTCGGACTCAGGATTTACAACGCGGCGCTATGGAGCGCTCACGCGCCTTTCGATCAGACACAGGCGTTTGCCCTTGAACTGACCTATCAGCGCAGCATCAGCCGGGCGCGCATCGTGCAAACCAGTATCGACGAAATCCATCGGCTATTCGGAGACCGTTACAGCGACGACCAGCTTAAACAATGGGAGGCGCTCATGACTGGCGTCTTTACCGATGTCAGTGAAGGTGATCAGCTCACCGGTGTTTATTTGCCGGGCATCGGTTGCCGTTTCTACAATCGCACGCGTTTGCTGGGGGAGATCAGAGACCTTGAGTTCGCCCATGCATTTTTTGCCATCTGGCTTGATCCGCGCAGCAAAGACGTACAACTGCGCAACCGGCTCCTGGGAACGGAAAAATGACAAGCTACAGCCGCTTGCGCCATGTTGCCTACGGTCTGCTCGGTATGCCGCTGGCGATGTCCGCGTTGCCGATTTATGTGCAGGTGCCGGCTTATTACACCGGCAGTCTGGGGCTGGCATTGGGCGGTACCGGCTGGGTGCTGTTTCTGGCGCGCCTGATCGACACCGTACAGGATCCATGGCTGGGGCGCTGCATCGACCGGCTGGACGGACGAGGGCTGAGTCTGTGGCTGATCGCCGGCGCCGCCATACTGGCGCTGGCGTTCTGGGGCGTGTGGCTGCCGCCCGATCCGGTCAGGGCCAGCAGCGCCGCGCTACTGGCCTGGCTGGCGGGCATGCTGATTATTGCTTATGTCGCCCACAGCATGCTCAACATCGCCTACATGTCCTGGGGTGCACGCCTGGCGCAACATGCCGATGGCTTGCTCGGGGCGGCTGCGATGAGAGAACTGGCGGGTCTGCTTGGCGCGGTGATTGCCGGCGCCATTCCCAGTCTTATCCTTGCGGGAAACAGCGCGGCCGGCAGCAACATCGACTCGCAATTGTGTGTCTACGGCGGCGCATTTGCGTTGCTGCTCGGCGTGTCATTAATGGCCTTGCTGTATGCCGCGCCGCCATGGCGCAAGATCGCCGGCGGCGTCATCGGCTGGCGCGCTTCGATGGCGTCAATGAAGAGCAATATCGGATTTCGCCGGCTACTGCTGCCGTTCTTCCTGAACGCCGTCTCGATGGCGATACCGGTGACGCTGGCATTGTTCTTCATCAACGATCGCCTGCAATTGCCGCAATACGCGGGGGTCTTCCTTGGCGGGTATTTTCTGGCATCGGCGTGCGCTTTGCCGCTCTGGGTGATCGCCGCAAAGCGACTGGGGGTGTTGAAAACCTGGCGTATCGGCATTCTGTTGGCGATCGCGGCCTTCGGCTGCACGATCTTGCTGGGGCCGGGCGACGTCTGGGGGTATACCGCCGTCTGCGTTGTCGCCGGTTTCGCACTGGGTGCCGACCTGTCGCTGCCGCCGGTGCTGCTGGCGACCATGATAGAAAAAGATGAAAGCACCGCTGCTTATTACGGCGTGTGGACCTTGCTCGGCAAGCTGTCGCTTGCGATCGCGGGATTGACCTTGCCCTTGCTGGCGCTGCTCGGCTATCAGCCGGGAGCTGCCGCCGGGATATCGCTGACGTGGGTCTATGCCATCGTTCCCTGCGCCTTCAAGCTTGCGGCATTGCTGTTGCTCAAATTCGTACACGCGCCGACTGACGGGCGAGTGTCTTCCCTGAGCCAGATAACTTCTACCGATCCTCAGGAGTCCACATCATGAAAATCACCTTGTTCAGGTTCTGCAAGGTCCTGCTGCTGTCGTTGTTGTGCGCTTGTGCTTCGCCGGACGTAGCGCAGTACGCGAAGAACGAGCCGGTCTTTGACCCGGTCCAATTTTTTTCCGGCAAGACCGATGCCTGGGGCATGTTCCAGAAGCGGGGCGGAGAAGTCGTCAAACGTTTTCATGTTGAAATCACCGGCCGCGAACAGGATGGAAAGCTGATGCTCGACGAGCGCTTCCGCTACGACGACGGCACTACGCAACAACGCATCTGGATCCTGACGCACCAGCCGGACGGCAGCTGGCGCGGCACCGCCGGCGATGTGTTGGGCGCAGCGGTCGGCCACGCTGCAGGCAATGCGCTGAACTGGCGCTACACCTTGCTGTTGCCGGTGGACGGCAAGACGTACGAAATGGAGATGGACGACTGGATGTTCCTGATGGACCGGCAGACCATGATCAATCGCACCAGTATGCGCAAGTTCGGCGTTGAAGTCGGTCAGGTGACGCTGTTCTTTAGCAAGCGCAACTGAAGCGCAACTGAATGACCATCCCGGCAAATCGGCAATCTCTCAATCAGCAAGCTGCGACTAACAAAGATCGGTGGACAGTATGATATTTGGCCCGATGAATACACCGGTGCATGACTGGAAGGGCAAGCGTATCTGGTTGATCGGCGCCTCCAGCGGCATTGGCGCAGCACTGGCACGGCAGGCGCTCGCCAATGGAGCCTTGGTGGCGATTTCCGCGCGCCGCATCGATGCTTTGCAAGAGATCGCAGGCACATCGCACAACGCGCTGGTGGTGCCCTTCGATGTGCTCGATCATGCTGCCTGGCGGGTACGCCATGCGGAGATTTGCGCCGCGTTCGGCGGCATCGATCTGCTGTTTTTCTGCGCTGCCGGCTACCGGCCGGAGCGTAGCTGGGAAGTCAGCGCCGCCGCCGCCGAGCAGACCTTGAAGACCAATCTGATCAGCGTCTATTCGGCCTTGTCCAGTGTTTTGCCAGGCATGCTGGCGCAAGGCAGCGGCGGCATCGCACTGATCGCCAGCGTGGCAGGCTACATGGGGCTCCCCAATGCCAGCGTATATGGTCCGGGCAAAGCGGCGCTGATCAATCTGGCGGAGATTCTTTATAGCGATCTGCACAGCAAGGGGCTCAGCGTCTATCTGATCAACCCGGGATTCGTGAAGACGGAACTGACCGACAAAAACGATTTCTCCATGCCGGCCATTCAGACGCCGGACGTCGCCGCGGCCAACATCTGGAACGGCATCGCGAAAGGGGGCTTCGAAATCCACTTCCCGCATCGCTTTACGCGTATTCTGAAGCTGATTCAGATGCTGCCTTACCGCTGGCGCTTTGCGCTGTTCCAACGCTTCTTGCACCTTACATGACGACTACCGCACAGACTAAAGAACGACTGGATTTGCTGCTCGACTGGTATTGCACGCTGACGCGCCAAAGCGTGCGGCACATCGGACAGTTTTACGCACCCGACGTCCGCTTCAAGGATCCCTTCAACGACGTGCAGGGCATCCCGGCGGTCATGGCCGTATACGAGCACATGTTCGATACCACCGACAATCCTCGCTTCGTGATCGACGATCGGGTGGTCGACGGCGATCAGGCTTTCATCACCTGGGCCTTCCAGTTCGGGCTCAAGGGCAAGCCGTATGTGATCGTCGGCGGCACCCATCTGAAGTTCAATGCCGACGGACTGGTCATCCTGCACCGCGATTACTGGGATGCCGCCGAAGAGCTGCTGCAAAAGCTTCCGGTGGTAGGCGGCCTGATCCGCTGGTTGTGCAGCTTGTTCAAGACCAGGGCCTAAGGAAGATTGCGGATGATGTTGTAGTTCTTGTCGTCGGCGGCGACGAACTCCTGCGCATGAATGGCGTTCAGCGTGCTTTGCATGTTGGCGCTTTTTTTATTGAAGAAGACATTGCGGATTTTTTTCTTGATGTCTTCACACAGCTGTCCCCGGTAAACGAAGGGGTCAAAGGGGATGGGCGCCGATTTCCACAATACGCGGATGTCGGAGCGTTTGACCTTGCCGGCGGCAATCAGCGCGCCGAGGTTGGAGCTGGCGACGAAGGCGGCATCCACTTCCTTGTTCAATACGGCTGCCACCGATTGTTCGTGGTTGCCGGAATAGCCGATGCGCTGGAAATACTTGTCCAGCGAGGTGCCGAGCTGGCGTGAGAACACGTGTATCGGAATCAGCGCGCCGGAAGTGCTTTCCGGGTCTGCCAGCGCCAGCCGCTTTCCTTTCAGCCCGGCGATGGAGCTGACCGGCCCGTGTTGGCGAACGATCAGTATCGAGTAATAGGAAGAGGCATTGGCTTCGCTGAATCCATCGTTCATCCGCACCAAGGTGGCAAACGGCGTGATGTGCGGATCGCTCTTGCGTACCGACACATAAGTTGCGGGGCCGAGCCGGGCGATGTCGACCGCTCCCGCGAGCAAGCCTTCGGTGACGGCGCCGTAGGAGGCCGGAGTGATGATCTCGACCGGCATGCGCAGCGCGTGTTCCAGATCCTCGAACAGCGGCTTCATGGCTGCACCGTCGTCCTGCAATTCGCCCTGCGGTACAAAGGAGATGCGCAGCCGGGCAGGGCGTTCGCATTCGGCCGCAGTCGACGTGGCAGCCAGGGCAAGCGACATCGCCAGTGCCCCAGACAGTCGGCTCAGCAGGCGTCGCCGGCGTCCGGCATTCTTCGTTTTCACAGTGGTCGTCATAACGGGTCGAATTTCCCTTTTTGCAATATCGGCTCGATCTGTTCCGCCGAGACGGGGCGCTGCAGATAGAAACCTTGCACTTCATCGCAGCCGATGACTTTGAGGTGCATCAGTTGTTCCTTGCTTTCCACGCCTTCCGCGATGACTTTCAGACCGAGATTGCGCGCCAGCGACACCGTGGAGGCGACGATCATGGCGTCGCTGTTGTCGTTGCGGATGTCGCGGATGAAGGAGCGGTCGATCTTGAGCGCATACACCGGCAGCGTCTTGATATGGCTGAGGCTGGAGTAGCCGGTGCCGTAGTCGTCCAGGGAAATGCGCAGGCCTTCGTCGCGCAGTTTTTCCAGCACGTTCTTGGCGGCCTCCATGTCGTCGATGAAGCAGCTTTCGGTGACTTCGATTTCCAGCAGGTAGGGCGCCAGTTTGTATTTCTTGAGTGCGCCGAGTATGGTCTCCAGGAGCAGTTCATCCTGCAGCTGTTTCACCGACACATTGACGGCGACCGGCAGCAGGGTGATGCCGCGTTTTCGCCATTCGGCCAGCTGCCGGCAGACTTCCTTGATGATCCAGTGGCCGAGCGGGATGATCAGGTCGTGATCTTCCGCCAGCGGGATGAAGTCGTTGGGGAAGATCAGGCCATGCTCGGGATGCTCCCAGCGGATCAGCGCTTCCATGCCGACGATGTCGAAGTTCTGCATCCCCACTTTGGGCTGGTAATGCAGGCAGAATTCGTCGGTCTTGAGCGCCTGCCGGAAACGCGCAAGCAGTTCCAGGCCGCGCGCCGCGGAGGCGTTGAGCGAGGCGTCGTAGAAGCGGTAGGCGCCGCTGCCGGCTTTCTTGGCGGTGTACATGGCGGTGTCGGCGCTGGTCAGCAACTCGTCGACGGTCTGGCCGTCGCGCGGATAGAGCGCGATGCCGATGCTTGGCGTGGTCTGGACTTCGTGTCCTTCGAGATCGGGATAGGGGGCGCTGATCGCAGCGAGCAACGTGCCGGCGATTTCGGCGACGCGTTCTTCGGCGGCGATCTCCGAAACCAGTACGACGAATTCATCGCCGCCCAGGCGGGCCACCAGGTCGTATTCGCGCAGCACGCTACGCAAGCGCTTGGCGACGTTCTGCAGCAAGGCGTCGCCGACCGCATGGCCGAGCGTATCGTTGATGACCTTGAACTTGTCGAGATCGAGGAAGAACAGTGCATACAGCTTGCGGCTGCGGCGCGCGCGCGACAGCTCGGTGGCGGCAATCTCATGAAACAGCATGCGATTGGGAATGCCGGTCAGGTAGTCGTGCGAGGCGAGCTGATAGGCGCGCGATTTTTCCAGCTCCAGCTGATCGATCAGGCCGCTCTTTTCGCGTTCGGAATACAGCAGCTTTTCATACAGGCGTTTGCGCCGGTGCGCGATGTTGACGAGCGCATAGCAGAACAGCAACACGATGATGGAAATGATGACGGCCTGGTAGCGATATTCGCGATGCGGTTGCGTGAGTTTGCCGAGCACGTATTCCGGATCGCGGCTCACGACGACGGCCAGCGGATAGCGTTCCAGCTTGCGCTGCACGCCGATCTGCTGCGTGGCTTCGCCGGGACGCACGGCGTGGATTTCGTCATCGGTCTTGTTGTCGACGAGGAAGAGGGCATAGTCTTCGCCCGCAAAATTGCTGCCGCCGGACAAGGTGCTGCCGCTCAGCTCGGCCAGCTGGAATCCGGTCGAATTGAGGATTTCGATGCGGCTGCCGCTGCTGATGCTGACGTCCTTGTAGGTTCTCAGAAAATAGCCGAGGTCGAGGATGGCGGTGAAGAATCCCTGCAATTGATCCTTGTTGGTCTTCAGCGGGATGAGCAGGGGAACGCGCCAGGTGTAGCCGTCTTTCTTGATCGGCGGGCTGATGATCATGCCGCCCTGGCGTTGCGAATACAGCAGGGACGACACGTAGGCCGCATTGATGAGCTGGGCGAATTCCGGTTCATCCTTCTGGCGCGCGGATGAGTAGGCCAGGTTGGCGTTGGCGTCGAAAATCGCGACGCGCAAATAGGCCGAATCGCCCAGGAACAAGGGCGACAGGTAGCTGGCGGCGTGCGCGTCGCCGTCCAGCACGGATTGTCCGATGCGCGAATACAGCAGGGCCTTGCTGAGCACTTCTTCCAGGTTGGCGGAGATGATGGCGGCGACGTTCTTGCTGTCGGCAACCGAGCTTTCGATTGCCAGCGTCCGTTCATTGTGGATGCGCGTGAAGGTGATGGTCCAGATCACGATCAGCAAAAAGCAGGATAGCAGCACATAGGCCAGCGACAAGCCCCGGCCATTTTGAAATGCCGTATTCAGCCAGCTTGGCCGCATCGATAATCGTAACCGCAACTTTTTGCCTCAATTCGGGATGTCTTTGCGCTGTTCGCAAAGCGTTTTTTGAAGAGTAAGCGGAAATTGTGTCGAATTGATGACAAGGCCGTCCATTTGTAGCCGGCAGTGGCGCGGAGGAAACGGCGACGCGCTGCACAGGCGCGATTGCCTGCGCAGCGATGCAAAGTTTGTCAGTAAACGTTGCGGGTCTTGAACGGCTGGTATTGGTAGAGCCAGGTTTCCGACAAGGTCTGGTTTTTGTGCCGCAGATACAGGCGCAGGTCGACCGGATCGTCGCCGTCGACGGTCAGGTCGAACTGGGCGCGCCAGTGGCCGGCGACGCCGTTGGGAACTGCTTCGGTGAAAACATAGGAGAAGCTGCCGCGGGTGCTCGACAGCACCGCTTCCGGCAACTCGCCGAAAGCCAGCTTTTCCAGCGGCGCGCCCTTGAATTCGACCATGAACTTGCGCACATTGGGCGGACGCGGCTGGCCCGGCTGGCCGCCGTTGCCAAGGCGCGTGGCGACGCAGCGCGCCAGCGGCGACGGATAGGGTTCGTCCTTGAGCCAGTGCAGGCGGTAGCGCAGGCGGTAGCTGTTGCCGGCGGCGGCTTTGGCTTTCGGTACCCACATGGCGACGATGTTGTCGTGGATCTCGTCATCGGTCGGGATTTCGATCAGTTGCACCGAACCTTCGCCCCAGCCTTCCAGCGGTTCCACCCACAGGCTCGGGCGGCGCTCGTAATGCACGCCATCCTGGTAGTGGTCGAAGTTGCGGTCGCGCTGCAGCAGGCCGAAGCCGCGCGGGTTGTTGTCGCCGAACGCCGAGGCGGTGATGCGCGCCGGGTTGTTGAGCGGACGCCAGATGTGTTCGCCGTTGCCGTTCCAGATGGCCAGGCCGTCGGAGTCGTGCACCTCGGGACGCCAGTCGGCGCCGGTGCCTTTGACGGCCTCCGAGAACCACAGCATGGAAGTCGCCGGGGCAATGCCGAGACGACCGACGTCCTTGCGCAGGAACAGCGCGCAGTCGACGTCCATGATCACGCCGGGCACGCCGCCGGCGTCGCGGCGCATGATGAACTTGTAGGCGCCGACGATGCTGGGGCCGTCCAGCATGGCATACACCACGACGGTGTCGCTCTTGTCGGCCGGGGCTTCGAAATAGAAGTGCGTGAAGTTGGGAAATTCTTCCGGCTTGCCGGCCTGGGCGACGTCGATGGCGATGCCGCGCGCCGACAGGCCGTATTGGTACAGGTCGCCGATGGCGCGGAAATAGGAGGCGCCGAGGAAGGCGACCCAGTCGTTCTTGCGCCAGTCAAGCTTGGCCTGGTCGCCGCTGCGGCTTTCCTGGAAGCGGAAGCCGGCAAAGCCGCTGCCGCGCGGCAGCTTGCGCGCCGGGCTGTCGGCCGGCATGTCGAAATAGCTTTCGTCGTACAGGATTTCGCGCGCCTTGGCGTTGCTGCCTGCACTGCTGGTACCTTCGAGCGTGTACATGTGCACCGGCGCCTGGAAGAAGCGGCCGAGGTGGAAGAAGGTCACCGGGAATTGTCCCGGACCATCCGCGAACAGGGACGAGTCGGTATTGAATCTGATCTTGCCGTGCGCCTCGTAGTCGATCTTGTCGAGGATCTCGGCCGGCGGCTTGTTCTGCGCCTTGTAGGGCGATTGCGCAGTGGTGCGCGCCTGGGCGATCAGGGCGTCGAAGGAGAAGGGCGCGGGATTGCCGAGCTTGATGCGATTGGCGGCGAGCGCTTCGGGAGGAATGCCGAGGGCGGCGAGAGCGGCGGTCGCGGTGGCAGAGCTCAGGAAGGTGCGTCGATTGATCATAGGCGAGATGTCGAATGATTAATGCTGTCCGGAAACAGCAAGGATTGGTCGGGAGCGCTGTGTGGTGCAAATGAGTCGCTTCAGTCGGTGGATATCCGACCGCGATGATTGACGATGCAGCAAGGTGGAAATCCTAGCATGACCACGGCGCTCGCGTGGATGTGCGATGCCGGGCCAGCATGCTTGCCCGGAGGCTACTTGATAAAGAGTCTCATGCCGGGGCTTGGTTCCTGCGTCTTTGTGTATTTTCTGTGGACGCATAAAAATTAATTGAGTAAAATTCGCCCGTCATTGGGGAGTAGTCGCCTTCCACCCTGAGGAGGGGCTTATGTCAACATACTTGGTCCACACGACCATGGCATAAGCGGTCCTAAAAGCTTGACAAGACCTTTGACCACGTTGCCTCCGGAATGGCCGGGGAGAGGCGTGGTCAATCGTTTTTTGTCCGGCCATGGAGACCCCAATTGGATGCATTTCTCATTTCTACCGGCGTAGTCGCCTTAGCTGAAATCGGCGACAAGACGCAACTGCTGGCCTTTATCCTCGCTGCAAAATTCCGCAAACCGATTCCCATCATCCTGGGCGTTCTGGTGTCGACCATTGCCAATCACGCTTTTGCCGGCGCGCTGGGCGCATGGATCACTTCGCTGGTCTCGCCTGAAACCATGCGCTGGATTCTCGGCGTATCCTTCATCGGCATGGCGATCTGGACGCTGATCCCGGACAAGTTCGACGAGAGCGAAGCCAAGTTCGCGCGTTTCGGCGTCTTCGGCACCACCGTGATTGCCTTCTTCCTGGCGGAGATGGGCGACAAGACGCAGGTGGCGACGGTCGCGCTGGCGGCGCAGTATCACGCTTTCGTGCCGGTGGTTGCCGGAACGACGCTGGGCATGATGATCGCCAATGTGCCGGCGGTGTTGCTGGGCGACCGTATCGCGGGCAAGATCCCGGTGCGCATCGTGCACGCCATCGCTGCGTTGATCTTCGCGATCATCGGTGTGGCGACCCTGCTCGGCGCGGGCAAGTCGCTCGGCATCTGAGTCTGGCGGCAGCGTTTCGAGGTGTCAGGAACCTGGATGTCGCTCATCGCTTCGCAATAAAAAAGGCCCGCAATGCGGGCCTTTTTTATTGCTGTACTAACCAGATCAATACGAATAGAAGATCTTTTGGATTTCTTTGGTATCGGATGTCTTGGTCAGTGCCAGCATCAGCAGGATGCGTGCTTTTTGCGCGTTCAGCGTGTCGGAAACAACGAAGTCCAGCTTGTCGTCATCCGCTTCGCCGTTGCGCGCCACAATGCCTTGGCCGACGCGGCTGGCGCGAACGATCACGACGCCTTTTTTGCGTGCTTCAGTCAGCGATGGCGCAACGGTGTTGTTCAGGCTGCCGTCACCCACGCCGGCGTGGATGATGCCCTTGGCGCCGGCGGCGACGAAGGCGTTCAGCGCGATCGGGTTCATGTTGGCGTAACCGTAGACGATGTCGACTTGCGGCAGGGAATCCATCTTCGAGATGTCGAATTCGGAATCAACGGTGTGCTTGCGTGTCGACTGACGATAGAAGAACGGCTTGCTGCCCTGGATGTAGCCCAGGAAACCCAGTTCAGGCGTCTTGAAGGTATCCAGTGTGGAGGTGTTGGTCTTGGTCACTTCGCGAGCGGCATTGATCTGATCGTTCAGCGTCACCAGCACGCCCTTGCCGATGGCTTCCTGGCTGCCTGCCAGCAATACGGCGTTGTACAGGTTGATCGGGCCGTCGGCGCTGATCGCTGTCGATGGACGCATGGAGCCGACGATCACGACCGGCTTCTTGCTGTGTACTGTCAGGTCGAGGAAGTAGGCAGTCTCTTCGATAGTGTCTGTGCCGTGCGTGATCACGATGCCGTCAACGTCGCTTTGCGCCAGCAGCGTGTTCACGCGCTTGGACAGCTTCAGCCAGTAGTCGTTGTTCATGTTTTCGCTGGCGATCTGGAATACTTGTTCGCCCTTGACGTTGGCGACTTTCTTCAGTTCCGGCACGGCGTCGATCAGCGCTTCCACGCCGATTTTTGCTGCGGTGTAGCCGACGGTTGTCGTGCTGGTGGCGCCGGTGCCGGCGATAGTGCCGCCGGTTGCCAGGATCATGACGTTGGGAAGTTTTTGCGCGTGCGCGACGGATACCAGAGCAGCACAAGCCAGGATCAGAAACTGGCCGAAGATCTTTTTGGAATACATGTCGTTCCTCTTGGTGAAAGTATGTTTTTTAGTCTCGTCTCCGTTTGTTCCAACGCGAGCAGATTTCGTCGGAAGCAACCCTCGTGAGGCGCGGAGAGCAGCCACGATAGCACTCATTGCGGCTTCTTAGAAGATGTCTTGGATAAAATCGGGAACTATTTTTTCATGCAGATAATGACTCAAATTATTTGCTCGCAAGGAGTGCAGGGAGAGCGCTTTTTGAGGGCACGGCGGAGGTGGTTTTGCACTTAAATTGCCCGTCTGGGCGCGATACCGGACGACATCTGCGCAGTGCAAATTGCATACTCAAAAGAATGCCTGTGCGGCGGTTTCGGGTTTGCGAGCATTTTCAATTTTTTGGCTTTCGTTATTTTTGTTAAATCCAAAAAAGCCGTATCGAATTCTTGATTCTATTCAAGAATGTGCTTGCCCGGGAAATTGAATGGCATATCGTTGTTGCCCGCAGTCAGTTTCTTCGTCAATTCTGGAATGGGATTGGCCTTTTTGTTTATATAGGTACAATGAAATCGGACGTTGCCGCGCTATGAAGTTCGTGAAGTGAGGCAGTGTGTCGAGAACCGGAATTGATTGGAGAAAAGTTGTTGACCGAAAAATTTACCGATCCGCAAGAGGCGGTCGATCGCGTGATCGAAATCTATGAGCACAACACCGCCATCCTCCGTGATGCCTTCAAGCGTTTCGCCAAAGGCGAAGTGCTGCAGGAGCGCGTGCGAGCGTGCTATCCCTTCGTGCGCATCACGACCGAAAAAGTCACGCATACCGATACGCGCCAGTCGTTCGGGTTTGTCGCCGGCCCGGGCACTTACCAGACCACGCTGACGCGACCGACGCTGTTCAAGAATTACCTGCTGAGCCAGTTCAAGCTGCTGCTGAGCAATCATCAGGAGCCGCTGGAAGTCGGCGTGAGCGACCTGCCGATTCCGGTGCACTTTGCGTTTGCCGAAGGCATACACGTCGAGGGCGATCTGGATCCGGATCATTTGCGTCTCTTGCCGGACGTGTTCGATCTGCCGGATCTGGCCGAGATGGATGACCGCATCGTCAACGGCACCTATGAAGTCGACAACGGCGGCTGGCGCGACGGTATTCATCCGCTGGCCTTGTTCACCGGGCCGCGCATCGATTATTCGCTGCACCGTTTGCGTCACTATACGGCGACGGCGCCGCAGCAATTTCAGCGCTATGTGCTGTTCACCAACTACGCGTTCTACGTCGACGAGTTCGTGCGCATGGGACGCGAGCTGATGCAGGCAACCGACGATCCTGAGCTACGTACCTATCGCCAGCAATATACGGCCTTCGTCGAACCGGGCAACGTGACCACGCCGAACGCCAACGTCGAAGGCATGAAGGGCATGCCGAGCACCGGCACGCCGCCAGTGCGCCAGCCGCAGATGCCGGCGTATCACCTGCAGCGCGCGGACGGCACCGGCATCACGCTGGTCAATATCGGCGTCGGCCCCTCCAACGCCAAGACCATCACGGATCATATTGCCGTGTTGCGTCCGCATGGCTGGATCATGCTCGGTCACTGCGCGGGCTTGTCGTCGTCGCAGCGCATGGGCGACTATGTGCTGGCACATGCTTACGTACGCGACGATCACGTGCTGGATGACGACCTGCCGCTGTGGGTGCCGATCCCGGCGCTGGCGGAAGTGCAGCTGGCATTGCAGGACGCCGTGGCCGGCATCACGCAGCTGGAAGGCTATGAACTCAAGCGCATCATGCGCACCGGCACCGTGGCGTCCGTGGATGACCGCAACTGGGAACTACGCGACCATCGCACGCCCTTGCTGCGCTTCAGCCAGAGCCGCGCGATTGCGTTGGATATGGAAAGCGCGACGGTGGCGGCCAACGGCTTCCGTTTCCGCGTGCCGTATGGCACCTTGCTGTGTGTTTCCGACAAGCCCTTGCATGGCGAGATCAAGTTACCCGGCATGGCGAATCGTTTTTACGAGCAGCGCGTGGCGCAGCATCTGAAGATCGGTATCCGTGCACTGGAGTTGTTGCGCAACCACGGCATTGAGCAATTGCACAGCCGCAAGCTGCGCAGTTTCGGCGAGCCGGCGTTCCGTTAAGTCTGGAGTTTTGTCGGTGGTAAGCGAGCCGGTGCTGGTAATCCAGCATCGGCTCTTTGCATTTCAAGGCTGTATTTAACGTGGGGCGATAGTCGCAGCCTGACCCGCGCGCGAGCGCAGGCTCAGCCATACATACAGCGCCGCGCCGCCCAGCAGGGCAATTGCCGCGATGCTGAGCGAGGGCGTAAACGAGCCGGTCGCATGCACTAATCGCGTCGCCAGCGGCGGGCCGGCAATCTGGCCGATGCCATAGGATGCCGTCATCAATCCCATCAATCCGGCGGCATGATGGCTGCGCAGGCGGCGCGCTTCGCGCATGGCGAACAGCGTGATGGCCGTGAACGGCAGACCGAGCAAAATACTGCCGATCGCAAATCCGACCTCATTGGGGAAGATCGCGCTGCTGACCACGCCGATCGCCTGCATCACGTAGCTGATCGCCAGCAGCAGGCGCTGATCGAAGTGCACCGGAATCCGTGTTGCCCCGAGTGCACCGAGCGCCACGCACAAGCCGAACAGCGGCCAGAAGAAATCCGGCCAGGCGGAGCCGGGCGGCAAGGCCTGGCGCGCAATCACCGGCAGGAAGGTGGCGGTGATGATGTAGCCGAATCCGGCCATGCCGTAGGCCAGCACCTGCCAGCGCACTTCCTGGCGAATCGCCGCCGGTTCGGCGGCCTGCGTATCGTTCTGGGCGGCGTTGCCCGCACGCAGATCGAGATTGCCGCTGAAGGTGTTCCATACCGCAGCAGTCAATACCGCCGCCATCAGGCCGAATGCAATCCATCCGGTATCGGCGTGCCAGCCGTAGGCGACCATCCCGCTGCTCGACAAGCCGGTGAGCATGATGCCGATGCCGGGGCCGCAATAGATGATGCCGCCCAGCGCCGGCAGTTGCAATTGTGCCAGGCGTTGCAGGCACCATCCCGAGCTGTAGACGAACACCAGCGCGCTGGCGATGCCGGACAGCAGGCGCAATACCAGCCAGACCGCTTGCACATGCAGCAGTCCCATGCCGAGCGTGAGCAATACCGTCGCAATCAGTCCGGCGCGGATGGTGCGCGTCGGCGGCAGGCCGCGCCAGAATGCGCACAACATGGCGCCGATGAAATAACCGAGATAGTTGGACGTCGCCAGCCAGCCGCCGCCGTTGAGGTCGATGGTCTGGTCGTGCAGCATCATCGGCAGCAGCGGGGTGAAGGCGAAGCGGCCGATGCCCATGGCGGCAGAGAGCGCGATCAGGCCGGCAAAGGCGATGCGCAGGGCGCTTTTACGGTTGTGGCTTGCATCCGGCGTAGTCATTGTTTCCTGGGTTCCTGTTCTTGCGGCGTGATCGGGTGCCGATCGCTATGCGTCATTATTGTTGGATGCTGTTCTGTTGCGACGCTGTTGTTCTGAGGAAGCATGCTGATGCATGTCGACGATGTTGCAATGTTAGCTTGTCTTTATCATTCTAAAAAATGAATAATTAGAATGTATTCATCTTTTTATGAGATGTCAGATGAAGATTTTTAAACGGAGCCAGCATGGAACTTGCCGAACTTGAAATTTTCCGCGCGGTAGTGGCCGAAGGCGGCGTCACGCGCGCTGCGGAGCGCCTGCATCGTGTGCAGTCGAATGTGACCACGCGCCTGCGCCAGCTGGAGGAGTCGGTGGGCGTGGCCTTGTTCATCCGCGATCGCAAGCGCTTGGTGCTGACGCCTGCCGGCGAAGTCTTGCTGGATTATTCCGAGCGCATCCTCGGTCTGGTGCAGGAGGCCAGGCATGCGATGGTGCCGCAGGGGCCGCGCGGCAGGTTGCGGGTAGGGGCGATGGAAAGCACCTCGGCGAGCCGCTTGCCGGGACCGTTGGCGGCTTTTCACCAGCGCTGGCCGGAAGTGCAACTGGAGTTGACCACGGGGGCCACGAAAACCCTGATCGATCAGGTGCGCAGCTTCAAGCTTGATGCTGCGCTGGTGGCAGGGCCGATTCCGGACGATGTGTTTTTCTCAACGCCCTTGTACCAGGAAGAGCTGATGATCACGGTGCCGCGCGGCCACGGGCGGGTGAAGACGCCGGACGACCTGAAAGTGGAGACCTTGATTGTCTTTGAACAAGGTTGCACTTATCGCAGCTTTGCCGAGCAGTGGTTTGCTTCCGGCAGCATCAGGGATCGGCGTCCTCTGCGGATTCTTGAGCTGGGTTCGTATCACGCCATGCTTGCCTGCATTGCAGCAGGCATCGGTGTGGCTTTTGTTCCGCGTTCGATATTAAATATGCATGGACAACAGAATTTTTCCGCCTATTCTTTAGGTAAGCAGGGGCGGATTACGACCTCCCTGATTTGTCGCCGCGAGCAACAGACCATGGTCTTCAACGCGTTGCGAAGCCTTTTGCTGACTGGCTCCTGACGGGATATGTTGCGGAGCGGATGGCGGCGTAACAATTTGTAAAAAACGCTGCGACGCTACTCTGCTTTTCTTATAGTTGGTTTTCCCCCTCCATTCTCTCCCCCGAGAATGGGATTTACCCCACGATCCGCAAGGAGCGTGGGGTTTTTTCTTTGTGCGTTCGTTTTTCCTGATGTTGCTGCAATGGCATGTCCGTGGAGCGCAATTGTGTTTATTTGCCCTTCGGAATGATGAGGCTCTCGCGCGCGGCCGACTGGATTGCCAGGACCGCGGGATGCGTCAGGCGCCGCTCGACGGAGATGGCGTAGAACTGTTCCGTGATCTGTTCGGTTTGTCCGATCTGCACGACGCCGAGTTGTTGCTTCAATTGCACGGCGACGGCCGACGGCGCCGCGAAGATGCCGGTGCCGGCCTCGCCGAAGGCATTCAACAGCGCGCCGTCGTCGAACTCGCCGGCGATTCGCGGGCGTATCTTTTCCTTTTCAAACCAGCGCAGCAATTTCGGCCGTACTGCAGCGTCTTCGCCCGGCATCAGGAACGGGGCGTCGTCCAGGCTCTGGGGAAAATTCTTCTTGCAGGTTTTGGCCAGCGCAGGTGTCGCAAAGAAACTGGTATTGCACTCGCCCAACAAATGGCTGTAGCCGCGCACGTCGATATTGGCGGGCATCGGGCTGTCGGCGATGACGATATCAAGACGATGGATGGCGAGGTCGCCCAGCAGGCTGTTGAGCTTGCCTTCGCGGCAGACGATGCGCACCGGGTCGTCGAGCTTCAGCGCCGTCTCCAGCAAGAGATAGGCGATCGTCTTGGGCACCGCATCGGCGACGCCCACCCTGAATTGCAGGGGGCTGCCGCCGGGGCGAAAGCGCATGACTTCTTCCAGTTCTTCGCCGAGCGTGAAGATCTGGTCGGCATAGGCGAATACGGTGCGGCCGGCGTCGTTCAGCTCCAGTTTGCGGCCGACGCGGTTGAATAATTTATAGCCGATGCTGTCTTCGAAGAGCGTAATCTGTCCGCTGATGGTTTGCGCCGTCAGATGCAACCGCTCGCCGGCGCGCGCGATGCCGCCGGTTTTGGCGACGACCCAGAAGTAGTGCAGATGTTTGTAATTGAGCGCTGCCATGGCGTTTCCTGTTAATCGGTTTTTCCGAAGATAAATTAAAGTATATTCGAATTTTCAATAGGATCGGATCCAGCTACAGTACGGTTTGTCTATCGCAAAGTCATGGAGGCCGTTATGAAATGTCCCGTCTGTACTACCGTCAATCTGAGTATGAGCGATCGCCAGGGTGTCGAGATTGATTACTGCCCGCAATGCCGCGGAGTCTGGCTGGATCGCGGCGAGCTAGACAAGCTGATCGAGCGCTCGCAGGCGGCTTCGGCTCCAGCTCCGCAGGCGACGCAGCAAGCAATACAGCATCGCGCGCCGGCGCCGCAATATGCGCCGCCGCAGCAACGCGGCTACGACGATAGTCATCGCTATAACAAGGATTATCAGTCGCGCAAGAAGAAGGGATTTCTGGGCGAGTTTTTCGATTTCGACTAATCAGCAAATCGTGTTGAATATATAAACAAAGGGGAATGCCGTGAACGGTGTGGAAAGTTTTGCAAGTCCGCTGATGTGGGGTGGATTCATTGTATTTGTGCTTGGCATGCTGGCGTTCGACATGCTGGTGCTCGGCGGGCGCCACTCGCACAAGGTGACGGTCAGGGAAGCGCTCGGCTGGTCGGTTGCCTGGGTGATGTTGGCGCTGTTGTTCAGCGGCTTGCTGTGGTGGTATCTGGATCACAGCATCGGGCGCGAATTCGCGAACCAGAAGAGCCTGGAATTTCTCTCCGGTTATCTGATTGAAAAATCGCTGTCGGTGGACAACATCTTCGTCTTCCTGGTGATTTTCGGCTACTTCGCGGTGCCGGCCGAGATGCAGCGCCGCGTGCTGTTGTACGGCGTGGTCGGCGCGATCGTCATGCGCGCCGTCATGATCCTGCTGGGCGCCTGGCTGATCGCGCAGTTCAGCTGGATCATGTATTTATTCGGGGCCTTTCTGATCGTCACCGGCATCAAGATGCTGATCTTTGCGGACAAGGAGAGCGATCTCAACGACAACCCGCTGCTGAAGTTCTTGCGCAAACACATGCGCATCAGCAATGAGTACGACGGCGAGAAGTTCTTCACCATGCGCAACGGCGTGCGCTATTTCACGCCGCTGATGCTGGTGCTGATCCTGATCGAAGTGACGGACCTGATTTTCGCGGTGGACAGCATCCCGGCGATTTTCGCGATCACGACGGACCCGTTCATCGTGTTCACGTCGAACATGTTTGCGATCATGGGTTTGCGGGCTTTGTACTTCCTGCTGGCTGACGTGGCGGATCGTTTCCACTACCTCAAGTACGGCCTGGCTCTGGTGCTGGTGTTCGTGGGCGGCAAGATGCTGCTGGCGTACTGGTTCCACATCCCGGTGATGATTTCGCTGCTGGTGGTGGGTTTGATCCTGCTGGCATCGGTACTGATCAGTCTGGTGTTGTCGCGCAAGAAGGCTGTGATGTAAGTCGCAGGGAGTTCCGGGCCGATCCTGAGCGGGATCGGTCAAGGTGAATGAAAATTGGGGTCGGAGTTGATTTACAATCGTGAATCGCCTCCGTCCCTTTCCCTTTTTCAGTCACCATCCATGGCTCGCTTACCCCGCCTCGTCGTCCCGTACCAGCCGCATCACATCATCCAGCGCGGGCATGACAAACAATTAATATTTCGCGACTCCGCCGATCACACCGCGTTTCTCGACTGGCTCAAGGAGGGCGCCAAGCGCTTCAAGGTCGCTATCCATGCCTATGTCTTGATGCCGGACCACATCCATTTGCTGGCGACGCCGGTCGATGCGGAAGGGCTGGCACGAATGATGCAATGGGTTGGGCGGTATTACGTTCCTTATTACAACCAGAAATACGAAAGAGGTGGCACCTTGTGGCAGGGGCGTTACCGGGCCACGGTGCTGGACGCCGAGCGTTACCTGCTGTTGTGCAGTCGCTACGTCGAGCTGAACCCCGTTCGTAACGGGCTCGTCGCGGGGCCGGCGGACTATCCGTGGTCGAGTTACATGCATCACATTGGCGCAAAGTCGGATCCGCTGATTACCGATCATCGTCTCTATTGGGCATTGGGCAACACGCCGTTCGACCGCGAGATCGCCTACAAGCTGCTGGCCGAGCAATCGCTGGGCAGCCAGGAAGTCGAAGCGATCACGCAGGCAACCCTGAAAGGCTGGGCGCTGGGCGCCGACGACTTCAAATCAGGCCTGGAAAAACAGGTCAGCCGACGTGTCAGTCCTGCAAAGCGAGGTCGTCCTGCGAAGAAAGTGGATGTTGCAGTGACTCAAGATGAGGGGCTGGATGGAGTAAAAGACGCTTAAAAGTCTTTTAATACAATGACTTATTGAAACAATGCATTTACTCTGTCCCTAATTAAAAAATACTAAAAATCCTGAGGTTTTTAATTTTACTCTGACCCCTTTTGTTCTTATTGAAGAATTGGGTGCAGTGCACTATCCTTAAATCCTTACTCTTAAAGTGGTGGAGCACCGTTATGCATGCGCAAGGCCTATACGACCCAGCTAATGAACACGACGCCTGTGGTGTCGGTTTTATCGCCCATATCAAGGGCAAGAAAAACCATTCTATCGTTGAGCAGGGCTTGCTCATCCTGAAGAATCTCGACCACCGGGGTGCTGTCGGCGCCGATCCGCTCATGGGCGATGGCGCCGGTATCCTGATCCAGATTCCGGATCAGTACTACCGCGAAGAAATGTCCAAACAAGGCGTCGAACTGCCGCCACCAGGCGAATACGGCGTCGGCATGATCTTCCTGCCGAAGGAAAACGCTTCCCGCATCGCCTGCGAACAGGAAATCGAGCGCTCGGTGCTGGCTGAAGGCCAGGTCGTGCTGGGCTGGCGCGACGTGCCGGTCGACATGGACATGCCGATGTCGCCGACCGTACGTGAAAAAGAGCCGGTCATCCGCCAGATCTTCATCGGCCGCGGCCCGGACATCATGGTTACCGACGCGCTGGAACGCAAGCTGTACGTGATCCGCAAGTCCTCCGGCCACGCCATCCAGGCGCTGAACCTGATCCATGGCAAGGAATTCTTCGTGCCGTCGATGTCGGCGCGCACCGTCGTCTACAAGGGCCTGCTGCTGGCCGACCAGGTTGGCGTGTACTACAAAGACCTGCAAGATCCGCGCTGCGTTTCCGCGCTGGCGCTGGTGCACCAGCGTTTCTCCACCAATACTTTCCCCGAATGGCCGTTGGCTCACCCCTACCGTCTGATCGCCCACAACGGCGAAATCAACACCGTCAAGGGCAACTTCAACTGGATGCGCGCGCGCGAAGGCGTGATGCAGTCGGCCGTACTGGGCGACGACCTGAAAAAACTGTTCCCGCTGATCTATGAAGGACAGTCCGATACCGCTTGCTTTGACAACGCGCTCGAACTGTTGCTGATGGCAGGCTATCCGCTGGCGCAAGCCATGATGATGATGGTGCCGGAAGCTTGGGAAAACCACACCCTGATGGACGACAACCGTCGCGCCTTCTACGAATACCACGCCGCGATGATGGAACCATGGGACGGCCCGGCCGCCCTGGCGTTCACCGACGGTCGCCACATCGGCGGCACGCTGGATCGCAACGGTCTGCGTCCTGCGCGTTACATCGTGACCGACGACGACCTGGTCGTGATGGCTTCCGAATCCGGCGTGCTGCCGATTCCGGAATCCAAGATCATCCAGAAATGGCGCCTGCAACCGGGCAAAATGTTCCTGATCGACCTCGACGCCGGCCGCATCATCGACGACAAGGAACTGAAGGACACCTACGCCAACGCCAAGCCCTACAAGCAATGGATTTCGTCGGTGCGCGTCAAGCTGGACGAGCTGAAGGCCGAGCCGTTCGAATCCGGTTCGACCATTCCGCTGCTGGATCGCCAGCAAGTGTTCGGCTACACCCAGGAAGACGTCAAGTTCCTGATGGCGCCGATGGCCTCGGGCGGCGAAGAAGCGATCGGTTCGATGGGCAACGACTCGCCGCTGGCGGTCATGTCCAACAAGAACAAGACGCTCTACAACTACTTCAAGCAATTGTTCGCGCAAGTGACCAACCCGCCGATCGATCCGATCCGCGAAGCGATGGTCATGTCGCTGGTGTCCTTCATCGGCCCGCGTCCGAACCTGCTCGACACCAACAACATCAATCCGCCGATGCGCCTGGAAGTGTCGCAGCCGATCCTGGATTACGCCGACATCGCCAAGCTGCGCAACATCAGCGCGCATACCGGCGGCAAGTTCAAGTCGCACGAACTGAACATCTGCTATCCCGTAGCATGGGGCAAGGAAGGCATCGAAGCGCGCCTGGCATCGCTGTGCGCCAAGGCGGTCGACGCGGTCAAGTCGGGCCACAATATCCTGATCATTTCGGATCGCAAGGTCGATTCCGAACAAGTCGCGATCCCGGCATTGCTGGCGACATCCGCGATCCACTTGCACCTGGTGAGCAAGGGCATGCGTACTTCGACCGGTCTGGTGGTCGACACCGGCTCCGCACGTGAAACGCATCACTTCGCATTGCTGGCAGGCTACGGCGCGGAAGCGATCCACCCCTACCTGGCGATGGACACCCTGACCGAAATGGCCAAGGGTTTGCCGGGCGATCTGTCGGGCGACAAGGCGATCTACAATTTCCAGAAGGCGATCGGCAAGGGCTTGCTGAAGGTCATGTCGAAGATGGGTATTTCGACGTACATGTCCTACTGCGGCGCGCAGATTTTTGAAGCCATCGGTCTGAACAAGGCGCTGGTGGACAAGTACTTCAAGGGCACCGCATCGAACGTCGAAGGTATCGGCGTGTTCGAAGTCGCCGAAGAAGCGCTGCGCCTGCATCGCGCAGCATTCAGCAGCGATCCGGTGCTGGCCAACGCGCTGGACGCCGGCGGCGAATATGCCTTCCGCATCCGCGGTGAAGAACACATGTGGACGCCGGACGCGATCGCCAAGCTGCAACACTCGACCCGCGCCAACAACTTCAATTCGTACAAGGAATACGCGCAGATCATCAACGATCAATCCAAGCGTCACATGACCTTGCGCGGTCTGTTCGAATTCAAGATCGATCCGTCGAAGGCGATCTCGATCGATGAAGTCGAACCGGCCAAGGAAATCGTCAAGCGTTTCGCTACCGGCGCGATGTCGCTCGGTTCGATCTCGACCGAAGCGCACGCCACGCTGGCCATTGCGATGAACCGCATCGGCGGCAAGTCCAACACCGGCGAAGGCGGCGAAGACGTCAATCGTTATCGCAACGAATTGAAGGGCATCCCGATCAAGCAGGGCGCCACCCTGGCATCGGAAATCGGCAAGGACGTGATCGAAGTCGATATTCCGCTGCAAGCCGGCGACTCACTGCGTTCGCGCATCAAGCAGGTGGCATCCGGCCGTTTCGGCGTGTCGGCCGAATACCTGATCTCCGCCGATCAGATCCAGATCAAGATGGCGCAGGGCGCGAAGCCAGGCGAAGGCGGCCAGCTGCCGGGCCATAAGGTCACCGATTACATCGCGACCTTGCGCGTGTCGGTGCCGGGCGTCGGCCTGATTTCGCCGCCGCCGCACCATGACATCTATTCGATCGAAGATCTGGCGCAGTTGATCCACGATCTGAAGAACGTCAATCCGCGCGCCTCGATCTCGGTCAAGCTGGTGTCGGAAGTCGGCGTCGGCACGGTTGCCGCAGGCGTTGCCAAGGCCAAGTCGGATCACGTCGTGATCGCCGGCCATGACGGCGGCACCGGCGCTTCGCCGCTGTCCTCGATCAAGCATGCCGGTTCGCCATGGGAACTCGGCCTGGCCGAAACACAGCAAACTTTGGTGCTGAACGGATTGCGTAACCGCATCCGCGTGCAGGCCGACGGTCAGATGAAGACCGGCCGCGACGTTGTCATCGGCGCGCTGCTGGGCGCGGACGAATTCGGTTTCGCCACCGCACCGCTGGTGGTCGAAGGCTGCATCATGATGCGCAAATGCCATCTGAACACCTGCCCGGTCGGTGTGGCGACTCAGGATCCGGTCCTGCGCGCCAAGTTCTCCGGCAAGCCTGAACACGTGGTCAACTTCTTCTTCTTCATCGCGGAAGAAGCGCGTCAGATCATGGCGCAACTGGGCATCCGCACTTTCAACGAACTGATCGGCCGCTCCGATCTGCTGGACCGCACCAAGGCGATCCAGCACTGGAAGGCGCAGGGCCTGGACTTCAGCAAGATCTTCTATCAACCGGTCAGCGCAACGCCATACTTCCACACCGAAGAGCAGGACCACGGTCTGGACAAGGCGCTGGATCACAAGCTCATCGCACAGGCGCGTATCGCGCTGGACAAGGGTGAGAAGGTTTCCTTCATCTCGCCGATCCGCAACCTGAACCGCACCGTCGGCGCCATGTTGTCGGGTGAAGTGGCCAAGCGTTACGGCAATGAAGGTCTGCCGGATGACACCATCCATATCCAGCTGCAGGGCACCGCAGGCCAGTCGGCCGGTGCATTCCTGGCGCACGGCGTGACGCTGGATCTGGTCGGCGAAGGCAACGATTACGTCGGCAAGGGCTTGTCGGGCGGCCGCATCATCGTGCGTCCGAACACCGAGTTCCGCGGCCGCGCGGTCGACAATATGATCTCCGGCAACACCGTGCTGTACGGCGCGACAACCGGCGAAGCGTTCATCAACGGCGTGGTCGGTGAGCGTTTCGCGGTGCGTAACTCCGGTGCGATTGCCGTTGTCGAAGGCACCGGCGATCACGGTTGCGAATACATGACCGGCGGCACCGTTGTCGTACTGGGCGGCACCGGCCGTAACTTTGCGGCAGGTATGTCAGGCGGCATTGCTTACGTCTACGACGAGACCGGCGACTTCGCAGGCAAGTGCAACATGGCCATGGTCGCGCTGGACAAGGTCCTGTCCGATACCGAGCAGGAAGCCTCGACCGATCGCGCTGTCTGGCACAGCCTGCAACGCGGCGGCAACGGCCAGACCGATGAAGTGATTTTGCGTGGTCTGATCGAGCGTCACTTCAAGTACACCGGCAGCACGCGTGCGCGCTACCTGCTGGACAACTGGGCGGCATCGCGCGGCAAGTTCGTCAAGGTCTTCCCGACCGAGTACAAACGTGCGCTGGGCGAACTGAATGCTGCCAAAGCGACGCCCAAGGACAAGGTCCCGGCATAAGCAACTTCCCGGACCAGCCTGAACGATCGATATCAACATACGCAAGGCTGACGATTTTTAACGACAACGACAGAATCGTCAGCCGCCTATCCTTAGCGAAGAATGTGAGTGGAAAATGGGTAAAGTAACCGGCTTTATGGAATATGAGCGCCTGAAAGAGGCGAGCGAAGCGCCGCAGACGCGCATGAAGCATTACAAGGAATTTGTCCTGCATCTGGGCGATGCGGAAGCCAAGACGCAAGGCGCACGCTGCATGGATTGCGGCATCCCGTTCTGCAACAACGGCTGCCCGGTCAACAACATCATCCCCGACTGGAACGACCTGGTCTACCGCGGCGACTACAAGGAAGCATTGGACACGCTGCACTCGACCAACAACTTCCCCGAATTCACCGGCCGCATCTGCCCGGCGCCGTGCGAGGCCGCCTGCACGCTCGGCATCAACAGCGACGCCGTCGGCATCAAGTCGATCGAGCATTTCATCATCGACAAGGGTTGGGAAAACGGCTGGGTCACGCCGCAACCGGCCGCCGTCAAGACCGGCAAGAAGGTCGCCGTGGTCGGCTCCGGTCCTGCCGGCCTGGCCGCTGCACAACAGCTGGCGCGTGCCGGCCATGACGTGACCGTGTTCGAAAAGAACGACCGCGTCGGCGGCCTGCTGCGTTACGGTATTCCCGACTTCAAGATGGAAAAGTCGCACATCGACCTGCGCGTCGAGCAGATGCAAGCCGAAGGCGTCGTGTTCCGCACCAGCACCCTGGTGGGCAAGGACTTCCCTGCCAACATCACCAACTGGTCCAAGGAAACGGTTTCCCCCGACGAGCTGAAGAAAGATTTCGACGCAGTGGTCATCGCCGGCGGTGCAGAGCTGCCGCGCGACTTGCCGGTGCCGGGGCGTGAATTGAAGGGCGTGCATTTCGCCATGGAATTCCTGCCGCTGCAAAACAAGGTCAACGCCGGCGACAAGCTCAAGGGCCAGATCATGGCGACTGACAAGCACGTGGTCGTGATCGGCGGCGGCGATACCGGTTCCGATTGCGTCGGCACCTCGAACCGTCACGGCGCCGCTTCGGTCGCCCAGTTCGAGCTGATGCCGCAACCGCCGGAAACAGAAAACAAGCCTATGGTCTGGCCGTACTGGCCGACCAAGCTGCGCACCTCGTCGTCGCATGAAGAAGGTTGCGACCGCGATTGGGCAGTGGCGACCAAGCGTCTGGAAGGCAAAAACGGCAAGGTGGAAAAGCTGATCGCTGCGCGCGTCGAATGGAAGGACGGCAAGATGCAGGAAGTGCCGAACTCCGAATTCGAGATGAAGGCTGATCTGGTGCTGCTGGCCATGGGCTTCGTCTCGCCGGTGCAGCAAGTGCTGGAGTCGTTCGGCGTCGACAAGGACCAGCGCGGCAACGCCAAGGCCACAACGGATGGTGAAGGCTGCTACAAGACCTCGGTCGACAAGGTGTTTGCTGCGGGCGACATGCGCCGCGGCCAGTCGCTGGTGGTCTGGGCAATTCGCGAAGGCCGTCAATGCGCACGCGCAGTGGATGAATTCCTGATGGGCTCGTCGGTGCTGCCACGCTGATACGCAAACATGTAGGCATGCAAGTAAAGAAAGCCGGATTGACGAAAGTCTTTCCGGCTTTTTTACTTTGCAGCTCAGCTGTGCGATTGGCTGCGAGCGACCGAAATCAGTCTCGCGTCAGCCCGAATCGGGCTTGCTCAAGTACAATGGACTCACTTTTCAGACATGGCAGATCGGCGGCCTTGCCGGCGATAACCGAAGAACAACATGACTACCCCGATTCGCTACAGCATCACCTCCAACGATTGCGTCTCTCACGTGTTCGACGTCACCCTGACAGTCGATGCGCCGGCTGCCGACGGACAAATATTTTCCTTGCCCGCGTGGATTCCCGGCAGCTACATGATTCGCGAATTCGCGCGCAACATCGTCCAGATCCGCGGCGAAGCCGGCGGCAAGAAGGTGGTGTTGCGCAAGCTCGACAAGCACAGCTGGCGCGCCGCGCCGTGTACCGGCCCGCTGACGCTGAGCTATCAGGTCTACGCCTGGGACTTGTCGGTGCGCACCGCGCATCTGGATCAGACCCACGCCTTCTTCAACGGCACCAGCGTATTCTTGCGCGTCGAAGGGCAGGAACAGTCGGAGCATGTCGTCGACATTCGCCGTCCGGACGGCGACGCCTACAAGCGCTGGCGCGTGGCGACGTCATTGCCCGAGCTGAAGGCCAAGCGCTATGGTTTTGGCACTTACGTCGCCGCAGATTACGACGAACTGATCGACCATCCGGTTGAGCTGGGCGATTTTGCGCTGACCACGTTCACTGCACATGGCGTGCCGCACGATATCGTCATCACCGGCAATGTGCCGAATCTGGACATGGCGCGCTTGTCCTCCGATCTCAAGAAAATCTGCGAAGCGCAGATCGCTTTCTTCGAGCCGAAAAGCAAGCGTGCGCCGATGTCGCGCTATGTGTTCATGACCATGGTCGTCGGCGACGGTTACGGCGGGTTGGAGCATCGCGCATCGACCGCGCTGATCTGCGCGCGCAGCGATCTGCCGGTGAAGGGCAAGGCGGAATCGACCGACGGCTATCGCACCTATCTCGGCTTGTGCAGCCACGAATATTTCCACACCTGGAACGTCAAGCGCATCAAGCCGGCGATGTTCGCGCCCTACGATTTACGGGAAGAGGGCTATACCTCGCTGCTGTGGCTGTTCGAAGGATTCACCAGTTACTACGACGATCTGTTCCTGGTGCGCACCGGTCTGATCGATACGCCGGATTATCTGAAGATGCTGTCGAAGACCGTCAACGGTGTCTTGCGCGGCAGCGGCCGGCGCAAGCAGAGCGTGGCGGAATCGAGCTTTGACGCCTGGGTCAAATACTATCGCCAAGATGAAAATGCCCCGAACGCTATCGTCAGCTATTACACCAAGGGCTCGCTCGTGGCGCTGGGTCTCGACCTGACGATACGCGCGGAAACCAAGGGCCGCAAATCGCTGGACGACGTGATGCTGGCGCTGTGGCAGCGCTTCGGCCGCGATTTCTATAGCCGCAAGGGTGGCAAGGGCGTCGGTGAAGACGAGGCGGAGGCCTTGTTCGAAGAAGTCGGCGGCGTGAAGCTGAAGCGCTTCTTCGACCGCTACATTCGCGGCACCGAAGACCTGCCGCTGGAGCAATTGATGGCGCCGTTCGGCGTTGCCTATGCCGATGTACGCAAGGATGCCCGGCCCGGCATGAACGTGCGCGTGACGCGCGACGGCGGCGATGCCAAGCTTGCCAACGTGTATGAAGGCGGAGCAGGGCAGCGCGCCGGATTATCGGCCGGCGACAAGCTGGTGGCGCTGGATGGCGTTCGTATTCCGCCGGCAGGCATGGACGGTCTGCTGGCGCGCTATAGCGAGAACGACGTGGTTGAATTGCACGTGTTCCGTCGCGACGAGCTGATGTGTTTCAAGGTTAAGTTGAAGAATGACGGCGCGCCGCAAGTCGCGCTGACTGCGCAAGACAAGCCGGTTGCTTTGGTACGCAAGCGCAAGGCGTGGTTGGGAAGATAATCTTGAATTGAGTTTCGGCGTCGGTTTTGCTGTTTTACTGCCGATGCCGGAAATGCAGGCAATAAAAAACCCGCCGAAGCGGGTTTTTTATTTGATGCTGCTTTGCCGAATCGAAGATTACTTCGCTTCTGCGTCGCCTGCTGCAGGTGCTGCGCCTTCAGCTTCAACCTTGCCGGCTGGCACCGAAGCGGTCGCAACTGTCAGGTTTTCTTGCGAAACAGCAGTCACGCCGTTTGGCAATTGCAGGTCGGCCAAGTGGATCGAATGACCAACTTCCAGCTTCGACAGATCGACGGAAACGAATTCCGGCAGATCCTTAGGCAGGCAGGAGATGTCCAGTTCGCTCATGACGTGGCTGATGATGCCCGACGACAGCTTGACGGCCGGCGAGACTTCAGAGTTCACGAAGTGCAGCGGCACCTTGACGTGGATCTTTTGCGAAGCGTCGACGCGTTGGAAGTCAACGTGCAGAACCAGTTGCTTGTACGCGTGGACTTGGAAGTCGCGCAGCAGAACTTGTTCAACCTTGCCTTCGATTTCCAGATCGAGGATCGACGAGTGGAAGGCTTCTTTCTTCAACGCATGGTACAGCGCGTTGTGGTCCAGAGCGATGTTCAGCGGTGCAGCGGTACCGCCGTAGACGATAGCTGGTGTTTGACCAGCAATGCGCAGGCGGCGGCTCGCTCCGGTCCCCTGCTCTTTGCGTGGAAATGCGATAACTTTCATGTGAAACTCCAAAGGTTGCGGGACTTTCGTCTCGCGTTAAAAATCCCCCGCGACCAGGGGATTCAAGGATCCCGCCGTTTGCACGGCAGGATTAAAACTGAATCTGAATCTAAAACTTATTCTGCAAACAGCGACATCACCGAGTCGCCCTTGCTGATGCGCTTGAATGTCTCGGCCAGCAGGCTGGCGCAAGTCAGTTGGCGAATCTTGCCGCAGGCCTTGGCGGCGTCCGACAGCGGAATCGTGTCGGTGACGACCAGCTCGTCCAGCGGCGAATTGGCGATGCGATCCAGCGCCGGGCCGGACAAAACAGGGTGCGTACAGTAAGCAACAACCTTCTTGGCGCCGCGCTCTTTCAATACTTCGGCAGCCTTGGTCAGCGTGCCGGCGGTATCGACCATGTCATCCATGATCACGCAGTTGCGGCCTTCGACTTCGCCGATGATGTTCATGACTTCCGACACGTTCGCTTTCGGGCGGCGTTTGTCGATGATCGCCAGGTCGCAGCCGAGGCGCTTCGCCAATGCACGGGCGCGCACCACGCCGCCGACGTCGGGCGACACGACCAGCAGGTCGTCGTAATTCTTGCTCACCAGATCGCCCAGCAAAATCGGCGATGCATAGATGTTGTCGACCGGAATGTCGAAGAAACCCTGAATCTGGTCAGCGTGCAAGTCCATGATCAGGACGCGTTCAACGCCGGCTTCCTGCAGCATGTTGGCGACGACCTTGGCCGAAATCGCAACACGGGCGGAACGCGGACGGCGATCCTGGCGGGCATAACCATAGTACGGAATGGCAGCAGTGATACGGCCGGCGGAAGCACGCTTCAACGCATCAACCATGATCATGATTTCCATCAGGTTGTCGTTGGTCGGCGCACAGGTCGACTGCAACACGAAAACGTCTTTACCGCGCACGTTTTCGTTGATCTCGACCATCACTTCACCGTCGGAGAACTTCGAAACATTGGCCTTGCCCAACGGGATACCTAATTTTTCGACGACGCCTTGCGCCAGTTCCGGGTTGGCGCTGCCGGTAAAAACCATCAGGTTTTCGTATGCCATATGGGTATCCCTGAATGCAATCGTTTAAAAGTCGAAAAGCCGACAATGCTTGACTGTACAGTCTTGCGTTGACGGCTTATCTCTTTGGCTTCTTTTTTCTTTATCGGGCGATGTAAAACTGCCCAAATTTAATGGCAGGGGAACAAGGATTCGAACCTTGGAATGCTGGAATCAAAATCCAGTGCCTTAACCAACTTGGCGATTCCCCTACGCAATCTGCTGTTTGCCGCCGAACCGACTACACTTTTAACATCGCGTGCAATTCGTCGTCAAACCAATTCTTGGTTACGAACTTGTCAAATGGGCGAGAGGATGTTCCTGCATCGCTTTGGCTTTCCAAGCTATCCATTTCGAAGGTACTTGTTTCAGTACTTCGTCGGCTTGATGTTCGTGTTCAAAAGAACAAAACACGCAAGCGCCGGATCCTGTCATCCTTGCGTTTCCGAATGTCTTGAGCCACTTGATGGCTTCTGCGACAGGAGGAAACTGCTTGGCAGCCACCACTTCTAAGTCGTTTTTTCCGAAGTCGCTATCGAGAAGATTATGCGCTTCAGGAAAGTCCGTTATTCTGACGACTTTTGTATCCCTTGTCAATTCTTCTGACGAAAAAATTATCGCGGTCGGCACAGAGACCCCCGGCTCGATCACCACGAACCAGCGGTTGGCGGTTTCCAGGGCGATCAGCTCTTCACCGACGCCCTCGGCAAACGCATTGCGGCCGAACAAGAAGAAGGGCACATCGGCGCCCAATTGCAGCCCCAGCGCCATCAATTGTGCGCGCGTCAGCCCGGTTTGCCACAGATGATTCAAGACCATCAGCGTCGTCGCTGCATCGGACGAGCCGCCGCCGAGGCCGCCGCCCATGGGAAGCTGCTTGCGGACGGTGATATCGGCGCCGAGATGGGGCTTGCCGCTGGCGGTTTGCAGCAAGCGGGCGGCGCGCACCACCAGATCGGTCTCTTCCGGCACGCCGGCTAGCTCGTTGGTGCGGTGAATGCGGCCGTCGGCGCGCACGGAAAAATCCAGCGTGTCGCAGCGATCCAGCAGTTGAAATACCGTTTGCAGCAGGTGATAGCCGTCGGCGCGACGGCCGGTCACGTGCAGGAACAGGTTCAGTTTTGCCGGGGCGGGGCAGTTGGACAGGCTTGCTTGCATGAATCGGTGTGGGGAATCGTTGGTGTTGCGGTGACGAGCGCCGATCAGGGGCCGGCGCCCGGATATCTGGTTAATGGCTTTGCCAGTTGTCGATCACGATGCGGATCGATACCGGGCCGGCCTGTTTGGTGTCGCGTGCCAGATCGATGCGTTTGGGGCGATTCTGGGCCGTTTTGGCGGCATCGTCTTGCCATTCGCCGTAACTCAGGGTCCAGCCGTCACGGGTGGTAAGGCGCACCGTATCGCGGGAAGGCTGCGCAACAAAGGGTTTGCCGTCGGCGCCGCGTCCGAATCCTTGCAGCCAGTCGCGCAGGCCGGACACCGGCAACGGCCAGCCCAGCGCCTGTTCTGTCAGGACATCGACATCGGCGGCCGACATCGGCGGCTTGCCCGATTGCGTCAGGACGGCGATGCCCGGCTTGATGTCGATGGTTGCCAGCGTCTGGCCCAGCGGCGAGAGCAGGCTGAGAACGATATGCCGCGCGCTCTGATTCCAGGTGAAGCTGCCGTGCACGGCCTGTTCGCGGCGGTCTTGTTCATAGCGGATTGACAGGCGACCGCTGAGGTCGATGGCGTCGCTGTAATGGCGTTCGACGGCAGGGCCGTTATCTGCGCTTTCCGGCGGTGCAACGGTGGCGCAGCCGGCGGCCAGCATGACCAGGCATGCCGCTGCGCTGTGCTTCAACAAATTCATGGTCATATCAGGCTGCTTGTCCGCGGATCAGAGCTGAACCTTGAGGCGGTCCAGGGTGCTCTTGAGCACGTCGTTTTTCGGATCCTTGGCTTGCGCTTCACGCCACAGCTTTTTGGCTTCGTCCTGTTTGCCGCGTGCCCAGAGGATTTCGCCGAGATGGATGCCGATTTCCGGATCGGGACGCAGGCCGTAGGCGCGGCGCAATTCTTTCTCGGCCTCGTCCAGGTTACCCATGCGGAATTCCGCCCAGCCCAGGCTGTCGGCAATGAATGGATCTTCCGGCGCCAGTTCCACCGCCTTCTTGATTAGCGTCACGGCTTCCGGCAGGCGGATGTTGCGATCGGCCAGCGAATAGCCCAGCGCGTTGTAGGCGTGCTGGTTGTTCGGCGCCAGCGCGATGATCTTGCGCAGCGAGGTTTCCATGTCCTGATAGTTGCCGGTCTTGTCGGTCACCATCGCATAGTCGTACAGCAGGTCGGTGCTGTCCGGGAAGCGTTTCAGGCCTGCCGACAATACGTCCGACGCATCCTGGTAGCGCTCGCTGTCGCGCAGGATCTGCGCTTCGCCCTGAATCAGCTGCAGCAGCTCGCGGTCGTTGCCGGCATCCGATTGCGCTTGTTGCAGCACTTTGCGGGCGCCGTCGATGTCGCCGCTCTTGGCCATCAGTTGCCCGCGGCGGATTTGCACGGCGTTATAGGATTCACCCGGCTCGACCTGTTCCAGATACTTCAATGCGCCCGGAATATCGTTGCGCTCTTCGGCGATTTGCGACAGCAGCAACAGCGCTTGGGTCGGATCGCGTTCATCTTCCGGCTGGGCTGCGAGGACTTCCAGATAGCGCTTCAGGTAGGTTTCGCCTTCGGTCAGGTGATTGGTCTGCACATTCAGGATGCCCAACGCGTACAGCGTGGTCAGGTCGTCCTTGTCGTCCTTGAGCAAGGTCTGGAACTGGCTGCGCGCCTGTTCGAACTGTTTCTGCTCAACCAGTCCGCGCGCATAGGCGACGCGCACTTCGCGTGAATCCGGATATTTCTTGAGGAAGTCGGAGACCAGCTTCATCGCTTCGACGCCGTCCGGCGTGACTTGCGCCAGCGTCAGGATCGCCAGTTCGGAATCGGGTTTGATCTTCAGCGCCTGTCTGGCTTCGTCGCGAGCGCGATCGCCGTCGCGGTTGGCATAGGCGCCTTGCGCCAGCGCGACATGGGTTTCGAGCAGCGTCGGATAGGGCGCCACGATGTCTTGCAGGATGGCGTAAGCGCCGGATTTGTCTTTGGCGCGCATCAGCAGGCGCTGGATTTGCAGGATCATCGGGCCGCGCGCCTGCGGATCGGCTTCTGCCAGGCGTTGCGCCATCAGCGGCTGGATTTCCGAAATATTGTCGCCCAACATGATCAGGCCCAGATAGTTCTGCAGGGCTTCATCCGAATGCGGCGCCAGTTCGGTCCACAGGCGCACGGCGGCCAGCGCCTCATTGGGGTGGCGTGCCGCCAGCGCCATTTCGGCAGCGCGTTTTGCCAGGCGAGGATCGCGGGTTTGCTGCGCCGCGCCCAGCAGGGTGACATAAGCTGCTTGCCACTGGCCGCGCTGGAAGGCGATTTCAGAGCTCATGATCCGGAACAGGACTTCATCGCTCAGCTCAGGCGTCGGCAGTGCGTCTTCCGGCTGCTGCGCCCTGGCTTTGGCTTGTCCCTTGCGGGCCGGTGTGGCTTTGACCAGAGTCTGCTTCTTGCTGCTTGCAACGGTAGTCGTATCGGTCTCGCTGGGTTGCCGCAGGCTGGCACACGCGGAGAGCATGACGGAGAGCGTTACAATGGCGAGAGGTTTTTTCAAGGGAAATCCTGAGTAATTTGGCAAATGAGCGGACAGACATTAATTTTACGCTCAACGGCATGCTTCTTGGTGTAAGCGAGTGTAAACCATCTGCCGTATGATAGCGGCCCATAGTCGTCCATGCTTGCCCGTAAGCTTCTCTTGCAATCCCATTCAACCGTACGCGTTCCCATGCCTGAATTACCAGAAGTAGAAGTCACCCGCCGCGGCGTCGCTCCTCATCTCGAAGGGCGCGCGGTCACCGCCGTGGTGATGCGCCATACCGGCTTGCGCTGGCCGTTCCCCGCCGACCTGCAGCAACGGCTTGCCGGTCGCGTGGTGCGTTCGACCGGGCGGCGCGGCAAGTATCTGCTGATCAACTTCGACCATGGCACGCTGATCGTGCATCTGGGGATGTCGGGACACTTGCGTATTCTGCCTTTGGGCATAGCGCCGCAAAAGCACGATCACTTCGACCTCGTGGTCGGCAAGCAAGTCATGCGCATGACCGATCCGCGCCGCTTTGGCGCGGTTTTGTGGCACGACGTTGCCGATGGCGACATCGAGGAGCACATGCTGCTGCGTGGTCTGGGCCTGGAGCCGCTGGAAGACAAATTTTCGGCAAGAGAGCTGCATCGCCAGACGCGCAACCGCAGTGCACCGATCAAGCAGGTCTTGCTGGCCGGCGACATCGTGGTCGGGGTCGGTAATATTTATGCATCGGAAAGCCTGTTCAAGGCCGGCATCAATCCAAAAACGGCGGCAAGCAAAATCAGCCTGCCGCGTTACGAGAAACTGGCGGCGGCGATCCGCGAGACGCTCGCTGCGGCGATCGAGCAGGGCGGCAGCAGCTTGCGCGACTTTATTGCCGTCAACGGCCAGTCGGGTTATTTCCAGCAAAGCTATTTCGTCTATAACCGTACCGGCGAAGAGTGCCGCATCTGTGCGACGCCGATACGCCAGATCAAGCAAGGCCAGCGTTCCACCTTTTACTGTGTGATTTGCCAACGATGAAACGTGTTCTCACCAAAACGGATCTGACGCCCGGCGCCGTCCAGGCAGGCGCACTGACGGCGGCAGACAATTTCGCCGATCCCGGTTTTTCGGCCGCCGTCATCGGCTGGCAAAAGCAGCACGGCAGGCATGCCTTGCCGTGGCAGAACACGCGCGACGCCTATCGCATCTGGCTGTCTGAAATCATGCTGCAGCAGACGCAGGTGACGGCCGTGATTCCGTATTATCAAAAATTCCTGCAGAGTTTTCCGACCGTCGAAAGTCTTGCGGCGGCGCCGTCCGAGGCGGTGATGTCGCACTGGAGCGGGCTCGGTTATTACACCCGGGCGCGCAACCTGCATCGCTGTGCGCAGCGTGTGACGGAGGAATACGGCGGACGTTTCCCCGATGATCCCGACTTGCTGGCCGATCTGCCGGGCATCGGCCGCTCCACGGCTGCGGCCATTGCTGCTTTCGCCTATGGCAAGCGTGCCGCCATTCTCGACGGCAACGTCAAGCGCGTGTTTGCGCGCGTGTTCGGCGTCGAAGGTTTTCCCGGCGCCAAGCCGGTGGAAGATCAGTTGTGGCGGCGCGCCGTTGCCTTGTTGCCGCAAGCCGACATGGAATCCTATACGCAGGGTTTGATGGACCTGGGGGCGACGCTCTGCGTGCGCGGCAAGCCGGCTTGCGATCGCTGCCCGCTGGCGCAACGCTGCGTGGCGCTTGCCACGGACCGTACATCGGAGCTGCCGGTGCGCAAGCCGAAGAAGGCCGTTCCCGAAAAAGACACGATGATGTTGGTCATCAGCGAAGGTGGCGACGTCTTGTTGCAGCAGCGTCCCGACAGCGGGATCTGGGGCGGATTGCTGTCGCTGCCTGAGCTGCCGGTGAGCCGGAACGCCGAGGAGTTTGAACTCGCCGTCGACAATGCGACGCGCCCTTTCGGCACGATTGCCGCCTGCCGCAAATTGCAGCCGTTTTCACACGTCTTCACGCATTTCAAATTGCACGTGTCGCCGTTCCAGGTGGTGCTGAAAAAGCGTTTGCTGCAGGCGGCCGAATCGGTGTACGTCTGGTACCCGGTCGCACAGTTGGCGGATGCGCCTTTGCCCGCACCCGTCAAGAAACTGCTGCTGGGTGTGCTGCGCACCGATGATTTGCTGAATTGATGAGAGTTAAAATCGCTTAGCTGAGCTGGCGATGGCGTATCACGACATTCTCGTTTTCCGAGAAATATTTGGCCAGTTGCTCGACGATGTAAACCGAGCGGTGCTGTCCGCCGGTGCAACCGATCGCCACCGTCAGGTAGCTGCGATTGTCGCGCTTGAATGAGGGCAGCCACTTTTCGACGAAGTTGCGGATGTCCGTCAGCAAGTCATTCACGGCAGGCAAGTCGGCAAGAAATTCGATCACCGGCGCATCGCGTCCCGTGAGCGGGCGCAGGCGCAGGTCATAGTGCGGATTGGGCAGCACGCGGACATCAAATACCAGATCCGCATCCAGCGGCACCCCGAATTTAAACGCAAAAGATTCAAACAGCAGGGTGAGGCTTGCCTGCTCGGTATCGATCAGGTCGCGAATCCACGCGCGCAGCTTGTTGGCGCTCAGGTTGGAGGTGTCGATGACGTGGCCCAGACCTTCGACCACGCTCAGCATTTCTCTTTCCTTGTGAATGCACTCGGTCAGCGTCATGCGGTCGGTCGGGTTCTGGTCGGGCAGCAGGCGGTGCGACAGCGGATGGCTGCGGCGCGTTTCGGAAAAACGCGTGATCAGCGATTCGGTGGTTGCGGTCAAAAAGAACAGTTTGACGTCATGTCCCTGCTCCTTGAGCAACTGAATATCCGGTCCCAGACCCGCAAGCGAATCGGCGCTGCGCGCGTCGGTAGCGACGGCCATTGTCTCATCGCCTTCTTGCAGACGGGTTTCCACCAGGCTGCGCAGCAGCGCCGGCGGCAGATTGTCGACGCAAAAATAACCGGCGTCCTCCAGAACGTGGAGAGCGACCGATTTGCCGGAGCCGGAAATGCCAGTAATGAGGACGATACGCATGGGTATGATGATACCTCAATGCAAAGGATGCTTCTGCTTACTTCCAGTTTAACCCAAAATTTTTAGGGGTTTTCCGTACAGGAAATGGTCCCTTTGCAGCTTGTATTTATTCTTATTCGCCGTTCATCGCCTTGCGCTGGCGATCGATGAATTCCTTGAGCGTGTCGATGCCGCGCAATTGCAGGATGGTGTTGCGTACCGCGGCTTCCAGCAGCACCGCGATATTGCGGCCGGCCGCCACCGGGATCACTACCTTGCGGATCGGCAGGCCGAGCACGTCTTCGAACTGGGCGTCGAGCGGCAGGCGTTCGTAGTTTTCTTCCAGCGTGCTGCGGCGGACCAGATGCACGATCAGCTTCAGGCGCATTTTGCGGCGCACCGCGGTTTCGCCGAAGATCGCCTTGATATCGAGCAGTCCGAGGCCGCGCACTTCCAGCAAGTTTTGCAGCAGCGGCGGGCAGCGGCCTTCGATCATGTTCGGCGCAATACGCGCGAACTCGACGGCATCGTCGGCCACCAGACCGTGGCTGCGCGAGATCAGTTCCAGACCCAGTTCGCTTTTGCCGAGGCCGGATTCGCCGGTAATCAGCACGCCTACGCCGAGTACGTCCATGAACACGCCGTGCATGGTGATCTGTTGCGCCAGTTTTTTGGACAGGTAGACGCGCAGGTAATCGATGACTTGCGCGGCAGGCAGCGGCGTCGAGAACAGCGGGATGTTTTTTTCGTCGCAGATCGCCAGGATATCGGGCGGCGTCGCCAGGCCTTGCGCGATGATGAACGCGGGCGGCTCGCCAGCCACCAGTTCGGCGGTTTGATAAGCGCGGGAAGTGTTGGAGAGGCGCTGGTAGTACTCGGTTTCCTGATGGCCGAAGACCTGAATGCGGCCCGGGTGGATCAGGTTCAAGTGGCCGACCTGATCGGCGGCCGAGGCGGCGTCGCCGGAAATCAGTCGTTCTCCGCCGGGGAAGCCGGCAAACCAGCCCAGCTGCAGCGATTCGCGGTTTTCTTCATACAGTTGCTGTATCGATAGCGCGGTGTAGGCAGGCATGGCTCTCCGAAAGACGGTGGTTACGGTGCGGCGTTAATTCACGTTATGCGTGCGCGGACGCAGCGGATCCTGGTCATGTAAGGATCCGCGCGTTATTTTGCTTAATTGGTTTTTTCCAGCGACGGCTGCCAGGTGACCAGGCGCGAGTACACGGACGCTGCGTCGGGATCGGCGATCAGTTCAGCGCGGAAGGCATTATCCGAAAACATCTCTGCAATTTCAGACAGGATTTCCAGGTGCTGTTGCGTCACGTTGTCGGGGATCAGCAAAAAGATCAGCAGCTTCACGGGTTCGCCGTCGGGCGACTCGAAAGGAATCGGCTCGGCCAGGCGCATGAATAGCGCCAGCGGCGCCTTGAGTCCTTTGATGCGGCCATGCGGAACGGCCACGCCGTGTCCCAGCCCTGTCGAGCCTAGGCGTTCGCGTGCAAACAGGTTTTCAGAAACAGTGGAGCGAGCGATGCCGCTGTTGTTTTCAAAGGTAAGTCCGGCTTGTTCGAATGCTCGTTTTTTGCTGGAGACTTCTAAGTCCAGAATGACGTTCTCTGGGGACAGGATTTTTGCTAGATTTGTCATGACACAAAAGAAAGGCGCTAGATAGGCTTTTGTGCAGGATTATAGGCTTCTTTGGGAGTTACGCAATGAATTCCGGTGTTGCTTTCGGGTAAATGTCGGGCGCTGCGGGAGCGGCCCGGGAGGGTGATAAAAAATCGTTTTCCCCGGTAAGACGGGCCTGTTTTACCGGGGAAGCAAGCGCGCAGGTTTTACATCTCGATGCGGCCAAAAACCAACAGCACGTCGCCGCTGTTCTTGTTCGATGAGAAACGCGGAACGTAAGAAAACATGATTTTTGCCTTTTTGGTGCCGATCGATGCCAGCGGCAGCGGCACGGGGAAGGGGACTCCGCCGAAATAATCCTGGCGGCTCATCAGCATTGCCGTGCCGCCGATGCCAAGTTCCAGCGGCGTGTGGCTGATCGGAAACACCCACTCATAGGCGTAACCGGCCATGATCTGCGGATGGCGGTGCGAATCCTTGATCACGAAGCCGTACAGCGATTCGTCGTCGCCGCGCTCATTGCGCATGGTCTTGCCGTAGCCGAGGCCCCAGGCATGTTCGTTGAGTTCGTTCAGCTTCTCTTTGGTGTAGGTGCTGCGGCCATGGTGCGCCCATCCGGAGACGTAGATCGCATCGTCGCCCTTGTCGATGATTTCCGACGCGTGGTTCTTGGCGGATTGCCACCAGCTGAATTCGTCGCTCTGCTGGGCCATGGCAGGCAGCGATGCGCCTGCGCAGGCTACCGTGAAAATTCCCGCCAGCAAAGCGCGGTGGGAAGGGCGGCGGGAAAGGCGAAAGGAGGATGGAAATAATTGGCTCATATTTTTTATTGGCTATGAATGGTCGATTGCAATTGGCGTGGCATGTCCGGATTGACGGATATCTGCCTGGAGGAAACTGACCGTTTTCCCCGCCATGAAAAAAGGGCGTGGTTGTGCCGTTGTGCAGCGAAGACCGAGTTTGTGCAAAGACGAAAACGACGGCTGCAAGATCAGCAAAATCAACGCACATGAAGCCTTGCTTCAGAGCCTTGTTGCCGTTGTGCGTTTCGAATGTTGCGGATTGAAAATCAACGATGCAGACGAAGCATCGTCTGGTGAACTGTCCATGACTGAGACAAGATCATGGCACAAGAAGTTTTCTGAAAAACGTGAAAATAGTTTCAAAATGTTGCGGGAAGCGGCCTGCAGGCCGGTCGTTCGGCAGGAAACGCTGTATTTTCCGACGATGCGCAGGATGTAATTCCTTTGTAACAAGGAGCTTACATCTTGCGCCGGATCGATTTATTGACGTGCGTTTCTCAGGTTGGAAGGTGCACGGCTCGCAGAAAAATTACTGCGCCATGGATTGATGTCAAGACCGCCGCGCCGTGTATAACGCGCATAAACTGAAAGCTTCTGGGGTTTGCATTGACGCAAGACGTCGACAAAAATGCGCTCCACGCATTGCTCGTGAAATTCGTTGTGTTCACGGAATCCGATCAGGTATTTCAGCAAGGCTTCCTGATTGATCGGCGCGCCGACATAGTGGATCTGCACGCTGCCCCAGTCCGGCTGGCCGGTGACCGGGCAGTTGGATTTCAGCAGATGCGACAACAGCGTTTCTTCCACCATTGCTTCATCCTGATTGGCGAACAGCAGCGAGGGATTCGGATGATGGTCGACGACTTCGATATCCAGCCGGTCCAGCAGCAGGCCGCTCAGTTCGCCCATCTGCAAAGCGGAGAACGCGCCGGGTTCCGTCAGCGTGACTTGCACGCCGGCGCCTGCCGCCGCCGACAGATCTTTTTGCACGATATCGATCAACGCCTGCTGATCGTCAAGACGGGTCTGGTTGAACGAGTTCAGGTAGAGCTTGAAGGATTTCGATTCGAGGATGTTGGCGGAGTCCGCCGGAATCATGAAGGTGGCAATCGCAATCTGCGGCTTGCCGCGTTGATTCAGCCAGGACACTTCATACGCATTCCAGATATCGATGCCGAAAAACGGCAGCGTGCCTTGCAGGCCGAGTTCGTCGCGCTTGGCCTGGCGCGGAATCGGGAACAGCAAAGCCGGGTCGTAGGCGCTGGGATAAGCGGAGGACTTGCCCAGCGGCGAGGTGTCGGGTGAATTCGGGTGCATCATGGTCTTGCTTCCTTCGTGCTTCTGGCGTTTCTTTATGTGGCGTGTCGGTGCGGGTGCTGCAATTATCCTGGGCGGTTTAACCCAGGAACAGTTTGTACAGCGGATTCTTGCTCTCGTCCCAATGACGATAACCGAGGTTGTCGAGGAAGGCGCGGAAGGTTTTCATTTCCTTCTTTGGCACCTGCAGCCCGACCAGAATGCGGCCGACATCGCCGCCTTGATTGCGGTAGTGGAACAGGCTGATATTCCAGTTCGGATTCATGTTGCTCAGGAAGCGCATCAGCGCGCCCGGACGTTCCGGGAACTCGAAACGGTACAGCAATTCGTCCTGCGCCAGCGAACTCTTGCCGCCGACCAGATGGCGGATATGGACCTTCGCCAGTTCGTCGTGCGTCAGGTCCAGCGTGCTGAAACCGTTCTTCTCGAATGTCTTCGCGATCTTGGCCGGTTCGTCGGCGCTGCTGGTCTGGATGCCGACGAAGATGTGCGCGGACTTTGCATCGCTGATACGGTAGTTGAATTCGGTCACATTGCGCGGTCCGACCACTTCGCAGAAACGTTTGAAGCTGCCGTGTTCTTCCGGAATCGTGACGGCGAACACCGCCTCGCGCGCTTCGCCGACATCGGCCATTTCCGCGACGAAGCGCAGGCGGTCGAAGTTCATGTTGGCGCCGCAGGCGATGGTGATCAGGGATTCGTTCTTGATCGGCTTCTTGCTGTTTTTGGCGCGCTCGATGTAAGCCTTGGCACCGGCGACGGCCAGTGCGCCGGCTGGTTCGACGATGCTGCGCGTGTCCTGGAAGATATCCTTGATCGCGGTGCAGACGGCGTCGGTGTCGACCAGGATGATGTCGTCGACCAGTTGTTTGGTGATGCGGAAGGTTTCTTCGCCGACCAGCTTGACCGCGGTCCCATCCGAGAACAGACCCACGTCCGGCAAGGTGATGCGGCGGCCGGCCTTGATGCTGCGCGCCATGGCGTCGGAGTCCGTGGTCTGCACGCCGATGATCTTGATGTCCGGACGCACGGCCTTGACGTAGGCCGCGATGCCTGAGATCAGGCCGCCACCGCCGATGGCGACGAAAATGGCGTGGATAGGATCGGGATGCTGGCGCAGGATTTCCATGCCGACGGTGCCCTGGCCGGCGATGACGTAAGGATCGTCGAACGGGTGGACGAAAGTCAGCTTCAGTTTCTTTTCCAGCGTCAGCGCATGGTTGTAGGCGTCGGTGAACGAATCGCCGAACAGCACCACTTCGCCGCCGCGGCCCTTGACCGCTTCAATCTTCACGGTCGGCGTGGTGGTCGGCATGACGATCACGGCGCGGCAGCCGAGCTTGGCGGCCGACAGGGCGACACCTTGCGCGTGATTGCCGGCCGAGGCGCAAATCACGCCGCGCTTCAACTGCACCGGACTCAGATGCGCCATCTTGTTATAGGCGCCGCGCAGCTTGAAGCTGAACACGCTCTGCATATCTTCGCGCTTGAAGTAAATCCGATTTTCCATCCGCTGCGACAGGGTGTTGGCAATCTCCAGCGGCGTTTCAACAGCAACGTCGTAGACACGGGCGGTGAGGATTTTCTGCAAGTAGTCGGTGGTCATGGTCTGGTCAGGGCACAGTTCTGCGTGGTTCACGCAGTTTTGGTTACGCGATTTGTGTCCCGTTTTACCCCGCTTTCGCAGGTAGAACAGGAAAAGGCATGGTCGCGGCGAACTGATCATTATAATGGAGCCGCCGCACGGACTTATATTGACGCGTGCATGCGGCGTATCCGCCGTGACGAAAAAGGCTGAAAAATCGGCTATTGCAACCAATTGCGGTCAAAGTTCTCCTACTTCTTCCGCATCTTCCAATTACTTTCCCATCTGCATGATTGAAAACGCCATTCTCTGGTTATTGAAAACCCTTGCCGTCCCCACAGTCGGCCTGACTTCCGTCTTCATCATCAGTTTTGTTTCGGCAACATTGCTGCCGCTCGGCTCCGAGCCCGCCGTCTTTGCGGTCATCAAAGCCAATCCGGAGATCTTCTGGCAAGTGATTCTGGTGGCAACCGTGGGCAATACGCTGGGCGGCGTGGTGGACTACTGGATGGGATACGGCGCCAAGCAGACCTTTGCCAGAGAACGCACCAGCCGCTGGTTCCACTGGCTGGAGCGCTTCGGCGCCAAGACCATGCTGCTGGCCTGGCTGCCGGGTATCGGCGATCCGATCTGCACGCTGGCGGGCTGGCTCAAACTGCCGTTCTGGCCGTCGGTGTTCTACATGGCGATCGGCAAATTCGTGCGCTATATCCTGATGACCTGGCTGTTGCTGAATGTGCCGGACGGTTTCTGGCGCAGTGTGGCGGACTGGCTGGCCTAGGGTCTTTTTAGCCCAGCAGCGTATCAAGCAGCATCATCGTCACGAAGCCGGCCAGCAAGCCCAGCGTGGCTTGGGTTTCGTGGCCCTGGCGATGCGACTCGGGAATCACTTCGTGACTGATCACGAACAGCATCGCGCCGCCGGCGCCTGCCAGCGCCCACGGCAAGGCGGTTGCAGAGACGCCGGTCGCCAGCGCGCCGAGCACGCCGCCGATGGGTTCCACCAGGCCGGACAGAATTCCGGCGCCGGCCGATTTCCACGGCGAATAACCCAGCGTGCGCAAAGCCAGCGCCACGACCAGACCTTCCGGAATATCCTGGATCCCGATGCCGGTTGCCAGCGCAACGGCCTTGCCCATCTCATCCGCGCCGAAGCCCACGCCGATCGCCAGGCCTTCCGGGAAATTGTGGATGGTGACGGCCATCACGAACATCCAGATGCGGCTGGTGCGCGCAGAATGGATCTCCGGATTGGGCGCAATGAAATGCTGATGCGGCACCAGATGATTGATCGCCAGCACAAACAGACCGCCGAGCATGATGCCGGTTGCCGTCAGCAGCACCGCGGCAGTCTTGCCGTAACCCAGCGCCTGCGCCTGGTTCATGGCCGGAATGATCAGCGAAAATACGCTGGCCGCCAGCATGATGCCGCCGCCGTAGCCCAGCATCACGTCCTGGGTACGTTCCGAAATGCGGCGCGTGAACAATACGCCGAGCGCGCCCAGCGCCGTCAGTCCCGCAGCCGCAGAGGAGCCGAGCAAAGCCGGCATGACCTGCGGATGCGCAAGGAAGAAGCCGCTCAGTCCTTCGTAGGATTTGACCAGAATGAAAATGAGGCCGACCGCCAGCATGGCGATCTGGCGCCACCTCAGGCGCAGGCGTGGCGCAGCGTATTCAGCGGAGGTCGGAGCGGATTGGTTTAAATATGGTTTGCGCAATTGAGCTTGTATCATGGCAGTCATCCCTATCTGTATGGATTGGCGGATGGCTGTCCTAAGCTTTGCACTCGGCGTATTCAGCGAGGGTGATGGCTAGATTTTCCAGAAATTCGGTAATCAGTACTTGCAACATAGCATTCTCCACGGGGCTTGGGTGAAATTTCGACAAGCCAATAATAAATTTAAACAATTAGAATTAAAAAATTGATTGTATTTATTGATGCAATAGGAATGTTTATATTGCAATGCGGAAATTCACGCAAAAGTCGCTTACTTTCTCAAATAAGAAGCATTTCTCATTGTTCTGCCAAAAGTAAGGGCATTCCCTCGCGAGTGGCGGCAATAAGATAAAATGCACATCCGGCAGCAGATTTTTTTCCAAATTAATGAACGCCCCCGCAAAAATCCAGGCTTTGCTCACAGATGCGCCGCAAGGCGCCACTCCGACGCGCTTGCGCGAAATTCCCTACAACTACACCTCGTTCTCCGATCGCGAAATCGTGATTCGCTTATTGGGCGAGGATGCATGGCGTCTGCTCGACGAGCTGCGCGCCAAGCGCCAGACCGGTCGATCTGCGCGCATGTTGTATGAAGTGCTGGGCGACATCTGGGTGGTGCGCCGCAATCCTTATCTGCAAGACGATTTGCTCGACAATCCCAAGCGCCGCGCTGCGCTGATCGACGCGCTCAATCATCGTCTGGGCGAGGTGGACAAACGCCGCATCGACATCAACCAGGGTGAAGCCGGCGACGCCGACGCCGCGCGCCGCAGCACCAGTGTCGAAGCGCTGGTGCGTGCCGCAAAGAAAGCGGTTGCCGAGTTCTCCGAAGAATTCAAGCGGACCTACGACCTGCGCAAGCGCGCCAACAAGGTCCTGGGCCGCTACACCGCCAAAGACAACATCAAGTTCGACGGCCTGTCGCGCGTCTCGCACGTGACCGACGCCACCGACTGGCGCGTCGAGTATCCGTTCGTCGTGCTGACGCCCGACAGCGAAGACGAAATGGCCGGCCTGGTCAAGGCCTGTATCGAACTCGGCCTGACCATCATCCCGCGCGGCGGCGGCACCGGTTATACCGGCGGCGCGATTCCGCTCACGCCGATGTCGGCCGTCATCAATACCGAAAAGCTGGAACAGCTCGGCGCCGTCGAGATGGAAGTGCTGCCCGGTCTGGACAAACCGTACGCCACGATTTACTCGGGCGCCGGCGTGGTCACCAAGCGCGTCTCCGATGCGGCTGAAAAAGCCGGCTTCGTGTTCGCGGTCGACCCGACCTCGGCCGAGGCTTCGTGCATCGGCGGCAACGTCGCCATGAACGCCGGCGGCAAGAAGGCCGTGTTGTGGGGCACCGCGCTCGACAACCTGGCCAGCTGGCGCATGGTCGATCCGCAAGGCGACTGGCTCGAAGTCACGCGTCTGGATCACAACCTCGGCAAGATCCACGATGTCGAACTCGCGCGCTTCAAGCTCGAATGGTCGCATCCCGGTGAAAAAGGCCAGAAGACCGAAGTCTTCAAAACCGAAATCCTCGAAATCGCCGGCCGCAAATTCCGCAAGGAAGGCCTGGGCAAGGACGTCACCGACAAATTCCTGTCCGGTCTGCCGGGCATCCAGAAGGAAGGTTGCGACGGCCTGATCACCTCGGCGCGCTGGATCCTGCACAAGATGCCGAAGCAGACGCGCACCGTCTGTCTCGAATTCTTCGGCCAGGCGCGCGAGGCGATTCCGTCGATTGTCGAAATCAAGAATTACCTCGATGCCGAAACCAAAAAGGGCGGCGCCATCCTGGCCGGCCTGGAACACTTGGACGAGCGTTATCTGCGCGCGGTCGGCTACGCCACTAAATCCAAACGCGGTGTGCTGCCGAAGATGGTGCTGATCGGCGACATCGTCGGCGACGATGAAAACGCCGTGGCGCAAGCCGCGTCGGAAGTGATCCGCATGGCCAACAATCGCGTCGGCGAAGGTTTCGTCGCGATCAGCCCCGAGGCGCGCAAGAAATTCTGGCTCGACCGTTCGCGCACCGCCGCGATTGCAAAGCACACCAACGCCTTCAAGATCAACGAAGACGTGGTGATTCCGCTCAATCGCATGGGCGAATACACCGACGGCATCGAGCGCATCAACATCGAACTGTCGATCAAGAACAAGCTGCAATTTCTGGACGAGCTCAACGCCTTCTTCGCCAAGGGCAATCTGCCGCTGGGCAAGAGCGACGACGGCGAAGGCGAGGACATTCCAGCGGCAGAAATGCTGGAAGACCGCGTACATCAGGCCGAAGCGCTGATCGCACAGACGCAGGCGCGCTGGACCTATCTGCTGGCCAATCTCGACAAGCCGCTGCGTGCGGCCAAGGACGAAATGGCTGCGCTGGGTCTGGACAAGCTGCTGCCGGTGTTTGATCAGCGTCTGATCGAACAGCCTGAGGCCAATGTCTTCCACGTGGTGCAAGATCGCACCGTGCGCGTGACCTGGAAGCAGGAAGTCCGTGCGCAATTGCGCCAGATTTTCAGCGGCGCCGCGTTCAAGCTGATCCTGGAAGAATGCAACGCCATCCACAAGCGCGTGCTGCGCGGGCGCGTGTTCGTTGCGCTGCACATGCACGCCGGCGACGGCAACGTGCACACCAATTTGCCGGTCAACTCCGATCATTATCAGATGCTGCAGGATGCCCACGAAGCCGTGGCGCGCATCATGGCGCTGGCGCGTTCGCTGGACGGCGTGATTTCCGGCGAGCACGGCATCGGCATCACCAAGCTGGAATTTTTGACCGAAGAAGAAATCGGCGAATTCCGCGCCTACAAATTGCGCATCGATCCGGAAGGCCGTTTCAACAAGGGCAAACTGCTGAACCTGCCCGGTTTTGAAGCCGACCTGAGCAACGCCTACACGCCGTCTTTCGGTCTGATGGGCCACGAATCGCTGATCATGCAGCAAAGCGATATCGGCGCCATCGCCAACAGCGTCAAGGACTGCCTGCGTTGCGGCAAGTGCAAGCCGGTGTGTGCAACGCACGTACCGCGCGCGAACCTGCTGTATTCGCCGCGCAACAAGATCCTGGCGACCTCGCTGCTGGTCGAAGCCTTCCTGTACGAAGAGCAGACCCGCCGCGGCATCTCGATCAAGCATTGGGAAGAGTTCGAAGACGTCGCCGATCACTGCACCGTCTGCCACAAATGCGTGACGCCGTGCCCGGTCGATATCGACTTCGGCGACGTCTCGATGAACATGCGCAATCTGCTGCGCAAGATGGGCAAGAAGTCGTTCAACCCGGGTACTACCGCGGCGATGTTCTTCCTCAATGCGACTGATCCGGCGACCATCAACGCCACGCGCAAAGTGATGACCGACTGGGGCTTCAAGGCCCAGCGCCTGGGTAACGACATCCTGAAGAAGTTCGCGAAGAAGCAGACGCAGAAACCTGCAGCTACGGTCGGCAAGGCGCCGATCAAGGAGCAGGTGATCCACTTCATCAACAAGAAGATGCCGGGCAATCTGCCGAAGAAGACCGCGCGCGCCTTGCTGGATATCGAAGACGACAAGATCGTGCCTATCATCCGCGATCCGAAGACGACCACAGCCGATACCGAAGCCGTGTTCTACTTCCCCGGTTGCGGTTCGGAGCGCCTGTTCTCGCAAGTCGGCCTGGCGACACAGGCGATGCTGTGGAACGTCGGCGTGCAGACTGTCTTGCCGCCGGGCTACCTGTGCTGCGGTTATCCGCAACGCGGCAGCGGCGACTTCGACAAGGCCGAAAAGATCATCACCGACAACCGCGTGCTGTTCCACCGCATGGCCAATACGCTGAACTACCTCGACATCAAGACCGTCGTGGTGTCTTGCGGCACCTGCTACGACCAGTTGCAAGGTTATGAATTCGAGAAGATCTTCCCTGGCTGCCGCATCATCGACATCCACGAATATCTGCTGGAGAAGGGCGTGCGCCTGGAAGGTGTGACCGGTACCCGCTACATGTACCACGATCCTTGCCACAGCCCGATGAAGCTGCAGGATCCGCTGAAGACGGTCAATTCGCTGATCACTACCATCGACGCACAAAAGATCGAAAAGAACGATCGCTGCTGCGGCGAATCGGGCACCTTCGGCGTGAGCCGTCCGGATGTCTCGACCCAGGTGCGCTTCCGCAAGGAAGAAGAAATGCGCAAGGGCGCCGACAAGGTGCGTGCTGACGGCTTCGACGGCGACGTCAAGATCCTGACATCGTGCCCGTCGTGCTTCCAGGGTTTGTCGCGCTACAACGAAGATTCCGGCACCACCGCCGACTACATCGTGGTCGAAATGGCCAAGCATCTGCTCGGCGAAAACTGGTTGCCGGACTACGTGGCGCGCGCCAACAACGGCGGCATCGAACGCGTGCTGGTGTGAGCATGAGCAATGTCAGCGCTTGCGATCTGTGCGACGGCGACGGCGGTCAGCTGGTATTCAAAAACGACGGCTATCGCGTCGTGCTGGTCGACGAAGCCGCTTACCCCGGTTTCTGCCGCGTGATCTGGAACGCTCACGTCAAAGAGATGACGGACCTGTCGCCAACTGACCGCAACGCCGTCATGCATGCGGTGTGGGCCGTCGAAGCCGCCGTACGCGAAGTCATGCAGCCGGAAAAAATCAACGTCGCCAGCCTCGGCAACATGACGCCGCATGTGCACTGGCATGTGGTTCCACGCTATACCGACGATGCGCATTTCCCTAGTCCGGTCTGGGCGGAGGCCAAGCGTGAAACTCCGGCGGCAACGCTGGAGCAGCGCCGCGCGAAACTGCCGCAACTGCGCACCGCCATCGAACGTCATCTGGCGACGCCATCCTGACCTGACGACCTTCATGAAGACCGGCTGTCTCGCAAAGAATAAAAGCCAGGCAGCCAGCCTTCGTTTCACGGAATAGAAAGCGCAAGCAATGAGTTCTGGTCCTATCCCCGTATCCTTCAAAGTCCGCACGCAATCGCGCGTGATGGAAGTCGCCTTCGACGACGGCGCGATGTATTCGATTCCCTTCGAACTGCTGCGCGTGTATTCGCCGTCCGCCGAAGTACGCGGCCACGGTCCCGGCCAGGAAACGCTGCAGACCGGCAAGCGCGACGTCGGCATCGTCGGCGTCGAGCCGGTCGGCAACTACGGCATCAAACCGATTTTTTCCGACGAGCATTCCAGCGGGATTTTTACCTGGGAATACCTTTATCAGCTCGGCCGCGACCAGGATGCGATGTGGGAAACCTATCTGCAAAAACTGGAAGCCGCCGGCTTCACCCGCGACAGCGGCAGGGAACCGGGCGCTGTCGTTTCAAACGACAAGGGAAACGGCCATGCCTGTGGACACCACCACTGAATCGACCGGCTTCATCGTCCGCGCCGCACATCCCGGCGACGTCGACGGCCTCACCAAACTGATCAATCTGCCGGGTTTTCGCCACGGCACCTTGCGTTTGCCGCACCAGACCTTCGAGACCGTGCGCAAATGGTTGGAAGCACCGTCCGTGGGCGGCCTGCATCTGGTTGCGGTGGAAGGTGGAACGGTCATCGCCCAGGGCAGTCTCACCCGTTATGCGGGACGGCGCAGTCATGCGGCGTCGATCGGGATGGGCGTGCACGATGCGCACTGCGGCAAGGGCGTCGGCTCGGCTTTGATGAAAGAACTGGTCGATGCCGCCGACAACTGGCTCGATATTCGTCGCCTGGAACTGACCGTGTTCAGCGACAATGCGCCGGCCATCGCGCTGTACCGCAAGTTCGGTTTTGAAACGGAAGGCGAGCACAAGGCGTTTGCCTTCCGCGCCGGCGAGTATGTCGATGCGCTGGCCATGGCGCGTTTGCGTGGCTGATGCCGGACGGCATCGCCTCATATTGACCTTATATAATGTCGCATTACTCATAACAGCTTGCCTTATGACCAATACCACCCACTTCGGTTACGAAACCGTCGCAGAAGAAGACAAAGTACATAAAGTCGCGGAAGTCTTCCATTCCGTCGCCGCCAAGTACGACATCATGAACGACTTCATGTCGGCCGGCCTGCATCGCGTGTGGAAGGCCTTCACCATCGCCCAGGCAGGCATCCGTCCGGGTTTCAAGGTGCTCGACATTGCGGGCGGCACCGGCGACCTGTCCAAGGCGTTTGCCAAGCAGGCGGGTCCAACCGGCGAGGTCTGGCTGACCGACATCAACGAATCGATGCTGCGCGTGGGCCGCGATCGCCTATTGAATAAGGGCATTCCGACCCCCACCTTGCTGTGCGACGCCGAGAAACTGCCGTTTCCTGATAACTACTTCGACCGGGTCTCTGTGGCGTTCGGTTTGCGCAATATGACGCACAAGGACGCGGCGCTGGCGGAAATGCGCCGGGTGCTCAAGCCGGGCGGCAAGTTGCTGGTGCTGGAATTTTCCAAGGTCTGGGAGCCGCTGAAGAAGCCTTACGACGTGTATTCCTTCTCGGTGCTGCCATGGCTGGGCAAGAAAGTCGCCAACGATGCGGAAAGCTATCGTTATCTGGCTGAATCGATTCGCATGCATCCCGATCAGGAAACCCTGAAAAAGATGATGGAAGACGTCGGCCTGGAGCGTGTGCAGTATTACAACCTGACGGCCGGCGTGGCGGCATTGCATACCGGTATCAAACTCTAGCCTGAACCAATTTGTAGGAGCTTGTGTGAAAAAGTTATTCGTCATCCTGATGCTGGCCCTGACGACCATGACGGTCGCGATGTCCGGCGCCGAAGCCAAACGCCTCGGCGGCGGCGGCTCGTTCGGCAAGCAATCCTCGAACTATTCGCGCCAGGTGCCGACACGCCCGGCGCAATCGCCGTCCAACGTCGCTCCTGCCAAACCGGCAGCGCCTGCTGCGGCTCCGCAAACAGTGCCGCCCAAGCCGGCCAGCCCATGGAAGGGCATCCTCGGCGGCGCCTTGCTGGGTCTCGGCCTGGGTGCGCTGTTGTCGCATTTCGGTATGGGCGGCGCGATGGCAAGCATGATCAGCACCATTCTGATGGTCGCCTTGCTGGCCTTCGTGGCGATGTTCCTGTTCCGCATGTTCAGCCGCAAGAGCGGCAATACAGCTAACAGCGGGGGCTTCAATCCGCAACCGGCCTACGCCAGTGCTGCCGAACCGACCGTCTACACGCCGGAAATCGGCTCGCGCATCGAACCGGTCGGCGTGCAAGCGCCGGCAGCATTGCAATCGAACGAGTTCGGTTCGACCACGCCTGCTGCCGCGGCCAACGCGCCGATCATTCCCTGGGGCATCCCGTCCGATTTCGACGTTGCCGGTTTCATCCGTAACGGCAAGACCTACTTCATCCGCCTGCAAGCGGCATGGGACAAGGCCGACATCAACGACATCCGCGAATTCACCACGCCGGAAATGTTCGGCGAACTGCGCCTGCAATTGCAGGAGCGCGGTGCGGCAGCGAACAACACTGATGTCGTGCAGATCGACGGCGAGCTGCTCGGCATTGAAACGCTGGAGCACGATTACCTGGCGACCATCAAGTTCACCGGCCTGATCAAGGAAGCGCCGGATGCATCGGCCGAACCGTTTGCCGAAATCTGGAATCTCTCCAAGCCGGTCAACGGCAGCGGCGGCTGGGTGCTGGCAGGCATTCAGCAGGTGTAGTCCGATGCCGGCTCCCCGCACACAATGCCTGGAGTCACTTGGCCGCGCCAAGAACTGTTAAACTTGAAACCGCCCGACTTCTCTCGGGCGGTTTTCTTTTTTGATGCCGCACATTCCCATGCTCTCTAATTTCATGCGCCCCGTCGCTGCCGTCATCAATCATTTGCTTGCCCAGGAACCATGGGCCCAGGCCCGGCTGGTCGCACATCGCGACAAGACCGCCTGCATCGACGCCGGCCTGGCGCAACTGATGCTGACCGTGACCGGCGACGGCTTCCTCAAAAACGCCGATGAAAACGCCGTGCCGGCCGTGACGATCCATGTGAAATTGACCGATGTGCCGCTGATTCTCGCCAATCGCGAGCGTGCCGTTTCTTACGTGAAGATCGAGGGCGACGCCGATTTCGCCAACGCCATTTCCCAGTTGAGCCAGTCGCTGCGCTGGGATGCCGAAGAAGACCTCAGCAAGGTAGTCGGCGACATCGCCGCCGCGCGCATCGTTTCCGGCACGAAGTCGGTCATCTCCGCTGCGCAGACCACGCAAAAACAACTCGCCGAAAATGTCGCCGAATACTTTCTGGAAGAACAGCCGATGCTGATACGTCCCCACGTCATGACCGAATTTTCCGGCGACGTCGTCAAACTGCGCGACGACCTCGAACGCCTGTCCAAGCGGATAGAGAAGCTGGAGCGCCGCTGATGTTTCTGCGTTCCCTGCGTCTGTTCAAGATCGTTCGCGTCGCGATCCGTTATGGTCTCGATGAAATCGCGATTTCCGGTTTCGACACGCCGCGCATCACCCGTTTCCTGAATGCGATTTTTTTCTGGCGCGATATTTCGACGCCGCGCGGCGAGCGTCTGCGCCGGGCGCTGGAAGACCTTGGCCCGATCTTCGTCAAGTTCGGGCAAGTGCTGTCGACGCGCCGCGATTTGCTGCCGCTGGACATTGCCGACGAGCTGACGCGTCTGCAAGACCGCGTGCCGCCCTTCGATTCCGAGCTGGCGATTGCGCAGATCCAGAAATCGCTGGGCGCCCATCCCGATGCCTTGTTCGCCACTTTTGACCGCACGCCGATCGCCTCGGCATCGATCGCCCAGGTGCATTTCGCCACGCTGAAGGACGGCACCGAAGTCGCCGTCAAGGTGCTGCGTCCCGGTATGCGCAACACTATCGACCACGACATCGGCCTGATGCATATCGCTGCTGACTGGGTGGAGCGCCTGTGGGCCGACGGCCGCCGCCTCAAGGCCAGGGAAGTGGTCGCCGAGTTCGACAAATACCTGCACGACGAACTGGACCTGATGCGCGAAGCGGCCAACGCCAGCCAGTTGCGCCGCAACTTCGCCAACTCCGATTTGCTGATGGTGCCGGAGATGTATTGGGATTACTGCTCCTCGTCGGTGATCGTCATGGAGCGCATGCACGGCATCCCGATCGGGCAGACGGCGCGCTTGCTGGAAGAGGGCGTCGACCTGGAGAAGCTGTCGCGCGACGGCGTCGAGATCTTCTTCACGCAGGTGTTTCGCGATGGTTTCTTCCACGCCGACATGCATCCGGGAAATATCCTGGTGTCGACCGCACCGGCTACCTTCGGCCGCTATATTGCGCTGGACTTCGGCATCGTCGGTACGCTGACCGATTTCGACAAGGATTACCTGTCGCAGAATTTCCTGGCGTTCTTCCAGCGCGACTACAAGCGTGTGGCCGAAGCGCATATCGAATCCGGCTGGGCGCCGAAAGAAACGCGCGTCGACGAACTCGAAGCTGCGGTGCGCGCTTGCTGCGAACCGATCTTCGATCGCCCGCTGAAGGACATCTCCTTCGGCCAGGTGCTGCTGCGCCTGTTCCAGACCTCGCGCCGCTTCAACGTCGAAGTGCAGCCGCAACTGGTGCTGCTGCAAAAGACCTTGCTCAACGTCGAAGGCCTCGGCCGTCAACTCGATCCCGATCTTGATCTGTGGAAGACCGCCAAGCCTTATCTGGAGCGCTGGATGAACGAGCAGATCGGCTGGCGCGGTTTTGTGCAGCAGTTGAAAATCGAAGTGCCGCGCTACAGCCGCCTGCTGCCGCAATTGCCGCGGCTGGCGCATCAGGCGCTGACGATGGCGACCGAGAACAATCAGAACTCGCAAAACGCCGAATTGCTCAAGAAGCTGGTGAGCGAGCAGCGCCGCACCAACATGCTGCTGGGCGTGATCGTGTATTTTGGCGGCGGCCTGATCGGCGGGATTATCGTCGTGCAATTGCTGATCCATTTCCTGCGGTTTTAACGAGGACGATCGCGTTTCTGCATACATGAATGCGGCCGCATGTTGAGTCAATAGAAAAACAAACAGAGACAGATACGGGACAGGGATGACAGCCGGACAGAATTCATCGCGCTTGCATTGGTTGCCTTTCATCGTGGCCGCGACCTTCTTCATGGAATACCTCGACACCACCATCATCGCGACAGCCTTGCCGCAGATGGCGCAGGCGTTCAAGGTGGGGCCGAATGAACTGAGCCTGGGCATGACTGCCTACATGTTGACGCTGGCGGTATTCATCCCGATCAGCGGCTGGGTGGCCGACCGTCTCGGTTCGCGCACGGTGTTCGGCTCTGCCATCGTGATTTTTACGCTGGCCTCGGTCTTGTGCGGGATATCCGGCAGCGTGTTCGAGTTCACGGCGGCGCGTATCCTGCAGGGCATGGGCGGCGCGCTGATGGTGCCGGTCGGTCGTCTGATCGTGGTGCGCAACACCAGCAAGGACAAGCTGATGAAAGCGATCTCGACCATCACCTGGCCGGCGATCGTGGCGCCGGTGGTCGGGCCTTCTCTCGGGGGATTCATTACGACGTACTTCTCCTGGCACTGGATCTTCCTGATCAATGTGCCGTTCGGCATTGCCGCATTGATTGCTGTACTCAGCATCGTTCCCAACGAACGCGGCAATCAGCGCAAGCCGCTCGACATGGTGGGCTTCTTCCTCAGCGGTACTGCGTTGACTTCGCTGTTATATGGCACGGAACTGGCCAGCCATGCAGAGACCAACTTGCTGGTGGCTGTCATGTTCATCGTTGTCGGTATCGTGCTCGGTGTGTTTTCGTATCGGCATGGCATGCGTCGCGAACACCCTTTGCTTGATTATTCGACGCTCAAGGTAACGACATTCAACGTGACGGTTGTCGCCGGCTCGTTCACCCGCATCGGTATTGAGGCCGTGCCGTATTTGCTGCCGCTGCTGTTCCAGATCGGTTTCGGCTTGTCGGCGTTTCATTCCGGTTTGCTGCTGCTGGCCAGTGCACTGGGCAACCTCGGCATGAAGATGTTCACTACGCGCGTATTGCAGCGCTTCGGCTTCCGCCGCGTGGCGTTGAACAATGCAGCAATTGCCGGCGTGTTCGTGCTGGCTTGCGGCCTGCTCACGGCGACGACGCCGGTGCCGGTGGTATTGATGACGATCTTCATCTATGGTCTGTCGCGCTCGATGCAGTTCACCACGCTGGCGACCCTGGCCTATGCGGATGTCAGCGAAGCGCAAAAGAGCGCTGCTTCGACTTTGTGGAGCGTGGCGCAGCAGATGACCATCGGCATGGGGATCGCATTCGGCGCACTGGCGTTGCGCGTGGCGTCGTATTTTAACGGCGGCGCTGATATTGCGGGCACGGCCGGCGGCGAAGCGCATTTTTCCGTCACCGATTTTCATTGGGCGTTTGCGATGGCCGGTTTGTTGACCTTGTGTTCGGCGCTGGGCTATCGCGGCCTGGCGAAAGATGCCGGCGACAATCTCGGCGGCGGTGTGCGTGGCGCGCCGAAGAATCGCTGAGGTTTCAAAAAGCTGAAGTTTCAAAAAGCCGAAAACCGCCGCGCCAGTTCTTCGCGGCGGAAGTGTTCCACCACATAGTCGACGAACACGCGCGTCTTGGCCGGCAACAGCCGCGCCGCAGCGAAGTACAGCGCCAGCATGCCGCCGTCGACATGCCAATCCGGCAGTACCCTCACTAACGTCCCTTTGTTCAGATAGACCACGGCGTGCGGCATCGCCGTCAAGGTAATCCCCATATCCATTTCGGCAATTTCGCAGGCGGCGTTGGGATCGCTCATGGTCATTTTCACCTTGAGGTCAATTGGTGCCTGCACGCCATCTCCGTTGCGCAGCGTCCATGAACGAACGCGGCCCGTTTGCGGCGAGCGGATCAGGATGCCGTCGTGCTGGACGAGGTCTTCGGGAGTACGGATCGGAGGACGCGACGCCAGATAAGCCGGCGACGCCAGCAATACCCGGTGCGCCGGCGCCAGCTCGCGCGCGACGATACCGGGCGGCAGCTCGATGCCGCCGCCGATGGCCGCATCGAAACCTTCCGTGATCAGGTCCACCGGCCGGTTGTCGAAATGCCAGTCCGGTGAAATGGCCGGATAGCGCTCCAGAAATCCACCCAACAGCGGCACGATGTATTCGCGCCCGAAACCGGTTCCCATGCTCACTTTCAACACGCCTGCCGGCTGACCGCCGGCGCTGGCCAGATTGGCGACGGCACTTTGGATGCTGGACAAGCCGCCGCTCACCTCTTGCAAAAATCGTTCGCCGGCTTCGGTCAGACGCAGGCTGCGCGTACTGCGCTGAATCAGCCGCACGCCCAGATTGGATTCCAGCCGGGCGACGTTCTTGCCAACGGCGGCCGAGGTCAGGCCGAGCCGCCGCGCGGCTGCGGAGAAGCTGCCGGCTTCGGCAGAGGCGACAAAGCACTCAATGCTGGTTAGGGATTCCATGCGCCTATTTTAAACATAATGTTTAAAAAGAAGATAGTGATTGCCAGCTAGTTTAAACATAATCGTTACCCCATACTTCATTCCAAGCCAAACGGAATTCGAGACCAACCCAAGGAAACCGCAGGCCATACATTTATTTTTTCTTATCCAAACAAGGAGCAATATCATGACTGCAAACATCAACACCAATCTGACCCTGTCCAATAAGGTTGCCTTCGTGCAAGGCGGTTCGCGCGGCATCGGCGCCGCCATCGTCAAGCGCCTGGTGCGCGAAGGCGCTATCGTCGCCTTCACCTATGTCAGCTCGCCCGACAAGGCGCAGGCGCTGGTCACCGAAGTCGAAGCCAAGGGCGGCCGCGTTCTGGCGATCCAGGCCGACAGCTCGGACACCGTAGCGCTGCAACAAGCTATCCGCATCGCCGCGGAAACTTTCGGCCGTCTCGACATCCTGGTCAACAACGCCGGCGTACTGGCGATGGGCCCGGTGGAAGAATTCAAGCTGGAAGATCTGGACCGCACCCTGGCAGTGAACGTGCGCAGCGTGTTCGTTGCGACTCAGGAAGCCGTGCGCTTCATGGGTGAAGGCGGCCGCATCATCACTATCGGCAGCACCAACGCCGATCGCATGCCGTTTGCCGGCGGTGCCGTGTACGCCATGAGCAAGTCGGCCATCGTCGGCCTGACCAAGGGCTTGTCGCGCGACCTCGGTCCACGCGGCATCACCGTCAACAACGTGCAGCCTGGTCCGGTCGATACCGACATGAACCCGGCCAACGGCGATTTCGCTGAAACGCTGAAGGGTCTGATGGCATTGCCACGCTATGGCAAGGACGAAGAAATCGCCAGCTTTGTGGCGTATCTGGCCGGTCCTGAAGCGGGTTACATCACCGGCGCCAGCCTGACGATTGATGGCGGCTTCTCGGCTTAATGTCGCTTCTGTCTTGATGGCAAAAAGCCGTCGTCCCAGCGAAAGCTGGGACCCAGTGTCGTTATTCGCACATCTCAACCGCATGTGCTCGCAACGAAAGTCACTGGGTCCTGGCTTTCGTCAGGACGACGGCTTTTTTAGTTAGTGTGTTACGGATGTTCAGGCAAACAAGCGTGCCAGCTCGACACCCGGTTCCGGCGCACGCATGAAGGCTTCGCCGACCAGGAAGGCGTTGACGTTGGCGTCGCGCATACGCTTGACGTCTTCCGGCGTGGCGATGGCCGATTCGGTCACGACCAGTTTTTCCGCAGGAATGTGCGGCAGCAGGTTCAGTGTCGTGTCCAGCGTGGTTTCAAAGGTACGCAGATTGCGGTTGTTGACGCCCAGCAGCGCGGTTTTCAGTTTCAGCGCCGCGTCGAGTTCGACGCCGTCATGCACTTCCACCAGCACACTCATGCCGAGTTCATGGGCGCAAGCTTCCAGCTCCGCCATCAGGCCGTGGTCGAGCGCAGCGACGATCAGCAGGATGGCGTCGGCGCCCCAGGAGCGCGCTTCATAGACCTGATACAGATCCATCATGAAATCCTTGCGCAGCACCGGCAGCGCGCAGGCGGCACGCGCCTGCCTGAGGTAGTCCGGCGCGCCCTGGAAAAATTGCACGTCGGTCAGCACCGACAGGCAGGCTGCGCCATGGGTGGCGTAGCTGACGGCGATCTCGGCCGGCTTGAAGTCGGGACGGATCACGCCTTTGGACGGCGAGGCTTTCTTGACCTCGGCGATGATGCCGGCATGACCGGCAGCAATTTTGCCGCGCACCGACGCTTCAAAGCCGCGCAACTGTGTACGCGCCTCTGTATCGGACTCGACGTCGCGACGCAGGCTGGCGAGGTCGCGGTGCTTCTTCGCCGCTTTGACTTCCTCGGCTTTGACGTCGAGGATCTTGTTGAGGATGTCAGACATTTTTATTCCTTGGTTGCTGCTTATTTACGTTGCTTATGTGCGTTGCGCATTTGCGTTGCTCATTTACGCTGATCAATGGCAAGCCGCACCGCCAATGCACCCAGCGTCAGTCCCATGACATAACGTTGCGCTCGCATCCAGCCGGGATTGTTCGAGAAAAAGCTGGCAATCGCACTGGCCGTCAGAATCAGCAAGCCGTTGACGGTGAAGCTGACGGCGATCTGCGTCACGCCCAGCGTCAGGCTTTGCAGCATGACGTGGCCATGTTCGGCATGGATGAACTGCGGCAGGAAAGACATGTAAAACATCGCTGCCTTGGGGTTCAGCAGATTGGTCAGAAATCCCATGCGGAACAAAGTGGCGTTGCTGTCATGCGGGAGATCCTGCGTCTGGAACGGCGAGGCGCCGCCCGGCTTGAGCGCATTCCACGCCATCCACAACAGATAGGCTGCGCCGAGATACTTGATCAGGTCATAGGCCAGCGGCACCGCGAGGAACAACGCCGTCAGGCCGAAGGTGGCCGCCAGCATGTGCACGATGAAACCGGCCGCTACACCCAGCAGCGAAATCATGCCCGCTGCACGCCCCTGGCAGATCGAGCGCGAGACGCAATACATCATGTTGGGGCCGGGCGTGAGCACCAGCACCAGTGCGGCCAGCGCAAAGATCATCAGGTCGTTCAGGGGAATCATGGTGTATGCCTTTCTGTTGCCGAAAGATTAGTGTTTGCCGCCCAACTGCCGCGTCACGTTCACGAACTGCTCGACCTTGGCCAGCGCTGCACCGGAAGCAATGGTGGCGCGCGCCTTGTTCAGCCCGTCTTCTATCGATGCCGCCACGCCGGCGGCATACAGCGCCGTGCCTGCATTGATGGCGACAATGTCGTGCACCGGACCCGGCACGCCCTTGAGCGCTTCGAAGATTTTTTCCTTCGATTCGGCGGCGTTGGCGACTTGCAGGTTGCGGCTGGCGAACATGCTCATGCCGAAGTCTTCCGGATGGATTTCATATTCGCGGATTTCGCCGTTGACCAGCTCGCCGATCATGGTGGCGCCGCCCAGCGTGACTTCGTCCAGATTATCGCGGCCCCAGACCACGATCGCGTGTTGCGCGCCCAGGCGTTGCAGCACGCGCACCTGGATGCCGACCAGATCCGGATGGAACACGCCCATCAGGATGTTCGGCGCGCCGGCCGGGTTGGTCAGCGGTCCGAGGATATTAAATATCGTACGCACGCCCAGCTCCTTGCGCACCGGCGCGGCGTGTTTCATCGCCGCGTGATGGTTGGGCGCGAACATGAAGCCGATGCCGGTCTGCGCGATCGATTGGGCGACTTGTTCGGGTTGCAGGTTGATGTCGGCGCCCAGCGCTTCGAGCACATCGGCGCTGCCTGACGACGACGAAACGCTGCGCCCGCCGTGTTTGGCGACGCGTGCTCCGGCTGCTGCGGCGACGAACATCGACGCGGTGGAAATGTTGAAGGTGTGCGCGCCGTCACCGCCGGTGCCGACGATGTCGAGCAGATTGCTGGTGTCGGCCATCGGCACCTTGGTGGCGAATTCGCGCATGACTTGCGCGGCGGCGGCGATTTCGCCGATGCTTTCCTTCTTGACGCGCAGGCCCATGGTGAGCGCGGCGATCATGACGGGCGACATCTCGCCGCTCATGATCTGGCGGAACAGCGTCAGCATTTCATCGTGGAAAATTTCGCGGTGCTCGATGCAGCGCAGTAAGGCTTCTTGTGGCGTGATGGACATGATGTTCTCGGATGGTGTCGACGGGATCGCAATAGTTACGGCGGTCAAGAGCGCGCGGTGCCGGTCAGGAAGTTTTTCAGCAAGGCGTGGCCGTGTTCGGAGAGGATCGATTCGGGGTGGAACTGCACCCCCTGCAAATCGAACTCCTTGTGGCGTACGCCCATGATTTCGCCATCGTCGGTCCAGGCGGTGACTTCGAGGCAATCGGGCAGCGAGGCGCGCTCGATGGCCAGCGAGTGGTAGCGGATCACGGTGTAAGGGCTGGGGATATCCTTGAACACACCGACGCCGGTGTGGGCGATCTTCGATGTCTTGCCATGCATGACTTGCTTGGCGCGCACGACGTTGCCGCCGAAGGCTTCGCCGATGGCCTGATGGCCGAGGCAGACGCCCAGGATCGGCAGCTTGCCGGAGAAATGCTTGAGCAAGTCGATGCAGATGCCGGCTTCTTTCGGGCTGCACGGGCCGGGCGAGAGGCAGATGCGTTCGGGATTGAGTTTTTCGATTTCGGCCAGCGTGATCTCATCGTTGCGGATGGTCAGCACTTCTTCACCGAGCTCGCCGAAATACTGGACGATGTTGTAGGTGAAGGAATCGTAGTTGTCGATCATCAGCAGCATTTAGATTTCTCCATCCAGTCCGTCTTGCACTTGTTCGGCAGCGCGCAGCACAGCCCGCGCCTTGTTTTCGGTTTCTTCCCATTCCATTTCCGGCACCGAGTCGGCGACGATGCCGGCTGCGGCTTGCACGTACAGCGTGCCGTCCTTGATGACGCCGGTGCGGATCGCGATCGCGACGTCCATCTCGCCGCCGAACGACAGGTAGCCGCAGGCGCCGCCGTAGATGCCGCGCTTGGTTGGTTCGAGCTCGTCGATGATTTCCATGGCGCGCACTTTCGGCGCGCCCGACAGCGTGCCGGCGGGGAAGGTGGCTTTCAATACGTCGAGATTGGACAGGCCCGGTTTGAGCAGGCCTTCGACATTGGAGACGATGTGCTGCACGTGGGAATATTTTTCGATGACCATCTGGTCGGTAACCTTGACGCTGCCGGTGGTGGCGATGCGGCCGATGTCGTTGCGCGCGAGGTCGATCAGCATCACGTGTTCGGCGATTTCCTTCGGATCGGCCAGCAGCTCGGTGGCCAGTTGCGCGTCGCGTTCCGGCGTCGAGCCGCGCGGGCGGGTGCCGGCCAGCGGGCGGATGGTGATCTTCTTTTGCGCCTGGCCGTCGGAGGTCTGGCCGATGGTTTCGTTGCGCACCAAAATCTCCGGCGAGGCGCCGACGATCTGCATGTCGCCGAAGTTGTAGTAGTACATGTACGGCGACGGGTTCAGCGAACGCAGCGCACGGTACAGCATCAGCGGTGAATCGACGTAGGACTTTTTCAGGCGCTGGCCGATCTGCACTTGCATCAGGTCGCCGGCCATGACGTATTCCTTGGCTTTGGCGACGGCCTTCAGGTATTCCTCCTTGGGGAATTCGCGGACGGTTTCGGTGCGCACCGAGCCGCTGGTGACCGGCGCATCGGCCGCGCGGCGCAGCATGGCGCGCAAATCCTTGAGGCGTTGGCGGCCTTTGCTGAAAGCTTCCGGTTGCGAGGGATCGGTGTAGACGATCAGATAGAGCTTGCCGGAGAGGTTGTCGATGACGGCCAGCTCTTCAGTAACGAGCAACTGGATGTCGGGCAGGCCGAGGTCGTCTTTCGGCGCGCTGTCGGCCAGGCGTTTTTCGATGTGGCGTACGGCGTCGTAGCCGAAGTAGCCGGCCAGGCCGCCGCAGAAGCGCGGCATGCCGGGGCGGATCGCAACCTTGTAGCGCGATTGGAACTCGGCGATGAATTCGAGCGCGTTGCCTTCCAGCGATTCGATGACCTTGTCGTTCTTCAAGACTTCGATCTTGTTGCCGAAGCTGCGCAGTTTGGTCGTGGCCGGCAGGCCGATGAAGGAATAGCGGCCGAAGCGTTCGCCGCCGACCACCGATTCCAGCAGGAAAGTATTCTTGCCGGCATTCTGGGTTTGCGCCAGTTTGAGGTAGAGGGTCAGCGGGGTTTCCAGATCGGCGAAGGCTTCGGCGATCAGGGGGATGCGGTTATAGCCTTGCGAGGCCAGCGATTTGAATTCGAGTTCGGTCATCGTTTCTCTCCAGGACCGCTATTGTAAGACGGCTTGCGGGTTGCAGGACGGCTTGAAGCGTCCCGGCAAGCGCGTGCCGACGTGAATTAGCAGTATTTTTAAACAGGGGTGTGTTGCAAAAAACTTGCCGGTCGCGGGGGAAGAAGAGCGGCCGGCAGCTGACGTGGGTTAGTTAGCCCAGGATTGCCAGCGTCGCCACAGCCAGGCCTCAGGGGCGGCTGATTTGTTGGCGTTGAGTTTTTTGTCGAGAAACATTTGTCAGTGGTCTTTAGATAATGACTACGCTAATGCTTAAGAAATTTGGTGCGCTGCATCCAGCAGCGTTGGAACTATACCATCGGAATCGACATTGTGTATAGGTTCGCCGTGATTGTAGCCGTAAGGCACGTTGAGCACGCGGCAACCCGCAGCCCGCGCGGCTTGTGCGTCGTTGGACGAATCGCCGATGGCGACCACTTGCGCCGGTTGCAGGGAAAAATCTGCGCAAACCTGCAGCAAAGGCAGGGGATCCGGTTTCTTTTTCGGCAAGGAATCGCCGCCGTAGATGACGTCGAAATACGGATACAGACCCTTTTTATCCATCAGCGGCAGGGCGAAGGCGATCGGCTTGTTGGTCACGCAGGCCAGGCGCAGGCCTTTGGCTTTGAGCGCCTGCAAGCCTTCAATCACATTTGGATAGAGCGTGGCGTAATCGCCGTTGATGGCGAGGTAATGCTCCTGATACGACGCCAGGGCTTCCTCGAAGCGCTGCTCCACGCCGTCTTCGTCGTAATCGACGGCCAGCACGCGGCGCATCAGGTTTTCCGATCCCTTGCCGACAAAATTGACGATGGTTTGCATCGCCAGCGGCTCCAGGCCCAGGTCGGCGCGCATGCGGTTGACCGCGACGTGGAAATCCGGCGCGGTGTCGAGCATGGTGCCGTCGAGGTCGATGATGGCGGCTTTGATGTTGTCGAGCATGGGATCTTCTTCGGGCGGATTATGTCGGATTACTTGGCCAGTTCGCCGCGCATGGCGTCGATCACGGCCTTGTAGTCCGGCTTGCCGAAGATAGCGGAGCCGGCCACGAAGGTGTCGGCGCCTGCCTTGGCGGCTGCGGCGATGTTTTCGATTTTGATGCCGCCGTCGACTTCCAGCATGATGTCGCGGCCGGATTCGTCGATGCGGCGGCGCACTGCAGCGATTTTGTTCAGCGCCTCAGGAATGAAAGACTGGCCGCCGAAGCCCGGATTGACGGACATGATCAGAATGATATCGATCTTGTCCATCACGTGGTCGAGGAAATGCAGCGGCGTGCCGGGATTGAACACCAGGCCGGCTTTGCAGCCGTTGTCGCGGATCAGTTGTAGCGAACGGTCGATGTGTTCCGAGCCTTCCGGGTGGAAGGTGATGATGTTGGCGCCAGCCTTGGCGAAGTCGGGAATGATGCGATCCACCGGCTTGACCATCAGATGTACGTCAATCGGCACCTGCACATGCGGGCGGATGGCTTCGCAAACCAGCGGTCCGATGGTGAGGTTGGGAACGTAATGGTTGTCCATCACGTCGAAGTGGATAATGTCGGCGCCGGCAGCGACGACATTGCGGACTTCTTCGCCCAGACGGGCGAAATCGGCGGACAGGATACTGGGGGCGATACGGTAGTTAGGCATGGCGATATGGCTCTGGCAGGGCGATGGTGCGATTAAAGATGCGCTATTTTACCCGTTCGCCGGGCCCCGGTTTTGTTGCAAGCCTTGCACTTGCGGTTGTTTTCGTGTGGAATGGGCTTGGCTTTTTACAAAATCGAGGAAATCCGCATGGCGACATATGAGTTTACGGTGACGGTCAAGACGCAGTACCTGGAAGAGCAATCTGACCCGGCACGTTCACATTATGTGTTTGCTTACGCGATCACCATCGTCAATACCGGGCAGGTGCCTGCTCAGCTGATTTCGCGCCACTGGGTCATCACCGATGCCAACAACCATACCGAAGAGGTGCGCGGTCTGGGCGTCGTCGGTCATCAGCCGTTCCTGCAGCCGGGGGAACAGTTCGAGTACACCAGCGGAACGTCGCTGAAGACGCCGCAGGGCTCGATGCACGGAGAGTATTTCTGCGTCGCCGAAGATGGCGAGCAATTCGACGTGAAGATCCCGGAATTTATCCTGTCGCTGCCACGCACGCTGCACTAAGCGTTGACATGAACGTTCAAGCCTGGTCGTTGTCTTTCTTCTCGCCCGGATTTTTTGTCTGAACGGATTGGTCCGGCTTGCGTCCGGAAAACATGGTCCACCAGACGATGAAGACGAAGATAAAGAAGGCGCCGCCGGCTTCGAGCATTAACCACCACATTTTCACGTTTCCTCAATGTCACTTATTCAAAAGAGTTCTCGCACCAGTTTACCCGCATTAGCCGTCATCGTCGCCTTATGTCTCGCAGCTTGCACGACGACGCGTCCGCTCCCGTCGGCGACACCGCCGACCACTCCCGCCACGCCGGCAACGCCGACGCAGCCTGAAACCCAGGCGCAGACGCTGCAAAGAAGCACGTTTGCCGCGATGCCTGGCTGGGATCGGGACGAAGTGCGCGAAGCCTGGCCGGCTTTCCTGACTTCCTGCCAGACGCTGGTTCGCCGCCCGGAGTGGAAAAACGCGTGTACGACCGCGCGCCAGGTCAATGCCAACGACGAAGGCGCGATTCGGGCGTTCTTCGAGTCCGGCTTCACGCCGTACAAGGTATTCAATCCCGACGGCAGCGATACCGGCCTGGTGACCGGCTATTACGAACCCTTGCTGCGCGGATCGCGCAAACGCGGCGGGCCGTATCAGACGCCTCTCTACAAGGCGCCGGATGATTTGCTGACGATCGATCTGGCAAGCCTCTATCCAGAACTGAAAAACATGCGTCTGCGCGGCCGTGTGGTCGGCAACAAGGTGGTTCCTTACTTTTCGCGCGCCGAACTGCTGCAGTCGGGGGCCTTGAACGGCAAGGAGCTGGTCTGGGTGGATGATCCGGTGGAAGCTTTCTTCCTGCAGGTGCAAGGCTCCGGTCGCGTGATTTTGGATGGTTCGCAGGAAACGGTGCGTCTGGCCTATGCCGACCAGAACGGCTATCCCTACAAGTCCATCGGGCGCTATCTGGTCGACAAGGGCGAAATGACGCTGTCGCAGGCTTCGGCACAAGGCATCAAGGCCTGGGTGATTGCCAATCCGTCGCGCCAGAATGAGCTGCTGAACGCGAATCCCAGCTATATCTTCTTCAAGGAAGAGAAAATCGGCGATCCGTCGAAGGGCCCGAACGGCGCGATGGGCTTGCCGCTGACCGGCCAGCGCTCGATTGCCGTTGATCGCCAGCATATTCCGCTGGGCGCGCCGGTGTTTTTGGCGACCACGCAGCCGAACAGCGATGCGCCTCTGCAGCGCCTGGTGCTGGCGCAGGATACCGGCGGCGCGATTCGCGGCGCAGTGCGGGCGGATTACTTCTGGGGTTTCGGCAATGAAGCAGGCGAAAAGGCCGGCGCCATGAAGCAGCGCGGGATGATGTGGGTGTTGTTGCCTAACCCCTGAGTTGTCTTATAAATTCTGTCGCGGACAAAGAAAACCCGGTTTGTCTATATAGAGCAAGCCGGGTTTTTTATTGCGCGAAGGCGTGGCTGATTAACGCAGGACCAGCACCGGGATGGAAGAGTGCGCCAATACCTTTTGCGTCTTACTGCCAAGAAACAGTCGACTCAGGCCGCTTCGTCCGTGGGACGCCATGAAAATCACGTCGCAATTGAATTTCTTGGCGGCGTTGACGATTTCCTCGTCGGGGGCGAACGACAGGACCGTGGTCGTTTCGCAGTCCACACCAGCCGCCTTGGCGGCGTCGGAGATCTTCTTCACGTTTTGTTCGGCGAGAGTGCGGACGTTCTCTTCATAGATACCGGGATCGATGGCCATGGAGCTTTCAGCCAGCGGCGAGAAGGGATAGGGTTCTGCGACTGAAATGCCGATGATCCTGGATTTGCAGTGCTGCGCGTAATCGATGGCGTTGGCGATGGCCTTGTCCGAGCGCTCCGATCCATCCGTTGGTACAAGAATGGTCTTGAACATGTGATCCTCCTTGGTTGTGGTGAAGGGGGTACTCTCAGTATAGGCTCAGACCTCAGGGGTGCGAACTAATTCCTCGCGGCCCTTTGATCTCGCGCAAGTTTCATTGGCGGTACAATCAGCCGAGCAAGAATATTTCACTTCCACGCTATCCCTATATAGAGGAGACAAGATGAGTTACGAAAACATTTTGACCGAGACGCAAGGCAAAGTCGGCGTGATCCGTCTCAATCGCCCGAAGGCGCTCAATGCGCTGAACGACCAATTGATGACTGAGCTGGGCGAAGCCTTGCTGGCGTTCGATGCCGACGAAGCGCTGGGCTGTATCGTCATTACCGGCAGCGAGAAGGCATTTGCTGCGGGCGCCGACATCACCGTGATGGCCGGCTATAACTATATGGACGTATTCAAAGGCGAATTCATTACACGCAACTGGGAAACCATCCGCCGCGTGCGCAAGCCGGTGATTGCCGCCGTGGCGGGTTACGCCTTGGGCGGCGGCTGTGAACTGGCCATGATGTGCGATTTCATCATTGCTGCCGATACCGCCAAGTTTGGTCAGCCCGAAGTGAAGCTTGGCATCGTTCCCGGCGCCGGCGGCACCCAGCGCTTGCCGCGTGCGGTGTCGAAAGCCAAGGCGATGGACCTGTGCCTGACCGGTCGCATGATGGACGCGCAGGAAGCCGAGCGCGCAGGCTTGGTGTCGCGCGTCGTTGCCGCCGACAAGCTGATGGACGAGGCGCTGGCCGCAGCCATCACGATTGCCGACATGTCGCAGCCCGTGGTCGCGATGATCAAGGACTCGGTGAATCGTGCGTACGAATCGACGTTATCCGAAGGCATCAAATATGAGCGCGCGATGTTCTATAGCTGCTTCGCCACGGAAGACCAGACGGAAGGCATGAAGGCGTTCATGGAAAAGCGTCCGCCGAATTTCAAGAACCAATAATCTGCTGTTCTTGTTTGTCGGAAAAACTGCCCCCATCCCGTCAGGGATGGGGGCAGTGCTTTTTGGGTTTTGACTTTGGTGTGGGTCGTCATCCAATGCTGATAAGGGTTTGCGGAAGATGGATGAAGAAACTTCAAATAATTTCGCAAAAGGGCTTGCGGTATTGGCGGGAGCTTTGCTATAGTTCGCCTCCCCGCTGATTCAGCGATGCAGCAAGCCGCAAGGCGGCGCAGGTTTGAGGCGGTTGGGGGAAGTAAAACAGGTTTTTGGAAGTGAGAAGTTGCAGTAAGAATTTTTAGTGAAGCGTTAAAAAAGATGTTGACGCAAATTAAAAAACGCTACATAATCTCATTTCTCTGCTGCTGACAAACAAAACGATTTGTCGGCGACGCAAATAGCACTTCGGTGT